>NZ_JBNNIO010000016.1:0-1019 GCF_050269555.1 Bacillus sp. NPDC077027 | reverse complement strand
GTAGGTCCGGTTGCTCCAGTTGCGCCAGTGGCACCTGTGTCTCCAGTAGGTCCGGTTGCACCAGTTACACCCGTATCTCCAGTAGGACCGGTTGCACCAGTTACACCCGTATCTCCAGTAGGACCGGTTGCTCCAGTTACACCAGTGTCACCAGTAGGTCCGGTCGCTCCAGTTACACCCGTATCTCCAGTAGGACCGGTTGCTCCAGTTACACCAGTAGCACCCGTATCTCCAGTAGGACCTGTCGCTCCAGTTACACCAGTGTCACCAGTAGGTCCGGTTGCTCCAGTTACGCCAGTAGCACCCGTATCTCCAGTAGGTCCGGTTGCACCAGTTACGCCAGTAGCACCCGTATCTCCAGTCGGACCGGTTGCTCCAGTTACACCAGTGGCACCAGTAGGTCCGGTCGCTCCAGTTACACCAGTGTCACCAGTAGGTCCGGTCGCTCCAGTTACACCCGTATCTCCAGTAGGACCTGTCGCTCCAGTTACACCAGTGTCACCAGTAGGTCCGGTTGCACCAGTTACTCCGGTTGCACCAGTTACGCCAGTGGCACCTGTGTCTCCAGTAGGACCGGTTGCACCAGTTGCGCCAGTGGCACCTGTATCTCCAGTAGGTCCGGTTGCACCAGTTGCGCCAGTGGCACCTGTATCTCCAGTAGGTCCGGTTGCACCAGTTGCGCCAGTGGCACCTGTATCACCAGTAGGTCCGGTTGCGCCAGTTACACCAGTAGGACCAGTAGGTCCAGTTGCGCCAGTGGCACCTGTATCTCCAGTAGGTCCGGTTGCACCAGTGGCACCTGTATCTCCAGTAGGTCCGGTTGCACCAGTGTCACCTGTATCACCAGTAGGTCCGGTTGCGCCAGTTACACCAGTAGGACCAGTAGGTCCGGTTGCACCAGTGGCACCAGTGGCACCTGTATCTCCAGTAGGTCCGGTTGCACCAGTGTCACCTGTATCACCAGTAGGTCCGGTTGCACCAGTTACGCCAGTAGCACCCGTATCACCAGTAGGACCGGT
>NZ_JBNNIO010000015.1:0-2267 GCF_050269555.1 Bacillus sp. NPDC077027 | reverse complement strand
CATTGTTCTTTGAAAACTAGATAACAATAAGTAATACATTCACATTGAAATGCAAAGTTCATCACACAATTTAGTGATTCTTTCTAAAGAAGTAACAATGGTTAAGTTAGAAAGGGCGCACGGTGGATGCCTTGGCACTAGGAGCCGATGAAGGACGGGACGAACACCGATATGCTTCGGGGAGCTGTAAGCAAGCGTTGATCCGGAGATTTCCGAATGGGGAAACCCACTGCTCGTAATGGAGTAGTATCCATACTTGAATACATAGAGTATGAGAAGGCAGACCCGGGGAACTGAAACATCTAAGTACCCGGAGGAAGAGAAAGCAAATGCGATTCCCTGAGTAGCGGCGAGCGAAACGGGAACAGCCCAAACCAAGAGGCTTGCCTCTTGGGGTTGTAGGACACTCTATACGGAGTTACAAAGGAATGAGATAAGCGAAGAGGTCTGGAAAGGCCCGCCAGAGAAGGTAACAGCCCTGTAACTGAAATGTCATTCTCTCCAGAGTGTATCCTGAGTACGGCGGAACACGTGAAATTCCGTCGGAATCCGGGAGGACCATCTCCCAAGGCTAAATACTCCCTAGTGACCGATAGTGAACCAGTACCGTGAGGGAAAGGTGAAAAGCACCCCGGAAGGGGAGTGAAATAGATCCTGAAACCGTGTGCTTACAAGTAGTCAGAGCCCGTTAATGGGTGATGGCGTGCCTTTTGTAGAATGAACCGGCGAGTTACGATCCCGTGCAAGGTTAAGCAGAAAATGCGGAGCCGCAGCGAAAGCGAGTCTGAATAGGGCGAATGAGTACGTGGTCGTAGACCCGAAACCAGGTGATCTACCCATGTCCAGGGTGAAGTTCAGGTAACACTGAATGGAGGCCCGAACCCACGTACGTTGAAAAGTGCGGGGATGAGGTGTGGGTAGGGGTGAAATGCCAATCGAACCTGGAGATAGCTGGTTCTCTCCGAAATAGCTTTAGGGCTAGCCTCAAGGTAAGAGTCTCGGAGGTAGAGCACTGATTGGACTAGGGGCCCCTACCGGGTTACCGAATTCAGTCAAACTCCGAATGCCGATGACTTATCCTTGGGAGTCAGACTGCGAGTGATAAGATCCGTAGTCGAAAGGGAAACAGCCCAGACCGCCAGCTAAGGTCCCAAAGTATACGTTAAGTGGAAAAGGATGTGGAGTTGCTTAGACAACCAGGATGTTGGCTTAGAAGCAGCCACCATTTAAAGAGTGCGTAATAGCTCACTGGTCGAGTGACTCTGCGCCGAAAATGTACCGGGGCTAAACGTATCACCGAAGCTGCGGACTGTTCTAACGAACAGTGGTAGGAGAGCGTTCTAAGTGCTGAGAAGCCAGACCGGAAGGACTGGTGGAGCGCTTAGAAGTGAGAATGCCGGTATGAGTAGCGAAAGACGGGTGAGAATCCCGTCCACCGAATGCCTAAGGTTTCCTGAGGAAGGCTCGTCCGCTCAGGGTTAGTCGGGACCTAAGCCGAGGCCGAAAGGCGTAGGCGATGGACAACAGGTTGATATTCCTGTACCACCTCCTCACCATTTGAGCAATGGGGGGACGCAGGAGGATAGGGTAAGCGCGGTGTTGGATATCCGCGTCCAAGCAGTTAGGCTGGGAAATAGGCAAATCCGTTTCCCGTGAAGGCTGAGCTGTGATGGCGAGTGAAATTATAGTAGCGAAGTTCCTGATTCCACACTGCCAAGAAAAGCCTCTAGCGAGGTGAGAGGTGCCCGTACCGCAAACCGACACAGGTAGGCGAGGAGAGAATCCTAAGGTGATCGAGAGAACTCTCGTTAAGGAACTCGGCAAAATGACCCCGTAACTTCGGGAGAAGGGGTGCTTCTTGGGGTGTTAAAGCCCCGAGAAGCCGCAGTGAATAGGCCCAGGCGACTGTTTAGCAAAAACACAGGTCTCTGCGAAGCCGTAAGGCGAAGTATAGGGGCTGACGCCTGCCCGGTGCTGGAAGGTTAAGAGGAGCGCTTAGCGTAAGCGAAGGTGCGAATTGAAGCCCCAGTAAACGGCGGCCGTAACTATAACGGTCCTAAGGTAGCGAAATTCCTTGTCGGGTAAGTTCCGACCCGCACGAAAGGCGCAACGATCTGGGCACTGTCTCAACGAGAGACTCGGTGAAATTATAGTACCTGTGAAGATGCAGGTTACCCGCGACAGGACGGAAAGACCCCGTGGAGCTTTACTGTAGCCTGATATTGAATGTTGGTACAGCTTGTACAGGATAGGTAGGAGCCTTGGAA
>NZ_JBNNIO010000014.1:0-7919 GCF_050269555.1 Bacillus sp. NPDC077027 | reverse complement strand
AAAACCGAATGAAACAACTTGACTCCAAAAGTGGTCAAAGTGAAATAACAACACAAGCACTACCAATATTCTTCATACCTATCGCAATGACTGTAGGAAGAGTTGCTTTATGGGCTATAAGATCAAAAGGCGCAAAAACTGCCGTAAAGTATTTGAAAAACAGAATAAAAGGTTTTGGAAAGAACTATGAAATTGGTTGGAACTACACAAATAAATATGGAAAAGTAACTAGCCTTGTTAAAGTATTCTATAAAAAAGGCAAAAAGAAAACACGAGTCTTTGCAGTTGATAATGGAAAAGTCCCATTAAAACCAGGTTCAACAAACTGGTACTGGCATTTTCACGTAGCTCCAAACATCCACATACACCATGCCCTTAGAGCATCTATACCAAGCAAACACAAAGCTAAAAAAGGTGAAACTATACTCCACTAAACCAAAAAAAAGAAAAATCCTATTATAAGGGTTTTTCTTTTTTGGAATCATACTCTTTAATAATATCAATTGGATCGATTGCATCATCATCTTGTGCATATTCCTCTACATAAGGAGTAATCAATTTCTTAAACTGTTTTTCATCATCTACTAAAGCAATACAAGTTTCATATCCCTCAAAATCAGATGGGTATAAATGTGCAACAGAACTACCAGTTTCTAAAGCCTTATCTATTGCATTTCTTAATTCCAATAAACCTTTCCTGTTCCCCAAAATCAATGCTTCCATGTGATGAGTTTCTTGAGCATATATATTACACATCTCTAAAACATCATCATCATCCACTTGAATGGACATACAAAAAGCACCTCCAAAATAAAATTTAGTTAATTATATAATTCTTGATGCCAACATGCCAATGTGCCATGACCTCAAACGTCTCATTGACTACCTCGTCTTCATATTCTTCAATTCTGACAAGATCCCCGTCCTCGGCATCCGTCAATGTGCTATTTCCAAAACTGCCACCAAAATTTTTTTTGCCCTTCCTTTTCCTCCTGTTCCGTTGCTGCAATTAATTTTTTCGTTTCTTGTGTTTCTCTTATGGCCTCTAACAACTTTTTATCTCTTTCGAGAAGACTGTTTTGTATGTATTCTTGCTGTTTTTTCAACTGATCAATTAATTCTTTATTGAATTCCTCTTGTTGTTTTTTAAATTCCTCAAACTCATCCAAAAGCTTATTATAACTGTCGTTATGACGCTCATCATACGTTATATCATTTATATCACTGTCCGTTACGTCTTTCTTCTTAACCCATGATATAACTGCGTTACACGCCTGTTTCAAGGTCATATCAGGATGTTTTTTTATTTCTATAAGGCGTTTCAACACTATAACATCATTGTTAAAGTAACCTCGATGACCGTGCTCATTTTTATGAAATTTATAACCTGCCTCATCTAGCATGATGCAGTATTTCCTTAGCGTAGACTCTTGTATTTTAAGTATGGCAGCTGTATCACTACTGTTATAAACAGTTTGTTCTTGTTTTGTATCGCCTGACATAACACATCACCTCCGTTATAACATTCATTATACAAATAAAAATATCCTGCAAATAAAAAAGAGCCTTAACGGCTCATTAAAATTTATAATCTGCAGGTAAATTAACTACTGCTTATCTTTGCAATAGGAGGAAACATTGTACCCTCTAAACACTATTGACAGTCGGTCAATTGATTTGCAGAAAGAAACAAAAAAGTGGTGGCAATTTTGGAAATAGAACACCCATGACAATGGCGCACTTATACACACCCCTGTGTGCGTGCTAAAATCTATCGATTTCCGTCAAGCGTGTAACAAAAAAATGGCAGGGTTCTTAACCTCTGCCATTAAATAAAATTAAATATAAGATAAACCAATACTTCAGCCAAAAGTAAATAAATCATATACCTAGCATACTTAAACACATCTTCATCATCAGACGCCTTCTTACTCGTAAACGTCCAAAAGAATAAACCTAACACGGTTAACGCCACAATAACTTGAATAATAAGTAAAATCGACAATTACACTACTTCCCCCTTAAAATTTACCTCTACACTGCCATCCATAATAAGATACTTCAATAGCAACAGTAGCAGCATTAACTTTAATACCAGCTTTAACTAAAGAGTTGAACATTAATCTAGCCGCTAAATCATATTGCTTTGTCTTGATATATGTAAAGATCGCACCGCTTAACCACTGACGTGCAATATTACCATAACTCCCCACCATTTTATTAACTACACATTTTGCAAAAGATGTAGCACTGGCAGTACTTAAAGCAGGTTCTTGAGAGATTAATTCCTTCAATTTCAAAGCAGCCGGATCTCCCATAAGAATTTTAGCATTAAATGCATCTTCATCCTTAATAACATAACCGTTATCAGTTAATTCTCCTATTTCATCAAAATAGAACTTTAAAGTAGCTTCTAAATCTTCAATAGAATTATCAACATCTTCTGCTGAATTATTAATAGCGAATGTTGCCAAAGGTGAAGTAAATGTTACTAACATAACCATAACAATTGATACAATTATAGATTTAAAAAATAGATTCATAATACAGTATTCTCCCCTATTAGAAATTTGAAGTAAGTTAACATCGATCTAATAGGTGTTCAATTTAATTAAACACCTAAAAATGTTTCTTTAAAAGTGCTTTTAGAACTGGGTTTTAAATAAAAATAAAACTTTATATCCAGTCACAAGCAAGAGACAAACTTAAATATAACGAAATAAAGTAAAAAAAATCACTCCTTTTAACCAATTTTTGTATTACCAAAGACCAATTTACATTATTTTGGTATCTCAAACAATTAAAATAACCTTAAAATTACCTAAAATAGAAAAGTTTATAAAACGCTTGCGGACACCGCAATCAAAAAAGAAATTTTATATACAACCTTGACACAATAAAAAAACAGACTCACAAATGAGCCTGCTCTACTTCCTCCAATATTTCCTTACAACATTTAAAACAAAATTGACCATGGAATTCATTATCTAACGTTAGTTTTTTGGTTTTAAGATTCGTTTTTTTCTGGCATTTCATGCAATAACGAGAGCTTACTTTTTTATGTTGCCAATCACGAAAAGTATTACAACAAGGGCAAAAATAAATACCTTCTATTTCATCCATGTTAAGCACCTCACTGGATAATATAATTTTTAATTCCAACATGCCAACGCGCCATCACTTCAAACGTTTCATTTGCAACCTCATCATCATCTTCTTCAATTCTTACAAGATCCCCTTCTTCAACATCCGTCAAATTCAGTTCCTTATGAATCTCTTTCAAGATCCCACCATAACCGATCAACCGTCTTGCACTAAGTGCACCATCTAAATAATAGACCGTATCTAAATTTTCCTCGGTCACTTCATTCCCACGTATCACATCAGTGTCTTTCACTGGATACTTAGAAATCTCTAAAATGGCTTTTTGCTCTTCCATTTCTTTGCGTACTTCTTTTTCAATCGCTTCCGCATCGATTCCCTTTTTTCCTTTGACCCTCTGCACATGCACAATCGGTATGTAATCCAATTTCATTGCACGCTTCCAAAGGCTTGTCCACTCTGCTTGCTTAATATAACGTTTACCAGTGAAATAGCTTCTTTTCACTGGAATTAGTACATGAAAATGAGGGTGATATGTATTTTGTTCATGATTTTTCGTGATCTCTAAGGCTCTAAAATATCCAAGAACTGAAGTTTTCACAGCTTTATACCCAAACAATCGATTCCAAGCTTTCATCATATCCGTAATAGTCTGTTTCAGATCATCGCCCTCAACATTTTTCACTGTCAATGTGAGGAATATCCACGCAGGCTTATATTGCCTATTTGCTTCTTCAACGATCAATTTATTATGACTAGCAATTTTTAACGACCGTCGCCATGCACACATCGAGCATAACCTCACTTTACAAAAATAAGCATTTGATAATCGTAGCCTGCCCGTTTCAACATCTCTTCTAAACACAAGACACTCTGCACAATTACATACTTTTTCAGCTTTTTTTCCGTAATAAGGTGCACCGGTACGCTTTTCAAGTCCTTCATAATGAGCCGCCACAAGCGACGATCTCACCTTTTTCCCTCGCCAATCCCGCTTTTTACCTGTTGCGGTTTTATCGTCAAGGATGCTATAATTTGATTCATCTGAATATAACAAAGCAAAAAACTCCTTCTGCGCTAGTTCTCTAGCATTCTATTATTGTTGTGTGGTAACTCAATAATAGCAGATGGAGTTTTGTGCTGTCAAAATAGCTTTTAACCCTTGATAACACTGGTGTTATAGCGATTTTTAAAAATTGAGTTGTTTCTATATGTATCAAGATAAGAAAAGACACGATTCTGACTCCGTCAAAATCGCCTAAAAATCTGGCGAAACCGCCATCTTTTTAAACCAAAACCACAAAACCTAAAAAACCAAAGACTAAACCAAATTTCCCCGCAGGGGGAGATTTTTTTTTGATTTTTTTGAATCGCTTTATTCAAGAACCTTACTAAACCTGACATTTTAAAAATACTGCTACAACAAAAAACAGACCCTAAAGGTCTGTTCAAATCATGTACCATTTCTCACGGCAAGCTCGATCACAGCATTTGCATGACTAGCGTATACACTGCAAATCAACATCATCACTGCAAAAGAAGCTAAACCAAAGCCTTTTCTAATGCTCATACAAACAGTCGCCCCTTCGAATTTGTTTTTGAGCGTACACCATTTGTTGATACAGATATACAGAATTCTCCATACGCCCATGTTCAGTATAAAATTCTGCGGACTCTAACGCCAGTTCTTCTAAATATGGATAACCTCTTACATCATCAAAACGCTTTAATATCTCAAACAGCTCATCAATACATAATGGTTTAGTATATAAGTTTATGAGAAAGTCAAATAGAGAACTAAACAACGGATCAGGATTTGATTTCACATATTCAATGCCCTCGTTCAAATAGTATTGCGCAATTTCATGATTCCCTACTTTGAAATGAATAAGAGATTGCTGATAATAAACGATTTTAATATGAGTATGATCTTTCAGATAACCTTCAGCATCTTGCAAGTAATTCAAAGCAACTTCATATTTTCCTAATCGCTGATATGTATTTCCTAAATTCATCAAAGTGATCCCAATCATCAATCCATCCTTAATGCACTGTGCTTTTTTCAAGGCTTCCTGCAAATGAGGAATAGATTTTTCAGGACAGTTAAAATCATCATAATTACCTGATATAACAAAACGAGATTGAATTTCCTTAATCACATAAGTTGGATGAGTCTTATAAGTATCAAGAGCCAGCATAATGTAGTACATGGACATTTGAGTTTGTTTCATATGATAAAAAATCTCAGCCATTTTGTAATAGAACTCCGCTCTTTCGACTTCATCTGCTACCCGATCTAATCGCTTCTCCGCTTGTCTATAAAAAGTGATAGCAGTTATGTATTCACCTTGTGAAAACTCATACATCCCTCTGAAAAAATTGAAATAGTATTCAAGGATTCCGGTAAACTTTCTTCCTTGACCTTCGACAGCTCTTAAATATTCAGCTTTGTTCACTTTCCGCTCCACTGGATTCACATATTCAAGCATTTGTTCATGACGAAAATCCATCAACTGAAAATAAAGAACAGCCTGCTCGTCTTCCTCCATCATATCCAATTCATTTCTAATCTCACTCCGAAGCATTTCCGCATCTGTTACATTGAGTTTTTTTATATGTCGATACCACTCATTTATCTTTTGACCGATCACCGCTGCTGAAATAGTTTCCACTCCATCAATCCCCCGATCCCTGTCCATTTTTATGTTAAATCCTAGCATATGAAATACGGCTATAACCCTCTTGCGTTTCCAATTCTAGAAATTTTCGGCATCTCGCAAACAGATTTTTAGGTTGATCACATCAGACAAGACAGAAAAACGTATTTAAATACCTTATAAGCGTTTTTAACGTATTATCCCAAGTTAAATATCTAAACAAAAATAAAAGCGCTCAGAATGGAATCTGAACGCTCTCAGAGGCATTTTAGAATTAGATACCTCGTTTTTTATTGGTTTTATTTTTCTTTGTTTTTTGTACCCCCCTGTTAGCTAGGGGGGGTTCTCGTTTGGCTCTCAGTGCTCGCTTTTCGTTGCCACTCGACGACTGTCGTCGTCTTCCGCTCACACCTTCGCCAAACAAATCATCCGAATAACACTTTCTCTTATTCTATCATTTTCACCAAATCTTTTCATCAATTTTCCAACGGTACAATGCCATAGCATTCTGCTTGAACAGAGTGAAAACCCACAAGCACATTTTCAGGTGCATAAGTGGGCACTGTTCCATCAGTAACTCTTTTCGGGCTCTGCCCAAACCCGCCAACGGTTAGCCCGTTGGATCGCAAATATTCAAACCCCCTACCCCCGATCTTCGGGGGATGCCCCTTCGGCTGGCGCAAACAAACGGGGTTTGTTTTTTCTACAGGCTCTTGGGTGCAGTGAATGAGTCAACTCCTTAATGCTCACTTTCGTTCCGCTTACCGTTGACTCATGCCTGCATTTTTTCACTACATTTTTTTAAACAGTAACGCTCCTTTTGAGTGCACACTTTTCCGAAACAACACAAAACAAACTCAAACTTAATTCACCATTATTGAACCCTTGTCACTACTGATTTTTTTTGCAAAACGCTCCCTTTCTTTGTGTGCAGGTGCGCTCCTTTTCAAACAAAAAACGTTACCAAACTTTTATGCAAAAACCCCGTTGGCTTTTCTCAAACAGCTCACATTTTTGGTGCGTATAACTGGGCACTTTGACAAGTGGTCGGCAACTGGTCGATCATTTTTCATCACTAATGCTACAGTGATCTGCTCATTTTTCAGTAGTGATGGGGAAGTGATTTGTCCAAAAACCACCACTGTTACTGTAGTCATCAGTACCGTTTCTCTAGGGACATTTTTTTGCTAGGCTTTGCCTAGCTCCACACCATAAGTGGGGACAAGGTTCACCTTACTCTCTTTTTCAATTTCTCTTTTTTTAAAACCAGTGTCCCGCAGCTCACACTTTTTGTCGCCAATCTCAGTCCATTTATGGCGCACTTATACACACCCTGTGTGTCGTGCTAAAATCTCTCGATTTCCGTCAAGCATGTCAGCAAAAATAAGCTCCGCTTATGTCAAAAACAGAATAGAAATTGTAATCAAAACGACAATCAGAAAAAGGGTACTCATCAAATACAAAGTCACTCCAGCATCTTTAAATAAATTCCAAAGTAACATTGGTAAACCAAAAGTAACCGTATCAAAAATTGCTAAAGAAATTTCCTTTCGTTGTTCCCTAGACACTTGTAACACCTCCAATTTTTAGGATTCTATCACAGAAGAATTCCAAAAAATTAGAGTCGGAAAAATAAAAAAAATGATTGCGGACACCGCAACCAAAAAAACAATTTTCTTAAATCTATCTTAAATCCATTGATACACTCATTTTAATTAGATAACCTTAATTTTGTCATTTAATCCAAAAGGAGGAATAATAATAAAAATGTTCAAAAAAACACTTTTAACCCTAATTACCCTAACTCTTTTCATCTCCATATGGACTCCATTTTCAACAGAAGCATCAGCAGAAACTATCAATTCACAAGACTTAGAAGTTTTAATCACACCGACAGTCCTACAAAATGAACAAGCTGAAAAAGAATTAGACGAACTTGAAAAAAAAATGGAGACATACGTAGAAAACCTTCCATTTACAGAAAAAGAATTTGAAAACATGTCAGAGTCAGAACAAAATAAAGTGATAGATCAATATTTCAACAGTGAAGAATTTTTAACTTTAGAAAACCGAATGAAACAACTTGACTCCAAAAGTGGTCAAAGTGAAATAACAACACAAGCACTACCAATATTCTTCATACCTATCGCAATGACTGTA
>NZ_JBNNIO010000013.1:0-8709 GCF_050269555.1 Bacillus sp. NPDC077027 | reverse complement strand
TTTAAAGGTTCAGGTGATATTGATAACCTGCTTCCGATGAATTCACAGATCAATCGTAGTGGTGGGAAGTGGTATACCATGGAGCAGGAGTGGTTAGCTGCATTGAAAGAAGTTCCACCTGAAAAAGTCTCTGTCTATATTGAGGCAGTCTACCATTCAGACTCCTTAAGACCTTCAGCTTTTGAAGTGAAATATAAAATAGGGGAAAGCACAGATTATATTTATATAAAAAATGAGTATGGAGGTTAACCTTAGTGGAAACAAAGAAAAAATCAGAACTATATAAAGAAATTGCCGAAAATATAAACGAAATCATACCAACTGAATGGCATAAAGTTTGGCTTTACTCCGAAGTGCTAAATGATTCATCAGAGGTTGCTTTTTATTTTTGCACTGATGAAGAGGAATATTTCTATGGCCACAATATCCCTGACAACTTTCAAGTTAGTGAACGAGTATACGTTAATATTTTAATTAGGATTCAAGAGTTATTCATACAATTAAGAGAAGAATTTATAAATCGTAATGAACAGGAATGGACAACAGCTTCCCTTGAACTAGATCACACAGGAAAGTTGTCAATTGAATTTGGTTACGATGATATCTTAAATTCAGGCTTAAATGGATCACAAAGAAAAGCCATATGGGCATATGAGAATTTAGGAATATACCCAAAAAGAAAATCAGTTAGAGAATTTCTCGAAGAATATATAAAAAATAAAGAAGAAAACAAATAGCACATTACCCTCCAAATACAGGAGGGTTTTTGTATTAGATATGAATTGGTTATAGAAAAAGTAGACTAATAAGATACAGCTTGTTCCGACTGACTTACATAAAAATGTACCACATATTGGTGCCGCATCAGACTTAAGAGGAGGCTATTAAAATGAGTTTTAAACGGATTAAAGACAAACTTGATCAATACACTATTGATATTAGATCAACCAAAACAAATAACTCATTAAACGAAATGAATAAGATAGAAGAAGAAAACGGATATCATATTTCTTCTGATTATAAAAGTTTTGTTAATGAATACGGGGAATGTTGGATTGAGGACAATGTATATACCTATCTAAGAGAAAAACCAGTGTGGTTAGTTGGTGAATCAGTGCCAGTCGAATTGTTTTATGGGTTGGAGCAGAATGATTATGATATACGAGAAGCCATAAAAACATATAAAGAACAATTGCCTGAACAAATAATTCCTATCGCAGACGCAGATGGCGGAGACCTGATTTGTTTAGATGTTAGTGAAATAAATCAAGGGAAAATTTATTTTTGGGATCATGAACTTAGAGATAGAGAACAGTATCTGTTCCTGATTGCTGATACTTTTACTGAGTTTATTGAAGGGTTATTTGTTGTTGAAGATGATGATGAAGATAGTGATACAGAAGATATTGATATCCAACTTAGTGACGATCTCATAAAAATGTTAAAGGAGAGAGATTAAAATTTAGACAAACTATCTATAAATACACCTAGCAACCCTCTCTTGTTTTATATGTTATTTATATTTTAATAAATCCTCAAACAAATGTCACAAGCACAAGAGTAACAACGAACTAGATGTTTCTAATGACAAAGTTAAATACAGCTTAGTTAATAAAAAAGTGGTTAGTGATCAATTGATTGAACAAGTATACGAGGATACCGGTATAGATGTTTCAAATGTAGATGTATCAAACTTTAATAAAGAATTTGACTTTCTTTTGAATGATCCAGTATTTATTGAATTAGAAGAAACTTTAGCGTTACAGAGTCAGAATGCTGAATTGAAAGAAGACAGTGTAACTGGTCAGTGGATACCGGTGGTGGCTGCTGCTTTAAGATTATTAATTTCTCAAGTTGGAAAAAAGGGAATGCAAAAAGGATGGAAAGTAGCTAGACCATATGTGCAGAAAGCATTAAAGGCGCCTCAAAATTATATTATTGATGGCCCTGGATCAGGAGGGCGCATTATACAGGTACGTAGCAAAAAAACCAAAAAACCACTATTCAGACTAGATTATGCACCTATAAAACATGGAAGACCTGCTGTTCTGCATTATCATGTTCCACCTAATCTAAAAGATCATCATGTTATTTTCTAAAGGGGAGATCAACGTTGCTTAACTTAGACGATACAATGCATTTGCATGTAGGCTATTATGAAAATGATTTAGATTATGAAGGTGTGTTTTTTAAAAGTTTAGATTCAGGGAAATGGTTATTGTTTTTTGATCAAGAAAGCTATGGTATAAAACTTAAACAAAAATATGAAAAATATAATGATTTTGGTTTGTTGGTTGGAGAGTATAATATTGATGATGAAGATATTGAGGATAAAGGTGATGCATTGTTCGAACAATTTCTAAAAGAAAATGGTTTAATAAAAGCATAGCGTTTTTGTGTGATACGTTACAATAAATAAAATGATATAGAAGAAGATATCTTTATCTGTTTGAAGACTGTTATGTAGACTTTAAAACTTTTCTAGAAGTATATTGATTCTGAAGGCGATGCGTTTTGGGAATAATAGAACCAAAGTGTCCATTTTTATGGGCACTTTTTTTATTTGCATTGCCGAGAAAAAGCGAACATGAATATTTTGTCCAGAAAGAAGCACCTGCGGACGCTGATCATTGGGCACTTTAAGTGCCACAATGGGTGTCCGCTTTTATGTTGTGTTTTTTGTATCTTTATTCCTATTTAATGACAAGTTTTGTGTTGGTAAAATTGACCTTGTCAATGACTAGGAAGGAGTGAATTCTGCTGGGGAAGATACTAGATGCAAAAGCACTAACAAGTGCCATGGATACAAGGGCGAAACACTATCAGGAACTCCGTGAACAAATGGTAGATTTAAAAAAGGCACTACAAGGTGTGGCAAACCTCGGTGACGGTTTCACTGGAAAAGGTGCCGATAACATTAAAAGTTTCTATAAAGAGCTGGCTGGAAATTTGGACATGTTTATCAGCTTCATCTGGGACACTTGATGATACAAACTTTGGCGGCGATACCTTTGTAGAAGAACACTTTTTAGACCACGCTGTACATATGGGAATCAAGAATGCCAAAAGCATTGTAAAGGATCAAAAAAAGGCACTCAAAACGATTTTCCAAGATATTGATGACCTCATTTCTCTGGAGGTATTTGATAGCCAAACCTTTGATGATAAGATCGAAGATGCGGAAGACGAGCGAAAGAAAACGGTTAAAGATTTAATAGAACTTGATCAAAATTTAAAAGATGAATATGCTTTGTCAGAAACGGAGCAGCAATCTACAATGGCATTGTACGCTGAAATGATGAATGCCACGAATGACGGAAAATCCATTTCACCTATGAATTTTGACAGAAAAGCATTTCAAGATAGTGAAATTTACAAGGCAAAAAGCGATATTGAGAAACAAACTGCTGAATATCTCAAAATCAAAAAAGAACAAGAAGAAGCTAGAGAAATCGCAAAGGAACAAGAAGCACTCGCCAACCGTCCTTGGTATGAAAAAGCCCTCGATTATGGTGGAAACATCGTGAATGAACTGACTGGCGTGAACGATGCAAAACGTGCTGCTACAGGCGTCGATCCAATTACAGGCGAAGAGCTTACAGCAGGACAGCGAGTCGCAGCAGGCGGCATGGCGGCAGCCGGTTATATCCCTATCGTCGGCTGGGCAGGACGCATTTTTAAAGGCGGGAAAGCCGTCTATAAAACCACCCAAGCCACATCAGCCGCGGTTAGAGCAGTCGATATTTACAAGACGTCACAAAAGTCCTTTGATGCCTTAAAAACATCACAAAAAGGTTTATACGGCATCACTGCAACCAATGGCTTCAGCGAAGCGATCACAGGCCGAGATATGTTTGGAAATAAGATCTCGAAAGAACAGCAGGAAGCGAGTATGAATGCGGCGCTGGGAATGCTTTTACCGTTTGGTGCAAAAGGGTTTCATGGTAAGATGGGAATCAAGAAAGGTGAGAAAAATCCTTTATCTCCAGGTAATGGGCTGGCTACACATGAATCCAGAGGTGGGCACTTGATAGAGAGACATGTTGGGAAAACAGATGAAGAACTATTAGAAAGGCTGAAAAGTAATCCTAAAATTACGGGTTCTTCTACTTTTAACGATAGAATGACTGCAGAAAGAGTTGCTGATTCAGTTCTGGGTGATCCTAAGAGTGTTGATAAAATACAAAAGTGGTTATCCGACCCCAACAGTAGACCTACATTACCATTAAAATATAAGGGTGATGGAGAGGTAATTGGAAGAAGTGTTTCGAGAAATTCAGAAATAGTCGAGAATGTTACAAATGCAAAAATCATACTGAAAAAAGATGAGAATGGCGGTTTTATTTTAACAGGATACCCTGTTAAATAGAAAGAAGGATGATAAAATGAATGAGAGTTACAGTTATTTAGAGGAGTTAGAAGATTTTTTAGGTGGGACATTTCATCAGGATATCGATTCACCAGAAGAAGCGTTAGAGGAGTTTATTCATGAAGCTACTAAAGAATGTCTGCTGTCTACTATAAAGGATTGTCAGGATTTTTTGAATGGTACTTTAACAATTGAAGAAAAAGAAAGTTTTATCGAAAATAATGCAGAAATCTATTTTCCGGCGATCTCATTAAACCCTATACAGTGGTTTAATAAAATAATAGAGGAAATGAAAGAAGCAGTAAAAATGAAGTAACAAAATGATCCTTGATCGGCCAATGCCTTTCAAGGTTTTTTGTGTTTATTGAACTTCATACCGATAAAAACCCGATAAAAAGGGGGATAAAATGGGGACCTTTTTTCCTGTGCGGGTCATCGTATGATAGAGACAAGCAAAACGAACGTGAATATTTTGTCCAGAAGGAAGAACCTGCGGACACTGATCATTGAGCACTCTAAGTGCCTTGATTGGTGTCCGCTTTTTTATTGGGAGACGCGCCTTTCCCTTATCAATGGCGTATCTGGATACGGAATAAAGGTGATGAGGAATGTGGCCATACGAGAGGGACATTCTGAGCCTGGATAGCAGCTGGTCTGCGGCAGCCGTATCGAGGACAGTTTTTCATTTTGATCAAGAGAAGTTAAATTACAATAGGAATACGTTTATCATTAATTTTATCAGCAATAAACTCAGTTTCAGGGTCAATAAAAACTTCGCCAATGTTAAATGCTTTTTGTGTAATATTCTGATTTTTCACCAAGGCTAGAAGTTTATCTACATCAAATTGATAAATATAATCTCCCACAGGTGTTTTAAAGATAGATCGATAAGTTTCTATATCCCTATTTTCTGTGAATTGTCTTTCTAATAATGGGTTTGCATGTGGAATTAAACGAGAAAGTTTTAAAAGTTCATTGTCTTTGCTATTAAAATCAACACACCAATCGGAAACCCATAATTTATTCTACAACATCTCTAATGTCTTCATCGTCAATGTTATTTGTTTCAAATTTTATTGCTAACAATTTCAGGAATTTACTTTTATGGAATTGAAATAACTCACTATAGCTCTTATTTTTTTGTGGTTTTTCTATTATCAATGCAGGTTACTTCATGGGGAGTAGCCATCGCTGCATTTGCTAAAACTGAAAATACGGGGTTAGTGATGACTAACATGATTGCTTTAGGATTGCGGTTTATGGACTCCATTTGACCAATTACCTAATTATCTGAAAATAATTGGTGTGATTTTGCCCCAGTATTGGCACACCAAGGTTTAGTGCATTCAGTATCAACACTACATGGGAGAGAGTATTTGATCTTGGTAGCGTTAGTCCTTATTGGATATACTATATTAGGATTTATTCTTTCATTGGTAGGCTATAAAAAATATATAAAGCGAGCTAGAGGTTAGGATTAGAAATGATTTTAACTAAATATTATATGAATTAATTTCATAATTCAAATTCTTATAGGTCAATCTATCTAAATTGATAAAAAAATATTAAATTAAAACCATTAGATATCGGCTAGTTCAATGTCATACGAGTTCTAATGTTATTGAACTAGTCAATGTAACTATTTTGTTTATAAGAAAATTATCAACTAAATAGAAGCTAATAGTTTAATTTGTTTTTTCAAATCTATTGATTATACGAATATTAGGTATTATTGTAAATTAACCATAAAGAGGATGTAAGTAGGAAGAATATAATCTTATTTAACAAGTGGTTATATGAAGCGAATAGAGGGATAGATATTTACCAAAATGATGAAGAAAAAGTAAGCGTAAAATATCTAGATGGGCAAGGGTCTTTACCATCCTTTATCCAATTGTTCGTTCCTTCTATCATCTACTGAAATCAAATCAAACAATAAAACAATGTAGCAGACTAATTGTGATTGGTTTATTATAGATAAGACTAAAAATCAAAGTAAGCAATGGTATTAAATGGAACTTTGTGGATATTGTGAAAAGTCAAGGGAGTTTTACAAGAACAAAAAAATAGACTTTAAAGGAGTTAAAAAATGGTGATATTCAAACTATCAGAGACTTATCATTCAACCTATGGAGATGTAAAATATGGGGTGAGTGGAGATGGACCTCCTTTAGTTTTGGTGCATGGCACTCCTTGGTCTTCATTTAATTGGCGACATATAATCCCAGGTCTTAGTCAATGGTTTAAAGTTTACTATTACGACCTACTTGGGTACGGTAAATCAGAAAAAAAAGAAATGGATGTCTCTCTGGGTGTACAAAATAAAATCCTTAATGACTTATTAGATCATTGGGGATTAAACAGCCCCATTATAGTTGGACACGACTTTGGTGGTACAACGGCATTGAGAACACACTTGTTAAATAATCGTTCTTTCAAAAAGATGATATTAATAGATCCTGTTGCGATAGCTCCTTGGGGATCTGAATTTTTTTCACATGTTAATCATTATGAAAAGGCATTTCAAGGACTACCTAATTATATTCATGAATCTGTTATATCTACTTATGTGCAAGGGGCCATGTTTAGGGAAATGGACACAAATACTCTAAAGGGCATTAAAGAACCTTGGTTAGGTCATGTAGGAAAAGAAGCTTTTTACAGACAAATCGCACAAGCCAGCCAGAAATATACAGATGAAATTGAGTCTCTCTACGGCGAAGTGTGCGTTCCTACTTTAATCATCTGGGGAGAAGAAGATACTTGGATCCCAATAGAGAAAGGAGAGCAATTGTCTGGTAAAATCCCTGATGCGTCATATGTTACTATCTCAAATGCTGGTCATTTAGTTCAAGAAGACCAACCTAGTATTTTGTTAGCACATATACTTAAATATGTATGGTGACCGAAGTACAGTAAACGAGTTCGCTGATCCTCTTGTAAGAAGAAACACTAATCTCTCAAAATAAAATGATGGAAGTTTATAAAGAGACTAAATGAATAGGCTCTTAAATGATAAATATTTAACCGTGTTTATAGATATGGATGTAGCAAATACAAACACTGCTAGGAGAGCACGATGAACATAGGTGAATTCATCTTTAAACCAGAGCTATGTAAAACGAACAATAAGAAAAATTATTGTTGATTTCTCTAGTGCGACTGTCAATCTAAATCATGCAGCAATGAACGATGTAACATTCAGTATTCCTCTATAAGATCGGTATGTAAAAGATCCTTGTTTAGCTAGCTAATTTGTAGGAAAAAAGAAGTGAATGAGTTGAAGAAGTCTATTTTAATCACATTATCACTAGCAGTTGTAGCACTAGGTACACTTTTCTTTACAAATGGTGTGCACCAACAACAAAATAATCATCCCAAAAATAACAGTAGCATCAAGGGGAAATTCTGGAGGATACTTGGTTAAAAATTTATAAAGTGGATTAAAGTGTAAGGCTCCTTGTGGTATTCTAGGAAAAGAATATTTCATAAAGGGAGTCTTTTTTATATGAAAATATTAGATGCTTCAACGCTTATATTATCTGTAGAGAAAAGGTCAAAGGCATATGAACAGCTTCGGGAAGAAATGACGGATTTGAAGAAGGCGCTAAAAGGTGTGGCTGATTTAGGTGATGAGTTCACTGGAAAAGGTGCAGACAATATTAAAGCCTTTTATGGGGATCTTGCGCTTTACACTGAGACTTATATTGATTTTATTGATATGCAAAAGTCTTTTTTAGATGGGGTGAAAGGAAAGCTAGATGATGCTTCGTTAGGAGGAAGCACGTTTATTGATGAACACTTTTTAGAATCTCAATTAAAACAAGGCATTCAAAACAATAAAGATATGGTGAAGGAACAAAAACAAGCTCTTTCAACCATTTTTGATGACATTAGCGACTTGATTGAATTAGACGTATTTTCTAGTCAAAAAGTAGACGAACACTTAGATGATGCAAATGAAAAACGAAAAGAAACGATTGATGAGTTACATAAAATAGACAACGATTTGAAAACAGAATACGTAAAATCAGAAGCGATTGAGACACACCTTAAAACATTTTATGCAAAAATGATGGTAGCTACAGGTGAAGGCAAAAATGCACAGCCCATGTATTACGACGCAAAAGCGTTTCATGAGACAGATGTGTATAAAAGCCATGATAGAATCGATGCACAGGTAAAAGCCTATCTAAAAGTGAAAAAAGAGGAAGCCGAGAAAAGAAGAATCAAAGAGTTAAAGGCAAAACTAGATGATCCATCATGCATTTCAGTAGATAAGTACTTTGAAATTGTAGATGAGGTCGGATATGATAACCTTTCTTATAATCAGAAAATGT
>NZ_JBNNIO010000012.1:0-9444 GCF_050269555.1 Bacillus sp. NPDC077027 | reverse complement strand
CTACCAGCGCCTGATGTGGAGGCAAGCAAGACAACATACGAAGCGCCAAGAGATGAGATGGAGTCCCTGCTTTGTGACATTTGGGCAGATGTGCTCGGTGTGGAACAGGTCGGTATTCATGACAACTTCTTTTTCCTTGGTGGAGATTCCATCAAAGGCATTCAAATGGCAAGCAGACTCACACAAACTGGCTGGAAGCTTGAGATGAAACAGCTATTCCAATATCCAACGATTGCGGATATTCGACCGTATATTGAAGTGGCGGATGTGGCGATTGCCCATCAGTCTCCAGTGGAAGGAGAAGTGATATTAACACCGATTCAGCGCTGGTTCTTTGAACGAAAGTTCACCAACCAACATCATTGGAACCAATCAGTGATGCTTCATGCGCCAAATGGGTTTGATCCAGACGTGACGGAGAAGGTGATTCAGAAACTAGTGGAGCATCATGATGCGCTCAGAATTGTCTTTCAAGTAGACGAGGAGAAAATTGTTCAATATAACCAAGGACTTCTAAATGATTCGATCACATTAGATGTCATCGAATTAAAGGGAGATATGTCTCACCAGATGCAACAGGTAGAACAAATAGCAAACGAAGTGCAAGCGAGCATCAATTTAACAGAGGGACCGCTTTTGAAACCTGTTATTTTCCACACTGATCAGGGAGATCATTTATTGTTTGCTGTTCATCATCTTGTTATTGACGGCGTATCTTGGCGTATCTTTCTTGAAGACTTCACATCGTTATATGAACAGGCGAAGCACGGGGAGTCATTTGTACTTCCTGACAAGACCCACTCATTTCAAGAGTACGCACAACGTCTGACTGAATATGCGATGTCAAAAGAGCTATTGAGTGAACAAACGTATTGGAAAAATGTTCTTCGGCATGACGTGAAGCCTTTTCCAAAAGATCACAGTGTGACAGATCAACGTATGAAACATACAAGTACATGCCGTTTTTCATTAACAACAGAAGAAACAAAGCAGCTTTTGACAGATGTACATGAAGCGTATCATACGGACATGAATGACATTCTATTGACAGCGCTAGGTCTGTCGATGAAACAGTGGACAGGAGAAGATCATCAATTCATTCATCTTGAAGGGCATGGGAGAGAAGAAGTGCTTTCTCATGTAAACCTTTCTCGAACGGTTGGCTGGTTTACAAGCATGTATCCTATATTGCTTGATATGTCTTATGCAAATGATCTTTCTTACCAAATCAAGCATACGAAAGAAGAGCTTCGTCACATTCCGAAAAAAGGTGTAGGCTATGGCGTTTTGAAATATTTAACACCTGACAAAATGAAAGAAGAGATCCCATTTGATGTCGTGCCAGAAGTGAGCTTCAACTATCTTGGACAGTTTGATCAAGAGATGGGGGCAGGTGATGTGAGACGATCGAATTGGAGTACAGGTCATTCGATTAGCCCTCAATCTGAGAAGCCACATGCTCTAGATATTGTAGGATTCATTGAACATGGCATTTTGACCATCACCATTGCCTATCATGCGCTTGAATTTCATGAAGAGACCGTTGAGCGCCTCAAAGAACAGATTAAGACAAACTTAAAGAACATCATGTCTCATTGCATCACACAGGATGAAAGTCAGCTAACGCCAAGCGATGTAGGAGATGATGACCTGACAATGGATGAGCTTGAAAAGCTGATGGATATATTTTAAGCAAAATAAAGAGGTGGCCTATGAGCAAACAAAAGATTCAAAAGGTATATCCTTTAACACCAATGCAAGAAGGTATGTTGTATCATGCCATGCTAGATCCTGATTCTTCTTCTTACTTTACGCAGCTTGAACTGGAGTTGAGTGGCTACTTTGATCTAGAACTTTTTAAGAAAAGTGTGAATGAGCTAATACGGACATTTGATATTCTTCGCACTGCCTTCGTTTATCAGCAGTTGCAAAAACCTCGTCAGGTTGTACTTGCTGAGCGTCAAGCAGATGTGTATACAGAGGATCTTTCGGATCTTAACAGTGAGAAAAAGCAGGAAGCGCTGAATCAATATAAAGAAAAAGTAAGAAAGCAAGGTTTCCATTTAGCGAAGGACATTTTATTTAAAGTCGCTGTTTTTCAACTGGATGCCAAGAGTTGGCACGTAATTTGGAGCAATCATCACATCATCATGGATGGCTGGTCAATGGGTGTCATCATGAAGAAGCTGTTCCATTATTATGAGTCATACAGAAGCGGGAAAACACCAGATACATCACAAGGAAAACCCTATGCAGACTACATCCAATGGCTCGGAAAGCAGGACAAAGATGAGGCGAAGGCTTATTGGTGTAAACGATTAGAGGGTGTAACGCAGCATAACGAATGGTTACTTCATCAAGAAACAAATGGTCGTTATGACAACCGAGAATATACGTTTACATGGAATGAACGCGTGGTTGATGCAATTCAGGAACTGGCGCGCCGCTATCAAGTGACGGCTCCAAATGTTTTCCAAACGATATGGTCGATTTTACTTGGTCGCTATCAGGCGTCAAATGATGTCACTTTCGGCACAGTGGTTTCAGGAAGACCAGCTACCATTTCGGGCATTGAGAGCATGGCAGGTCTATTTATCAATACGATTCCAGTTAGAGTCAAGCTTGACCAAAACCGTACATTCAGTCAGCTATTTACTGACATGCAACAGCATGCTTTAGAAGCAGAAAGCTATGATTTTATGCCGCTATATGACATTCAGCAAGAAGCAACGGCTGGGAGTCCATTGTTTAACCACCTTGTAGGCTTTGAGAATTATCCACTCGATCAGGAACTATCAAATGACAACATGGCAGGTCGTCTTGGTTTCTCCATTGATGTAAAAGGTGGATTTGAACAAACGAGCTACGACTTTAACTTGCTTGTGTATCCGGGCAAAACGTGGACACTTAAGATCAAATACAACGGCATTGCTTTTCAGGAACAAATGATTGAGAGAGTGGCTAAGCATATCACTAAGCTGATGGAACAGGCGATAGAGCATCCTGAAATGCGTCTTTTAGAGGGAGAATGTGTAACAGCTCATGAACAAGAGCAAATCCATCAGTGGAATGAAACAGGGGCGGTTTATCCAAAGCATCAGTCCATCTCTGATCTGCTAGAAGAGCGAGCGCGAAACCATCCATCTCATCTTGCGTTGGTGGAAGGAGAGCGTACGCTTACTTATGAAGAGCTTAGCGCTGAAATCAATCATATAGCAAGCTATCTTGTTCGTCTTGGTGTTAAGCGGGAAGATGCGGTTGCTGTGTATATGGAACGATCTGCTGATGCGGTGATAGCCATTTTAGCAATATTGAAAGCAGGGGGCGCTTATGTGCCAATTGATCCCGCTCAGCCGAAGGAAAGAGTGCAATACATGCTTGAAGATAGTGGTGCTTCCCTACTTTTACATGATGGAGAGCAGCCACCGCTATTTGAAGGAGTAAAAGCCATAGATGTTCGACTTGTTCCAGATCATGTATCTTCAACTCCAATCAATGTAACTGTTTCGCCATCCGATCTAGCATATATTATGTACACGTCAGGTTCCACGGGGAAGCCAAAGGGTGTACTCATTGAGCATCGCCATATTATGAGACTTGCACTCTCTCAAGAGAAAATCGGTTTAAACAAATCTGATCGAATGGCTCATACAGGCGCAATCAGTTTTGATGCGATTACGTACGAAATTTTTACAGCATTATTAAATGGTGCGACTTTGTATCCCGTGAATCGTGATATTTTGCTAGATATCAATCGTTTAGAACAATTGATACAGAAGCATGAGCTGACAGCGATGTTTCTGACAACTGGCTTATTTAATCAGCTCGGTTTGCAAAGACCCGACATGTTTACACCTCTTCGAAAGCTGATGACTGGTGGAGATGTCATGAATCCAAAAAGTGCAGAGCTGGTGAAGAAGGCGCATCCAGAACTCATCTTATTGAATGCGTATGGTCCAACTGAAAATACAACGATCTCAACGATTCATGAGCTAGAAGGTGAGGTCTCTTCCTCTATTCCAATTGGAAGGCCGATCAATCACTCAACAGTTTATATTTTAGATGAACATAAGAGGCTCCAGCCAATTGGGGCACCTGGTGAGTTATATGTAGGCGGAGATGGTGTAGCACGAGGTTATTTAAATCGTTCTGACTTAACAAATGAAGTGTTCATAGCAGATCCGTTCAAACAAGGCGGGCGTTTGTATCGAACAGGTGATTTGGCAAGATATTTAGCTGATGGTCAAATCGAATTTCTTGGACGTGCAGATGATCAAATCAAAATCCGAGGCTTCCGAATCGAACTTGGAGAAATTGAAGCGACACTTCAACAAATGGACCGCATTCAAGAAACGGTTGTGTTGGCATCTGTAACTGAATCCGGTGACCAAGAGATTGTCGCTTACTATACAGGTGATGTGACTGAGGATGGTGTGAAGGCCGCATTAACAGCGACATTACCATCATATATGGTGCCTCATCATGTCATGCAACTTGAGGCATTTCCTCTGACGACAAATGGGAAGATTGATCGGAAATCATTGCCGAAGCCAGAAGCAAAACTGACGGCTCAACAGGAGAAAATAGCGCCAGAAACGGACACTGAGAAGGCTCTTTTCTCCATTTGGAAGGACATTCTTGGCAAAGAGGTATGTGTGGAGGATCACTTCTTTACGGTTGGGGGTCATTCGTTAAAAGCAATGATGATGACGGCAAAAGTGCAAGAGGTACTAAAGCAGGAAGTGTCAATTCAAGCTGTATTCGAGCATCCGACCATACGTTCACTTGCTTCCTATCTGGATCAAGGTTCACAGGGGAGCATACAGCCTCAGTTTGAACGGATTGAACCAGCTAAACGAGCGGAAGTCTATCCGGTGTCACCGGCACAGCGACGTCTTTATATTTTGCATCAGCTTGAGCCAAACAGTACGAACTACAACATACCGATCGTCATGACACTTGAAGGGGCGCTTGACGTTCAGCGACTGGAAGTAGCTTTTCAAAAGCTTATCCATTGCCATGAGATATTAAGAACGACTTTCCATATGAAAGAAGGAGAGGTTGTTCAAAAAGTTCATAAGGCTGGTTCATTCCACCTTCCGTTGATTGAGGCTAAGGAAGAGGATGCAGAAATCATTGCAGGTTTTACAAAGCCGTTTGATCTTGGGACTGCACCACTTTTAAGAGCACAGCTCATCAACATAAGAGACGCTGAGCATCTTTTAGTCATAGATGCTCACCATATCATCACAGATGGTAGTTCAATGCGTATTTTTATTCAAGACTTGGCGAAGGCATATGAAGGCTTAGTGCTTGAAGAGCGCAAAAAACATTATAAAGATTATGCGGTATGGCAATCGAAAGAGAAAGAAACACAAAGACAAAAAGAACACGAAGCATATTGGCTTAAGCAGTTTGAAGGAGAGCTACCTGTACTTGATTTGCCAACAGACTATCCGCGATCAGCCGAACGGGATTTCTCTGGAGAACGTGTGATGTTTGGATGTGATCAGAAGACGACACAGCAAATCCATGAATTGCTTAAGCAAACAGATACGACGATGTATATGTTCTTACTGTCTGCTTTTCAAGTTTTACTTGCCACCTATAGTGGACAAGAGGATATCATTGTTGGTTCTCCTGTAGCAGGTCGAACGCACCCTGACTTACAGGATATGCCGGGGATGTTTGTAAATACTATTGCGATGAGAGCTAAACCTCTTCATGCTAAATCATTTTCACAGTTCCTTGAGGAAGTGAAACAGACGAGTCTGGACGCTTTTACGCATCAAAGCTATCCATTAGAAGAATTAATTGCACGTTTACCACTTGATCGAGATACAAGCCGGAGTCCGTTGTTCAGTGTTTCCTTTAATATGCAGAACATGGAGGTTCAAACATTGAGGCTTGGCGAGCTTACGATTTTGCCTTATGCCGTGCAACATCGTGCAGTGAAATTTGATTTATCCCTAGAGGCGTTTGAGCGTGAGGGAGAACTCAAACTGAGCTTTGACTATGCCACATCACTGTTCAAAGAGGAGACCATTCGCAGGTTCAGTGCGCATTTCTTAGCGGTTGTGAAAGAGGCGATCAAACAGCCGAATCGACCGATTGGAGCGTTTGAACTGATAGATTCGCAAGAACAAAGACATAGGTTAGGCAAGGACAGAACGCAAAAAGAACGTGTCAATGAACCATTCCATACCCTATTCTCACATCAAGCAAGACAAGCGCCAAATACGGTTGCTGTTTCAGATGGTGAAAGAAAGCTAACCTATCGTGAGTTGGATGACATGTCAAACGCACTATCTAGTGAGTTAATCACTCGAGGTCTTGAAAAAGAAGCAGTGGTTGCCCTTATTCTTGATCGCTCTGTGAATCTTGCTGTGTCTATGCTAGCTGTAATGAAAGCAGGCGGTGTCTTTTTACCAATTGATCCAGAGTTTCCGATTGAGCGCATCCGTTATTCATTAGAGGATAGCGGTGCACAGTTTGTGTTAACTGAAAAAGCTTATATAGATTCATATAAAAATATGTCAATCAGTCATGTTTTGGAGATAGAGGAAGCAATTCTTCAAGCGTCATCAAGTCACCGCCCAGCCGTTTCTGTAGATCAGCTTGCGTATCTGATTTATACATCAGGCACAACGGGTAAGCCAAAGGGCGTTCAATTAACCCATCGTAACCTCGTCCACTATGTATCTTGGTTTACGAGAGAAGTATCATTACAAGACTTTGATCGCACAGCACTTCTGTCATCCTATGCCTATGATCTTGGCTATACAAGTTTATTCCCAGTTTTGAAAGCGGGAGGGACGCTTTATATACCGAAACAGGATGTGTATACAGATCCAATTCGTCTTGCACAGTATATAGATGAGCAAGAGCTCACATACGTCAAAATGACACCATCGCTGTTTCATATGATGGCAGATACAAATGCCTATGATTTTAGCTCGCTTCGTTTGGTTGTACTTGGCGGGGAACCAATTATTCCAGAAGATGTTGAGATCTTCTATCAGCATCATCCATGTGTTGCGGTCATGAACCACTATGGACCGACAGAAACAGCGATCGGTACAGTGGCAAAGCTGATCGATCCTTGTGATATGGCAGGATTTAAGAAGCGATCAGTCATCGGTCAGCCGATTGAAGGGGCTAGGGCGCTTGTGTTAAACGGTCAGCAACGTCTTGTTCCACATGGTGCACCAGGCGAGCTCTATATTTCAGGTGAGGGGTTATCTAGAGGCTATCACAATCAACCTGAATTAACGCAGGAGCGCTTTTTACAAAACCCATATATCCTTGGCGAGCGAATGTACCGTACAGGCGATGTTGTCAGACAACATCCTAATGGTGATATTGAATTTTTGGGAAGAACCGACGATCAGGTGAAAATTCGTGGTTACCGAATTGAAAAGAAAGAAATAGAACATGTGGCTCGAACATCAGGGCTTGTCCAAGATGTATACGTCAAAGTCGTTCATACATCTCGCTTACCAGAATTGGCGCTTTACTACACATCAACAGATCATGTGGAAACATTATTATTTAGGCAAGTGTTATCGGCCAAATTGCCAGAATATATGATTCCAACCTATTTTGTAAAAGTAGACGAAATGCTGCTGACACCAAATGGTAAGGTTGATGATCAAGCATTGCCTTTGCCACATGAGGCACATAAAGAAATAAATGAGTATACCCCGCCTGAAACGGAGCTGGAACAAGCGCTAGTCGACATTTGGACAGAGACATTAGGTGTGCAGTCTATCGGAATCAATGATCATTTCTTTGAGTTAGGCGGTCACTCGTTAAAAGGGATGCTTCTTATTTCAAAAATTGAATCTAACCTGAAGAAACATGTACCGCTTAAAGTCCTGTTTGAACAGCCGACCATTCGTAAGCTTGCTACCTATTTAGAGGCGGCTGATCCCAAAAACGTGATGGATATTCAGCCAGCGAAAAAGCAAGACTTTTACCCGGTTTCATCTGCTCAAAAGCGGATGTACGTACTTCATCAACTTCACCCAGAAGGTGTGACTTACCATATGCCAGCCGTCTTGATGATGGAAGGTGCACTTGATGTGGAACAGCTGGAGCGGGCACTTCATTTGTTAGTGGAGCGACATGAATCATTACGTACTTCATTTGTTGAGGTGGATGGGATTCCCGTTCAGAAGGTTCATCGAAAGGCTGACCTCTCATTAGAGGTTGTGGAAATTGAAGAAGCAGAGGCAGAAACCGTATTTCAAACCTTTGTCAGACCGTTTCAGTTACAGCACGCACCGCTTATGAGAGCAAAAGTTGCAAAGTTATCAGGTGAAAGACATATCTTTATGATGGATATGCATCACATTATTGCTGACGGTGTTACACGTAACTTGCTGATTCAGGAATTGGCAGACTTATATCGAGGTAAGTCATTACCACCTGTTTCATTACATTATAAGGATTTTGCTGTTTGGCAGCAGGGAGATAAGCAGCAACACATGATTGAACAAGAGAAGCTATATTGGCTTGAACAATATCGAGAGCCTGTTCAGGAACTAGCGTTACCGCTCGATTTTCCGCGTCCTGCTGTTCAACAATTTGCAGGTGATCATGTGGATGTTACGTTGTCAGCCGACATGACGAAGAAAATCGAAGCCTTTCTGAGAGCACAGGGTGTAAGCCTAAACATGATGATGCAAACGACCTTTGCTATTTTACTGCACAAGCTCACAGGACAAACGGATATTGTCATTGGGGCTGTGACCGCAGGACGTGGTCATGCGGCAGTGGAACGAATACCAGGAATGTTTGTGAATACGCTGGCACTGCGAAATCAAGTAAATCCGGCACGAGCATTTGAGGATATGCTAACACATATTAAAGAAGTCAATTTGGCCGCATATGAGCATCAGAATTACCCATTTGAAGACTTAGTGACTCAATTAGATATTCCGAAGGATACGAGTCGGAATCCATTGTTTAGTGTGATGCTGACAACGGATGATCCAGATCGTAGCTTGCCTGAATTGGAAGGTTTTCAGCTCCACCAAACGGATCAATCGACGAGTGGTGCGAAGTTTGATTTGACCCTCGGTGTATTTGAGAAGGACGGACAAATCGGTCTTCGGTTTGAGTATGCAACGTCACTGTTTAACAAGAGTACGATTCAACGTTGGAGCCATTATTTTAGTCAGTTGATCAGTCAAGCACTGGTTCAGCCAAATAAGCCGGTAGAACAGTTGTCCCTTTTAACAGAGGAAGAGAAGCAAATGCTTCTGACCGAATGGAACGGACCTGTGCTTGACGTCCCAACAACCGAAACAGTTCATGCTCTCTTTGAACAACAGGTTGCTCGTGTACCATTTGGCAAAGCTGTTTCCTTCAATGGCATCAGTTGGTCCTATGAGGAGCTAAATGCGAAGGCAAATCAAATAGCGAATCAGTTACTCACAC
>NZ_JBNNIO010000011.1:540-14532 GCF_050269555.1 Bacillus sp. NPDC077027 | reverse complement strand
GCTTGACTGACTACCTATGATGCGAATCATAGGGTTTTTTTATTAAAACTCGAATTAACAGGTACGTTTTGTCTTGTTTAGTTTTCAAAGATCATCTCTGCCGTTCTTAGCGGCTTTAATAATATAACATTTCGCTTCATCTTATGTCAATAACTTTTTTGAAGTTTATTTCCCGAAGCTTTTTTGTTTGTCACTGTATGTCAGCGACGATTAATAATATATCACGAAAACATTCTAATGGTCAATGCCTTTTTAAAACTTTTTTCAAAATAGTTTCTTGCTGCATTTCTTCCTCTTGTCCCGCATAGAATCAACTAACAATCATGGACAAGGCAGGAGGCATTTCAATTGAGTCAATTTTACGTGTTGCCCATTAAACGGCTGAAACAAGTTCTCATCATCCTAATTGCAGCACTCGCAACAGCAACATTTTTTTATGTCCAAAAAGCTACGCCGCTTTCTGTATTCAAAACAGAGAATGGACCAAGGGCCATTTATAAAGGAGAAGCCTCTTCAAAAACAGTCTCCTTTACCTTCAATATTGGCTGGGGTGACGAAAAGGCCGTTCCGATCTTGAACGTATTAAAAGAATACGATATAAAGAACGCTACCTTTTTTCTCTCTGCTTCTTGGGCAGAGCGCCACCCAGATATCGTAAAAAGGATCATAGAAGATGGACATCAAGTCGGCAGCCTCGGCTATTCCTATAAAAACTATAACCAGCTTGAAGAAAATGAAATTAAGCGCGATATTGTCCGGGCACAAAATACATTTCAAAAACTAGGGCTTGATGATATTCAACTATTGAGACCACCGACAGGACAATTTAACAAAACAGTATTGAAAATTGCAACACAATATGGCTACACCGTTGTGCACTATAGCATCAACTCACAAGATTGGCTGAACCCTGGCGTTCAACAAATCACACAGAACGTAAATGATCGAATTAAAAACGGTGACATTGTTTTACTACACGCTTCCGATTCAGCCACCCAAACCGCACAAGCACTTCCCGCAATGATCAAGCATTTAAAAGATAAGAAATTAAAAAATGTCACTGTCGGCGAACTTATCTCCAATACAAAATCAAAATCAGCCGAGGTTAAGTAGCCTTTGTCTTAGAAAATAATGGCATTGCTAACAACTGAAAGGCGTTGCATCCTAAAAGCGGGAATAACATTAAATAAAGCCAGTCCTCTTCATTTACTCGTAAAGCCGGAAACCATTCCATTGAAGTGATGACGACCATGAGAAATAATGCAGAGATAAACGTTTTTTTAGAGGACTGCCGTTGTTTGAAATAGGCAACAATGACAGCAAAAATCCCAATGAATATCGGCAATCCCAAATAATGAAAGAATGACTCCCCTTCTCCAAAAAACAAAAAGCGCAGATAAGCCAAGTCACACAATACAAAAATCACAAGGAATAGCTGAATAGAGTTCCACAAGGATTGTGATCGAAATATTTCAAGTGCAAATCTGTGTACTGTCAGAAACACAACAAATCCCATTTGACTAATTACACTGAAGATCATTCCCACACCGATAAACCAAAATAATACCGAAGCGATCTCCAAAAATTCAAACGCAGCAAAAAGCTTCTGATATTTCCCCCACTCCAATGCAAAACCTACAACGCTTGTAATGACCGCTCCTACTGCAAGCACCGAAAAGAAAAAACGAACTAAATCCCGACTTTTCATTGAATTGATCCAACCCCTATTTTTGTTATGTATAAATTTACGCAAAAAATTCATATTAAAAGTAAGACAAGTAACGAAAGGAGCCACAGCATGTCAAAAGGCATCTTGCGTATCATAAGCTGTTTTCTTGTTTTATCTCTAACAGCTTGCGCTCCAAAAAACCAATCCTCATCTAATATGGACTATGACGAAACAAAGAAAATGGTCGTCGATATTTTAAAAACAGATGACGGTAAAAAGGCCATTCAACAGCTATTAAATGACGAGGCAATGAATGAAGCTTTGGTAATGGATGAACAAACTGTCAAAAAAACCATAGAGAAAACGCTCACTTCTGATAAAGGCAAAGAGTTCTGGAAGAAGGTCTTTGAGGATTCTAAATTTGCCGAGAGTTTTGCAAAAACCATGCTGCCGCAGCAAGAAAAAATGCTGAAACAGTTAATGAAGGATCCTGACTATCAAAAAATGTTGATGGATGTGCTAAAGGATCCCGAAATGGAAAAGAAATATGGAGAGCTTGTCAAAAGCCAAGAGTTCAGAAAGTATTTAGAAAAGGTCATTTCTGAAACATTAAAGAGTCCTCTTTATAAAAAACAATTTGAAGATCAATTAAAGAAAGCAGCCACCGAAAGTAATAGTAATTCAGGTTCAGGCTCGCAAGGAGGCAACGGTAGTTAAACCATACCCGAGTGGAACGGATTCCGCTCGGGTTTTTATGAACTAGGCATTTACAGATAACCGCTCTATCACTTTACCTGCAATGTCTTGATACACTCTTCCTGTCGGATGGCTTGCATCATAAACAGATGGAGCAAAATCTTGTTCATTAAAGTCCGGCTGTCTTAGAGGAATTTGTCCAAGCACGGATACCCGCAACTCTTCAGCTAACTTGTCGCCTCCGCCTTTTCCAAAGACATACTCTTTTTCCCCCGTTTTCTTGCTCTCATAGTAACTCATGTTCTCAATGACTCCTAATATTTCATGATCTGTTTGGATTGCCATTGCGCCAGCTCTCGCTGCAACAAATGCAGCTGTCGGGTGTGGCGTTGTGACTATAATTTCTTTACAACTCGGCAGCATTGAATGAAGATCGAGTGCAACATCTCCTGTTCCAGGTGGAAGATCTAAGAGTAGGTAATCTAAATCGCCCCATTCGACTTCATGGAAAAAATTATTCAACATTTTACCTAGCATTGGCCCTCTCCAAATAACGGGTGCATTTTCTTCAACAAAAAACCCCATTGAGATCACCTTTACACCGAAACGGTCAACAGGTATTATTTTTTCCCCTTTAACTGTCGGCCTAACGGTAATACCCATCATATCCGGTACACTAAAACCATATATATCCGCATCGATCAGCCCTACTTTTTTTCCAAGACGGGCAAGTGCAACAGCAAGGTTGACCGAAACTGTAGACTTACCAACTCCGCCCTTTCCACTAGCAATAGCTAAAAAGACTGGAGGGTTCTTTGTATTGAGTAATGTCTTCTCCTGTGAAGGGGATGGCAAGAATTTCTCAATGGTTTCTTTAGGCAACTCTTCAAAACGGAGACCTACCGTTTGTGCCCCTTCCGCTTTTAATACTTGTACAATATCCTGCTGAAGCTTCATTTGCTCTGCTGTGCCTGTTTTCGCAACGGCAATCTTCAAACTAATATGCTCTTTTTCTGGCTTAATGGCGATTTCCTTAATGGCATCCAACTCACCGAGCGGTATATGAAGGAAAGGTTCGTCCATCTTCCCAACTAGTTTTCTCACATCATTCTGTCCGATCATCGTAGAACCTCCCCCTTTATTGAATTCGTTTACAATCCAAGTATATCATACATATCCTTACAATGTCTGTGCTCTTTGCCCCTAGCCAAAATGAAAAAGCCTCTTATTCAGGAGGCTCTTTTTGCTCTGTCAAATACCTTAGTATTCCTTTGTAAATGGATGCAGCAATTTGATCTTGATAGGTGGGTGTTGCAAGTTGTCTGGCTTCCTTTGGATTAGACAAAAATCCAATTTCAACAAGTGCTCCTGGTTTGGTGACATTTTGCATTAAATAAATGCCGTTAATTCGTTTGGCTTTACGATCTGTATTCTCGAGATTGTTTCGGAGTTCATCTTGAATAAATTTGGCTGCCTTTTCATTCTCTTCATACTTTCCGTAAAAAAAAGTCTGTGCACCACTCCATTTGTTTGAAGGAATTGCGTTTAAATGAATACTTAAATAAAAATCTGCCTCAGATTCATTAATCATTTTCACTCGATTTCGCAAATCCTCCGCTTTTTTTCGTGCATATCCCTTTGTATTTTTAGATGACAGGTCAGAATCGTCTTCTCGTGTCATCAGAACAAGTGCCCCCTGCTCCTGCAAGTAGTCACGAATTTTCTTTGACACATCAAGTGCAATTTCCTTTTCTAGTAGTTCACCACCTACCGCTCCACCATCTGGTCCACCATGACCAGGGTCCAAGTAGATGATTTTCCCACTAAGAGGTAAGTTCCACGACTTCCATGAATCATCATTTAAAAATTGAAATTTGAATAGAAATAAGAGGACAATGAATCCAATTAAGAAACCCGCCCACTTCAGCTTTCGTTTCATCCCTTTCCCTCCCATACACCATTATTTTATAGATATGGGACAAGGGCTCGAAATATGCTTAGTGCAAACGAAGCTTGTGTCTTTTTTCTGATTCACTAAAGCCTTCCTGCCACCATGTATCCAAAAAGCTCCTTGCATACTGAAAGAGAAATGACTCTTTGGCTTGTATTTGAAACATGCCCGCCCACGCAATTAGACAATCTGCTAGCTCAATAATTAATTCTTCCGCTTCTTTGTTTGCCCGTCGTTTGATGTCTTCAAAGGACTCCCCATTTTTACTCGATTCCCCATATCTTCCTCCTGCCAGATAAGCTTCGATCGCAAAATCAATGCAGCCATCACTTATAATACCGGCTGGATCATCCGCAAAAGGAAAAACCATTTTCGATAATTTTTCAGAGGATAACGTGACTTTCTGAAGAGACAACGTTCGTAAAAGCTTCTTCTCAAGCATGACATCCCTTTTCGTTTTAAGTTGGTAAAAAGAAAGCACTTCCGCCATAAACTGAACTCCTTTTTTCTTGTATTGTTAGTTGGTTTGAATAAATCATGCAGTTCAGTAAATGGAAATTGAGAAATCAGAGGTCAATCGGAATGCAAAATGGTGATAAAATGGATTTGTGAAAATAGAAACAATAGTAAAGGGGCAAAATAAATGAAGAAGTGGATGTACATCCTACTACTAATAACCGTTATCCTATCCGCATGCAGCAGTCAAGTCAACGAAAAAAAGAGCGACATCAAAGGAATAGAAGACATTCCCTTAAAACAACTCTCCAAGCACAAAAACACTTATCTTGGTGATAACTCAGCGATTCACGAAATTTTATCAGACCTTCCTGGCGGCGTGATTCGTGAGTTCGAAATCGTCGATGGAAAAGCATTAAAAGTGACGTATGGTATCAAAGAGAATGCCGATTACACCGAAGAACAATTTGACACATTCTGGTTTGATCAAAAAAATACCGTTGAAAAAACGTATTTATACAACGCAATGGCACTTTTTATTCTTGTCGATAACGCTCAAAAGGTTACCCTCAAGATGAATTCAGACGACGAGCCTTCCGTCACTTTCAAAAGACAGCAACTAGAAAAAAAGTTGCCTCATTCATTTGAGGAGTACAAAGACAATTCAAAGCTTTGGCAGAAGGAGCTTGTAGATGGAGTAGTGAAGTCAAAAGAGAAACGCCAAACTTTGTACAAAGTGTTTCCGATGAAGAAATAATAAAAACAGAGGGGAGTCTCTCCTCTGTTTTTTTGATGGTTATGTATTTAAATCCCGTATCAATCGTTGTCGAAAGGTTCGATCCATTGCTACGGTCACCATAAATTCATTAAAAATTTCTCCAATCCAGTGAGAATTCTTTGCTTTCGGGTCATTGATAAAAAGCGAAATGGAAATAGACTCTGTATCCGTTTTTCGATATAAAGCGGATGTGAACACAAACAGCGTCGCTCCCCCTTTATACCAAACATATTGATCTGATTCAGTCTTTACTGTTTCCCCCAGCACAATTTGGCTAAAAAGACTTTTTTCTTCAGTTGTTAACAGCTCATCATGCAGACGTTTCATAAAATGTGCATATTGATTGGTCGTAGACTTCGTCAGCTTTTGTGTCAGTAATGATTGAATACGGAAACTTAATAAGTTCTTTTTCTTCATCTTATCTTCTAATGCCATTTTTCGCTCTGAATCATTTTGCATGATCTCAAAGATCTCGTTCATCAAAGTTTGGTATTGCTCATTAGATACATTGTTCATTTTCCTCATTGCATCCCGCCGATGATTAGATACATAAGCTGACCACAAAAGCTTTGGCGAAAGCGGCATGAGTTCATCATGTTCTGTAAGACCTGCTTGTTTCATCCGATCATTGATCTTTTCTAAGCCAAGTCGGTCAATCAAATAATCTGTACAAGCATTCGAACTGACTTGCATCATCCCTTTTGCTACATCTAACAACGACGCATGCTCAGAAAAACCATTGACCTCCATCCAGCACTTATGTGCACCCCCGTCTGTTCTATCAATATAAAACCGCTCTACATCAGACAACGCCACTTTTTCATCTAGCTTGACTTCGCCGTTGGACACAGCTTTAACAAAATGAAATAAAACCACGCAAGTGGTGTTTTCTGATCACCATTCCAATTGAACACAACATCATCATTTTCGATGATTGTGACTGATACGTCCTTTTTATTTTTTGTGACAAATGTCAAAAGATCTTCTTTCGTTTTCTTCATATCTCTTTTATACAACAAGACTTGAATCACCACGTAAAGTATCACTACACCAATGACAACTTAGGCCGATTTTGAGTAACATGTTTCTCCTTTCCAGATAACTGAGGATTCATACATCTAATATAACAATTATTTCAAATAAAGGTACAAAGAAGCAGAGGTGTTTGAATCCCTTTGCTTATTTATGGAGAAGATGCAGCTTCATTCCATCGTGCGTAGCTTCAAACCCTAGTTTTTCATAAAAACGGCGTGCATCAGGTCTCTGACATCAGGTCTCTGTTTGTCTGTTGTCAGCTGTACCATATGACATCCGCGGTCACTGACGCGTTGAATGACCCATTTTATCAACATAGTGCCTATCCCTTTCCCTCTATGCGATGAAGCTGTAAGAATTCCTTCTATTGATGCTCTCCATCCTCCTTGATGTGTAAGAAATGGCGTCATCGTTAATTGGAGAACACCTACTGCTTCTTCACGATCACAAGCGACAATTAGTTCAATATTTGGATCAGCATGAATCGAATGAAGGGCTTTGATATAGCTTTCTAATAATGGATTAGTGTACGCTCTCTATTTTGACCTAACATGGCAGTTGATTCAAATCCAATGAGCGCGAAACGGAAAACATTGATCATTTGCTAAAATACCAATTAAGTGCGTTCTCATATAAGATTTTATCAGCTGCTTTTTCATCAAAAAGCTGTTGAATCAATTCAACATCACCGTATTCAAATGGCCGCTTCGCTCTTGTGGATGGAAGGTCTGTACCAAACATCAATGCATCAGGATTCGTTTGGTAGATAGACGTCAATACATGTTCAATATTTAAATCGACACGCCCAAAGCCTGTTGCTTTCACGCGAATCCCTTTGTCAACAAGATGCAGCAAATGCGGCAACCCTTCTTCCGATAACCCTAAATGATCAATTGAAATCGCAGGCAGCTTTTCAATCGTAGATGAAATGTCAGGCAGGTGCTTAGCATCTATATAGAGCTCACTATGCCACCCCGCCAGCTCATACACCCTTCTCGCAAAATAATCGAGCTTCGATATATCTTCCGAACCGCCTCGCTTCACGTTAAAACGTAATGCTTTCACCGCATGACGATGCAATTGAACAATTTCATCATCAGTTACCGTAAAAGGTAATTGTGTAACGCCGCAAAAAGCCGGTCCCATTTCATCTAGCGCCTTCAACAAATAGCCTTGATCAAAGCCCTGAAATGACCCCGACACAATCGCTCCACCTACAATCCCCAAATCAGCCGTCTCTTTTGTATAATCATTCACCAGATAAATCGGCGGTGTATACCCTTGGTTTTCTTGAATGGGAAAATCAAAATCAATAATATGAAAATGTGCATCAAAGATCCTCATGCCCGCGCCCCTCTTCTGCTTGTTTGACCTGATTATATCAACAAAAAATAACAGGATATGTTGAATGATGAATCGCTTCATATCATCAAAACTCATCAATCACTCTTCACGAACCATTCCTCTTGTAAGATCGCATAGTAAAACTCATCCCACCACTCATTTCCTTGTGGTATACACTTTTTAAAATAACCCTCTCTCCTCATCCCCATTTTCTCCATCACTCTCCACGATGGAATATTTTCAGGCTGACACGTGGCTATGATCCTATGTAAATTCATTGTTTTAAATCCATGCTTTAATACGGAATATGCCGCTTCGGATGCATAGCCGTTGTTTTGATATTTAGGGTTGAATACCCACCCAATTTCATATGTGTGATCACCAAAATATGGATGAAACACCATATGACCAATTAATGTATGCTCTTTTTTTAATACTACAGCGAAATTCTTAGCATTTTCTTTACTATTGTCTTTTACAAATTCCTTTGCATCTTCTTTAGAAAATACACCTTCTGGAATATACTTCATCACATTAGTATTAGAAGTATATGCATAGACGCTTTGCCAATCATCATATGTAAATTTACGAATGATACACCTTTTTGTTGTTAGATTCATATGACACCCTCCATAAAGACACCTTTTTGTGATTGTAAAAATAATGAAATAATTGATAGTATTTGCTTTACCACCAAAAGAGAGCGGTTACATTTTAATTTTATTAGCTAATGGTGTAGCAAAGTTTTTGAACACACGACCTTTCACGGTCTATGTGAATTGTTTTTATCTGCTCTTGCTATAAATATTGTATATGTATCCAAGCGGTTGAGACAAATAAATATCAAAAACATACAAAATCACAAATAAAAAAGCACCAGCAAGATGCTGATGCTTTTGTTATGTGGTTTGTCTGCAACAAACCTTTGTAAAACGTCCATACAATATAAAATTGATTAACGTTTTGAGAACTGAGGTGCGCGACGTGCGCCTTTAAGACCGTATTTCTTACGCTCTTTCATACGAGAGTCACGAGTAAGAAGTCCAGCACTTTTAAGTGATTGACGGTACTCAGGATCTACTTCAAGAAGAGCACGAGAGATACCGTGACGGATTGCACCGGATTGACCAGCGAATCCACCACCGTGTGCAGTTACGATAACATCGTAGCTGTTTGCTGTTTCTGTGATGTTCAAAGGCTGTTTAATGTCTTCGATTAAAGCAGCGAATGGAATGTAATCAGTAATTTCACGATTATTTACAACGATACGGCCTTCACCTGGAACTAAGCGAACACGTGCTACAGAACTTTTACGACGACCTGTACCGTAATATTGAACCTGTGCCAAATTGTTAACCTCCCTTTTAATTAACCGCGAAGTTCGTAAACTTCAGGTTGTTGTGCTTGGTGTGGATGCTCAGAACCACGGTACACATTTAATTTTTTGAACATTTGACGGCCGAGTGGACCTTTTGGAAGCATACCTTTAATTGCAAGCTCCAACATTTTTTCAGAGTAGTTTGTACGCATCTCAAGAGCAGTTCTTTGTTTCAAACCACCTGGGTGCATAGTGTGACGGTAGTAAATTTTGTCAGTCAATTTCTTACCAGTCAATTCAATTTTTTCAGCATTGATAATGATCACATGATCACCAGTATCAACGTGTGGTGTATAAGTTGGTTTGTGCTTACCGCGCAAAAGTGATGCTACTTCAGTAGATAGACGACCTAAAGTCTTACCTGCCGCATCAACAACTAGCCATTTGCGCTCAATTGTACTTGCGTTTGCCATTGGTGTTGTACGCATGAATTTCCCTCCTAAATAAATCAATCTTTTTCTTAGAATCTAATGCTACGTTCTATTTCAAAACACAATAAGTTTCCGGGGCTTATCGTGGGGATGAAATACATACCATATGATATCTTATAACTTTCTGCTTTCTGTGTCAAGAACATGTTACACCTGGTTTAGTTGTCATAGAAAACTTCCCATAAATATAGTCCGTGACTAGGAGCAGTCTTGCCTGCCGCTTCGCGATTTCGGGCGGCAAGCATTTGTTTTACTTCCTCAGGGCGAAATTTACCAGTACCTATTTCAAGCAAAGTGCCGGCAATAATTCGCACCATGTTGTAAAGAAAGCCATTCCCTCTCACACGCATTTCAAGCCCGTCTGACGAGTATAACCACTCCAGAGCATAAATAGTCCTGACCTTGTCTTCCACCTCTGTATTCGCCGCACAGAAGCTTGTGAAGTCATGTGTGCCTATCAAGTAAGAACAAGCCTCCCTCATCAACTCCATATTGAGCTCATAAGGGTAATGACAAGCGTAATGTCGAGTGAACACATTTTGATGCTTTTCTGTCGATACAACATAACGATATTCCTTGGATACAACGCTGAATCTCGCGTGAAATGAATCATCTACTTTCTCTGCCTTCAAAATACGAATGTCGTCAGGAAGTAAGCTGTTCAAGGCGAAAGGCCATTTTTCCATCGGAATTGTAAGTGGGGTTTGGAAATGAACCACCTGCCCCTTCGCATGAACGCCGCTATCTGTACGACCAGATGCGACAACAGGTATCGGTTCTATTTGCTTATGCATTCGTGCCAAAGCCGCTTCCAGTTCAGCTTGGACGGTTCGTTGCTTCGGCTGCACCTGATAGCCTTTAAATTGTGTACCATCATAGGAAACTGTAAATTTCACCTTCACTTAAGCTCACCTAATTTCGTAAGAACACGAGAAGTGCCGTTAAAATGATAAACGAGAATAACGCCATTGTATCCTTCAGTCCCCATATGAGCTGACGATACTTTGTCCGCCCTTCTCCCCCGCGATAGCCTCTAGCTTCCATTGCAGTCGCAAGCTCTTCTGCACGTTTAAATGCACTGACAAAGAGTGGGACAAGGAGAGGGACAATCGCCTTTAATCGATCCTTAATGGGGCCACTCGTAAAATCTACACCTCTTGCCATTTGAGCCTTCATAATTTTATCTGTTTCCTCAAGTAATGTTGGGATGAATCGCAGGGAAATAGACATCATTAGAGCAAGCTCATGTACCGGTAGCTTCATTTTACGAAATGGGTGCAACAACTTCTCCATTCCGTCTGTGATCTCAATTGGGGTCGTCGTTAACGTGAGAAGTGTTGTCATCATAATTAAGTAAACAAATCGCAGAGAAATGAATATCCCTTGTCTTAGTCCCTCTTCATATATGTTTAGAAATCCAAAATGGAAAAGCAATGCGCCACCCTTTGTCATGAAAATATGAAGAATAAATGTAAAAAGAACAATCCAAAGAATTGGCTTCATTCCCTTAAGGATAAAGTAAAATGGAACCCTAGAGATGGATACGACCAAGAGTGTGAATACACCTAAAAGCGCATACGTCACATAATTGTTAGCAAAAAAGACGATAAAGACAAAAAAGAAAATAGACAAAAGCTTTGTCCTCGGATCAAGACGATGGACAAAGGATGTACCTGGCACATATTTGCCAATAATCATACTATCCATCATGATGACGTTTCCTCCTGAAAGAGTGCTGTTAAGGCTTCTACCATTTCCTCCATTGTTAACAATGGGTTAGGAAAAGTCATTCCGAGCTTCTCTTCTATGGCTTGCTGAAACTTAATCGTTTCTGGTAGATCTAGTCCAAAGGATGACATTTCTGTCCGATCCGTAAAAAGCTCTCTTGGTGACCCAGTCGCCTTAACTGTCCCTTTATGCATGACAATCATTTGATCAGCATAATGTGCGGCATCCTCCATACTGTGTGTCACCAATATGGTTGTCAGGTTCGCCTTTTGATGAAGATCATAAAACATGTCCATGATTTCTTTGCGCCCGCGTGGGTCAAGACCTGCTGTCGGTTCATCTAGTACCAGCACCTCTGGTTCCATCGCCAATACACCAGCAATCGCCACTCGTCTCATTTGACCTCCACTTAATTCGAAAGGAGACCTTGACAGTAGCTCCTCTGGCAAACCAACTAACTTTAGCATCGCCTTTGCTTTTGCTTCTGCCTGTTTTTGAGGGACACCGAAATTCATTGGACCAAAACAAATATCCTTTAGAATGGTTTCTTCAAAAAGCTGATGCTCAGGGAATTGAAAAACAATTCCTACTTTTTTGCGAAGTGTCTTAAGGTTTTTCTGCTTTTTATTCGCCTCTAATACGATATCTCCTAGCTCAAGGCTCCCTTTTGTTGGCTTAATCAGTCCATTTAAGTGCTGGAGCAAGGTAGATTTGCCAGAACCCGTATGACCAATCACGGCGACATAGCTACCCTCTTTAATTGAAGCATTGACATCATACAAAGCGAGACGCTCAAATGGCGTTTTCATCTGATAGCGGTGCTCTAAATCTTTGATCGTAATGTCCATAGCTCTTTCACCAATCCTTCTTGTGTCAAATGGGCATTTGTTACTGGTACACCTTGTTCCTTTAATTGCTTGCTCAAACGGTAAGAAAACGGAAGATCAAGACCGATCTCTACTAGCTGCTCATCAAGCTGGAACACTTCCTCAGGTGTTCCCTCTGCAAATTTCTTCCCCCCGTTCATGACAATGACACGGTCTGCTTTTGCAGCCTCATCAAGGTCATGAGTAATGGAAATGACGGTCACTGTTCCTTGCTCCTTTAACAATCTGACCGTTTCCAGTACTTCTTCTCGTCCGATCGGGTCTAGCATTGATGTTGCTTCATCCAAAATCATAATGTCAGGGCTCGCGGCTAGTACACCTGCAATAGCGACTCTTTGCTTTTGACCGCCTGATAGATGGTGCGGCTCTTGATCAAGAAATTCCTGCATATTGACCTGTTTCACAGCCCAATCTACACGTTCTACCATCAATTCCCGCTCAACCCCGTTATTTTCTAAACCAAAAGCCACATCATCACGAACCGTTGAGCCCACAAACTGGTTATCTGGGTTCTGAAAAACCATTCCAATCTTTCTTCGAATATCCCAGACTGTTTCCTCTTTCAGCTCAATATCTCCGACTTTGACAGTTCCGGCATCCGGTAAAATTAACCCATTGAGCACGCGAGCAAGCGTGGATTTCCCTGAACCGTTATGACCGACTATGGCAAGCCACTCATTTTGGTTTACTTGTAACGACACTTGATCTAAAGCAGGCTTGTCTGCATCCTTTTGGTAACGAAATACGATATCCTTTACATCAATTAATGTCTTACCCATCTCTGCCGGACCTCCTCTCAGCTCATTCTCTTCTTCTGTATAAAAAACCGTAGTATCTAAAAAAGGGCATAGATCCAGTTATGAACTGTCCCGCCCTTTCTTAGATACACGCTATGTGATTAAACTAATTCAATGACAGCCATTGGTGCGCCATCGCCGCGACGAGGTCCAAGCTTCATGATACGAGTGTATCCACCTTGGCGATCTTCGTAGCGAGTTGCAACGTCTGCGAACAATTTTTGAAGTGCATCTTGGTTTGTTTCAGCGTTAGCTACTTCATTGCGAATGTAAGCTGCAGCTTGACGGCGAGCATGAAGGTCTCCGCGTTTGCCAAGAGTGATCATTTTTTCAACAACAGAGCGAAGTTCTTTCGCACGTGTTTCAGTTGTTTCAATACGTTCGTTAATGATCAAATCAGTTGTCAGGTCACGAAGCATTGCTTTACGTTGCGCACTAGTGCGTCCTAGCTTTCTGTATCCCATGTGATGTCCCCTCCTTAATTAGAGATGCTGTTATGAATAAAAAACACACGAAAATCCTAGTTCACAATGAAACTAGTCAATCGTCTTTACGAAGACCTAGTCCAAGTTCTTCTAGTTTCGCTTTGACTTCTTCAAGAGACTTACGGCCAAGGTTACGAACTTTCATCATATCCTCTTCCGTTTTATTAGCAAGCTCTTGAACAGTGTTTATACCAGCACGCTTCAAACAGTTGTAAGAACGAACAGAAAGATCTAGTTCTTCAATCGTCATTTCAAGAACTTTTTCTTTTTGTGTGAACACAGAGAAACTAGAACGATTCGCATTGATTCCTAAGGAAGAGATCACGCTCGCAGAAGAACTGCTATATGATACAAATG
>NZ_JBNNIO010000011.1:0-530 GCF_050269555.1 Bacillus sp. NPDC077027 | reverse complement strand
TTTTTGGTCTTCTTCTTTTTCAACCATGATTTCTGCATGCTGTGCTTCGTCAGTCAAACCAACGAAAATATTAAGATGTTCAGTTAAAATCTTAGAACCTAGAGCAATCGCTTCTTTTGGTCCTGTGCTTCCATCTGTCCATACATCTAGTGTTAATTTATCATAGTTTGTAATTTGCCCAACGCGGGTATTCTCCACTTGATAAGTCACACGAGATACAGGTGTGTAAATAGAGTCGATTGGAATCACGCCGATAGGCTGATCGTCTCTTTTGTTTGAATCAGCAGGAGCATAACCGCGACCTCTTTGAGCAGTTAAACGAACGCGAAAACTCGCATTCTTGCCAAGAGTTGCGATGTGAAGATCTGGATTTAAGATTTCAATATCGCTGTCGTGTGTAATGTCAGCTGCTGTTACAGTACCCTCATCTTGTACATCAATTTCAAGCGTCTTCTCTTCTTCAGAGGGCCGCAAGTGCCTGCGTTCCCATAAATGTGATCAAGTACGTAATGATCATTTGAGCCCCATTG
>NZ_JBNNIO010000010.1:0-18180 GCF_050269555.1 Bacillus sp. NPDC077027 | reverse complement strand
CGATGGTAGTTGGGGGTCTCCCCCTGTGAGAGTAGGACGCCGCCATGCTTGTTTAGATCAGTTCCAGTCGGAACTGATCTTTTTTGTTTTTTCTTCTAAAAGTAGCATAATATACGTAGGAAACTTCATTTCAGCAATTTCCATATATCGTTCAATCATGACATAATCATCACTGATGTACTGAGACAATAGTTCATACCACCACTCCGTTTCATATCGGGCAATCATACTTAAGTTATAAGTTAATAAATAGTGGCTCACAATCTCAGGTAATGACAAAAATGAATCCCGTTTTGAAGGGATAAACCATTGATTGATTTCTAAGTCATAATGTATATGTGTCGCAAATGCAGGATTCTCCTCTTTAAAAGCATCGAAAATCAAAGTCTGGGGCTCTCTATTTTTTAGCTTCCAATTCGTGTGGAATTCGATATATTCAATAAAGCGGTCAGGTGACATGTTGTATAATAAAGGTACATGTTCATTAATGACAATTCCGTTTGCTTGTTTGATCTCTACCAAGGCAGTTGGCTGTTGTTGAAAACGAAGAATATGACCCATTTCAGGTATTTTAGAGAGCAGATTCATCATTGAAAACCGCTCATCCTCAAGACCTTTTAACTGAAATAAATGCTTAAGTACATGCATACAAAGACCGTTTCTTTGGATTTTCACTTCATCTTCACTAAAACGATAATGTTGCTTCTTTCTTTTTCTTGAAGTCACGCCATGAGCCAATACTGATGTCTGTGAAGGATATTCTGGATCCGCAGTGAGTAGACAAGCTTTTAGGAGCTGTGCCATTCCGTAAAACAGTAATATGGGCTTTAGCTCTAATGGTGCTTTCGCTGCTTGCAGATAGAAGGTATGTCCATGTTTAAGAAAGTAAATAAACCTTTCGCAGTTTTTAAATGATTGCTGATTTGGATTTTGAATGCCTCTTTTTTCGTATTGCTGATATAGAAACTTTTGGGAAGTTTCTAGCGAATAAAAGCGTTTTAAATCCTTCCATCCTGAACTTTTCATCATCATCCTCTACTCTCTTTATATTTTCTAAAAATTGCAACTGTTTCTCCGTTCCTTGACATGCTCTTTCCTACTTGATAATCTACATATAATATTTTGCCGAAAAGAGGGGGATTTACTAATGTGGGAAAGTAAATTTTCAAAAGAAGGTTTGACGTTTGACGATGTTTTGCTCGTACCAGCAAAGTCTGAGGTTCTTCCACGTGATGTCAATTTATCAGTGGAATTAACAAGTACATTAAAGCTAAATATCCCAATTATCAGTGCAGGAATGGACACTGTTACTGAGTCACAAATGGCGATTGCAATGGCTCGCCAAGGTGGTCTTGGTATCATTCACAAAAATATGTCGATTGAGCAACAGGCAGAACAAGTCGATAAAGTAAAACGTTCAGAACGTGGTGTTATTACGAATCCATTCTTCCTGACACCTGAACATCAAGTATTTGATGCGGAGCATTTAATGGGTAAATACCGTATCTCTGGTGTGCCGATTGTAGATAATGAAGAAGATCAAAAACTTGTCGGAATTATTACAAACCGTGACCTTCGTTTCATTTCTAATTACTCCATGAAAATTTGTGATGTGATGACAAAAGAAGAACTTGTGACTGCTCCTGTTGGAACGACACTCGAAGAAGCAGAAAAGATTTTGCAACAATACAAAATCGAAAAATTACCTCTTTTAGATGATGAAGGCAAACTTAAAGGTCTTATCACAATTAAAGACATTGAAAAAGTAATTGAATTCCCTAACTCCTCTAAAGATGCGCATGGTCGTTTAATTGTTGGTGCAGCAGTTGGTGTAACTGGTGATACAATAACTCGTGTGAAAAAACTTGTAGAAGCCAATGTTGACGTGATTGTTATTGATACAGCACATGGTCATTCTCAAGGCGTATTAAACACAGTGGCGAAAATTCGTGAAACTTACCCTACGCTTAATATCATTGCAGGAAATGTTGCAACTGCTGAAGCAACAAAAGCATTGATCGAAGCAGGTGCAGACATTGTAAAAGTCGGAATTGGACCAGGTTCTATCTGTACAACACGTGTTGTTGCAGGAGTAGGTGTTCCACAAATTACTGCCATTTATGATTGTGCCACGGAAGCAAGAAAGCATGGTAAATCTATTATTGCAGATGGTGGAATTAAATATTCAGGAGATATTGTAAAAGCTCTAGCATCAGGTGGACATGCAGTAATGCTAGGAAGTCTCCTTGCTGGTACATCAGAAAGCCCAGGAGATACTGAAATTTATCAAGGTAGACGCTTTAAAGTATACCGCGGTATGGGGTCCGTCGCTGCAATGGAAAAAGGAAGTAAAGATCGTTATTTCCAAGAAGATAATAAAAAATTCGTTCCAGAAGGTATTGAAGGACGTACACCATACAAAGGACCAGTGGTTGATACAGTGTATCAATTAGTTGGTGGCATTCGCTCCGGTATGGGCTATTGTGGAACAAAGGATCTACTCACCTTAAGAGAAGAAGCACAATTCATTAGAATGACTGGTGCAGGTCTTCGTGAGAGTCACCCACATGATGTGCAAATCACTAAAGAATCACCAAACTACACAATTTCTAGATAAATTGTGACAATCAAATTACATTTGACAGGGTCTATGACTCTGTCTATTTTTTTTCTCTTTAATGTGATAAAATTTATAATGTTGTGTTGGAATATACCCTTGTGGATTAAATATAAATGAAAAACGTCGAATTATGATGAATACGGAGGTATGACGATTGAACAGCAAGATATTGAAACAGCTTATGGTCTCTATTTTTGCACTGACATTGATCATCTCTGCTTTGGCCCCAATGTCTAAGGCTAAAGCGGCAGAAGACCCGTTTAATGTGAATGCGAAGGCCGCCATCCTTATCGAAGCTTCTACAGGAAAAATTCTTTACAGTAAGAACGAAGATCAAAGACTTCCAATCGCCAGTATGGCAAAGATGATGACAGAATACCTATTACTTGAAGCCATCGCAGAAGGAAAAGTCAAATGGGATCAAACGTATACACCAGATGACTACGTATATGAAATTTCTCAAGATCGTAGTCTGTCTAACGTACCCCTAAGAAGAGATGGTTCATATACTGTCAAAGAACTTTATCGAGCGACAGCTATCTATTCAGCAAATGCAGCAGCAATTGGACTTGCTGAAGTCATTGCAGGCTCAGAGTCAAAATTTGTTGAAAAAATGAACGCAAAAGCAAAAGAATTAGGCTTAACAAATTATAAGTTTGTGAATGCAACAGGTTTAGAAAACAAAGATTTACATGGCAAACAGCCAAAGGGTACAGGTCCTAATGAAGAAAGTGAAGTGTCCGCAAAGGATATGGCACTACTCGCTCAGCACCTCATTAAAGATTATCCTGAAATTCTTGAAACCTCGAGCATCGCGAAAACGAAGTTTAGAGAAGGTACAGATGATGAAATGGACATGCCAAACTGGAATTTTATGCTGAAAGGTCTTGTTGAGGAGTATGAAGGGGTAGATGGATTAAAGACAGGTTCTACAGATTCAGCTGGCTCAAGCTTTACTGGTACAGCAAAACGAGGTGACATGCGTGTCATTGCAGTCATTCTTAATGCAAAAGGAAAACTCCATACAGCTCGATTCGATGTAGCAAAACAACTCTTTGATTATGCTTTTAAAAACTTCACAATGAAGGAAATGTACAAAAAAGGGCAACAAATCAAAGGGCATGAAAATATCGAAGTCGACAAGGGGAAAGACAAAGAAATTGCGATTGTCACAAAAGACGTTTTCTCTGTCCCTGTAAAGAACGGTGACGAGAAAAGTTATAAAGCAAAAGTCAATTTAGACAAAAAGAACTTAGAGGCTCCTGTAAAAAAAGGAGCGAAAGTCGGAACATTAACCACTTCTTATCAAGGTGAAGAGAAGGATTATGGATACTTAAACAAAGATCAATCAGGTGTTGAGCTTGTAACAAAAACAAGCGATGAAAAAGCCAACTGGTTTGTGCTTGCAATGCGTGGTGTAGGCGGATTTTTCGCAGGTCTTTGGGGCGGTATTGTTGATACAGTAAAAGGTTGGTTCTAATAAAAAACTGCTCTCGTTGGATGAACGAGAGCAGTTTTTTTATATTTAGAAATGTAATGGAGACTGTTTATTATTTTGAGGCAATGATAGCTCGTTTTTAAAAATGTTACAAAGCTTTTGAACGCCCTCTTTCAGTGCTTTTTCATTCACATAAGAAAAGCTTAATCTAATATAGTTCTGTTCTGGCTCACCTGGATAGCATACAGACCCGGGAAGGAACGTGATTTGCTGTTTGCGCGCTTCTAGCAGTAATACGCGTGTATCAAGCCGAGCAGGGAAATTCAGCCACAAATTCAGCCCGCCTTGAGGTAGTTGCCAAGTTACCTCTGTAGGTGCGTGTTTTGTGAGAACATCAATCATTAAGTCACGTCTTACCTTTAAAGCAGTTCTCAGCTTTTTCGTATGATCAATCATTTTCTTGGAGGTCAGAAACGGCAGAATGGCTTTTTGTGTGAGTAATGGGCTTCCTAGATCATTGTTTGCCTTTGCTGCTAAAAGTCGATTGAATATCGAACCAGATGTGGTGACAATTCCTATTCTACAACCAGGTGCCAAGGTTTTACTTAAACCCCTTAAGTAAATGACATGCCCATCATGATCAAGGCTTTTAATAGGCGCAGGGGGTTTCTTATCGAAATAGAGTTCTCGATATGGATCATCTTCAACGATGATACAATCAATGCTTTGGGCCAATAAGAGTAGTTGTTTTCGGCGTTTCATTGTCATGCTTGCGCCTGTTGGGCTATGGAACGTTGGAATGGTGTATATCAATTTTGGTTTATATTTATCACAGATACTTTGAAGCTGTTTGATATTCATTCCTTCATGATCAACAGGAACCGTGATAATTCTTGCACCTCTACCCATGAATACATCAATAGCCCCTGGATAAGTAGGAGCCTCCATGACAACGACATCCCCTGGTCCGACAAAGGTTCTGGCGATAAGGTCAAGTCCCTGCTGAGACCCACTCGTCACCAGTATATTTTCAGGTGTAGAAGGAACCTCAAGTTTTTCTAAAAAATCACTAATGACCCTTCGGAGCTGGAGATCACCTTGTATTTCTCCATATTGTGACATGATTTGCGGATTTTGCGAGAGCACCTGCTGCATTTCTTTTTCTAAATAACGATTAGGTAAAAGACCTGGATCTATCATAGAAGAGGAAAGATTAATCGCCTCTTCTACATAGTGATATTGGGCAAATTGCGATCTTGGTAAATAATCTGGAATAGAGAGCTGCCAATCGAAAGAAGGGGTGGAAAATTCGGCCGTATCATCTTGGCGCTCGTATATCTCAGCAACAAACGTTCCTTTTCCTTGAACAGCCGTCAGGTATTCATCATCTTTTAGCTTTGTATATGCCTTTGCAACAGTCACTAGACTAACGTCTAACTGTTTTGCTAAATTACGCACAGTTGGCAGTCTATCTCCTCTTTGAAGCAATCCTGATTGGATATGATCGATGATCGAATAATAGATTTGATTTGAGAGAGAATTATCTGAATGACGATGAATATCAATATGCATGAACAGCCCTCCTTGAAGTATATATTGTTATACCTTTAAGTTAATTGTTATACATGTATTATAACATTTTAATGAAGTTTTTTATCAATAGCCTAGAAATATATCTTTATATGTTTTCTGAAAATCAGTGTTACAGTGGATTTATCTTATGTTTTGTGTTTTTTGAATTAATTCAAATTGTTATACTCTTCCCTTTATTGTTATATGAAATACCTTGTATGATAGAGATGTTGAATCAATTACTTAATATGTTAATGGGAGGAAACGATAGTGAGCAATAAGGGAACTGAACGAGTTAAACGTGGAATGGCAGAAATGCAAAAGGGTGGCGTCATCATGGATGTCGTCAATGCAGAACAAGCTAAAATTGCAGAAGAAGCAGGAGCAGTAGCTGTTATGGCATTAGAGCGTGTACCAGCTGATATTCGTGCCGCAGGCGGTGTTGCACGTATGGCTGATCCAAGAATCGTAGAAGAGGTCAAAAATGCAGTGACCATTCCGGTTATGGCCAAAGCACGTATCGGCCATATCGTAGAGGCTCGTGTTCTTGAAGCACTTGGGGTTGATTACATTGACGAAAGTGAAGTGCTTACGCCCGCAGATGAGGAATTCCATTTAAATAAAAATGAATATACTGTACCTTTTGTTTGTGGTTGTCGCGATTTAGGTGAAGCGACAAGACGTATTGCTGAAGGGGCATCGATGCTTCGCACAAAAGGTGAGCCAGGAACAGGGAACATCGTTGAAGCTGTACGACATATGAGAAAGGTAAATGCTCAGATTCGTAAAGTTGCTTCGATGAGTGAAGATGAGTTAATGACAGAAGCGAAAAATTTGGGCGCACCGTATGAATTATTGCTTCAAATTAAAAAAGCTGGCAAATTGCCAGTCGTCAACTTTGCAGCAGGCGGTGTAGCTACACCGGCGGATGCGGCATTAATGATGCAACTTGGCGCGGATGGTGTATTTGTTGGCTCAGGAATTTTCAAATCAGACAATCCAGCGAAATTTGCAAAAGCTATTGTTGAAGCAACAACACACTATACAGATTATCGTTTGATTGCTGATTTATCGAAAGAGCTAGGAACAGCGATGAAAGGGATCGAGATTTCAAATTTACTGCCAGAACAGCGTATGCAAGAACGCGGCTGGTAAGTAAGGAGAGCAAAGAACATGTTAACAATAGGTGTACTTGGGCTTCAAGGAGCAGTAAGAGAACATATCCAATCCATTAAAGCTTGCGGGGCCGAAGGTAAGGTCATTAAACGAGCGGACGAATTAGAACGTATAGATGGCCTCATTTTGCCAGGAGGAGAAAGCACAACCATGAGAAGGCTAATGGATACGTACCAATTGATTGGCCCGCTCAAAGAGTTTGCTGCCCAAGGTAAGCCCCTTTTTGGAACATGTGCAGGTTTAATCATACTTGCAAAACACATTGAAGGCAGAGCTGATGCACACCTTGGACTATTGAGTGTATCCGTCGCACGTAATTCATTTGGTAGACAAGTGGATAGCTTCGAGGCAGAATTAAATATCAAAGGATTGGACTCAGCATTCACAGGTATTTTCATTCGCGCGCCTCATATCATCAGTGCTGAACCAAGCGTTGAAATTATGGCAGAGTATGAGGGCAGAATTGTTGCAGCGAGGGAAGGAAACATGTTGGGATGCTCTTTCCATCCTGAACTAACCGATGATCATCGGCTCACTGAGTTATTTGTGAACATGGTGAAAGAATATAAGCAGAAACAAGCTGTATAAAACGGTTGAAAAGAGACAAAACTTATAGTACATTATAGTCACAATAAAAGATCGAAAAAGCGTTGACAGGAAACAGTAAGAAGCCCCTCTTTCTCAGAGAGCCGATGGTTGGTGAGAATCGGCGAAAGATGCTATCTGAATCCATCCTTGAGCGAAATGCTGAAACAAAAGGAGTAGGCGTTTACGGCTGTGCCGTTATGGATGAAAGAGGAAGGCATTTTTATAATGTTTTCAATCAGGGTGGCAACGCGAGAGCTCTCGTCCCTTTCATGGGGATGAGGGCTCTTTTTTTTTCGACAAAAAAGGAGAGTTGATCATATGTTAGACATTAAGCAATTACGCATTGATTTTGATCAAGTCAAGGAAAAATTAGCGCATAGAGGCGAAGATTTAACCGATTTCGACAAATTTGGAGAACTAGACCAGAAAAGAAGAGAACTTATTGGGAAAACGGAAGAATTAAAGAGCCGAAGAAATGAAGTGTCACAACAAATTGCTGTTTTAAAACGAGAAAAGAAAAACGCAGATGCTATCATTAAAGAAATGCGTGATGTTGGTGATGACATCAAAAAATTAGATGATGAGCTGAGAACTGTGGAAGAAAGCCTTCAAACCATTCTGTACTCAATTCCAAACATACCTCATGACTCTGTACCCGTGGGTGAGACAGAGGACGATAATGTTGAAGTACGCAAATGGGGAGAACAGCCAGCTTTCTCATTTGAACCTAAACCACATTGGGATGTGGCAGACGAATTAAATATGCTAGATTTTGAACGTGCGGGCAAGGTAACAGGGAGCCGTTTTGTATTTTATAAAGGCCTAGGAGCACGTTTAGAGAGAGCGCTTTACAACTTTATGTTAGACCTGCATGTAGATGAGTATGGATTTACCGAAGTGATACCGCCTTATATGGTAAATAGAGCAAGTATGACAGGCACAGGTCAACTTCCGAAGTTTGAAGAAGACGCATTTAAAATTAGGGAGGAAGATTATTTCTTAATCCCAACAGCAGAAGTTCCAATTACGAATATGCACCGAGATGAGATTTTAGATGGAGATCAGCTACCAATTAATTACGCTGCTTTCAGTGCTTGTTTTAGATCAGAGGCTGGTTCTGCAGGAAGAGATACGCGTGGGTTGATTCGTCAGCACCAATTTAACAAAGTTGAACTGGTGAAATTCGTGAAACCAGAGGATTCTTATGAAGAACTCGAAAAACTAACCAATCAAGCAGAGAAGGTTTTGCAATTGTTAAAACTTCCATATCGCGTGATGAGCATGTGTACTGGAGATTTGGGCTTTACAGCTGCAAAGAAATACGATATCGAAGTATGGATTCCTAGCCAAAATACGTATCGTGAAATTTCTTCTTGCAGTAACTTTGAAGCATTTCAAGCAAGACGTGCAAACATTCGCTTCCGCCCAGAGCAAAAGGCAAAACCTGAACATGTACACACGTTAAATGGGTCTGGACTTGCAGTGGGAAGAACAGTTGCTGCCATTTTAGAAAACTATCAACAAGAAGATGGTACGGTAATCATTCCAGAAGTACTACGCCCTTATATGGGTAATAAAGATGTGATGAAGTAAGATGCCGATGAGGCATCTTATTCTTTTTTCCTAAATTCTCTACAGTTTTCTCCTAAATAGCCGATAAAAAGACTAAATTCTTCTAGGAAAGAAGGAATAACTTTGAATAGACTTGACTATTACATAGAAATGGCACCCTTAATTAGAAAAGTACTAGATGACAGTATCCTATTTGGCATAACAGACACAGAGAAGATACTTTGCTACTATCCAGCAGAAACGATTGATTTTGGATTGAAAGCAGGAGATCCTCTTAATCCAGATGATCAAAATGCTGCGACAACATTAAAAGGATTGGAATATGTAGGTCGTTTACCCGAGTCTGTATATGGTCATGAAGTTGCTGTAAAAGGTTTTCCGATTTTTGATGAAGACAGAAACGTGATTGGCGCATTTTTAGTCGCGTACTCACTACATCGTGAGAAGAGACTAGGTGGCTATATGGAACATATCAATAAAGTGACTAAGGAACTGCAAGGCGGAATTGAACAAATTGCAGCCCATTCACAGCAACTTGCAGCGACAAGTTTAGAAATTAGTGAACAAGCTGGTAGAGCTGAAGAAAAATCCTCCAATATTGAAGAAGTAGTGAAAACCATTGGTGGTATCGCTAGACAAACGAATCTCTTAGGTCTAAACGCAGCCATTGAAGCTGCAAGAGCAGGTGAAAACGGAAAAGGCTTTGCAGTTGTAGCTGATGAAGTTCGAAAATTATCAGATGGTTCTAAGGAAGCGGCAGAAACAATCAATATATTTTTGAAAGAGATACAAGATAGTATTGGGACACTTTCTGAAAATATATCACAAGTTAGTAGTTCAACGAATGAGCAAGCAAAACAAGTAACGGACTTCACTAAAATTATCGAATCATTAAACGACTTTAAAGAAGATATGAATAAATTCATAAAAGAACTAGAAACACAATCATAAAAAAGAAGGACGGCTTGGGCTGTCTTTTTTGTTTAAGAAGATTTTTTCACCTATAAAATATTTTTACGGAAAGATGTTGACTTGTGGTTGAATGGTATGATATATTAATTCTTGTCGATACGGAGGAATACCCAAGTCCGGCTGAAGGGATCGGTCTTGAAAACCGACAGGGGTGTCAAAGCCCGCGGGGGTTCGAATCCCTCTTCCTCCGCCATATTGATATTTACCTTAGTCGAATTAAAACGCTAGCATAAAAAATTGGAAATTGTCAAACCGCTACATTCTTTAATGTAGCGGTTTTTTTATTGTCTTAAGAACGATTTTTTTGAATGATACAAGCAATTTCATCAAGAATTGGCTCAAGTGAACGTTCATCGCGCAGTATATCATAATCCTCAATATTAATTTTAATCACAGGGCATAAATCGAATTTTTCAATCCATTCGCTATATCGGTTGTACATCTCTTCCCAGTATGAACGATCAGTTTGTGTTTCCATTTCTCTTCCTCGTTCTTCAATTCTGTTTAAGATATTGTCTAAATCTCCATGCAAGTAAATTAAAACATCTGGATGAGGGAAGAAAGGTGTCATCACCATTGCTTCAAAAAGACTCGTATAGGTTTCATAATCTATTTCAGACATGGTTCCTTTATCAGCATGCATTTTAGCAAATATTCCTGTATCTTCATAAATAGAACGATCTTGTATATAGCCGCCACCTGATTCAAAAATACGTTTTTGTTCTTTAAAGCGCTCCGCAAGAAAATAAACCTGCAGATGAAAACTCCAACGCTGAAAATCTGAATAGAAGGGTTCTAAGTATGGATTGTCATCTACTTTTTCCAGAGAAGTTTGGAATCCTAGCTTGTCCGCAAGCGCTTTTGTCATCGTAGACTTTCCAACCCCGACAGTCCCAGCGATTGTAATAACTGCATTCTTTGGTATCTGTAAATTTGTCATAGTGTTTGCTCCTTTATCTTCTGTACAATTTGCTGGTAATCTTGTTGTGAAGAAACGAAATCAGTATCATCACCTTCGATTGTAATAATAGGAAGCCCTGGTTGAGTGCGTTTTAGATGCTCAATCGCCGTGTCATAATCTTCAATTAAGTTTTCTAAATAAGATGACTCAATCTCTTCTTCAAATGAGCGACCACGCATTTGAATTCTTTTTATGAGAGTAGGAAGGCTTGCTTTTATATAAATCAATAAATTTGGTTTAGGCAGATCGTCTGTCAACAATGTATAGATCTTTCTATATTTCTCCATGTGGTCTTTTGATAATGTTCTCTCTGCAAAAATTATATTTTTATAGACATGATAATCCGTTACAACTGGTCGATGTTGTCTCATATATTCTTGTTGAATCGTTTCTAGTTGTTTAAAACGATTGCATAAAAAGAACATCTCAAGCTGAAAGCTCCATTGATCCATATCTTCATAAAATTTATCAAGGAATGGGTTTTCTTCTACAATTTCTTTCATTAACGTATATTGAAATTCGTTTGAAAGCATCGTAGCCAAAGTTGTTTTTCCAGCTCCGATTGGGCCTTCAACTGCTATAAAAGGGGCAGTATACATAGGTGATCTCCTCTATCTGTAATGTTGTCAAACCAATGTATATTGTATCATACCCCTTTTGTTGAAGTGGATGGTATGACTTATGATGTCGTTGTTTTTTCAATATTAAATTGATCAGATAATAACAGCCAATTTTGTGGGAAGGACAGACCGAGTTTCCAATAAGCTATACCATTTAATTTTAATTCTTTGATTAAGTTGAACTTTGCTTGAATAGAGCGAGCATCCTCAAACCAAACCTCATGTTGTTTGTTAGCTAAATCTGTATAACGAAAATAAGGTGCCTCTGCTGTTTCATCATAAAGAATAGTTGCGTTATGATCTCCAGCAAGTACAATCGCTTGTTGGGGGCTAATTGCTTTTGCGAAAGGTCCGCCTGGAACATAAGGAAGCGTCCAATCGTAGCCGTATAAATTTTGTCCCATCACAATTTTATTGGCTGGTATTACGGTCAAAGCATATTCAAGTACTTGTCGAACAGGACCAATTGGTGAAACTGCTTGTGGGGGCCCACCGCTATATCCCCATTCGTAGGTCATTAACACAACATGATTAACTATTTTTCCAATGGCTTCATAATCATGAGCCTCATACCACTTCCCTTTTTGTTCACTACTTGTTTTAGGAGCGAGAGCTGTGGATATTGTCCACCCCTCTTGCTTAAATCGAGCAGCAGCGTCTCTTAAAAATTGAATATAAGCATTTCTGTCAGCGGGGCGTAAATATTCAAAATCAAAGTGGATATCTTTAAAATTGTACTTTTTTGCTACTTTCACAATTTCATTGATGAACGTTGTTTTGACACTCTGATTTGTTAGGAGAATTCGACCAAGCTCATCACTAAATTTGTCGTCTTCTAAGTTAGTGATTACCATAGTTAAAACAGTTCTGTTTTGTGTCGCGATTTGTGGGAGGCTATCTAAAGGTGGCTCTTGCAGTGTGCCATCTCTTTTTGCTTGAAAACTAAAAGCGCCTAAATGGGTTAAGTAAGGAGAAGCTTCTCTTGCGGCTTGCTTTAAATTTTCGCTCACTTGATTTCCTCGAGGCTCAATGTATGCATTTGCATTTATGTTTCTTTTCGGACGTTCTGGAATATACAGCATGAATCGCACTGGTAGGCTTGCTTCTGGTTGAATTCTGTTAATGCGTGCCAATTCTTGAACTGGAATATTAAATCGTCTTCCTATTAAATAGAGCGTATCGTTCTGTTTCACTTCATAAAACTGTCCTCTTATCGGAATGACAATTGTCTGTCCGACGACAAGTCGATCTGGTCTCTGGATTTCGTTTGTTTTGACAATTTCATTCACAGTTGTTTTAAAGCGCAACGCAATTTCACTTAAGGTGTCTCCTCTTTTGACAACGTAAATTTGTATGATAAACGCCCCCTTTGTTATTGCTAACAATTTATGAGGACTAGATGAAAATCATGTTTTATTTTCACTGGTTAACGCATTGACTGTTGTTATTTTCGCAAGGAGAACATTCTCCATCATAGTGAGTGCATATTCGTTATCTCTATCGTCATTTGATGCAATGCAATCCTTAGGAACAATCAGTTCAAACTCTCGCATGTAGGCATCGTTTGCTGTAAAGAGAACGCATATGTTTCCTGCAATTCCAGTTAAAATAATTTGATGAACATCTAGTTCATGTAAAAGTGTCTCAAGCGCTGTTCCATAAAAGGCAGAGTGTTTTGGTTTAATTAAGAAGTAATCTTCTCCTGAAGGAGCTATTTTTTTTAAAATTGAACGACTTCTGTTGTTGGAGCATTTATCCATCACTGCTTTGATGTCTGCTTTCCAAATATCATAATGATCGTTGATATAAATAACAGGCCAGCCCATCTTGCAAGCATGGTGTTTTAAGGCTAAAATTTTATTGGTCATTGGTTTTGTTTTATCAGCCAGGACGTGACCCATTTTGAAATCAAAGTTGTTAATCATGTCTATAATGAGAAGAGCAGTTTTATGTATAGGCAAAACGCCACCTCTTTCAAATGATTGTGATTATATGTTAACCCCAATGCCATTCTAAAAAACATGAAAAGAGAGCAGATAGATGAATAATGACGAAATGTTTATGCAGGAAGCTATTTCAGAAGCAATAAAGGCAAGGAGTAAAGGTGAGGTTCCGATTGGTGCTGTTTTAGTGCTGGATGATCAAATCATCAGTCGGGCACATAATTTAAGGGAAACAGAGCAACGTTCTATTGCGCATGCAGAAATGCTTGTGATTGATGAGGCTTGCAAAAGTATTGGGAGCTGGCGGTTAGAAGAAGCCGTTTTATATGTCACGCTTGAACCATGCCCAATGTGTGCAGGTGCTATTGTTCTGTCTAGAGTGGAAAAAGTGGTGTTCGGTGCATATGATCCTAAAGGAGGTTGTGCAGGTACATTAATGAACATATTAACAGATGATCGGTTGAATCATCAGGCTGAAGTGGTTGGTGGTGTATTAGAACAAGAGTGTAGCGATTTATTAAGTCATTTCTTTAGAGAGCTTCGTGAGAAAAAGAAACAGGCGAAAGGTAAATGAATGGGTGTTGTTTGCAATTTTTGTGACAAGAAGGTATACTTATGTGTGCGTCACTAACAATTTGATATTCAATTTGCCGTGCTAAGCGGGGAGGTAGCGGTGCCCTGTACTCGCAATCCGCTCTAGCGAGGCCGAATCCCTTCTCGAGGTTCGTTTACTTCAAGGTCTGCCTTAAATAAGTGGTGTTGACGTTTGGGTCCTGCGCAATGGGAATTCATGAACCATGTCAGGTCCGGAAGGAAGCAGCATTAAGTGAAATCTCTCATGTGCCGCAGGGTTGCCTGAGCCGAGCTAACTGTTTAAGTAACGCTTGGGGTAGCGCATCGACAGAAGGTGCACGGTAAATAAATATTAAATGTAACTCATCTAGCTAGCTAGGTGAGTTTTTTGTTGGTGTTGTGGAAATCATAGCCTGATGTCATTTCTTTGGCAAATGAATAAAAAAGGTTTTTGTGATTGGAAACAGATAAAGAACATTCAGAAGGAACACTCGTTCTTATTTGGTTGTAAATAAATATTAACAAATAACAATCTAATTTTATAATGGGAAAATCGAGAAATCACACTATAAATCACAAAATTGGACTTTTTGAAAAATAAAGGTGTGCTTTTGAATTGATACTCCCTTCATGTATAATGAAAATGATGATAAATGGAGGAGGGCGTATTTGTGAGTTATCAAGCTTTATATCGAGTGTTCAGGCCTCAAGTTTTTGAGGATGTTGTTGGACAAGAACACATCACAAAAACATTGCAAAATGCCCTTTTGCAGAAAAAGTTTTCTCATGCCTACTTGTTTTCAGGCCCGAGGGGAACAGGTAAAACAAGTGCTGCTAAAATATTTGCTAAGGCGGTCAACTGTGAAAAAGCACCTGACAGTGAACCTTGTAACGAGTGTGATGCTTGTAAAGGGATTACATCAGGCTCAATATCAGATGTAATTGAAATAGATGCGGCTTCTAATAACGGTGTAGATGAAATCCGTGATATCCGAGATAAAGTGAAATTTGCTCCCTCTTCTGTAACGTATAAAGTATACATTATTGATGAGGTACATATGCTCTCCATCGGGGCGTTTAATGCACTCCTGAAGACATTAGAAGAACCGCCTGCTCACTGTATATTTATTTTAGCAACAACAGAGCCTCATAAAATTCCTCTTACGATTATATCCCGCTGTCAGCGATTTGATTTTAAACGTATTACTTCTAAAGATATTGTTGGCCGAATGGAGAAGATAGTAGATGCTGAGAATTTAAATGTTCAAAGCGGTTCACTTGAAATTATCGCTAGTGCGGCTGATGGTGGTATGAGGGATGCACTAAGTTTATTAGACCAGGCAGTCTCATTTAGCGGTGAACAACTGACAGTTGATGATGCGCTCCTAATTACAGGTGCAGTTTCACAATTTTTTATTAGTCAGCTTGCCGAGTCTATCTTTGATAAAAACATTTCCGTTGCTTTGGAAACACTAAATGAATTACTACAGCAAGGAAAAGATGCAGCTAAGCTGATTGAAGATATGATTTTTTACTTTAGAGATATGCTTCTTTATAAAACGGCACCTGATCTTGAAGGAGTTTTGGAAAAGGTAAAAGTGGATGACAAGTTTATAGAGCTTGCCGAACGTGTCGATCCTCAGTTCTTGTATGAGACAGTTGAAATTCTCAATAAAAGTCATCAAGAAATGAAATGGACGAATCATCCTAGAGTTTTCTTTGAGGTAGCTGTTGTTAAGCTTTGTCAGTCTAAAGCTGGAGGGCAGTCCGCTGATAGTCCAGATATAAAAGAATTGATGGATAAAATTGATAGGTTGGAACAAGAGCTATTGAGATTGAGAACATCCGGTGTTCCTGTGTCACAGCCTCAAAATGAACAAAAGGAAGCCCCAAGAGCTCAAATGAGTAGCAAAAATGGTTACCGAGCACCTGTAGGTAGGATTCATGAAATTTTAAAAGAGGCAAAAAGACCAGAACTAGAGAAAATAAAAGGGCATTGGGGAGAATTACTAGCCCTATTAAAGCAACAAAATAAAGTATCCCATGCAGCTCTATTAAATGATAGTGAGCCAGTTGCATCTTCTTCTCAAGCTTTTGTTTTGAAATTTAAGTTTGAAATTCATTGTAAAATGGTTGCAGAGGATAAAAGCGGTGTACGAACAAACCTTGAGCATACACTAGAATCTATGCTTGGGAAGCGAGTGGAATTAGTTGGCGTTCCTGAGTCCCAATGGGGTAAAATAAGAGAAGAATTTTTAAAAGATCATCAGTCTGATGAAAATGCTGATGGTGGCGAGTCTTCTGATGGAGAAGATCCTCTCATTGCGGAAGCTAAAAAACTAGTAGGATCAGATTTAATTGAGATTAAAGACTAATAAAACGAAAGAGAGTGATGTTAAATATGCGCGGTGGAATGGGAAATATGCAAAAAATGATGAAACAAATGCAGAAAATGCAAAAGGATATGGCGAAAGCTCAAGAGGAGCTTTCTGAAAAAGTAATAGAGGGTACAGCAGGTGGCGGTATGGTCTCTGTCAAAGTGAATGGACAAAAAGAAGTGGTTGATGTGGTCATTAATGAAGAAGTTGTAGACCCAGAAGATATTGATATGCTTCAAGACTTGGTTCTTGCAGCTACAAATGATGCTTTGAAAAAAATCGATGAACTAACAAATGAAACGATGGGTAAATTTACTAAAGGAATGAACATGCCAGGTTTATTCTAGGGGGAATAACTGAAGATGCAATATCCTGAACCAATATCAAAGCTGATTGATAGCTTTATGAAATTGCCAGGAATCGGACCGAAAACTGCGGTTCGTCTGGCTTTTTTTGTTCTTAGCATGCAGGAAGATGTCGTATTAGATTTTGCAAAGGCGCTAGTGAATGCAAAACGTAATTTAACGTATTGCTCTGTGTGTGGACATATCACAGATCAGGATCCCTGCTATATTTGTGAGGACACAAGACGTGATCAGTCGGTTATTTGTGTAGTACAAGATCCTAAAGATGTTATTGCAATGGAGAAAATGAAAGAATATAACGGTTTATATCATGTACTTCATGGTGCTATTTCACCCATGGATGGGATTGGTCCTGAAGATATCAAAATCCCAGATTTATTAAAGCGTCTACAAGATGACCAAGTAACCGAAGTGATTCTTGCTACGAACCCTAATATTGAAGGAGAGGCTACTGCGATGTATATTTCCAGATTGCTAAAGCCGTCGGGAATTAAGTTGTCACGAATAGCACACGGTCTTCCAGTTGGAGGAGACTTGGAGTATGCGGATGAAGTAACACTTTCAAAAGCAATAGAAGGAAGACGCGAGATGTAGGAAGGAGAAGTACGGCACATGGGTTTTCTTCGAAGAAAATCAATTCGAAAAGAATTTGATGAAAAATTAATTCAACAGCTTTTTAGACAAAAGGAAGAGTGGAGCAGACAAAAAAAGCTTGTCGCCAATAGCTTTGAGCCTTCACCAGATATTCTATTCGAATTAAAAATTTCTCAAGCTAAGTACTTCTTCTATCTAAGGGAAGCTAAAAAGAGGAACTTACGCTTAAATAAGTGGAAGTAGCAGGTCTATTTTCCATAGTCCTCTCATATGCTTGTACTATTCATATGAAAGAGGAGATGAGAGGATTATGGAACCTGTTGTCGTCATCGGGTCAATCTTGCTTGCGGTTTTACTTTTATTTATGTCAGGTGTTCATGCTAAACCATTCAAGTGGTTAGGTGTTATTGGGGTCAAGTTTGTAGCAGGTGCGCTTTTTTTATTTTGTTTAAATTTATTTGGTGAAAGCCTCGATATTCATGTTTCAATAAATCCTGTGACAAGCGGAATTAGCGGTTTGCTTGGGATTCCAGGTGTAGCCGCACTAGTAGTGATTGAAAAATTTATTATTTAGATAAAATATATATTGACTTATCCTATTTAAGGTGGTAAATTAATATACGTCGCTAATGACGAAGAAACAAAAAACATAATCTAAAAAAGTTGTTGACTTGAATAACTTTAATATGATAAGATGTTCTAGTCGCTTCTGAAGTGGCAAACAAGTTCTTTGAAAACTAAACAAGACAAAACGTACCTGTTAATTCGAGTTTTAATAAAAAAATCCTATGATTCGCATCATAGGTAG
>NZ_JBNNIO010000009.1:45563-47857 GCF_050269555.1 Bacillus sp. NPDC077027 | reverse complement strand
ACCGTTTCGATTTTTGGTTTTTCAATTTCAATCATCTAATAAAACCCTCCTTCAAAACGTCGAAACCTCGAATAGAATCATATGAGATTCCATCCGAAATTCCTCATTGTTTAGTCCCGTATGTGCTCAGGCAACGAGTCGTGTATTCGTCTCATAAATAACTGTATCATAACCCATTATTGACAGGGACACAAAATCTATACAAACAAATTACACGCGGCGACGTTTTGGCGGACGGCATCCATTATGAGGAACTGGAGTTACGTCTCTGATTGCAGTTACTTCAAGACCTGCAGCTTGAAGTGCACGGATTGCAGCTTCACGACCAGAACCAGGACCTTTAACAGTTACTTCAAGTGTTTTAAGACCGTGTTCAATAGAACCTTTAGCAGCTGTTTCAGCAGCCATTTGTGCAGCGAAAGGAGTGGATTTACGAGAACCTCTGAATCCTAATGCACCAGCACTTGACCAAGAAATTGCGTTTCCATGAACATCAGTAATCGTTACGATCGTATTGTTGAAAGTGGAACGGATATGAGCAATTCCAGCTTCAATATTCTTTTTTACGCGACGTTTACGCGTATTTGATTTACGAGCAGCAGCCATTCTTTAACTACCTCCTTTACTTATTTCTTCTTGTTAGCTACAGTACGACGCGGACCTTTACGAGTACGCGCATTATTTTTTGTGTTTTGTCCACGAACAGGAAGTCCTCTGCGATGACGGACTCCGCGGTAGCTTCCGATTTCGATTAGACGCTTAATGTTAAGTGAAACTTCACGACGAAGGTCACCTTCTACTTTAAGTTTGTCAATGTTATCACGGATTTTACCAAGTTCGTCCTCAGTTAGATCGCGAACGCGAGTGTCTTCAGAAACACCAGCTTCTTTCAGAACCTGCTGAGCAGTCGTACGACCAATTCCAAAAACATATGTTAAAGAAATGACAACACGTTTATCACGTGGAATATCTACACCAGCAATACGAGCCATGATTTGGGCACCTCCTTGTTATTAGCCTTGTTTTTGTTTATGTTTTGGGTTTTCACAGATCACCATTACTTTTCCTTTTCTGCGAATAACTTTACATTTTTCACAGATAGGTTTAACAGATGGTCTCACTTTCATGTGTTTCCAACCTCCTTCTTCCGGAGTGCATTATTTGTAACGGTACGTAATTCTACCACGAGTTAAGTCATATGGAGATAATTCTACCGTAACTTTGTCTCCAGGTAAAATGCGAATGAAGTGCATACGGATTTTTCCCGATACATGCGCTAAAACTGTGTGCCCGTTTTCTAGTTCTACTTTGAACATTGCATTTGGCAAAGTCTCAACTACAGCACCTTCCACTTCAATTACATCGTCTTTCGCCATTCAATTGTTCTCCCTTCTTCAAATCAGTAACTTGCTCTCTGACAAATTTCAAAAGAGAAAATCTCAATTTCCCATTTGTCACACGACCTGTTTTGAATATACTGTTCTGAACTTCCGGAGATACGCAATCATAAAAGGTTAAATGATTGATATTTTTTTCTTAGGAGAATGAAATTTACGCTTTTCTCCGTCTGCGATTAGTACATGGATATCATCGATCATACCGACGACAACTGCATACTGATCTTGTTCTTTCCCTTGATCTATACGGACAATCTGCCCGATTTGGGCTTGAAAGGCTTTGGCTTTTGGTTTCATATAAACCTAAGCCTTAGTCAGTATATCAAAACCTGTATCTGTAATCGCAATTGTATGCTCAAAGTGAGCACACTTTTTCCCATCAACCGTTTCTACCGTCCAGTTATCAGCCAATGTTTTCACATATCGACTGCCTGCGTTCACCATCGGTTCGATGGCCAACACCATTCCAGGTTTTAGCCGCGGGCCTTTGTTGGGTGGACCATAATGAGGAATTTGAGGGTCCTCATGAAGATCCTGTCCGACCCCATGTCCAACATATTCTCTAACAACTGAGAAATTCTCATCTTCAACATACGTTTGTATGGCATGGGAAATGTTCGACAGACGTTCACCTGGCTTTGCTTCCTGTAAGCCTTTATATAAAGATTCCTCTGTGACTTCCAGTAGTTTGCGGTCCTCATCACTGATCACCCCAACTGGATATGTCCAAGCAGAGTCACCATGATAGCCATTTAATTTTGCGCCGATATCAATACTGATGATGTCTCCATCACGTAAAACCCGTTTACCAGGAATACCGTGAACGAGTTCTTCATTCACCGAAACGCAAATGCTCCCGCGAAAACCATTATACCCTTTAAAAGTTGTGATTGGACA
>NZ_JBNNIO010000009.1:0-45553 GCF_050269555.1 Bacillus sp. NPDC077027 | reverse complement strand
AGAATAGCCCTTTTACATTCAGCTTGTTAATAAAATGTTTGAGAATACCTGGTTTTATATGTTTCTTAAGCTCTTGATGAGTCAGAGCGACAATGCGCCCAGCTTCTCTCATAATCTCAAGCTCGCGAGGAGTTTTACAGATGATCATTTATTTAATCCCCCAAGCAGATTTTTGATATAAACGTATACGTCGTTAATGTGTTTTGCACCATCGATGTTCGCTAGATACCCTTTTTCTGAGTAGAAATCAAGTAAAGGTTGTGTCTGCTTTAAGTTTACTTCAAGTCTTGTCGAAACGGTTTCTGCATTATCATCTGCACGTTGATAAAGCTCGCCTCCACACTTGTCACAAACATTCTCTTTCGCAGGTGGATTAAAAACTAAATGATACGTAGCTCCGCAATTTTTGCAAATTCTTCGGCCAGTCAGACGCTCCATCAAAGCATCTTTATCGACTTTAATATTAATGACATAATCAATCGTTCTACCGAGATCTCTTAGAATTGCTTCTAAAGCTTCAGCTTGAGCGACTGTTCGCGGAAATCCGTCCAGAAGAAAACCTTGTTCACAATCATTCTTGCCAAGTCTTTCTCTTACAATACCGATTGTGACCTCATCAGGAACAAGCTCTCCTTTATCGATAAAGGATTTTGCTTCGAGTCCAAGTTGTGTCTTCTCTTTCATAGCAGCGCGGAACATATCTCCTGTTGAGATATGGGGAATCCCATAATCATCAACAATTCGTTCAGCCTGAGTGCCTTTACCAGCACCCGGAAGCCCCATTAAGACTAAGTTCATTTCGGATTTCCCCTTCCTTACGTTAGAGAGGATGGGCAAACGCCCAACTCTCCATTTATTTCATAAATCCACGGTAGTTTCGTTTCACTAATTGGCTTTCTAGCTGCTTCATTGTTTCCAGTGCAACACCGACAACAATTAATAGGCTTGTGCCGCCAATTTGTGCAGCGGAAGGTAATCCAGCGAATTGAATGAAAAAGATAGGAAGTATTGAAATCACGGCTAAGAAAATGGCGCCCACAAACGTGAGTCGATACAAAATGCTCGTAATTCTATCTTGAGTCATTTTCCCTGGACGAACTCCCGGGATATAGCCACCTTGCTTTTGCAGATTTTCAGCCATTTGTTCAGGATTTACTTGCACAAAGGCATAAAAATATGTGAAAGCAACAATCAGTGCTACATAAATCGTCATACCGATTGGCTTTGTATAGTCAAAGTTGTTTGTTATCCAGGTTGTTACATTATTTGTTCCGAAGAACGATGCGACCGTCTGCGGAGTAATAATGAATGAAACGGCAAAGATGACCGGAATCACCCCTGCTGGATTCACTTTCAATGGAAGGTGCGTTGCTTGACTTGCAGCCATTTGTGCACGACCATTTCCTTTTGAGTATTGAATAGCAATTTTTCTAACTGCCTGTTGGATGAAGATAACACCAACGATCACTGCTAGTATCGCAATCACTAAAAGGCCAATTTTAAGGACTTGCATGAACAGCTGTCCATCACTACCTACAAATTGCTGTGCGTACACTTGTTTAATTGTTTGTGGGATACCCGCGATAATACCGGAAAAGATAATAATCGATATACCGTTACCAACGCCGTGAGCAGTAATTTGCTCACCAAGCCACATCAAAAAGGCTGTTCCTGCAGTTAATACGACCGCAATTAAGAGGTACGTCGACACTCCAGGATTTTCAATCAACATGCCCCCTGCCATATTATTAAATCCATATGACATTCCTATAGCCTGAATAAATCCTAGAACAATTGTAAAATACCTAGTGAATTGTGCTAACTTTCGGCGACCAACTTCTCCTTGCTTTGACCACTCAGTAAACTTCGGAACAACATCCATCTGCAACAGCTGGATGATAATCGAAGCGGTGATATACGGCATAATCCCCATTGCAAGAATGGAGAATTGGAAAAGTGCCCCGCCCCCAAATGTATTGAGGATACCGAAAACACTCATTTGATCCTGTGCCTGGAGAACATCAGCGTTCACATTAGGCACAGGAATGAAAGCACCTATACGAAAGACGACTAACATTAGTAGTGTAAATATAATCTTATTCCGTATATCTTTCACGCGCATAAAATTGGAGATTGTCTTAAACAAGTTAGATCACCTCGGCTGTACCGCCAGCAGCTTCAATAGCTTCTTTCGCAGAAGCAGAGAATTTATTGGCTTTTACAGTTAATTTTTTCTCTAATTTACCGTTGCCAAGAATTTTAACTCCTGCTTTTAACTTGCTTAATGTACCAGTCTCTAAAAGAAGTTCAGGAGTGACTTCCGTTCCTTCGTCAAAACTGTTTAATCTCTCTAAGTTGATAACAGCATAATCTTTACGATTAATGTTTGTAAAACCACGTTTTGGAAGGCGTTGGAATAAAGGCATTTGTCCACCTTCGAATCCTGGGCGTACACCGCCGCCAGATCGAGCGTTTTGACCTTTATGACCTTTACCAGAAGTTTTACCGTTACCTGATCCAATACCACGACCAACACGGTTACGTACTTTACGAGAACCTTCTGAAGGTTTCAATTCATGAAGTTTCATTTGGACACCTCCTTATCTAATGAAAATGTATTATTGTTCTTTAACAGAAACTAAATGAGACACTTTGTTAATCATGCCGCGGATCGCTGCGTTGTCTTCATGTACAACTGTTTGGTTTGTTTTCTTTAAACCAAGAGTACGAACAGTGACACGCTGATCTTCAGGACGTCCGATTACACTGCGTTTGAGGGTAATTTCTAATTTATTTGTCATTATTGTTCCCTCCTTATCCTAACAGGTCTTCTACAGATTTTCCACGAAGCTTCGCTACATCTTCAGCGCGTTTAAGTTCACTTAAACCTTGAAGAGTTGCACGAATCATGTTGATCGGTGTATTAGATCCTAGAGACTTAGAAAGGATATCAGCTAGACCAGCAAGCTCAAGTACTGCACGTACTGGGCCTCCAGCGATAACTCCTGTACCTTCTGAAGCAGGTTTCAATAAGACGTTCCCTGCACCGAATCGACCGATGATTTCGTGTGGAATTGTAGTTCCAACCATTGGTACTTCAATTAAATTCTTTTTCGCATCTTCAACAGCTTTACGAATCGCTTCTGGTACTTCTTGCGCTTTACCAGTTCCGAATCCAACTTTGCCGTTTTTGTCACCGACCACAACTAAAGCTGCAAAACGGAAACGACGTCCACCTTTAACAACTTTCGCTACGCGGTTAACCGTAACTAAGCGTTCTTCTAACTCTAATTTGCTTGGCTCAATACGACTCATACGGATATGTCCCTCCTTCTTTTATTAAAATTTCAGTCCAGCCTCACGAGCAGCTTCAGCTAGAGCTTTTACACGTCCATGGTATAAGTATCCTCCGCGATCAAATACAACGTTGGAAACACCTTTTTCAGCAGCACGTTTTGCAACAAGCTCGCCAATTTTAATAGCAGCAGCAGCGTCAGCACTCTTCTCGATATTCAACTCTTTATCAAGAGTAGAAGCACTTGCAAGTGTTACGCCATTTACGTCATCAATTACTTGAGCATAGATATGCTTGTTAGAACGGAAAACGTTAAGACGAGGTCTTTCAGCAGTACCTGAAAGTTTCGCGCGAACACGAGCATGTCTTTTAAGACGAGTAGCATTTTTGCTAGTTTTCGTAATCATCCGGGTCACTCCTTTCTTCACTTTAAGCGATCTTACTTAGCAGATTTTCCTTCTTTACGGCGAACAAATTCACCTTCGTAACGAATCCCTTTACCTTTGTAAGGCTCTGGAGAACGGACAGCGCGGATGTTAGCAGCAATAGCTCCTACACGCTCTTTATCAATACCTTTTACAAGGACTTTCGTTTGAGCAGGAACTTCGATTTCAATTCCAGCTTCAGGAACGATCTCTACTGGGTGAGAGTATCCAACGTTAAGAACAAGTTTGTTTCCAGACTTAGAAGCACGGTAACCGACACCGATTAATTCCAGACCTTTTTCAAAACCTTTAGATACACCTTCAACCATGTTTCCAAGCAAAGTACGAGTTGTACCATGTAATGCACGGTGTTCTTTATGTTCAGACGGACGGCTTACAGTTAAGACGTTGTCCTCAATTTTAATTTCCATATCAGGGTGAAACGTACGAGTTAATTCACCTTTTGGTCCTTTCACTGTTACTGTGTTGTCATTGTTAGTGACAGTAACACCTGAAGGGATCTCAAGTAGTTTCTTACCTACACGAGACATACCAAGCACCTCCATTCATCTTAAACTTTTTTTACCAAACGTAAGCAAGTACTTCTCCACCAGCTTGTTTTGCACGGGCTTCTTTGTCCGTTAAAACACCTTGTGATGTAGAAATAATCGCGATTCCAAGTCCGTTAAGTACACGTGGTACTTCATTTGATTTCGCATATACGCGTAAACCAGGTTTACTGATTCTTTTAAGGCCAGTAATAACGCGCTCGTTGTTTTGACCGTATTTAAGGAACAAACGGATAATTCCTTGTTTGCTGTCTTCGACGAATTCTACGTCACGGATAAAACCTTCACGCTTTAGGATTTCAGCAATTTCTCTTTTGATTTTAGAAGCTGGTACTTCAAGCTTCTCATGACGTACTGTGTTCGCATTACGAATACGAGTCAGCAAATCTGCAATCGGATCTGTCATAACCATTATTTAATAACCTCCTTCCCATTTATGGGGATTACCAGCTGGCTTTTTTAACGCCAGGAATTTGTCCTTTATATGCAAGTTCGCGGAAACAAATACGGCAAAGTTTAAATTTGCGAATAACTGAATGTGGACGACCACAACGTTCGCAGCGAGTGTATTCTTGAACTTTAAACTTTTGTTTGCGTTGTTGCTTCGCAATCATAGACTTTTTAGCCACGATTTCGCCTCCCTTTCATTGATTATTTCTGGAACGGCATACCTACTTGAGTTAATAACTCACGTGCTTCTTCATCCGTATTGGCAGTTGTAACGATAACGATATCCATACCACGGACTTTTGTTACTTTATCGTAATCAATTTCTGGGAAAATTAACTGTTCTTTAATACCTAGTGTGTAGTTTCCACGTCCGTCGAAAGACTTTTTAGAAATACCGCGGAAATCACGTACACGTGGTAGAGAAACAGAAATAAGTTTATCTAGGAAATCATACATGCGCTCTCCGCGAAGTGTTACTTTCGCACCGATCGGCATTCCTTCACGTAGACGGAATCCAGCAATAGACTTCTTCGCACGAGTAACGACAGGTTTTTGACCTGCGATAAACGATAATTCTTCAACAGCTGTATCAATTGCTTTAGCATTTTGAACAGCGTCACCAACACCCATGTTGATCACGATTTTTTCGATTTTAGGCACTTGCATTACTGATGAGTATTCAAACTTAGAAACTAATGCAGGTGTAATTTCTTTTACAAACTTTTCTTTAAGGCGGTTCATGAGAAAGACCTCCCTTCCTTATTTACTATTTATCTAGAACTTGCCCAGATTTTTTTGCTACACGGACTTTCTTTCCGTCCTCAACTTTGTATCCAACACGCGTCACTTCACCCGTTTTAGGATCAAGCGGCATAACATTTGATACGTGGATTGACGCTTCTTGTTCAGAAATTCCGCCTTGAGGGTTAGCTTGGGTTGGTTTAGAGTGTTTTTTCACAAGGTTTACGCCTTCTACTAAAACACGGTCCTTTTTAGGGAAAGCGGCAAGGATGACACCTTGCTTACCTTTATCCTTGCCAGAGATAACTACTACTTTATCGCCCTTTTTAACATGCATTTAATCGCACCTCCTTGAGTCGGGGATTGTATTCATTAAATTACTTCTGGTGCTAGTGAAACAATCTTCATAAAGTTGTTTTCACGAAGTTCACGTGCTACTGGTCCGAAGATACGAGTTCCACGTGGGCTTTTGTCGTCACGAATGATGACACATGCATTCTCATCAAAGCTGATGTAAGATCCGTCATTTCTGCGAGCGCCGCTTTTTGTACGAACGATAACTGCTTTGACAACTTCACCTTTTTTGACAACGCCTCCTGGTGTTGCTTGTTTAACCGTACAAACAATTACATCACCGATGTTAGCCGTCTTACGTCCAGAACCACCAAGAACTTTGATTGTCAACACTTCACGTGCGCCAGAGTTGTCAGCTACTTTTAAACGAGTCTCCTGTTGAATCATTAATGTTACCTCCCTTCGGAAAAAGAAATCCGAACTTTATTAGATAATAACAGCTTCTTCGACAACCTCAACTAGACGAAAGCGTTTAGTCGCAGATAATGGACGAGTTTCCATGATCTTTACGATGTCTCCGATTTTTGCTTGGTTGTTTTCATCATGTGCTTTAAGTTTTTTAGAGTATTTCACACGTTTGCCATAAAGTGAATGCGTTTTGTAAGTTTCAACAACAACAGTGATGGTTTTATCCATTTTGTCAGAAACAACACGACCTTGGTACACTTTACGTTGGTTACGTTCGCTCATGTTTTCGAGGCCTCCCCTCTATTATTTATTAGCAGCGATTTCTCTTTGACGAATCACAGTTTTCATGCGTGCGATAGATTTACGCACTTCACGAATACGAGCAGTATTTTCAAGTTGCCCAGTCGCTAATTGGAAACGAAGATTGAAAAGTTCTTCTTTAAGAGACTTTACTTTTTGTTCAATTTCAGCAGTGGTAAGGTCACGAATTTCATTAGCTTTCATTTGATTCACCACCAATTTCTTCACGTTTTACGAACTTTGTTCTAATTGGTAATTTGTGAGATGCAAGACGAAGAGCTTCACGAGCAACTTCTTCAGACACACCAGAAATCTCAAATAAAACTTTGCCCGGTTTTACAACAGCTACCCATCCTTCTGGAGCACCTTTACCGGAACCCATGCGGACCTCAAGTGGTTTTGCTGTATATGGCTTAGAAGGGAAAATTTTAATCCAAACTTTACCGCCACGTTTCATGTAACGAGTCATTGCAATACGAGCAGCTTCGATTTGACGGTTTGTGATCCATGAAGCTTCAAGAGCTTGGATACCGAACTCACCGAAATGTACTTCAGTGCCACCTTTTGCACGACCACGCATTTTTCCGCGATGTTCTCTGCGATACTTCACGCGTTTTGGCATTAACATATTATTTTCCTCCTTCCACAGATTTCTTCTTAGTCGGAAGGACTTCTCCACGATAGATCCATACTTTTACGCCAAGCTTACCATAAGTAGTGTCAGCTTCAGCAGTAGCATAGTCAATGTCAGCACGAAGTGTGTGCAATGGAACAGTACCTTCACTGTAGTATTCAGAACGAGCAATATCTGCACCGCCAAGACGACCAGAAACCATTGTTTTGATTCCTTGTGCTCCAGCACGCATTGAGCGTTGGATTGTTTGTTTTTGCGCACGACGGAATGAAATACGGTTTTCAAGTTGACGAGCGATATTTTCAGCAACTAGCTGCGCATCAAGATCTGCTCTCTTGATTTCAAGAATGTTGATGTGTACACGTTTGCCAGTAAGGTTGTTAAGAGCTTTACGAAGTGCTTCAACTTCAGATCCGCCTTTACCAATTACCATACCTGGTTTAGCTGTGTGAATTGTGATATTTACACGGTTTGCAGCACGTTCGATTTCTACTTTAGAAACAGAAGCGTCAGACAAACGTTTACTGATGAATTCACGGATTTTTAAGTCTTCATGTAGAAAGTCAGCGTAATCTTTACCAGCGAACCATTTTGATTCCCAATCACGAATAACGCCAATACGAAGACCGACTGGATTTACCTTTTGACCCACGGATTATCCCTCCTTCTTTTCTGATACAACGATTGTAATGTGGCTAGTACGTTTGTTAATTGCGCTCGCACGACCCATAGCACGTGGACGGAATCTCTTAAGTGTTGGACCTTCGTCAACGAAAGCTTGAGAAATCACTAGGTTGTTAGCGTCCAATTCGTAGTTGTGCTCTGCGTTTGCGATAGCAGATTTTAATACTTTTTCGATAATTGGTGAAGCAGCCTTAGGTGTAAGGGTTAAGATAGACACTGCTTCTCCTACTTGCTTACCTCGGATCAGGTCCATTACTAGACGAGCTTTACGAGGAGCAATACGGACTGTTCTTGCAACAGCTTTAGCTTGCATTTAAAAGCCTCCTCTCATTAGCGTCTTGTTTTTTTATCGTCACTAGCATGACCTTTGTAAGTACGAGTTGGTGCGAATTCGCCCAATTTGTGACCTACCATATCTTCAGAGATAAATACAGGTACATGTTTGCGGCCATCATAGACTGCAATTGTGTGACCGATGAATTGTGGGAAAATTGTAGAACGACGAGACCAAGTTTTGATTACTTGCTTTTTGTCAGTTTCGTTCAATTTCTCGACTTTAACCATCAAATGATCATCAACAAATGGTCCTTTTTTTAAGCTGCGAGCCATTGTGGAACCTCCCTTCGTGATTGAACTACGGTCCTAAATGAACCGTAGACAACCCCGTTACTTATTTTTGCGACGGCGAACAATGAACTTATCAGACTTGTTCGTTTTCTTACGAGTCTTGAATCCAAGAGTCGGTTTGCCCCATGGAGACATTGGTGATTTACGTCCGATTGGAGCGCGTCCTTCACCACCACCGTGTGGGTGATCGTTAGGGTTCATTACAGAACCACGAACTGTTGGACGTATACCTTTCCAACGTGAACGACCAGCTTTACCGATGTTAATTAATTCGTGTTGCTCGTTTCCAACTTGACCGATAGACGCACGGCAAGCAGAAAGAATCATACGAACTTCTCCAGAGTTCAAGCGTACAAGAACGTATTTACCTTCTTTACCAAGAACTTGTGCAGAAGTACCAGCAGAACGAACTAATTGTCCACCTTTACCTGGTTTCAATTCAATGTTATGCACAACTGTACCAACTGGGATGTTGATAAGTGGAAGAGCATTACCTGGTTTGATATCAGAATCAGGACCAGAAGTAATTTCTGTACCAACTTGGATTCCTTTCGGAGCAAGAATGTAGCGTTTCTCACCATCTGCATAGTTTACAAGTGCGATGTTAGCTGAACGGTTTGGATCATACTCGATTGTAGCAACGCGTCCAGGTATACCATCTTTATCACGTTTGAAGTCGATAATACGGTATTGACGTTTATGACCGCCACCTTGATGACGAACAGTCAATCTACCTTGGTTGTTACGTCCGCCTTTTTTGTGAAGCGGTGCTAGCAAGGATTTTTCTGGTTTGTCAGTCGTGATCTCAGCAAAATCTGAAGTAGTCATACCACGACGACCATTAGTGGTTGGTTTATACTTTTTAATCGCCATTTTGAATTTCCCTCCTTCTTTTTAAGATTTAAGCTTCAAAAATTTCGATTTCTTTGCTGTCAGCAGTTAATTTAACGATCGCTTTTCTGCGACGGCTAGTTGTACCAGTGTAGCGTCCAACGCGTTTTGATTTACCTTTGTAGTTTTGAACGTTGACTTTTTCAACTTTCACTCCAAAGATCTCTTCAACAGCGTCTTTCACTTCTGTTTTATTAGCTCTGATATCAACTTCGAAAGTATATTTCTTCTCAGTCATTAGATCAGCAGAGCGTTCAGTAATGATAGGGCGCTTTAGAACATCACGAGGATCTTTCATTATGCAAGTCCCTCCTCTACTTTTTCAACCGCTGCTTTAGTGATCAGAAGTTTGTCGTGGTTTACAACGTCAAGCACGTTGATACCCTTCGCTTCAACAACAGTTACTCCAGGGATGTTACGAGCAGATAAAGTAACTGTTTCGTTTGCATCCGCAGTGACAATCAACGCTTTTCTCTCAACAGATAATCCTTTAAGGATACCCGCGAACTCTTTCGTTTTCACTGCATCAAGAGTAAGATCTTCAAGAACGATGATATCGTTGTCGATTACTTTAGAAGACAATACTGACTTGATAGCCAAGCGGCGAACTTTTTTAGGTAATTTATAAGAATAACTACGTGGTGATGGACCGAATACGATACCGCCTCCGCGCCATTGTGGTGAACGGATAGAACCTTGACGAGCACGACCTGTACCCTTCTGTCTCCAAGGCTTACGACCTCCGCCACGTACTTCAGAACGAGTTTTTACTTTGTGAGTTCCTTGACGTAAGGAAGCTCTTTGCATAAGAATAGCATCGAATACCACACTCTCATTTGGCTCAATTCCAAATACAGAAGCGTTTAATTCGATTTCACCGTTAGTAGAACCGTTTTGGTTAAATAATGCTACTTTTGGCATGACTTGTTTCCTCCTTTCCTAAGAGAGTTATTTAGATTTAACTGCACTCTTTACAGTAACTAGAGATTTTTTAGCGCCTGGTACGTTTCCTTTGATCAAAAGAAGGTTGCGTTCTGCATCAACTTTTACGATCTCAAGGTTTTGGACAGTAATTTGCTCTCCGCCCATACGACCTGGAAGAAGTTTACCTTTGAATACACGGTTTGGATCAACAGGTCCCATTGAACCAGGACGACGGTGATAGCGAGAACCGTGAGTCATTGGTCCGCGTGATTGTCCGTGGCGTTTGATAGCACCTTGGAACCCTTTACCTTTTGATGTACCTGTTACATCTACGATATCTCCATTTGCGAAAATATCAACTTTGACTTCCTGACCAACTTCATACGCATCTAACTCCGCACCGCGTAATTCTTTTACGAAGCGCTTAGGAGCAGTTTCCGCTTTAGCTACGTGGCCTTTTTCCGGTTTGTTAGAAAGCTTTTCACGTTTGTCATCAAAACCGATTTGGACTGCTTCATAGCCATCCGTATCAACAGTTTTCTTTTGAAGAACAACGTTTGCAGCAGCCTCAACAACAGTTACAGGGATAAGATCACCGTTTTCTGCGAATACTTGCGTCATACCAATTTTTCTACCTAAGATTCCTTTGGTCATTCGTCACACCTCCTATAATATGTGTTTTCTATTTGAATTAAAGTTTGATTTCGATATCTACACCAGATGGTAAATCTAATCGCATAAGAGCATCAACTGTTTGTGGAGTTGGATTCACGATGTCGATTAGACGTTTGTGAGTACGCATCTCAAATTGCTCACGAGAATCTTTGTACTTATGCACCGCACGAAGAATCGTGTAAATTGATTTCTCAGTTGGAAGCGGAATCGGACCAGATACACTAGCACCTGAACGTTTAGCCGTTTCAACAATCTTTTCAGCAGATTGATCAAGAATTCTGTGATCATATGCTTTTAAACGAATACGAATTTTTTGTTTTGCCATTATTTTCCCTCCTTTTCGCCTACTTACGTTAGACAGTTCTCCGTGAGAAAAACCTGATCACCTTGCCATGGCAAAGCGGCCGGGTGTGTCAGCAACCTCTCACTTCATCGCAGTCAAAGACCAACATGCACTATTGTAACAAATTGATCTGCGTGTTGCAATAATAAATCCAATAAATTTATGATTTGCACACTTTTCATATTATACAGGGGAATTGTCTATAAATCAAGCTTTCACTTAAGATGGTAAGTTGCCGTCTTACGGAGAATGCTCATGTATTTTTGTGGCTCCTCTATGTGTGGAGAATGTGCTGATTTTTCAAATGTGAACCATTCTTTTATAGGAGCTGTCAATTGCTGAAAATATGGTTTTGAAATAGCTTGTGGTGTAATAAGGTCGTGTTTACCAATTAAAAAGTAACACGGTATTAATATAGAAGAAACTCGGTTTTGAATACTTTCTTGCATGAGTTCTTTCCATAACGCACGCTGGCTGAATTTCTGTCCTTTTAAAAATTTTAACTTGTCCTTCCACCCATAATGTGTGCTACATATAAAACCACTAATCAATTGAACAAACGGCTTCCATTTATGAGTAAGCCCTACATTGGCAAATTCCTTGAACATATAGAAAAGTGCATGTGAATACGTGCGTTTCCATGGAGGTGGGGTGAGCATTCGCATACAAGCTGTAAATAGCCTTTTTGTTTTTATCCGATCAAGCAGAAGTTCGTACGATATAACATCCTCTTGTTGCACATTGACAACTTGGCTTATACCATAATAGGCATAGTACAAATCAGGTCTCCTTTTTACGGCTTGAATTCCTAAAAGTGATCCCCAAGAATAGCCTACGAGATACAGCTTCGATTGACCATAAAAAGCGAGTAACTTTTCTGAGAGCTCAATGGTATCCTCAATAAATTGATTGATGTTCATTGATGTAAGAGGAATATCCTCGTGATAAGAAAGTCCAGCACCTCGTTGATCCCAGTTGACCATAGTAAAATATTTGTCCAATTCTTGATGAAACAGATCAATATAGCTGATTTGTGCTGTACCAGGGCCACCGTGCAGAAACAATAGAATTGGCTTTTCGTAATGTGTTTGATTTTTATTGATCATGATCCATTGATCGATCCCACCAATGTTCCACTTTTTAAAGATTGGCTTCTCCATTCGAATGATCCTCTCGGTTCCATATAGATTCTATAGATTATAGTAGCGGTTCTTCTATGAAAAAGCAAAAAGAGACTCCTCATAAAAGGAGTCTCTTTATTATTAATTACTCAACGATAGTTGAAACTACGCCAGATCCTACAGTACGTCCACCCTCACGGATAGAGAAACGAGTACCTTCTTCGATCGCGATAGTAGAGATAAGTTCAACAACCATCTCAGTGTTATCACCAGGCATTACCATTTCAACGCCTTCTGGAAGATGAACGATACCAGTTACGTCAGTTGTACGGAAGTAGAACTGCGGACGGTAGTTAGTGAAGAATGGAGTATGACGTCCACCTTCATCTTTAGAAAGAACATAAACTTCAGCTTTGAATTTGCTGTGTGGAGTAATTGTACCTGGTTTAGCAAGTACTTGACCACGTTGGATGTCTTCACGAGATACACCACGAAGTAGTGCACCAATGTTGTCACCAGCTTCAGCATAGTCAAGAAGTTTACGGAACATTTCAACACCTGTAACAATTGTTTTCTTGTTCTCTTCTTGAAGACCGATAACTTCTACTTCGTCACCGACTTTAACTTGTCCACGCTCAACACGTCCAGTAGCAACTGTTCCACGACCAGTGATTGAGAATACGTCCTCAACTGGCATCATGAATGGTTTCTCAGTGTCACGCTCTGGAGTTGGGATGTATTCATCAACCGCATCCATTAGTTCAAAGATTTTTGCTTCGTAATCAGCATCTCCTTCAAGAGCTTTAAGAGCAGAACCTTTGATAACTGGAACATCGTCACCAGGGAAGTCATAGTCAGAAAGAAGGTCACGAACTTCCATTTCAACAAGTTCAAGTAACTCTTCATCGTCAACCATGTCGCATTTGTTAAGGAATACAACGATGTAAGGTACACCTACGTTACGAGAAAGTAGGATGTGCTCACGTGTTTGTGGCATTGGACCATCAGCAGCAGATACTACTAAGATCGCGCCGTCCATTTGAGCAGCACCAGTGATCATGTTTTTAACGTAGTCTGCGTGTCCTGGGCAGTCTACGTGTGCATAGTGACGAGTATCAGTTTCATACTCGACGTGTGAAGTTGAGATTGTGATTCCACGCTCGCGCTCTTCTGGAGCACCATCGATTTGGTCATATCCCATAGCTGATCCTTTACCAGACTTCTTATGAAGAACTGTTGAGATAGCAGCAGTTAAAGTTGTTTTACCATGGTCAACGTGTCCAATTGTACCAATGTTAGCATGCGATTTGGAACGGTCGAATTTTTCTTTAGCCATTCTAAAAATCCTCCTTAAAGGTTCATTGTATTTGATATAGAGTGATAGAAAGTGAAGAGTTAACTCTCACTTTCTGATCTTCAATAGTAGTTATACTTTAGTTTAAAGGCAAAATCAATTATTCACCTTTATTTTTTTTGATGATTTCTTCACTGATGCTCTTAGGCACTTCTTCGTAGTGATCCATGTACATAGTGAAAGTACCACGTCCTTGTGTGTTAGAACGGAGTGCAGTTGCATATCCGAACATTTCAGAAAGTGGAACCATAGCGCGAACAACTTGAGCGTTACCGCGAGCTTCCATACCTTCTACACGTCCACGACGTGATGTGATATCTCCCATGATGTCTCCCATGTATTCTTCAGGGATAACGACTTCTACCTTCATCATTGGTTCAAGAAGGACTGGGTTACATTTGCTGACAGCATTTTTCAAAGCCATAGATGCAGCAATTTTGAACGCCATTTCGTTAGAGTCAACATCGTGGTAAGATCCATCAAATAGTTTTGCTTTGATGTCGATTAATGGGAATCCAGCTAATACACCATTGTCAAGAGAATCTTCAAGACCTGCTTGAACAGCTGGGATGTATTCACGTGGAACAACCCCACCGACGATTGCATTTTCGAATTCGAAGCCTGCGCCTTCTTCGTTTGGTTCAAACTCGATCCAAACGTGTCCGAACTGACCGCGTCCACCAGACTGACGTACGAATTTACCTTCAACTTTTGCACCAGAACGGAATGTTTCACGGTACGCAACTTGAGGAGCCCCTACGTTAGCTTCAACCTTGAACTCACGTCTCATACGGTCAACAATGATATCAAGGTGAAGTTCACCCATACCAGAAATGATCGTTTGACCAGTTTCAGGGTTTGTTTGTGTACGGAATGTTGGATCCTCTTCAGCTAGTTTAGCTAAAGCGATACCCATTTTATCTTGGTCAGCCTTAGATTTAGGTTCGATTGCAACATCGATAACTGGCTCTGGGAATTCCATAGACTCAAGAATAACGAGGCCCTTCTCGTCACAAAGAGTATCACCAGTTGAAGTATCTTTAAGACCTACAGCGGCAGCGATATCCCCTGCATAAACAGTTGAGATCTCTTCACGGCTGTTAGCGTGCATTTGTAGGATACGTCCAACACGTTCACGCTTGCCTTTAGATGAGTTTCTCACGTATGATCCAGAATCAAGGCTTCCAGAGTATACGCGGAAGAAAGTTAATTTTCCAACATAAGGGTCAGTCATAACTTTAAATGCAAGTGCAGAGAACGGAGCTTCATCAGAAGACTCACGAACTACCTCTTCATTGGTATCAGGAGTGATACCTTTGATTGCAGCAACATCAGTTGGTGCAGGTAGGTAGTCAAGCACAGCATCAAGCACAAGTTGAACACCTTTGTTTTTGAAAGCAGAACCAACAAGAACTGGATAGAATTCAACATTCAAAGTTCCTTTACGGATTCCAGCTTTCAATTCAGGAATTGTGATTTCTTCACCCTCAAGGTATTTTTCCATAAGCCCTTCATCAAGCTCAGCTACAGCTTCAATTAGGCTGTTGCGTAGCTCTTCAGCTTTGTCCTTATACTCAGCAGGGATTTCTTTTGCATCAGAACGAGTTCCAAGGTCATCTTCGTAGAAATATGCTACGTTTTCTACAAGGTCGATGATTCCTTCAAATTGGTCTTCAGCACCGATCGGCAATTGAATTGCGTGAGCGTTTGCTTGAAGACGATCTTTTAGCGTACCTACAGAGTAAAGGAAGTCCGCACCGGTTTTATCCATTTTGTTAACGAATACGATACGAGGTACTCCGTAAGTTGTTGCTTGACGCCAAACTGTTTCAGTTTGTGGCTCTACACCTGATTGTGCATCAAGAACAGCAACAGCACCATCAAGTACACGTAATGAACGTTCAACTTCAACAGTGAAGTCTACGTGTCCAGGTGTATCAATGATGTTTACACGGTAACCTTTCCATTGTGCTGTAGTAGCAGCAGATGTAATTGTGATACCACGTTCTTGCTCCTGTTCCATCCAGTCCATTTGTGAAGCTCCTTCATGAGTTTCACCAATTTTATGGATACGACCAGTGTAGTACAAGATACGTTCAGTCGTTGTCGTCTTACCGGCATCGATGTGAGCCATGATACCAATATTACGAGTTTTGTCTAAGGAGAACTCTCTTGCCATTGGGTAATTTCTCCTTCCTTATTAGGAAATAGTTTTTTAGTTTGGTGTAAATCCTACCAGCGGTAGTGAGCGAATGCTTTGTTCGCTTCTGCCATTTTGTGTGTGTCTTCACGCTTCTTAACAGCAGCACCAGTGTTGTTAGCTGCGTCAAGGATTTCGTTAGCAAGACGCTCTTCCATCGTTTTTTCTCCACGAAGACGAGCATAGTTAACTAACCAACGAAGACCTAAAGTCGTACGACGGTCTGGGCGAACTTCTACAGGTACTTGGTAGTTAGCTCCACCTACACGACGTGCTTTAACTTCTAGTACAGGCATGATGTTTTTCAAGGCTTGTTCGAAAACCTCCATCGCTTCATTACCAGTACGTTCTTTGATGATGTCAAATGACTTGTACAGGATTGTTTGTGACTTCCCTCTTTTTCCGTCGATCATCATTTTGTTGATCAAACGAGATACAAGTTTAGAATTGTAAATTGGATCTGGCAAAACGTCTCTTTTTGCAACAGGACCTTTACGTGGCATCTGAATAGCCTCCCTTCTCTTTTGAAAGGATTTCTATCTGTCTTGATTTCAGTTTCATTGTCAGTGCATTGACTCAACTGATCTCGTAATGACTTCTAAAAACCCTTATGTTTGTTTATATTATTTGCTTTGTTTAGGGCGTTTTGTTCCGTACTTAGAACGTCCTTGCATACGGCCGTCAACTCCGGCAGTATCAAGTGCACCACGAACGATGTGGTAACGTACCCCCGGTAAATCTTTTACACGTCCGCCACGGATTAATACTACACTGTGCTCTTGTAGGTTATGTCCGATACCAGGAATGTAAGCTGTCACTTCAATCAGGTTAGACAAACGTACACGAGCATATTTACGTAGTGCTGAGTTTGGTTTTTTCGGTGTCATCGTGCCGACACGAGTACAAACCCCGCGTTTTTGTGGAGATGTTACGTTAGTGTGCTCTTTTTTGAAACTATTGTATCCTTTGTTAAGTGCAGGAGACTTTGAGTTTTCAACTTTACTCACGCGTCCTTTGCGTACTAGCTGATTAATTGTAGGCATGTTGATATTCCTCCCTTCATTACTTTTTTTATAACCCACATACCCAGGTGGTTCATCAAAAGGCAAAAAACAATGTTTTCGCAATTTTGAGCATGCAAAAACAAATGAGTACGTTATAACATAATGGCAACAGCTGCTGCCCCAACTTCAATTCCGCAGGCCTTGCCGAGCTTTTTCATGGAATCTACCATTAAAATGTCTACACCTTTCTCTTCTGCTAGTTTCATTACACTAGTCGTTAGAGCAGGATCAGCATCTTTTGCTACGACGATTTCCTTTACCGAATCTCGTTTCAGAGCTTTTACTGTTTGCTTCGTACCAATAATAATGGATTGAGCCTGTGATACTTTATCATAAGACATTGAATATCCTCCAAAGTAACAGGTTTTATTTAGAGCACCTTGGTTATATTATCATCATGGCAGAAGGATGTCAATATCGTAAGAGATATTATCTTGACATCCTTCACCATTTTTTGATGTTCTTTTAAAAAAATTCTATTCCACAGGCACCATATCATCAGTCGGTTGAACTTGAGAAATCGGCTTTACTTTGCGGTAATTCGGCATTCCCGTTCCAGCAGGAACAAGTTTACCGATAATGACATTTTCTTTCAAGCCGAGTAATTCATCGCGTTTCCCTTTAATCGCTGCGTCTGTCAAGACACGAGTTGTTTCTTGGAATGATGCAGCTGATAAGAAGGAATCTGTTTCAAGTGATGCTTTTGTGATACCAAGAAGGACTGGACGACCTGTAGCAGGGCGTTTGCCTTCGAACAATACTTTCTTGTTCGCTTCAGTGAATTGATGTACATCAAGAAGCGTACCTGGTAATACATCTGTATCCCCAGCATCAGCGACACGAACTTTGCGAAGCATTTGGCGAACCATAACTTCAACGTGTTTATCACCGATTTCTACACCTTGCATACGATATACTTTTTGTACTTCATGAAGTAGGTATTCTTGAACAGCTGTCATGTCTGTTATTTTGAGTAATTCTTTCGGATCGATAGAACCCTCAGTCAGTACTTCACCGCGTGCAACTTTGTCTCCCACAACCACTTTCAAACGAGAGTTGTAAGGAGCTGTATATGAACGGGTTTCAACCTCGCCTTGAACCACGATTTCCTGTTGTTTATCACGCACTTCGTTGATTTCAGCGACAACACCATCGATTTCAGAAATGGTTGCTTGCCCTTTTGGATTACGCGCTTCAAAAAGCTCTTGGATACGAGGTAAACCTTGAGTGATATCGTCTCCTGCAACCCCACCTGTGTGGAACGTACGCATTGTAAGCTGCGTTCCAGGCTCACCGATAGATTGTGCAGCAATGATTCCAACTGCTTCACCGACTTCAACGTCAGTTCCAGTTGCAAGGTTTCGACCATAGCATCGTTTACATACACCGTGAGGCGTGTTACATGTAAACGCAGAGCGAATCCATACTTCTTCGATGCCAGATTCCACTACTTCAAGTGCCTTATCTTCATCGATTAGTTCATTTTCTTTTACAATCACTTCACCTGTTTTCGGGTGAACAATTGGTTTTCTTGCAAAACGTCCAATAAGACGTTCTTCAAGTTTTTCAATCACTTCATTGCCTTCTTTGATTGATTTTGCCAAGATTCCACGGTCAGTTCCGCAATCTGTTTCACGGATGATAACATCCTGTGCAACATCTACGAGACGACGAGTCAGATAACCTGAGTCAGCTGTTTTAAGGGCTGTATCGGCAAGACCTTTACGCGCTCCGTGAGTGGAGATAAAGTATTCTAATACCGTCAGACCTTCACGGAAACTTGATTTAATCGGAAGTTCAATGATACGACCAGCCGGGTTGGCCATCAGACCACGCATACCCGCAAGCTGAGTGAAGTTAGATGCGTTACCACGCGCTCCTGAGTCACTCATCATGTAAATTGGGTTGACTTCATCAAGGGACTTCATCAGTTTACCTTGGATGACATCTTTAGAAGCACTCCAGATAGAGATAACTCTTTCATAGCGCTCTTCTTCTGTGATGAGACCACGTCTGAATTGCTTCATTACGTTGTCCACTTTCACTTGTGCCTCTTCAAGGATTAGTTGTTTGTCATCTAATACGACGATATCAGATACACCAACGGTAATACCCGCTTTTGTCGAATATTTGAAACCAAGATTTTTCATGCGGTCAAGCATTTTAGACGTCTCAGTAATGTGGAATCTCTTAAAGATTTCCGCAATGATTTTCCCTAAGATGCCTTTCTTAAATGGCGCATTAATCTCTTGTTTCTCAATCGCAGCTTTGACATCATCACCTTTTTCAAGGAAGAAGCGGTCAGGCGTTTTCTCTTCAATATTGCTCTTTGTCGGTTCATTCATATATGGGAATGATTCCGGTAAAATTTCGTTAAAGATCAGCTTACCAACTGTTGTCATCAACAGTTTAGAACGCTGCTCATCAGTGAAAGTGACATTCTTCAATGAGCTGGCAGCAACTGCTACACGCGTATGAAGATGCACATATCCATTTTGGTAAGCAATAAGCGCTTCGCTTGTATCTTTAAAGATCATACCTTCGCCGATTGCACCTTTGCGCTCAAGCGTTAAGTAATAGTTACCAAGAACCATATCCTGAGATGGTGTAACAACTGGTTTACCATCTTTCGGGTTCAAAATGTTTTGCGCAGCAAGCATTAAGATACGTGCTTCAGCTTGTGCTTCAGCAGATAATGGAACGTGAACCGCCATTTGGTCACCATCAAAGTCAGCGTTGTAGGCTGTACATACAAGTGGGTGAAGACGAATTGCGCGTCCTTCCACAAGTGTAGGTTCAAACGCTTGAATGCCAAGTCTGTGAAGTGTCGGTGCACGGTTCAATAGCACAGGGTGCTCGCGAATCACTGATTCTAAGACATCCCATACTTCCGGTTGTACACGTTCAATTTTACGTTTCGCACTCTTAATGTTATGTGCCAAGCCTTTTTCAACGAGTTCTTTCATGACGAACGGCTTGAATAGTTCAAGAGCCATTTCTTTTGGAAGTCCACATTGATACATTTTTAAATGCGGTCCTACGACGATAACGGAACGACCAGAATAGTCAACACGTTTACCGAGTAAGTTTTGGCGGAAACGTCCTTGTTTCCCTTTCAACATGTGAGAAAGAGATTTTAAAGGTCTGTTTCCAGGCCCAGTAACAGGGCGACCTCTACGTCCGTTATCGATCAAGGCATCGACAGCTTCTTGAAGCATACGCTTCTCATTCTGTACGATGATGCTCGGTGCACCAAGATCTAATAGACGCTTCAGACGGTTGTTACGGTTAATGACACGGCGATATAGATCGTTCAAGTCAGATGTCGCAAAGCGTCCACCATCTAGCTGAACCATTGGTCTTAGCTCTGGCGGAATAACCGGAAGAACGTCAAGGATCATCCAAGATGGTTTGTTGCCTGAATTACGGAAAGCTTCAAGCACTTCAAGGCGTTTGATCGCACGAGTACGTCTTTGACCTTGAGCTGTTTTCAGCTCTTCCTTCAGTGCTTCTACCTCTTTTACAAGATCGATATCTTGAAGAAGTTTGTTAATTGCTTCAGCACCCATTGCTGCTTGGAAAGTATTGCCGTACTTATCTAAATATGCACGGTACTCTTTTTCAGAAAGAAGTTGTTTCTTTTCAAGCGGTGTGTTGCCTGGATCTGTCACAACATAAGAAGCAAAGTAAATCACTTCTTCTAAAGCTCGTGGAGACATGTCAAGAACAAGACCCATACGGCTTGGGATACCTTTGAAATACCAAATGTGGGAAACTGGGGCAGCCAGTTCAATATGCCCCATTCTCTCACGTCGGACTTTCGCCCGTGTTACTTCTACACCACAACGGTCACATACAACACCCTTGTAACGAACGCGCTTATATTTACCACAATGACATTCCCAGTCTTTCTGTGGTCCGAAGATACGTTCACAAAAGAGACCATCTTTTTCTGGTTTTAGTGTACGATAGTTAATCGTTTCAGGCTTTTTCACTTCACCAAAAGACCAAGACCGGATTTTATCAGGTGATGCGAGACCGATGTTCATATACTCAAAATTGTTCACATCTAGCAAGGGGCCTACCTCCCTTTTAATCTTCGGGTTATACCCTAGTCACTTGCTCAATCGTTTCTGCTATTCTTTTGTGACAACGTCACGCTCAAGATCAACAGGAGCGAATTCTGCAGCTTCATCGTCATTAGATAACGCTAATCCGTCTGCTTTCTTCGTTTCCTCATCGTCTTCTAAATCTCTCATTTCTATCTCTTCTTCATCACCAGATAGGATTTTCACATCCATACCTAAACTTTGAAGCTCTTTGATTAATACTTTAAATGATTCAGGGACACCAGGTTCAGGAACATTATCCCCTTTAACGATTGCTTCGTATGTTTTCACACGACCAACAACGTCATCTGATTTCACTGTTAAGATTTCTTGAAGTGTGTATGCAGCACCATATGCTTCAAGTGCCCATACCTCCATCTCTCCGAAACGCTGTCCACCAAACTGCGCTTTACCTCCAAGAGGCTGTTGCGTAACAAGTGAGTATGGTCCAGTTGAACGAGCATGAAGCTTATCATCTACCATGTGAGCCAGTTTAATCATGTACATGATTCCGACTGATACACGGTTATCAAATGGTTCACCAGTACGACCATCATAAAGCACTGTCTTCGCATCTCTAGACATGCCTGCTTCTTCAAGCGTTTCCCAAACATCTTCCTCATTCGCACCATCAAATACTGGAGATGCAATGTGAATGCCAAGGTAACGTGCAGCCATACCCATATGAAGCTCAAGTACCTGACCGATGTTCATACGAGAAGGTACTCCTAGTGGGTTTAGCATGATATCAATTGGTGTTCCGTCTGGAAGATACGGCATATCTTCTTCAGGAAGGATCTTAGAGATAACCCCTTTGTTACCATGTCGTCCGGCCATTTTGTCACCTTCAGAAATCTTACGCTTCTGAACGATGTACACACGAACTAGTTGGTTAACACCTGGAGGTAACTCATCCCCATCTTCACGATTAAAGACTTTCACATCATGAATGATACCACCGCCGCCATGAGGAACACGTAGAGATGTATCTCGAACTTCACGTGCTTTCTCACCAAAGATAGCGTGTAATAGACGTTCTTCAGCTGTTAGTTCAGTTACACCTTTTGGCGTCACTTTACCAACGAGAAGGTCACCATCTTTGACTTCAGCACCGATTCGGATAATGCCTCGTTCATCAAGGTTACGTAGTGCATCTTCACCGACGTTAGGAATATCTCGAGTAATTTCTTCTGGTCCGAGTTTTGTATCACGAGCTTCTGATTCATATTCTTCAATATGAATAGAAGTATAGACATCATCTTTTACAAGGCGCTCACTCATAATGATCGCATCCTCGTAGTTATAACCGTCCCAAGTCATGAAGCCGACCATGACGTTACGCCCTAAAGCAAGCTCACCTTTTTCCATTGATGGACCATCTGCAAGAATTTCACCTTTTACTACTTCATCCCCAACACTCACAATCGGGCGTTGGTTGTAGCAAGTCCCTTGGTTAGAACGGACAAACTTCAGCAAGCTGTATTTGTCTAGGTTTCCTTTCACTTGTTGGCCATCAACATCCTCATATCGGCGAACCCAAATGTTCTTCGCTTCAACACGCTCTACCAAACCTGGGTGGCGACAGATAACGGCTGCACCAGAGTCTTTACCTGATACATACTCCATACCTGTACCGACAATTGGCGATTCTGGCTGCATTAAAGGAACAGCCTGACGTTGCATGTTCGCTCCCATTAGTGCACGGTTCGAGTCATCATTTTCTAAGAATGGGATACAAGCTGTCGCTGCTGATACAACTTGCTTCGGTGATACATCCATATAGTCAACGCGGTTTCGAGGTACAACCGTGTTTTCCCCTCTGAAACGAGCGATGATGTTGTCTTCAACAAACGAACCATCTTCAGTTAACAGAACGTTCGCTTGAGCAACTACATAGTTATCCTCTTCATCAGCTGTTAGGTAATCAATTCTCGGTGTAACTTTACCAGTCTCAGGATCAACACGACGGTAAGGTGTCTCAATAAATCCGAAACGATTCACTTTTGCGAAAGATGAAAGAGAGTTGATCAAACCAATGTTTGGTCCCTCTGGTGTTTCAATCGGACACATACGACCATAGTGAGAATAGTGAACGTCACGAACTTCCATTCCTGCACGCTCACGTGTCAGACCACCAGGTCCAAGTGCTGATAGACGACGTTTATGTGTCAATTCAGCAAGCGGGTTTGTTTGGTCCATGAACTGAGATAGCTGAGAGCTACCAAAGAACTCTTTAATAGAAGCGATCACAGGACGGATGTTGATTAACTGCTGAGGTGTAATTGTATTCGTGTCTTGAATAGACATTCTTTCACGAACCACACGCTCCATTCTACTTAGACCAATACGGAATTGGTTTTGCAGAAGCTCACCTACAGAGCGTAAACGACGGTTACCAAGATGATCAATGTCATCCGTGTCTCCTACACCATGTAATAGATTAAAGAAGTAACTGATAGATGCAATGATGTCTGAAGGCGTGATGTTTTTCACAGCTTCTTCAACATACGCATTACCAATCACATTAATCACTTGTTCGCCTTCTTGATCAGTTGGCGCATATATCTTAATGGATTGAAGCTCTACTTCATCTTCTACTACCCCACCGTTCGGATATAGCTTTCTAAATCCGATGCCGTTTTCTAGGTATGGAAGAACTTTATCAAGAACTCTTCTATCTAAAATTTGACCTTTTTCCGCAAGAATTTCACCTGTTTCAGGATCAATTAGCGTTTCAGCCAATTTTTGGTTGAATAGTCGATTCTTAATATGAAGCTTTTTATTAATCTTGTAGCGACCAACGTTTGCCAAATCATATCTTTTAGGATCAAAGAAGCGTGAATCTATCAAGCTTTTTGCATTTTCAACAGTTGGTGGCTCTCCTGGGCGAAGACGCTCGTAGATTTCAAGAAGCGCTTTATCAGCGTTCTCTGTGTTGTCTTTTTCTAGAGTATTGCGTAAGTATTCATTCTCGCCAATGAGATCGAGAATCTCTTGATCAGAGCCGAAGCCGAGAGCACGCAAAAGAACCGTAACCGGCAACTTACGTGTGCGATCGATGCGTACATATACTACATCTTTCGCATCAGTTTCGTATTCTAACCATGCGCCACGGTTTGGAATGACAGTCGCAGTAAAACCTTTTTTACCGTTTTTGTCTACTTTACCACTGAAATATACACTTGGAGAACGCACTAATTGAGAAACGATTACACGTTCCGCACCATTAATGATAAAAGTACCTGTGTCTGTCATAATAGGGAAATCACCCATGAAGACATCTTGGTCTTTTACTTCTCCAGTTTCTTTGTTAATTAAACGTACCTTTACTCTTAGTGGAGCAGAGTAAGTCACGTCACGTTCTTTTGATTCTGCTACAGGATACTTTGGATCCCCTAGGCTGTAATCAATGAATTCAAGAGAAAGGTTACCAGTAAAATCCTCAATTGGGGATATATCTTGAAACATCTCTCTAAGACCCTCATCAAGAAACCACTGATAAGAAGAGGTTTGAATTTCAATGAGATTTGGTAATTCTAACACTTCGCTTATGCGTGCGTAGCTTCTGCGCTGGCGGTGTCGTCCATACTGAACTAGTTGACCTGTCAACTGATTCACCCCTCAAATCATGCGTATTATATGTGTAAAAAGTATTTCATCCTTTTGAATGACAGAAAAGAAACACTTTTACAAGACAAAAGAAAAAAGGGTTTCTAATAAGAAAACCACATCCAAAAACAAATACCGATTTTATTAGCTTTCCCAAGTATGTATAATTTATACAAAATAGTTATTTTTTTATCCTATCAAGCAAAATATACACATTGGCATTTTATAATGTTAACACAGCTCGGAAACTGAGTCAAACTTTTTTAGCTTTGATAATATAGTAGCCCTTTTTTTTCAAGACAACCGATACTTCTTCAAAGAGCTGTTCTAACTTTTCAATCGCAGATGGCCCTCCCTGTTTCTTCTGAATAACCACCCACAATTCACCTTCTGGTAATAAGCGTTCAGCACTTTTTTCAAAGATCGCATGTACAACTTTCTTCCCTGCCCGTATTGGGGGATTGGTCAGTATAGAGGCAAAAGCAGCTGATGAATGAACATTCGTGAACAAATCACTTTGATAAATGCGAACATTGTCAATGTGATTTTTTTCAGCGTTTTCTTTTGAAAGTTCGACTGCTCTTTCGTTCACATCAATCATATGAATGGTTCGACTTGTCATGTCACTTGCTACTGATAAGCCGATCGGTCCATAACCGCAACCGACATCTAAGAGGTCGCCATCCAATTCAGGTTCTTCGAAAGCTTCAATTAAAAGCCTTGAACCAAAGTCGACTTCTTTCTTAGAAAACACTCCACTGTCACTTGCAAAAGTAAAGGTACGGTTTCTCAAAGTGAAGTCCCATGTCTGTTTATCACTTTTCACTGATGGCTTTTCCGAATAATAGTGGTCACTCATGATGAATAGACCTCCTCTGGATTCAATCGTTTCGGGAGATTAGAAAAGAAAAAGCCCGCCAGTAAAAGCGAGCTTTCTCAAGAGATTAGGCGAAGATTACTTAACTTCTACAGAAGCGCCAACTTCTTCAAGCTTAGCTTTAAGTTCTTCAGCTTCTTCTTTAGCAATACCTTCTTTAAGTGGTTTCGGAGTGTTGTCAACAAGTTCTTTAGCTTCTTTCAAGCCAAGACCAGTGATTTCACGAACCGCTTTGATAACTTTGATTTTTTGATCTCCTGCACCAGCAAGAACTAGATCGAATTCAGTTTTCTCTTCAGCAGCGCCACCAGCAGCAGCAGCTACAGCTACAGGAGCAGCAGCAGTTACGCCAAATTCTTCTTCGATTGCTTTTACTAAGTCGTTTAACTCAAGTACAGTTGCTTCTTTAACTGAAGCAATGATTTCTTCGATATTTAAAGCCATTTGTAATTCCTCCATTTTAAGTTTTTTAGATTACGTACGCATTAAGCGCCTTGTTCTTCTTTTTGATCTGCAACTGCTTTAGTAGCAAGAGCAAGATTACGAACTGGAGCTTGAAGAACGCTAAGCAACATAGAAAGCAAGCCTTCGCGAGACGGAAGTTCCGCAAGAGCCTTTACTTCTTCTACAGTCGCTACGTTTCCTTCGATGACACCAGCTTTAATTTCTAAAGCCTCGTGGCTTTTCGCAAATTCGTTGATGATTTTCGCAGGTGCGATAACATCTTCAGAACTGAATGCGATTGCGTTTGGACCAGTTAAGAAGTCGTTCAAACCAGACAATTCAACTTGCTCAACCGCACGACGAGTCAAAGTATTTTTGTAAACTTTGAATTCTACGCCAGCATCACGAAGTTGTTTACGAAGTTCAGTTACTTCAGAAACTGAAAGACCGCGGTAATCAACAATAATTGTTGATTTACTGTCTTTAAATTTAGAAGTAATCTCATCAACGACTACTTTTTTTGTTTCGATTGCGTTGCTCATGGTTACACCTCCTGTAAATTCTTTGTGTAACACTTATACCGATCAGGCCATCACGTTCCAAACGAACGGTTCTCCATATAAAAAGCCCCCATCTAGACATGGAGGCTGTATATACAAGCATACGTTAACGTAAGAGCTGTGACATATACACCTCGGCGGGTTGTTTAAGCCAATAGGCCCCTGCTGTCTACGGTATAAATGGACATTATTCTATTTTACAACATTTTGATAATATCAAAATGCTTGTGATATGTCAAGATTTATTTCGCAGAGAAAGAAGATGGATCCACTTTCACGCCAGGGCCCATTGTAGATGTAACAGAAACGTTTTTCACGTATACACCTTTAGACGCTGCAGGTTTTGCTTTAAGGACTGTTTCATAGATTGTTGCAAAGTTTTCAACAAGCTTTTCGTCCTCGAAAGAAACCTTTCCGATTGGCGCGTGGATGTTACCAGCTTTATCAACGCGGTATTCAACTTTACCAGCTTTGATTTCGTTAATCGCTTTTTCTACTTCGAATGTAACAGTTCCTGTTTTAGGGTTTGGCATAAGACCTTTTGGTCCAAGAACACGACCAATCTTACCAACTTCACCCATCATGTCAGGTGTTGCAACGATTACATCAAAGTCGAACCAACCTTGTTGAATTTTCGTGATGTAATCAGAATCTCCAACGTAGTCTGCTCCAGCAGCTTCTGCTTCTTTTGCTTTTTCGCCTTTAGCGAAAACAAGAACGCGTTGAGTTTTACCTGTTCCATTAGGAAGAACAACTGCACCGCGGATTTGTTGATCGTTTTTACGAGGGTCTACGCCCAAACGAAAAGCAACTTCTACAGTTGCATCAAATTTCGCTGTATTTGTTTTCTTTGTAAGCGCAACAGCTTCAGCTACATCATACGCTTTTGTGCGGTCGATCAGCTTAACAGCTTCTGCATACTTTTTACCTTTTTTAGCCATTATAAAAAATCCTCCTTATGTGGTTTTAGCGGAATAACCTCCCACGAATAAGGGTTGCGAACTTGTCAAAACCAAACTCGCAACCCAACAAGACAAAAAATTAATCTTCGATGACAATACCCATACTGCGTGCAGTACCTTCAACCATGCGCATAGCTGATTCAACGCTTGCTGCGTTTAAATCAGGCATTTTTGTTTCCGCGATTTCGCGTACTTTATCACGCTTTACAGTTGCAACTTTATTACGGTTCGGTTCACCAGAACCAGACTCAATACCAGCTGCTTTTTTAAGTAAAACTGCAGCAGGTGGAGTTTTTGTAATAAATGTAAATGAACGGTCTTCAAAAACCGAAATTTCAACAGGAATGATAAGACCAGCTTGGTCAGCTGTACGAGCATTAAACTCCTTACAGAATCCCATGATATTAACACCGGCTTGACCTAGTGCAGGTCCAACTGGTGGAGCTGGGTTAGCTTTTCCAGCAGGAATTTGCAATTTAACAACTTTTACTACTTTTTTAGCCACGAGACACACCTCCTTAAAGTCCGTGATGTGGTAATAGGGGAATCCCCCTCCCACTCAACAAGCTTTCATTCTTTATATGAATGACGAAATAACTAGCTAGCGATCTTGAGATAACCCAAGACGTACCTTTGCTATATTACCACTTCTATACACTCATTTCAAGCTCTTTTAAATTACAATTTATCGATCTGTGTAAACTCAAGTTCAACAGGTGTTTCTCTACCGAACATATTAACGAACACTTTGACTTTACTTTTATCATAATCAATCTCTTCGATAGATCCTGTGAAGTTTGCAAATGGTCCGTCGATTACTTTCACAGTTTCTTTTAATTCAAAGTCGATTTCTGTCTTACGCTCTTCAAGACCCATTCTCTTCAGGATCATTTCAGCTTCACCTGGCAACAGTGCGGTCGGTTTCGATCCTGATCCTGCTGATCCAACAAACCCAGTGACTCCTGGTGTATTACGAACGACGTACCAAGAGTCATCCGTCATGACAATCTCAACAAGTACATAACCTGGGAATACTTTCTTTTTCACTACTTTTTTCTTACCATTTTTAAAATCAGTTTCTTCTTCTTCTGGTACCACTACGCGGAAAATCTTGTCCTGCATGCCCATTGATTCAACACGTTTTTCCAAGTTAGCTTTTACCTTATTCTCGTAGCCAGAGTACGTATGCACAACATACCAATTCTTTTCCATTGTTTGTTCAGGACTATTTAGTCCTTCCCTCCCCACATCAATTAGTGTCTATTTAACGAATCTCAAGTAACGGTGGATATTTTTTAAAGCAATTGAAAAAACCCGTAAAACGGGTTTTTTGGCAAGTCATATTATGATCTATTATAGCACGTTCAGCAGACCATTATTCAAGTATTAATGAATTAATTCGATTAATTGTGAGATTCCTATATCAAGAAGAGAGAAAAAGATCGCAAAGAAGACAACTGTTAAAATAACTGTCACCGTATAGCGGACCATTTCATTTTTCTTTGGCCAGCTTACCTTTTTCATTTCTTTCCCGACGCTTTTTAAGAAACGGATAATACGCATGTAAAAGACCTCCACAGATTAAAAAACGCAAATCTTACTTAGTTTCTAAATGTGCTTTATGTGAATTGCAAGTCTTGCAGTATTTCTTAACTTCTAATCTTTCAGCTGCTGAAGCAGTACTTTTCATTGTCGTATAGTTACGGCTCCCGCAATCTTTACAGGCTAGTGTGATTTTTTTCCTCATATTAACACCTTTTCCTCGACATCATTTCTTTAGTACCTTATCACAGTGTCGAAAAAGCTGTCAATATAGGTTTCATTAGAGACTGATTTCGCGGAGTTCTAAATATTTTTCCAGTTTTCTCTTTACTCTTTGAAGCGCATTATCAATTGATTTGACATGACGATTCAAGTCTTCTGAAATTTCCTGATACGATCTACCATCAAGATAGAGTACAAGGACCTTTCTTTCCAGCTCACTTAAGAGTTCTCCCATCTTCATTTCGATATCATCGAATTCTTCTTTGCTAATGATTAAATCCTCTGGGTTAAGCGCTTTAGCACCGGAAATCACGTCCAATAACGTTCTATCTGACTCTTCATCGTATATTGGCTTGTCTAATGATACATAGGAATTTAACGGGATATGTTTTTGGCGAGTAGCTGTTTTAATAGCGGTGATAATTTGGCGGGTAATACATAATTCTGCAAAAGCCTTAAACGAAGTAAGCTTGTCCTCTCGAAAATCACGGATCGACTTATAAAGTCCTATCATCCCCTCTTGAACGATATCCTCTCTATCCGCTCCAATCAGAAAATATGACCGTGCTTTTGCTCTTACAAAGTTGCGGTATTTCGTAATTAAATAATCTAGCGCATCACTATCTCCGACATGAACCCTTTCAATGACTTGTTCATCTTCCAACTGGCAAAACTGCTCTCTGATGGGTTTACCCTTGTTGTTATTTAGATTCACTTCGATCCCCCCGACCGCACCTAGATAGAAATATTATACAATAATGGTTGAAATATCGTCAAGTTATTCCAAATTTCCCCGCCGCCATTTTTCAAACGTTTTCAATACATCTTCTGACAATTTTATTTTCGATGATGGTTTGTCAGAAGTGATCTCCTTGATTCTTGTCTCAATCTTTCTTTCGATCACTTCGATCTCTCTCAATAGCTCTCGCGCTGATTTACGAAGGGCACCCTGTCCAAAAATTGCCCATTGTTCCGTATAATCTGATGTCGCTACGTGAATTTGTGTCCGAATGTTGTTTAAGTCTTGGGCCAGTTTCTCTATCCGTTCATCTGCCGTTTCATTCTCTTTTGTGAATATGACTTCAACACGATGGTTTGTCCGCTTCTTTTCTATCCCTTTTACAAGGTGGGCATCGAATACGACGATAACTCGATACCCTGTGTACGCTTGGTATTCTGCTAAATGTTGAATCAGTACATCTCTGGCTTCCTCAAAGCTATTTTCTTTCAAATGCTGTAGGCTTGGCCAAGCACCAATCATGTTGTACCCATCTACTAAGAGGATATCCATTGTTATTCCCCTAGTGGTTGACGTTTCCGATAGACTTCATACATCAACAGACTGGCTGCAACGGATGCATTAAGTGAAGTGACCTTTCCAGCCATTGGTAGTTTAATAAGAAAATCACATTTCTCCTTAATGAGACGACCAATTCCTTTCCCTTCACTACCAATCACAAGTGCCAATGGCATCGCTCCATCAAACTGCCTGTAATCCTGTTTAGCAGCTGCATCAGTACCTGCGATCCAAATTCCTCTTTCCTTCATCTCCTCGAGTGTTCTGGACAAATTCGTCACCTTAGCTACCGGAATATGTTCAATCGCTCCTGTCGACGCCTTAGCGACCGTTGTAGTTAAACCGACCGCTCTTCGTTTTGGAATGACAATACCGTGAGCGCCGACAGCATCTGCCGTTCGCATAATAGAGCCTAGGTTGTGAGGGTCTTCTATTTCATCAAGCACTAAGAAAAAAGGCTGCTCATTCCGCTGTTCAGCTAGTTGATACAAATCCTCCATCTCTGCATATTCGTATGCAGCAACTTGTGCAACAACTCCTTGATGCTGACCAGAAACCATTTGATCAAGCTTTTTTCTCGGAACATACTGGATCGTAATATTTTGTTGTTTGGCGAGTTCAATGACCTGCTGGGCTTGTCCTTTTACAGTGTTTTCTGCCATCCAAAGCTTGTAAAGCTCTCGATCCGATTTTAATGTTTCGATCACTGCATTTTTCCCAATCACATAATCATGTTGCTGACTCATTTTTCTTCCTCCCTGACGTTCCAATTTCTAAAGCCTGCTCTATTAGTTCCTCTAGCCGTTCTTCCTGTTTCTCAACAAACAGATAACCGATCACAGCTTCAAATGCTGTACTATAACGATACATTTGAACGTCTGTGTTTTTAGGCACTGTGCCCGATTTAGCATTTCTTCCTCTTTTCAGCACCGCTTCTTCCGCTTCTGTGAAAAAGGAGCGCTGTTGCAACTCAAATAAAATGGCTGCTTGGGATTTAGCGGATACAATCTTGCTTGCTCGCTTGTGAAGTTCATTTGGTTTGGTAGCCCCCGCTTGCAGGAGGTGATGCCTCACGTATACTTCAAAAATAGCATCACCCATATAAGCAAGTGCAAGACCGTTCAACTGTTTCCCATCTTTCAACTTTTCAAAATTCAACATGCCTATTCTCCTCTTTTCCAACGAGTACCTTGAGGAGTATCCTCTAACACAATATTCATGCTCTTCAACTGATCACGAATTTGATCAGATAGCGCAAAATCACGATTTCTTCTTGCTTCGTTACGTTTCTCTATCAACGCTTCTACTTCTTCATCAAGTGTGTGTTTTTCTTCTAATGAAAAACCTAGTACAGAGGTGATTTCTTTGAATAGCTGAATGAATGCTTGAATGACTTCCTCTGACGTATGATCGTTCTCCATATAATAATTTGCCTGCTTCGCTAATTCAAATAAAACAGAAACGGCATTTGCTGTATTGAAGTCATCGTTCATCTCTGTAATAAAAGCCGCACGTTGCTCTTCAACTTTTGCTAACCATTCTGATGCATCCTCAGTCAAATTTGTACTACTTTCCAAGCGATGATGCAAATTGGCAAAAGCCGTTTTCAGCCTGCTAAAAGCGCTTTTTGTGTTTTCCAACAGATCCATTGAATAATTGATTGGGTGACGATAGTGAACAGATAGAATGAAGAACCTAAGTACATCTGGGTCTTGCTCTTTCACAATGTCATGCACCAATACGAAGTTTCCAAGTGATTTTGACATTTTCTCATTATCAATATTGATATATCCATTATGCATCCAGTATTTCGCGAAAGTTTTTCCTGTTAGTGCCTCAGATTGTGCGATTTCATTTTCATGATGAGGGAAAGTTAAGTCTTGCCCACCCGCATGAATATCAATCGTATCCCCTAAATACTTCTTCACCATAGCTGAGCATTCAATGTGCCAGCCTGGTCGTCCTTGCCCCCAAGGGCTATCCCAAGCAATTTCATTTTCTTTTGCCGCTTTCCATAAAGCAAAGTCTAGTGCATCTTTTTTCTTCTCACCTACACGGATGCGGGCACCTGTTTTTAGTTCATCAATGGACTGGTGGGAAAGCTTCCCGTATCCATCAAATGAGCGAGTGCTGTAGTAGACATCTCCATCAGCTTCATAAGCAAACCCTTTTTCAACCAGCGTTTCAATAAAAGTAATAATGTCATCCATGTTTTCGGTGACACGAGGATGCAAATCAGCTTTTTTGCAGCCGAGTGCTCCCACATCTTTAAAATAAGCTTTTATGAATCGGTCAGCAATGGTTGGGACATCCTCCCCTAATTCATTAGCCGCTTTAATCAGTTTGTCATCTACATCTGTAAAGTTAGATACAAAATGAACATCATATCCGCTATATTCCAAGTATTTACGAACTGTGTCGTATACAATGGCAGGTCTTGCATTTCCAATATGAATATAGTTGTAGACGGTTGGTCCGCACACATACATCTTGACCTTCCCTGGTTCAATTGGAACAAATTCCTCTTTCTGTCGCGTCATTGTATTATAAATTTTGATTGTCATGATTGTTCTTCCTTTCTGCTCAATGAAGCCAGTTCGCTTTTTAGCTTTTCCATTTCTCTTTCCAGTTCTTTAAAACGGTCGGAAACTGGATCTGGCAAATCCTGATGGTTGAGATCACGCTTGATTTTCTTTCCATTTTGAACCACCACTCGCCCAGGTATACCTACAACTGTTGAATGATCTGGAACATCCTTTAATACGACTGAACCCGCTCCAATTTTTGATCCTTTTCCAACAGTGATCGAACCGAGCACCTTGGCACCTGTTGCAATGAGGGCATCATCCAAAATGGTCGGATGTCGTTTCCCTTTCTCTTTCCCTGTTCCCCCTAACGTCACCCCTTGAAAAACGGTGACGTTGTCTCCGATTTCACATGTTTCTCCGATCACGACACCCATTCCATGATCAATGAAGAATCGTCTGCCAATTGTGGCAGCTGGATGAATTTCAATCCCCGTAAAGAACCGACTAAGCTGAGAAATCCCACGCGCGATAAAATACAGTTTGCGTTTGTAAAAAGCATGCGCAATACGGTGAGCCCAAATCGCATGAAGTCCTGAATAGGTCAATACCACTTCAAAATAGCTTCTGGCAGCAGGATCTTGATCAAACACAGTATCAATATCTTCTTTCAGCATCTTGAAAAACACAAGTTACCCCCCGTTCTTCCAATCAATCTCTCAGGCTTGCTCTCTTTTTTTGACAAACAAAAAACGCCTCTGCATCTGACAGAGACGTTTAGAAAACGCGGTTCCACTCTGTTTAGAAAACTTCATACTGCAAGCTTTCTCAACTTCAATCCCATAACGGCGGCGACCGCCCTTGAATACTGACTTACGTGTTCCTCAAGGGTCTTGAGGGTGCATTTCTAAAGCCTGCCCATAAGTCTCTTTCAGCCGATGAAGACTCTTTCTGTGATGGGCGCTTAAACTTTATACTTTTCCCTCGCAACGATTTCACTTATATTTGTGTAATTCGGTTTAGTACCGTTTCTTTTCCTAATAGTTCAATACTTTGTGGAAGCTCTGGTCCATGAGTCTGCCCTGTTACTGCGACACGAATTGGCATAAATAGCTTCTTCCCTTTATGTCCTGTTTCTTTTTGAACAGCTTTAATAGCCGCTTTGATTGCTTCAGGTGTGAACTCTTCAAGTCCTTTAAGCTGATCAGCAAAAGATTTCATGACTTCAGATACTTGTTCTTCTGCAAGAACTTCCTTTGCTTCTTGATTATACTCAATTTGCTCCTTAAAGAACAACTCTGTTAACTCAACAATTTCTGCTCCATAGCTTAATTGCTCTTGATAAAGAGAAATCAACTTCCGAACCCAGCCTTTTTCCTCTTCAGAAAGCTGTTCGCCGACTTTGCCTGCTTTTTGTAGATGCGGCAATGTGAGTGCAATTACTTGATCAAGATCAAGTGCTTTCACATATTGGTTATTCACCCATTTCAGCTTATGCATATCAAATAGCGCTGGTGACTTTGAAAGTCGATTTACATCGAAAATCTCAATGAATTGCTCTTTCGTAAATAACTCATCTTCGCCGACTGGAGACCAACCGAGTAAGCCAATAAAATTAAACAACGCTTCTGGTAAATAACCTAAGTCTTTATATTGCTCAATAAATTGGATGATCGATTCATCACGCTTACTTAATTTCTTGCGGCTTTCGTTTACGATAAGCGTCATATGACCAAAAACAGGAACGTCCCAACCAAAAGCGTTGAACACCATGATTTGCTTTGGTGTGTTAGAAATATGATCCTCTCCGCGAAGAACATGCGTCATTTCCATTAGATGATCATCGACAGCAACTGCAAAGTTGTATGTCGGTATACCGTCTTTTTTCACGATCACAAAGTCACCAATACCATCTGTTTCAAAAGAAATTTCGCCTTTTACGATGTCATCAAATTTGATGATCTCTCCTGCTGGGACGCGGAAGCGAATACTAGGCTCTCTTCCTTCAGCGATGAGTTTGTCCTCTTCTTCTTTTGATAAATGGCTACATTTACCAGAATATCTCGGCATCTCACTACGGGCAATTTGTTCCTCACGCTCTTGCTCTAATTCCTCAGCCGTACAATAACACTTGTAAGCAAGACCTTTTTCTAACAGCTCATCATAATATTTTTTGTAAATATCATTACGTTCTGATTGGCGATAGGGACCATATCCTCCATCTTTGTCGATGCTTTCATCCCAATCAATACCAAGCCATTTTAGATGACGAAGTTGACTTTCCTCTCCACCTTCTACATTTCTCTTTTGATCCGTATCTTCAATTCGAATGACGAACTTACCGCCTTGGCTGCGCGCAAATAAATAATTGAATAGAGCCGTTCTAGCATTCCCAATATGTAAATGACCAGTTGGACTCGGTGCATAACGAACACGCACTTCATTTCCCATGAGTTTAACTTCCTTTCATCTGCATCATGTTGCCTGATACCAATTTTATATAAAGGTATTTTATCATCAAATACCACTTGCTTCAAAATTGATTTTATTTTTTCTGTAGAAGCACAGTTACCTGTGAAGCGATTCCTTCTCCTCTTCCAGTAAACCCAAGTTTTTCAGTTGTCGTTGCTTTGACATTAACTTGTGAGACATCCGCTTCTAAACCTTCTGCTATTCTTTTTCTCATTTGCTCGATGTAAGGTGCCATTTTCGGCTTTTCGGCAATAATGGTGCAATCAATATTTCCCAATGTATAGCCTTTTTCTTTCACAAGTGCCCACACATGCTGTAGCAACTTAAATGAATCTGCATCTTTAAATTCAGGGTCTGTATCTGGAAAGTGACGCCCAATATCTCCTTCTCCAATAGCCCCAAGACACGCATCAGCCACAGTGTGTAACAATACATCCGCATCTGAATGACCAATTAGTCCCTTTTCGTATGGGATGGTAATACCGCCAAGAATGAGCGGTCTTCCTTCTGTTAACTGGTGTACATCAAAACCTTGTCCGATTCTAAACATCATCTAGTTCCCTCTTTCCGCATCCATAATTGCCTTTGCTACTAATAAATCGTCTGGTGTCGTGAGTTTAATATTGGTGTAATCTCCTTGAACAATATAAACACTTTCACCCTGTAATTGCTCAACAAGACTTGCATCGTCTGTTCCAAGAAAACCAGTACGTTCCGCATGTTCATGCGCCTCTTTTAAAATAGAATGACGAAAAGCTTGTGGGGTCTGTACTGCCCACAAGCTCTGACGTTCAATGGTTTGTTCAACTTTACCTTCTTGAACGCGCTTGATTGTGTCTTTCACCGGTACCGCTACCACTGCGGAGCCTTTCTCAATAGCCGCTTTGACGAGATGATCAATCTGCGTATGCTTAATAAAAGGCCTTGCTCCATCATGAACTAGCACGATATTAGCATCTTTTACAGCCTTTAATCCTTCATACACACTTTGCTGGCGTTCTTCACCGCCAGTTACTAATGAAATAGGTGTTTGAAAAGCGTGTACCTTCAGTAGCCGTTCAAAGTCACTACGCTCTTCTTCGTTAATCGCAAGGATCATGCGCTTGCATAGTGAATGGGCGTCAAACACTTTCAGTGTGTGAATGATGACCGGCATTCTTTTTAGTTCGATAAAAAGTTTGTTTCGCCCGGCCTTCATTCGCTTTCCCTGCCCCGCAGCTGGAATGACTACTTCATAATACATGTTCGTTCTCCCTTTAGAGCGCCTTCTCCAGAAGTTTTGGCTTCGCAAAAATCATTCTTCCAGCAGCAGTCTGCAACACGCTTGTCACGAGAACATCAATATCTTTTCCAATATAATTGCGTCCTTCTTCTACGACAATCATCGTACCGTCATCCAAATACGCAACGCCCTGATTATGTTCTTTGCCATCTTTAATGACTTGAACATTCATTTCTTCCCCAGGCAATACAACCGGTTTGACAGCATTGGCTAAATCATTGATGTTTAATACTGCTACTTTTTGAAGTTCGCATACTTTATTTAAGTTAAAATCATTCGTCACAACAACACCAGAAGTCAATTTAGCGAGCTTGACAAGCTTGCTATCAACCTCTTGGATGTCCTCGAAGTCGCCTTCATATATTTCGACTTTAATATCCAATTCTCTTTGAATACGATTTAAAATATCAAGACCTCTGCGGCCTCTGTTTCTCTTTAAAACATCAGATGAGTCTGCAATATGCTGAAGCTCTTCTAACACAAATTGCGGAATCACAATAATTCCTTCTAAAAAGCCCGTCTGACAAATATCTGCAATTCTCCCATCAATAATAACACTTGTGTCTAAAATTTTCAGCTTTTTATCTTCTACTTCAAGCTCATCATCATTTGCGCCTTTTTTCTTGCTAGTTTTACCTGTTCTTGAAAACAGGTTCATCATTTCATCTTTCTTCTTAAACCCTACTTGGAATCCAAGGTATCCTAAAAAGAAAGCCAGGAAAATCGGAATGATCGTTCCGAAAATATGGTATGGGATATTGTTTAGTGGGATCACGTTTACAATAAGATATGCTAGAATAAGTCCAAAAACTAAACCGAAACTTCCTGATATTAGGTCAGGAAGAGGGGCCTTTAACAGAGAATCCTCGATCCATTTTACCCAATTCACAACAAATCCTGTGCACCATCTGCCGATTACAAAAAATAACGCGGCTCCTATGAGTGCTGATGAATAAGCATTTGTAATTAAAGGTATGTCCTTTGCATTTAACAGCAGAAATAATTCTGGAATGATAAAAATCCCCACAACTGCACCAAAAATGATAAAAAACGCCTGAACGATTCTTTTTAACATACCTTCACCTCCTTTATTTTCCATATTACACTCCACCTTAATCTTTCATTCATATTTATGTTTAAGTTTCCCCAACACAAATAGCGGAAAAACAAAAAGCATCATTAATATACCCATATTCAGCCATTTTTAATCGTATAATAGAAAAATTTCTCATGTTATAGCTGACGGTCAATATAATGTTTTTCTTGTAATCTTTTTAATCCTTTTTTTATCTTTTTCGCCCTTACTTCTCCAATTCCTTCTACTTCATCCAAATCTTGTACATCAGCTTCCATAATTCTATCAAGAACACCGAATGTTTCAACGACATTTTCTACAATTGGCATTGGCAATCTCGGAATCTTATGAAGCAAGCGGTAGCCCCTTGTATACACATATTCATCCATATTTGTAGAAGTAGGATATCCAAGTAACTTGTACAGGATCGAATCGTCCAGCAGTTCAAAGCTCGACATATCTTGAAGCTGTTTTAATAATACATACGGATCTTTAATTTTTTCTTTTACATAATCTTTAATAAATAGAGCCGCTTCCTGTTCCATATCTGTAATAAGCTCATTCACTTGCAGGCGGATCAGGTGTCCTTCTGTGCCCAGTTCCTTAATGTACATATTGATTTCATTTTTAATTCTAAGTACCATTTCATAGCGGTGCAGAACAGAAAGCACATCACCAAAGGTCACCAGTTCCTCAAACTCAAGTGCACTTAATGTTGAAATTGCATGATCCAAAATGGTCTTGTATTTCTCAAGGGTCTGAATCGCCTGATTGGCTTTTGTTAAAATAAAGCCGATATCCTTCAATGTATATCGGCGATTCCCTTGATATAAGGTAATTACATTTCTACGTTCAGAAATTGCAATAATTAAACAACCTGTCTGTTTTGCTACTCGTTCAGCAGTACGATGCCGCATCCCAGTTTCCGATGAATGAATGGTTGCATCTGGCATCAGTTGTGTATTCGCATAAAGAATTTTTTGTCCAGAATCACTTAATATAATAGCGCCATCCATTTTTGCCAATTCATATAAATGTGCTGGGGAGAAGGCAGAATTGATGTGAAACCCTCCATCTACCACTTCTTTAACCTTATCGTTATAACCAACGACAATGAGACCCCCAGTATTTGCTCTAAGGACATTTTCGATACCTACTCGAAGAGGTGTCCCTGGTGCAACAAACTGGACAATATCCAGAAGATCTGCTTCTCTCGCTCCTTTTTTTTCTTTTTCCATTTCTATGCTCCCCCTAGTGAAATACGAAGTGCCTCCGCTACATTTTCTACACCTACTAATTCAATCCCTCTTGGCTTTTTCCATCCATCTATATTTGCCTTAGGAATAAACATCCGCTTAAACCCTAATTTCGCTGCTTCCTGCACACGTTGTTCGATTCTTGATACTCTTCTGACTTCGCCTGTTAGTCCTACCTCACCAATAAAACAATCGGCTTGATGTGGCGCTGCATCTTTAAAGCTTGAAGCAATACTTACAGCGACTGCCAGATCAATTGCTGGCTCATCTAACTTTACACCGCCCGCTACTTTTAAATATGCATCCTGGTTTTGTAAAAGTAGACCTACTCGCTTCTCTAATACAGCCATTAACAAAGAAACACGATTATGATCAAGTCCTGTTGCCATACGTCTTGGATTCCCAAAGCTCGTCGGCGAAATTAATGCCTGTATTTCAACTAAAACAGGTCTAGTTCCTTCCATTGAGGCAACAACACACGAACCTGAGACGCCGGCTGATCGCTCTTCTAGGAAAATTTCTGAAGGGTTTAGTACTTCTGTTAAACCTTCTTCTCGCATTTCAAAAATACCTAATTCATTCGTTGAGCCAAAACGGTTCTTCACAGCTCTTAATATTCGAAATGTATGGTGTCGCTCTCCTTCGAAATATAGAACTGTATCTACCATATGCTCTAAGAGACGTGGTCCAGCAATAGACCCTTCCTTGGTTACATGTCCAACGATAAAGATGGGAATGCCGTTAGTCTTGGCAATTTTCATCAATTGTGCCGTACATTCTCTCACCTGCGATACAGACCCAGGTGCTGATGTAATATCGCTTTGATAGACGGTTTGAATGGAATCCACCACAACAAAGGCTGGTTTCATCTCTTGTATAGCAGACGTTATAAATTCCATATCGGTTTCAGCCAATACATGTAAAGACGCACTTTGTATTCCAAGTCTATCTGCCCTAAGCTTCGTCTGTTTAATTGACTCTTCTCCAGATATGTATAAAACGGTCTTATTTTCATCTGAAAGCTGTGCAGATACTTGTAATAAAAGAGTGGATTTACCGATTCCAGGATCTCCGCCAATGAGAACGAGAGAGCCTTTGACTATACCGCTTCCTAATACACGGTTAAATTCTTCTAAATTTGTTTTAATTCGGGGTTCATCTGATGTTTCAATTGCAGATATAGGTGAAGGTTTTTGAACGGTTTGTACAGAATGGTTAAAAGCACTTCTTCGATTTGCCGCCTCTTTTCGAACGACCTCTTCTGTCATACTGTTCCACGTGCCACAGCCTGGACATTTACCCATCCATTTGGCTGATTCATAACCACAAGATTGGCATATAAATTTCGATTTTGTTTTAGCCATAGATTGAAGAATCCAACTCCCTTGCATTTGTCAAAAATAAGTAAAGGGAGGCATACGCGTTTTTCGGTATGCCTCACTCTCACTTCTTAACATATTAATTCGTAGCAGCAGTTGCTTTTACGACAATTTCTCCATTTTCTACATCTAAAACAATATGTTGCCCTTTTTGAATATTGCCTCTCAGTAATTCTTCTGACAGACGATCCTCTACATGCTTTTGAATGGCTCTTCTTAATGGTCGAGCACCATATTCAAGGTCAACGCCTTCGTCCACAATTTTCGCTTTTGTGGCCTCTGTTAATTCAATGGAGAGATCTTGTTCTTTTAATCGTTTTGTTAATTGATCAGACATAAGTGAAACAATCTCTTTAAGATGCTTCTTCTCAAGTGAATGGAAGACGATAATTTCATCAATACGGTTGATGAATTCTGGTCTAAATGCACGCTTCAATTCTCCCATCACTTTCCCTTTCATGTCTTTATAGTTCTGATTTTCGTCTTGCACGTTAAAGCCTACAAATTTATTTCGTTTCAGCTCACTTGCGCCAACATTCGATGTCATAATCAGAATTGTGTTTCTAAAGTCGACTGTACGTCCTTTAGAGTCTGTCAGACGTCCATCTTCGAGTACCTGAAGAAGAATGTTAAACACATCAGGATGTGCTTTTTCAATTTCATCTAAAAGCACCACAGAGTATGGTTTTCTTCTCACCTTCTCTGTCAATTGACCTCCTTCATCATATCCCACATATCCAGGAGGTGATCCAACTAATCTTGAAGTCGAATGTTTCTCCATATACTCTGACATATCAATACGAATCATTGCCTCTTCATCGCCGAAAATTGACTCCGCTAGCGCTCTCGCTAGTTCAGTTTTTCCGACACCCGTAGGGCCTAAGAAAATAAATGAACCAATCGGGCGCTTGGGATCTTTTAAACCTGCTCGTGCACGTCTCACTGCCTTTGCAACAGCGACAACGGCCTCATCCTGTCCAATGACACGAGAGTGAAGCAACTGTTCCATGTTAAGGAGCTTATCAGTTTCAGTTTGCGCAATCTTTGAAACAGGGACTCCAGTCCAGCTGGATACGACCATGGCAATATCATCAACAGATACTTCTGAATTCTCTTGCCCTTGTTTTTCTTTCCATGTTTTCTTTGTGACTTCTACTTTTTCACGCAAACGCTGTTCTGTGTCACGAAGAGAAGCGGCTTTCTCAAACTCCTGACTTTGAACGGCTGCATCCTTTTCTTTTCTTACTTCATCCAGCTTTTGCTCTAATTCTTTTAAGTTTGGTGGTGTTGTAAAAGAACGCAAGCGAACCTTTGAACCCGCCTCATCAATTAGATCAATGGCTTTATCTGGAAGGAAACGGTCAGAAATATAGCGATCAGATAATTTCACTGCAGCTTCAATCGCTTCATCCGTTATGGAAACACGATGATGTGCTTCATAACGGTCTCTTAGACCTCTTAAAATTTGAATGCTCTCGTCAACAGATGGCTGATCCACTTGAATCGGCTGGAAACGACGCTCAAGCGCAGCATCCTTTTCAATATATTTACGATACTCATCTAACGTTGTCGCTCCAATACACTGAAGCTCTCCCCGTGCCAATGATGGCTTCAGGATATTAGAGGCATCAATTGCTCCTTCTGCTCCCCCTGCACCAATTAGAGTATGAAGCTCATCAATGAAAAGAATGATATTGCCTGCTTGACGGATCTCATCCATTACTTTTTTCAAGCGATCCTCAAATTCACCACGATATTTTGTACCAGCAACAACAGTCCCCATGTCAAGTGTCATCACACGCTTGTCACGTAAAATTTCTGGTACTTCATTATGAATAATTTGCTGAGCAAGACCTTCAGCAATTGCTGTTTTACCAACACCCGGTTCACCAATTAAGACAGGATTGTTTTTTGTTCTTCTGCTTAGCACTTCGATAACACGCTGAATTTCTTTACTGCGCCCAATTACAGGGTCTAAGCTATCTTCTTTCGCAATAGCAGTTAAATCACGCGCTAGACTATCTAAAGTAGGTGTGTTGGCATTGCTGTTTGTCCCCGCAGAGGATGAACCCGTTTCGTTGCTTCCGAGAAGCTGTAATACCTGCTGTCTCGCTTTATTTAAGCTAACCCCAAGGTTATTTAACACTCGTGCTGCTACACCTTCACCTTCGCGGATGAGCCCTAAAAGAATATGCTCTGTTCCCACATAGGAATGCCCTAGCTTTCTCGCTTCGTCCATAGAAAGCTCAGTGACCTTTTTTGCTCTCGGTGTATAATGAGGAATCGCTTGAGACACCTCTTGCCCTCTGCCAATCAGGCTTTCGACCTCTTTTTGGATTTTATCTGGAACTAGCCCTAACGCTTCTAACGCTTTTGCTGCAATTCCTTCACCTTCACGTACAAGGCCTAATAAAATATGCTCTGTTCCAATATTTTTATGCCCTAGGCGAATTGCTTCTTCTTGTGCAAGTGCCAATACTTTTTGAGCTCTTTCAGTGAATCTTCCAAACATCATATCGTTTCATCCTCCTGTCTATTCCTATGCATTTCTAAACGCAGCCGTTCTCTAATAATAGCTGCCCGTTTGACATCTCTTTCATTAGGCTGTAAAGCTCCTCCCGAATACTGCTGAAGGAAACCAGGCTGTGTTAAAATCATGAGTTCATTAAGTATATTACTTGAAAGCCCCTTAATGATACCTAAATCGATGCCCAACCTCACATCGGAAAGACATTTTGCTGTTTCCTTGGATTCAATCATGCGACAGTTCGCTAAGATGCCTAAGGAACGATACACTCTGTCTTCAAGTTCAATTTTAGAAGTTTGATATAATGCCTTTCGTGCAGAGCGCTCTTGTTCAATGAGTTGTGCTGCAACACTATTAAGGTCATTAACAATATCCTCTTCTGATTGACCAAGTGTGATTTGGTTTGAGATTTGAAAGATGTTTCCTATTGCTTCGCTACCCTCACCATAAATTCCTCTGACAACAAGACCCAGTTGATTAATAGCGGGAATAATTCGATTAATTTGTCTTGTTAACACGAGTGCTGGTAAATGCATCATGACAGATGCCCTAATTCCTGTTCCCACATTGGTCGGGCAACTTGTTAAGTATCCTCTTTTTTCTGAAAAGGCATAATCCACCTGTTCCTCAATCCAATCATCTACCTGATTGGCAGCTCTTAATGCATTCGCAAGCTGAAATCCTGGAAATAAACATTGAATTCGAATATGGTCTTCTTCATTTAACATGATACTAACCTCTTCATTTTCAGAAAGCAGACAGCCGCCAAAACGGGATTCTGCTAAATTCGGACTAATTAAGTGTTTTTCTACAAGTACCCTTTTCTCTAAAGACTGTGCTTCATTCATACGAATAAGAACGAAATTTCCAATATCTTTTACTTCTTGACTCGCAAACTTTTGCTCAAATTGCTGAAGGACAGCGTCGGCTTCTTCTTGAGAAAATTGAGTCGGGAAACGAACATGCTCTAAATTTCGAGCAAGCCGTATGCGGCTACTTAGAACAATGTCACTTTCAGGCCCTTTTTGCTTCATCCATTGGCTTAATGCGTCTTGAATAAAATGCTGGAGCGACATTCCGTTAATCTCCCTCCCTCTGCTCAGATTGTTCATGCTCTAATGCACGAATTTGGTCTCTTACTTCTGCTGCTTTTTCAAACTCTTCTTGCTCAATCAGCTGTTTTAATTCTTTTTGCATCATTTCAAGTTTTCGGCGAACATGTAGGCTACCAGCAATCCGTTTCGGAATTTTTCCACTGTGAACTGTATTACCGCTGTGAACCTTCCTTAACACAGGATTTAAAAACTGATCGAACGTTCGATAACATTCCGCACAACCAAAACGTCCTGTTTTTCTAAATTGTTGAAACGTCAATTCACACTTCGGACATTGATCAATTTCTCTTGCTTCTTGAAAAATAGTTGATCCTTTTTTCGTGTTATCAGCAAAGCCTGGATCAATATTTAATAACCCTGATAACAAGTTGTGTATTGAGAAACCCTGGTTTCCACTAATAGCATATGAGTCACTATTTTCTTTTGCACATTGTTCACATATGTGCATTTCTTGTTTTTCTCCATTTATGACTTTCGTAAAGTGAAAAGTAGCCGGTCTCTCATTGCATTCTTGACAAATCAATCTTTTCACCCGCTTTATTGTAATTTCAAGGCATTCAGCATCGCTTTCATCATTCGAGCTCTCAGCTCATCACGTTCTGGTAAGTCAATATGCAGAACTGAACGATCCATAACACTTATCATCATCTTTGCTTCTCTTTCAGACAAAATATTATTTTCAACAAGACGCATAATGATATGGTCAGATGCAGCCTGTGGTAAACGGTTATATATTTGAGAAATAATGTTGTTCAATAAATCGACTTCATCATTCATTTTTACTTTAATAATGCGAATATAACCACCGCCACCGCGTTTACTTTCAACGATATAGCCTCTTTCACTTGTAAAACGCGTATTAATGACATAGTTAATTTGTGAAGGTACGCATTGAAATTTATCAGCAATTTCATTGCGTTTAATTTCTAATATTTCTCGACCGTTCTGATCCAAGACTTCCTTCAAATACTGTTCGATGATATCAGAAATATTTTGTGCCACTCAGCCCCCTCCTCCATTGACTTTGACTATATTTGACTTTAATCTTACTATAAAATTTTTCGCTCAACTTTTCAAGATAATCGCTCAACTAAGAATATTATTTCCACATTCGTCACGGGTCAAACCTCAACGATGTTAGAAAAAGGTACACAAAAAAGATCAGTTCCGACTGGAACTGATCTAAACAAGCATGGCGGCGTCCTACTCTCACAGGGGGAGACCCCCAACTACCATCGGCG
>NZ_JBNNIO010000008.1:0-55342 GCF_050269555.1 Bacillus sp. NPDC077027 | reverse complement strand
TTCAGCGCCGATGGTAGTTGGGGGTCTCCCCCTGTGAGAGTAGGACGCCGCCATGCTTGTTTAGATCAGTTCCAGTCGGAACTGATCTTTTTTGTTTTTTCTTGAAAGGGAACAGACACTAGCGTAATGATGGACACATATACTAAACTACTATCTGGAACATTCTTAATTTTGTATACAATCGATTGAGCTGGGGCATACTGAAGATATAAGATGGAGGTGTCACAATGAGTAAAATGAATCAGCGAGAGGGTGTTTGTCTGATCTGCGAAGAGAAGAAAACAAAAGGGATTTATTTGTATCATCAGTTTTTGTGCCATACATGTGAACGAAAGTTAATATCAACATCGACCTCTGATCCTAGCTATGCGGAATATGTCAAAAAGCTCAAAAATCTTCATACACCCCCTTTGTACTCATAGACCATCACATGGTCTTTTTTTATGATTCTTTCTTAATAGGTCACTTTTTTGGAAACTTACTTTGGACATCATCCGTAATAAATAATAAGATAAAAAGAGAGCCTTATAAAAAATAGGAGTCGATTTGAATGAGATCTATATTTTCAGCAGTTATATGGTCCTTTATCTCTAGTGTACTCTCAATCATTCTTTTGTTTAGTGTAGTTGGGTTGGGTCATACGATAGGGTGGTCGCTTCTTTATGCGCTAGGTAGCTGGATACTTATTTTTACTGGTGGCAGGTGGTTGTCCCTCCAATTGTTTCTTAAGAAGCAAGGCCTTTCAAGAAGTGACTATTCATATATAAAACAACATTTAAAAGAGGCACGACATAAAATGCTTCGTTTAAAGAAAGCTTTATTTGCTGTAAAGAATGTACAAACCATTAAGCATAACTTTGAAATTTTACGGCTTGCCCGAAGAATTTATACAATCACAGTAAAAGAACCAAAACGCTTTTATGATGCTCAGCGTTTTTATTTTGAAAGCTTGGATACTGTTGTTCAATTGACAGAGAAGTATGCGCTGTTGTTTAATCAACCGAATCGCAGTCATGAGCTGGACATGACGCTTAGTCAAACAAGAGTCACATTGACAGAGCTACAACGACAATTAGTCGATGATTTGCATCAGGTTTTGGGAAGGGACATTGAAGAGCTTCATATTGAACTAGAGGTTGCTGGGAAAATGATTAAAAAGTGAGAAAGGGGTCAATTTTGATGAAGCCAGGAGATCAAAAACAGTCGATACTTTCATCAACATCTGATCTTCGGTTTCGTGTGATTGATACTTTATCTGAAGAAGAAAGACGAGAGGCGTTACAGAGGGTAGTTAAGGTGCCGGAAACGAGGCAAAAGTTGCTTTTATATGGTACACGCTTGCAGCAACAATTATTGGATCATTCCAAACAGATGATGGGATACGTAGAGAAGCAGGAGATTGATCAAATAGGTGAAGTGCTGGAGACTTTTTTGAATCAGCTTGGTCAAGTTGAGCCAGAGGACCTGATTCTAAAAAAGGGAGGTTTTTTTCCCAAGTGGTTTAGGCGAGAGAGGCGTTCTGTACAAGAAATTGTTTCTCGTTTTAAACTATCTCAATCACAAATTGAGAGGTTATCTGCTAAGCTGCGCTATGCACGTAATTTATTAATAAGTGATCACAAACTATTGGATCGTTTATATAAACAAAACCAGGAATTTTATCAAGAATTGACCTTTCAGGTAGCAGCAGCTGAAGAAAAGTTAACTCAAATCGAACGAGATGTCCTTCCTCAGTTCAAACATCCAAAGGAACAAACATTGGAAGAACAGTTCATGAATCAAGAGGTTGATTATTTTGACTATGCTGAGAGGCTTAAAGAGCGAATTTATGATTTAATGTTAAGCCGTCAGATCACACTTCAGTGTGGTGCACAGATCCGTATGATACAGCATACCAATCATTCGTTGGCAAATCATATACACTCTACTGTTACTTCATCCATTCCGTTATGGATCAATCAGATGTCGATTGCTTTGACACATATTCAGCAGAGAGAGACAGCCGCACTACAAAAAAGGGTGAATCAAGCATTTGAACAGGCCTCCAAAGATCAAGAGTTGCTTCGAGCGAATGTACCATCCAACCATGTCGAAGCTCTTAAACAAGTACAATATCAATTAGCTGAGGCTTTACAAGAAACTTTTCAACTAAAAGAAGATGGAAAACAAGAGCGTGCCCAAGTGAAAAATGAAATGCAAGAGGTAGAACAGCATTTGGTAGGTATTAAACCAATACAGGAATGAGAATCCAGCTTTATGTTCGCTTCTTTGAACGTTATAATAGATGTAAGATAACGGATTGACCAAAAAGGATCGATATCATTGAAAACACCTTTATATACAGCACTAACTCAACATGCAGAAAAGAGGCCTTACTCTTTTCACGTTCCAGGACATCACAATGGAGATGTCTTTTTTGATGAAGCTCGGCCGTATTTTGCACCGCTTCTTCAACTAGATGTAACGGAGCTTGAAGGATTAGATGATTTGCATCATCCTACAGGTATCATTCAGGAGGCAGAAGCCTTATTAGCCCAACTATATGGGGCACGTATGAGTTTCTTTCTTGTTAATGGGACAACTGTAGGGAATTTAGCAATGGTGATGGCAACCTGCAATAAGGGGGATGAAATCCTCGTGCAACGGAATTGTCATAAGTCGATTTTTCATGCCATTGAGTTAGCAGGTGCAACACCTGTCTTCTTAGAAACGGAACTGGATCAGCATTTACAAGTCTCTACACATGTTTCAGAAAAGACGGTTACGACTGCAATTGCCAAGCATCCTAACAGTAAAGTAATTGTCTTCACATATCCAAACTACTATGGGCATTCGGTTGATTTGACACGTATCATCCAAATATGTCATGACGCAGGATTATTGGTTCTAGTAGATGAGGCACATGGTGCTCATTTCATTTTAGGTGAAGGTTTCCCTCCATCTGCTCTTTCATATGGCGCTGATGTGGTGGTACAATCAGCACATAAAACATTACCTGCGATGACGATGGGGTCGTTTCTCCATATCCAGCATGAACGGGTCGATGGGCAAAAGATCAAAACAATGTTAACCATGCTGCAAAGTAGCTCGCCTTCTTATCCGATTATGGCTTCATTAGATGTAGCTCGTGCTTTTGTCGAAAAGATAAAAACCGAAGGACAGGTCGAACAGGTCATTTCTAGAGTGAAAAGACAGAAGGAACAGCTGTTGCAGATTCCTCACATTGAACTGGTCGAGCCAGAACATGTGAAAACCGATCCGTTGAAATGTTGTATTCGATCAACGAAAGGACTTTCTGGTTATGAGTTAAAAAGGGTACTTGAATCTGTTGAGGTCCATCCAGAGCTTGCAGATGAACATCAAGTATTACTGATTTTTAGCCTAGGAGAAATGAAGCCTTTCCCAGTAGAAATCGTTAAGCAAGCGCTAGAAAGTAGCCATTCACTTTTAGCACAACATGAATCAGGCAGAGATAAAGTACGTCTTATTGAAACAGATCTGCTGCTTCAAGGAATGGAAGTTGTCACATTTGATGAAGCCGTCAATCGGATCAGTGCAGAATCAGTCATTCCTTATCCACCTGGAATACCTCTTATATTAAAAGGAGAACGGATTGAAGTAGAACAGATTGAAAAGCTGAATCGCCTGCTTCATCAAAAGGTTCATGTCCAAGGGAATTCAGTCATTTTTCAACAGCAATTATATGTTTATATAGAAGAGGAGACATTATGAGCGGGATATTTATTACGTTTGAAGGACCAGAGGGTGCTGGGAAAACGACTATTATCAAGAAAGTCTACGATGAGATGGAGCGACAGGGCTTTGCAATTACGGCAACAAGGGAGCCCGGCGGCATTGATATTGCAGAGCAAATTAGAGAAGTCATTTTGAACGAAAAAAACGCCAAAATGGATGCGAAAACAGAGGCATTGCTTTATGCTGCAGCAAGACGACAGCATTTAGCAGAGAAGGTGGAGCCAGCACTTGAGCGTGGGGACACAGTATTGTGTGATCGCTTTGTTGATAGCTCTCTCGCCTATCAGGGCTATGCAAGGCGGCTCGGGATCGATGAGGTAAAATCCATTAATGACTTTGCTATTGACGGAGTAATGCCTCACATGACGATATATTTCTCGATTTCACCGGAGGATGGTTTGAAACGAATTCATGCGAACCAAGAGAGAGAAAAAAATCGTCTGGATATGGAAACGTTGAAATTTCATGAATTGGTTAGAGAAGGCTATGAGTTGCTGATTGCCCGTTCACCAGAGAGATTTCGAGTTGTAGATGCTGCAAGGCCTTTAGAGGAAGTGTATAAGGACGTGCTTCAGCTAGTCAAAGACGCATTGAAGAAAAATCAAATATGACCTGATTACCAATCGTTGTTATAATAAAGAAGAAGACATCGGCATGTCATCTGTGCCTAAAATAAAGGAGGCCAATCAAATGAAATTAATTGTTGCCGTTGTACAGGATCAAGATAGCAGTAGATTGTTGAAAATATTAACAGAACACCAATTTGGCGTGACTAAACTAGCATCAACTGGTGGGTTTTTAAAGTCAGGAAACACGACATTCATTATTGGATGTGATGATATCCGAGTGGATAAAGCCTTACAATTGATTAAAGAGAACGGCAGTAAACGTGATCAGATGATTGCACCTGTATCGCCAATGGGTGGTAATGCAGATTCGTATGTTCCATACCCTGTTGAAGTTGAGGTTGGTGGGGCTACTGTATTTGTTTTGCCAGTTGAACACTTTCATCAATTTTAAGGATGGGTTGCTGTGAAAATTAATCAGGATACGAGGTTACTGTTAGAGAAACGAGAGCTTCAGGCGGCGAAAGGAAATCAGACGTCTGCATCTTTTAGGGCATCTATGGAGATGCAAAGTGGTAAAATGAGGTTGGAGCAGCTAACAGCGATGCTTAGTGATGTTGAAGTATTCGGGAAGAAGTTGTCGAAGTCTAAAAACCTAAAGGATTTAGCGAAATTTAAAGGACTCGTGAAGCGTTTTGTCAAAGAAACCGTAGATAACGGCTTACATCTTGAAACATCACGCAGCTTTGATCTTTATGGAAATACGAGAACACTTGCCCTTGTGAAAGCGTTAGATGAAAAGCTTGTCCAGTTAACAGAGGACATGATGAATCAAGAGAAATCCTCAATTGATTTGTTAGAACGAATAGGGGAAATAAAAGGTTTATTGATTAACCTTTACACATAGAGAGTGATAACATGGCAATTAGCTGGGAAGAAATGAATGATTTGCAGCCGCGTGTCATGCGGCTAATTTTAAATAGTATAGAAAAAAAGAGACTTGCTCATGCGTATTTATTTGAAGGGAAAAAAGGAACAGGTAAACTGGATGCAGCTCTACTTTTAGCAAAAAGCTATTTTTGTTTGGGGGCTGGCGTAGAGCCGTGTGAAACCTGTCAAAACTGTAAGAGAATCAATTCTGGGAACCATCCCGATCTACATCTAGTTCAGCCTGACGGGCAATCGATTAAGAAAGCTCAGGTACAGGCATTGCAAGAGGAATTTACAAAAGCAGGTGTGGAATCACATCGGAAAATGTATATTATTTCGCATGCGGACAAAATGACAGTCAATGCTGCGAATAGTTTACTGAAGTTCCTTGAAGAACCAAATCGTGATACGATTGCAATCTTGGTTACAGAACAATCTCATCAAATGCTTGATACCATTATTTCGAGATGTCAGATGTTAAGCTTCCAGCCCTTACAGCCAAAATCAATAGAGCAACAGCTCATGCAAGAAGATGTGCCAATCCATATTGCAAGGCTCTTGTCGAATTTAACCAATAATTTGACAGAAGCACTCGAATTAAGTCGAAATGATCAGTTTGCAGAGTCTAGAGCGAAAGTGATAAAATTGTATGAAGTCTTGCACCAGCGAAAAGAACATGCGTTTTTTTATATACAAGATCAATGGATGCCTTTTTTCAAAGAGAAAGACCTTCAAGAAACAGGTCTGGATATGCTTTTATTTATATATCGTGATGTATTGTCGATTCAAATAGGGAACGAAGATAAAGTCATTTATCAAGACTTATTCCAGACAATGAAGCAGCATGCGCTGCATTCCACACAGCAGATGGTGACAAATCAGATCCTTGCTGTATTAGAAGCGAAAAAGAGACTTCAATCCAACGTGAATGCCCAAGGGCTAATGGAGCAATTGGTGTTAATGTTGCAGGAGGGATAAGCTTGTACAACGTAATTGGTGTTCGCTTTAAAAAAGCGGGCAAAATTTATTATTTTGATCCAAATGGATTTCATATAGAAAATGATAGCTGTGTCATTGTTGAAACAGTGAGAGGTGTCGAATATGGGCAAGTCGTCATCGCAGATAAGCAGGTCGATGAACATGATGTCGTTCTGCCACTTCGTAAGGTGATCCGCGTGGCAGATGAACGCGATCGACTCATTGTTGAAGAAAACAAAGAAGCTGCAGCGACAGCCTTTGATACTTGTTTGCAAAAAGTGAGTCAACATGGATTAGAAATGAAGCTTGTTGATGTTGAATTTACTTTTGATCGGAACAAAGTGATTTTCTACTTTACTGCTGATGGCAGAGTCGACTTCCGTGAACTTGTTAAAGACCTTGCGTCTATTTTTAAAACAAGAATAGAACTTCGTCAAATCGGTGTAAGAGATGAGGCAAAAATGTTGGGTGGGATTGGGCCATGTGGCAGAATGCTTTGTTGCTCAACGTTTTTAGGTGATTTTGAACCTGTGTCGATTAAAATGGCAAAGGATCAGAACTTGTCTTTAAATCCAACAAAGATTTCAGGGCTTTGCGGTCGTCTAATGTGCTGCTTGAAGTATGAGAATGACGAATACGAATCAGCCAAGGAGCTACTCCCGGACATAGGTGAAACGATTCAAACGTCTAGCGGTTCTGCAAAGGTAGTAGGACTCAACATTTTAGAACGAATTTTACAAGTTGAATTAACCGGACAAGAAAAAGTGGTAGAATATACATGGGAAGAGTTAATACAAGAAGGCGTTGTATCTGCACAAACAACTGAGTAACGAGGTGTGCCACCTTGGATAAAAAGGAACTATTTGATACGGTCATTAATTTAGAAGAACAAATCGGCTCTCTCTATCGCCAACTGGGTGATTTGAAAAATCATATCGGCGAAGTGATTGAAGAAAACCATCAGCTTCAGATGGAGAATCAACACTTGCGTGAACGTCTGGATCAGTCCAACCGAAGCAAGTTGTCTGAGGAAGGGCATGATGATACTGCCCAGAAGCAAAATCATTCTGATATTGGCGAAGGTCATGATAACTTGGCTCGACTCTATCAGGAGGGTTTCCATATTTGCAATGTTCATTATGGAAGCATTCGGAAAGAAGGAGACTGTTTGTTCTGTCTTTCATTTTTAAATAAAAAATGAGAAAGGGCTTCCGCTAAATCGGGAGCCTTTTTCACAGGTTAAGAAAGGATACATGATGGTTTCATTAAGAGAAGATGAACGTTTAGATTATTTGCTTGCGGAAGATATGAAAATTATTCAAAGTAAAACGGTATTTGCCTTTTCATTAGATGCGGTTCTGCTGGCTAAATTTGCATATGTCCCGATTCAAAAAGGAGAAATCATTGATCTTTGTACAGGAAATGGGATTATTCCCCTTTTGTTGACGACCCGATCTAAAGCATCAGTGACCGGAGTTGAAATTCAAGAACGCCTGTTTGATATGGCTGCTAGAAGTGTTGAATATAACAAGCTTGGTGAACAAATTAAGCTCATACATGGTGATTTAAATGACATGCCTAAACAGTATGGTAACCACAAGGTGGATGTGATTACTTGCAATCCTCCTTATTTTAAAACACCTTCACAAGATGAAATCAATGAAAATGAGTATTTAGCCATCGCAAGACATGAAATTCATTGTACGTTAGAAGATGTGATTCGGGTGTCATCTACCCTGCTAAAGCAAGGGGGGAAATTAGCGATGGTTCATCGCCCCGGCAGACTTCTTGAAATGGTGGAGCTGATGAAAAAATATCGAATTGAACCAAAACGTATTCAATTCGTCTACCCAAAGCAGGGAAAAGAAGCAAATACCATTTTGATCGAAGGGATCAAAGATGGAAAGCCGGATTTAAAAATTCTTCCGCCCTTATTTGTTTACCATGAGAATGGTGAGTACACAGATGATATAAGGACGATCTTATATGGAGGAAAATAGGCATTATTTTTATGTACTAAAGTGTGCGGATGGTAGTCTTTATGCTGGGTATACGAATGATTTAGAAAAGAGGCTTCTCACACATAATAGTGGAAAGGGAGCCAAATACACGAGGGCAAGACTTCCTGTTGAACTCTTTTATTTCGAATGCTTTTCAACGAAAAGGGAAGCGATGCAGCAGGAATACTTTTTCAAGACACTGACGAGAAGAAAAAAAGACATTTATATAGAAGAAAAGCAGAAATTGAAGGAGGCAGTGTATGCTGACGATGCAAAAAAGCTTTGATGGGCAATCTGAGATGGGCGTGCTCTATCTAGTGCCAACACCCATTGGGAATTTGGGAGATATGACGTTTCGTGCTGTACAAACTTTGAAGGAAGTCGACTATATCGCTGCTGAGGATACAAGGCAGACGAAAAAACTCTGTCATGTGTATGAGATTGAAACGCCCCTGACAAGCTACCATGAACATAATAAAGAGAGCAGTGGGCATAAATTGATCGAATGGTTAAAAGAAGGGAAACATATCGCTCTTGTAAGTGATGCGGGTTTACCAACCATATCTGATCCAGGAGCGGAGATCGTTAGAGATTTTACGAAAATTGGCGGATATGTTGTTCCTCTCCCTGGGGCGAATGCCGCGTTAACAGCTCTAATCGCTTCAGGTATTGCACCTCAACCGTTTTTCTTCTACGGATTCCTTGATCGACAAAAGAAAGAAAAGAAAAAACAGCTTGAATCACTAAAACATCGTGAAGAAACCATTATTTTTTATGAAGCACCTCATCGTTTAAAAGAAACGTTGTCGGTGTTGAAAGAGATATGGGGCAATCGAGACATTGCTATTACACGAGAATTAACGAAGAAATTTGAAGAGTTTATACGGGGAGATCTTGAACAAGTCATAACCTGGGCAGACAATCATCAAATCCGTGGGGAATTTTGCCTTGTGGTACAAGGAAATCAACATGCTGATGAAGATCATGCTGAAGAGGTTTGGTGGCAGTCTTTGTCTGAGAAAGAGCATGTGATCCATTATATAGATGAAGGTTTGACATCAAAAGAAGCCATCAAACGTGCAGCAGTTGAGCGTGGTGTGCCAAAGCGCGTAGTGTATGATGCGTATCATATTGAAAAATAAAAAAGGGTTCTTGCATTTAAGCAAGAACCCTTTTTCTATATGAAACTTATTTTTGTGCTTGAATTTGATTTTGGATCTCGTTAATGATTTGTTCTGCACCTTCACGGCTAAGAACTAATTTACCATTAGCAAGTTTAAGGTTATCGTCTGATACTTCACCAGTTACTTGACAAGTCATGTTTGGTTTATATTTTTTTAGGATAATTTTTTCATCATCAACATAAATTTCCAAAGCGTCTTTTTCAGCAATTCCTAGTGTACGGCGAAGTTCGATTGGAATCACCACGCGTCCTAATTCGTCAACTTTACGTACAATACCTGTAGATTTCATCTTCATTCTCCTCCCAAAACAATCTTATTCTTAATATAATATTATCTTCGTCATTATTCGACAAATTCCTTACATTCTTAGCATAACAAGGTTTCCATAAATCGTCAATCATTTTGTTTACTATTGTTTGTAAAAATTGACTCTTAAAGTCAAAAGACCTTGAAATCATTGATATGAAAGGGTTTATGTAAAATAACTCTTTAATAAATTATAAAATACAAAATCAGATTTTCAAGACTTTTGCCCTAACTTAGACAAAATATAATTTAGAAAAAGCTTTCGTACGACATAATTCGACAAAATGTCGATGATTTTGTCGTTTTTCTAAAACATTCTTTTTATTTGATTTCGAAAGGTTCTATGTATATATGCTTGAACTTGAAGGCTAAGATGGTATCATAGAGAAAGCACAAGTGTAACAAATAATGAAATATTGTATATGTTTATGCAGAACTAATAGCCGCTCTCGTCCATTGGGCGGGAGCTTTTGACATTCATATGTAGGAGGTTCCCTAAATGCCAGAAAATAAAAAAACATTTTACCTGACAACACCGATTTACTATCCAAGTGGAAAATTACATATCGGACATGCTTATACGACGGTGGCGGGTGATGCCATGGCTCGATATAAACGACTTCAAGGTTATGATGTCATGTACTTAACTGGAACAGATGAGCATGGGCAAAAAATTCAGCAAAAAGCAGAAGAGCAAAACATTACGCCTATTGAGTATTTAGATCCAGTTGTTGCGGATATTAAAGCACTTTGGAAGAAACTTGATATTTCCAATGATGACTTCATTCGCACAACAGAAAAGCGTCATACAAACATCATCGAAAAGGTATTCCAAAAGCTATTGGATCAAGGGGACATCTATTTAGATGAATATGAAGGCTGGTACAGCATTCCTGATGAAACGTTCTATACAGAAACACAGCTTGTGGATGTAGAGCGCAATGAAAAGGGAGAGGTCATTGGCGGAAAAAGCCCTGATAGTGGCCATCCAGTTGAATTAATTAAAGAAGAATCTTATTTCTTCCGTATGAGTAAATATGCAGATCGTTTGCTTGATTATTATGAGAAAAACCCATCATTCATTCAACCAGAATCAAGAAAGAATGAAATGATTAATAATTTTATTAAACCGGGTCTTGAGGATTTGGCGGTATCAAGAACTACCTTTGACTGGGGTATTAAAGTGCCAAATAATCCAAAGCACGTCATTTATGTCTGGATTGACGCGTTGTTTAACTATTTGACGGCGCTTGGTTATGGAACGGATCAGGACGAAAAGTATCAAAAATATTGGCCTGCGAATGTTCATCTTGTTGGAAAAGAGATTGTTCGTTTCCACACGATTTATTGGCCAATTATGTTAATGGCACTTGATCTACCATTACCTAAACAAATATTTGCACATGGTTGGTTATTAATGAAGGATGGGAAAATGTCTAAATCAAAGGGGAACGTAGTAGACCCAGTGACATTGATTGACCGTTATGGCCTTGATGAACTTCGTTATTACTTACTTCGTGAAGTGCCTTTTGGCGCAGATGGTGTGTTTACACCAGAAGGATTCGTGGAACGAGTAAATTATGACCTGGCAAATGACTTAGGAAACCTGCTCAACCGAACGGTGGCAATGATTCAAAAATACTTTGATGGCACATTAAGCAGCTACAAAGGGCCAGTAAATGAATTCGATGAGGAATTAAAAGCTGTTGCAGAGCAGGTTGTTAAAGCTTATGAAGAAGCGATGGAGAATCTGGAGTTTTCTGTGGCGCTATCAAATGTATGGACATTAATTAGCAGAACGAATAAGTACATTGATCAAACAGCCCCTTGGATTTTGGCGAAGGATGAAGAGAAACGAAAAGAGCTTCATTCTGTTATGTATCATTTAGCGGAATCACTACGTATTTCGGCTGTACTGTTAACGCCATTCCTAACTAAAACACCAGATGAAATCTTTGCACAGCTTGGTGTTGAAGACGATGCACTCCAAAACTGGGACAGCATTCTATCTTTCGGAAACATAAAAAAGACAACTGTTCAAAAAGGTGATCCTTTATTCCCACGATTAGATGCAGAGGAAGAGGTTGCTTACATTAAAGAAAAAATGCAAGGAAGCGCTCCTAAAGTAGAAGAAACAGAAGTCAAGGAAGTAGACATACCAGAGCTAGGAGCAGAAATCGCTTTTGATGATTTCTCAAAAGTAGATCTTCGTGTCGCACAAGTACTAGAAGCTGCACCTGTGAAAAAAGCTGATCGACTCTTAAAGCTACAGCTTGATTTTGGATTCGATCAAAGACAAATTGTTTCAGGTATCGCTAAACATTATCAGCCTGAAGAGCTTGTGGGGAAAAAATTAGTTTGTGTTGCTAACTTGTCGCCAGTAAAACTACGTGGAGAAATTTCACAAGGGATGATTCTGACTGGTGAAACAAACGGGAAATTAACAGTTCTTGAGGTAGATCAATCACTAGCGAACGGAACGAAAATTCTATAATTGTCAAAGGTGTTCCACGTGTAACATTTCGTCGAACACCTTTTTTTCATCAAAAAACTTGTCGAAAGGAGAATATAGATGTTATTTGATACGCATGCCCATTTAAACGCAGAGCAATACAAGGAAGACTTAGAACAGGTGATTCAAAGAGCGCAGGAAGAGCAAGTAGAGAAAATTGTGGTGGTTGGATTTGATCGACCAACGATTAATCGAGCGATGGAATTAATCGAAGAGTATGATTTTCTTTATGCAGCAATTGGCTGGCATCCTGTGGATGCAATTGATATGACAGATGAGGATTTGGCTTGGATTAAGGAGCTATCTGCCCATGAAAAAGTTGTCGCAATCGGTGAGATGGGTCTGGACTATTATTGGGATAAGTCCCCAAAAGAAGTGCAAAAAGACGTTTTCAGACGACAAATTGCCCTTGCCAAGGAAGTTAATTTACCAATTATCATTCACAACCGTGAAGCGACAGAAGACGTTGTGACCATTTTAAAAGAGGAGGGCGCGGCAGAAGTAGGTGGAATTATGCATTGCTTTACGGGGAGTTTAGAAGTAGCAAAAGAATGCATGAAAATGAATTTTTATATATCATTTGGTGGCCCTGTTACGTTTAAAAATGCAAAAAAACCGAAAGAAGTGGTGAAGGAAATCCCAAGAGATCGTTTGCTGATCGAAACAGATTGTCCTTATCTCTCACCGACTCCGTTTAGAGGAAAACGAAATGAACCAAGCTATGTCAAGTATATTGCAGAGCAAATAGCAGAGCTGCGTGAAATCAGCTTTGAAGAGCTGGCAGAATTGACAACTGAAAATGCCAAAAAAGTTTTCCGTATAAACTGACAGTATATGATGTCAAAGTTTGTTTAAGCTTGTCCTTTTTATGAAATAAACGAAAAAGTTCTACACGTTTACTTCTCCTCATAGGATAAGTTGTCGATAAGTCTTTCTTCCCTTCCTTTTTGAAATCTCCCATAATAGGGGGACAATCAATCATTTTTGTACAGTTGGAGGAAGGGTTGACAGGTTTTGAGATACTCTATATAATCTCTCCGAGGAGAAGGAGGCGTTTTTCATCGTACAAAAAATGAAAAATCTGTTTTCTGTTAAGCTAGGAAAAAGCAAAGTACTATTCTTAGTGGTTTGCTTATTATTAGCGGGAACTGGGACAGCTTACGGTGCGCATGAGCTCACCAAGCAGTCGATTACCATTTCGATTAATGGCAAAAAGAAAACCATTCGTACACATGAAGACACAGTTGGACAGTTGCTCTCAGACCTTGGAATAAGGACCAGGGCGGAGGATCATATTTCTCCAAGTCCAGATCAGAAGATTACAAGCAATATGAAAATTGTGTATGATGCAGCTATACCGGTTCAACTTACCCTAGATGGGAAAGAGCAGAAGATATGGACAACAGATCAAACGGTTGGAGCATTATTGAAGAATGAGCAAATAGATGTTGGAAAGCATGATCAAGTCATTCCAGGGAAGGACAACAAGATTAAAGAAAATATGCAGCTTGTTGTTCATCAGGCATTCCACGTGAGTCTGAATGATGGAGGAAAGACCAAGAAATTGTGGACCACTTCGACTACGGTCGCTGACTTTTTAAAGAAACAAGAGCTAAAGCTCGAGAAGCACGATAAGATCAAACCTGCGCTACATACTTCCATTACGAAGAAAAACGCAGACATTAAGATCACGCGAGTGGAAAAAGTCACCGATGTAGTGGAAGAGAAAATTGCTTTTGATACCAAACGAAAAAAAGATCATTCTTTGGAAAAAGGAAAAGAGAAGGTTCTTGAAAAAGGTGAAGAAGGCAAAATGAAGAAGCACTATGCCATCATAAAAGAAAATGGCAAAGTCGTTTCGAAAGAACTTGTCAAAGAGGTCACAGCTAAAAACAGTAAGGATCAGCTGATTGCGATAGGGACCCAAGTGTCTAAAAAAGAAGCTCAGCCTAATCAGACTGTCTCACGCAGCAATGAATCTTCCGCAAAAGAATTTTACGTTACATCAACAGCCTATACAGCGAGCTGTAGTGGATGTACTGGTAGAACGTCAACAGGTTATAATTTAAAAGCAAATCCAGGTGCGAAGGTCATAGCAGTGGATCCAAATGTCATTCCGCTAGGCTCCAAAGTCTATGTAGAAGGCTATGGGTATGCCGTTGCATCTGACACCGGATCCGCTATCAAAGGAAATAAAATAGATGTGTTTGTCCCTAATAAGTCGACAGCTTATCAGTGGGGAAATAAAAGGGTAAAAATCAGGGTGTTAAATTAAACACATCACATGATTTATATAAGCAGAGGGTTTTGCGGACCCTCTGTTTTTTTGGTTATAATAGAGGTATTGCTTTCTTATTAATAAGACGCAAAAAGGGTATAAAAGGTTTCGTTTTTTACCAAAAATATTCTGTTTTTTGCAAGTGGAGGAATAAATGAAAATCAAAGAAATCATTGTGGTCGAAGGCCGAGATGATACAGCCAGAGTGAAGCTGGCGGTTGATGCTGATACAATAGAAACAAACGGCTCTGCGATCGGAGAAGCTGTGATTCGTCAAGTTCGACTTGCGCAAGCAACGAGGGGTGTTATTATTTTAACTGACCCTGATTTTCCTGGTGAGAAAATACGAAAGACGATTGCTGAGGCGGTTCCAGGATGCAAGCATGCTTTTTTGCCAAAGAATTTAGCGAAGGCTAAGCACAATAAAGGAATTGGTGTCGAGCATGCTTCACCAGAAAGCATCAGAGCCTGCTTGGCCCATGTACATGAAGAGATGGAAGAGTCGATCAGTGAGATAGCATTAGATGATCTATTAGATGCTGGTCTGATTGGCGGAGATGCGGCTAAACGTCGCCGCGAACGTCTTGGTATCCTTTTAAATATTGGATATACAAATGCGAAGCAGTTACAAAAGCGTCTTCAAATGTTTCAAATAACAAAACGTGATTTTATTGCGGCACTGGAGACCGTAATGCAGGAGGAAGCCGATGAATAAAGATATAGCGACACCCTTAAGAACAAAAGAGATTTTAAAAAAGTATGGTTTCTCTTTTAAAAAGAGCTTGGGTCAGAACTTCTTAATTGATACCAACATTTTAGACAGGATTGTTGATCATGCCGAAATTACAAATGAGACGGGTGTGATTGAGATTGGTCCTGGAATCGGTGCGTTGACGGAACAGTTAGCAAAGCGAGCAAAGAAAGTGACGGCATTTGAGATTGATCAGCGTTTATTGCCGATTTTAAAAGATACGCTCTCTCCATATGACAATGTCTCCATCATTCATCAAGATGTTCTGAAGGCAGATGTGAAGCGAGTCATTGAAGAACAATTTGCTGACTGTAAGGAAGTAATGGTTGTCGCGAATCTTCCTTATTATGTAACAACTCCAATTATTATGAAGCTGCTTGAAGAGAACCTTCCATTGAAGGGGATCGTTGTCATGCTACAAAAAGAAGTGGCAGATCGTATGGCAGCGAGTCCTTCTTCTAAGGAATATAACTCTTTGTCAATCGCAGTCCAATTTTATACGGAAGCTAAAACGGTGATGGTTGTACCAAAGACGGTTTTTGTCCCTCAGCCAAATGTAGATTCTGCAGTCATTAAATTAACAGTAAGGAAGTCACCAGCTGTATCGGTTGATCACGAAGCGTTCTTTTTCCAGTTAATTCGCGCAAGCTTTGGTCAAAGACGTAAAACCTTAATGAACAATCTCACCAACAATTTAAATGACGGAAAGAAAAATAAATTAGTCATTGAGCAAGCATTGCAGGAAGCGAATATTGATGGGAAACGTCGCGGTGAATCTCTTTCCATTGAAGAGTTTGCCCGTTTATCGAATGAGTTACATAAAGTCCTTTTTTAGGGGCTTTTTTTTGTTTTTCACCACATGAGCTGTGCCAGCATAGGCTAGAAAGAACAAACCAGTGCTGATTGAATAAACATACATGAAAGATCGGCAGTTATTGGTGTAAGACGATATCAACAGGGTATGAGCCTGTTTGTGGAGTGAAACGTATGCAATTTCAAATAGGGGATATGGTAGCCAGAGCATCCTATCAAATGGATATTTTGTTTCGAATCATCCGAATTGATGAAACAGACCAGCATGAAGCTACCGCCATTTTACACGGGAATGAGGTGCGGCTCATTGCAGATGCTAAAATGTCAGATCTCGTTCCCATTCAAAAGGAAGAGCAAATGACAAGGGAAAAAGATGAAGAACGGAAAATCAATGAATCCCTTGATTTATTAAGGCAGGACTATAAGCTGCTGCGAGAAAAGCAGGAATACTATGCTTCAGGACAGTATCAGCATCAAGAACAATATTTCCATATGCCCGGCAAGGTTCTTCATTTAGACGGAGATGCTTCATACTTAAAGAAATGTCTTGCGGTTTATGAAAGAATAGGTGTACCAGTCTATGGTGTCCACTGTCAGGAGAAAAAAATGCCGAATATGATCGAATCCTTGATTGATCAATATCGTCCTGATATTTTAGTGATCACTGGGCACGATGCGTATTCTAAGCAAAAGGGCAGTGTCCATGATATTGGTGCATATCGACATTCACGCCACTTTGTAGAAACCGTTCAAAAGGCGAGGCGGAAGATTCCACATTTAGATCAACTGGTCATCTTTGCAGGGGCGTGTCAATCACATTTTGAATCGCTTATACGTGCAGGGGCTAATTTTGCTAGCTCGCCCTCTCGCGTGAATATTCATGCGCTTGATCCAGTGTATATCGTGGCGAAGATTAGCTTCACGCCGTTTGTTGATCGGATCAATGTATGGGATGTCCTTCGCAACACATTAACAAGAGAAAAAGGACTTGGTGGCATCGAAACGAAAGGTGTTTTGAGAGTGGGAATGCCGTATAAAACAGACCATGAATCGACATAACCCGACTATTCTCAGTGCGGGTTTTTTTTATAAAAAAAAAGAACATGAAAACGCATACATAATTTTCTGGAAACTGTGAAAAATAGGAAGGGGAAAAGGTAGAAGTTTGTCAAAATTATTTTGTTGACAATAGCTCATATTCGTTGATATAATTTAATTTTTATTTGACAAAAATGGGCTATTGTTGTATACTTTTCTTAGTGAGGTGGATGCAATGGCGAAGACGTTGTCCGACATAAAAAGATCGCTTGATGGTAATTTAGGTAAACGGTTGACGTTAAAGGCTAATGGTGGCCGCCGAAAAACAATTGAGCGTTCGGGCATTTTAGCTGAAACGTACCCTGCTGTTTTTGTGATTCAATTAGATCAAGATGAGAATTCGTTTGAAAGAGTTTCTTACAGTTATGCTGATATACTGACTGAGACGGTAGAATTAACCTTTGATGATGCCGCAAGCTCAGTCGCCTATTAATGGGCAGTAAACTTTATGTTTACTGCTTTTTGTTTTGCCCTTTTTTAAATGGGAGTTGGGCCATTTTTTGAAAGGGGTAAAAAGCAGAGATCAACACAAAATAAAGAAGCCACTCGTTTAGTGGCATCAACAGAATTCTCTACTAAAGGGGCTGTTTCGTTTGGGTAGACGCCGAGGCATTATGTCAGAAGAGTTCAAATACGAACTGGCGAAAGATCTTGGATTTTATGATACCGTGAAAAATGGAGGCTGGGGAGATATTCGTGCTCGCGACGCAGGAAACATGGTGAAACGAGCGATTGAATTAGCTCAACAGCATATGGCTCAAGAAGGGAATCAACAATAAATAAAGTGGTCAGAGACATAAGAGATGTCTCTGGCTTTTTTCATAAAAAAAAGGGCACAATGCAAGTGTGCTGTTATGGAAAGCCCATATTCATCCGGCCAATCAAATGTGTTACAATATTGATACTTATGTTTAGATGGAGAAGTAGGTGAAATGTTTGCGTATTTTAGAAAAAGCACCAGCAAAGATTAACCTATCTCTTGATGTCCATGGCAAGCGGCCGGATGGATATCATGAGGTAGAGATGGTCATGACAACGATAGACCTTGCAGACCGACTTGAATTGACAGAGCTGGATACTAATGAGATTCGCGTATCATCTCATAATCGATTTGTTCCTGATGATCAGCGGAATTTGGCATATCAGGCGGCAAAGCTATTAAAAACAAGGTTCGGCATAAAAAAAGGTGTATCTATTGTCATTACAAAGGTCATTCCTGTGGCGGCAGGGCTTGCTGGCGGGAGTAGCGATGCTGCAGCGGCTTTACGTGGATTGAATCGATTGTGGAAATTAAATCTCACAATAGATGAGTTAGCTGAGCTTGGAGCGGAAATTGGCTCAGATGTTTCCTTTTGTGTTCACGGAGGTACCGCACTGGCAACAGGGCGTGGTGAGAAGCTAAAGGCAATAGCTCCGCCTCCACATTGCTGGGTCATTTTAGCAAAGCCAGTGATAGGTGTATCTACAGCAGAAGTATATAGACAATATAATGCAAGCAAGGTAGAGCATCCAAATGTCAATCGTATGATTGAAGCGATCGAAGAGAAAAACTATAAAGAAATGTGCGCCTCACTTGGAAACGTTCTAGAATCGGTTACATTAAAAATGTATCCAGAAGTTGGAATGATCAAAAAACAGATGAAACGCTTCGGTGCAGATGCTGTATTGATGAGTGGAAGCGGACCAACTGTATTTGGTTTGATTCAATATGAATCAAAGGTACAGAGAATATATAACGGACTTAGAGGATTTTGTGATCAGGTTTACGCTGTCCGCATGATTGGCGAACAAAATGCCCTTGATTAAATCCGTATGTTAAGTTATATTATTCATAAATTATTCGGGTTCTGGGGGTAAGTTCATGAAGTTTCGTCGAAGCGGCAGATTGGTGGACTTAACAAATTACTTGTTAGCCCACCCGCACGTATTAGTACCGTTGACTTTTTTTGCAGAGCGTTATCAATCTGCGAAGTCCTCCATCAGTGAAGACTTAACCATCATTAAGCAAACCTTCGAACAGCAGGGAATAGGTACTTTACTTACTGTACCTGGCGCTGCTGGCGGAGTGAAATATATTCCAAAGATTCATTTGCAAGAAGCAGACCATGTAGTGAATGAAATCGGACAGGCATTATCGACACCTGAACGTGTGCTTCCCGGTGGCTATTTATATTTAACCGATGTTTTAGGAAATCCTTCTATCTTGACTAAAATCGGTAAGCTTTTTGCAACGATTTTTGCCGATCGAAAAATTGATGTGGTCATGACTGTTGCAACCAAAGGGATTCCGATTGCCTATGCAGTGGCAGCTTATTTAAATGTTTCTGTTGTGATCGTTAGAAAAGACAATAAAGTAACAGAGGGATCGACTGTCAGTATCAATTATGCATCTGGTTCCTCTAATCGTATCCAGACAATGTCTCTTGCAAAGCGCAGTTTAGATAAAGGATCCAATGTGTTAATTATTGATGACTTTATGAAAGCTGGTGGCACCATCAATGGCATGATGAATCTGCTTGAAGAATTTAATGCCAATGTTGCAGGCATCGGTGTTCTTTTAGAAGATGAAGGTGTAAATGAACGTCTTGTAGATGAATACGTGTCATTATTAAAGCTGTCTACTATTGACATGAAACAGAAAATCATTGAAATCAATAACGGCAATTTTCATGAATTATTTCATACACAGCAGTAAGTTGTTGTCTTGATAAAAAGCGTAATTGATGAGGGAGAGATTGATATGACAAAAGTTGTTCAAACAAAAAACGCACCATCAGCCATTGGCCCTTACTCTCAAGGAATGATTGTCAATAATATGTTCTACAGCTCAGGTCAAATTCCATTGACGCCAGCAGGCGATTTTGTAAATGGAGACATAAAAGAACAGACACATCAAGTATTCCGCAATCTTCAAGCAGTCCTTGAAGCAGCGGGCGCTTCTTTTGAAACTGTCGTGAAAGCGACTGTGTTTATTAAAGACATGGAACAATTCGCTGAAGTCAACGAAGTATATGGCGAGTATTTTCACACACATCAGCCAGCTCGCTCATGTGTTGAAGTTGCAAGGCTACCAAAAGATGCACTCGTTGAAATTGAAGTCATTGCGCTCGTCAAATAAACAAGCCGATCATTTTAAAAGCCGTATGGTATTATGATATGCAGCAAGAAGGCATCGATATGATGCCTTTTTTTCGAGTGGAAATGAAAGCGCCGTCAGTAACTTTACAAAAAATGTATAAATATCCCGATTTTTCAAAAAAAGTTTAAAAATTGAGCAGGAGAATATCCAAAATCGTTGAATACCTAGTTAATGCTTTTATATTGGGAAAAGGTGGTGAACTACTGTGGAAGTTACTGACGTAAGATTACGCCGCGTGAATACCGATGGTCGCATGAGGGCGATTGCATCCATCACGCTGGACCACGAATTCGTTGTTCATGATATTCGTGTGATTGATGGAAATAATGGGTTATTTGTTGCAATGCCAAGTAAACGCACGCCCGATGGAGAGTTTCGTGATATTGCTCATCCAATCAATTCTGGCACTCGGGGTAAAATCCAAGATGCTGTGTTAAATGAATATCATCGTTTAGGTGAAGTTGAAGAAGCAATTGAATATGAAGAAGCTGGAGCTTCTTAATCATAATCATTTGAAAATCCAAAAGACAGCTTTAAGAGGAAATGGAATGTTTTCTCTTAATTGCTGTCTTTTTTGCGTCTTTTCGCGTGTTTCTATTTGGCTCTGAACACTAGAAAATTATTGTACTTCCTTTTGTATCCTTGAAATCAATGCTTATTTAGGATATATTTTTCTATGGATAATAGGGATATTGGAGGCCATTAAATGGATAAGCGGTTCGCAGTGATACTAGCAGCAGGAAAAGGAACGAGAATGAAGTCAAAGCTTTACAAAGTACTTCATCCAGTTTGCGGGAAACCAATGGTCGAACATGTAGCAGATGAAGCTTTGAAGCTGTCTTTATCTAAGCTTGTGACCATTGTCGGTCATGGAGCAGAAGATGTGAAAAAACAGCTTGGAGAAAAAAGTGAGTATGCACTCCAAGAAGAACAGCTAGGTACAGCACATGCTGTGAAACAGGCAAAATCGTTTCTCTCTCATGAAAAGGGAACAACCATTGTCATTTGTGGAGATACACCTTTATTGACAGCGGAAACAATGGAAGCCATGCTGAACGAGCATCACAAACAGCAAGCAAAAGTAACTATTTTAACAGCACATGCGGACAACCCAGCAGGCTACGGCCGCATCATTCGTGATAAAACGGGTGCTGTGATCAAAATTGTTGAACATAAGGATGCGAATGAAGCAGAGCTTCAAGTCAATGAAATTAATACAGGTACTTATTGCTTTGATAATGAAGATTTATTTCGTGTGATCGAACAGGTTTCGAACGAAAATGCACAAGGTGAATACTACCTGCCTGATGTCATTGAAATTTTGAAAAATGAAGGGCAAACTGTTGCAGCCTATCAAACAGAGCATTTCGAAGAAACACTTGGAGTCAACGACCGTGTCGCTCTTTCACAAGCAGAGCAATTCATGAAGCGTCGCTTGAATCATCAGCATATGAAAAATGGTGTCACCTTGATTGATCCTGAGAACACGTATATCTCACCAGATGCCATCATCGGTGAAGATACAACCATTTATCCTGGAACGGTCATCAAAGGGAATGTAAGAATCGGTGCAGATGCCACCATTGGACCGAATTCTGAGATTGTCGATAGCGTGATTGGAGATCGAACAACGATCAAGCAATCTGTTGTAAGCGATAGTGAAGTGGGAACAGATGTGGCGATTGGTCCATTTGCTCATATACGTCCACTTTCTAAAATCGGCAATGAAGTCAAAATCGGTAACTTTGTAGAAATCAAGAAAACCGTGTTTGGCGATCGCAGCAAAGCATCTCATCTTAGCTATGTTGGCGATGCCGAAGTTGGAACTGATGTCAATCTCGGCTGTGGTTCCATTACGGTGAACTATGATGGGAAGAATAAGTTTTTGACAAAGATTGAAGATGGGGCATTTATCGGCTGTAATTCTAACTTAGTTGCACCAGTCACTGTTGGAAAAGGGGCATATGTAGCTGCCGGCTCAACTGTTACAAAGGATGTGCCGTCAGAAGCGCTATCTATTGCAAGAGCAAGACAAGTCAACAAAGAAGATTATGTGAAAAATATTCATAAAAAATAACCCAAATACCCGGAGGTTTACCCATGTCTAATCGTTATGCTGATGCGAATTTAAAGATTTTCACTTTGAATTCAAACCCTGAACTTGCTGAAGAAATTGCAGACCGTATCGGAGTTGATCTAGGAAAAAGCTCTGTTAAGCGTTTTAGTGACGGAGAAGTCCAAATTAACATTGAAGAAAGTATTCGTGGTTGTGACTGCTATGTCATTCAATCGACGAGTGCTCCTGTCAACGAGCACATTATGGAACTTTTAATTATGGTGGATGCTTTAAAACGTGCTTCTGCTAAAACGGTTAACATTGTCATTCCTTACTATGGCTATGCACGTCAAGATCGTAAAGCAAAACCTCGTGAGCCAATTACTGCGAAGCTTTTTGCGAACTTGCTTGAAACAGCAGGTGCTACTCGCGTGATTGCACTTGACTTGCATGCACCGCAAATCCAAGGCTTTTTTGATATTCCAATTGATAACTTAATGGCAGTGCCAATCTTATCGAACTACTTTGAAGAGAAGAACCTAAACGATATTGTTGTCGTTTCTCCAGATCATGGTGGTGTGACACGTGCGCGGAAAATGGCGGATCGTCTGAAAGCACCGATCGCAATTATCGACAAACGTCGTCCAAAACCGAATGTGGCAGAAGTAATGAACATTATCGGTAACATTGAAGGCAAGACAGCAATTTTAATTGATGACATCATTGATACAGCTGGAACCATTACACTTGCTGCAAATGCACTTATGGAAAATGGAGCGTCTGAAGTTTATGCTTGCTGTACACATCCAGTCTTGTCTGGACCAGCAGTAGAGCGTATTACAAACTCAAAAATTAAAGAACTAGTTGTGACAAACAGTATTCGTTTAACAGATGAGAAAAAAGTTGAAAAGTTTATTCCGCTTTCAATAGGGCCTTTGCTTGCAGAAGCCATCATCCGTGTACACGAGGAAGATTCTGTAAGTTATTTGTTCAGCTAATTTCAGCAATGTAAGGGCCCCAGGCATACGCTTGGGGCTTTTTGTGTGTCCTTTCACGTCATAAAATAAGGTTTAGCATGTTTAAATCGTATCGCTTATGGGTATGTATGAGAGTAGTGACAAAAACGAAATAGGATGGTGCTGAATAATGGCAACTTTAAAAGCAACTGAAAGAACAGAATTTAAACGTTCCACACTGCAAAAAATTCGTCATTCAGGACATGTTCCTGGTGTCATATACGGAAAAAACACTGAATCCCTAGCTGTTTCGTTAGACAGTGTTGATCTATTGAAAACATTGCGTGATGAAGGGAAAAATACAATTATTACTTTGGACGTTAATGGCGAAACAAAATCCGTTATGGTGACGGAATTACAAACAGACCCTTTGAAAAATGAACTTGTACATGCTGATTTTCAAGTGGTCGATCTTCAAAAAGAGATTGATGCAGACGTGCCAATCCAATTAATTGGTAAATCTAAAGGTGTGAAAGACGGAGGTGTTCTCCAACAGCCGTTGTTTGAGCTTTCTGTGACGGCTAAGCCAACAGACATCCCGCAAAACATTGAAGCAGATATTACCGGTTTGGAAGTCAATGATGTACTGACCGTTGGGGATTTGGCTGTTCAGTCATCGTATCAAATCAACAATGATTCAGAAGAAGTCGTCGCGTCGATTCTACCTCCACAGCAGTCTGAGGTTCCTGAGCCTGAAAGTGCAGGAGAACAAGGAGAGCCAGAAGTCATTAAAGAAAAAGATGAAAATAGAGAATAAATGGTAAAAGAAAGACGTAACCTTCCCGCGGTTGCGTCTTTTGTGCTAGAATGAAAAGAATTCATACGTTTTTTGAATGAGGCAATCTAAATTGGCTCATCTTTTAGACGTGTGCACGTGTAACAAAGGAGGGTGCTATCGTGATTGCACTAGTTGGATTAGGTAACCCTGGAAGAGAATATGCTCAAACAAGACACAATGTGGGATTTATGACCATTGATGAGCTTTCTAAAAAATGGGACATCCCATTAAATCAATCAAAATTTAATGGGCAATACGGAATTGGCTTTGTTTCGGGGCAAAAGGTTCTACTTGTTAAACCTCTTACATATATGAACTTATCGGGAGAATGCGTGCGTCCACTTCTGGAATATTATGATATTCCTCTTGAAAATGTAGCAGTCATTTATGATGACCTTGATTTACCGACTGGCCGTATTAGACTGCGTACAAAAGGAAGTGCAGGCGGACATAATGGGATTAAGTCATTAATACAACATTTAGGATCGCCTGAATTTGACCGTATTCGTATTGGGATTGGTCGACCGCAAAACGGAATGAAGGTCGTTGATTACGTTCTGGGCCGCTTCTCAGAAGAAGAGCAGCCTCATATTGAGGAAGCGATTCGGGCCTCTGTTCTCGCCAGCGAAGCTGCTTTAACAAAGCCATTTTTAGAAGTGATGAATGAATTTAACAAGAAGGTATAAGAATGACAAGCAAAGCACATACTGTTCATAAAAATCTCTGCAACAGGAGGATGGCGTATGGCTTTGCACTATTACTGCCGACATTGCGGTGTCAAGGTGGGCAGTTTAGATGAATCAGCGGTTCAAAGTGAAGCGCTTGGATTTCATCACTTAACAAATGAGGAAAGAAACGATATGATTTCTTATAGGGAAAATGGTGATTTACATGTACAAACCATTTGTGAGGATTGCCAAGAGGCGCTTGAAAGAAATCCTGATTACCATCAGTATCATACATTTATTCAATAAAAAAGCTTTGGTGTAGACATAGACCAAAGCGTTTTTCTGTTTTAAACAAACAGGGAGGAGGAGCCACATGAAAAATATTCAATCATTTATTAAGCAAAGTGATGATTATCAGTCCATTGTGAATGGATTGCAAGAGGGGTTAAAAGAACAGCTACTGGCAGGACTATCTGGCTCCGTCAGATCTTTATATACAGCAGCCATTTCAGAAGAATTACAGCGTCCCGTGTTTATTGTGACACATAATTTGTATCAGGCTCAAAAAGTGACGGATGACCTGGTTAGTGTAGTGTCAGATCGAGCAGTCCTACTGTATCCAGTCAATGAATTGATTGCGTCCGAAATTGCTGTTGCAAGTCCAGAGCTGAGAGCACAGCGGCTGGAGGTGCTCAACCGCTTATCTAACGGAGAGAATCCAATTGTTGTTGCCCCAGCGGCCGCAGTTCGAAGAATGCTACCGCCAGTTGAACGATGGAAGGAGAGTCAAATACATCTGAAAACAGGCGAAGAAATTGATTTGGATGCGTTTTCAAAACAGCTTGTACAAATTGGGTACGATCGAACTTCTATGGTTGCCGCTCCTGGTGACTTTAGTATACGTGGTGGAATCATTGATATCTATTCGTTAACGGAAGAACACCCGATTCGAATAGAGTTATTTGATACAGAAATTGATTCAATTCGTACATTTCATTCAGATTCACAACGATCACTAGAGACACTCCAAGAAGTGAACATCGGGCCTGCCAAAGAGCTTATCGTGAGAGGGCCTGAAAAAGTAAGAGCCATAGAGCACATCGATCAGGGGCTTGCTAAAAGCCTGAAGAAATTCAACTCTGATCAACAGAAGGAATTGCTTCATCAGCATATAACCGCTGACCGTGAGAAGCTCCTAGAGGGTATTGTGACGCAAGAAATGACGAAGTACCAGTCCTATTTCTATGAAAAACCTGCTAGTTTGCTAGATTATACAGCGCAAGATGCCATTATTATTTTAGATGAGATCAGCAGAATTAAGGAAATGGAAGAACAGCTAGAGCAGGAAGAAGCAGATTGGACGATTAGCCTACTTGAAGAGGGAAAAATTCTTCATGATTTAAAGCTATCTCATCCATTCCAAGAGTTGATGAACAAACAACCGCGGTCGATTTTATACTATTCCTTATTTTTAAGACATGTTCAACATACAAACCCACAGAACATTGTGAATGTATCTAGTAAACAAATGCAAAATTTCCACGGCCAAATGAATGTTCTTGCCAGTGAAATTGAACGATATAAAAAACAAAACTATGCGACGATCTTTTTAGGGGCGGACAAGGAGCGGACTGAAAAGTTGTCGAGTGTTTTGCATGATTATGAGATTGAAGCGGCTCTTGCTCATAGCACAACAGAGCTAGTGAATGGCCAAGTGTATATTTTACAAGGCGAGCTTCAGTCTGGTTTTGAGCTGCCTTTATCGAAGATTGCTGTCATTACGGAAGGCGAGCTTTTCAAAAAACGAGTCAAAAAACAGGCACGTAAACAAAAGCTGACAAATGCAGAGCGGATCAAGAGTTATTCAGAACTTCAGGTCGGTGATCATGTTGTTCATATCAATCACGGAATTGGGAAATACCTTGGGATTGAAACGCTTGAAATTGGCGGTATTCATAAGGACTATTTAAATATTCATTATCAAGGCAGTGACAAGTTATATGTACCTGTTGAACAAATTGATCAGGTTCAAAAATATGTTGGCTCAGAAGGAAAAGAACCGAAGCTATACAAACTTGGCGGAAGTGATTGGAAACGAGTAAAGAAAAAAGTCGAATCTTCTGTTCAAGATATAGCGGATGATTTAATCAAGCTTTATGCGGAAAGGGAAGCAAGCAAGGGCTATGCATTCTCACCTGATCACGAAATGCAACAACAGTTTGAATCAGCGTTCCCATATCAAGAGACAGAGGATCAGCTACGTTCCATTCAAGAAATCAAGAAGGATATGGAGCGGGAACGTCCGATGGATCGATTGCTATGCGGAGATGTTGGATACGGAAAAACGGAAGTTGCAATCCGTGCAGCTTTTAAAGCCATTGCCGATGGAAAGCAGGTTGCGTTGCTTGTCCCAACGACCATTTTGGCACAGCAGCATTTCGATACAATTATGGATCGCTTCCAAGACTACCCTGTGACCATTGCCCAGCTGAGCCGATTCCGTACAAGAAAAGAAACGACTGAAACGTTAAAAGGCTTGAAAAATGGCACTATTGATATGGTCATTGGCACACATCGTCTTTTATCAAAAGATATTGTCTACAAGGACATAGGGCTATTAATCATTGATGAGGAACAGCGCTTTGGTGTGACACATAAAGAGAAAATCAAACAAATGAAGGCAAACATTGATGTTCTGACCTTAACAGCGACTCCGATTCCACGTACACTTCATATGTCTATGCTTGGTGTAAGGGATTTGTCAGTCATTGAAACACCACCAGAAAACCGATTCCCTGTACAAACTTATGTTGTCGAGTACAATGGCGCATTAGTGAGAGAATCAATCGAGCGTGAGTTAGCACGTGGGGGACAGGTCTACTTCCTTTATAACCGAGTAGAAGACATTGAACGTAAAGCCGATGAAATCTCCATGCTTGTTCCAGATGCAAAGGTCAGCTACGCGCATGGGAAGATGAGTGAAAATGAATTGGAATCGGTCATGCTCAACTTCCTTGAAGGTGAATCAGATGTGTTGGTGAGCACAACCATCATTGAGACAGGTGTAGATATACCGAACGTCAATACACTTATTGTTCACGATGCAGATAAAATGGGACTATCTCAACTGTATCAGTTAAGGGGACGTGTCGGACGGTCAAATCGAGTTGCTTATGCGTACTTCACATACAGAAAGGACAAAGTGCTTTCTGAGGTGGCTGAAAAGAGACTACAAGCCATTAAAGAATTTACGGAGCTCGGTTCAGGATTTAAAATTGCGATGCGTGATTTAACGATTCGCGGAGCAGGGAATTTATTGGGTGCACAGCAGCACGGTTTCATTGATTCAGTCGGATTCGACCTTTACTCACAAATGTTGAAAGAAGCGATTGAAGAAAGAAGAGGAGATGTCGCTGTTCAGGATAAATTTGAACCTGAAATTGACCTGCAAATCGATGCCTACATCCCTGATTCGTATATTTCTGATGGGAAACAAAAAATCGAGATGTACAAACAATTTAGGGCAATCGGTTCGATAGAAGAAAGAAAAGAGTTGCAGGATGAAATGATTGACCGTTTTGGCGAATACCCTCAAGAAGTCGCCGATTTATTTACGATTGCCACGATGAAAGTTTACGCCGTACAAGAACGTGTGGAACACATCAAAATGGAAAAAGGTCTTGTGAAGCTGATGCTTGAGGAGAAGGCAAGCAGTGAAATCGACGGACAGAAATTATTTGATCTAGGCAACAAATATGGCCGTGATATCGGGCTAGGAATGGAAGGCAGCAAGTTGCTTATTTCCATACAGACAAAAGGTAAGAAAACAGAGGAGTGGCTAGAGGTGGTTCTAGGCATGCTCCGAGGTTTACATGGGGTAAAAAAGGAAACAATCGCCTCTTCATAAAATTTTGTTGACCTCTCGCGTATATTACGATTGATGTGACGGATACTAAACGCATAGTCGAGTGGTGAATGTTACATAAAGTGGTCGCTTTTGTACCTTTCACCCACCACATCATCAAATGAAAGAGAGGCAGCAGTTAATGAAAGCAACTGGAATTGTACGCCGTATCGATGATTTAGGAAGAGTTGTTATTCCAAAGGAGATCCGCAGAACTTTGCGTATCCGGGAAGGTGACCCGCTTGAAATCTTTGTCGATCGCGACGGGGAAGTCATTTTAAAGAAATATTCACCAATCAGTGAACTTGGAGATTTTGCTAAAGAATATGCAGATGCGTTATTCGATAGCTTAGGTCATTCAGTGTTGATTTGTGATCGTGACACGTATATTGCTGTATCCGGAAGTTCGAAAAAAGAGTACTTAAATAAATCTGTGAGTGAATTAATTGAACGAACAATGGAGCAACGTAATTCTGTGTTAGAGGAAAGTAAAAAAGAAATTCAATTAGTCGATGGTATCGACGATGATGTATCCTCATATACCATTGCACCTATTGTTGCAAACGGAGATCCAATTGGCGCAGTCGTCTTATTTTCTAAGGAGCGTTCAATGGGAGAAGTGGAGCATAAATCAGCAGAAACAGCCGCTAGCTTCTTAGCCCGTCAAATGGAACATTAGGTCTAATACTTTCTATCATTTAGCCTTAACCCCTTTACGATGTAAATGTCGATGAAATCGAATTTTTGATTTCATCGACATTTTTTTATATCATCTGAAACGAAAAAAATGGTTCAACGTCTTACTCATAGAAAGAAATGAGCACATTACTTCGTATGGTATAATGGTTGCGTTTAAAGAAGATACGTGATCTTCTGAACGAAATGAAGGAGTTATTCATGAAAAATGTAATGAGTAAACCACAACGATTTTTCCAAGGTGCGGTCATCTTAACCGTCGCAGGTCTATTATCTAAAATCTTAAGTGCCGTCTATCGTGTTCCTTTTCAGAACATCGTAGGTGATACAGGTTTTTATATATATCAGCAAGTTTACCCCTTTCTTGGAATAGCGGTCATGCTTGCAACAACTGGATTTCCAGTGATTATTTCAAAACTGCTCAGTGAGCATGGTTCAGAAAATCGGCGCACCATTTTGAAGCTGTCTTTTTTGTATATCACCCTATTGAGTGTACTATTATTTATTTGTCTATACATAGGTGCCGGCTGGATCGCACATCTGATGGCAGACGACCAATTGATTTTACTCCTTCAAATGAGTGCTTTTGTCTTTTTGCTTCTCCCATTTATCGTTTTGCTAAGGGGCCTTTTTCAAGGAGATGGGATTATGCTTCCGACGGCAGTGTCGCAAATGGTGGAGCAATTAGTGAGAGTTGGGGTATTGCTCGCATTGTCCTTTTATTTGGTGCGTCAAGGCTACTCTCTTTATGAGACGGGCGCTGGAGCTGTTTTTTCATCCATTGCAGGAAGTGGAGCATCACTGATTTTACTGATCATGATTTGGATGTCTCATCGAAAACAAGCAACAAATATGACACAAAACCACTTTTCTACGCTTCGCGGGACAGCCGTTTTAAAAAGCTTACTTTTATATACAGTCACGATTTGTTTCAGTGGGCTCTTGATTATATGGATGCAAATGATTGATGCGTTTCATTTATATTCTTTGTTGCGAGAGCAAGGGCTTAGTGAAGCGGCTGCCAAAGCTGCCAAAGGTGTATATGACAGGGGACAGCCGTTTCTTCAGCTTGGTACTGTTTTTGCCATTAGCATGGGTACCTCGCTTGTTCCCTACTTATCAGCAGAAATCAAAAAAGGAGATTACACTGTCGTTCGGCAAAAGGTGAGAACCTCCATCAAGACAACATCTGTATTAGGCATAGGTGCAGCAGTGGGGCTCATTTGTATATTGGACCCAGTCAACACCATGCTATTTAGGAATGATTTAGGCACAGGTGCATTGCAAATTTTTTGTGTTTCCATCGCCTTTACCTCACTTGCAATTACTCAAACAGCATTGCTACAAGGTCTAGGGCATCCTGTGTATCCAGCAGTCGCTGTCGTAATCGGTGTGCTCTTGAAATGGGGGTTTACCTTTCTTTTTGTGCCATCATTCGGCATTCACGGGGCGGCACTTTCAACTGTTTGCGGCTTTTTCACAGCAGCGTGTTTAAACTCACTCTATTTAAGAAAAAAAGGGTGGATCTCCATGCGTGATCTTTTCTCTGTAAGAATTATTGTGTCTGCTGCCTTTATGGCAATCATCCTTTTGGGATATCAAGCGTTATTTTCTCTGCTCGTTCCATTTGATGAAATACGACCTTTTTCCGTTTTAGAGAGCATCACTTCAGTTTTTATTGGTGGCGGGGCCTTTTTATATAGTATTCTTAAATTAGATGTATTTACGGAAGAGGAATGGAGACTCATTCCATTAGGTGAAAAACTTCTATATTTTAAACAGATGAGAGGGAAAAGAAATGGCAGGTAATATTACAGTCGTCGGTCTTGGGGCAGGCGACATGGACCAGCTCACGCTTGGCGTGTATAAACAACTAAAGCAGGCAAAGCAAGTCTTTATGAGGACGCAGGACCATCCTTTGACAGCTGAACTCATGCAGGAAGTGTCCTCACTGATCTTTTTCGATGAGATTTATGAAAAGCATGATCAGTTTGAATCGGTATATGAAGAGATCACAGAAACCCTATTTGCAGAAGCGAAGAAACATGACATTATCTATGCGGTACCAGGTCATCCCTTCGTTGCTGAAAAAACAGTGCAATTGCTTGTGCAAAAGCAAGAAGAAAGAGGCATCAAAATAGACATCGTAGGCGGCCAAAGCTTCCTAGATGCGACCTTTAATTCCCTGCAAATTGACCCGATTGATGGGCTCCAATTCGTTGATGCAGGCGACCTACACCCTGATGATTTGAAGCTAACGCAGCATATATTAATCTGTCAGGTATATGATCAAATCACAGCCTCCAATGTCAAATTAACCTTGATGGAGAAGCTCCCAGATGATTATGAGGTAGTTATTGTGACAGCTGCGGGCAGTAAACAAGAGCAAATCACACCTGTCCCTTTATTTGAACTCGATCGACATATGTCCATCAATAACTTAACAAGTGTTTATGTTCCGCCGATTAAAGATGGAGAGCTTTTATATGGACAATTTGACACCTTTAGAGAGGTAATTCGTACATTAAGAGAACCGGGTGGATGTCCATGGGATCAAAAACAGACCCATCAATCTCTAAAACCGTATCTGATTGAAGAAAGCTACGAACTGCTTGAGGCAATTGATGAAGAGGACCCGGATCATATCGTTGAAGAGCTAGGAGATGTACTCCTTCAAGTTCTACTTCATGCACAAATTGGTGAGGATGATGGTTATTTTTCCATCGATGATGTCATCAAGCATGTGACGGAAAAAATGATTAGGCGACACCCACATGTATTCGGTGATACAACAGTGAACAACACATCAGAAGTTCTTGCCAACTGGGAAGACATCAAGAAGCAAGAGAAGCCTGAGCGTATAGGGTCTTTGCTACAATCAATTCCAGGAAATCTTCCCGCCTTAACCAAAGCGTATAAAATACAAAAAAAAGCAGCGACTGTTGGTTTTGATTGGACAGATGTACAAGATATTTGGGAGAAATACGAGGAAGAAAAACAAGAGTTTCTCGAAGAGTTGTCAATGAATCATGGGGCAGAAGTGCCTAAAGGATTGAAAGACGAATTTGGCGACTTGTTGTTTGTACTCGTCAACATCGGAAGGTTTTATCAATTAGAACCTGAAACTGCATTATCTTCGGCAAATGCAAAATTTAAGCGTCGCTTTCAACATATTGAAAAAACGGCAAAAGCCATGAACCGTTCTTTTGAAGAGATGACGTTAGAAGAAATGGACGATTTATGGAATGAAGCGAAACGAATAGAAAGAGGTGAACAGGCATGAGATTAGATAAATATCTAAAAGTATCTCGGTTGATTAAAAGACGTACGTTGGCAAAAGAAGTGGCAGATCAAGGGAGAATATCAATTAATGGTCTTCAAGCAAAAGCAAGTTCTGATGTAAAAGAAGGGGACGAGCTTCAAATTCGCTTTGGCCAGAAGCTTGTCACAGTCAAAGTAAATGAATTGAAGGATACAACGAAAAAAGAAGAAGCGGCGGGTATGTACACAATCGTGAAAGAAGAAAAAACAGGCGAATAGGGCTTGTTCTAAATGGTCCTCCTGTCACATACAATGCAGTAACAATGCAAAGTATTGAGATATGGGGGATGGAATAGATGAATCAATATTACAATCAACCTCAAGGAAGCAAGCTGTCATCTGAAGCAGAGCACAATATCACGATGCGAAACAGAAAACATTTGGATATTACTGGTGTTAAACAGGTTGAAAGCTTTGATAACGAAGAATTTCTTCTTGAAACAGTGATGGGCATTTTAGCTATACGCGGTGAAAATCTGCAAATGAAAAACCTTGATGTAGATAAAGGGATTGTTTCAATCAAAGGGCGTGTCTTTGACCTAATCTATGTGGATGAACAGCATGGGGAGAAAGCTAAAGGATTTTTTAGCAAGCTGTTTAAATGACACTAACAGTCCAGTTTTATACGATGCTTTCAATGGCAGCGATGGGCATCTGGCTGGGCGCATCCTTAGATACGTACAAGCTGTTTGTGAAACGAGAGAAAACGGCTAAATGGCTCCTCGCTGTTCACGACGTACTCTTTTGGATGGTACAGGGTCTCTTATTCTTTTATGTCCTGCTGATAACCAATAAAGGTGAATTTAGGCTATATATATTTCTTGCGGTCGCTTTAGGTTTTTCCATGTATCAGGCACTGATGAAGCGAATTTATATGAAGCTGTTAATGATAACGATGATATGTATTCAAAAAACCATATATGTGATCAAAAGACTCATGATGTCTGTTGTATTACAGCCGATTCGTTGGTTGATTACATTGATACTGAGCGCCGTACTCGCCTTACTCCAATCGATATTACGTCTTTTTCGTTTCATTTTTCAGCTATTGTTGAAAATTTTATATATGGTTTGCTATCCACTCATATTTTTCATCAAAATAACCATTGTGAATCGAATTCCAGAAAAATGGCGAAAAGCAGTTGTTTTGTTTTTTTCGAAAGGAGCAGGAATTTTTCAAAGGATCAAGAAATTATCCCGTACCATCAAAACGAAGTGGAAGCAATTTTGGACAAAGTGAGAGAGGGGGCGTTCAAAATTGAACAATCGAAAACGAAATATCGCACAGATTCAAAATGACTATCAAAAGCAAATGGAGCAACAGGCACAGCGCTTAAAACGCAAACGGCGTGGACTCCTTAGAAGGCTCACAGTGTTCGGCGCAGTTGTTCTACTGTTTGCGGTCGTGATTATCAGTGCCCTTTGGTCACAATCTTCTGCATTAAAGCAAAAAGAAGAGAAGAAGGTTGCGTTAGAAAAAGAATTAAAGCAATTAAAAACAAAGCAGGAAGATCTTTCCGATGAAATTAAAAAGTTGAAGAGCAAAGAATACGTGCTCGAACTGGCTAGACGGGACTATTATATGTCTAAAAAAGGCGAAAAAATCTTTGATATGGGCAATAAGAGCGATTAGCCTTGTTGACACTTAAAATTCAGTTTATGTATAATTGAACAAATGAGATTTTTTTTTAAGTCTAAGGAGGAGCACTTTTTTTATGTCGATCGAAGTTGGCAGCAAGTTGCAAGGGAAAGTTACAGGAATTACAAATTTTGGAGCTTTTGTGGAGTTGCCAGGCGGTTCAACTGGTCTCGTTCATATCAGTGAGGTAGCCGATAACTATGTGAAAGATATCAATGAGCATTTAAAAGTCGGCGATCAAGTTGAAGTGAAAGTGATTAACGTTGAAAAAGATGGCAAGATTGGCCTATCCATTAAAAAAGCGAAAGATCGTCCTCAACAACAACAATCAAGACCGAGCAGAAATGATTTCCGTCCTAAGGAATCGTTTGAACAGAAAATGAACAAATTTCTAAAAGATAGCGAAGATCGCTTAACATCTTTAAAACGTAACACGGAATCAAAACGTGGGGGGCGCGGAGCAAGAAGAGGTTAACTTGCTGCTGCTTTCTATAAATAACGAAACTCAAGCATCTGCTAACCGCAGATGCTTTTTTTAACAATTGAATTATTTAATTTTAAACTACCTATTGACGGACAAGCGAATCCTTTGTATTATAGTTCTTGTGCTTCTTAGCGCGATTGGTATTATGGCGGTGTAGCTCAGCTGGCTAGAGCGTACGGTTCATACCCGTGAGGTCGGGGGTTCGATCCCCTCCGCCGCTATCTTTTTCATCCATAAGATTTTCGCAAGGCCCGTTGGTCAAGCGGTTAAGACACCGCCCTTTCACGGCGGTAACACGGGTTCGAATCCCGTACGGGTCATCTTCAAACAGCTTTCAATTAATTGAAAGCTGTTTTTTTGTGCTTTTAGTAAAATAATGGAGAAAAAACTCGACTTGCATGACAGATTGCATCATCGCCGTATAAAGCGTCGAACGTTTTTTGCATACGACAACTTCTTTTGACAAATTTTCTTGATCGCCTTCGCTATAATGACAAGCAACGAATAACTGGTGGGGGATGAAAAGATGGAAAAACTAGAAAGAAGAACGGATCTAGCAGGAGCGGGTTTTGAAAGAATCAGTGCGTGGCTTAGAAAAATGAAAAATCTATTTCTTCATCAAACGCATTCTCTCTTTTTTTATAAAGGGTTTATTTATGTTGTCATCGGCTTTTTATTAGGACGAGCCTTTATCTTATCTGAAATTATGCCGTTTGCACTTCCTTTTTTTGGGTCGATGCTACTCATTAAAAAAGACAAAGCGATGTATGCGTCTCTCGCTTTATTGGCAGGAGCTATGACCATTTCACCTCAAAATGCACTGTTTGTTTTTGCGTCGTTGTTGATTTTCCTCATGATGTCAAAAATCATTTCCTTTATCATCAAAGATCCTGTGAAAACATTACCCATCGTCATTGTCATCTCTATGCTGCTCACACGTGGAGGATTTGTCTATGCACAGCAAGGCGCAGTACAAAGCTATGATTATGTCATGGCGGCTGTCGAAGCAGGACTTGCCTTTATTTTGACTTTAATTTTTCTTCAAAGTCTTCCTATTTTTACAGTTAGGAAAATCAAGCACTCATTAAAAGTAGAAGAAATTATTTGTTTTATGATCCTAATTGCTTCTGTACTCACTGGATTGGCTGGTCTTACATTTCAAGGGATGCAGGCAGAGCATATACTTTCAAGGTATGTTGTACTAACATTCGCATTCATTGGTGGTGCCAGTATCGGCTGTACAGTAGGGGTTGTGACGGGCTTAATTTTAGGATTGGCTAACATCGGTCATTTATATCAGATGAGCCTCCTTGCTTTTTCAGGCTTACTTGGAGGTTTACTAAAAGAAGGGAAAAAAGTTGGTGCGGCAATTGGACTGATTGTGGGGTCTTTACTCATTTCATTATATGGTGAAGGATCAGCAGGCCTTGTAACGACGCTGTATGAATCCGCCATTGCTGTGGTGCTTTTCTTGCTCACCCCTCAATCTGTGACATCAAAGGTAGCGAAATATATTCCTGGTACAATCGAGCATGTCCAAGAACAACAACAGTATGCTAGGAAGGTGAGGGATGTGACTGCGAAAAAAGTAGACCAGTTCTCCAATGTTTTTCATGCGCTGTCTGAAAGTTTTGCAACATTTTATGAATCAATTCCTGAAGAAAAGAAACAGGAAGAAGATGTAGACCTTTTTTTAAGTACGATCACAGAGCGTTCCTGTCAAACGTGCTATAAGAAAAATAAATGCTGGGTGCAGAACTTTGATACAACCTATGAACTTATGAAGCAAGTTATGCATGAAACAGATGAAAAAACCTATAATCAAAATAGAAAGCTCAAAAAGAAATTTAGTCAACATTGCTCAAAATCGAAGCAAGTAGAGGAATTAATTGAAGAAGAAATCGCTTATTATAAAGCAAATCAAACACTCAAGAGGAAAGTCCAAGACAGCAGACGGCTCGTTGCTGAACAGCTCATGGGCGTTTCACAAGTCATGGAGGATTTTTCCCGGGAAATAAAAAGAGAAAGAGAGCAACATTTTATTCAAGAGGAGCAGATGATTGAAGCACTTCAGCATTTTGGGATCGAAATACAACAGGTTGAAATTTATAGCTTAGAACAAGGAAATGTCGATATTGAAATGAGGATTCCTTATTGTAATGGACATGGTGAATGCGAAAAAATCATTGCACCTATGCTGTCTGATATTTTAGAAGAGCAAGTTTTGGTGAAAGCTGAGCAATGTGCAGAACATCAAGGAGGGTATTGTCATGTTGTATTTGGCTCTGCCAAGTCATATCGAGTTTCAACGGGAGTTGCACATGCAGCAAAAGGAGGAGGTCTTGTCTCTGGCGACAGTTACAGTATGATGGAGCTCGGAGCGGGGAAATATGCTGCTGCAATCAGTGACGGTATGGGAAATGGAACGAGGGCACATTTTGAGAGCAACGAAACGATCAAACTGCTAGAAAAAATTTTAGAATCTGGCATTGATGAAAAAGTAGCGATTAAAACAATTAATAGTATTCTATCACTTAGAACAACAGATGAAATTTACTCCACGTTAGATCTATCTATTATTGATTTACAGGATGCGAGCTGCAAATTTCTGAAGATTGGCTCCACACCAAGCTTTATTAAACGAGGGGACCAGGTGATGAAAGTACAGGCGAGCAATTTGCCGATTGGCATCATTGATGAGTTTGATGTTGAGGTCGTAAGTGAGCAAATGAAGGCAGGCGATCTCCTCATTATGATGAGTGACGGCATATTTGAAGGACCAAAACATATAGAGAACCATGACCTTTGGATCAAACGGAAAATGAAGAGCTTCAAAACCGATGACCCGCAAGAAATTGCTGATCTATTGATGGAAGAAGTCATTCGGACAAGAGCAGGTCAAATTGAAGACGACATGACAGTAGTGGTGATACGCTTAGATCACAATACGCCGAAATGGGCTTCTATTCCGACTGGTACTTTCTATCTCACAAAACAGGAGATTTCTTAAAAAATCGTATAATATGAATTTCTTCTGGCGATGATGGAGATATAAGCATTCAGTTACAATCCCAGGAGGCATGAAGATGCGAAAAGGTCATGTGAACCAAATTTTATTGATTACAGACGGCTGTTCAAATCATGGGGAAGATCCATTGGCTATGGCTTCATTGGCAAAAGAGCAGGGAATCACAGTAAATGTCATTGGCATTATGGAAGAGAACCGACAGGATCATGAAGCGATGAAAGAAGTGGAAGGGATCGCTCTTGCGGGAGGCGGTATTCATCAAGTGGTGTATGTGGAGCAACTTTCGCAAACGGTTCAGATGGTTACAAAAAAAGCGATGACGCAAACATTGCAAGGTGTAGTGAACAAAGAGCTTCAACAAATTCTTGGCAAAGATGCAGAAATTGAAGAGCTTCCGCCTGATAAGCGAGGCGAAGTAATGGAGGTTGTTGATGAGCTTGGTGAAACAGTTCATTTGCAGGTACTCGTGTTAGTTGATACAAGTGCAAGTATGAAACCAAAACTTCCGACTGTAAAAGAAGCATTAATTGATTTATCCATCAGTTTAAATTCTAGAATTGGTGAAAATCAATTTGGTATGTGTATATTTCCCGGGAAAAAGTCGGATGCAGAAATTGTTCTGAATTGGACACCGAGGTTTGATTCACTTTCATCCATATTCCCTAAGCTCACGACAGGCGGAATTACGCCGACAGGGCCTGCTCTTCGAGAAGCAATCCAGCACTTCAAGTCGGTACGTACACGCCGAGGAATGCTTGAAGTAGAGGAAGAGCAATCTGATGAATACGGCTTCTAGAATTGCATCAGGAACGATCATCACAGGGAAATGGCACAACAAAAATTATCGTGTCGCCAAAGAGCTGGGAAAAGGGGCGAATGGCATTGTTTACCTTGCTGAATCACAGAACGGCTATGTGGCGATCAAGGTAAGTGATGACAGCATGCTAATCGCTTCGGAAGTCAATGTGTTAAAATCCTTTTCAAAGGCTCCTGTGAAAACAATGGGGCCTTCTTTTTATGATATGGATGATGTTGTGTTGCCTGGAACATCGCAAAAGCTTTCCTTTTATGTGATGGAATATGTGCAAGGTCCATTACTATTAGATTTTATGAAACAAAAAGGGGATGAATGGATTGTTGTATTGATTATTCAGCTTTTATCTAATTTGTCTCACTTGCACAAGGAGGGCTGGATATTTGGGGATTTAAAACCTGATAACTTAATCGTTTCAGGTCCTCCTGCTACTGTCAGATGTATTGATGTTGGAGGAACGACAAAAGCAGGAAGAGCCATTAAGGAGTACACAGAATTTTTTGATCGCGGCTATTGGGGGTTTGGCACAAGAAAGGCTGAGCCATCCTACGATTTATTTGCTGTGGGTATGGTCATGATCAACTGTGCCTACAAGAAAGAGTTCAAAAAAGGAACGACTTCTCAGGAACAGCTATATCGTGTGATTGAGGAACACCCCTTATTAAGAAGATATCAAGCAGTTCTAAAAGCAGCGTTACATGGGAAGTATAAAACTGCAGCTGAAATGAAGAGTGCTATGTTAAAGGTAGGACAACAACTAGCAACTAGGAGAAACCAGCAAAAGGTACAATCGCGCAAAAGTAGGAGTCAGCCTGTGCAAACAAAGCAACGGCACAAAGCCTCACTGGCTCATACAGCTTCGTCTAGGAGGTCATCTGTTCGCAAAAAATCAGGAGGGATACTTGAAACGTTACTCATTGTATGTAGCGTTCTTGCACTCTACTGTGCCTATGTGGTGCTTTTCCTTTTGTAATGCATGAAAAAAGCAGGCTTCATCTTTGCTTGGATCTACTGAAAGTGATAGGATATGTATATCTTTAAATTACCTGCTCTTTCTGAGGAGGCAGATGTGAATAGTATTGAAGTTTTTTTGAAAAAACATGATGTTTCATTTGAAAACACGACAGTCATTGTCGGGGTTTCCGGTGGGCCGGATTCTATGCTCTTGTTGCATGAACTAAATAAGCTTGGAAAAGGTTCTTTTCAACTGATTGCAGCCCATGTCGATCACATGTTCAGAGGGGAAGAATCACTGGCAGATTTAACATTTGTCGAGGCTTATTGCAAAGAACATGAGATCACTTTTGAGTCGGCTCGGATACAGGTCATCCAATATGCAAAAGAACATCACTTAAACAAACAGGCAGCAGCAAGAGAGTGTAGATACGCCTTTTTCAGACGATTGATGAAGCAATATCGTGCTCAGTATTTGGCGCTTGCGCATCATGGAGACGATCAGGTAGAGACAATGCTGATGAAACTGTCTCGAGGGACAGTGGGGATTGGACTAGCTGGTATTCAGGCCAAAAGACCGTTTGAAACAGGCTGGCTCATTCGTCCACTCATCGGATATTCGAAGGACGAAGTGCTCATGCATTGCGAAAAAGAGCATATCGCGTATGTCACCGATCAGAGCAATCTGACAGATGACTACTTAAGAAACCGGATAAGGCGACACATCCTTCCTGTTTTAAAGGAAGAATCACCTCAGGTGCATCAAAGCTTCCAGTTTGTCAGTGATATGCTGACTGAGGATGAACAGTACTTGCAGGCATTAACAAAGGAACAAATGAATAAAGTAATCACAAATCAATCTCCACAAAAGATCGAGATCAATACAAAACCTTTGCTTGACCTGCCTTTGCCTTTACAAAGAAGAGGCATTCAACTAATATTAAACTATCTTTATGAAAACGTTCAATCAGCGTTTTCACAACAGCATATTCTAGGAATTTTGGACTGGATATCTCGCACGGATCATCCGTCCGGTTCACTGGATTTGCCAAAAGGTTTACAAGCTGTCAAATCATACTCAAACTGTAAGTTTACCTTTGAACAATCGCTTTTAAAGGACAGTCCGTATGTCCAAACATTACAGGCTGAACTGGGAGAAGAAATCATTCTTCAAAATGGCGCTTCAATTGTGGTCTCACACGATGTTCCGAAGGATGCACGGAACGGGAATTGTTTTTTCATTCTAAAAAAAGATCAAATTCGACTTCCTTTGATCATACGCTCTCGAAAAAATGGGGATCGAATGAAACTAAAAGGAATGAATGGATCAAAAAAGGTGAAGGATATATTTATTGATAAAAAAGTGCCTCTTGCAGAAAGAGACAGCTGGCCGATCGTCACCGACTCGGATCATCAAATCATCTGGATACCAGGTCTGAAAAAATCTATTTTTGAAGAAATTGATATGACAAACAGCGATCTCATTGTATTACAATATAGACAGCATGAAAATTTGTAGGGGGCAAGCAAAAGCATGAAACAAGATATTGAAAAGGTTTTGATCTCAGAAGAGGAGATTCAGCGAAAAGTAAAAGAGCTGGGTGCAACATTAACTAGCGATTATGATGGTAAATTTCCGCTGGCTATTGGTGTTCTAAAGGGCGCTCTACCGTTTATGGCAGACCTCATCAAACACATTGATACATATTTAGAGCTCGACTTTATGGATGTATCTAGCTACGGCAAGTCTACCGTTTCTTCAGGAGAAGTCAAAATCATTAAAGATTTAGATACTTCTGTTGAAGGAAGAGATATTCTCATTATGGAAGATATCATCGACAGTGGGTTAACTTTAAGTTATCTGGTAGAGCTTTTCCGATACCGTAAAGCGAATTCAATTAAAATCGTCACATTGCTTGATAAACCAAGTGGTCGCAAAGCAGACATTAAAGCTGACTATGTTGGCTTTGAAGTGCCTGATGCGTTCGTGGTCGGCTATGGATTGGATTTCGCTGAACGTTACCGAAACCTCCCGTATATTGGAGTGTTAAAACCGTCTGTTTACGAAGGCTAATCAGCATGAGTATACATGAGGTTATTGGTTGTGTTGGAATGATTTTCTATGATACTATTGAACATAGTTGTGCTTACTGTGGGAGGAGGTAAGGAATGAATCGGGTTTTTCGTAATACGATTTTTTATATACTTATTTTATTACTTGTAATAGGGCTTGTTAGTTTTTTTGGATCTCCAAATAAAAAACCTGAGAACATGTCTTACAGCAAATTTTCGCAAAATCTTAGTGCGGGAAAAGTGGAGAGTATCTCCATACAACCTGTAAGAGGGGTTTATGAAATTCGTGGTCAGTTAACTGGTGCGAAGAAAGAAGAATACTTCATTACCCATGTTCCGGATGGTCAAGGTGTTGACCAAATTTACAGCGCACTTAAGAATACAGATGTAAAAGTAGAACCAGCTCCAGAAACAAATGGTTGGCTGACAGTTCTTACAACCATCATTCCATTTATCATCATCTTTATCCTGTTCTTCTTCTTACTGAACCAGGCTCAGGGCGGCGGAAGCCGAGTTATGAACTTTGGTAAAAGTAAAGCCAAGCTTTACACAGAAGAGAAGAAGCGCGTGAAATTTAAAGATGTTGCCGGTGCGGATGAAGAGAAACAAGAGCTTGTGGAAGTAGTCGAGTTCCTAAAGGATCCGCGTAAATTTGCGGAGCTCGGTGCAAGAATACCTAAAGGGGTTTTACTAGTAGGACCTCCAGGAACAGGTAAAACATTACTTGCGAGAGCATCAGCTGGAGAAGCAGGCGTTCCTTTCTTCAGCATCAGTGGTTCAGACTTCGTAGAAATGTTTGTCGGTGTCGGTGCATCACGTGTACGTGATTTATTTGAAAACGCGAAAAAGAACGCTCCTTGCTTAATTTTCATCGATGAAATTGATGCGGTGGGTCGTCAGCGTGGCGCTGGACTTGGTGGCGGGCATGATGAACGTGAACAAACGCTCAACCAACTGCTTGTTGAAATGGACGGTTTCAGTGCAAACGAAGGCATTATCATTATTGCTGCGACCAACCGTGCAGACATTCTAGACCCAGCGTTATTACGTCCAGGACGTTTTGACCGTCAAATTACGGTAGATCGCCCAGATGTTATTGGACGTGAAGAAGTCTTGAAAGTCCATGCGAGAAATAAACCGCTTGATGAAGCAGTAAACCTAAAAGCAATTGCAAGCAGAACTCCAGGGTTCTCTGGTGCAGATCTTGAGAACTTATTGAACGAAGCAGCCCTCGTTGCTGCTCGTCGGAATAAGAAGAAGATCGATATGCGTGATATTGACGAAGCGACTGACCGAGTCATCGCAGGGCCGGCCAAGAAAAGCCGTGTCATTTCGAAGAAAGAGCGCAATATCGTTGCATACCACGAAGCGGGTCATACAGTCATTGGGCTTGTACTTGACGAAGCAGATATGGTGCATAAGGTAACAATTGTTCCTCGTGGACAGGCGGGCGGCTATGCTGTGATGCTTCCGAGAGAAGACCGTTACTTCCAGACGAAGCCAGAGCTTCTTGACAAAATTGTCGGCTTGCTCGGTGGACGTGTGGCAGAGGAAATCACTTTCGGTGAAGTGAGCACAGGTGCTCATAACGACTTCCAACGTGCAACGGGCATTGCACGAAAAATGGTAACCGAGTTTGGTATGTCTGATAAACTTGGACCGCTTCAATTTGGTCAGGCCCAAGGTCAAGTTTTCCTTGGACGTGATTTCAACAATGAGCCGAATTATAGTGAAGCCATTGCTTACGAAATCGACCAAGAAGTTCAGCGTTTCATTAAGGAAAGCTACGAACGTGCGAAGCAGATTCTAACAGAGAACAAAGATAAGTTAGAGATCATCGCACAAGCGCTTCTTAAAGTAGAAACATTAGATGCTGAACAAATTAAATCTCTTTACGAAACTGGTAAGTTGCCTGAGCGCATTTATGAGGACGATGAAGAGAAAAAAGACGATGTGAAAGTAAACATCAAGAAAAAAGAAGACGAGGAGATTTAACCTCCTGTTAAAAGCTGCCGGCAACAACCGGCAGCTTTTTTATTTCGTTTCATGAATGGATCAGTTTTGAATTGTTTACAAATAGAACTCAATTCGTGTATGGTATGATAGAAAGTCGAAAAATGAGCTCTTTAGAAACTAATCAAAGCGGTGATAAAGATGTTACTGGTTATAGATGTAGGAAATACAAATACCGTAATCGGTGTTTATCATAATGGCGATCTCAATTACCATTGGCGAATTGAAACAAGTCGACACAAAACAGAAGATGAATTCGGTATGACGATTCGTTCCTTATTTGACTATGTTGGTTTAATGTTTGATCAGATAGAAGGAATTATCATTTCATCTGTTGTACCACCAATGATGTTTGCGCTTGAAAGAATGTGCGAAAAATACTTCCACATTACCCCGCAAATCGTTGGACCTGGAATGAAAACAGGTTTAAACATTATGTGTGATAACCCAAAGGAAGTAGGAGCAGATCGAATTGTAAATGCAGTAGCAGCGATTCATTTATATGGCGCACCACTCATTATCGTCGATTTTGGAACAGCTTCAACTTATTGTTATATCAATGAACACAAACAATATATGGGCGGGGCAATTGCACCTGGTATTACCATTTCGACAGAAGCGCTGTATTCAAGGGCAGCGAAGCTACCAAGAATTGAAATTGTTCGCCCTGATCACATCGTAGGCAAAAACACAATTAGTGCAATGCAATCAGGTATTTTATATGGATATGTTGGACAAGTCGAGGGAATAGTGAAACGAATGAAACAACAAGCGAAACAAACACCGAAGGTTATCGCAACAGGAGGTCTGTCATCATTGATCGGAAATGAATCAGACTGCATTGATATTGTTAATCCGTTCCTTACCTTAAAAGGCTTACAATTAATTTATGAACGCAACCAGATCGGTGTACTATAGGAGGTTATACAATGGATTATTTAGTCAAAGCGCTCGCATATGAAGGCAAAGTCCGCGCTTATGCTGCAAAAACAACGGATACCATCAATGAAGCACAAAGAAGACATTATACATGGCCAACAGCTTCAGCTGCTATTGGACGTACAATGACAGCAACTGTCATGATGGGAGCCATGCTGAAAGGAGATCATAAGCTCACTGTCAAAATAGAAGGTGGAGGTCCAATTGGGGCAATCATCGCAGATGGTAACGCTAAAGGCCAAGTGCGTGGATATGTCTCAAATCCCCAAGTTCACTTCGACTTAAACGAACATGGCAAGCTAGATGTTCGTCGTGCAGTAGGGACATCAGGTACTTTAAGTGTCGTTAAAGATATTGGGCTTAAAGATTACTTTACAGGCCAAACAGAAATCGTCTCAGGTGAAGTTGGAGATGACTTTACTTACTATCTAGTTTCCTCTGAACAAGTTCCATCTTCAGTCGGAGTCGGAGTACTCGTGAATCCTGACAACTCGATTTTGGCAGCCGGAGGTTTTATTATTCAATTACTGCCGGGTACAGAGGATCAAGTGATTGAAAAACTAGAAAAACGCCTTTCGACGATCGAACCCATTTCAAAACTAATTGAAAAAGGAATGTCTCCTGAAGAAATTTTAGAAGAAGTCCTTGGTGAAAAGCCTCAAGTCTTAGAAACGATGCCAGTTGAGTTTTCCTGCAATTGTTCGAAAGAGCGTTTTGCGAACGGAATCATCAGTCTTGGTAAAGCTGAAATTGAAGATATGATTGAAAAAGACGGTCAAGCAGAAGCTCAATGCCATTTTTGTAACGAGACTTATGTATTTACAAAAGAAGAGCTAGAAGAGCTACGTGATGAAACGACCCGCTAAGCTCTTATTAGCGGGTTTTTTTGAATAGTGGAAAGGAGACAGAAGATGAGACTGAAAGCAAGAGCTGTATGGACATTTGTCCTGATTTTGCTCATGATAAATTCGATTGTCATCGCTTATGTCCTGACAAAAACACAAATGTCGCAAGTAACCTCAACGAGTAAAAGCGGAGAGGAAATTGCCTCCATTGGAAAAGGGAAAATCACACGCCAAGAATGGCTTAAAAAAATGGAGGACCGATATGGCAAAGCAACACTGGAGGAAATGATTAATCAGCAAGTGGTCAATCAGCTTGCAAACGAAAATAAATTAAAGGTGTCTTCTGAAGAAGTCAACCGAGAATTGTTAATGCTAAAAGCCGTCTATAATAATTTTTACGAAGATGGTCATACAAGTGAGAAGGAATGGAAAGAACAGATTCGCTATAATATTTTATTAGAACAGCTCCTCACGAGGGATGCTGTTGTCTCCACTAAAGAAGCCAAAGCTTTTTATGACAAAAACAAAGACTTATACCAATTTGACGATTCTTACCGTATTCGACATATTGTTGTCAAAACAAAAGAAGAAGTGGAAAAAGTATTAAAAGAATTAGCGGGCGGCTCAAGCTTTGAAGCGGTCGCTGCGGAACGTTCCACAGATCGCTACACATCTCCATATGGTGGAGATCTTGGTTTTGTCACTGAACAACAAGAAAGCACCCCTGCCTTATACATAAATAAAGCCAAGACACTCGATAAAGATGAATGGACCAAAGAACCGCTCGAAACAAAGAATGGTTATGCCATCATCCAACTAAAAGAGAAACTAAAAGGTCGTTCTTTTTCATATGATGATGTGAAAGAACAAATCAAACGCCAAATCGCTATGGAAGATTTAGGCGAAAAAGCATCTGTCAAAACGCTTTGGAAAGAAGCAAAAGTCTCATGGTTTTATGAAGGAGAACAGGACTAAAGGATTGACAAAATTTTTTGAAATTGATAATTTAATATTAATACAATAAAATTACTCGGAGATAGAGGTGTTATTGATGGCCCGTATTGCGAACTCAGTTTTTGAACTAATAGGAAATACACCAGTCGTTAAATTGAACCGTCTAGTAGATGAAAATAGTGCGGATGTCTACCTAAAGCTTGAATATATGAACCCAGGCAGTAGCGTAAAAGATCGTATCGCCCTAGCGATGATCGAAGAAGCAGAAGAAAAAGGTCAATTAAAAGCAGGAGACACGCTGATTGAACCGACAAGTGGTAACACAGGTATCGGTCTTGCGATGGTAGCCGCAGCAAAAGGTATTAAAGCGATTCTTGTCATGCCAGAAACAATGAGTCAGGAACGCCGTAACCTTCTTCGTGCTTATGGAGCAGAGCTTGTGTTGACACCAGGCGCTGAAGGAATGAAAGGTGCGATTAAAAAAGCAGAAGAGCTTGCAGAGGAGAATGGTTATTTCATGCCTCAGCAATTTAACAACCAAGCGAATGCGGAAATTCATCGTCGTACTACAGGAAAGGAAATCCTTGAACAGTTCGACGGACAACTTGATGCATTTATTGCAGGCGTTGGTACAGGCGGAACAATTACCGGTGCTGGTGAAGTGTTAAAAGAAGCCATTCCGACGCTCAAAGTATATGCTGTGGAGCCAACAGATTCCCCAGTACTATCAGGTGGAAACCCAGGCCCACATAAAATTCAAGGGATTGGAGCAGGTTTTGTTCCATCTATTCTAAACACAGAAATATACGACGGAATTATCCAAGTACGTAACGAAGATGCATTTGAACAAGCACGTAAAGCTGCGAAAGAGGAAGGAATTCTTGGTGGGATTTCATCTGGTGCCGCCATTTATGCAGCACTTCAAACAGCGAAAAAGCTTGGCAAAGGGAAAAAAGTTCTTGCAGTCATCCCGAGTAATGGAGAGCGTTACCTAAGTACACCACTATACCAATTTGATTAATCTATAGTGAAACATCTCCCCCAGCGAATGCTGGGGTTTTTTTGTGAAATATTAAGATGGAAAGCAAATACTATTTTCTAAATAAAATGGATTGCATTACAATAAGATTAATGAAAATGAAAAAAGGATGATAACATGACAGAACGTAGGCCACTGGGTATCAAAATTCCTTTTACAAAAGATCAATTCCTTCAGCAATATGAGCATTTATCTGCAAATGAGACGCATCATGTTCTCCTTGAGAGCGCAAGAGGCGGCGATTATAGCATTGCAGGTATAAAGCCAATGGCGATTGCAAAAGGAAAGGATGGCATCACGACAATTCACCATCAAGGCGATGTGCTGTTTAAAGAAGGTGATCCATTCAGAGCTTTTGCTGATTGGTTTCAGACCCTTCAAACAAAAACAAACCCTGAGTACCCTGATTTTCAAGGTGGTGCCATCGGCTTTTTAAGCTATGATTATGCAAGATACATCGAGCATTTTAAGATGCTGTCCATTGATGATTTGAATACACCAGACCTTTATTTTCTTGTTTTTGACGATGTGGCAGTTTATGACCACCTTCATGAGGAGCTGTGGCTCATCACACATACAGATGATAATGAGCCTTTAGAAACAGCGAATTTCAGGCTAGAGAATTTGAAGCAAAGTTGGACAAGCGAGGAAGAAAAGACAGCATTATCTCCTGTGAATATGGGGTCACTAGAATTCCTACCGACAGCAGCTTTTACGGAGGCAGCGTTTGGGGAAGCTGTGGAAAAGATCAAGCAGTACATTGCAAGTGGAGATGTGTTTCAAGTCAACTTATCCATAAGGCAGGAAGAAATGCGAAAAACCCATCCGTATACCTTGTACCGAACCTTGAGAAAGGTCAATCCATCTCCTTATATGTCTTATTTGCATACGCCTGATTTTCAAATTGTTTGTGGATCACCTGAGCTACTCATTAAGAAAAAAGGGACACTTCTAGAAACAAGACCAATTGCAGGAACAAGGTCAAGAGGTAAAGACGAAGCAGAAGATGAGGCTCTAGCGAGAGAACTCATTGAAAACGAGAAGGAACGGGCAGAGCATGTGATGCTAGTTGATCTCGAACGCAATGACCTCGGACGTGTATCGACGTACGGCTCTGTTCGAGTAAATGAGTTCATGGTGATAGAAAAATACTCGCATGTGATGCATATTGTGTCCAATGTGCAAGGAGAATTAAGAAAAGAGTGCGACGCCGTTGATGTCATGAGAGCTGTCTTCCCAGGCGGAACAATTACAGGCGCACCGAAAGTTCGAACTATGGAAATTATAGAAGAGCTTGAGCCGACAAGACGTGGGCTTTATACTGGATCTATAGGTTGGTTTGGATTCAATCAGGACATGCACTTTAATATCGTTATTCGAACAGCCTATTGTACAGAAGGTAAGGCGTTTATGCAGTCTGGAGCAGGTATTGTGATTGATTCTGTACCGAATCATGAATACAAAGAATCCATTAAAAAAGCCTATGCTGTCAAAAAAGCCCTACAGTTGAGCGAAGAAGAGACAATTTTGAGTTAGAGGTGAGCAGAGCATGATTTTAATGATTGATAATTATGATTCATTTACGTACAACCTGGTTCAGTATCTCGGTGAGCTTGGAGAAGAATTGATTGTAAAACGAAATGATCAAGTGACGATTCAGGACATTGAAGAACTAGCGCCAGATTACTTAATGGTTTCACCAGGACCATGCAGTCCAGACGAAGCAGGAATTAGCATGAACGCGATTAGACACTTTGCAGGGAAAATACCGATTTTTGGTGTTTGTCTGGGGCATCAATCCATCGCGCAAGTATTTGGAGGAGATGTCATCCGAGCAGAACGGTTAATGCATGGGAAAACATCAGAAATTGAACATGATGGAAAAGGCGTCTTTACTGGCTTGCAAAATCCACTTGTCGCTACAAGGTATCATTCACTGATTGTAAAGGATGATACATTACCAGACTGTTTTGTGGCTTCAGCAAGAACGAAGGAAGGCGAACTCATGGCAATTCGTCATAAAGAGTTACCAATTGAAAGTGTGCAATTCCACCCTGAGTCGATCATGACATCCTTTGGGAAGGAAATGCTAAAAAATTTCATTGAAACCTACCATACAAAGGGGCATGAATTGAAAGCATGATCATTTATTTGAACGGTCAGTATGTGGAGGAGAAAGAAGCCAGGCTTTCTCCTTTTGATCATGGTTTTCTATATGGCATCGGTGTATTTGAAACATTCACCAGTCTAGCAGGTCATGTTTTTCTGTTAGACTGGCATCTTGAAAGGCTCAATCAATCACTTGGAGACCTTTGCATCGAATCCACAATAGAGAAACCATTTGTACTCGACATTATTCAATCCTTACTGAAGAAAAACGATATGTTAGACGGACATGCAAGAATTCGACTAAATGTATCGGCTGGCTTGGGGAATGGATTCTCAGCAGATGTTTACCATCAACCGGTTGTCTTTGTGATGATATCTCCATTTCAACCAGAGTCGGTACTGTCTGAAAAAGAAGGAATCCTCCTTCAAATTAATAGAAATACACCAGAAGGAAGCAGGCGTCTTAAGTCGCATCATTATATGAATAATATGTTGGCAAAAAGAGAAATCGGCAATAACCCCAAAAAAGAAGGTGTTTTTCTCACCCGTGAAGGCATTGTGGCAGAAGGGATTACTTCAAATTTATTTTGGAGAAAAGGAAACGTGGTTTATACACCATCTCTTGATACAGGCATCTTAAATGGTATAACGCGTCGATATTGTATGAACAAGCTACAGAAAAAAGGAATTGATTTAGAGGAAGGACGATTCTCGTTGCTCCATCTCCTTTCTGCTGATGAAGCATGGATGACAAACTCAGTACAAGGAATTGTCCCTTTTAGACAGATAGAGCAAACTGTTTTTCCTGAACAAGATCGAACAATGGCTTCAATTCTTCAAGACGAATATAGAAGAGAACGTCATGCAGGGCGCATATTTCATAAAGAGTAGGTGGACTAATGGCACAACAAGTGATCAAACAATCAAAAATCATTCAAGCAAAGCAACATACCCTAAGCTACGAGGATAAAACGTTAGTGATGGGTATTTTAAACGTCACACCTGACTCTTTTTCTGATGGAGGCAAGTTTAATCAAGTTGATAGGGCTTTGCAGCATGCGAAACAGCTTGTAGAAGATGGAGCGCATATCATAGACATTGGGGGAGAATCTACCCGTCCGGGTGCCAAGCTGGTGTCAGAGCAAGAAGAGCTCTCAAGAGTCATCCCAGTCATTGAAAAAATCTCAAAAGAAGTAGATATTCCGATTTCAATTGATACGTATAAAGCGGCAGTTGCAGATGAGGCATTGAAAGCTGGCGCAACCATCATAAATGATGTGTGGGGTGCTAAAGCAGATGATCAAATGGCGCATGTTGCAGCAAAGCATCAAGTACCGATTATTCTCATGCACAATAGACCAGAGCGGAACTACACACACCTGATTCCAGATATGATCGCTGACTTGAAAGAAAGTGTGCAAATTGTTAAACGTACAGGTGTACGTGATGATATGATCATCCTAGATCCTGGGATCGGGTTTGCCAAGAATAAAGTGGACAACCTGACCGTGATGAATGAATTAGATACATTTTGCGACTTAGGTTACCCCGTTTTGCTAGCGACATCGAGGAAACGATTTATCGGAGCGGTCCTAGACCTTCCACCAAATGAACGAAAAGAAGGTACAGGTGCTACGATTTGTTTAGGTATTCAAAAGGGGAGCGCTATGGTTCGTGTACATGATGTAAAAGAAATGGCGAGAATGGCAAAAATGATGGATGCCATGCTAAATAAAGGAGGCGTTTATCATCGATAAAGTATATGTAGATGGAATGGAATTTTACGGGTACCACGGCGTATTTCAAGAAGAGAACAAACTAGGCCAACGTTTTCGAGTCGATTTGACAGCTTCCCTTGATTTAAGCAAAGCTGGAAAAACAGATGATTTGAATGAAACGATCAATTATGCGGAACTGTATCATATCTGCAAAGACATTGTAGAAGGCGAGCCGGTGAATTTAGTCGAGACACTGACTGAGAGAATCGCAAACCAAGTCCTGGTGTCATTTCCAACAGTACAGGAGTGTACAGTGAAGGTGATCAAACCAGACCCGCCAATCCCAGGTCATTATCGGTCTGTCGCAATTGAAATGACGAGAACCCGCACATGAGCAACACTGCGTATATTGCCCTAGGTTCAAATATCGGCAAAAAAGAAACGTATTTAAAAGAAGCGGTCAAGCGATTGCATCAACACCCCGAAGTACAAGTCGAAGCCATTTCATCTATCTATGAAACAGCACCAGTCGGCTATGAAAACCAAGATGACTTTCTGAATATGGCAGTCAAGATTTCAACATCATTACGCCCGATGCAGCTACTCAAGCTTACGCAGCATATTGAAAACGAATTAGGAAGAACAAGAGACGTGAGGTGGGGTCCTCGAACGGCAGACCTTGACATTTTACTTTATAATCGTGAAAATATTGAATCAGAGCAACTTGTTATACCACATCCTAGAATGTACGAACGCTTATTCGTCCTTGTCCCGATGAGCGAAATTTGCCCGGAGATCGGCGTCACACAAATAAATGCTGTAACAGATCAAGAAGGTGTAATCATATGGAAAAAGACATGTGGGGTAGAAGAATTCGTGCATACCGAAAGTTAAAAGGGTATACTCAGGAAAGGTTCGCTAAAAGATTAGGCATATCCGTCTCTGTATTAGGAGAAATCGAGCGAGGAAATAGAATGCCGTCTAAACAAACGGTTCATCTCATTGCCAATGCTTTAAATATATCAGTAGAAGAACTTTCACCAGTAAAAAATGAAGAAAGGAGGATTGAAGATGTTTAAGATCGGTGATGTTGAAATTAAAAACAGAGTAGTGTTAGCGCCTATGGCTGGTGTATGTAACTCTGCCTTCAGACTCATAGTCAAGGAGTTTGGAGCAGGTCTTGTATGTGCAGAAATGGTCAGTGATAAAGCCATACTATATAACAATGCCAGAACAATGGGGATGCTCTACATTGATGAACGTGAAAAGCCACTAAGCCTTCAGATATTCGGAGGAGAAAAAGAAACACTTGTAGAAGCGGCGAAATTCGTAGATCAAAACACAACAGCAGATATTATTGATATTAACATGGGGTGTCCCGTACCAAAAATTACGAAATGTGATGCAGGTGCTAAATGGTTGCTTGATCCCAACAAAATATATGAAATGGTTTCAGCAGTAGTTGACGCAGTAGATAAACCAGTCACCGTGAAAATGAGAATGGGCTGGGATGAGGATCATATCTTCGCCATCGACAACGCACGTGCAGTCGAAAGAGCTGGCGGTCAAGCGATAGCCCTTCATGGACGTACGCGTGTCCAAATGTACGAAGGAACGGCTAATTGGGATATTATTAAAGAAGTAAAGCAGTCTGTATCTATTCCTGTTATCGGAAACGGTGATGTGGAAACACCGCAAGATGCACAGCGTATGCTTGACGAAACAGGTGTAGACGGAGTTATGATTGGGCGTGCGGCACTAGGGAACCCATGGATGATTTATCGTACAGTTCATTACTTAGAGACTGGTGAATTAAAGGAAGAACCAAAAGTACGTGAAAAAATGTCAGTCTGCAAACTTCACTTAGAACGTCTCATCGAGTTAAAAGGCGAAAATGTTGCAGTAAGAGAAATGAGAAAACACGCGGCTTGGTATTTAAAAGGAGTTCGCGGTAATGCAAAAGTGCGAAATGAAATCAATCAAAGTGAAACAAGAGCGGAACTCGTACAGGTACTTAATGACTTTACGATTGAAGCCGAGGCAAAAGAGCTTCAAAGTATAAAAGTAGGATAAGTCTACCTTTCTTTTTGTAGTTCGCTGTCAGTGTATCTACTGGCGGTTTTTCTGCTTTTCTCTGCAAACTTAAATATTGGAGTGATATAGATGAGTAACGAAGGGCTAAATAACGAAGAATTAAATGACCAATTTCAAGTAAGACGTGACAAAATGAGTAAGATGCGTGAGGAAGGGATCGATCCTTTCGGTGAACGCTTTGACCGTTCGCACCAATCTGCGGAAATCATCTCTGCTTTTGACGAATTTTCAAAAGAAGATTTAGAAGAAAAACCGACAGAAGTCACGATTGCTGGACGTATGATGACAAAGCGTGGGAAAGGAAAAGCAGGCTTTGCTCATATTCAAGATCTAGAAGGCCAAATCCAAATCTACGTCCGCAAAGATAGCGTAGGAGAAGAAGCGTACGAATTATTCAAAAGCTCAGACTTGGGCGATATCATTGGTGTGACTGGAACTGTGTTTAAAACGAATGTTGGGGAACTTTCAATTAAAGCAAATTCCTTAGACATTTTAACGAAGGCACTTCGACCACTCCCTGATAAATACCATGGTCTTAAAGATGTTGAACAACGCTATCGTCAGCGTTACCTTGATCTTATTGTGAATCCAGAAAGCAAGCAAACTTTCATTATGAGAAGCAAAATTATTCAATCTATGAGACGATACTTAGATTCTAAAGGGTATTTGGAAGTTGAAACGCCAACCATGCACAGCATTCCTGGTGGTGCATCAGCACGTCCATTTACCACACATCATAATGCACTTGATATGCCACTTTATATGCGTATTGCAATTGAACTTCACTTGAAACGCTTAATTGTCGGTGGTCTTGAGAAAGTGTATGAAATTGGACGAGTATTCCGTAATGAAGGTGTTTCTACACGCCATAATCCAGAATTCACGATGATTGAATTATATGAAGCATACGCTGATTATAAGGACATTATGAATCTGACTGAAAACCTGATTGCGCATATCGCCCAAGAGGTTCTTGGCACAACAACAATTCAATATGGAGAAGACAAGATTGATCTAAAACCTGAGTGGAAAAGACAGCATATGGTCGATGCGGTTAAAGAAGCTACAGGTGTAGATTTCTGGAGAGAAATGTCTGTAGAAGAAGCGAAGCATTATGCTTCTGAACATGGTGTTGAAGTAACTAAAAACATGACAGTTGGACATATTATCAACGAATTCTTTGAGCAAAAAATAGAAGAAACATTGGTGCAACCTACGTTTATTTACGGACATCCTGTTGAAATTTCTCCATTAGCTAAGAAGAACCCAGAAGATCCGCGTTTCACAGATCGTTTTGAGTTGTTTATTGTTCGTCGTGAGCATGCCAATGCTTTCACAGAACTTAATGACCCAATTGATCAAAGAGAACGATTTGAGGCACAGTTAAAAGAGCGTGAAGAAGGAAACGATGAAGCGCATTTAATGGACGACGACTTTGTAGAGGCATTAGAATATGGAATGCCACCAACAGGCGGTTTAGGAATTGGTATTGACCGTTTGATAATGCTATTAACTAATTCACCATCAATTAGAGACGTATTACTATTCCCGCAAATGAGAAACCGTTAATGTTAAAAAAAAGCGCCGTATAAGTATATGGCGCTTTCTTATATCAGTTTATTTTTCATAAAGAGAAGTTTTTTTAAAAAAACTATTGCATTAAAAAATTTAGGATGGTATATTATTATTCGTTGCCGCAAAACAGCAACAAGGTTAAAAAAAAGAATTTGAAAAAAGTTCTTGACTATAACCAAAGAGAAATGTTAAGATAATAAAGTCGCTTTCGAGTGACGTAAATGATCTTTGAAAACTAAACAAGACAAAACGTACCTGTTAATTCGAGTTTTAATAAAAAAATCCTATGATTCGCATCATAGGTAGTCAGTCAA
>NZ_JBNNIO010000007.1:0-122001 GCF_050269555.1 Bacillus sp. NPDC077027 | reverse complement strand
GTTGCACCAGTGTCACCTGTATCACCAGTAGGTCCGGTTGCACCAGTTACGCCAGTAGCACCCGTATCACCAGTAGGACCGGTTGCACCAGTTACACCAGTGGCACCAGTAGGACCAGTAGGTCCAGTTGCGCCAGTGGCACCTGTATCACCAGTAGGTCCGGTTGCGCCAGTTACACCAGTAGGACCAGTAGGTCCGGTTGCACCAGTGTCACCTGTATCACCAGTAGGTCCGGTTGCACCAGTGTCACCTGTATCACCAGTAGGTCCGGTTGCACCAGTTACGCCAGTAGCACCCGTATCACCAGTAGGACCGGTTGCACCAGTTACACCAGTGTCACCAGTAGGACCGGTTGCACCAGTTACACCAGTGTCACCAGTAGGTCCGGTTGCGCCAGTGGCACCTGTATCTCCAGTAGGTCCGGTTGCACCAGTTGCGCCAGTGGCACCAGTGTCACCAGTAGGTCCGGTTGCACCAGTTACGCCAGTGGCACCAGTGTCACCAGTAGGTCCGGTTGCGCCAGTTACGCCAGTAGCACCCGTATCACCAGTAGGTCCGGTTGCACCAGTTACACCAGTGTCACCTGTATCACCAGTAGGTCCGGTTGCACCAGTTACGCCAGTAGCACCAGTAGGTCCGGTTGCGCCAGTTACACCTGTCGCTCCAGTTACACCCGTATCACCAGTAGGTCCGGTTGCGCCAGTTACGCCAGTAGCACCAGTGTCACCAGTAGGACCTGTTGCACCAGTTACACCTGTATCTCCAGTAGGACCTGTATCTCCAGTAGGACCTGTTGCGCCAGTGGTTCCTGCTGCAGCTAGTAATGTGTAGTCTGGTGATGTGCCTGGTGTGCCTGTTGGTGGTGCCGTGTTTACTACATACGTGCTACCATCAAAGGTCACCACTTGACCTACTGGGTATGCAGGGCTGTCTGCCGGATCAAATGCTACAAGTCCGGTTAATCCTGCACCAGTAGGTCCAGTTACGCCAGTAGCACCCGTATCTCCAGTAGGACCTGTCGCCCCAGTTACTCCAGTAGGACCTCTTTTTACAATTTTATTATTTGGTTTTTTACGTCCTTTTCCTTTTGCACAAATGCTGTGATGTTTAGCAACTTCTTTTTTTTTACATTCACATCTAAGAATGGGACAGTCCTCAAATTGAGGCCTATCGTGACGTGATCTTCTGTAATGAGGCTGCCAATCATGCTTTTTTCCGCAAAAGTGACATTTGTTTTCGTACTGATTATGCAAATTCCCCATCTCCTACGATTGATATTTCTATTCTATGTGCAAATTTAAAAAGTGGAATTTAAATAAATGATCAATTCGTTAGTTCGATTTCCATCGAATCAAATCATTTAAAAATTGAAGGGTTTTATGTTATGTTGAGAAAAGAAAGATTCCTAAAGAAATTGATAGAAATGAGGACATAGTAAATGGGTCAATCAATTTTACAAAATACAGCTTATTCCGTGTTAAATTTATCCTCTGTTATTGAAGGAGGAACGATTCGTGATTCATTTAACAATAGTATGGATTTAGCCAAAAAAGCAGAGAAGTGGGGCTATACTCGTTACTGGCTCGCAGAACACCATAGTATGGAGGGGGTCGCTAGCTCTGCTACCTCTGTATTAATTGGATATATTGCAGGTTGTACTGAAAAAATACGAGTGGGCTCTGGTGGGATCATGCTGCCAAATCATTCATCTCTTGTTATTGCAGAACAGTTTGGAACACTCGAAACATTGTATCCTGGTAGAATTGATCTTGGACTTGGCAGAGCACCAGGGACAGATCAACTCACAGCAAGGGCATTAAGAAGAAATAATCACAATGGCGAAGAGTTTCCAGAGCAACTTGAAGAGTTGATGCAATATTTAAAGCCAACTGGACAAGTGAAAAATAAAGTACGTGCTGTTCCTGGAGAAGGTCTAGACATCCCGATTTGGTTACTTGGTTCAAGTGGTTTTAGTGCACGCCTTGCTGGTGAGCTAGGGTTGCCGTTTGCATTCGCTTCACATTTCTCACCTAAAAACACGATCCCAGCCCTTGAGTTATATCGCCAGTCATTTCAACCATCCGACGTATTAAAAGAACCGTATGCAATGGTTGGGGTCACGGTTTTTGCAGCAGACAGAGCAGAGCGTGCTGAGTACTTAGCTACTTCTCATTATCAGCGCTTTTTAAGCCTGATTCGTAACACGCCAGGTAAGCTTAAGCCACCGGTTGAAAATATGGATTCTTTATGGAGTCCTTACGAAAAGGCAATGGTTGATGAACAATTAAGCTCTACGATCATTGGGGATAAAGAGACTGTGAAGAAGGGATTAGAGACATTTATTCAATCAACACAAGCAAATGAAGTAATGATCAATTCTGATACCTTTGATCATGAAGAGAGAATGCGTTCGTTTGAAATCATTGCTGAACTGTTTCAAAACGAACAAAAAAAATAGCCAATAAAAAAAGAACTGCACAGCGCAGTTCTTTTTGGGTTTTATGCTTTTTTCCATATGCGGAATGGTTGTCCAACTGGTAATACTGTACGACCGAAATGTGTGTTTAGTACAACAGCTGCCGATCCATAAAATGAAAGCAGTGAAATGATCAGCTCTGAGATGCCAGCAATTGTGTGCGTCAATTCATACATAACATTAAAAGAGCTTAAAGCAAGACCAATAAATAAGAAATCAATAAAGACGAAAATCATAAATAATACTTTATGTGTTTCCATCGCACCAATGGTCATAAACACACTAAAAATGAGATATCCAATAAAAGCGATTCCGAGCTGTTTTGGATCTGCTCCTTCGGCAAGCGTTTTCCCAAACACGCCAGCTTGAATGAGCCAAGTTGTGCCAACACCAAGCCAAAATAGACCAAATGCGCCAAAAGCTGTCGCTCCAAATATATTATGATGCTTTGAATCCTGTACTGATGCGATCAGCTGTGCGATCCCTCCAAGGAATATAGCCCAAGGTAAAATAAGAGAAGTACCATCAGTGATCCCTAGTTTTTGAGAGGACGCGACGAGCGTCACCATTGCCAGACCAAATAAACCAAGTGGCGTTGGGTCTGAAATTGATAAACGAATTGCTTGTACATTCTGTTTTTCCATAATAACCTCCTACAATTTCCACTTACAAAAGATACTTGAATTCAAATGAAACGTCAAGCTCTTTTCAAAAAATCACTTTCGTAAAAATGACGCTTGCTTCATCTTCCATAAAAAACTATATTTAATACATACAAATGTTATAGAAAAAGAGGGATAAGATGAGTAAGGGATTAAGCGGGAAAACGGTTGCCATTTGTGGAACGAGAAAAATAGAAGAGATGAGTATACTCATTGAAAAGCAGGGAGGACAGGCTATTACAAGACCTCTACAAGGGACGGTTTTTTTGGCTAAGGAAGAATTAAAACCAGGTATTGAGAGGTTTGTTACGCAAGGAGCCGATTGGGTCATTTTCACAACAGGCATTGGAACAGAAACGTTAGTAGAGTGTGCAGAGGAATTAGGGCTTGGACAAGCGTTTATGGAAATTCTTATGGAGGCAAACATTGCTTCAAGAGGGTACAAAACGTTCACAGCCTTAAAAAAACGAGGCATAAAATCTGATGTTTCAGACGAGGATGGGACTGTACAAGATTTAATTCGTCAATTACAGGAAGTTGACTTCAAAGGCAAACGAGTGATGGTGCAATTACACGGAGAAAACGTTCCTGCATTGATTCATTTCTTAGAAGAAAAGGGAGCAGAGGTGCTAACGTTACTCCCATACCAGCATACACCACCTGAGCCAAAGATCGCGAAAACACTTTTAGAAGAAATGAACAATCAAGATGTGCATGCTGTCTGTTTTACAACGGCTGTCCAAGTACATGCACTTTTCAAGTTAGCGGCAAACTGGGGGAGGAAGGAAGACCTACTTCAACAATTTGAAGAAAACATTCTTGCAGTAGCCGTTGGTAAGGTGACATCTGAAGCTTTGAAGGAAGAGGGCGTGACAAAAATTCTCGCACCCGAGCTTGAAAGAATGGGAGCAATGATCATCGAGCTATCGCATTATATGAAAAAACAAGCGACATTATAAAACAAATGCCTTTCACTATAGTAGTGAGAGGCATTTGTTTTGAAAATATTCATGTTCGTTTTGAACGAAATTTCTTTAACAAGAGATAGAGAAGGATGAGTACAACTGCAATCACCATAATTGGCGTTGTGTATGTATGTGCAACACTTTGTACATGATCCCATCTTGTTCCGAGCTGTATACCAAGGTATATGAATAAAATAGACCAAGGAATCGCAGCAAGTCCTGTTAATAATACAAACTTTAAAAATGGCATTTTGGCGATACCTGCCGGAATGGAGATCGCATGGCGGACAACTGGAATAAATCGAGCTGTAAAGACGACACCAGTTCCATATCGTTCAAACCATTTTTCAGCCGTTTCAATATGATGTTCTTTAATGAGTAAGTACTTTCCGTACTTGGTCAAAAATGGTCTTCCTCCGTAAAGTCCAATCCAGTAAATAAAGCATTGGGCAATCGTACCTCCAACGACACCTGCAATCACAGCGCCAGTAAATCCGATGGTTCCAGTTGAAACCATGTAACCACCATAGGCAAGGACAATTTCGCTCGGAATAATTTCAATCATTAAACCAAGTGCTACTCCGACATAGCCAAGGCTTGTCAGCCAGGTTAAAATTTCATTGATCATGGTTCCCATTCATTTCACACTGCCTTTACCTACTAATTTCATCCACCATTGTTCATGATGATGAATATACTTTTTTTTCTTCTCGCTTTAGGATGCTTTGAAGATAAGCTATCAGTTGAGGTCTCATTTCCTGACGCATCAAACCGATTTCTGTGCTTGCCTTAAAACAGCCTAACTTGTCTCCAATGTCGAACCGTTGTCCTTCAAGTGTTTTTGCATAAATTGGCTGATGATGTGCAGCCACTCTGAGGGCATCCGTTAACTGAATCTCATTTCCTGCACCACGACCAATGTTCTCTAAAATAGAGAAAATGGTTGGATTTAAAATGTATCGGCCCATCACAGCAATATTTGAAGGGGCTTCTTCAATTGAAGGCTTTTCAATTAAATCTGACACTTGATAGACAGAGCCTTCTTGTTTTGCCGATTTTATAATACCATATTTGCTCACATCTAGACGATCTACTTCCTGAACACCGATAACTTCTGTTTGATGTTGCTGATAAACATCGATTAACTGCTGAAGCGCTGGCTTCTCTGATACCATAATATCATCACCTAGCAAAACGGCAAATGGTTCATGACCAATGAAATGGTTTGCACATAGCACAGCATGTCCAAGACCAAGTGGTTCTTTTTGGCGAATGTAATGGATATTTGCCATATTGGCAATGTCCTTCATTTCTGCCAGCATGTCATTTTTTCCTTTTTCCATTAAGTTTTGTTCAAGCTCGACAGAACGATCAAAGTGGTCTTCTATAGAACGTTTGTTGCGTCCTGTAATAATTAAAATATCTTCTATCCCTGATTGAACAGCTTCCTCTACAATATACTGAATGGCTGGCTTATCAACAATAGGGAGCATTTCCTTCGGCTGTGCCTTCGTTGCTGGTAAAAAACGAGTTCCTAGTCCCGCTGCTGGTATAACGGCTTTTCTAATTTTCATGTGATCATCTCTCCATTCTTATACATTTTTCATCATTTTAAAGACCCAAAGGCGGCTACCAATAAAATTGACAGCGAGTCCGATGATGGTCGCCATTACCTTGCTTACGAATAAAGATACACCTGATTTTTGTGATACATATAAAACAAAAAAAGTGAATAGGGAGGCTATCAAATTCACAGTGATAAACTTCATCAATTCCCATTTATCTGCTTTTTTTTGCACGTCGAAGGTCCAACGTCTGTTCCATATATAGCTGTTTAACATCCCAGCACTGTAAGAAAAACATTGTGCAACTAAATAGGGGACAAAACAGGCTGTTAAGATAAAAAAGATACCAAAATCAATAAGTGTATTTCCAACCCCTACAGTACAAAACCGCAAAAATGTATTGAATTTTTTCTTTGACATGATTTTTGTCTGTCACCTCCCAATTTCCAAGTGTAGAGTGATATATATTGTTAGCATCTACTTTACAGAAGGGAGTTGAATAATCAATTAATAAAATATGAACAAACTATGAAATGAACGAAATAAGGTTTTTTGTGCTTTTTTGAGTCATCATGTTATACTTCTCTTATTGATACGACTCATTTGGTGGTGCATTTATGTATTTAACAATTTCAGAAACAGCAGAATACCTTGAAGTGTCTGAGGCTTATATCGAAAAACTGATTCAGCAAAAAAAGATACGTGCTGTTTTTGATGGAACGGCCTATCTCATTTATAGAGAACAATTTCAAACTCACCTGAAGCAGCTTGAACAATATAAGCTGTTCGTAGAAGAGATATTGAATGAGCCGATTCCAGAGGATCCTGATATAAAGGATGAAGATTAGAAAAGACTGCGTGTCAACATCAATCAACATGTTGTCATGCAGTCTTTTTTACGCTCTGTTCATCACTTACCCCTGTGTGGACAATTTTCATTTCGTATTAGGAGAGTTCGGGTCCAATCGGACTCAAGTTGAAGGGGAACATTCCTTTGAAGCAAAGCTTCTTTAATGTGATTAGAATTCTCAGTAATGACGGTTTGTTCAATCGGAATTCTTGCTTTCAGTTCATCAAGAGTGAGGTGCGCCTCCTTTGATTGACGAAGGACCACTCATTAAAGAACGATGGAAAAAAAGTCGAACGAGATAGTTCATTTATACAATCGGATAAAGTGGATAACTTGAAATACTGGAGAAGAATCATAGACAGTTTTTTCTTATTTCTTTTCACCAATAGGCTCAGCTCCTTTCACAATATATGGCTCTATTATCCAACGTTTCCACTGAATGCATGTAAAAGAAGCGTCCAGAACAATTAACTGGACGCTTCTTTTACATGGGTTGCTGCTTCTAATAGCAACTCAGCAATATGGACAGCTCTGACGTTTGAGGTGAGACCTTCTCGTTCTATGCCTGCTTTCATTTGCAGATGGCAACCGGGATTTGAAGTCACAATGGTTGTACACGCTGTTTTTTTCACTTCTGTCATTTTATGATCAAGGATTTGTGTAGACATTTCAGGCTGCGTCAGGTTGTAAATGCCAGCAGATCCGCAGCAGCGATCAGCATCTTTCATTTCTTGAAAATGAACCCCTTCAATGGCACTAATTAATTGTCTTGGCTCTTGATGAACGCCCATTCCATTCCGCAGATGACAAGAATCCTGATATGTCACAATTTGATCTGGTAATGATAAAGTAGTACGGTTGAGAAAATCAAGCTCAACTAGCACTTCAGATATATCCTTTAGTTTCGCTGTGAAGGTTTTACTTCGCTCACTAAAATCAGGATCATCTTTTAATAAATGATCATAATCAAGTAAGAATGCGCCACAGCCACCTGCATTGATCACAAATGTGTCTGCCTCTATTTGCTCAAATGCCGCAATATTTCGTTTGGCTAATTCTCTTGCCCCATCTTTTTCGCCACTATGACCATGGAGTGCTCCGCAGCAAGTTTGAAGAGGAGGGGCAACCACATCACAGCCGGCAAGCTGAAGCAATTTAATTGTCGCTTGATTTGTCCTTAAAAAGACGGTATCCATTAAACAACCGGAAAAAAAGGCGACCCGTTTTCTCTTGACACCAATGGCTTCGTATTCGCTCGGTTTATTTTTCATCTCCTTTATACTTGGCACTTGCGGGAGTACGCGTTCCATCACTTGAAGATGGGAGGGGAGCAGTTTGAGCATCCCTGTTTTTTGAGCTGCTTTTTGTATTCCGGATCGCTGATAAAAGCGAAGGAAACCAGTTGCCGTTCTCATTCGGCTTTGAGAAGGAAATAAACCGTTAAAGACGATTTTACGCACCATTTTAACGGGAAAAGAATGTTTTTTGTTTTGGTGAATGATGTCTCTTGCATCTTCAAGCAATCTGCCATATTTCACGCCAGATGGGCAAACTGGTTCACATGCACGGCAGCCAAGACATAAATTCAAAGAATGCTCGACATCTTCATCTGGTTCAATGACACCGTCTACTACAGCTTTCATTAAAGCAATTCGCCCTCTTGGAGAGTGTGTCTCTTGATGACCTGATTCAATGTAAGTGGGACAGGAGGGGAGACAAAAACCGCAGCGCATACAATTGAGTAACTCTTTCTCATCCATGTGCTTTTGAAATTGCTTTTGGATTTGTTGTTTTTCTTGTGCGGATGTCATGAGATCACCACTCGCTTCCTAGATTCGTTTGCAAAAATCTTCCCTGGATTCATGATGTTGGCTGGATCGAGTGCATTTTTCACTGCCTTCATTGCAGCAATTCCCTCTTTTTTTAGTTTCAGCTCTAAATAAGGTGCCTTCATCACACCAACTCCATGCTCACCCGTAATTGTGCCTCCAAGCGCAACAGCTTTTTCAAAAATAGCAGCAAATGCTTGCTCGACTCGTTCCATTTCTTCTGCATTTCTTGCGTCTGTCGCACACGTTGGGTGTAAATTCCCATCTCCTGCATGACCAAACGTACAGATTTTCACTTGATACTCGTCGGCAATCTTTTCAATAGCTCGCACCATATTGGCGATTTCTGATCTTGGTACTGTGGCATCCTCTAATATCGTCGTCGGGCTTAAACGCGCGAGGGCAGAGAGCGCCGAACGTCTTGCACTTAACAAATCTTCTGCTTTTTTCTCAGATTGTGCGATCTCGACACTTTTTGCGCCATGGGCTTTGCAAATTTCAGCCATCTCATATATGTCACGTTTGACCGCTTCAGGCACACCATCTTGCTCAATTAACAAAACGGCCTTCACATCAGTGGGGAGTCCAATTTTCGCAAAATCCTCGACGACTTCTAATGTGGGCTGATCCATAAACTCAAGGGTCGCTGGAATGATGCGCTTTGCGATAATGGCTGACACAGATGTAGCTGCTTCCTCTAAACTTTCATATAAACAAAGCATCGTTTGTTTTGTTTGAGGAAGCGGAACGAGCTTCAAGATTGCTTCTGTGATGATGCCAAGTGTTCCTTCTGAGCCAACAAATAAGCGTGTCATATCATAGCCTGCGACATCTTTGGCAAGTTTTCCGCCAGTTTTGATCATATCGCCATTCGGCAAAACAACCTCAAGTCCGAGAACGTAATCTCTTGTCACACCATACTTTAATCCTCTTAATCCACCTGAATTCTCATTGATATTCCCGCCAATTGTCGAGATTTTCATTGAGCTAGGGTCAGGGGGATAGAAGAGCCCTCTTTCCTCAACGAGTTTGATTAATTCCTGTGTGATAATGCCCGGTTCAACAGTGACAGTTAAGTTCTCTTCATCGATTTCAATCACCTGATTCATGCGTTTAAATAGCAACACGATGCCACCTTCAGTCGGGCATGTACCTGCACATAAATTTGTACCAGACCCTCTAGGAATGATTGGCACCTTATATTCAGCACATACACGGACGATTTTTTGTATCTCATCTTTGTTTCCTGGGCTTACAACAGCATCTGGCATCGCCTGAAAATTTGGTGTGGCATCATAGGAGTAAGCGAGTCTATCCGCCTTACTTTCTTGCACATACTGACTGCCAACAATTTCTTTTAATTTGTTTAAACATATAGATTTCCCCATCCAGATCAACTCCATCTATCAAGACATTTAACTACCTTTAGTATAAAAAAAGAATCGCCCTGGTTCCTACGGACGATTCTCTAAAAATTCATGTTGTTCTGTGATTTTTTTTGTATCTTCATCTAAAATCAGGAAAGCCAAAAAGAATAACACAGCATCTTGCATCTGCTTCGGATCTAATCCAGTTAACTCCTCTACACGTTTCAGCCGATAGTGGAGGGTATTGATATGAATATGCATGACCTCTGCGGTTTGTTTGAGCGAATGATTTTGTTTTATGAACATGCAAATCGTTTTCATTAATTCCTGGTGGGGCAGAAGATGTGAAATGGTCCTTTCCAAAAATGAATGCTTCGCCTCATCACTTAAATCTTCTATTAAAAGCTCAAGCATCAAATCCTCATCAAAAAGAATAGGTGTGACATGATCGGCCTGCTTTAATGCTCGTTCAGCCTGAAAAAAGGAAGTCTTTATCTTTGCACAAGAAGTTGCCTGTCCGGCACCCATTAAAATGTCTGCCTGTAAATATCGAGAAAGGAGGGTATGCATTTCAACAAGTCGACACTCAAGGGAATGACGTTTTTCTCCATCTGTTTCAAGAATCAGTAGTAGGCGTGAACGTCCCCACCTTACTATGACATCATGTTTTCTTAAATGAAGCATGGATTGAACAGCTTTGAATTGATCTCGCTTCATCAGCTTTTCCCCTCGGCAGTCAACAAGGATAATCATGCGATCCTTCGTCACATCTAACTGAAGGAGCTCGGCTTTTTCATGAAAATCTTTGGTCGCTTGCGGCATATGAAGCCAGTCAAAAACAAAAGCCTCAAGCTGCCTGTCATGACTTTCTGTTTCTTGTGAAAATTCATTCTCTTTAATCAATAGCTCTGTCATTTTTCTAAGGATTTCTCCAAAGGGGGAGACATGCTCTGGGTCGCCTGTCATGCCAATAACGCCAATGACATCTTGCTGAAAATAAATCGGCAAGTTAATGCCTGCCTTCACACCTTTCAAACGCTGCTCATCTTCCTTTGTCAACACACGTTTTTGACCTTGAGAGGAGGTTAAAAATGCGCCTTCATGAAATCGACCAATACGTGATGTATCTGTTCCTGCAATGATTGTACCGTTTGTCTGGGTGATGATGATTTCTTCTTTTAGAACTTTTTTTACCTCATCTACAATTTTTTCTGCTAGTGCCAACGTCAGCAAGAGCATCCCCTCCGTGACCAATTGCTTTTTTTCATATCATACCATCCTCTTATCAAAAGTGGCACCCATCTTATCTTTCTTTTCACATTCGTTATGTTAAAATAAAAACGCATGTTGATCAGAAAAAGGAGGCATCTACATGTTGATGCAGCGATTAAATGACTTAGTGAAAAAAGGATATACGCTCACAGATTTTGAACATGAACAGGCACTTGCATGCGACTGGACATTAGAAGGAGAGAGGGCAGAGGAGAAGGACCGCTTTCGAGATGTCTATATCGAACGAGTTGAAAAGGAAGCAGAAGCATTCATACAATCAGAAGAGCCTCCATTCTTACAGGAACCTCTTACGTATGTCAAAAACCACAAGAATGAGTTTATCTATATTGAATCTCCGTGGTTTGACATTGTACAAATAGATGGTGTCGCAATCGAATGGGATGATGTATTCCAAACTTATACCGCCCTTTTTGGTTTCATGAGACGGAAAAAAGAAACAGGGAAGCTGAAAGAGATTCTTTCAGATGTAAAAGGTGCACAGCTCCAATTTAACGGGCAGGATGGTCTATTTGAGATGAACCTTCAGCTACTTGAAATCGGGGAAATAAAAGAAGAGATGGCACTAGCTGAAGTGCTTTCACATCTTTATCAATTTTTGTTTCAAGTCGTTTTAAAGCTTGAATCAGATAAATAAAGAAAATGGCTCTGTCCATAGAGCCATTCAGATTGTTGACTCACTGCACTGATGCCAATCTATCAACTGTTTTGATAAGTTTAGGTGGTTGGTGTGACGAAGCGGACATCATGATTTTCACCGTATTCGAGATAAGCTTGTGGTGGCTGTTGATTTGTGACAACAACATCAATTTCTTTTAATTCACAAAAGGTCGTGAGGGCGTATTGATCAAATTTGCTATCATCCACCATTAAAAATGTCATCGCACTTTTGGTCACAACCGTTCGTTTAATATCGGTTTCAAGTGGTGAGGAATTGGTGAGGCCGTTTTCTATTGAAATCCCTGTAGAAGCAATAAATGCCTTGTTCATATTATACGTTTTGAGCCGTTCAACACTTTGAAAGCCAACAAATGAATTTGTTTTTCTTTCGAGCATTCCACCCGTGGAAAAAATCGTTAAGTTTGGATGAGATATGGCTTGGTTAATAAAATCAACATTGTTTGTGACAACAGTCAACTGTTTATCAGTAATAAATGGGAGGATCTCTAATGTGGTTGTCCCAGAATCAACAAAAATGACATCGCCATCTTCGACAAAACGAGCAGCAGCCTGTCCGATTTCTTGCTTCTTGTTTAAATTTCGCGTTTTTCGATCTTGGTAGACAACAAGTGTTGAATGGTTTACAGCAACGCCGCCATACACCTTATTGAGTACACCTGATTCAACCAATGACTGGACATCTCGCCTGATGGTGTTTTTTGACACGCCGAAGTGTTCAACAAGTTCATCCAGAGAGGCTGATTCCTGATCAAAAACATATTCTTTCATAAGCTGAATTCGTTTCGTTTTTAGCATAAGATTTTCTCCAATCAACTCGTTTATCACGAATTCTTTCTGCTGACTTTATTATACCAATAATGAGTTAGTAATCCATGTGAAGGTGATAAAATGATCGTTAAGTTGTAAAACTTCCAGATGATGATATTTCTTTTCTCCTTTTTTAAAAAGGCGTATGATGAAGGAAAAGATAGTGAAAAAAGAGAGGATTACAGCTCGATGAATAGACAACATATACATTTTTCAAAGCTTGCAAATTTCAGAGAAGTAGGCGGGCTCAATACAGAAGAAGGGAAGTTGCTGAAGCCTGGAATGATTTTTAGATCGGCAAATTTATCTCGTTTAACAAAAGACGATATTCATACATTCTCACAATTAGGGATTCAGCTTATTTGTGATCTTCGAACAGCCTCTGAGCGAAAATCGCATCCATCAAAAATGCAACATGATGACAAGGTCAAACTTATGCATATTTCTATGCAGCCAGATAGTAAAATACCGAGTAAGTTCAGCATGTTTCGAATGCTTACAACACAAGCAAAATCGCTGTCATTTATACCAATCATGAAAGACATGTATGCCAGTATGGTCAATGAACGTCATAAAGAAATTCAGCAGTTTTTCAATTTGCTATCAGATGAGAGGCACTATCCCGTTCTAATCCATTGCACGAGCGGAAAGGATCGAACTGGATTTTTATCAGCACTTGTCCAGTTACTAGTAGGTGTGCCGAAGAACAAGGTTTTATCACAATATATGCTCTCGAATGATGGAGTCAAAATACTCATCAAACAACAGGAACGCTTAATTCGTATGATGAGTTTATACCGAGTTTCAAAACTACAGACAAAGCCTTTACTTGAGGTGCAACAAGATTATCTAGAAGATGCTTTAAATCAGATCATTGATACATATGGAACTGTCGAACAGTTTCTCATAGAAGCATGTCATATCCCTAAAGAACAAATTGAAAAAATAAAAGATATTTTGCTCAAGCCCTAAACTGGCATTCCATATTTAGCAATTGAATAGGCTGATATGGGGTGAGATACCGATGAGATTTTACAAAAGGAAGTGTTTGATAATCTGTACAACCGTTTTTATGCTAAGTTTTCTTTCAATTCCATCAAGCGGACTGGCCCGTCCTGTCCAGCTAAACCTTGATGGGAATAGGGAAATGCGTGCCGTGTGGATTGCATCTGTGCTAAACCTTGATTGGCCATCGAAGAAAGGTCGATCTGTTAAGGAACAAAAAGATGAATTGATTCAGCGTCTTGACGAAGTGAAAGACATGAACATGAACGCAGTCGTTGTACAAATTAAACCAACAGCTGATGCATTTTATCCGTCACAATACGGACCTTGGTCAGAATATTTAACGGGCATTCAAGGTAAAGATCCTGGCTATGATCCGCTTGAATTTATGATCAATGAAGCGCATAAACGGAATCTTGAATTTCATGCTTGGTTTAACCCTTATCGCATCACAATGAACCATACAGATTTGAACCGCTTGTCCTCAGATCATCCTGCAAGAAAACATCCTGAATGGACCTTAGCATACGGTCATCAGCTTTATTACAACCCTGGAATTCCAAAAGTACGTACGTTCATTGTGGAAGGAATTGAAGAGGTTGTGAAGCAATATGATATTGATGCGGTTCATATGGATGATTATTTTTATCCGTATAAAATAGCAGGCGTCGAATTTCCTGATCAAGATACTTATAAAGAATATGGAAAGGATCGGTTTTCAAAAATTGCTGATTGGCGTAGACACAATGTGAACGAATTAGTTAAACAAATCAAACAAATGATTCAAGCTGAAAAACCGTTCGTTAAGTTTGGAATTAGTCCCTTTGGTGTATGGCGCAATATGAAGGATGATCCAACCGGCTCTAACACAACGGCTGGCATGACAAATTATGATGATCTTTATGCAGATACAAGAGAATGGATCAAACAGCATTGGATTGATTATGTCACACCACAAATTTATTGGAGTATTGGATTTCAAGCAGCTGCCTATGACGTTCTAATCAATTGGTGGTCAAATGAAGTAAGGGAGCACCCAGTTCACTTCTATGTAGGGCAGGCCACATATAAAATCAATCAAAACAGTGATCCCGCTTGGTCTGATCCTGAAGAATATATAAGACAAATCACACTAAACCGAGGATCACCGCTCGTACAAGGAAGCATGCATTTCAGCCTAAAAGACGTAAACCGTAATCCCCTTCAAATAAAGGATCGTTTGATAAATGAACTCTATCAAAAGCCAGCCCTTATTCCTGATATGCCGTGGCTTCATCAAAACGTGCCCCAAAAACCCATCATCAGCCATCTAAAAAGGACAAAAGAGGGCATGTCTCTTCATATCAAAAATAATCCACACTCTTCAGCTACTTATTATGCCATCTATCGGTCAGAGAATAAGCAAAAACCACAACTCATTGATACTGTTCGCCAAGTAAAAGGACCTACAACAGCATTTATTGACCAAACAACGAACATAAATAAAAGCTATACGTATCAAGTTACTGCACTCAATCGACTACATGCAGAAAGTAAGCCTTCACCCAAACATTATGTCAAATAAGGAATTGAAAAAGCATGAACAGAGAAGTCTCTGATTTCATGCTTTTTTGATGTGATTCTATTTCGCTTGATATAACGACTAGAAATGAGCAGGAATTCCCTTTGTTCATAGACGACTACCTATACTCTCAATCTATTTTTAAATTTTCTGAATTTATTCAGGTGGCATGAAGCTGCTTGATAATTAATAAATATGATAGAAAGCAAGTAAAGGGGGCAACAACATGCATTTTGAATTAACAAAGGAACAACAGATGATTCGAGACATGGCAAAAGATTTTGCAAAAACGGAAATCGCACCACATGCAAGAAAAATTGATGAAACGGCACAGTTTCCTTTACACACCTTCCAGAAGATGGGCGAACTTGGTTTTATGGGAATTCCTTTTCCTGAAAAATATGGGGGCTCTGGTGGAGATACGATATCTTATGCGCTTGCCGTAGAAGAAATCGGCAAAAAATGTGCGAGTACAGGCCTTAGCTATGCAGCTGCTGTGTCACTCGGTGCAAGTCCCCTATATTATTTCGGAACTGAACAACAAAAAGAAGAGTACCTCATTCCGCTTGCCTCTGGGAAAGCACTTGGCTCCTTCGGTTTAACTGAATCTAATGCCGGCTCAGATGCTGGTGGTACTAGAACAAAAGCTGTCAAAGACGGACAAGAGTATGTGATCAGTGGTGAGAAGTGCTGGATTACAAATGCGAATTTTGCCCGTACTATTATCGTCACTGCCGTCACAGATCAAGATGCACAAGGAAAACCCATCATATCAGCCTTTATTGTAGAAAAAGAGCAGGAAGGGCTCACCATCACTAACCCTTACGACAAAATGGGGGTGCGTGGTTCTGATACAGCCGAAATTATTTTAGACTGTGTCCGCGTTCCATCATCCAATCTGTTAGGTGATCCAGCAAAAGGCTTTAAACAATTTTTATATACACTTGACGGAGGAAGAATTTCAATTGCTGCACTTTCTGTAGGAATTGCTCAGGCAGCACTGGATGCTGCAATAGCGTATGCAAAAGAGAGAAAGCAATTCGGAAAAACGATCTCCTCCTTTCAAGCCATCCAGTTCAAATTAGCCGACATGGCCATGCAAATTGAATTAGCTAGACAAATGGTCTGGAAGGCAGCATGGCTGAAAGACCAAGGGAAACCTTTTACAAAAGAAGCTGCCTACGCCAAGCTTTTCGCCTCTGAAATGGCGACAAAAGTGAGCCTTGATGCCGTACAAATTCATGGGGGATCAGGATATATGAAGGAGTATGGGATAGAGCGCCTCGTTCGTGATGCAAAGCTCATGGAAATTGGAGAAGGCACATCAGAAATTCAAAGAATGGTCATCGCAAGACAGCTTTTACAATAAATGAAAACGCTTACTCATTTTTTGTGTAAGGAGGGGGAAAATGACACAAGTTCCACCACAAACAATCGGCTTTATGTTAAAGGAAAAGGCAGCAAAGCTTCCGAACCATGAGGCCATTGTCTATTCAGACCGACATCTGCGTTATTCTTATGAACAATTTTATTTCCGTGTAAAAGAAATAGGCAAAGGCTTAATGGCGCTTGGTATTCAAAAAGGGGATCATATTGCCATCATGGCACCAAATGTTCCTGAGTGGCTCATCCTTCAGTTTGCATGCGCCACAATCGGAGCGGTACTTGTGACGGTGAATACAAATTTTCAATCACAGGAGCTTGCCTATTTGCTGAAGCATTCAGATAGTAAAATGTTCTTTTTAGTCAAAGGGGTAAAAGGGACTTCTTATGTCAATATGCTGAATGAATTACTACCAGAGCTCCGCACTTCTACACCTGGGATGCTTGTGTCACAGCAGTTTCCTTATTTGAAAGGGTGTGTATACATCGGAGATCATGCGCCGCTAGGTATGCTTAGCTGGGATCGTATCAAAAGCCTTGCCAAGGATGTAACTGATGACAAGTGGCAAGAGCGAATGAATCAGCTCTCACCTGATGATGTCGTGAATATGCAGTACACATCTGGCACGACGGGCTATCCAAAAGGAGTCATGCTCACTCATACGAATATTGCCGGAAATGCGAAACAAATTGCCGATTGTATGAAATTAACCCATCACGACCGAATGTGTATTCCTGTCCCTTTTTTTCATTGCTTCGGTTCAGTGCTTGGTGTTTTAGCCTGTGTGTCAAAAGGGGGGACCATTGTCCCACTTGAATCCTTTCATCCAGAACGAGTACTTCAAACAGTCGAAAAAGAAAAATGCACTGTCTTGCACGGGGTACCAACGATGTTTATTGCTGAGCTCGCTCATCCACATTTCAGTCAATATTCTTTGTCCACATTGCGTACAGGAATTATGGCTGGTTCTAACTGTCCTGCCCACGTGATGAAAGCAGTCATCGAACAAATGGGATTAAAGGAGATGACGATTGCATATGGTCAAACAGAAACCTCACCTGTCATTACCCAAACAAGAACAGATGATTCTTTTGAACGAAGAGTGAAAACGGTGGGGCGAGCACTTCCGAATATCGAAGTGAAAATTGTCGAACCAGGAACGACAAATGAGCTAAAAAGCGGGATGCAGGGCGAGCTATGTACACGAGGCTATCATGTGATGAAGGGCTACTACAAAAACGAGGAAGCCACCAAAGAAGTGATTGACAAAGACGGATGGCTTCATACAGGAGATTTAGCTGAAATGGATCAAGATGGATATATCACCATTACTGGTCGCTTAAAGGATATGGTCATCAGGGGTGGTGAAAATATATATCCAAAGGAAATAGAGGACGTACTTTATGAGCATCCTTTCATTCTTGATGCCCAGGTAGTTGGCGTCCCAGATCAGAAATACGGGGAAGAAACTGCTGCTTTTGTTCGCTTAAAAAATAGCGCCAAGATCACGATTGATGAACTGACAGACTATTGTTTAAAGAAAATGGCTCGCTACAAGGTACCGCGATATTTTTTCATCATAGAGGATTATCCGATGACCGCTTCTGGGAAAATCCAAAAATTTAAACTAAGAAAACAAGCGCTTGATTTGATAAAGGAGTGACTCACCATATGTTTCAGAAAGTGCTCATTGCCAATCGGGGAGAAATTGCCCTCAGAATCATTCGAACGTGTAAACGCCTCGACATACAAACAGTTGCTGTTTATTCAGAGGCAGATCAGGAAGCGCTTCATGTCAAAGCAGCGGATGAAGCTTACAAGATTGGGAAGTCAAGAGTATCTGAAAGTTACTTAAATATCGACACCATCATCGAAGTAGCGAAAAAAACGAAGGTAGATGCCATTCATCCAGGGTATGGATTATTATCTGAGAATCCTGCATTTGCCGAGCGTTGCCAAGAAGAAGGGATTACATTTATCGGACCGTCCCCACAGGTGATTGCACAAATGGGAAATAAAATCACAGCGAGAAAAGCGATGTATCAAGCTGGTATTTCAGTAGTTCCTGGCATTTTCACAGCACTTCATGACGTAAATGAGGCAGCCAAACAGGCAGAAAAACTCGGATACCCTGTCATGCTCAAGGCATCAAGTGGTGGTGGTGGCATTGGCATGCAGATTGTCCAAAATAAGGAAGATTTATGTAAAGCGTTTGAAGGAAATAAAAAAAGAGCACAAAGTTTTTTCAAAGATGACACCTTGTATATGGAAAAAGTCATTGAAAATGCTCGCCATATCGAAATTCAAGTTCTTTGTGATTCATACGGGAATGGTGTTCATTTATTTGAACGAGATTGTTCTCTCCAGCGCAGACATCAAAAAATCATTGAGGAAGCACCGGCATCGTTTCTCGATGAACCGCTTAGAAAGAAAATGGGAGAAACCGCAATTTTGGCAGCGGGGGCTATTGGTTATGAGAATGCAGGGACGATTGAATGCTTAGTAGATGAGCATAAACAATTTTATTTCCTCGAAATGAATACAAGATTACAAGTTGAGCATCCAGTCACAGAAGAAATCACCGGTTTAGATTTAGTTGAACAGCAACTATGCATCGCAGCTGGTAAAAGTCTCTCGTTTCAGCAAAAAGACATCACAAAACAAGGTCATGCCATTGAAGTCAGAATTTACGCAGAGGACCCTGCCACATTTTTCCCATCACCAGGTACGATCACACATTTATCCTATTTGGAACAGCCCTATATTCGGCATGAATGCAGTGTCGAAGCAGGCAGTGTCGTTACACCGTTTTATGACCCGATGATTGCCAAAATGATTGTACGAGGTGAAACGAGAGACATCACGATTGAAAGATTAAAAGAAGCACTGAACGCATATGAAATCAAAGGCATCAAAACCAATGTACCGCTTTTACGAAAAATTGTTGCTTCAACAGCCTTTTTACAAGGAGACATCACAACTGATTTTCTCATCAAACAGAAGGAGGGAAACCATTCATGAAAACAGTCACCATTCAAATGGCAGGCAACCTATGGAAAGTACTAGTGAAACAAGGGGACAACGTGCAAAAGGGGCAGGAAGTTGCCATTTTAGAATCAATGAAAATGGAGATTCCAATACTTGCTGAAGACGATGGAACAGTCGCACATATTCATAAACAGGAAGGAGAATTTGTCGATGAAGGAGAGATCCTTTTAGAGCTATCAGAATAGGGGGAGAGATCATTGGCATTACCAAAAAAGGTGCAAATTCGAGAAGTCGGACCAAGAGATGGTCTACAAAATGAACCGATTTGGGTTGAGACGGCAGATAAAAAGCAATGGATCGACATGCTAAGAGAGGCGCACCTTTCTTATATTGAAGTCACATCCTTTGTCCATCCAGCATGGGTGCCAGCATTAAAGGACGCCAAAAAACTTGCGGCTTCTTTAAAGAAAAATCAAGAATTGACCTATGCCGCCCTGATCCCAAACGAAAAAGGCATGGAAGATTTTCTTGAATCAAATCTCGATGAAGGCGCCATGTTTATCTCTGCCAGTGAAACACATAACCAGAAAAATATGAATCAATCAATTGACGACACACTCCCTGTCATCAAACGCATCACCTCTCAACTAAAAGCGCAAAAAATCCGAACACGAGCTTATATCTCAACCGTCTTTGGTTGCCCATATGAAAAACATATATCAATTGATCGAGTCATCCGTTTAACAGATACTTTATTTGCCTATGACGTGGATGAAATTTCCCTCGGAGATACGATTGGCGAAGCGCACCCACTGCAAGTGGAAAGACTTTTGGACATTCTACTTGCACGATTCCCTGCTGATAAGATTGCCCTTCATTTTCATGATACAAAAGGGCTGGCACTTGCCAATTTATACACTGCTTTAAAAATGGGAATCACCATATTTGATTCGTCAACGGGCGGACTAGGCGGCTGTCCTTATGCGCCCGGTTCAAGCGGAAATGTGGCAACAGAAGATGTGGTTCATATGCTTCAAAAAACAGGCATTGAGACAGGTATTGACCAACCGGCATTATTAAAGGCTGCTCACTGGATCGAATCAAAGGTTAAACGGACACTACCAAGCCATTGTTTACGTGCCTCTGCACACCAACAATTTAACGAAGGATGAGCTTATATGGAACAAACCATTCAATTTTCAATGCTAGAAAAGCACATTGCGATGATGACGCTGAATCGTCCTGAAAAAGCAAACTCGTTATCAGCCAAGCTACTTAGTGACATTCAGTGTACCATTCGTAGCATCACACAAGATGAGCGCATTCGTTGTCTTCTTGTGACCGGTGCAGGAACCAACGTATTTTGTGCGGGGGCTGACTTAAAAGAAAGGTTATCAATGACTGAAATCGAAGCAAAAGAAGCCGTACTCACCATTCAGCAAACTTTCACAGCGATTGAGCACCTGTCTATACCAACTCTCGCTGTGATCAATGGTCATGCCCTTGGAGGCGGTCTTGAACTTGCCCTAGCCTGTGACATCCGAATCGCCAAAGAAGAAGCAAAGCTTGGTCTTCCAGAAACAGGACTAGCTATCATCCCTGGTGCTGGTGGTACTCAACGACTGCCACGATTAATCGGATCTGGAAAAGCGAAAGAGTTAATTTACACAGGCGCAACCATTACAGCAAAAGAAGCCAAAACAATTGGGCTCATTGAGCATGTCTCATCAAGCGATGCTCTTTTAAATGATGCACTGCAACTAGCTGAAAAAATCGCAGTGAACGGACCAATTGCACTAAGAGAAGCCAAAAAAGCAATCAATTCAGGTAGAGATCAAGACATTCAATCAGGGTTAGCACTTGAGTATGATTCGTATCTCCGTCTGTTTAGTACAGAAGATAGGATTGAGGGGTTAAAAGCTTTTCAAGAAAAACGCTCTCCTCAATATAAAGGCAAATAAAAAGGGGGCTTTACATGATGAAAGAAGAACAAGAAGACAAAAGAAGAAAACAGCGCATCTTAACAGGTGGTGCTGAAAAATACCATGTGAAAAATCAAGAAAAAGGAAAGTTATTCGTGCGTGACAGGCTAGCACTTTTGCTTGATGAAGCCTCCTTCATTGAGGATGCACTATTTGCAGAATGTATGGACGATACCCTTCCTTGTGACGGTGTCGTGACAGGCACTGGGATGATGAATGGACAAACGGTGTGTGTGATGGCAAACGATTCGACTGTAAAAGCAGGATCGTGGGGCGTAAAAACCGTAGAAAAAATCATTAGAATACAAGAAACGGCTGAAAAACTCAACTGCCCTATGCTGTATCTCGTGGATTCAGCGGGCGCAAGAATTACAGATCAAGTCGCCATGTTTCCTGGCAGAAGAGGAGCAGGACGTATCTTTTATCAGCAAGTGAAACTTTCGGGCCGCATCCCCCAAATATGTCTTTTATTCGGACCTTCCGCAGCTGGAGGTGCGTACATTCCTGCTTTTTGTGATGTTGTTGTAATGGTGGAAGGAAATGCATCAATGTATTTAGGCTCTCCACGAATGGCAGAGATGGTCATCGGGGAAAAGGTATCACTTGAAGAGATGGGTGGTGCACGCATGCATTGTACCGTCTCAGGTTGTGGTGATATTTTAGCTAAAAGTGAAGAAGAGGCCATCCGAATTGCACGTAGTTATTTAGGCTATATGCCTGCAAATTATACAGAAAAACCGCCTGTCACAGCCGCAAGAGAACCTAAGACCTCTGACCTTCCAATACAAGAACTCATTCCAGCAGGACAAAACGCTCCATTTAATATGTATGACCTCATTGATCAGCTTATAGATGAAGGCTCTTTTTTTGAAATCAAAAAACTCTTTGCCCCCGAATTAATAACAGGTTTCTGTCGGTTGAACGGACAGCCTGTCGGAATCATTGCCAATCAACCAAAGGTAAAGGGCGGTGTACTATTTCATGACTCCGCTGATAAAGCAGCCAAATTCATTCAGCTTTGCGACGCTTTCCACATCCCACTCTTATTCCTTGCTGATATTCCAGGCTTTATGATTGGTACAAAAGTCGAACAAGCGGGCATTATTCGTCATGGTGCGAAAATGATTTCCGCCATGGCAGAAGCAACCGTTCCAAAAATGTCAGTCATCGTCAGAAAAGCTTATGGGGCTGGATTATATGCCATGGCAGGACCTGCCTTTGAGCCTGATTGCTGCCTTGCACTTCCTACTGCTCAAATCGCAGTGATGGGCCCAGAAGCGGCGATTAATGCCGTATATGCCAATAAAATTGCCGAACTTTCGACTGAAGAAAGAAGTGCATTTATTCAGGCAAAACGTCAGGAATATCAAGAAGATATCAATATTTATCGCCTAGCATCAGAAATGATCATAGATGCTGTTGTTCCGGCTGACCTTTTAAGAACAGAGCTTTGTGCAAGATTACGTGCATACACGTCAAAAGAGATGACATTTACGAAAAGAAAACATCCGGTTTATCCGGTATAAGGAGGCACATAAGGTGAAGCAAAAGCCATCATGGGTGCCAGATGAAAAGATGATCAAACAAACTCGCCTTTACAAGTGGATGCGTTCACTTGGATTTAGCTCCTACGATGATTTTTACGATGCCAGTATTCAAAAGATCGACTGGTTTTGGAAAGTAGCAGAACAAGCAGTTGGCATACAGTGGGAAACCCCGTATGACAAAGTGTTAAATGATCATCGTCACTTCATGTGGCCACAATGGTTCCAAGGAGCAAAACTGAATATCGTTCAAAGTGCCGTTGAAAAATGGGCATTACGAGAAGATACAAAAAATCAACCAGCCATCATTTGGGAGAATGAGGCAGGAGAAAAACAGGAAGTGACTTTTGCCGATTTACATGATCAAGTGAACCGGCTAGCATCAGGACTGATCAAAGAAGGCTTAAAAAAAGGGGACATCGCCATCCTGTATATGCCCATGCTCCCCGAGACAGTGATGACCATGCTCGCTTTTGCTAAGATTGGCGTGATCTTTAGTCCTGTTTTTTCTGGTTACGGAAGTGAAGCGCTCTCCGTACGTTTGCGCGCGTCAGGTGCACGCATTTTGGTTACATGTGATGTGATGAAAAGAAGAGGCACAACGATTGATATGAGAGCTGAAGCTCAGCAGGCACTAAACAAAATAACTTCTATTGAAAAAGTCATTGTTCATTCACCAACCGAAGCCACGTATGAAGGCGATATTTTATTTCATTCACTTTTAAAAGAAAAGCCATCTACTCAAACAACATATCTCACAAGCGAAGAACCTCTCATGCTTTTGTATACGTCTGGCACAACAGGCATTCCAAAGGGCGCTGTTCATACACATGCAGGTTTTCCGATAAAGGCCGCCTTTGACGCAGGGCTATGTATGGATGTAAAGCAAGGGGATCGGCTCTTTTGGCTAACGGATATGGGCTGGATGATGGGGCCATTTCTTGTCTTTGGCGGACTCATCAATGGAGCAACGATCGTCTTATATGATGGTGCACCTGATTATCCGAGCAAAAATCGGATATGGACGTTCATCTCAGATCATCAGGTGACACACTTTGGCCTATCGCCATCATTTGTTCGATCCGCTATGCGTCACCATCAGAAAGAGGATGCCATAGATATATCACACGTCAAAGTTATCATTTCAACTGGTGAGCCCTGGAATGATGAGCCATGGAATTGGCTTTTTGAGACAATAGGCAAGAAACAAATTCCCATCTTAAACTATTCTGGTGGGACAGAGGTATCTGGCGGTATTTTAGGAAGTACATTGCTTCGTCCAATATATCCAGTTCATTTTAATGCAGCTATTCTGGGAATGGATGTAGCCGTTTATGATGAAAAGGGGGAAGAAGTGAGAGATACAGTAGGCGAACTTGTAGTCGAAAAACCATGGGTAGGTATGACTAGAGGTTTTTGGCAAGATCCATTGCGCTATGAAGCCACATATTTCAAACGATTTCCGCAAGTCTGGACCCATGGGGATTGGGCGATTCATGGTAGAAAAGAAGATTTTCAGATCACCGGGAGATCTGATGATGTGATGAATATAGCCGGCAAACGGGTAGGTCCTGCTGAGATTGAATCAATCCTTGTCAGCCACCCGCTCGTTCATGAAGCAGCTGTCATCGGCACAACAGATGATGTAAAAGGAGAGGCGATCATTTGCTTTGTTGTTCTAAAGGAAAAACAGCCACATCTATCTGAATCACTGCTTATTCAACAACTAACAGGACATGTAGCGAATAAAGCAGGGAAAGCACTCTCGCCAAAAGAAATTCATTTGACGAAAGCATTGCCAAAAACACGAAATGGTAAAATTGTTCGCCGCCTCTTAAAAGATGCCTATGAAAATAAACCAGCGAACGATCTTTCGGCTTTAGAAAACCCCGCTATTTATACAGACATAGCAAAAATGATCGAAAAAAATGAAGCACACAAAAAAGACAGGAAATGACCCTGTCTTTTTTCGTTATTGCACATGAAAATTTGTACCATCCGTTGTTTCTTTCACAATACCTGCTCGAATGACAAAATCACCGAAATGTTCATTTTCTTCGCGCTCTTTTGCATAGCGAGGTAGAATGATGTTTAGCTCATTTAAAATGTCTGCCTCACCGACATTTTCACGGTATATTTTACTTAAGCGGCTGCCATCAAAGGCGGCGCCTAAATACATATTATATTTGCCAGGTGATTTACCGATAAAGCCAATTTCACCTAATGCATGTCTTGCACACCCGTTTGGACAGCCTGTCATGCGAATCGTGATTTCTTTATCACTTAATCCATTTTCTTCAACGATGTCCTCAATTTTATCGATCAGGCGAGGGAGGTAACGTTCAGCCTCTGCCATTGCCAATCCACAAGTTGGCAGGGAAACACATGACATTGAGCTACGTCGCAGTGCAGAATGTTGTTTTCCATCCGAAAGTCCAAACTGCTCGATCAACTGTTCGATTTTTTTCTTCTTTTGCGTTGTGACATTACCAATAATTAAATTTTGGTTAGCTGTTAAACGAAAATCACCAGTATGAATGTTGGCGATCTCACGAATGCCTGACATTAATTGATAATCGTCATAATCTGTCACACGTCCGCCTTCAACAAACATGGTGAAATGCCATTTTCCATTGATGCCTTTCACCCAGCCATAGCGATCGCCATTATGGTCAAAGTGATACTCTCTTGCTTCAGCAAGCGTATAGCCGAGTCTATGCTCAAGCTCCTGTTTCACATTCTCAAGACCGAGTCGATCCACTGTATATTTGAATCTTGCATTTTTTCGAACAGAGCGATTACCATAATCTCGCTGGATGGTGATGATATTTTTGGCAATATCAATGACTTGTTCAGGTGGACAAAAGCCAATAACCTTCGCAAGCTGTGGATATGTTGCAACATCTCCATGAGTCATACCCATTCCACCGCCAATCGCAACGTTAAAGCCAATCAGCTTATCGTCTTCAAGAATGGCAATAAAGCCAAGATCCTGAGAAAAAACATCAATATCGTTAGAAGGGGGGACAGCTACACCGATTTTAAATTTTCTTGGTAAATAAAGCGGGCCGTACATAGGCTCTACTTCCGTATCAGGCGTGCTAGCGACTTTTTCCTCATCAAGCCAAATTTCATGATACGCTCTCGTTTGAGGAAGCAGATCATCACTTAGTCTTTTTGCCCATTCGTATACCTCACTATGAATCTTTGACTGATAAGGATTTGATGTACACATCACATTACGGTTGACGTCTCCACATGCAGCGATTGTATCAAGCATCGTCGCATTAATGTCTTTGATCGTCTTTTTCATGTTCCATTTTAATATGCCATGAAGCTGAAAAGTTTCGCGCGTCGTCAGCTTTAAGGTGCCATTCCCATATTTTTGGGCAAGATCATCCATGACAAGCCATTGTTTCGGTGTCGCAACCCCTCCAGGAAGGCGAACACGAAGCATAAATTGATATGCAGGTTCTAGCTTTTGTTTTTGGCGTTCGTTTCGAAGATCACGGTCATCCTGCAAGTAACTGCCATGATGCTTCATTAAACGGTTATCATCATCTGGAATACCTGCTGAAATAGGGTCTAGCATGACTTCCTTTAATGTTCCGCGTAAATAATCACTTTTTTCCTTAATTTCTTCCACATCGCTCGGAGGTCCGTCCGGCGCTTTTAACGCTGTCTTCAACATGTGGTCAAAACTCCTTTCTTTCGGGCATCAATATACGTCACGCTGATAGCGTTTTTGCTGCTGCAGGTTCGCAACATAACTCTCTGCTTGTTCTTTGCTCATGCTACCTTCGTCTTGAATAATAGAGAGGAGGGTCTCGTGGACATCATGTGCCATATGTTTTTCATCACCACAAACATAAACATATGCTCCTTGCTCAAGCCATTGAAACAGCTCATTGCTATTTTCCTTCATGCGATGCTGCACGTACACTTTTTCCTCTGTATCGCGAGAGAAGGCGACATCCATTTTTGTTAAAATGCCATCTTTTAACCATTTTTGCCATTCAGTTTGATATAAGAAATCTGTGACAAAATGCTGATCGCCAAAGAATAGCCACGATTTACCACTTACGCCTGTTTCCTCACGTTCTTGTATAAATGAACGGAACGGCGCAATACCAGTGCCAGGTCCGACCATAATGATCGGGACATCTGGGTTACTTGGCAACTTAAAGTTTTGGTTGTGTTGAATATACACAGGGATTTGATCACCTGGCTTTAATCGTTCTGCACAAAGAATAGAGCACACACCACTTCGTTTTCTGCCATGCGCTTCATATCTCACCGCACCAATCGTAAGATGGACCTCTTCAGGATTGGCTTCAAGACTACTCGCAATTGAATAAAGACGTGCAGGCATTTTTCTTAGAATGGATGTGAAATCAGAGGCAGATGCCTCAAAAGGACCGAAATCACGCACAAGATCTAATAAATCGCGACCTTCTAAATAGGCTTTGGCACTTTCCTCATTGCCTTCTTGTAAAAGCGTATGAAGTGCTTCATTTTTCGTAAACTGAAGTACTTTTTGAAGAAACGGTTTTGTTATCACCGTTATTTCAAAATGAGATGTCAGTGCTTCTTTTAACGATAGGGTATCGCCATTCTTATGAATAACAATGGATTCGCTTGCGTCCCATTTGCATTCACTGATTAATTCATCAACCAACTCTGAATCATTTGTTGGATAAATCCCTAGACTATCGCCCGGCTCATATATAAGCCCAGATCCTTCGAGAGATAATTCTAAATGGCGTGTTTCCTTATTAGAACCGCGACCATTTAGGTTTAAGTTTTCAAGTACCTCTGCGTAAAATGGGTTGGTTCTCGAGTAAACAGATTCAGTCAAGCTTGAAGCTTCTGGTGCAGTGACCCCAGTACTAGTAGAAGTACCTGTTTCACCGAGCCCAGCGGTCACTGCACCTAGCCAATCTGAGAACGGCTCATCATAATCAAGATCACAATCTACACGATCAGCAAGACGTTTCCCACCAAGCTCTTCAAGACGCTGGTCAAACTCTTTACCCGTTTGACAGAAGAATTCATATGAACTATCTCCAAGCGATAGCACTGAAAACCGAAGATGATCAAGATTAGGTGCACGTCTTCCGTGTAAATATTCATGGAAAGAGATCGCGTTATCTGGTGGATCTCCTTCGCCATGTGTACTCACGATCACAAGTAAATTGTCTATTTTTTTCAGACTATTCGGTTTAAACTCTGGCATTGAAGATAGGGTAACATGAAAGCCTTTCTCTTCAAGGGTACTTGCTGTCTTTTTTGCCAATCCTTCTGAGTTACCGGTTTGTGAACCATATAAAACGGTCACTTCTTTAGAAACTGGTTGTTCAGGTGCTGCCGTAGAAGAGGCTTGCACCGATGTATTCGGATTTAAGACTGTAGCTTGAGTAGCTGCTAGATAGCCGCTTAACCAAACTTTTTGTTGATCTGTCAGTGTTGGCAACAGTTGATTTAATTGCTCTGCCTGCTCCTGACTAAACGGACTGTTCAATACATGAAGTTGCAACGATATCCACCTCACAAGGAATATAAACATAGATTAATTCGATAGGAATTATATATATAGGTTCAATTTGAACTTTACCGAAAGTTTGCCATTAAGTAAAATATATAATGTTGATCATAACGATTAAGATTTCTAATGACTTTACAATATGCTTGTCAATTTCCGATGGAATATAATGAAATACTTAACTTTAATTTCATCACAGATGAAAGAGCTATCATTTCATATTTTAAAGGTAAAGGAGTTGTAAAAAATCAAAAATATTAAAATTTTAGTCGTCCTCTTTACCGTTCTACTAGTAGGTTGCAATCATATCAATGAAAATAAAACCGATACTGAAACTAATAAAGAAAAAAAGGAAATATCTTTTTCAGAAAAAGGGATACTGTTATATAAAGACGAAAAATTTGGTTTACTTCTTATCAATAATAAAATCCCTGAAAAAAGCGATTATTTTTTGCAATCTGATATTCTTGTTGATCAGTACAATCTTGATCTCATCGTGATCGATCTCTCAAAAGTAAATGATAAAGAATTGATACAGGGACAAAAGATAGAAATATGGTTTGATGCACTAAAAGAGTCTAAACCGCCTAAAGCAACAGTTAAAAAATACGAAATCATCTCTATTCTTCAAGTGAACACGGGGACCTAGGTTTTTTTCTATACGAAAAAGGGAGAAAACGACTCTCGCTTTCTCCCTTTCAAAATTATGCAGTTGGAAGGCCCATCACAGCTTTGACTTCTAAATACTCCTCAATACCGAAATCTCCCCATTCTCTTCCAAGACCTGATTGCTTAAAGCTTCCAAACGGGGCAAAGTAATCTGTTTCTGCATTGTTGATGGTCATTTGTCCGGCACGAATGTTTTCGGCAACATATTTCAGTGTTTTTGCATCATTTCCCACACCTGCAAGACCATAGATCGTATCATTAGCAATTTGTAATGCATGATCGAGGTCTTGATAAGTGATAACAGACATCACAGGGCCAAAAATTTCCTCCTGTGCGATGACCATATCATTTTTCACGTTCGTAAAGATCGTATGCTGAGCAAAGTAGCCCTTATCAAGTCCATCAGGTTTGCCAGTTCCGCCTGCAAGTAGAGTCGCACCCTCTTCCATTCCTTTTTTCATATAAGATTGAACAGTGTCCTATTGCGTTTTCGATACGAGTGGCCCAGTGTCATGGTCTTCCTGGGGATCACCAACTGTGAAAGAAGGGAGGGCCTTCAGTAATGCATCTTCAAACGACTTTTTCATTGGTGCAGGAATGAGCACTCTTGTTGCCGCTGAACAAACCTGACCTGTATTCATGGCATTATGAGAAATAGCGATTTTCGCAGCTTCCTCCACATTGGCATCATCAAGAATAATGAGCGGCGATTTTCCACCAAGTTCAAGCGCCATTTTCTTTATGTTGTTTGCTGCATTTTTCATAATTTTAGATCCGACCGCACCAGAACCAGTAAAGGAGACAAAGTCAATATCAGGATGTGAGCTAATTCCATCACCTATCACATCTCCCGTCCCATTTACTAAATTAAAAGCACTTTTTGGAACACCAGCTTCATCTATAATTTCAGCTAAAATCATCGCAGCAAACGGTGTGATTAAACCACTTGCACCAATTGCTTCTTTGATAATTGTGTGCCCGCCACGATCTTCTGTAAATGTGTATGTCTTCAGTGCCTCGGCTGCTTTTGAGAAATGCTCATGCCCCATTGTAAAATGAACTTCCTCTGACACCTTAAGTGGCGCACCCAATTCTAACGTCAAGACCTCAACAAGCTCATCTTTTCACTTCGCATAACCATGCACAATTTTTTCTAGCAATTCAATCCGCTCTTCACGTGATGTTTTTGAGAATGAAGGGAAGGTAGCACGTGCCGCTTTCACTGCTTTATTTAAGTCTTCCTTTGTCCCCAGACTAATTGTGCCAATTACTTCTTCAGTTGCAGGGTTGATGACCTCTGCTGTGTCATGACCTGTAGATGTTACCCATTCTCCATTCATAAAATGCTTTTCTTGGTTTCTCATAAAACATGTCTCCTTTATTCAATCAATTTAGTCGGCTATTCTATTTTTAGTTGACACTAAACTGATATCCAGAGTGAAAAATCTAAAACAAAGAAACTGTAAATGAAGCATGAGACATTTCATCAAGAGAGTGAACATTTTTGATATAATACGCAAAGTGGGACATATGTCCTTTTCAATACGGGTCATTTATCATTTAATCTAATTACACAAACATGAGAAGGAGCATATGGACGATGAAGGGAGTTATTTTTGCCTTTTTAGGAGGCGCCTGCATTACAATACAAGGGGTTGCCAATGCAAGAATTAGTGAAGACATTGGCACTTGGCAGGCTGCAACCATTACACAGTTGACAGGATTTATACTAGCACTGTCAATCTTACTGATTGTCAAAGACGGCCACATTCGCGACGTGAAAAAAGTTCATCCTCTTTATGTAATAGGTGGGGCATTTGCAGCCATCATTATTTTCAATGAAGTCACTGCTATTCAAACAATAGGCGTGACACTGACGATTGCAGCATTATTAATTGCACAACTCGTATTCACCTTTGTGATTGATGCAAAAGGGTGGTTTGGTGTGAAAAAGAAGAAAATGAAATGGCCACATTATTTAGGCATCGCACTAATGATCCTTGGTGTTGTCATCTTGAAATTTTAAAAAAGGGGGAACCATGATGGACGAGCTTCATGATCCAAAGCTTTTTTCCTCTTATTTAAGAGACTTTCAATTAAATGACGTGTTTCATGGCCACATATTGACCCATTTATCACTTTGGCACTGCCAACAAGGGGAGGTCATTTGTTCAAAAGGAGATAATAGAAAATATCTCTATCTACTCGTAAAAGGAAAGTTGAAAATATTTACGACCACAAAAGAAGGGAAAACTTTTATTCTCTGCTTTAAAAATCCGCTAGAAGCGATCGGAGATATTGAGTACGTTCAAAAGACAGAAATGGTCAATACAGTAGAGGCTGTGACAGACGTTCACATGCTTCGTATTTCTCACGATGCACTTTCAGCACATGCAAGCGATGATCCTGCATTTTTAATGTTTTTACTAAAGGGCATAACAAATAAGTTTTACATCAAATCAAATGACTTAAGCTTTCATCTTTTATATCCTGTCGAGGTGAGACTCGCCAGTTATCTACTATCTGTCTTTTTTGACGAAAAGAACGTTTCTTATAAAATGACGACAAATACATTCCGTTTAACCGATGCAGCGAGTTTAATTGGCACGAGTTACCGTCATATCAATCGGGTCATTCAGCAGTTTTGTGATAAAGGTCTGATTGAACGAAAAAAAGGGGAGATCATAATTAAAGATCGGGAAGGGTTGATGCAAATTGCAGAACACAATATTTATGAATAATAAAAAAGAGGGGATTTGTGCATGATATTTGGCTTATTGTTAGCAACAGCAGCAGGAGCACTTGTCAGTTTACAAACGATCTTTAACAGTAAGGTGAATGAGCGGACAGGTTCATGGGCAACGACCACTCTCGTTCTTGGAATGGGCTTTCTTGCATCCTTCACCATGAGTTTACTGCTTGAAGGGGCGGATACCTTTCAAATCAGACATGTACAGGCATGGTACTGGGTAAGTGGCATCATTGGCGTTGGTGTTGTCATCTGTCTCGTTCAAGGCATCAAACGGCTTGGGCCGACTTTCGGCATATCAATCGTCCTGACATCCCAGCTTGGATTCGCTTTACTTTTCGACTCGTTTGGTTGGTTAGGTCTTGAGAAGGTACATTTTTCGTTGACGAAATTACTCGGCGTTCTCATTATTATTGTCGGCATCTTAGTCTTTAAATTAACGAAGATGGAAAGTGAAGAAAAGGCTACTAACACATAGACAGCCTTTTTTTAAATAAATCTTCGCCAAAGTACGGTGATCATCGATAACCCATTAAGAAGCACACGCTTTACATAAGGTTGCTTTTTTTGACCATATGCTTCATCGTTCATCTGTTTTCCGTCTTTTGCAACGAGATAGCTATAAGCCATTTTTCGTTCAATCGCATTTGTCAGCTCTAAAGCAAACGGTGCACTGTCAATCACTAAAATAGATTCCGTATTTAAAAAACTTGACCTAGCATCAAGATTATACGTGCCAATCACACTTAAGTAATCATCAATGACCATCGATTTTGCATGAATGGAGTACCGGCCTTCATATTCATATAAGTGCACACCTGTTTCAATCAGCTCACGTTTTGTACTCAAATATCCCGCAAATGCTAGTGGATTAGGAGTGGAGATTAAAGAATTGGTGACAATGGTCGTTTGAATTTTTTTAGATAGCGGTGTGACATCACCCTTCATCGGCCTTGTTGGAATCACATAAGGCGTTTGAATGAGCAGTGATCGTTTGGATCTGTGTGCCAACTCATTCAACTTCTTTAAAACCACCGGTCGTTTATTAAAGCGTTCGATTGGATTCGTAAAAAACGAGATTTGCCTCACATTTATTGTATCTTCAGACCAGCGAAATCTTGGACACGTAAAAGCTTCACGAGTTCGTATTGCCTCTTCATAAGAACGAATCAAGGTTGCATTTAGTTTTTTTCCTTTCCTCGCTTTTTGTTTCGAGAGCACATCTTTTGTTTTTTGTGTGAATGGATGTTTCCATAAATAAACAAAATATTGTTCCATCTCATCTAAAACTTTTCCTTTTTTAGGATTGTACAGAAAAATATCTCGATCATAGGCAAAATCCTTCGGAGGTTTGTCTGCAAAATACTTATCTCCAATGTTACGTCCGCCCATGACTGCAAATTTGCCATCTGTGATGATTAGCTTATCGTGAAGGCGATTGTGCCATGTCCATGGTTTTAAAAAACGAAACGGTTCATAAAACCTAATCGCCATATTTGGATGAAGGGCAACCGCATAACGTAAATCACGTAAAGGTCCTCGTAAGCTATGGCAAATTCCATCTAATAAAATTTGCACTTTCACCCCGCGATCTGCGGCTTGAAATAATGCGCCTAACATCCATTCAGCCGTTTTTCCTTTTTGAATGGAGTAATAGCTTAAACGAATCATTTTTTGTGCTTCTTGAATCATTTGCATACGCACTTGCCCTGATTCAAAACCATCATCTAGCAAAAGCACTTTGTTCATTCCTTGGTCTTCTCCAGAAATAGATGAGGCTTTATAAATACATTGTTCCTTGCATTTTTTTCCAATGGGCAAATAAAATAGGACAACTGCTGTAAGTACGGCATACATCACATAAAGTAACAACAGGAAAACAATGAGATGAAGCATTCTGTAAGCTCCCTTCCAAGCATTGGTTTACTTTATCTTATGTCAAAATAAAAATTTCACTCATAAAACAGGAGAATGTCATACCATCATAAATTTCATAAATACAGGACGAAAGAATCACCTTGTTTTTATGAGCCATTTAATTATAGTATGAAACAAAGAGGGGGAATCAATTTGAATGAACCGCTATTTAACATTCCAAGTGATGTATATCAATCATTAAGTGAAACAGAACGATATTTACTCAACTATATCCATCAGCATTTAGAGGACATCTCCACCTTATCAATCGTCACATTAAGCGAACGAGCAAATGTTTCAACAGCCACAATTGTCAGGTTGATGAAAAAGATCGGATACAATGGCTATACATCGTTCAAATATCGCTTAAAGCAAGAAAAGAAAATGGTCGATTATAGCGATCAATTGCAAAACATTGATGAAGACATTAAACAAGCCATCCGAAAAAATGAAGAAGAGGTTCTAAAAACAATACAACTGCAAAGTATCGGTCAAATTGAAGATGCCGTTCAAAAAATACATGACGCAGATAAGATTTATATTTTTGGCAGGGGCTTCTCAGAGATGATTGCAAAAGAAATGACCATTAAATTACAGCTCATTGGAAAAACGTGTGAAGTCCATGACGATCCCAACATCATTCGACTAAAATCTCGTGAAATAGGTAAAAATGAGCTAGCCATCTTTGTTTCATTAAATGGCGAAACAGCGGAACTCGTAGAAGCTTGCCAAAATTTGAGTATGAAACAAGTCAGTACAATTACAATTACAACAAGAATTGATTCATCATTAAGTAAACGCTCCGATATGACGTTAGTCGGGTATAAAGGAGAACAATCCTTCTTCCCAGAATACGAAGTAAGATCCCGCCTTTCACTTCATGTCATTGCTCGTATTTTGCTAGATGCCTACGTCATTCGAATGAAATAATTTCATGCTGAAGCCTTCCAGTCTATCTATTGGAAGGCTTTTTTGATGAAAACCTTTACACAATCTGAAAACATTTTACCTGATTCGTATGAGATACTTTCTATAGAGAAAAGAAAGTAGGTGAAACCAATTGATCTATACTTGCACCTTAAATCCTGCTATAGACCTATATATTGCTGTGAAAGAGATGCGGGCGAATACCGTAAACCGCACAGAGGATGAAGATTATCAGCCAAACGGGAAAGGCGTCAATGTCTCGATTATGCTAAAAAAATATGGCTTTGATAGTACCGCACTTGGATTTATTGCTGGGTTTTCTGGTTCTTATATTGAGCAATCCCTAAAAGACCTTGCCATTCATACAGATTTCATCCCAGTAAACGGAATCACACGCATTAATGTATTCATTAATACAACAGAGGAATACAAGTTAGTCAATCAAGGACCTGCAATTAAAGAGGATGTGCTTCAGGCATTCCGGCAAAAAATTAATGCGATTCCGGCAGATGGAATCTTGATTATGTCCGGGAGTCTGCCAAGAGGTGTACCTACTAGCATTTTTGCTGAAGTGGCTGCTATTTGTCACAACAACAACGTCAAGTTTATTTTAGATACTAGCTCAGAAGCAGTTCTCGATACACTTGCGTACAAGCCATATTTATTAAAACCAAATGAAGAAGAAATCGCCGCCTTCTTTGGTAAAACACATCCTTTATCAGAAAAAGAGTTAATTCACTCTGGACAAAAGCTGGTGCAAATGGGGGCAAAGCAAGTACTCATTTCTCGTGGAGAGCAAGGGGCGATGTTGATTACAGCTCAATCCGTTCTAAAAGGTAATGCACCGTCAGGGACGGTTGTGAATACAGCTTGTTCTGGAGATGCAATGCTTGCAGCGTTTATCAGTAAACAGCTTGAGGGAGAAAATGCCGAAAATTGTTTACGCTACGGCATTGCAACTGGGGCATCAACTGCATTTTCTAAAGGCTTAAGCGATTTAAAAGACATCAAGCAACTGATCAATCAAATACACATTGATACGATATAAGGGGGATCTAGAGATGAGTCGTAAAAAAATAGTAGCCGCAACTGGTTGTCCAACCGGCATTGCTCATACATTTATGGCAGCAGAGGCATTAAAAATAGCTGCTGAAAAATTAGGTGTTGATATAAAAGTAGAAACGCATGGTCAGGTAGGAATTGAAAACGCTTTAACAAATGAGGATATTATGAATGCAGATGGTGTCATCGTCGCAGCTGATAAGGATGTTCAAACAGAGCGTTTTCACGGAAAACCATTGATTGAAGTACCCGTTTCAAAAGGAATTAGAACACCCGATGAACTGATCCAAACTATTTTAAACGGTCATGCTCCTATTCACCAAGTAAAAGGAAAATCAGCTGTTAAGGATGCGGAACAAGCGCCATCTCAAGCAACTCAGCCAAATAAATGGATTCATACAATTTATAAGCACTTGATGAATGGTGTATCACATATGTTGCCATTTGTTGTGGGTGGCGGGGTTCTGATTGCGATTTCCTTCCTATTTGGAATCTATTCAGCTGACCCTGAACATGAAACCTATAATGCTTTTGCTGCCTTTTTGAAAAATATCGGGGCGTTAGGCTTTAGCTTAATGGTTCCAATTCTAGCAGCGTTTATAGCTGATTCCATTGCGAAACGGCCGGGCCTAGTCGTAGGGTTTATCGGTGGATTGCTTGCAAACGATGGTGGAGCAGGATTTTTAGGAGGCATCCTCGCTGGTTTTGCGGCAGGATATATCATCCTTTTGCTTCAATTGATCCTGCAAAAATTACCTGCATCACTTGATGGATTAAAGTCCATTTTCATCTATCCAGTTTTCGGAATTTTCTTGATAGGTGCAGTCATGACACCACTTGTAGTACCAATAACAGGTTTAAATAATTCATTAATGGATTTTCTCTCTTCAGTTCAATCAACTAGTCCGCTGCTCTTAGGGCTCATTGTTGGGGCAATGTGCGGATTTGATATGGGTGGTCCTTTTAATAAAGCAGCATATGTGACAGGTACTGCTTTACTAGCAGAAGGAAATCTTTATTTCATGGCTGGTGTATCAGCAGCATGTATTACACCTCCCTTAATTATTGCGATTGCGACAACCATTTTCCGTAAATATTTCACGCCTCAGGAACGAAATGCAGGTGCGATTAACTACATTTTAGGTGCAACACACATTACAGAAGGGGCGATTCCATTTGCTGCAAAGAATCCAGTCGTTGTTTTACCGATTATCATGTTCGGTTCAGCCATCTCTGCGATTCTGACTTATATGTTTGGCGTTCAAGTTCCAGCACCACATGGCGGATTCCTCGTTCTTCCAGTCGTAACAGGAGCATTTCAATGGGTGTTATCCATCCTTATTGGTTCAGTGACTGGCGCTATTTTATACGGACTATATCGCAAAAAATCAGCCGAAACCGCAATCTAACAGGGGGAATGACAATTGATTAAACATATCTATATGAACCTTAATGAAACAGCGTCATCACAAGCAGGCGTTTTTGCCGCCATCTCTGACATTGCACATCAAGCAGGCATTTGTACATCACCAAGTGATGTCAGTCAAGGATTAGCTGAAAGAGAATCCCTAAGCACAACTGGCTTTCAGGATGGATTTGCGATTCCGCATACACAGACAGATGCCATTACAAAGCCAGCGCTTGTCATCATTCGCACAGAAACGGGAATTGAATGGGATGCTTTTGATGGAAAGCCTTGCTTTTTCTTCTTATCTTTACTTATTCCAAAAAATGAGGCTGGCACAACTCATTTACAAGCACTCTCTACACTTTCAAGAGGATTAATGGATGAAGCGAAACGACAAAAGCTCCTTGAAGCACGAACAAATGAAGAGATGCTAGCTGTACTGACAAATGAAATTTTTAGCAGAGAGGATGTTTAAACATGGCTTTACTTTCAACAACACCGATGCTTCAAGTCGCAAAAGAAGAAAAATACGGAATTGTCGCATTTAATGTGCACTCCTTTGATAGCATCTATTGGGTGCTCGAAGCAGCGGCTGAACTGAAGTCGCCTGTTATTTTACAAACAACGGTTGGAACGGTTCACTCTCTTGGGGCCAAAGCCATAGCAGATACAGTAAAAGCAGCAGCAGATCAATACCAAATTCCAATCGGACTTCATCTTGACCATTGCACTGACTTTGATGTCATTCTCACTTGTATTAGAGCTGGTTATACATCAGTAATGATTGATGCGTCAATGCATTCGTATGAAGAAAATGTGCGCAGAACAAAAGAAGTAGTCGATCTCGCATTAAAAATAGGAGTGAATGTAGAGGCTGAATTAGGAAAGGTTGGCGGAGTAGAAGACGACATTGTTGTTGACGAAAAGGATGCCCAAAAAGCCATTCCAGCAGAATGCCGTCAATTTGTAGAAGAAACAGGCGTTCCAACATTAGCACCAGCAATCGGAACAGCCCACGGCATATATAAAGGGGTACCAGATATTGATTTTGAACGTATCGAACAAATTGCCAATCTCGTTGACGTTCCACTTGTACTTCATGGTGGATCAGCCGTACCTGATCAGGATGTAAAGAGATGTGTAGCACTTGGTATGGCAAAGGTAAATGTCTCAACTGAATTGAAAAATGCCTATTCAGAAGCCATTCGTGATCATTTTTCTGACGAACCAGAAAGCTTGGATCCGCGCATGTACTTACAGAAAGCAAAGAAAGCAGCAAAGGACATGGTCAAATCCAAAATCCGTATGGTTGGCAGTGAAGGAAAGGCCAACGTTTTATATCAATTATAAACAAAAAAGCAGAGCCACTTATCGCTCTGCTTTCTTTTATTGTTCCTTTTCTTTTGTTTCATGTGACATGCGAACACGAGCATTGCCCATAAATAAAACAGTGATCGCTGCTAGGACAATTGGAAATAGTGCAAGCATAAACACATACGTAATACTTTGAGACATGGCATCAATGATCTTAGTTAAGATGTCATGTGGAATTTGAGCCCTCGCTCCTGCTTGGAAAATTTCCTGAGGATTACCGAGCTGATTAGCAGCACCTTTCATACCACTAAAAGCATCTTCTAAACGGTTTGAGAGAACATTCGTTTGAATCGTTCCAAATATGGTCACGCCAAGCGTCATCCCAAGTGATCTCATAAATGAATTCGTTGAGTTGGCACTCCCGCGAAATCGAGGTTCCAAATCGTTCATAGAAGCTGATGGCAGAAGTGAGAAGCTAAAGCCAACACCAAAGCCAGTTACCATCATAAATAAGGTCAGCCACATTCTTTTTGTTTCAGGTGTCATATTAGCAAGTAGTAGCATGCCAACAAAGAAGGAGATGACCGAAATGATCATTAAGCGACGGAATGGGACTTTTGTTTGCATCGTCCCGCCAATCATACTTCCAATCACAGAACCAATCATCATCGGTGTTAGAATAAACCCAGCACTTGTTGCTGACTCTCCGTACACTGCTTGCACAAAAATCGGAATAAATACAGCTAAAATAATGAAAGTACCGCCATATAAAAACGCTAAAATTTGTGATGTAGCAAATAGACGATTTTTAAACATCCAAAATGAAATAATCGGCTCTTCAGCTTTTCGTTCAACGATGAAAAAGACAACTGAAAAAACGAGAAACACAACAAATAGTGTGATGATTTGAACAGAATCCCATGCATATGACTTGCCACCAAGCTCAAGAGCAAACATTAAACTGACAACAGCCACAACGAGCGTAATCGCTCCTGACCAATCAATTTTCTTCTTGCTATGCTCAGCAGACTCTCGGTAATAGCGGGCAATGAAAAAGATTGCAAAGGCACCGATTGGCACATTAATATAAAATACCCAATGCCACCCGATTGAATCAGTGATAAGAGCACCTAACAAAGGACCAAGTACACTTGATAACCCGAAAACAGCACCAAACATACCTGACATCTTTCCTCGTTTTTCAGGTGGGAAAATATCGAAAATAATCGTAAATGCAATCGGCAGAAGTGCGCCGCCACCTAAACCTTGAATTGCTCGATAAATAATGAGCTGATCCATCGTTTGTGCAATTCCGCAAAGAGCAGAACCAAATAAAAAGAAAATAAGTCCAAACAGAAAAAAACGCTTTCGACCATACATATCAGAAAGCTTCCCATAAATCGGCATACCTGCCATAACAGCGACCATATAAGAAGCGGTCACCCATGCAAACTTATCAAAGCTTCCTAAGTCCGCAACAATGCTTCCCATCGCTGTTGCCACAATTGTGTTATCCATTGCTGCCATGAAAATACCTAAAAGTAGTCCGATGACAACAAAGCGAGTCGACACATGGCTTTTGTCCACGTGGTTCATTCATTTACCTCCTACTTACGTTCTCTCCTTATTTTTGCTATGATCAAAAGATTAGGTAAGAGAACATTTATCTTGATGATCAAGATAAATAGATTTTAAAGGGAGGACAATGAGTTGTCAACAAGCAATACAAGAAATGAAAGCGATGACCTAATCATACATACCCTTCGTCGACTGGCGACACGGACAGTCCTATTTCATCAGGTAGCCGCACAGTCACTCGGCCTTTTTCCAACAGATTTAAAATCAGCCGATCTCTTAAATGAGTTAGGCCCTATGACAGCAGGAGAGCTCAGTGAAAAGACAGGTTTAAGTACTGGATCAGTAACAGCACTCATTGATCGTCTAGAAAAGGCAGGCTATGCGAAAAGGGAAAAAGATCCGCAAGACGGAAGACGGGTCATCATCGTCCCGCTTACGAATGGAAAAACACAAGTGAAGCAATTGTTCCAATCATTATCTGCTTCTACTATTACGCTATCAAAAAAATATGACAAAGAAGAGCTAGAGCGCACGATCGATTTCATTTCAAAAACGGCTGATTTAATGGATCAAGAACTTAAAGCACTGAAATCAAACATGTAAAAGCACAGCCATTATGGTGTGCTTTTTATTTGTGCAACACAGACCTTGCCTGCCCAACCTTTGCACGAGAACCTCTGCATACATTTGTACTTCTTTAGTACCGATTCTTCTATTAGACTGAAATTCAAGGAGAGAAAGGAGGGATTTAGATGTTTCTAACAAAGCGGGGCACGAACCTACTCATGATGCTTCTTTATACGCCGTCTCGTCTTTCAATGGAGGACATGCAAAATGCACTAAATGTATCTACCCGCACGATCTATTATGAGATTAACCGAATAAACGACTGGCTTAAAAGCAACAAGCATAGCTTGATACAGCGTGAGCATCGCAGCGGATATTATGTAAAGCCCGACGAAAAAGAAGCCATTAAAAAAAATGCAGAGACACTTCATGTAGGTGAAAGCTATGAACTTTGTATGGAGGAGCGGAGAGCCCTGCTGATCCTGTCAATCGCATGCCACTCAAAACCGTTGTTTGTAGAAGATTTGAGCTCGTTCGCAAAAGTCAGCCGAAACACGATCCTTGATGACATCAAACAATTAAAACAAGCGCTTTCCAGTCAGCAAATCATGCTTCATTTTAACGTGACATCCGGTTATTTTTTATCCGGTGCTGAAATGAGCATTCGACATGCGCTCAGATCCTATATTCATCGCATTCGGCCGATACTCGTAAATAAAGAAAAGATATCGCTTTCAACATGGATAGATGGACCAATCTCACGTAAACGAATGAGAGCACTCCTTATACAATGCGAGCTTGAGTTAGAAATAGAATTTGCGGATGACATGCTAGAACAATTATCTTTGGATCTTTTTTTCTACTTAAAACGGATCAAATTAGGAAAAGATGCAGACATGAGCGCAGAAGAAAAAAGCACGCTACAAGAAACAAGGGAATTCTTTGCCGCCATTCGCTTCATGACGCGGGTACAAGAGGAAAGCGGTCTACGAGTAAAAGATGATGAAGTTTATTTCCTTAGCACACTCTTTCTCAGTGCAAAAAAACAAAAGCTCACACAACCAAAAAGTGATCAAGAACATCATCTCATCCGCTCCATTGCCAGAAAAATGATATTTGACTTTCAGCGCTATGCGTGCATTTCTTTTCAGGAACAAAGTGAATTAGAACGAAATTTAATGATGCACCTTAAGCCCGCCTACTATCGAATGAAATACAAGATCAAGGTTATCAATGAATTAACCGATTCGGTCAGAAACGCGCAACCAGAAGTCTTCGGGATGACAAAAAAAGTGGCAATCCACCTAGAACAAGCCACTTGCGGAATAGCCAGTGACCATGAAATTGCCTACCTCGCCATGCACTTTGGTGGCTGGATGAGAAGAGAAGGCATTTCTACGATGAAAAGACAATCTGTCATCATCGTTTGTGCAGAAGGAATTGGCACAAGCCATATGCTCAAAACGCAGTTACTCGATTTAATTGCTTACATTGAGATTCGCGGCATGATTTCAAAGCGCGAATACGAATGTTTACAAACAATTGACGCAGATTTCATTGTCTCGACAACACCCATTTCATCAAAGGGAAAACCAGTACATATCGTTCATCCCATTTTAACGCCATATGAAAAAAAGACACTTCTGCGTTATGGCGAAGGCGGTGATTTCTCCTCAGATGAACACATGTTAGAAGACATTCTCACAGCCATTCACAAGCATACAATCGTGCAAAATGAACAGGCACTGCTTCAAGACATCAAGGAGCTTCTTCAGCCATCTTTTGCATCAAGACAGAAAGGGTGGAAACCAGTGTTAAATGATTTATTAAAAAGAGAAACGATACAACTCAAACAAACAGCGCAAACATGGCAAGATGCCATCACGAAAGCAGCACAGCCATTACTAAGCAATCATTCGATTGAAGAGACGTATATTGATGCCATGATTCAATCTGTTCATCAAAATGGACCATACATTGTCATTGCACCCGAGGTTGCGATTCCGCATGCCAGACCAGAAGATGGGGTCAATACTTTGGGAATGTCATTGATGTCGTTAAAAGAACCTGTCTACTTTTCAGAAAAAGAGGAAAAGCCGGTACGCCTCATCATTGTGCTTGCGGCAATTGACAGTGTGACCCATTTAAAGGCACTTCAGCAACTAACGACGCTGCTTAGTGACCAGAAACACATTGAACAATTAAGTACAACGAATCGCTTGACTGACGTACAATCACTCATTCAGCACTTTTCAACCATTTAAGGAGGAAGATCAAATGAAAAAAATACTTGTCGTATGTGGAAATGGATTAGGAAGCAGTTTTATCGTTGAAATGAATGTCAAAAAAGCATTAGAAGAGCTAGGACTCTCTGCGGATGTAGACCACACTGATCTCAGCACAGGCAAAAGTCAGTCCGCTGATTTGTATTTAGGAGCAAAGGATATTATTGATCAGCTAGATGATGGAACAAGAAATGTAGTTGGACTAAACAACCTACTGGATCAAGAAGCGATTAAAGCCATTCTTCGCGAGCATATATAGACCATTTACAAGGGGGAAGAGAAGCATGATTGAGCTTATCATGAACGATATTTTAGGAACACCAGCCATCCTCATCGGCTTATTTGCACTACTTGGTCTACTTTTACAAAAAAAATCAGCGACAGACACCATATCAGGCACATTAAAAACTACCATGGGCTTTTTAATCCTCGGTGCCGGGGCTGCCGTTGTATCTGATTCACTTGGCATCTTTCGGAAAATGTTTGAAGCGGCATTTCAAATTCAAGGTGTTGTCCCAAATACAGATGCGATGGCTGCAATTGCACAAAAAGAATTTGGAACTCAAACAGCACTGATCATGATTTTTGGCATGATCGTCAATCTTCTACTTGCAAGATTCACACCGTTCAAGTATGTCTTTTTAACAGGTCACCACACGCTTTACATGGCGGCTATGCTTGCTGTCGTCTTATCGACAGCTGGTGTCAATGGTTCGCTTCTCGTCATCATCGGCTCGATCATTTTAGGGACTGCAATGGTCATTGCACCAGCAATTCTTCAACCGTTTACACGAAAGGTTACCGGAAACGATGATCTCGCTCTCGGCCATTTCAGTACATTTGGTTATTTTACAGCTGGTTTGATTGGAAAACTTGTTGGTAACCCTGAGAAGTCCACTGAAACGATTCGCATCCCAAAATCGTTAGGCTTTCTTCGAGATACATCAGTCGCCATTTCCATCACAATGGCATTACTATTCTTTGCGATCGCTCCATTTGCAGGTCGTTCATATATTGAGGATTTAAGTGGGGGAACAAACTTTGCTGTCTTTATCCTCATTCAAGCGATCACATTTGCAGCGGGAGTCTACATTATTTTAGCTGGAGTACGTATGGCCATTGGAGAAATTGTTCCAGCTTTTAAAGGGATTGCCGATCGTTTCGTCAAAGGGGCAAAGCCAGCACTTGATGCTCCAACTGTGTTCCCATTTGCACCTAATGCCGTCATCATTGGCTTTTTATGTAGTTTTGCAGGAGGAGTTCTATCTATCTTTCTACTTCCGCTATTTGGTTTAACTGTTATCGTTCCAGGACTTGTTCCGCATTTTTTCTGTGGGGCGACAGCCGGGGTATACGGAAATGCAACAGGTGGCTTAAAAGGAGCTGTCCTCGGATCTTTTGTCAACGGCTTACTCCTGTCATTTTTACCTGCATTTTTACTACCGGTTCTTGGTTCATTAGGGTTTGAAGGTACAACGTTTGGTGATACGGATTTTGGTATTATTGGTATTCTCATTGGCTTCATCAAACTAATTTTAGGACATTAAAGGAGGCGATCAGTTGATGAAGCCAGCATTCTCACCATCACTGATGTGCATGGATTTAACAAGGTTTCGTGAGCAAATCGAAGCATTAAACAAGCGTGCCGATATGTATCATGTCGACATTATGGATGGGCACTATGTTAAAAACATAACGTTATCACCATTTTTTATCGAACAGCTTCGTAAAATAACGACGCTACCTATTGATGTTCATATTATGGCAGAAAAACCAAATGATTTTCTTATAGATGCATGTATTGATGCAGGTGCCTCGATCATCAGCCTGCACCCAGAAGTCGTCCAATCAGAGGTATTTCGCACGATTCGGCATATTCATGAGCGAAATTGTCAGGTCGGATTTGTCTTAAATCCTGCCACACCCTTACAAATCCTTGAACCATTTATTCACCTAATTGATAAGGTAACCATTATGACAATTGATCCTGGCTTTGCAGGGCAGCCATTTTTAACTGAAATGCTAGGTAAAATCAAAGAAGCAAAACAGCTAAAACAAAAAGGCGGGTACACATTTTCCATTGAAGTGGATGGCTCTTGTAATGAAAAGACCTTTCGCTTGCTTGCTGAAGCAGGTAATGAAATCTTTATCGTTGGCACCTCAGGCTTATTCGGTTTAAATGAAGAGATTCACATTGCATGGGAAAACATGCAAAACATTTTCCTTGAACAAACCAAAACAACTCAATTTACACATGAGTGAGGGGATGGGACACCATCCTCTTTTTTAGTAAATTTACTAAAAATACCGATATTCAATTAAAAGATGCTCATAAACTCATCAAAAATAAGAAAGAAGATATTGAAAGCGCTTTATTTATGTGGTAATCTTCAAATAGATTTAGTAAATATTTAGTCAAAATAGTTGAAGCCATGAGGAGTTTACCTATGACGACATTAAAAGATATCGCTCTTTACGCAAATGTATCCGTTTCCACTGTGTCTCGCGTCTTAAATCACGATCACACTCTTTCTGTATCAGAAATGACGAGAGAAAAGATTTTAGACATTGCAAAAGAGATGAATTATACGCCAGTAAGAGCAAGAAAACCTGATAAAAATGAAGCAAAGAAAACCAATCGTGATTCACCTATCATTGGAATCGTTGTTGCTCAGTCGATTGAAGAAGAACTGAATGACCCATTTTTCTCATCCATCCGGCAAGGCATTGAGAAAGAGTGTGCTAGGCGAGGCATTTCCACCATCAACACATTTCGCCTAAGAAGTATGGATCACAGGCAGATACTAAAAGGAATGGACGGACTCCTTGTCATCGGAAGAATTAGTCCAGAAACCGTTGAAAAGATGACAGATCATATGGAGCATATTGTGTTTATCAATCATCATGCAGATGAAGATTTATATGATAGCGTTCATTTAGATTTTGTTAAAGCGGTAAATCGGGCGATCGATCATTTGTTTGCACTTGGCTACGAGCATATTGGCTATATTGGTGGGAAAGAGCGAGAGCATTTTTTTGAGGGTAAATCGGTCATTGAAGATGAAAGGCAAACGACATTTGTAAAACGAATGCAGGAAAAAGGGACGTTTAAAGCTGACGATGTGCATATTGGTGAATATTCGATGCAACAAGGCTATGAACTCATGCATCATGCGATGAAAAAGGGAGATTTGCCTGGAGCGTTTTTTATCGCGAGTGATTCAATGGCAATTGGCGCTATGCGTGCCCTTCACGAAGCAGGACTTCACGTTCCACAAGATGTATCCATTGTTAGCTTTAACGACATTGATGCAGCGTCCTTTTCAAGCCCGCCATTAACAACTGTAAAAGTTCACACAGAGCAGATGGGAGAGGTAGGACTCAACCTATTATTGGAGCGGGTCACCGGGAGAAAGCTTCCATTAAAAGTGATCGTCCCTACAAAACTCATTGAGAGAGAAAGTACATGTCCTAAGCACACTTAGGCGATGAAACAGGAAGGGAGGTGATACACTGTCTGCTGTCGGAAGAAGAAAAAGAGACAAAAAAGGAAACGGAAGATTGCTGAACATGATGGCTAGATCATGTTCAATTAGGCACCTTACCGAAACACTTTCTCATCTCTTTGAAAAGAATAGAATTCCAGTATAATGGACTTCTTTTGATTGTGCAACTGAATGAACGCCGCTTTATTTAGACTGAATTTTCAGTTATTAAAAGGAGGATATGATGAAAAAAACGACAGGTGTACTGTTTGTCGCTTTTGTCTTTATGATCGTACTAGCTGGCTGTGGCAACGGGGGAAGCTCTGACGCAAATGGTAAGGTCACACTTACACTGTTTTCAACGATGAGTAATAGTGGTGAAAAAAAGGCATTTGAAGAAGTGATCCATGATTTTGAGAAGGAGCATCAGCAAATTAAAATCGATGCGAACTTTCCAGGCAACAGTTATGAAGACATGTTGCGTGTCAAAATGGGCGCAAATGACATGCCTGACCTTTTCGACACACATGGCTGGGCAAAACTGCGCTATAGCGAGTATGTCGCTGATTTACAAGAGATGGACTGGATTAACAAGATGGATCCAGCGCTTGACAACATCTTAAAAGATGAAAGCGGCAAAGTCTATGCCTATCCACTTAATCAAGCAAAAGACGGAATTAGTTATAACGCAACAATGTTAAAGGAATATGGCATTGACATCCCTCGAACGCTAGATGAATTCAAACGTGCCCTTCAAGCTGTCAAGGAAAAAAGCAATGGAGAAGTGGTGCCGCTTTGGATACCAGGAGGGGATAATTCAAATATTGCACAAATATTCGATGAACTGGCAACACCATTATTGATTACTGATAAACAAAACAGTTATGGAAAAGCCCTTGAGAACGGAACATTTGATTGGTCAACATATACGCCACTTGCACAAACCATGAAAGAATTTAAAGACAATGACCTTTTAAACAAAGATGTGCTAACTGCTAAACTCTCTCAAGCGCCAGAACTCATGGCACAAAATAAAATCGCTTTTACTTTCGTCGGAGGCTCTCTTGGTCCTGAAACAACCACACTAAACCCATCAGTTAAAGTAGGAACAATGCCTGTCCCTTCCATCCATGAAGGAGGTCAACAAAGCTGGATTGGCGGTGAAAGATTTACAGTGGCTGCCTGGAAGGATTCAAAGCATCTAAAAGAAGCAAAGCAATTCATCGACTTTCTAGCACAGCCTAAAAATGCAAAGAAAATCGCAGAGGGCTCATCATCCGAAACGGCATTAAAGAACGTAAAAGCAACCAACTATTACTCCGAATTTTATCAAAATTATCAAGACATCAAAATCGAACCCTATTTTGATCGGAAATACTTACCTAGCGGAATGTGGGCAGTCATGTCAACAACAGGTCAAGAACTTTTAGCAGGCTCCATCACACCCGCACAGCTTTCAAAAAAGATGGAAGAGGAATACAACCGCCTTAGAAAACAGTAACGACAACACAACATCATACAGAAAGCTGAAACAGGAGTGAAGCCAATGAGTGAAGTAATCAAGAAAAAACAGGCTGCTGCATTCAAACCACTTCAGAAAACGAAAGGGAAAACAAAAAGAACCTCATCACTTTGGTGGATGTATGCACCGGCAGTATTGATTGTGACCGTTTTTATCATCTATCCCTTTTTGAATGGGATTCAACTTTCTTTTACGAATTGGAATGGGTTTTCACAATATTATAGCTGGATTGGTCTTGAGCAGTATAAACGACTTCTCAGTGATCCAACAACATGGCTAGTCGTAAAAAACACCTTGCTGTACGGAATTGGTAGTACGTTATTACAGAACATCATTGGGCTTTGCTATGCGCTGTTACTCAATCACAGCTTGAAAATGAGAACTATAACAAGAACAATTGTCTATTTACCTGTGATGATCAGCCCAATCGCAATGGGATACATTTGGTACTTTATCTTTGCCTATCAGGGTGGCGCGCTAAATGATATGTTCATGTTGTTAGGCTTTGATCAAATCAATGTACTTAGCAGCCCAAATATGAATTCGTGGATCATTGTCCTTGTCAATACGTATCAATTTGTCGGTATTGCGATGATCATTTATTTAGCTGGTTTACAAAGCATACCCAAAGATTATTATGAAGCAGCACAGCTAGATGGGGCTTCAGCACTTCAGCAATTTAAACAGATCACCTTGCCACTGCTCATGCCTTCTATCACAATTAATATTGTCCTCAATATCATTGGTGGCTTGAAACTATTTGATGTCATTATTGCATTGACAGGCGGTGGGCCAGGAGATGCTTCGCAATCAATGTCCACCTTTATGTATGATTTATATTTCAAACGACAAGATGCAGGCTATGCCGCCACTCAAGGCGTATTCATGGCACTGATTATTCTTGTCATTAGTGTGGCTGCGTTACTTTACTTCAAACGAAAGGAGACAGAAGTATAATGGAGGCCGCCTACAAACGGAAAAAGAGATGGTTATCCGCGCTTGCATTTTTGATCACACTGCTACATTTGGTTCCATTTTATATTTTAGTGACTACTTCACTGAAAGGCTTGGGAGATTTTAGTTCAAAATGGGTGTTTCCTCAAGCGCTACACTTTGAAAATTTTACCCTGGCTTGGACTGAAGCCAATTTAGGACAGTCATTTCTTAACACATTCATCATTACGAGTAGCTCAGCGATCCTACTCATTTTACTAGGATCACTTGCAGCCTATCCGCTTGCAAGAAGACAAACAAAACTGAATAAAAGCATCTACATTTTATTTATCGCGATCATGGTCATTCCACCTTTAACGGCACTTGTCCCACTCTATAAAATGGTCGTCAGTCTAGGGATGATGAATACATACCAAATTGCGATTTTAAATAATGTAGCTGCCTTTCTGCCACTTACCATTTTTTTATATGCTGGTTTTATCCGTTCAACCATTCCGAAAGAACTGGAAGAAGCTGCTCGAATTGATGGCGCAAGTACCTTAAAGGTCTTTTTCAGTGTTGTTTTCCCGCTTCTTAAGCCGATCACAGCATCTGTTTTAATTATTGCTTGTGTATATATTTGGAATGACTATCAATTTGCGATTTTCTTCCTACAAGATAAAGAAATGCATACACTAACGGTCGCACTGTCGAATTTCTTTGGCCAAAATCAACATCAACTACATCTAGTTGGCGCTGCCACAATCATTGCCATGCTGCCGATGGTCACGATGTTTTTACTATTGCAAAAATATTTTATTGCCGGCCTCGCTCAAGGCTCTGTCAAAGGATAAAAATCAATGGGTGTTGGAAAAAGGAGAGAAGTCTATGTCTAAAATTACATTTATCGGAGCAGGAAGCACAGTTTTTGCGAAAAATATTTTAGGAGACTGCATGTTTGTTCCAGCTTTGGCTGGATTTGAATTCGCTTTATTCGATATAGACGCAGCACGCCTCAAAGAATCGGAAACAATGCTTCATCATCTAAAAGAGAACTATAACGTACAAGTGACGATCCGCTCATATGATGACCGTAAAGATGCACTAAGGGGTGCAAAATATGTCATCAATGCAATTCAAGTCGGCGGCTATAAACCAAGTACAGTCATCGATTTTGACATTCCTAAAAAATACGGACTTAGGCAGACCATTGCAGACACAGTAGGCATTGGAGGCATATTTCGATCCCTTAGAACAATTCCAGTCATGCTCGATTTCGCAAAGGATATGGAAGAAGTTTGCCCATATGCATTGTTTTTAAATTATACAAATCCAATGGCCACTCTTACTGGCACAATGCTACGTTATACGAATATCCAAACTATCGGCCTTTGTCACAGTGTTCAAGTCTGTACAAAAGAACTGCTTGAAGCACTTGAAATGGATCATGAAGGAATCGAAGAAAAAATTGCCGGTATTAACCATATGGCTTGGCTTTTAGAGGTGAAACGAGACGGAAAAGATTTATACCCCGAAATCAAAAGAAGGGCGAAAGAAAAACAAAAAAGCCGTCACCACGACATGGTGCGATTTGAATTAATGGACAAATTCGGCTATTACATTACAGAATCTTCTGAGCACAATGCAGAATATCATCCGTATTTTATTAAATCACGCTATCCAGAGCTAATCGATCAATTTAACATTCCACTTGATGAATATCCGCGTCGATGTGAGGAACAAATTAAAAACTGGAACTCAATGAAAAAAGACATCGTCAACAATAGTCAGCTCAGCCATACACGTTCAAAAGAATACGGTTCGCGTATCATCGAAGCCATTGAAACAAATCGTCCATTTAAGTTTGGCGGAAACGTACTCAACACAGGAGGCCTCATCCGAAATCTTCCTGAAAAAGCGTGTGTTGAAGTCCCATGTATCGCTGATCGAAGCGGGATTATGCCTTGCTATATCGGCGAAATCCCAGAACAACTAGCTGGGCTCAATCGCACAAACATCAGCTCTCAGCTTATGACCATTGAAGCAGCGATCACAAAGAAAAAAGAGCATATTTACCAAGCCGCATTACTTGACCCACATACAAGTGCTGAATTATCAATGGACGATATCATTCGTCTATGTGATGATCTCATTGAAGCACATGGGGATATGCTACCAGATTATACGAATTCCCAATACACCACTTCTTTACCATCGTAAAACAAGCACCCTCATCATAGATGGGGGTCTTTTGTTTCAACAAAAGAAACCTCTCACCTTGCTGAAGTTTCTTAAGAACTGTGAGTTTACTAAATTTAAGCATTAAATGAACAGTAAAATTTAAAGGACTTTTCATAAACATTTAGTAAACCTCTGATAATAATACTTAATGGAGAATCCATTTGAAGTGAGTGGTCAATCACTTGTTGGTAACTTCGCACCTTATCGATCTTTTCTAAGTTCAAATCTGGGTTCTGCACATACTTGCGATTACGCTCAAGTAATTTTTCAGGCAAAACGCTTTCATAAGCAAGTTCTTTAAATTCAGCTGCTGCATCCACCAAGATGACACCTGTTATGTCTTTAGGATAAATACTTGCAAATAACCTAACAATCAGACCTTCAAAAGAATGGCCTACCATTATATAAGGAGGGGGTATTTCAAGTGAAATTAATAAATCAGAGAGTTCTTCCACTAAATCGAGAAGGGACTGAGGCTTTATCTGAGTTTTTACAAACACTCGACCTAGTGTAAGAAAGGGTTGAAATCTCCTGTAACATTAATTCATTTTGAATCTCTTTCCATGTATCGTAACTGTCGCCAAGTCCTGCTATAAAGATAATGGTCTGCTGACTTTTCTATGAAAAATTATGATATCTATATTCATTGTATTTTGTCATATATGATCTCCTCACTCAATGATTCATTGTAAAGCAAATGCTCCGAATATTCAAAACTACTCAGGGATTCAATTTGGGTAACAACATAACTCATTATTCAAAAAGAAAGCTCTTTTCATGACCTATTAAACAACCATTTCACCAATTAATGTACCAAATTTTGTGTCTAAACCTAATACAATGAAAAAGAGTCCTTAACTGTTCATATAAAAACAGTTAAGGATTTTTTCATGAAAATTCTTTGATATATAAGTAATGCATGTTATATTACAAATATAACATGTAATATACAGAGAGGAGTGTGGATTCCTTTGATTATTCATTTAGAATTTGAGTCTAAAACACCAATTTATATACAGCTTATCCATCGTATTATTGCAGGTATTGCAAAGCAGGAGCTTGTTCCAAGTGAACGATTACCATCTGTTCGTTCATTAGCAGCAGATATAGGAATCAATTTACACACGGTGAACAAAGCCTATAAAGAGCTAGAACAAAAAGGATTTATTTTAAATCATCGTCAAAAAGGAGTTGTGGTTAATCCAGAGGGAGTTCCAAAGGCAGATGTATATTTTCAGAAAGAAATGAAAGAAATATTACATCCCCTTATTGCAGAGGCCATTTGTCGAGATGTAAATAAAGAAGATTTTATGAAGCTTTGTGAAGTGATTTTTACTTCATATGTTCACGAGGGAGGAAGCTAACCGATGGATCATATCATGTGGATTTCAATTATTTTATTCATACCTATTTTTATTACTTTGATTGGTATGCCGTATTGGACACGACGTACAGAGAGTTTTGGCGTTTCTATTCCGTCTGATGTCTATATGGATGAAAAACTAAAAAAAATGCGAAAACTATATGCTTCATCTATGACAGTTTTTAGTATTGTTATACTGTTTATTTTTTATATTATCGTAGGAAAGTATTCTCCGAACGATGGAGAGACAATGGGGTTCGTTTTATCAATAACTATACTCGGTTTTATAATGATTTCATTTTTAATCTATTTAGTGTTTCATAAGCAAATGAAACAACTCAAAGAAAAAGAGAAATGGCATGAACAAAGACAACAGAAAATTGTACTACAAACAAATTTTTATCAACAAAAATTAATTCATTCTAATTACTGGTTTTTAATTGGTTTTGCTTTAGTAGCTGTCACGCTATTTATTACCTTTACGCAGTATGGTAGAATTCCTGAACGAATTCCAATGCAATATGATTTCTTTGGTGAGGTTACCAATTGGTCAGTAAAATCATATCGCTCTGTCTTAATCATGCCAATCACACAAATCTATATGATTGCTTTATTCATGTTTATTAATTGGGTGGTTGGAAGATCAAAACAACAGCTGAATGCTCAAAATCCAGATGAATCAATAGAACAAAACATTATTTTTCGTAGAAGATGGTCGGTTTTCCTAATTGCTAGTGGAATATCGCTCACAGTTCTTTTCAGTGTAATCCAGCTATCATTTATTTATTCGATTTTAACAACCTATGTGACTGTCATTTCGTTAATGATTACAGCAATCATGATTATTGGTGCGATTGTACTTGCCATTACAACTGGGCAGGGTGGAAGTCGTGTGAAAAATGGAAGAACGACAGATGGTAAAGTGATAAATCGCGATGACGATCATTATTGGAAGCTTGGTCAATTTTATTTTAATCGAAAAGATCCCTCATTGTTTTTAGAAAAACGTTTTGGTGTTGGCTGGACAATAAATTTAGCAAATCCACTTGCTTGGTTAATTTTAATCGGAATTATTGTAATAGCTGCTGGTATACCAATATTACTAAGTATATAGGAGAGGGAAAAGTGGATGTTTTTGCAGAGATAAATTGACCTCGACTAATCTATGTTCTTTTGTAATATAACAAAAACTGCTAAAGGTTGAATCAAATAAAATTGTGCTTGCTATGAAAATAGACTATTCCTGATCTCGAATGAAAGTGGCCACAGGGAATGGAGCAACCACTTTACAACTTTATATCGTTATTTAGAGAAAGAAACGTTATCCAGTAAGGATGTATAGCAAAATGGCAACACACGTAACACTGTTCAAATTCTTGAATGGTGTTATGTGTGTTTCATGTCTCCAATGTACTTAAATTTGTGCCCTCGTATGTACCAAGACAAGAAAAAGGGTATGTTTGTGCGAGTCTAAATAAGCAGTATAAACGAACAACTTGACACCATACTATATTCAAGGATATTATAGACACGAAAAGTCTATGAAGGAGGTGCTATTATGAAATTTACAAAAGCTACGAATTATGCTCTACATACTATGCTCACACTTGTCACTGTTTCTCCAGCAAAACCTATTGGCGTTCAGCAGTTAGCCGAAGCACAAGGTGTTTCACCGACCTATCTTTCCAAAATTTTAACTAAGCTAGCGAAGGCTGGGATGATTGAATCAATTTCCGGAGCCAATGGGGGATATCGTCTATCTCTTACTCAAGGTGATATTACGTTTTTAGATATTATTCATGCAATTGAAGGCACCGCCTCATTATTTGAATGTAACTTTGTCCACGGGGATGAATGTTCCATTCAAGCTGTTATGAAGGAAGCCGAAGAGAAAATGCAGAATCATCTTAGAAATACTAAATTAGCGGACTTGGTTCAAAGGCAACCATAAGTTTAAGTCACTTAATGATGAAAGGAGGGATTTGAACCGTTATATAGATCATTTTTTCGTATTAATAATAGATATAAAGAGTCTGTAATGTCTATCAAAGGTAGATGTACTTTTTCAAGGTCTAATAAAAAGTATGGGAGAAAAATGAATGCAACTTATATAAATAGGTTGTCTTATATTCAAGTTTTAAGAGAATTATTTTGTATTCACAGGACTAGTTTTACTATGTAAGTGAGTATTTTTTCAGACATATTACAGATATAAATACTCTGTAATATCTATTTTGGAGGAGATGAGTGTTTTGATTTACGATTGCGCTATTATTGGTGGGGGTCCCGCTGGATTGAATGCTGCGCTTGTGCTTGGAAGGGCAAAAAGAAGTGTGGCTTTAATTGACAACAATCAGCCTAGAAATTCAGTTACGCATGCGTCTCATGGTTTTATCACAAGAGATGGTGTAACACCAGCCGAGTTCCGTCGTATTGCTTATGAAGAAGTATTAGGTTATCCATCTGTCGATCATCTGCAAATAAAGACCATTTCCATAAATAAAATTGAATCTGGTTTTGAAGTGTTTGATTCATTAGGACTGTGCGTTCAAGCACGAAAAGTAATCTTAGCGACGGGTGTAAAGGAGATATTTCCTGATATCGAAGGGTTTTATCCACTATACGGTAAAAGTTTGTTTAATTGTCCTTATTGCGACGGGTGGGAGCTTAGGAACCAACCTCTTGTTGTTGTTTCCGAATTACCCTCTGTTTTTCATACTGCCAAACTGCTGCACAATTGGAGTAAGGATTTGATCGTCTGTACAAACGGACAAAAGCCCCTTTCGGATGAACAAAAAAAACGTCTTCAATTGAACGGAATTATGGTGATAGAGAATCGTATTGCTGCTTTTATAGGTCAAAACGGGATTCTTGAGCATGTTCGCTTTGAGGATGGTACTCAAATTGTAAGGTCAGGCGGCTTCGCAACCCCCACATTTATCCAAAATATGAAATTTAGAGATAGTTTAGGTTTCGAAATGACGGAATTTGGCGGAATCAAGACAGATGCATCAGGGAGAACTTCAATACAAGGTCTTTATTCTGCTGGGGATGCTTCATACATTAATCCATCGCAAGTGGTTTTTGCTGCAGCTGACGGTAGTCGAACTGCTATGGGGATAAATATGGATTTGACTGACGAAGATTTTAAATGATGTACTATTTGGCTGTATAACAGTTTATTGCTAACAAATTAAGTAAAAAGGAGATGAGATAATGAATCGAATTGCCATTTATTTATTAGCTTTAGGTGCTTTTGGTGTAGGGACAGCTGAATTTATTGTTTCGGGCATTTTGGAAGTGATTTCTAATGATTTGAATGTTCCAGTTTCATTGGCTGGACAATTAGTAACTGTATATGCCTTATCGCATGCATTTGGTGCACTGGTACTCGTTATACTAACTACAAAGTTTGAAAGAAAAAGAGTTTTGTTATCTTCAATGCTGGTTTTTATAATAGGAAATATCGTCGCATTCTTTAGTTATCATTTTGGCATGCTGATGTTTTCACGTATTGTACTAGCTATGAGTGGTGGACTATATTTCGTTGTTGCAACCATTTACGCAGCTCAACTTGCTGAGCCTGCCAAACGAGGCAGCGCAATTGCAACAGTCATTACTGGATTTACAGTTTCTTTAGTATTGGGTGTACCAATTGGAACTTTCATTGCTTCATTTATGGATTGGCGTTATGTTTTCTTATTTATTGCATCTATTACACTGATTGATTTGTTATTACTAAATAAATATATTCCAAAAATATTAAAGGGAAATAAATCAATTTCTTTGAAGCAACAATTGTTAGTCATTCGAGATAAGCAAATAATCAGTGGTTTATTCACCACATTATTTTGGATTTTTGGCTACACAATGGTCTTTACGTATATTGCTCCGCTTTTAAACAAATTAGCTGATTTTTCTATAGAAAAAATTAGTACAGCACTATTAGTCTTAGGCGTCTTTGCTTTCATAGGCTCTCGTTTTGGTGGGTATGCAGCTGATAAATGGGGACCTGTTCGCACTATTTATTTTAGTTTAATCATTCACTCAGTAGCATTGTTCTTTTTGACGGCAACATCCATTTCAACTATTGGTGTCTTCATAATTATTATGGTTTGGGGAACTGCCGCATGGACAACAACTCCTGCAAATCAATTTTATCTAATTTCCTTAAAACCACAATCATCAGAAATTGTTTTGAGTTTCAATACGGCAATTATGAATATTGGTATGACATTAGGCGCAGGTATAGGGGGATTGGTAATAGAATACGCATCTGTTCTGAATCTAGGTTGGATTGGTGGAATAACAGTATTAATGGCACTAGTTACTGCATCTTTTTCGTTTGCGATAAATAAAAGGAAAAAAGAAAGTGAATCTCGTTTAAATAGTTGAACTGAGATTTAAGTCCAAGAAAGATTATCCTTTTTATATACAGTTAAATCAAGGATTTATAGTGATTTATAATTAATCTTTATTCTAAACCAACACTTTAAAAGGGTTTGTATTTATAGTGCAAAATAGCATTAAAACAAGTGCAAATTATCTCCCAAAGCGACAGTGTACCCTATTGAGAAGAAATCATTTCCTTGATATTGTTAGTCTCATAGACTCTCAATAACACTTTTCAAAATTTATCGTAGACTAAAATAATCGTAAAGGGGGAATATAATGTACACTATAGGCAAATTTTCTGAAATATGTCATATTCCTGTTAAAACGTTACGCTACTATAGCGACATTGGATTACTAAAACCTTCTTATATAGATCCTGTAACAAACTATCGGTATTATGACTACGAAAAAATTCAAATCATGAAAAAAATTATGCTTCTAAAAAGCTGTCAATTTCCCTTAACTACGATTAAGGAATTTATTGAAAACCCTGATCAAGTACAGTGGAAAAGCATATTAGAGCATAAAATATATGAGCTTGAGGATCAAAAAGAACAAATCTCCAAACAAATAAAAGAAATGAATCTGTTAAAAATACAAATAGAAAAGAATGCATCTATAATTCCTGGGCCGGTTATATCTAGCTGTTATATTGAAAATCGAGAGGGAATAACAGTTTATTCTGTTCGTGAGAAAATAAAGATAAAATTTATAGATAAGTTGGTAAAAAATTTATTTGATCGAGTTTATGCTTTTAATCTTGTGATAAATGGAAATCTAATGGCAATCTTTCATGATAGAGATTTGAATCAAAAGGAGGCAGACGTAGAGCTTCTTCTTCCAGTAAAAGATACGAATAAAACAGACAATTGTAGGATTTTAGACAAAGGGATATACGCATGTCTGACTGTTAAAGGTCCCTATTCAGAGTTGGATGTAGGATATGAAATATTGAAAAATTGGATACTGGAACAGAATCTAATCCAGAGCGGAAAAGCAATAGAGATTTATGAAAAAGGTATTGTTCCTTCTAATATTAATTTAAGAGACATACGACCAGATTTAAATAGACATCCATCAGAGTTTATTACGAAAATATGTACTCCAGTTATCAAGAACTATAGTTAAAAGTTATTGATATCGAAACAGGGTAAACCCTCCACTTACTGGAGGGTTTATTCTATATATACAAAAGTATAAACGGAGGGAGTTACTATGTATCATCCGAGGTTAAAAGGAAATGTTTATCAGGCAGGCAAGCATTATGCAGAACTTCTTTATAAAAATGGGTTTCGATTTCCACAAATAACAGAGGAAAAATTAAAATTTGGGGAGTTATGCAAACCTATTCTTACTGAATTTGACCCTTCTATCGTTAAGGAAATACAAGGATTTGCTGATGGCTGCCATTCTTCTTTTGAAGAAGTAAGTGCATTTCTCTTAAGTATAGGTGTATTTGAATTGACTGGTCAATGTAGCATCTTTTCAGCATTCAATGGAGAAGAAATGATTGTTGGACGTAATTATGATATGCTCTTAAATTTAAAGAAAATAACAGAGTCCTCATTAGTTTGTTTTGAAGACAAAAATAAATATGTAGGTCATTCAGATTGTTTTATTGGAAAAGTTGATGGTATCAATCAACATGGTTTATTTGTAGGAATTACATCGGTTCCCCAAGGGGGAATTAAGCCAGGATTGAATTTTTATTTTGCTGTTAAATATATTTTAGAAAACTGTTGTACGGTGGAAGAAGGAATAGAAGTGTTAAAAAGATTCCCAAGTTCGGTAGCCAATAACTACTTGTTAGCAGATCCATTAGGGAATATGGCTGTTGTAGAAGTTACCCCTAATGACTATCAAGTGCGTCTTCCCACCAATCATTATATTCATTGTACCAATCACCATGAAAGTACATTAGTATCTGAAAACTGGAATTGGAGCAAATCAAAAGAACGTTTTGAAACATTAGATATACGTCTTAAAGAAAACGTCAATAAAATGACTCTTTCCATTGCACAATCAATTATGTCAGAAACAAAGGGACATGTTTGTTTAAATTTAAAAAAACATAATTTTGGTACGCTCTTCTCTGTTGTAGCAAACTTAAATACATTAGATATAAACAGAGCTGAGGGACAACCAAACAGAGCAAAATATGTATCGGATAGACGACTGATAGATGCCGTTTCAATAGGGACACCTTAAGTATTACCACGATATTAATCAATAAAAATGTCGTTTTATTATCCTAACCAATAGATGAGGCGAAATTTAAGGATATGGAAAAATGAATGAACCAGTTTTGTCTGGTTTAATCGAAGAATTACAAGGGTTTGCAGAATGTAAAGCCTAGTTATCGGAATCTTTTTGATCAAGCTCGATATTGATTTAGAATAGGCGTTTAGAAAAAAGAGTGAGATAAATAAATATAGGAATCCGGTTTTCGTTTTGAAGACCGGATCATTTACGAACATTTTCTTACCACCGTTGTAAATCCGCATTTCCTGACGAGTGGTGAGATATTAAATAGCTCAAGTAATTATTCAAGCAAGTAAATGTGAATCCATTAGAAGTGTTTGTTTACAAGTTTTTATTGTTTGTAGGAAAACACAACAAATCTGGATCCATAATGTTCAGTGGACAACAAAAGTAGAACATATGGAAGGAACAATGACAATGAGCAAAAAACAAAAGGCATTTGAAAGACTAAATTATTTATTGCTTTTAACTGTTATAATCACATGTTTTGTGATTGCTAAAATCATTAAGTAGGCTTATAAATAGTCTGTTGCAAATCGTTCTCTTGTATAGATTTTAAATGGATCAATGTGCCGCCATGATGAAGAAATTAATAATGGGGTGAATAACAATGGATCCATATTTACCTTATTGTACATTCTGAGAGGACCCTTGTTCATGTCCCTGTACAATATCTGAATTCAATTGAAATGAAACAACCAGTCACCGAAAGAGTTTCGACAACTGGCTGTTTCATAAAGGGATTTTGACCCCCTAAAGGGGATTTTTCCACACTTACTTTTTGTCAGTTAAGTGATTCAAACGTTTTCGAAGAACTAGGGATGAGACAGTGAAAACTGTACATGCTCCTGCTGATCCAGCAGCAAACATCAGCTCAAAGTTTTCGGTTGGGGATTTGAATAACAAAGAGACTGAGAAAATTAAAGCGGCACCACTAATGCCCAATCCTAATATCGACATTGCTAATAATTTATTCATAGAAACCCCCTCAGACTCACAATTTGAAACAAGCTACTACCGACCGCAATTAAATAAGCTACACCTCTCGCCGTTTTCATACAGTATCATCTCATTTCTATCATTATTCAGTTAATTAGTTCAATTATATATCAATAGAGTGTAGGAGACTGATAAAATCATAGTTAAGAGCGCCTCTTAAGACTTGTCTCAAAGATGTGGTAATATTTTGCGAAAAATCGGTTATATACGTGTCAGTTCAACTATGCAGTAAAGCTTTATAAAGAGGGCGATATGACTGTAAATCAAATTTGTGAAATTACAAATGTGTCTAGGGCCTCATTATACAGAAAACTATCGGAAAGGAACAGTCGATGAGTTACACCAAAAGTAGGAAATGTATATTAGGGGATGAATCCCATATAGAGGTGGAAGTGTATGCCTAAAATTGACAATATGTTAGCAATTCTATGGATGCTTCGTTCAGGTGAAAAAATGACTGCGAAACAAATTTCAGAAAAGTTAGAGATGAATATAAGGACTGTGTATCGTTATATTGATACAATTTCAACAAGTGGCGTACCTATAATTTCTGAACCAGGACATAACGGTGGATACACTTTATTGAACAATTTTATTGAGGCTCCTCTTTTTTTTGATTTTGAGGAGCAAACTTCACTATTTCACGCTGCTGTTTTTGCAGAAGAAGCCGGATATTATGGAGGCGAAGCACTAAATAGGGCCATTTCAAAACTAAGTAAATACTCAAATCAAGAGCAGGAAACAAAGATAAACCAACATTTATCTAGTCTTGAAGTAATAAGTCGATTAAGTTCACTCTCTATGGAACCTTTTTTGAAGGAGTTGGAGCAGGCCGTAACTGACGGGTACTCAGTAAAAATTCTTTACCATAAAAGTGGCGAAAAGCAATTAAATTATAGATTGGTCGATCCGTACAGAATGATCTATTGGAATAATAAGTGGTATGTGATTGGATTTTGTCATCTTAGGAATGATATCCGTAGTTTTAGAGTAGATCGAATTGAAAGTCTAATGCTAACCGAAAATAAGTTTAACCGGCCAGAAAATTTTTCAGCACGTGACTTTTTTATGAAAAATCTTCTTCCAACTATAGAAGATAAGGAAGGGATTATTTCTTTGGTTATTAATGGGGATAAAAGTGTATTAGCTGATATTTGCCAACATTGGTTTTTAGGACATTATTTACAAGAGTGCACTTCAAATCAAGCAGTATTTCTTCTTGAGAAGGATATGATACATACATATGTACCTTATTTACTTTTAACGTACGGTAAATCTATTCGAGTTGTTGAGCCAATCAGTCTTAAGAAAAGAATGATTGAAGTTTTGTCGGAATTAATAAAATTTCATCAAATTTGATTAATTCCCTGACGCTAGTTGTCAGGGAGGTAATGTTATAGTTGGCTATATCAATTGTGATTGGAGTGTTATTAAATGCAAACAAAAAAAGTTTTTCTATATGTATTTAATACAATGTCGGACTGGGAATATGGATATTTAATTGCTGAACTAAACTCCGGAAGATATTTCAAAAAAGATTTAGCACCTTTAAAAGTAATTACAGTAGGAGCTAATAGAGAAATCATTACAACTATGGGAGGACTGAGCATAAAACCAGATATTTCCCTTGATGATTGTACTCTTGAGAGTAAAGATCTTTTAATTTTACCAGGAGGGACTACTTGGAGTGAAGAAATTCATCAACCTATCTTGGAAAGAATTGGCCAAGCTTTAAAGCTTGGCACTATTGTTGCTGCAATTTGTGGTGCAACTGAGGGCCTCGCGAATATGGGATACTTAGATACTAGAAAGCATACAAGTAATAACTTAGAATATACTAAAATGGTATGTCCTAACTATAAAGGAGAAAAATTCTACGAGTTGGAATCTGCGGTAGCTGATGCGAATTTAGTTACTGCATCGGGAATAGCTCCTCTGGAATTTGCAATGGAGGTACTGAAAAAAATAGATGTATTTACACCAGATGCATTACATTCATGGTATAACCTAAATAAGACTCATAAACCCGAATATTTTTTCCGGTTAATGGATTCAATAAATAGATGAGCTAAAAAAAGCAACTTAGCAGATTTATATGAGTTTAAATAATTACCATGCTTTAGAGAATGTCAAAGCATGGTTTTTGAATATTACCTAAAAATGCTTAAGGAGTAATGAAAATTCCTTAACGTTGTAAATCCGCATTTTCCTGACGGTATCCCAATGAGAGAAATTAATATGAATGTTCATAGAAGGGAATAGAAAAGAAGTATGTATATGTATTTGTCCATTAACATTAAAAGGAGCAGCAAGCGGCTTCATCAAAATGCGTATACTCTAGTTTACATAATATATATTCTAGGAAGTTAATGATGAACTTCATTTTCTCCGTCTCAAAATTAAGTATACTTATCTTATTGAGATAAAATGAATATTTTCCTATTTAAGTAGTTTTCTTTTTCAGTGATTCCAATGAAGCTCAACCGAGATTATTTTTTTTGCCATAACTACTGGCTAACCGATTATTAAATTCTTTTCACATTCCTTCTATAAAATAAATGCTGAATTACTCCTGCAATATTCGGTCGTTCAATCTCAATTAAAATGAACATGTGGTAGTGATAACAATTTTAGTATCGTTCCATGCCCTCAAGTGACAGCAGAACGATATGATGTCATCTTCTTGCACCCTCTTCCTTTTCTTTTTAATTTTTGTCATGTTATTTACGAAACAATCTTACTCATATATAATCAAATGGTTTCATTTGGCTTTATTCTTATTAAAATGTGCGAGGTATATGATGGAAAAACAGTGGTATAAAGCGATTATTATTATTTTTGCAATGTCGGGGATCACGATTTCTACCTGGTTCTCCCGAACACCTGAGATTAGAGATATTTTACATGCCACTACTGGGACAATGGGATTGATTTTACTGGCTTTATCAGCCGGGTCCATTGTAGGTCTGATTTTATCGAATCTATTTGTTCGTTCAAAAGGCGGTAAATATGCTATTGTGATCAGTGCTTTTTTTATGTTCGGTGGCTTCTCTCTTCTTGCCGCAGGATCACAGGTTGCAACTACAGTCATAGTGGCAATAGGGCTTTTCCTTTTTGGTATTGGTTCAGGGATGTGTAATGTTGCCATGAACCTAGAAGGCACTGAAATTGAATATAGAATCAACAAAACCATATTACCAATCTTACATGCCTCATTTAGTATTGGAACCTTGCTTGGTGCAGGTGCTGGGATATTCTTTATTCACGCTGGAATATCTGTCATGATTCATTTCATCATCATCGCCTTTCTATTCTTTTGCACCATTCTCACTTGTACACGGTATATTCCTCGTGGGACAGGAAAAGACACTATTCAGGTGAAAAACAATGAAAAAAATGCCGAGCCCGTCTCTTGGCTCAATAAACGAACGATGTCGCTGGCTGTCATTGCCCTCTGTCTCTCCTTTGTAGAAGGCTCAGCAAACGATTGGATTCCTTTGGCAATGGTTGATGGGTACAATGTATCTCATAGCTTAAGCACTGTTATTTACGCTCTTTTCCTATGTGGAATGATTACAGGGAGACTTCTCAGTGGACAGTTCATTGATCGTTTTGGCAGAGTCTTATTATTAAGAGCAGCGATCATCTCAGCTGCGGTTGGTCTATTATTGGTGATCTTAAACATATCTCTTGTTGTCTGCATGTTTTCTATTTTCTTATGGGGACTCGGTGCATCCTTAGGATTCCCTTTAACGATATCTGCCGCAGGAGATGACAGCAGATTTGCGGTAAAACGAGTCAGTATTGTGACACTATCAGGATATAGTGCAGCGCTTTCTGGCCCTCCTATTTTAGGGCTTTTAGCGAACCATATAGGCTTACTAAATGCCTTTATTTTCGTTCTAATGGCTATTTGTATAGCTGGAATATTTGCAAAAGCAGTTGGTAAACAGGGAGCAGCATTGAGCAAATAAATTTGACGATCTAGTTAAAAAAATAAATCCTAAACGAAACTTTTCATAAAGTGAATCAGTCTTATACATGTCACCATGTTTGAACATTTTATGAACAGGGAATAGAAAAAATAAAACTTTTCAATTAACTGAAAACGTGGTAAGATCATGAAAATACCTAGGAAGGGGTGAGAAAAATGAAAAAAACTACGCTTTTGAAATTCGCAGTCTTATTAATAGCACTGGCAAGTTTTCATTTATTCTCAATGCCTCATTCCGTTCAAGTAAGCCATCATACAAAAGTGGTAGCTGATCAAGAAACACATGAATTTAAAATCGTTCAGACAAGTGGCGATGAAAAGAAACATGTGAGTGCCGTATTTAGTGCCTTTACAGCATTGCTGGTAATCGCTAGCTTAACAGCTGGATTTGTACTGATCACATGTACTGGTCAATTTGATCGGATGAAAAAGCATTTGTTCGCAGTTTTCTATCAATCTTCTTATTTTGAAACAGCTCGTGTTTAACCCAATTATCTTCAATATTTAAAACAACAATTGGGAGGTTTTACACGATGTTATTTTTCTTAAGATTATTCATTCTAGGTCTATTTTCAGTCACTTCGCTTTCTTTATTTGTTTACCAAGGAATTGAAGTCATGCATGCCATTACAAGTTTATTTAGCAACCACGAGAGCTAAGTTGGATATCTCTTTGTATATAAACACCCCCTGTTCATTGAAACAGGGGGTTTACTTTATTTCTCGTTTTCTTGATCTATTGTTGGGCTTAAGATGACATCAATTACTTCGCCTTGCTCTTCTTCATCTAACACAAATGAACCGTTGCTATAGCGATCATTTGCACGTAAACCAGAAATAACAACTGGAACCGTTATCCCCTTCTCGGTATCAACTTCAATTGTTTGATGAAGTGTCGCTACAACAACTGAAATAATCCGATGTGGATTTTTCTTCAGTTCTCTGAGCATGATAACGCCTCGTTTGGCTCTTGACGTTTTATCAAATTCAGAGAAATTCATTCGTTTGACGGCTCCTCTTTGTGTGACAAGGACAAGCACATCCTTTTGTTCATTCACCAATTGCCCAGAGACGACTTCATCTCCGTCTTTCAGGTTAATCCCCTTGACTCCTGCCGCTCTCGGACCAACGATACTCACTTCTTCTTCATTAAACCATAAACCATATCCATTTCTTGTGGCAATAAACAGGTCATGTTGCCCTGTGGTCACATGTACATCCACCAGTTCATCATCACCCTTTAAGTTCAAGGCAACGAGCGGTTTGGAATAACGTTGCGCTTTATATTGAAGAAGTTCAGTTTTCTTCACCATACCGCCTTTAGTAAAGAACACAAGATACGATGATTCTTCAAATTCTTTAATTGGAATTGCCTTTTGAATCGTTTCATCTCGATCAATCGCAATAATGTTGGTGATATGTTGTCCCATATCTTTCCAGCGTATATCTGGTAGCTGATGAACTGGACAGTAAATGTAGCTGCCCTTATTCGTAAATAAGAGAAGTACGTCTGTTGTGTTTATTTCGAACTGATGAATGAGCCGATCTGTATCCTTCATACCAAAGTCTTTACCGTTAGAAGCAGCAAAAGATCGCTGGCTTGTTCTTTTAATGTACCCGTCTTTTGTGACAGTAACATACACGTCTTCAGATGCTATCATCACTTCGAGATTGATTTTAATTTCTTCTATTTTCTCTTCAATCACAGAGCGTCTATCGCTAGCATAGGTTTTTTTCATCTTTTTCAGATTGCCTATAATGACCTTTAGCAGTTTTTTCTCATGAGCAAGAATATCTTCAAGCTCTTGTATACTCTGATCAAGCTCTTTTGCCTCTGCCCTTAATTGCGTGATATCTGTGTTCGTTAAACGATAAAGCTGGAGAGAGACAATCGCTTCAGATTGTGCTTCTGTAAAGTCGTATTTCCCAATTAAATTGTTTTTCGCATCACGTTTATCGCTTGATGCACGAATGGTTGCGATGACTTCATCCAGGATGGATAATGCTTTAATTAAACCATCGACAATATGATGACGTTCTTTCGCTTTTCGCAGCTCATATGTCGAACGATTGGTCACCACTTCTTTTTGATGCGCGATGTAAGCATCTAAAATAGAGGGTAATGTCATTAATGTCGGTCTTCGATTATGTATCGCTACCATATTAAAGTTATAAGGAATTTGTAAATCTGTGTTTTTATATAAGAAATGTAACACACCGGTTGCGTCGGCTTCTTTTTTCAGTTCGACAACAATCCGAAGTCCTGTACGATCTGTTTCATCACGTACCTCAGAAATCCCCTCTACCTTTCTTTCAATTCTCAACTCATCCATCTTTTTCACTAGATTGGCTTTATTGACTTCAAAAGGGATTTCTGTAATCACGATTTGCTGACGACCGCCTCGAATGGTTTCGATCTCAGCCTTACCGCGAATCATGATTTTTCCTTTTCCAGTTTCATACGCTTTTTTGATTCCGTCTACCCCTTGAATGATTCCGCTAGTAGGGAAATCTGGTCCTTTAATAATGGTCATTAAATCATCTACTGTACAAGACGGCTCTTCAATACGTTTAATGACCCCATCAATGACTTCACCTAGATGATGAGGTGGGATATCTGTCGCATATCCAGCAGAAATACCTGTTGAACCATTGGCTAAAAGATTCGGGAACATTGCTGGTAACACAACAGGCTCTTTACTCGTATCATCAAAGTTGGAAACAAATTCAACGGTTTCTTTGTCTAAATCCTTTAATAACTCTGAAGCAATAGCAGAGAGTCTCGCCTCTGTATAACGCATGGCAGCAGGAGGATCGCCATCAATACTCCCGTTATTTCCGTGCATTTCAATGAGTACATTTCGTACTTTCCAATCCTGACTCATACGCACCATTGCTTCATACACAGATGAATCTCCATGAGGGTGGTAATTCCCGATCACGTTCCCAACCGTTTTCGCTGCCTTACGGAAGTTTTTATCTTGTGTGTTTCCATCTGAATACATTGCAAATAAAATTCTTCGTTGTACTGGTTTTAAACCATCACGTGCATCAGGTAGCGCTCTGTCTTGAATAATATACTTACTATAACGACCAAAACGGTCACCGATGACTTCTTCTAATGGTAAATCGTGAAATCGTTCTTGTGCCATGTTTAAACCTCCTCAGCAACCGACAAGTTTTCGTTTTCAAGAATGTTGCTTTCCTCATCTAGTCCAAAGGCGACATTCTTTTCAATCCATTTTCTCCTTGGTTCTACCTTGTCCCCCATCAGTGTTGTGACACGGCGCTCAACTCTTGCGGCATCATCAATTTTCACTCTGACAAGTGTTCTTGAATCTGGATTCATTGTCGTCTCCCAAAGCTGGTCGGCATTCATTTCACCCAAGCCTTTATAACGCTGAATCGTATAGCCTTTCCCAACTTTTTTGAGCACATCGGCCATCTCTTCATCAGACCAAGCATATTCAATGATCTCTTTCTTACCTGAGCCTTTACTTACTTTATATAAAGGCGGTAGCGCAATAAAAATTTTTCCGTGTTCAATCAGTGGTTTCATATAACGATAGAAGAATGTCAGCAGAAGCACTTGAATATGCGCACCGTCTGTATCAGCATCTGTCATAATGATAATCTTGTCATAGTTGATGTCTTCCACATTAAAATCTACACCGACACCCCCGCCAACGGCATGAATAATCGTATTAATCTCTTCATTTTTGAAAATATCTGCGAGTTTTGCCTTCTCGGTGTTAATGACCTTACCACGAAGAGGCAGTACCGCTTGGAACTTACGATCACGACCTTGCTTTGCAGAGCCTCCCGCAGAATCACCCTCAACTAAGTAAAGTTCATTTTTCGCTGGGTTTCTTGATTGGGCAGGTGTCAATTTTCCGCTTAATGTTGCTTCGGATTTTTTGCGCTTCTTGCCACTTCTTGCTTCTTCTCTTGCCTTTCTTGCTGCTTCTCTCGCTTGCTGTGCTTTGATTGCTTTTTTCACAAGCAATGTAGCTGTTTCACGATTTTCTTCAAGGAAATAGGCAAGCTTTTCTGAAATAACGGCATCCACAGCTGATCTTGCTTCACTCGTCCCAAGCTTTCCTTTCGTCTGTCCTTCAAATTGAAGAAGCTCTTCAGGTATTCTTACGGATATAACAGCAGAGAGTCCTTCTCGAATATCCGTACCCTCTAAGTTTTTGTCTTTTTCTTTCAAAAGGACGACTTTTCGTGCATATTCATTAAAGGCCCTTGTCATCGCTGTTTTTGCACCTGATTCATGAGTTCCGCCATCTTTTGTTCTGACGTTATTGACAAAGGAAAGGATATTTTCTGAATATCCATCATTAAATTGAAAGGCAAAATCCACTTCAATTGATTGGTGCTCTCCTTCAAAGGAGACAACGTCACTTAGTGCATCCTTTTCTTCGTTTAAATAGGCAACAAATGCTTCAATACCCGTCTCATAAAGGAATGTCTCTTTTACATCGTGTCGTTCATCAATTAATTCAATTTTAAGACCTTTAATCAGAAAAGCCGATTCCCTTAAACGCTCTGAAAGGGTATCAAAATTATACGTGATTGTATGAAACATCGTTTCATCTGGTTTAAAATGAATAAGCGTTCCCGTTTTTTTCGTTTTCCCAATTTTCTCTAGGGATGTGGCAGGTTTACCACCATTTTCAAAGCGCTGTTCATAAATATACCCATCGCGTTCTATCGTGACAATCAGCCATTCTGAGAGAGCATTTACAACAGAGGCACCTACACCATGTAGACCACCACTTGTTTTATAGCCTCCCTGACCGAATTTTCCTCCTGCATGAAGAATGGTTAGGATAATCTCTGGTGTCGGTTTTCCAAGCTTATGCATGCCTGTTGGCATTCCTCGCCCTTTATCTTGAACAGAAATGCTATTATCTTTATGTATTTTAACAATAATATGATCCCCATAGCCAGCGAGCACTTCATCGACAGAGTTGTCTACAATCTCATAGACAAGATGATGAAGACCGCGTGTATCAGTAGAACCGATATACATCCCTGGACGTTTACGGACGGCTTCAAGGCCCTCTAGCACCTGAATAGAATCATCATTATAATCTGCTTGCTGCTTTTTAACCAAATGCTTAATCCCCTTTCAATAAACAAACCTGACAGGATAATCACCAATGATATCTCATTAATTAATGATGATCATGCTGCTCATTAATTTTTCATTTTAATAAGCTGCATCATCACCATGCATCTCGATCATGCACGAATGTAATTCTGCATAGATGCGGTGATTCCTTTATTTCTTTCTAGCTAAACTAGAAGTCCATTATAAACAAGACCACATCATAAGCCAAATTGGCTCATTATGCAAAGAATTTAAAAAAAGAACGAGTGTTCCTGTTATTCTATCGCTCATTTTCTTCTGTTTCAAGACCAACTACATTTCCCTGTCGCCTTATTTTATCGCTTTCTCCTCGAATCGCAAATATTTTTCTCGTACAAAAAAGGAAAAACCCTTGAAAAACAAGGATTTTTGACGATTTAATGAGTTTTTGTTAGTGCATGGGCTACTTTTATGCATAAATCCATGATAGCGACCTTCCCATTTTCCTCAATAAGTTCTCGTGCCTCTTCATTGTGAATACCTTGCTGTGCCCAAAAAACGGGCGCATCCATTTTTATAAACTCTTTTGCCACTTCAGGTAAATATTCAGAACGTCTAAAGACATTAACAATATCAACTTTGCCCTCAATGTCTTTTAACGAGCCTACTGCTTTTACACCAAGCGCTTCATCAATTGTCGGGTTTACAGGAATGATCTCGTAACCAGCATTTTGCATGGCCTGAGATACTAAATATGATGTTCGTTCAGGCTGATTAGATAACCCAACAACAGCGATACGTCTGCTTTCCTTTAATATTGTTCCAATTTCTTCTTTACTAGGATTACTCATCCTGCCACACCTCTTTCCTTCTATTTTATCGAATTTCTACTTAAAAACAAAGCAGAAATCAAAGGTTGTCCTTTTTTTCAAAAAAGATCCCCATGTTTTTCTTCATAACATGTTAAAATATAAGACAAGAGGGAGAACGAAAAGGAGATATGCAGATGTTAATTGCTTTGATGTTTATTTTAGCTTATCTTCTCGGCAGTATTCCATCGGGTTTAATTGTCGGGAAAGCTGCAAAGGGAATTGATATTCGAGAACATGGTAGTGGAAACCTTGGTGCAACCAATGCATTCCGTACACTTGGTGTGAAGGCAGGCTCTATTGTCATTACAGCAGACATTTTAAAAGGGACACTCGCTTCCGCACTGCCCATTCTGATGAATATTGATATTCATCCCTTACTAGTAGGAGTTGTTGCTGTCATTGGCCACATCTTCCCTGTGTTTGCAAAATTTAAAGGGGGAAAAGCAGTCGCTACGTCTGGCGGAGTTTTGCTATTTTATGCCCCATTTTTATTTATCACAATGATTGCTGCCTTTTTCTTATTTTTATACATTACTAAATATGTTTCTTTATCATCAATCCTTACAGGAATCTATACACTCATATATAGTTTTTTCACGAAAGAACTGTTGTTAATTGTTGTTGTCGCAGTTCTTTCAAGCTTTGTGATTTACAGACATATTGCCAACCTCAAAAGAATTATCAACAAAACAGAACCGAAAGTAAAATGGCTGTAAGTCGTTTGAATTGAATCAATACGTGGTACTACTACAGAAAAGCTGTTTTAACATCATTCCACTGTTTAAAAACAGCATTACTTTCAAAAAGGGGCGATCACATTGAATTTAACAATCAAAGAAGACGCATTGAAATGGTATATGGACGAGTTAGATTTAAAAAAAGGTGATCATGTTCGCTTTTTTGTAAGATATGGCGGATGCAGTAATGTGCAAAAAGGCTTTTCACTTGGTGTTGCGAAGGATGAACCTCAAAATATTGGCTCAACAGCTGAAGTTGGTGGCATCACATTTTTCGTTGAAGAAAGCGATATTTGGTATTTTGACAACCATGACCTGCATATTGATTATAACGAGTCAGTAAAAGAACCAGAGTTTCATTATGAGTAACCAAAAAAGATACCTCTTCCCTCGGGTATCTTTTTTGGTTTAATTCTTGATTTGCAAACCATATAATCTGATCTTTCCTAATGCACGTTCTTTTTCAATAATTCGTTTTTGCGTATGACCAATGAGATCGAAATGAGGGAAATCTTCACGGTCATGAACCCACTCTTTTTTTAGACCATGCCCTTCTCCCCACTTAATAAGTTGAACAATGTCCTGACAAGCAGCCTTTGTGACGGTATTTGCTTCTGGAAAACGATCATCGAGCCAGTAATGTGTTAAAAATGCGACCTCGCCATTTTTAACAGCTGTTTTCCATGCCTCTAAGTCTTGCCTTTTCAAACCAAATGCCATTACTGTGCCTGCTTTTTCGATTGTTCATAGACACGATGCCACTCAGGAAAGGCTTTACGGAATTGAAGTGGTTTAAAGGTCTTTTGGTCAACACAAATATGTGAGGTAGTACCTGTAATCGCTGTTTCGCCATTAGGCTTTCTAATCTCATACCCATACACAGTTTTAAAGCCATTATATTCGTCGATCCATGTATGTACTGTAGCGGTTTCCCCATACAATAGTGGTTTCTTATATTGAACCTGAAGATCCACAACAGGTGCTAAAACGCCCTCTGCTTCAAGCTGTGCATAGGAAAAACCGAGTTCTTTTATAAGAGCTGTTCTTCCAACTTCCATCCAAATTAAGTAATTCGCATGATACACAATTCCCATCTGATCTGTTTCTGCATATCGTACTTCTATCTCTTTTTCTGATACATACACTTTTCATCGCTCTCCTATCGAATCCTATCGAAACAAAAGTTCTCTGCCATTTTACCACATTCCTATAGTTTCTTCTAAAAAGAACCAATAAAATAAACCAGGAAACCCTGGTTTATTGAGTAAAGCCATTTTTTCGTGCGTCATCTTCATCCTTGATCTCTTTGCGCATTGCTTCAATGCTCATTTGACGATTTTCATTCTTTTGCCGAATCATCGTCTGTTCTTCCTCTGTTGCAAGAGGAAGGGCTTCTTCGGCTTCGTCGATGTTTTTCATTGTGTTCTCAATCATATCTTGAAGCTTTTCAACATTGTCAGAACGATCATCTGGATGAGACTGATATGACTTTTGACTCATTTGGTTCTCCTCCTCCTGTTTATTCACCTTTTGTTTGTATCACATCAGGCTGTTCATTGGATTTATTATGCATTTTTTTCCCTTTATTTCGTTTATAAGCTACAGGTTTTGTCCCTAAATGATCTGGTGTGAATTGTGCCTGTTTATCATGCTCTTTGCCCATCTTCTATCCCTCCTCCTTTTTAGGATGAACAAAACATGGGCAAATCATGATTTATTTCTGTCTAAAACGTTCTTCCAACTTTTCTTCTAGTTGGTTTAAAAATTCTTCATTGTTTAGTAATTCTTTTTTATTTTCTAGTACTAATTCTTCAAATGAACGTCTTTTTCTTTTTTTCATTCCGTTCACCTCCAACCTTGTTTGGTTACATCCTTGCCAAAATGTTTAGAAAATAAGCAAAAAGCTGGATATTATATACCCAGCTCCTGCTCCATCTCTTTTTTTGTCAGCATCTGATGTTTAACAGATAAAATACGACCTTGTTCATCAAGTATGTAAGTCGTAGGATAAGTAAGCACTTGATACCTTGCCTGAACGCCTTTTTCATCCAATAAAATAGGAAATGTCAACTTAAGCTCTTTGCTGAATTTAGCGACATGTTCCACGCTTTTTTCTGTCGTTGTTAAGTTAACTGCAAGCACTTCCACTTTGTTATTCTCACTTCGAACGGCATCTAGGTCAGGCATTTCCGTTCGGCAGGGCTTGCACCACGTTGCCCAAAAATTCAGCAGAATTTTTTTACCTCGATAATCTGCTAATGACACAACTTTTCCATCAAGTGTTTCTAATTGAAAATCAGGTGCTTGATCTCCTTTTTCAAGACCAATAGCCGGCTCCTTTGGCCCAAGGACATTCCAAGCCAACAAACCGATCAAGACAAGTAAAAAAGCACTTGCAACAATCTTTTTCCACATGATTGATCCTCCACTATTTTAAAAAAGAAGAGAAAGCTAACAGGCTCCCTCTTCTATCATGTCTTATTTGCTTGCCAGTTTTTCACGAAGTACCATTTGAAGGATTCCACCATGACGGTAGTAATCAATTTCCACTTCACTATCAAAGCGTACAACTACTTCAAATGTTTTTACATTGCCGTCAGCGTCAGTCGCTCTAACCGTTACCAGGTCACGAGGACGAACTGTTTCGTCAACATCTACTTCAAATGTTTCTGTTCCTGTTAAACCATATGTTTCTGCGCTTTCCCCATCTTTGAATTGTAATGGAAGAACACCCATAAACACAAGGTTACTTCTGTGAATACGCTCAAAACTTTCAGCAAGAACAAATCTGATACCAAGTAGGTTTGTTCCTTTTGCTGCCCAGTCACGTGAAGAACCCATTCCGTAGTCTTTACCAGCAAGGATAGCAAGACCTGTGCCATCTTCTTTATAGCGCATGCATGCATCATAGATAGACGTCACTTCACCGGTTGGCCAGTAAGTCGTGTATCCCCCCTCTGTACCTGGTGCAATTTGGTTCTTAATACGGATGTTTGCGAAAGTACCTCTCATCATTACATGGTGGTTACCACGACGAGAACCATATGAGTTAAAGTCTCTAGGAGATACGCCTCTTTCTTGTAAATATTTACCCGCAGGTGTATCCTTACCAATTGCTCCTGCTGGAGAAATATGATCAGTTGTTACAGAATCACCGAATTTCGCAACAACGCGAAGTCCTTTAAGTGGCTCAACTTTGCCAGGTTCAACTGAAAGGTTTTCGAAGAATGGTGGATTATCAATATAAGTTGAATCCTCATCCCATTTGTATAGTGCATCATCAGTTGTTTGAATTTCATTCCAGCGATCGTTATTGTCAAAGACAGTTTCATACTCTGAACGGAATAATTCAGGTGTTACTGTGCTCTTAACAACACTGTTGATTTCGTCCATCGTTGGCCAAATGTCATTGAAATAGACGTTTTTACCATCCTTATCTACACCGATCGGATCCGTTGTTAGATCGATATCTACAGTACCAGCAAGTGCATATGCCACTACTAGTGGTGGTGATGCAAGGTAGTTTCCTTTGACAAGCGGATGGATACGACCTTCGAAGTTTCGGTTTCCAGAAAGAACAGACGTGATAAGCAGATCGTTTTCTGCAACTGCTTCTTCAATTTCTTTTTCAAGTGGACCAGAGTTTCCGATACAAGTTGTACAACCATAACCTACAATGTTGAATCCAAGATCTCTTAAATAAGGAAGCAGACCTGAATTTACTAAATAGCCCGTTACAACTTTAGAGCCTGGTGCAAGTGATGTTTTGACATAGTTAGGTACTTTCATGCCAAGTTCACTTGCTTTTTTTGCAACAAGTCCAGCACCAATTAAAACATACGGGTTGGACGTGTTTGTACAGCTTGTGATAGCTGCAATTGCAATCGCACCTGTCTTCATCACAGCTTTTTCACCATTTCGAAGATCAAACTCAATTTGTTTATCTATTTCAGTTGCTTCTAAACCAAAGCCTTGGTTACCAGCAGGGCTTACAAGATGATTATGGAAGGTATCTTTCATATCAGATAGTGGGATCAAATCTTGCGGACGTTTCGGTCCAGACAAGTTCGATTCAATTTTAGAAAGATCGATCTCTACAATATCTGTAAAAATTGGTTCTTCTGCATCTGGTGTATAGAATAATCCGTTTGCACGAGAATATTCTTCAACGATATTAATTTGTTCTTCATCACGTCCTGTTAGACGCATGTAAGCAAGTGCTTCTGAATCTACTGGGAAGAAGCCACAAGTTGCCCCATATTCAGGTGCCATGTTGGCAATTGTTGCTCGGTCAGCTAGCGGCAATTGAGCAACACCAGGACCGAAGAATTCAACAAATTTGTTAACAACGCCTTTTTCACGAAGTACTTGAGTCACTTTAAGCGCTAAGTCAGTTGCAGTTGTTCCGTTTGGAAGCTCACCAATTAACTTGGCTCCAACCACTTCAGGAACAGGGAAATATGAAGGCTGACCAAGCATTCCTGCTTCTGCTTCAATACCGCCAACTCCCCAACCAAGTACGCCAATACCATTAATCATTGTTGTATGGGAGTCTGTTCCAACAAGTGTATCAGGATACGTAATAAGTTCACCATCTTCTTCGATCGCATGAACAACGCTTGCAAGATACTCAAGGTTTACCTGGTGAACAATACCTGTTGCAGGCGGAACCGCTTGATAATTGTTAAACGCTTTCTTTGCCCAGCTAAGGAAATTGTAACGCTCTGCATTACGCTCAAATTCTAAATCCATATTAATGTCTAATGCATCTTCAGTTCCAGCTTTGTCTACTTGTACAGAGTGGTCAATAACAAGGTCAACTGGAATTTCAGGGTTAATTTTATCAGGATCTCCACCTACATCAGCCATTGCTTTTCTTAATGAAGCAAGGTCAACAACGGCCGGTACACCCGTGAAATCCTGCAAGATTACGCGTGATGGTTTAAACGGAACATCAATCTCTTTAACGTCGGCAGTTCCCCATTTTGCCAAGTTCTCAACATGTTCCTTTTTAATCACTCTACCGTCTACTTGACGAAGCACTGATTCCAAAAGCACCTTAATAGAATAAGGCAGCTTCGAAACATTTCCGATTCCTTGTTTTTCAAGTGCATCTAACGAATAATAGTGATAAGTCTTCCCATTTGTCGAAAACGTTTTTCTAGATTGAAAAGCGTCTTGTTTAGCGGCTTGCTGCTGTTTCGACATGTCCAAAATCCCCCTTTTGATGATCAAGATCAATTTCATTCTCAGAAAAATCGTCGTATTTCACCACAATTTTCTCACAATTTCATCTTAAAACAAATTCATACATAAGTAAATAACAATGCTTTTATTAAATTCAATAAGTTTAACTTATCATTAGGAAATAAATACTCACCTCATAAACATAAAGGAACAAGCTCATACTAATTTTGAGGTGAATGATATGACCAAAAGAAAAGCCAATCATGTAATTGATGGAATGAATGCTGCCAAAAGCCAAGGTAAAGGCGCAGGCTATATTGAAAATGATCAACTCGTTTTAACAGAAGAAGAACGTCAGAACAATAAAAAGCGTAAAAAGAACCAATAGAAAGGAAAAAAGACAATGACAAACAAAAATTCAGGGAAAGACATTCGTCAAAACTCCCCTAAAGAGCATGAAAACGGTCAACCCGAACCTCTCTCGGGCAGCAAAAAAGTGAAAAATCGCAATCATTCAAGACAAAAGCATAACACTCATCATGATATGTAATCCATTTTAAGTCATCCCGTTTACAAACGGGATGTTTTAGGTCTTTCACACATTTCTCAAGCCCATCATATGATTTAATAAGAGATGTGATGGAGGAGTGTTTAATGGATAATGAAAAACAAGAGAATTCCTCTGATTTTCTTAGGACAGACGACTGGCTCCATTTATTATTGGATGACCCATTTGCATGGTATGATGAACAACTACCAATTGATCTATATGAAACAAGTTGTGAATATATTATAGAAGTAGATATCTCTGCTTTATCAATAAGGGAATTAAAGCTGACATTCTCCGGCCATGAGCTCATCCTTAGTTACGCAGAAAATCGTCCAAAGCATGAAGACAAGATGATCGAAAAAAGTATAATGCTCCCCTTTTACTTAAATGATAAAAAAATTGAAACTGAATGTGAAAACCGGATATTATCAATCAAAATTCAAAGAGACACACTTCATAATGATGGCATTTTCTCATTTCAAATGTCGCATTTAGATACGTTATAATATGCTGAAAGCCCGCCAAGATATCGGCGGGCTTCTTCCGTTCGTTTCAAGTCTCATACCTCGCGCATTCCACCATGGCCAAATAGTAGAGTCGCTATATGATAGAGTATTCTTTTCCTACTCTTTTGATTGGGCGATTCTCGTGATTAGGTAGCACATTGTAAAAATGAGAGATTTCAGCTTTGAATAACGCGTATTAAACTCCCGGTTTTGTTATTTTCTTCTATCGGGAATTCGTGTAAAATAAGGAGTGATAAAGGGGTGATGAGATGCTGAGCGGCTGGTTTTTATGGTTTATTTTATTTTGGGGAACAGTCATGATAGGGTTGCTAGCCATCGGTGGCTTTTTTATGTTTCGCAAGTTTTTAAAGCGGTTACCAAAAGAGGATGGCATGTCAGAGCTTGATTGGCAGGATGAGTATATTCAAAAAAGCCTTCATCTATGGAAAGATGAAGATAAGCAACTTTTAAACGAACTCGTTTTACCTGTTCCTGAATTATTCCGAGATGTGGCCAAGGAGAAAATTGCAGGTAAAATCGGAGAATTAGCACTAAAAGAAAAAGCAGACTCCATTAATCTAGACTTAATCATTAGAGGCTATATGATCGCAACACCAAAACGCGATCATAAATTTCTCATGAAACGATTGCAGGAAAAAAATATCGATTATACACCGTATCAATCACTATTAAAATAACCTCCTTTTGATAAAGGAGGTTTAATTCATTTGCATATTTTGTGCATGCAGTTGTTTGGACATTTTTCGGAAGGACAGGTACATAGCTACACGCCAAGGCACGATCATACCAAACGCAAGAATCCAAAACATGCCGCTTAAAGCACCATAATCAATGGTAGTACTTAATACAGTTTTCATTCCAATACGCAAAACCAACAGCCCAATTAAAATGAAAACAAATGCTTTCGAACGTTTTAAGTAAATTTCATTGTCTCTTATTTCAAACTTTGATGTTTTAATTAAAAAGATAGAGAAAAACATCCCTACTGTGATCGCCTCTAAAAACTCGCTTCCCGTCACCTGAAAAAAGGGGACGAAAAACATCAATGCACCTGTACTCATGAAGATAGGCGGTAAAATAATTTTTTTAGCTGTTGCTGGTTTTTCTGATGATTTAATACGAATAAACATCACAGCCACAGCCATACATACTGCAATAATTGAAGAGATAACGATCATCATATCGAATCATTCCTTTATTCTATAAGGTCAACCTATGTATAATATACTCTAATTCACATAAAAAAACCAATTGCCACGACCATTTTAGTGAAAACGATTTCAAAAAGCTGTGAATCCTCCAAATAATGAAGAGAACATGATGATGATCCATGTTAATAGATCAAAAAATAACAGCACCCCAACCACAATCATCACAATACCCCCTACTCTCATCATGAGTTGCTGACGCTTGCGAATCCAAGATAACTTGGTAATAAAAAACGAAAGCACAAAAAAAGGGATCGCAAAACCAAGCACATATGTCACCATATAAGTAACAGCAGACTCTGGATTGTTGCCAGCAAGTGTAATAACAGCAGATAAAATCGGACCTGTGCACGGTGTCCATCCAGCGGAAAAGCCCATACCGATCAGAATTGATCCTATATATCCAGTAGGCCTATTCTTAAATTGTAGCCTTTTCTCTCTCATGAGAAAAGTTGGCTTGAACACACCTAAAATCATAAAACCAAAGAAAATAATGAGGATGGCCCCGACTTGACGAATTGCTTGCTGATATTCAAAAAAGAATGAACCAACCATTGACGTTCCAAAACCAATCGCAATAAAAATAATCGAAAACCCAATGAGAAAAAAGAGCGTATGAAGCAAACTTCTCTTTTGGAGCATCACCTTCTCTGACTTCACCTCATCCATGCTCACCCCTGTAATATAGGATAAGAACGCTGGATATAGAGGTAAACAACATGGCGATATAAATGATAGAACCCCTGCCCCAAAAGCCAAGAAATAATTAAGATCCGACATAAAAACACCCCCCTCCTTACAATATACAATAATAGATGACAAATTCATTTCATTTTTTTTACATATTAGAAATAAAGATGGTCTATTCATGAAAAACCTTATATAATTTAATTTGACATCAAGATTTCGAATCCTTTAAATTTGAAAATAAACCTTAAAATGGATATAATAGAAGCGATTCTTTTTATCAAGATTTGCATGAAAGGAACATTACTTTGGTAAAAACTTCTTTATTGACTCAGATTGAAGAAAAAAGAGAAGAGCTGATGAAAGTTGTATTACACAATGGAATGACCTCCAATGTCACCATTGAGCATAGTCAGCAACTGGATCACCTCCTCTTGCAATATCAACGACACTTACACTCAAATACTGCAAATTAATCATACTTGATAAAAACACTTTATACCAGTAAACAACGATCTTAGAACAGTTGATAGTATACTTGAATACATCAAAACAAAACCTCTTTTTAGGGGTTTTTGTTTTGATCTACACCTCACCAGAGCATTCCCTTTTGTTTCATTCCTGTAAAACAAGGGTTTGGTAGCTCAGAAATGTTTTATCATCACTTCTTCTACCTCCATACAAAAAAACCACCTTCCCCAGTGCATTTCTCTTCACAGGTTCAGTGGTTTTCATTTGGTTGATGAAGGTTTAAGCAAATTCGAGTTACTAAAGAGTCATCCTACAATTAGCGCGGATACACCTCTCGCCTGAATTTGTTATTCATAAAGACAGAACAAAAGCTTGTCCTCTCATTATGACCATGTTCCATCTATGTTCATAATATCTAACGTATTATTTCGCTTGGTTGTTCATGGCTTTCATCATTTGATTGATTTTCTTTTGGGACGGTTTCATGCCCATTTGCATCATCATCATTCGAAGCATTTGTTCATTAATTGGTGGGTTCTTTTTCAAATAGCTCATCATATACTTACGAGCGATAAAGAATCCGAGTGCAACTCCTGCAAGCAACGCAATAACGCCTACAAGGATGACAACCCATAAATCCATAATTCTTCCTCCTTCATGTTGTCTCGTATAAAGTGTACTAAACAAAAGGCTATTATACAACATTTCACGTTCAATTTTATTTTTTTAAACAAAATTCCTTACTTTCACTGGATTCAGCCATCCGTGTTTTTTAGAAGCAAAATCCATCGCAAGAAAACATGGGCTAATTTTACGAAGCACCTCAAAAAAAACAGTTTCGGCTTCGTAGCTGCCTGTTGCAGACATTAGAATATACCTGTCCTTTAAAATAAAGGAAGCTGTCCCTTTTCCATCTGGTAAAGAAGCACTGTATATTGAGCCGATTTGCGTATAATGAATGTTTGTTAAATTGGTCATTAGTCGCTGGTGCATGTGAAAAGCAGGGATTTGTTTTGTCACATACTCGACTTGCTTTACAGTCGTCACCAATTCCTCATCGGTTAGGTCTGTCCAATGTAAGGACTCAAACAAATGAAACAATATTGATTCTCTGCCAAAATAATGATTGGCAAATTCATCCTCAATCCAATAAATATAATAATGGCGTTCCATATCTATCCCTTCCTTTCACATTTCGTCAATCTCGCATATTGCTTGTATTATACAAAAGTGTGAAAGAAAGAATTGTCTATATATGAAGCAAGAAGAAACTAGTTTTGTCAAAAAAACAAGAAAAACAGAAAAAAGTTTGCAGAGCTTGTCTACATCGCTCTGCAAACTTTTAGCAAAAGAGAATAATACTTATACCACTTACTTATTCAATTTTGCCTTTACACGGCTCACAACATTGCCTACCGTGAAACCATATTTATCTATAATCGTTTCTCCTGGTGCAGAAGCCCCAAATTTGTCGATCGCAATGATATCGCCATCAAGTCCAGTGTATCGATCCCATCCTAAAGAAGAACCCATTTCAATGGCAACTCTTGCTTTTACAGAAGAAGGAAGAACTGATTCTTTATAATCTTGAGGTTGCTGATCGAAACGATCCCATGCTGGAAGGCTGACAACTGATGCACGAATTCCTTCTTTTTCAAGCGCTTTTTGTGCTTCGATTGCTAGACCGACCTCAGATCCAGATGCTAATAGAAGAGCTTCTGGTTTATTGTCTGCCGCTTCAACAACAACATACCCGCCTTTTTCAACACCTTCGAATGCTCTCTCAGGTGTTTGGTCAATCGTAGGAAGGTTTTGACGAGTTAACACAAGAGCTGTTGGCTTGTCAGTTGAAGATACAGCTAACTTCCATGCTGCAGCTGTTTCATTCCCGTCAGCTGGACGAATGACAGAAAGATTTGGCATTGCACGAAGTGATGCTAGTTGTTCAACTGGCTCATGTGTAGGTCCATCTTCACCAACTGCAATACTGTCATGAGTAAAGACATACGTCACAGGTAGACCCATTAATGCAGCAAGACGAATAGCTGGTCTTAAGTAATCAGAGAAAACAAAGAATGTTCCACCAAATACACGAAGTCCTCCGTGTAACGCCATACCATTTAAAGCGGCACCCATCGCAAATTCCCTAACACCAAACCAAATGTTCTTTCCAGCATAATTATTTCTACCGAAATCATCTGTATTCTTAATCGTCGTTTTATTAGATCCAGCAAGATCCGCAGAGCCTCCGATAAAGAATGGCACTTGTTTCGCAATGCCATTTAATACTTCTCCAGATGAAGCACGAGAGGCAAGGCTTGATCCTGCTTCGTATACAGGAATCTCTTGATCCCAGTTCTCTGGTAGTTTCCCTTCGATTGCAAGCTCAAGTTGTTTTGCTAGCTCTGGGTATTCTTTTTGATAAGAAGCGAAAAGTTCATTCCAGTCTGCTTCTTTTTTCTTTCCAGCGTCCTTAACAGCAGCTTGGAAATGATCGTACACTTCAGAAGGTACATGGAAATCTTCTTCAAATGTCCAAGAATACGCTTCTTTCGTCAGTTTTGCTTCATCGCTACCAAGTGGTGCTCCATGAACACCTGAAGTACCAGCACGGTTAGGAGATCCAAAACCGATTGTTGTTTTCACTTCGATCAATGTAGGCTTGTCTACACTTTGCTTCGCCTTTTCAACAGCGGCAGTAATTTCTTCAATATTATTGCCGTCTTCTACGTACAGCACTTCCCAATTCATTGCTTCAAAGCGATTCTTCACATTTTCAGAGAATGAACGATCTAAGTCACCATCTAAAGAAATGTCGTTAGAATCATAAAGAACGATTAAGCGGCCGAGCCCTAAATGACCAGCTAAAGAAGAGGCTTCAGAGGATATGCCCTCCATTAAATCACCGTCTCCACAAATACTGTATGTATAGTGATCAACGACATTAAAATTGTCTTTATTATAAGTGGCAGCAAGATGTCTTTCGGCTAGTGCCATTCCAACAGCCATGGCAATTCCTTGTCCTAGTGGGCCAGTTGTTGCATCAACACCCTCAGTATGACCAAATTCAGGGTGACCTGGAGTTTTGCTTCCCCATTGACGGAATTGTTTTAAATCATCAATGCTCAAATTGTATCCGCTTAAATGCAGCATGCTGTATAGAAGCATTGATCCATGACCAGCAGATAAAACAAAACGGTCTCTATTAAACCAGCTTGGATTTTCTGGACTAACGTTTAAATGCTTTGTCCATAAAGCATATGCCATAGGAGCAGCACCCATTGGCATTCCAGGGTGACCGGAATTAGCTTTTTCAATTGCGTCTATGGAGAGCGTACGTATTGTTGCAATAGATTTCAATTCAATCGTTTCCATATAAATCCCCTTCCGTAACTTGTGTACACCATTATCATAAATCTACTGGCCTTTTTTCACAACTATTTCACGCCGAAAAATGCAGTATTTTGTCTCATTTAGTTTATCGATCGTTTTAAAACTTATGCAAACACGAAAAGATGAGACATATCCTCTCATCTTTTCAAAAAATAAGAAATCAAATGTATATTAATGGAGATGTTGATTTCTTTCATTTTTTAATTTTTCTGGTGTGACATCATTTCCTTCTGGATCAATGATTTTCACCGTTTTTAATGTATTTTTCATGGACGAACGGAAGGCTTTTAAATATTCATCTCGTAAATGCTTCTGTTCTACTTTTTCCTCATCTGTTAAACCAGTCTCTTTGGATTTTTTTGAAAGTTCATTAATCCTTGCAAGCTGTTCTTTAGAAATCATGACAAACTCCTTTTAAATTTTTTCTCTTCATACTACTAAATATCTTTGTTTTTTACAACAAATCAGGCTTTAAGGAAGGAGTCCACTTTCATATTCTTGATAGCGCCTGTGAACGGTTGCTCTTGAGATATCAAAACCAAGCCCTTGAAGGGTAGCTGCAATTTCAGCAAATGTCATTTTATTTTTTCGAAGACGTACAATTTCTGAAATAGGCACTTCAATACGATCCCGTCCTTGTGCATGGTGGTGATGTTTTAAATTAAGCTCTGGCCGATACCCTCGTTCAACTGCTTTTTTCATACCACGTTTAATTTTCAGATTATGAATTTTACGCTGATACTCTTCGACCACTCCTACGATCTCTATCACCATTTCATCAGCTTCAGACAGTTCAAGCTCTCCTCTATGAAAAACACTGTATACTTTCACATTTTCTTTAAACAGGCAGTGGAGCAACGCGATTTTCGCCTTACCTCTTCCTAGACGTGTTTCATCTTGAATTAACACAGCATCAATCTCTTCTTCTTTTATTGTTGTGAGCATTTCAAAAACACCGTCACGGTCAAGATCATATCCACTTGCTCTTTCTTTAATCACTTTTATGACATTCATCTGATGAGCAACAGCTAAATTTAGTAGCTCATCTTCCTGTCTATTGAGCGAAGTTTCTTGTACTTCTTTCACTGTACTAACTCTCGCATAAATTATTGCATTCATTCAATCAATCGACCTTTCTATTGGACTGTCGCGAGTTCATATAAAGCTGGGTGCTCCTTCTTGACAGGAATCACAAGTACATCTCCTGGCTGAATATCTGTAGAAGCTAGATCATTATTCTCTGTTACCCAATCAATAAATGCATTTTTGTCAATTGATTTTCCATCATTCACTTGATCGGCAATTCCCCAAAGAGTATCACCATTTTGCACCTCTATTTTAACATATTGATTCATATCATTTTGACCTGTTAAAGCAATAAGCGAGATAAGTACACCGACGATTAACGAAAACAACCCAACGAAAATAAAAGATTCTTTTATACTCATACTAAATCTCTCCTAACAGAATGTCTGTTCGTAATATTAATTTTATTATAAATACGAACAAATGTTTCTGTCAACAGCTTTTTTCGAACCTATGTTTGTACTACAAGGAAAAACATGCTATAATTTCTTTAAAATTGACGTTTTGAGGTGCAAAAGATGACGAAGCTATCAAAAAGACAACTCGATATTCTTAGTTTCATCAAGGAAGAAGTAAGAAGTAAGGGCTATCCACCTTCTGTTCGTGAAATTGGTGAAGCTGTCGGTCTTGCATCCAGCTCTACTGTCCATGGACATTTAGCAAGACTAGAGACGAAAGGTTTGATTAGAAGAGACCCAACGAAGCCAAGAGCAATTGAAATACTTGATGATGAAAATATGAATATACCTAAAAGCACTGTGATGAATGTTCCTATCATTGGAAAAGTAACGGCTGGACTGCCGATTACTGCTATTGAAAATGTAGAGGAATACTTCCCATTGCCTGAAACGTTTGCAGCACCTGATGAACAAGTATTTATGCTAGAAATTATGGGTGAAAGTATGATTGACGCAGGCATTTTGGACAAGGACTATGTCATCGTGCGTCAGCAAAGCACTGCAAACAACGGGGATATTGTGGTGGCAATGACAGAGGAAGATGAAGCAACTGTTAAACGTTTCTATAAAGAAGAAACACATTTTAGACTTCAACCAGAGAACCCATCTATGGAACCAATTATTTTACAGAATGTCAGTATACTAGGAAAAGTGATTGGTGTATTTAGAAATATTCATTAATAAATGACTACACGCGATATGAACTGCATCCCAATTGTTAGGCACGATCGAACAATTGGCAGTGCGGTTTTTTTGTGTCTAAAATTACTTTAAATACCAACAAATTTCATAATAGAAACAAACCCTATCTATCTCGTATTCTTGTTTTATATAATGGTGAAATCATTATGAGAACTAATATTGTCACCCGCATTTGCACACAAAACTTCGAATAAAATGGCGCTTTAAGCTTGTATAAAAGTGAACTGTGTCACAACAATATTCTAACCAAAAACCAGTTGATCTCGATCAACTGGTTCTATAAGTGTTTTATCTTGGATATTCGTTCAACCAAATGATGGCTTGTTCATAATTATCAAAAAATTGTACAGATTCTTTTGTGTTAGATTGTTGTAAATAATCCATTATCTCTCCTTTTTCAAGAAGAAACGCTATTGCCTTACTGTGATTCAAAATAGTTTCATTAAAGAATTTATCTTTCCATGTTTTTTGGACTGAAAAATGATCTGGTTCGTATCCTTTTCTATCAACCAACAACTTGTATTTCCTGCCCTCAGCAATGAATTGCTGACAAACCCGCTCGAAGTGATTAAACCATTCAATCACATCATCTGTTTTAATCTTTCCTATTAGATGGGTTACAATTAAATCCTCTGAAACTGTTGTGCTGATATTCTGTTTCCTCAACTTAGAATCATCTCCCTAAGTGACAATTATGCGCAAAAAAATCCTTAAAATCAATATGGATACATTTTTACGCAATATAGATAAAAGCCGGTATTTCATCATATCTGATGAAAGCCGGCTTTTATTTCGTTCTAAGAACAAGAATATGCAAGAATACTAGAACTTGGGAAGGAACCAAATGTGAAGTTAGGCCAAATAAAACCAGTTGTCCGCCCAAAAGGCTGTGATGACAACACATACATTAAAAATACTTGACCATTCCTCAGAAAAACGATTGTCCAGCGTCTATTACATCCAGCTGCGAATTGAACTGTTTGTTGGCCTCCGCCCTGATGAGCTGCAAATTGTTGCGCTCCTTGTGGCTGTGTCAATGCCTGCTGATACTGTGAAATAATCTGTTGGCCAGGTGCTGGCGGCAGCGATTGCCCTCCTGCACCTGGAGTTGTGCCTCCTCCACCGATTGGAAAAGTAGGAAGTCCTCCTCCCTGTGGAGTTGGCAGTGACTGCCATCCTGGAAACTGTCTACTATATTGGTATCCATCCCACGACATTTCATACGGATAATACATATTTAGCACCACTTTCTGATACATTCATCACGACATTATATGAACCGAAAGCAAAAAAGTTCTGAACAAAATAAAGAAATCGTTCTGAAAGACGTTTAGTTCTTCTTTAGAAAGGTTAAAGATAACTAGAAAATAAAATAAAAAATGAAAACTTTTATCCTTCCTCAAACGTTATATAAGTAGATGACAAGAAATAAAAAACATTTATATTTAACACTTGTAATCTAACTGTAATTATTGTAACATTTGTAACATAAGAAGTTTTCATTAAAAAAGGAGGCAATCGCCTTGAAAAAAATATTTGTTCTTTTAACAGCAGTTATTCTGATGATTTCTTTACAAACAACTACATTAGCCGCTTCCAAGAAACCAGTAACCTTAACAAATAAAGAAGCGTTACATATCGCACTTAATGCAAGAGAACACTTTTGGAGTGCAATGTCTGGTTATAAAATCAATGACAAACATCCAGAATACACATTAAAAACGTTCAATTATAAAAACATGCAGTATAACTACTTATCAAAAACGTTTAACACGAAGAAAAAATTGAACAGCTACTTAGCTGAAGTTTTCACAAAAAAAGCAATTAACAATGGATTAACAGAATATAACTTTATTGTTCATAAAGGACAAATGGCTGTTCCAGTTGGCGACGGTGACAACATGTTAAATTGGGATAAAGCTACACCTAAGATTGTTTCTAAAAAAGCCAGCATTCGCACATACGAATTTACAGTGCCAACACTCGATGGACGAAAAGTCAAACGAACTGTTACTTATGAAAAAGTCCAAAACAAGTGGAAAATCACAAAAATTGACGCTGTCATCTAACACGCAAAAAAACAGGTTCCTATTAAAAAGAGACCTGTTTTTATTTTGCTGAAAACTCGATCATACGCTCTATTGCCTGCGCTAAAGATGAAGCGGTATTAAATTCATTAAATGGGAGACCTAACTGTACAGCCGTCTGCGCAATTTCTGGTCTAATCCCTGAAATCGTTGTATCTACCCCAATTAAACGAAGTGATGTCACAAGATCAAATATCTGATGGGCTACCATCGTATCAATAATGACGACACCAGATAAATCAATACATAAATGTTGAACACCCTTTTGAGAGCATTGCTTTAATGTATTTTCTAAAATGGTTATTGCTCTTGCTGTGTCAATGTCACCAACTAATGGCAATAAAGCAATATTACTTTTTAACACAATGACTGGAGAGCTAAGTTCGTAGATCAAATCCCGCTGGGCCATCAGTTTTTCTGTCGTGTTTTTGACATATTGCTGTATAAAGACATGGATAGAGATATTATAAGCTTCAGCAATTAAGTCGTACCAATAAAAAATTCGGTCAATGTCAATATCACCTTGTCGTTGTGTGATGAATTTTTTTAGGTAACTAAGTACCACTCTTTGATTTGACATATATTCTCGAATCACATAGTCAAGCGGAGTATTTAAATGTTTTGGATCATTCGCTAAATTTTCTGACCATTGTTTAAATTCACTGTGCAAATAGGTTTTATCTTCAATTAGCGCACGGATAAAATGCTGATAAAAATCTTGATTTTGGTGTTTTAATTCAGACACTACGGTCGGGTCTGTCGATCGATAAACTGATTCAGGATCATCATCCTCAATTGATTCATACCATTTCTCCGTTAGCTCCGTAGCATGATCAATTAAAAATTGATATAATTCACGATTCTTATCCATAGGCTCTTTCCCCTTCAATTTCAATTGTCTTCACTTTTTTCTATTGATCAATATCTGATAAGTCTATTTTACTCGTTCTTTGATTGTACCACTGAATCTTTTTCGCATGCTATATCAAATAGGCTTAAACAAGACATAAAAAAGACTCTCACTAACCCTTCTTTGAATTCTCGTTATCTCACAATAAACAATACTCGCTTTCCATCAGGGTAGCCGCTTATCTGATGGGAAACCCATGAGCCTGCTCCCCTATTATCAGATGGTGTCACATACCTGACACTTGCTCCTTTTCCACCTTCCAAGCAAACAGCCATCGGCCACTCATCTCGATCATACCCAGGTTTTGTAGGAATCCCCTTTAATGATTCCTTTCTTCGGGCATCTGCCCCATCTCGATCAATTGTACACACATCAGAGTGACCTTGACTGATCGCATCTTGAATGTGAGCACCAGTTTCAGGATAGCGTTGCTTCGGAAAATAAACGACATCATCAAATCGATCAGCTCCTTTGACCTGATGAATAGGCCCCCATCCCAAAACGAACATACCAAATAAGACCACACAACAAAGTACAACTGTGACCAACCGACTTTTCATCACATTCACAGGTACTTGAACCTCCTTCGCTCATTTCAATGAACCGAAGCAGTCTGTTTAAAAGACCAGATCCAGTCTCTTCAATGTATGTACCTGTTTTTTGCAAGATGCTATTGAACGTGAAAAATAGCCGTAAACAAAGGGCACTTTATATTGATCAATCCAAAAGAAAAGCTACCCTAGCTTTTCTCGGGTAGCTTAATCATTTAAGCTCACTTCATATAACGTCCCACTTTGTGAGCCCATATTAGGCATTTGTGTGCTAGTGTTGTTAGATGAAGTAGTGCTGTATTGTTCAGATGAAATTTCTGTTCCGTTCTTTTGAATCCACTCAACTAGTTCAGTGTTTCCTGAATTGTGACCAGATAGAAGAAAGTATTTCACTTTTCCTTCTTTTATCAGTTCCTTAAGTTCACTAACTGTCAAAATGGGGTCCGTTCCATTAAATCCTCCAAGTGCCATGACATTTTCATCAGCATCAATGATATATGGTGCCGCTGTAACTGTTGTTAAGGTTGCAAATAAGTATTCTTCACCTGTATTGTTCTTTCTTAAATAAGAGAGAAGTCCTTCATCTGTGGAAGAAGTAAACATGTTTCCTCCTTGCGAGGATGCTAGTTGAGCTCCTGCCTCTGGAAGTACACTGTTCCCCCCATAAATCATCGGAGTTGCCGACCAAAAGCCTGGTGTTAAAAGTAAGACAGTAAAAGCAATGGCTGGTAGGCGTTTCTGGATGGCGTTCTTCCCTCTCATGACAATCAGTGCGACGGCAAGCCCAATACCAACAATTGCGATAACATACATCCAAAGGCTACCGATTTGAGAAGTATAACCACTTAAGATATATGCTTGGAAAAGGGCTGTCACAGTGATTGCACTTGGCAACAGATAAGCCGTCGAAGTTATATTCTGTTTGAATAGTTCATTCATTTTATACCAGCCAATTCCACACAGAGCTGCTATCGGCGGAGCAAGCATAATGAGATAATAATGATGGAAAAATCCTGCAATGCTAAAGAATCCTGCAACTGGTACAAGCCACGCTGTCCATAAAAGGGTTTCTTTCATTTCGTCTGATTGACGTTTGCGATCCTTCCACCAGCTAATGATCATGCCAAGTAGTCCAAATAATGCAAATGGGAGCATCCAGCTAATTTGTCCTGACAAGGCTGACTGGAACAATCTAAAGACACCTGGATCGCCTGTACCATACATATTCATGGTTTGGCTTCCGCCTCCAGTACCACCCGGCCCACCTTGCATTCCGTTTTGACCTTGACCGCTACCTCCTTGCTGTGGCGGCGTTCCCATGCCTCCACCATCATTCGTATTCGCCCCGCCATTGTCTTGATTTGGTGGTTGCGGCATTTGATTTCCATTCTGCTGGCCATTGGTTGTATTTGAAGAGGGCATATTTACAGTTGCATCATTTGTTTCTGAGCCACTTGGCATCATTCCAGCGCCTCCACCATTCATTTCGCCAAAGGCTTTTCCTGTTGTTTGACCAAGTAAACGTTCGGTGCCATTGTAACCAAAGGCTAACTCTAAAACAGAGTTTGTCTGACTGCTACCAACATAAGGGCGATTGCTAGCAGATGTATAATCAACAAAGAGCGCCCATGACAATGATAAACTCATTAACACAACAACTGAAAGCATGAGTGAGAGTAATTTCTTCTTAAGAGAAACACGTGCTGCTATGAGATAAAAGAGTAGAAATGCAGGAAGTACCATAAATGCTTGAAGCATCTTCATATTGAAGCCAATACCTACAAGGGCAAATGCTAATAAAAGCAAGATTATCTTTCCTTTTTTAACAGCTCGTATTAAACAATATGTGCCGAGAAGTAGTGTGAAAACGAGCATACTATCCATATTATTTGTTCTGCTGACAGCGGAAGCAATAGGTGTTAATGCCATCACTAGTGCTGCTACTCGTGCAGCACCTTTATCGAATGTCGGTTTAATCATTCGATAGAGTAACCAAACAGATCCAACTCCAGCTAATGCTTGTGGAAGAATGACACTCCACGTATGTACCCCAAATATAAGTGCACTGATTGTCTGAATCCAGAGGACGACTGGTGGTTTATCGACTGTTACAAACCCAGAGGCATCAAATGAGGCAAAGAAAAAATTATGGAAGCTTTTTGTCATACTTTTTACAGCTGCTAAATAATATTGATTGGCACTGTCATCTTGCCAAATTTGATACGTATAGAGAATAGCTGCCCCTAATAAAATTGCGATCAATATGAGGTCAATTTGTCTCTTTTTCATCATTATCTCTTCTTTCATTTCTGGATGTGTTTAGCTTAAACAACAATTATGAACAAGATATGAATGAAAAAAGAAGGTTTCCGGAAATTTATACGATCAAATGCGTCTTTTACAGAAAAAAAGCTTGTCTCCATTTTTAGGAAACAAGCTGAAACTGCCTTGAAAGACAGATTTTCTTTCATTTAACTCCAGACATCTTTTACGTATCTGTTTTCACTCATAAGTGATGTGAGCCATTCATTGGCTTCCCTTTTGGTGCACTTCGTGTGCATCTGATAAATATCCATTAATGTATTCTCAACATCTGGCGCCATGGCTTTTCCATCTCCACAAATATAAATATGAGCACCATTTTCAAGTAATCCAAAAATTAGTGTGCTGTCATCCTTGATTAAATCTTGTACATAGGTCTTTTGATCTTGATAACGCGAATATGCCTTGTGAATGGTCACAAGATCATTCTGCTCAGCTTGTTGCATTTCTTTGTGATAAAGATCATCTTCATTTGGATGGCGACATCCAAAATATAAATGTGCTTCTCCTAGTACTTTCCCTTGCTTTTTATCTTGTTCTCTTGCTTGGATAAAGCCCCTGAAAGGTGCAATTCCAGTACCTGGTCCAACCATAATGATTGGTGTTTCTGTTGATTTTGGTAAATGGAAGCCTGATTGCGCTGAGTGAAGGAAGCAAGCAACTTCTTCACCTTCGCATAGGCCATTTAAATAATTCGAAGCGACTCCTGCATATTCTCCGTTGCCACTCCATGCCTCGCCTTTTACAACAGCCACAGTTATACTCACTATCTGTTGATTTACCTTTGGTGAGCTTGAAATAGAGTAATAGCGAGGCTTCAAGCCCGGAAGTAGTGATAAAAAGCGCTCAAATGATAACTCACATGCTTCATATCGTTCGAGTAAATCAAGCATTGTCACTCGTTTGTTTAGCACCTCTTCTTGATACCGTTCACCTCCCATCTGTTCAAGCTCAATGCGGTGTGGCGGGCAAACTGTATATTGTGCCATCTCTCTTAGCTGCGAGCGTGTGGCGGGCTCCTGTAATTCTACATGGGACGCAAGCAAATCATCTATTTGAATGGCATGCTTAAGCGGCAAATGCGTAACCGCTCTATCTGATGAAAGTCTAATTTGATGCACTGGATTCAGCTTGAATCGTTTGATCACTCGATTCACCAATTTTTCACTGTTTTTGGGCACAATGCCAAGATGATCCCCTTCTTGATAACTGACACCTTGAGGTAGTTTCAGCTCAATATGACGCGTATGACGTTTACTTATTTCAGATTGTAGCTCTTCATTTTTCAATACGAAGGCCGTAAATGCACTGTAGGCTTTCGCAACTGGTCTTTCAATTAATTCGTTTGTATATTCCATTTGCAGGCTCGGTTTTGAAGACCTTTCCTCGTGTAAGGTCAGGTGAAATTGGTTTGCCAATTCTTGAAAGATGATTTGCTGAAACTGTTCTTTCACTTCTTCTATATCTCCACCTGCATCACCCTCACCGATTTCAATCAACCGCATAGCTCCTTTTTTTTCAAGGCCTTCGTCAATGAGACGCGGAATACGCTGATACGTACTTGCCCAATTTCGATCTCCACATCCAAATACTGCGTATCGAACATTCGATAAGTCCGCTTCACGATCACGTTCTATCCACTCTACAAATTGTTTTGCATTATCTGGTGGTAATCCATTATAGGATGAGGTAATGATCAGAACAGCTCCTTCATTTGGAAGTTGGTTCACATACCCATCAAGCGGCGCAACGATGACGTCAAACCCTTTCGCTTTCCCATCATCTGCTAACTCATTTGCCATTTGCTGAGCTGTTCCCATATTAGAGCCATATAACACAAAAAGTGGCGTGCCGTGGCTTGGTATTGTTGTTTGTTTCACTGAAGAACGTTCGTCTTCTTTTGGCTCTCTTGGAAGCGTCATAAAAAACTGCTGCTTTCTTGGCCGAACTTTGATTTTAAAGTCATCTGGTTTAATGGTAAGTGATTCTTTAATATTCAGTTCATATGATGTATGGTCAATTAATTCAAAGTGATGCAATACCATCGCAAGAACAATCGTTGCTTCATGTAGAGCAAACTGCATACCAATGCAAGCGCGCTGTCCGTTACCGAATGGTTTATACGCATGGTTTGGAATGTTTTCTGGGTGCATAAAACGGTCAGGTTTAAATTCTTCTGCATCCTCTCCCCAAACAGCCTGATCTCGGTGTAGCTTTGGAATTAAGACGGTCACACTTTGATTTTTAGCAATCGGGTATTTTCCCCCTATGACTGTATCCTCTTTTGCATAAACAGAAATAACTGGTGCTGTTGGCCATAATCTAAGGGCTTCATTTAAAATCATACGGATGTAGGTTAATTTTTGTACTTGCTTAAAGGTTGGTAGTTCTCCTTTTAACACTTCATCGGCTTCTGCTACAGCTTTTTTCAATTTGTCTGGATGCTTGAGTAAAAAATAAATAGCAAAAGATAAAAGCCCACTTGTGGTTTCGTGTCCTGCAATTAAGAAAGTGATAATTTGATAGCGAATATTTTCATCTGACAGCCGCTCACCTGTTTCTGGGTCTTTCGCATGAAGCATGAGTGATAATAAATCTTCGCCTATTTCATCTTTCTTTTTTCGTTCCTGAATGATGTCATCGACTAAATCTTTCATAAAATCGACATTTTGCTGGAACTCCCTTTTGCTTTTGACCATCATTTTATCGGCAATAGGCAGACGACTTGACTGGTTCATCGCTTCACTTAGCCCATTGACCATGCTCTCGACAAATGGGTGCTGATTTTCTTTATAAAAACTGTTAAAACGAAAATCAAAACCACATAAACCAATCGTATCTAAAGTGAGCTTAGTCATATCTTCTGCCACTTCAATTTCCTCATCATGATTGAGCCTTTGCCACTTTTGAATTAATTGCATCGCAATATCAAGCATCATATTATGATAGCCTTTCATTGCTTTTTGACTAAAGGCAGGCATTAAAATTTGGTGTGCTTTTTTCCAGTTTGGTTCATCAGTCCAGCTTGTAAATAACCCATCTCCAGCAAAGGCCCTTACTTTATTTAAACTGATCCCAATATATTTATCGAACCGGCTCTCGTCACACACCTCTTTGACAAGCTCGTGATTGGATACGAAGATACTTGTCTGTCCAGTAAATTCAAATTGAAATATTGGTCCTAGCTCATCGGCTAATCGCCAAAATGTTTGAGACAGTTCACCTTTTTTTAAGATAGGTAAATTTTTTAACGGACCATATGTTTTGGGTTTTGGGATAATTGATGCTTGTTTCATGTTTCCACTCCCTTTTCATCGCTCATCATTAAACGCTGATGGCACGCCATAGACAATGTTCAATATCTTCTATGAATTCAAGCGTTGGTTCTTTTTCGTCTGACTGTATTTGTTTATGAAGCTGCACAAATGCACCAAATACAATAGATAGAATGGTTTTTCCTGACAGGTTCGGATGAATGCCGTCCTTTTTCCCTTGCTCAAAGATCATCAAAAGGTTATCTAGAAGTGACTGCATTTTCACCTTACTTTCCTCATCCAAAAAATGCGAGCGCTTATCAATTTCCAGAAAATATAATCCATATGGGTTTTCCTTTGTAAATCTGACAAGACAATAAAAAATATGTCGGAAAAACCCTCTTATATCCGTTTGTGGATCTGGGCAACCTGTTTCTATTTTGTTGATAAATGACGCTAAACTCTTCTGATATAAAATATTGACTAGCGCCTCTTTGCTTTCAAAGTACCGATATATTGTACCTGCACCGACATTCGCTTTTTTAGCAATCATCGGCATCGTTGCTCCATCAAAGCCCCTTTCAATAAATAATTCAAGAGAAGCCTGCATGATCTGCTCTTTTTTTTCAATGGTGGCTGTCATAAAGCCCTCCTCTCCTGTCATCAATCTACGGAATGAATATTCATTCCGTTTACGGTAACACTATATTAATATTTTTAATTCTTCCTCTTTATACTTAATCATAGTTATTTTTATTCGTCATCACATTTTCTGAAAATAATAATAATTGAGAAGGTATACCTATTTTCGTCCTTATACAAAGGGCTTATAAAGAATGTCATTTATGTGTCACAAGATGTCTTGTGAACTATTGCCTTCACTATTCTTGATCGATCGGCGATTCAATCTGATCATTATATGTATCTATATATAAGCTGCCGTTACTTGCACGAACCGCATAAACAACTTCTTGTAGTGTTAGTTGTCTCTGTTGAAGCTGCTTTTGTATCCACTCTTCAGTCAGGTTGTTTTCTTGTAGATTTTTCTGAATGAGCTTTCCATCCATAATCACTTCAATAGGCATATAGTGCTCAGCTTGTTTAAACAGATTTAAGTCCTTTCTTGTGACGGCTTCATATGAAGGATACTTTTTTAATGACATAGAACCATCCGTTTCAACAATCGCAAATTCCACTTCAGTAATATCGAAAACGTCTTTTTCCCTCAGCTGTTGGTTTAAATAATCGAGTGTGTATCTCATTCTTTTCATATTGTGTTCAAGTATTTTCCCGTTTTGAATAACAAGGGTCGGCTTCCCTGCCATAAATCCTCTAATCTTTCTGCTTCTTAAAGCAACAATTGAAATCATATAAATTATCAAAACAAGACAGACAAAGGCAATACCAGTATGATGAACAGGAATATCTGTATTAAAGGAAACGTTTGCCGCAATGGCACCGAGACTAATAGAAGCAATAAAATCAAAAATATTCATTTGTGCAATCGTTTGTTTTCCTAAAAGACGAGCTCCGGCAAATAAAATGGCAAAAGCAAGGAACGTGCGCAGGATTACTTCAACATGATCAGGCATACGTGTCTCCCCTCTTTATCAATCACATAAAAAACAGCCATTTCCATTTGGAAAGGCTGTTTTTATCCTGTGCAATTCGACCATATTTTATTCGTGTATAGCGGATTCTCTCTCTACAAAACGGCGACGAAGCTCGATGATTGAGCTTCTTCCCACTTCGTCCGGATCTTGATTCAGTAGCCATGTATAAAAACGCGCATGTTCTGCTGTTTGAAGTGCCTGAATGTATTTTTGTGGGGATCGCTTCTGAGCGACTCGCTGTTTAATTCCACGCATTTGCTTCCAAAATTGATAATATGGTAGCTTTAGTTTTGTCATGAACCCGTGATCATCTTCAATCACAAAACCTTCTTCTTTAATGGTTTCATCTGTTGATACTGAGTGGTACCACTTATAAAATAAAGTCCAATCGTTAAATACAGCAATTTCTTTTTTACACAAAATATCTAATTGCTCACTCAACCTTTTGACTTCACTGTACGGTAACTTTTCATACTTTAGTTGACGCTTGACAATATCAAGAAGGATGAGATGATCATGGTCATAATCAATGATGTGAGGATCTTTTTCCGGTAAAATGACTTCAAATACAAGCGAAACCTGATGTTTATGCAAATAGTTTTTTAAATAATCGACCTGTACATCATCAAATGTTTGATAAAAAAGTGTTTCAACCCATGATGCATGTTGATTTTGTTTCACATGCGATGTATAAGACTTCGATGTGAAAATCAATTCATCTTCCATATCATTGAAACCGACCGTTCCTAAATAACCATTCGCTTTATCATAAACAGTAACAGGGAACTGAAGGTGATTGACCAAATGCTGCATTCTTGTCTCTGGACGTTCATCAATATTGAAGAATTTATTATAGCTCCTCGAGACAATTTCCTTTGACACCATATTCACAAAAAGACCCCGTGCTTTGACATTTACATCATCCCACTGTCGCTCACTAAACGCTTTTTTCGTAAAATTAAAGGATGAAATATGATTCGGCAGCTTTAATTCCTGCACATATTCGTGCTGATCCAAATGATTTAAGAAATCATCAAGTGATATGTCCGGTGCGATAGAGGGCGCTTGATTCTTTGTCGATGGCTTAAATACATGGTTTTCAATTTCATGCGTATTTATCCCCTGATCAGTAAGTGAAACAACTCTTAATTTCCCTCCAAATTCGACCTGTCCCTCTAAATTATAAGAACGTTCTGCCGCTTTTATTGGAAGCCTGTATAAATTTCTATGCCCATGAATTTGAATGACATCTTGTCCTTTTGTGTTTTGATCAAACAAGTGATCTATATCGTCTGAGTATTCACCTACGCCATGAATGAGCTGCTGTGTTGAGATGTGCAAAAGCTCCTTTGGTAAGTGAGAAAGTCCACCGTGCGTAATAAGAAACGTTTGACCATGGTACGTAAAATAGGCAAGCTGATGAAAGGTTCTTACAAACTTTCTTACTTCTTTTAAATCAATCTGTGCCTCTTCAATTTGTGGAGCTGTGTGACGATTAAACATGTTACTTCTCACTTCATCGCCATGGGCAAATTTATATAAATGTTGATCATGATTCCCCTCTATGACAATCACATTTGGACAGTCTTTATGGGCTAACATCCATTCCAGAACCTTTACATTTTCAATTCCTCTATCAAGTAAGTCACCTGTGAATATATACAGTTCATCTTCTTTTATATCACCTTGCATATATGTCATGAATGCTGTATAACACCCATGAATGTCTCCAAATAGATGAATTGCTTCATATTGATCATAAGATCTAGGCTTATAGGTCATCACATGTTGATATTCCTCTGGGCTTAACACAGTCACCCAAGAAGGTACTTTCTCGCTTTTTAACCGTTCACTCATTTGATACAGCACTTTTTCTGGGACTATCTTGTGAGGTTCTCTTGAACGATTTTGCAGAAGTGCAGTTTCAAGCGGTACACTTGTAAAATCTACCACAAACACTCTGTAGCGATATGTGGTTGCTAGTGATTTATATTGAGAAATAGACTTACTCGTTACATGCGTTGCATCAATAACAGTGAAGTCCCCTCGCTCCATTCTTGCTTTAAGTAAATCGAATAGTAATGACCAAACTTTGTGATCATGTTTGCTTGTAATTTCAAGCTTTCCATTTACCGTTAACTGTGGAGGTTGTCTGAGAAGTCGGATTTGGTCTGCTGATAATGTATACGGATCTAATTTTTGCTCTTTTATCCACGTCGATTTCCCAACGCCTGGGAGACCTCGTAGAAGGACTAAAGTTCTCATAATGGTTCCCCTTTAACTTATGATATTTTTACTATTATAGATAAAAATAGCCTTTATAACAATGTTTTCTTTAATATGGTAATATATAAGTGGAGGAGGTCGGTATACATGGTGAATTTCGGTGATATCATTTTTCAAATTATCTCTTTTTTAGGTCTAGCTTTCATCATTAGTGTCATTGTCATCACATTTCGATCAATTAGAAAAAAACAAGCTGACGTGAAAAAAATAGAGGATAGATTGAACAATGTGATTGAAAAAAATCATCTGCATGAGTAAGAAAATCCGGTTTTAGCCGGATTTTTTTGTTTTGATGACACGACCTTGTCTTTGCTGCATCAAAAAGAAGAAGACGCCCGCAAGAACTAGTAGTCCACCCATTATTTGCAATGTCGTCACCTGCTCATGTAGCAGCAATACAGCTAAAATTGTGGCCCCGACAGGTTCACCGAGAATACTCATTGATATTGTTGTGGCATTTACATAGGTTAATAGCCAATTATTGATTACATGAGACATGGTTGGAATAATGGCAAGTAGCAAAAAAATAAGCCATTCTTTCTCTGAATAACCGGCTAAGTGCGACTGCTGTAAAAGATTAAATAGGACTAAAAAAAGACCTGCAAATCCAAACACACAAAAGCTATAAATCCAATGGGAAATCTTTTTAACAGCCTGTTGCCCGATCAGCAAATAACAAACAACCGCTATCACACTTAAAAAGGACAGGACATCCCCAACAATCGCTTCTTGACTATGACCAACATCTCCCCATCCAATCATAAATGCGCCAACGATCGCTGCGCACATGGTCATGACTGCTGGTAAACTTGTCCGTTCTCGATACAGCAAATATCCCCCTAACAATGAGATGATCGGCTGAAGAGCGATAATAATGGTGGAACTTGCAACAGTTGTCAATTTAAGTGAACCAAACCAAAGTACAAAGTGAAGCCCCAGAAAAAAACCTGACATGCACAGGAACATCCAGTCTTTCAAAGCGATTTGTTGAAATTCTTTTTTTCGCTTCAATACAAACGGTAACATCAATATAGACGCAAATACCATCCTGTACATGCTTAAAATAGACGCTGGTGCTTCTGACCACTTGACGATGATGGCAGAAAAAGAAATCGCAATAATTGAAATCACGAGTGGAAATACGATAGATTTTTTCGTGGTGATTATTTCTCGTTCCATTAAACAGCATCCTTTACTACATCAGTAACACGCAAGCATACCGCTTGCATGTCGTAATCTTACTATGCAGATCGTCTAGCAATCAAGACTCATTTAGAAAAAGCCTTATGCACAATCTTACATAAAGCTTTTGTTTGTGTGCTTATCGATCCGACAAGCATTGCAGGATTCCTTCCCTTGGCTCAACATTAAACGTACAGGCAAGCTCGTAAAGCTGATCGTCTGTAATGGTTTGTTTCATACCACCTTGTACACACGTCAGTGTATACACCTCTGCTGCTTTTTCCATCGTTTCAATGAGACCAAAGGCCTCATCCAAATCTTTTCCCGAAGCAAAAATACCGTGATGTGGCCAAATGACGGCACGAACCGCTTGCATTTTTGCTGAAGTGGCTTTTCCAATCGCATCTGTCCCTGGAACCATCCATGGAATCACACCAACTCCTTCTGGAAAGACAACGATACATTCTGTACACATTTGCCAAAGGGTTTTTGTTAATTTTTCCTCATCTAAAGGATGTGTAAAGGTCATGGCTATTAAATGAGTTGCATGACAGTGAATAATCACTCGATGCTGGGAATCCTTCTTTAGTCTCTCTATATGGCTCATCAAGTGTGTTGGCAATTCGCTTGTTGGCATCCCATCTCCCTCTAAACCCCATAAAAGTTCGAGAAATGTCCCATCATCTGAAACGCGAATCAAACCAAGACTCTTTTCTGGGGAGGATGCAACATTTTTAAAATATACGCCAGATCCAGTAACAAGAAAAGAACGCCCATGTAGAGCACTTGCATCAAAAGACATCGGGATGACCCGCTTTACCTTATACCCGTCCATAAGAACTGCTTCTTCTTTACTTAATAGGTAGCTAATGTTTCCTCCATTACGTTCATCCCAGCCAAGTCGATATAGATTTGAAGTCAATTGAATCATTTCCTGAAAGAAGGTTGATTCAATCATATTTTCGTGCCTCATATGCTTTGACACATCTATCTACTCTCCTCCATATTGAAGAATTCGATATGCTTACACTTTATATGTTACGATAAAACAAACAGAAATCAACAATACTTTTTTGTTTATGTTGTTTTATTTCCCTTTGCAATGATAAAATCAACATAGAAAGAAAGGAAGTCATCAACATGTTTGCTTTAGAAAGACAGCAGAAAATCATTGAGCTTGTTAACCGTAAAGACAGTGTCAAAGTCTCAGAGCTAAGTCGCCTTTTCTCCGTCACTGAAGAAACCATCCGAAGAGACCTTGAAAAGCTTGAAAAACAACAGCAACTTCGCAGAAGTCATGGCGGTGCAATCAGTATAGAACGTGAAGAACAAGAGCTTGATTTTTCCGATAGGGAAATCATGCATATATTCGAAAAAAAGGCGATTGCCAAAGAAGCTGTTCATTTGATTGATGAAGGCGACACTTTTATTTTAGACGCTAGTACAACTGCATGGAACATGGCAAAAGCCTTGCCAAATATTCCGCTCGTTGTGATTACGAATGCGATAAAAGTTGCAATTGAATTAAGCAAAAAAGAAAAAATTGAAGTCATTTCAACCGGTGGAAAACTATTGTCCCGATCGTTATCATACACAGGACCACTTGCAGAACGTTCTCTTGAGCAATATCATGTCAGCAAAGTCTTTTTATCTTGTAAAGGCATTGATTTAGAGGATGGATTAAGTGATGCAAATGAGTCACAGGCATTATTAAAACGAAAAATGATTGAACGCTCTGACAAGGTGATCCTGATGGCAGACTCGAGTAAATTCGGCAGACGGGAATTCTCAAAAATTACTGATATCACTTGTGTGGATCAAATCATTTGTGATCAAGCCATTCCAAACAATTTTAGACAAGCATTAACCGATCGAGGACTTTCCCTCACGAGTGTTGGTATCATATAAAGGATAAGGACAGACGTTCACGTTTGTCTTTTTTATGACCTGCTTTCCTACAATCAAACATAAAACAAAATAACTGGTGTTTATTCTTTTGTTTTATCATAGGATCACTTTATATCAGTTTGTATAAGGGAGATGAAACGAAATGATTCGTAAAGCTCACATCATGTATCTCGATGTAAAGAAAATAGCGGAATATAAACAGAGGCATGATCATATTTGGCCAGAAATGATTGAGACATTAAAAACTCACGGTGTGCACAATTATTCTATTTTTTTAGATGAAGAGACAGGTAGACTTTTTGCATATGTGGAAATTGAAGATGAACAAATCTGGGGAAACATTTCTAAAACTGAGGTTTGTCAGCGTTGGTGGGACTATATGGCACCATTGATGAAAACAAATCCTGATCACAGCCCAGTATCTGATGAGCTAAAACCGATGTTTTATCTTGCATAAAGGAAAAGAACTTTCAAATCGAAAGCCCTTTTTCATCATCTATCACCACATAAATCGCCTTAACTGGTCCATGAACACCAACAACCAAATTCATCTCAATATCAGCGGAATTACTCGGGCCAGAAATAAAATGAATCGCACTTGCAGGTGAATTTCCTGCTACCACACTTTTGTTTAAGTCAAAAGTTGCTTGAATCATTCTAGGGACAATGGTGCTTTTTTCTATACAAACTATATAGATCATCGGTAAAAAATGGATTGCTCTCCCTTGTCCTTGATGCGCCTTCACTACAATTGTCCCTGATTCAGCCAATGTATAATCACTAAAGACGATTCCATATTTCGCCTTTTCAGCAAGCTGCAGATTCTTGCTTCTTGTCTGGTCAGGATCCCATATGGATACGTCGGTTCCCTCTTTTTTCAACCGCTGAAACAATGAAGTCAGCTTATATTGTTTAAACCGCTCGTCCTTTGAAGTCATGATCGCACCTAGACCATTTTGTTTGATAAGCGACTCAAGTACATGTGCCGTTTCTTTTTTGGATGTGTCGATCACATCTGTATGAATTTGCGCACATTGTATTTTAAATTGTTCTAGTAGCTCCTCTTGTGATGCCTCGCTAAGTGTTTCCCAATTTACTTGATGTTTCCATTTTGGGCGCATGACTCCTTCTTTTCTGTTCCTTCCAAGTTTGTTTGCGATATCCTTTAAAAAAGAATCTCGATTGTAAACAGAGCCTTTCATGATTGGTCCTCCTTTTTCTGATGCTGTTTCAACCAATCTCTAAATCGTTCCTTACTCGGTGCAGGAAATTCGCGAATTTCCGTCCAGTTTTTTAAAGGACCGACTCCTTTTGTTACCCTGTCATTTGAAACAATCGGCTTCATTGCAAGAGGTGCTATTTTTGTGCCAAATTGATACATATTGAAGGACGAAGCGCCCAAGCCAAACATTTTCATGGTAAACTTTTCTGCCTTTGTTGCTCTGCCTTCTTTTTCTACAATGACTTGTCTATGCTTAAGAAGTAATTCGTGAAGTGGTATTTTAACTGGACAGGCATCTGTACAAGCTGCACATAAACTAGATGCATATGGTAACTCCTTGTAATCATCATAGCCTCCTAGAAGTGGCGATAGTACAGCCCCAATTGGGCCAGGATAAATCGAACCATACGAATGACCGCCGATATGACGATACACAGGACAAACATTGATGCAAGCCGCACAGCGAATACATTGCAGAACTTGCTGAAACTCAGAACCTAATATATTGGATCTGCCGTTATCGACAATGACTAAATGGAATTCATCCGGGCCATCTACTTCTTCCTCTTTTTTCGGTCCAACAACTGAAATATAACTGGTCAGCTTTTGTCCTACAGCACTTCGGCAAAGCAAGCCTACTAAGACATCCAACTCTTCCATGGTCGGGACAAGCCGCTCCATCCCCATCACGACAATTTGTGTCTTCGGTAGAGCAGTCACAAGGTCAGCATTCCCTTCGTTTGTTACAAGGCAAATGGAACCTGTGTTGGCAACGGCAAAATTACAGCCAGTCACGCCAATATCGGCTTCAAGAAACTTTTCCCTTAAGATCGCTCGAACAAAGGTTGTCATCTCCTCAGGTGTCTCAGACATTTCATAACCTAATTTTTGCTGAAACACATCACGAATTTGTTCTTTCGTCATATGAAGAGCAGGTGCCACAATATGTGATGGCGGTTCATGGTCATCCACCTGCAAAATATACTCACCAAGGTCGCTTTCCACTACCTCACAGCCAATTTCCTCAAGGGATTGATTCATTTCGATTTCTTCTGTGACCATCGACTTTGATTTAACGACCTTTTTGGCTTCCTTCTTTTTTGCTACATCTTGAATATATGTGGCGGCTTCTTCTTTTGTTTTCGCAAAAAAGACATGCCCTCCCCGCTCACTGACATTTTCACTCAGTTGCATTAAATAATAATCAAGATGGTTTAATGTATGCTGCCTAATTTCCTCACCAAGCTCTCGCCACTTTTCCCAATCGCCCAGCTCCTCACTCGCTTTGATTCGTCTGGAGTAAAGGCGTTCCTGCGCTGAGGAAACAGCATCTCTCATCACAGTATCGCGAATTCCAGCCCCAATCCGCTCTTTAAAACCTTTTTCTCCAATTTTCATGCTCATCTCTGTTCCCCCTTCAAGTTGTCATCGACTGTTTAACACTTCTGCAATATGTAGCATTTTCACTTGCTTCTCAAGCCGCTCAGCTCTTCCTCCAATATTAAGCAAACAGCCACAATCTGCACTTATCAAATAGTCTGCTTTTGTCGCCTCCACGTTTTTTACCTTCTCGTCGACCATTTGCTCTGAAATTGGCATCATTTTGACAGAAAATGTCCCGCCAAAGCCACAGCAATTTTCAGCACCAGGGAGTTTCTTTACTTTCAAATTTTTCACATGAGATAATAATGTAAAAGGGGCTTCCTTCACACCAAGTAATCGTGTCATGTGGCAAGACGTATGATATGTAGCCGTTCCTTTTAAACTAGCTCCTACATCTGTCACTTTTAAAATATCGACTATAAATTCTGTTAATTCATACGTTTTTTCAGCAAGCTGCTGTGCACGCACCGTCCATTGGTGATCCGCTTTAAAAAGATGAGGATATTCCTTGAACATCGTCGCACAGGAGCCAGATGGTGTCACAACATATTCAGCATCCGCAAAAGCATTGATCATATTTCTTGCCGCCTGTTTCGCTTCTTTGACATAGCCACTATTATATGCCGGCTGTCCGCAACAAACTTGTGATTCAGGAAATGAAATCTCACAACCGAGACGTTCAAGCACTTCTACTGTCGCCTTTCCTACATTAGGCTGTAATGTGTCAATCAAGCATGTAATAAATAGACTCACTTTCATTGGCGAACTTCCCTTCTTCAGTTGCTTGTCATCGCATTAAGATCAGGTCATCAGATGACTAGATCATCATTTGATCTCCTGATTTCATTTTAATTATAATATTCAGATATTTCAATCGGTTTATTTGTCTAAACATGGGGAAATAGGAGAAGTGAATCTTTCCCCTATGACTATGACCATCGTTTATTTAATATCGTTTGTTCATATGCTTTCACTTCATCAAGCCACAATTCTCTTTGAGGGACATTCATTCGTTCACAATAATCATCCCAAATCATTCCAAAAGGATAGGTCTTCAACTCCTCTCTTAACGCAAGACAATCTGTATATTGGCCATTCTCTTGAAATTGCCTGAATGTTTCATGTGGGGTCAGCATGGCATACAGGAGTGCCTTTAGCATATTTCTTGTTCCGATCACCCATGCTGCGACTCGATTAATACTGGCATCAAAGAAATCAAGTCCAATCTTCACACGATCAAGTGCATCATTCCGAACGATTTCATGGGCAATTTCTTGCAGTTCATCATCAAGTATAACGACATGATCGCTATCCCATCGCACCGGTCGTGATACATGGAGAGCTAATTGTTCCTTAAAGAGAAGCAATGATGAGATTTTGTTAGAAACCGTCTCGGTTGGGTGAAAATGCCCCGTATCTAAAAGGTAGAGCACATCATGCTTTATTGCATAGGCTAAGTAAAATTCATGCGATCCTGCCACATATGCTTCCGATCCTATGCCAAACAACTTGCTTTCAACCGAATCAATTAAATAGCTCCGGTCTATCCGTTCACTGAAAATGGTGTCAAGTGCATCCTTCAAACGCTTTCTCGGTCCTAGCCTGTCACTTGGAATGTCCTTAAAGCCGTCAGGAATCCAAATATTCGTCACAGCAGGTGTTTTCAATTCTCGACCAAAATACTCTCCGATTTTTCGGCACGCAATACAATGTCTGATCCAAAACGAACGAATGTCTTCATCTGGGTGAGTTAATGTGAATCCATCTTCTGCTTTTTCATGAGAAAATAGAGTTGGATTGAAATCTAAGCCAACCTCTTGCACCTTTGCCCACTCTACCCATTTTTGAAAATGGATAGGAAGCAATTGATCTCGATCGACAGCCTCTCCTGCCGTTTCCGCATATATGGCATGTAAATTAATACGGTGCTTCCCTGGTATTAAAGCGAGCGCGCTCTCAAGATCCGCACGAAGCTCCTCAGGTGTTCTTGCTTTTCCAGGATATCGTCCAGTCACATCTATACCGCCTGAAAGTGCTCTTTTTTTCGTTTCAAATCCGCCAATATCATCACCTTGCCAGCAGTGTATCGAGATCGGGATTTTTTGCAATGTATGAAATGCTTCTTCTACGTCTATCCCCCATTTGGCATATGCTTTTTTTGCCTCTTCAATCCCATTTAAACGGGTCATTTTCCTTCACCCTCTCTTTCGGTAGAAATTCTTTGATATGGAAGGATTGACGGACGATTTCCCTTGCCTTCCCGACATCTTTCACTTCATTTAAACTGATCATTTGAATGATTAAATTACCTATCGCTGTAGCTTCAATTGGCCCTGAAAAAACCTGCTTGTTTGTATCATCAGCAAGCAGCTGGTTAAGCAGCTCATTTTGACAGCCGCCGCCCACGACATGTATAGTCTCATACGTATTTCCTGTGATCTCTTCAATTTGATACACCGCTTCAAGATAGCTTTTTGCTAAACTTAAATACACACATTTTGCGGCCTGGCCAGGTGTTTTTGGTGAAGGTTGATTTGTCTCCTTACATGCACGCTTGATTTCATCTAGCATACGCTCCGGCATTAAAAACCTTGAATCATTGACTTCAATCACTGAATGAAATGCTGTCTCTTCAGCAGCAAGCCTTGTCAACTCTTCAAAGGAAAGATGATCAAATTCGGTTCGTTTCATTTCTTGAAGCATCCATAACCCCATGATATTCTTCAAAAAACGATAACTTCCATTCACTCCTCCTTCGTTTGTGAAACCATACAGCAATGCTTTCTCGTCACAGATCGGCTTTTTGCTTTCGATTCCAATGAGTGACCATGTGCCAGAGCTTAAATATATCGTTTCACTAGATGACGGTACTGCTACAATCGCAGATGCCGTATCATGTGTTGCTGGGAGAATAAGTTCTACATCAAATCCAAGCTCGGTGATGAGTGCAGATTTTAAGCCACCGATCTTTGTTCCTGGCTGATAAATAGGGGAAAATAGCTCAGGTTTAATGCCAAGCATGTGTAAAATGCCGTGATCCCACCCCTTTGTTTCAAGGTTGAGAAGCTGCGTCGATGATGCATTTGTGTATTCATGTGTCCGTTTTCCTGTCAATAAGAAGTGCAAGTAATCTGGAATCATTAAAAATGAATGCACATTTGCTAGTTGAGTTGGCTGTGTTTTCTTTAATGCAGCAAGCTGATAAATTGTATTAAATGGCTGAAACTGAATCCCTGTCGAGTGATATAGCTCTTCTTTAGAAATGAGCGCTAATACTTCGTTCATCATTCCTTCTGTCCGTCGATCACGATATGTGACTGCTTCTGTTAAACGGTTTCCTTTTTCATCTAATAGCACAAAGTCGACAGCCCATGTATCAATTCCCATTGATCTTGGTCTCATATCATGTTTTTTGCATACTCGCAGACCCATTAAGATTTCTTCAAATAATGTATCAATTGGCCAGCATAGCATGTTCTTTCTTTTCTCCATTTGATTTTGAAATCGGTGAATCTCTTTTGTCCTCAATTGCTCTCCTTCAAGCCATCCTGCAACCATTCTGCCACTTGATGCGCCAATATCTACAGCGAGACAAACATTGATCATCCCATCACCTCATTATCGAAAGCGCTATCTTTATTAATCATAACGAATCATGGCAAAACAACCTATAACCACAATCGCTTTTTTATTGTCGTTATGTGCACCTATGCCCTTGTATTCTCAACTGTTTTGGGGTTTTTCCAAATGTCTGTTTGAAAATGCGATAAAAATGACTGATGTTTTCATAGCCGATGAATGCTGCAATATTTACAATTGATAGCTCTGTTTCTTCTAGCAATTCTTTTGCTTTTGCTAAGCGTTTTTCCTGGAGAAGCGCTTTAAATGTGTAACCGGTACTCTTTTTGATTTTCTTGCTTAAAAGATAATGAGGTAGGTGTAGGTACTGGGATAGCTCGTTTAAAGTTCCATTTTTAAAATGGGTATCGATGTATTTTAATGTTTCGACAATCACATAATGATCTGATGTTTCTTGTTTTAAGTGACCTGTCTTGTCGGCATGTTTCACAAGCTCGATCACCAGTAAACCCATGTGGAGCTTTACGATTTCGTTTGACATAAAACTTGGCTTTAACATATCAAGGATGATTCGTTTCACCAATGCTTGAATCTCTGGTATATCTGCCACTTGAAAATAAATATATTGTCCATTTTTCGTTGTTTCGTACAAGCTATTAATTAAGAAGTTCCTCATTGGGTTTTCAGTCGTTAAAAAGGAGAAAATAAATGTAAAGAATTGTGGTTGAATAATAAAGTTAAGGATGATGTCTTCTTTTTGACATGCCTCTATTTCGTGTTCAATCTGTTGATTTAAAAATAAAAGCTCACCTTTTTTTAAATGGATGCGCTGATGACCAACATGCTGTTTTAGCTCTCCTTTCAGAACATAATTAATCTCGATATAATTGTGTTTATGACGTGGAAAATGGACAAATCGCGTATGCTTTCGTATGACAATCATTTCATTTTCCGAAAGAAATTTTTCACTCTGGATGACAAAGTCTGTTAGATTTGTGTACGTGCTTTTATGAATCGGCTGATGCTTCTCGAGAATCATACGCTCTTCTTCTGTTAATTCCTCCAATTGCTTGAACTCTTCCATAGGAATACCTCCTATCGTTCGATCTATCCTATATATTCGTTACAAAACAGCAGTCGCCTTCATTCAATAAAAAAAGCGGCCCGCCAAAACGAACAGCAGGACGCTTACTTCTGTTTATTTAGAAATGATACGACGAATACCTTCTTGAAGTGGTGTCAATTGATGTTCAAGTATTTTCTCGAAATCACTGCTTTCTACTGCTAATGCCCCTTCACGAATTCCGCTTTGGATTGCTTTAACAAATGGAACAGCCTCTTGTGGGACACCGTTATTTGCAAGAATATCACCATATGTTTCAACATCTACATGCTGAACCGTGATGTCCTTGCCACTTACTTCTCTTATGATTACTGCAAGTTCATCATGTGTCAATAATGGGCCTGAAAGCTCATAAACTGTGTTTTCATGTCCTTCTCCAGCTAACACATTTGCGGCAGCTTCTGCATAATCACGTCTCGTCGCCCAGCCAACTTTCCCATCACCGATCGGCGTTAAAAATGGTGCGGCATTTAAAGACGCCTGTATGATGTCTGCTTCATTTTCTAAGTACCAGTTATTGCGTAAAAAAGAATAGGGGATGCCTGAGGCCAATATGACTTCTTCTGTTTTTGCATGATCTTGTGCAAGAACTAACTGACTCTTCGTTGCATTCACAACACTTGTGTACGCGATCAATTGAACGTTCGCTTCTTTAGCAGCGTTCACTGCAGCTGTATGCTGCTTCACTCGATCACCATCTGCTGTAGATATGATGAGTAAGCGATCAATGCCTTTAAACGTCGAAACAAGTGACTCAGGATGATGAAAATCTCCCTGACGCACCTCTATCCCTGCTTCTTTGAGATGTTCTGCTTTTTTTGGATCACGCACGCTTACGACTATATTTTCTACAGGAACTTTTTTCAATAAATGTTCTACTACTAACGAACCTAGCTGTCCAGTTGCACCTGTAACTAATAATTTCATGTGTTTGGCCTCCTTATTGTGTAAATAAAACGGCGATTTTCCCATAATGAGACGAAATGGCGAGTAGGTTCTGTTAAACCCAAATTGATTATAACCGAATCAGTTACAACAAGTCTAATAAAAAAAGCTCAGATTTTGAGCTTCATCTATTTAGGTTCTGTCAATAACTGCTGGATCGTAACGTTTTTCAAATGATTTTCAAGCGCAGCCTGTGCTTCTTGAAGCTCCACACGCAGTTTTGTATCCATTGCTTTTCCGACAGGGCAAGCAATGACAGGATGATGAAAATTAAAAAGTTGTTCATCCTCAATTACATCTACTGCTCGATACACATCAAGCAAAGTAATTTCCTCTGCTGGTCGCTTCAAATAAGCACCACCAACACCACGCCTTACATCGATCAATCCTGCTCGCTTTAGCATTGCTATCATTTTGCGAACAATGACAGGATTTGAATTAACGCTTTCAGCAATAAAATCACCTGTACATTCTTGAGGTACACTAGCAATAAACGACAGAATATGTACGGAAATTGTATATCTACTACTAATTTGTTTCATATTCATCACCACCGTTGTAAACAATATAGTTACTACGAGGATGACTGTCAAGAGTTTTAGATCATTTACTGATACCATTGTTAAACGGACTGTGTTTCTGTTCCCAGTCCGCAAATGTCATCATCTGAATATCATGGGCTGTATCAAGCTCAAGTGGCGCCATACATTCCAATAGATTTCCATCAGGGTCCGTAAAATAAATCGCAGCATGAGCTTGTGGTGGATTATCCAGTACAAGCGGTTGTTGATCGGCTGTATAACCAAATTGTGTATGAATCTGAATGCCCTTTTCTAAAAGCCAATTTTTCACATCGTTTACGGATTGTTTCTCAATACGAAACGCCACGTGACGAATGGAAGGATGATAAGGTGTTTCCGCAACATTCGTTTCCCATAAAGCAAGCCAGCTAAGCCCCTTTTCAAGCCAGAAAAAAGCAACTCTTTCATTTTGATAAGCAAGCTCCAATTCTAATTTTTCATAGAAAGCAACAGATGTTTTCAAATCTTTAACAGGTAAATGGGCTTCATAAAGTCCTTTTATCATTAAAATTCACTCCTTTTCTACATTCATTATCTACCAATAAACAAACTAAAGCATCATTAAAAAGATGTATTTTTCATCAACAAATAGGCGTTTATACCTTTATAAGGAGTTGACTTGTAGAAGTCCTTCATCATGAAAAAGACCACCAATAAGCAATCTTTTGAATTTTACGCATTTTTCTCTTTTTTAGTTGGTGTTTTGCGTTTTTTCGGTGCTGCCTTTTTTGGTTGTGTGCGATCAATTGAAGCTTGAAGGGCAGCCATTAAGTCAGTGGCGTTTGTTGGCTGTCCTTTTTTCACAGTTGTTTCTGGCTGTACTGTATGTTCTCCTGATATTTTTTCACCAATGAGATCCATCAGTTGCTCCCTGTACTCATCCTTATAGGCAGCAGGATCAAATGTGGTTGTCAGTTGGTCGATCAATAGAAGGGCTGTGTCGAGTTCTTTTTTGACAATCTGTTCTTCTTGCGGGATATTCGGTACATCTTGAACTTGTCTAATTTCATCTGGAAAATGAATCGTCTCCATCAGTAGAATCTGCTCATATACCCTAACAATCGCCAGTTGTTCCTTAGAACGAATCATGATTTTTGCCACACCAATTTTCCCAGACTTCTCTAATGCTTTTCGCAATAAAGAGTAGGCTTTTGCTCCACCTGTATCTGGAGAAAGAAAATAACTTTTTTCATAATAAATCGGGTCAATTTCTTCAATTTTCACAAAGTCAATAATTTCTACAGCTTTTTCTTCATTTTCTTTTCTTAATCTTTCTAGCTCTTCGTGATCAAGCTCAATAAATTTGTTTTTAGCATATTCATATGCTTTAACAATTTGATCAGATGCTACTTCTTCTCCACAATTCGCACACACTTTTTTGTAATTTATCGGTGTATGGCACTCTTTATGTAGCTGTCTCAATTTGATATCTTTATTTTCTGTCGCAGTAAATAGCTTGACCGGAATATTCACAAGCCCAAAGCTAATGCCACCCTTCCACACTGTATGCATGTCCATGCCTCCGTTCTTTTTATCTTACTATGCAATGTTTTAGCATCCATTATGTATGAATATGAAAAATTCATCTCACTCTAAAGACAACTGACATAGGGGAGTGACAACACATGAAACCGATGCTTTTAACAGCTACAAATCAAATACCTGATGGACCTGATTGGCTTTATGAGCTGAAATATGATGGATTTCGTTCGATTCTTGAATGGGACGTAAAGCAGGTTCGGCTCATCAGCAGGACAGGTAAACTGTTAAATGACCAGTTTCCTGAGATCATCTTTTTTTGTCAAAGTCATTATGAAACCATCGCCCCTTTTCTCCCATTAACTCTTGATGGCGAGATTGTTTATTTAATCAGCGAACAACAGAGTGATTTTTCGAAAGTCCAGCAAAGAGGCAGATTAAAAAGAACGGAATTGATTCAAAAACAATCAGCGCAATTTCCTTGTCATCTTGTTGTGTTTGACCTACTACAAATTAAAGGAGGGTCGCTTGAAGATGTTCCACTGATTCAACGAAAGATCATTTTAAAGCAATTTTTTCAGGACGCACAGCTACCACTAGCCGTTCAACTCAATCGAACAGAGCGTGTACAGATCATTAAAGCAAGTGACGAACGAAGCCACATGCAAGATGATATGTTAACCTATTTAGCTGAAGGTCTGGTTGCAAAGAAAAAGCAGAGTAAATGGGTCCCAAATAGCCGAACAAAGGAATGGCTGAAGTTCAAAAATTGGCTGTATGTTTCTGTCATCATCACGCAATTTGATCACGAGAATGGATATTTTCATGGCTCTGTTTTCAAGGATGAGCTGTTATTAGATATTGTCCATTTTAAGCACGGCCTAACGGCTGATGAAGAACAGACACTTCGTACATTATTTCAGTCAAAGGGAATCAAAATAAGCAAACACGTATATGAACTTCCTCCCTCTATTTGCGGGCAAATTGCCTGCATTTCCTTTGATGGCACGAAATTAAGAGAACCCCGTTTTGCTTCTTTTTTACTTGAAGCAGATCCGTACGATTGCACGTTTCACAACATGCAAAAAAGTCTTGATCCACTTCCGGAAGTCATTGAAGTGACACACCCTGACAAGCCAGTTATCCCTAAATTACACTTGAATAAAGATGACTATTTACTTTATTTACGAAAAATGTCACCTTATATGTTGCCATTTTTACAAGAACGGTTATTGACGTGTATTCGTTTCCCGCATGGAGTAGGCGACGAGTATTTTTATCAAAAATCATGTCCAGATTATGCACCAAGCTTTATTCAGACAGACAACTCTCAAGATATTTCTTATATTGTATGCAATGATCCAAAAACACTGCTATGGCTAGGAAACCAGCTAGCAATGGAATTTCATATCCCTTTTCAGACGCGAGATACGTCCTGTCCTACGGAAATTGTTTTTGACCTTGATCCTCCATCTGTTGATGCGTTTCATCTTGCGATTAATGCCGCAAAACGTTTGAAAACCATTCTTGATGGTCTATCCCTCACCTCTTTTGTGAAAACGAGTGGCGGCAAAGGACTTCAGCTTTATATACCACTTAAAAAAAATGCATTTACTTATAACGAAACTAGGACTTTCACTTCGGTTTTGTGCCAGTTTCTATGTGAGCAAGCACCTGATTTATTTACACTTGAACGACTGAAAAAAAATCGCGGAAAGCGTTTATATTTGGATTATCTTCAGCATGACGAAGGTAAAACGATGATTGCACCGTATTCTCCACGCGGAAATGAACAAGGTCTTGTTGCAACACCACTTTTTTGGGAAGAGATCAACGATGATCTTCATCCTTCGTTGTTTACGATGCCGTCTGTACTGGAGCGCTTAAAACAGCAAGGTGACCCTTTTCGCCTTATGAGACAAACAGCCAATCACCTTGAATTCAGACAAGTATTACAAAAATTAAAACAAATCTGAGGCGTAAATTCTTATAGACATTCATAGCCAACAAGCGATAAACTTGTTCGTTAGAGAACAAAGAAAGGGATGACATTCTTGACCGCACATTTTTATCGGCATATCGCTCTACTTCTATTATGTCTATCAGCTGGGATAGTAGATGTGATTGGCTATTTAAGCTTAGGGCATGTCTTTACGGCGAATATGACAGGAAACATTGTCTTACTTGGGATTGCGGCGGGCGGTTCCTTAAAGCTAACAGCCCTTCATTCAGTAACCGCTCTTGGTGGGTTTGTTCTTGGTGTTTTGATCGCCTCTGTCATTGGCGGAAAGCACGAGGGTAGCTTTTGGCCTGTTGCGGTGACGCGTATTTTTATCATCGAAGGCTTTATTTTATTACTTTTTGCACTCATGACGCTGTTCCCATTTACACAGGGTGCTATATTTATGCTTATTATCCTGCTTAGTATGGCAATGGGCATGCAAACAACAGCCGCTCGTAAATTAAATGTTGATGGCATTTCAACTACCGTGCTGACAAATACATTGGCTAACTTATTTGAGGAACTTGCTGCTTGTATATACGATCGAAAAAAAAGAAAAACTTCTTTTCGTACAGTGAACGTATTACGAATCAGCTCGATCGTTTTTTACTGTATTGGTGCAGCATTAACAACGTTTATTGATGCATATGACCCGTATATTATCATCTGGGTTCCTATTTGTATTCTATGTACAATCATTGTTTTTTCAAAAATAAACTCGTTTAGCCAATTGAAATAGCCCTCTTTAGCTGAAGGGCTATTTCTCTAGCACAAATTTGTACTCTTTCTATAGGTTGTTCAGATTAAATTAACTTACACTCATTTAATACCTAACATAAAATCCAGGAGGATGCCCCATCAAAAAGGAAGAATAATACGGATACCCCGCAAATTCTCCGTAACCACTATAGCCTGGGTAACCGCCCAACCCTGAAAAAACGCCAGGACCAAGATAAGAACCGGAAAATCCCCCATGAATCCCCACCGTACCCAGATGAACTCCACTAGGACCAATCCCACCGAATCCCCCACCATGATACCCACCAAATGCACGATCCTGCATAAGAAACCACCTCTTTCATTCACGCCTATTGATGTCATCTTATGCTAGCGCTATTGCGATTGTGTTGCTATTTGTACCATAATAGCTGTCACCCCGCGGGACACTGTGCTTCAATAATAAAATTTGAATGAAAAGTCCTGCAAATAATTAAACAAACCAAAGAAAGGTGACCTTTATAACTTGTTTGGGCAGATGATTTTTATTTAGAATGAGAAGGCAGGCATCAAACCTGCACCCCCTTTGTTGCAGATTCTTCTTATTAAGCGTCTTCGTCTTATCAAGCGTTTAATAAGAAGAGCCTTTTTATCGAAATAAAAAACCCTGCTGATTGAATCAACAAGGGTAAATGAGATCTGGGTGGCATTAGCCTCCAATGATTTTTTCTGCGACATCGAATGACGACACAACGTTCTCACTTATTACTGACGCTGCGATTGCCAATCCTACAATGAGTAATACTTTCAATCCTGTTTTCATGTTACATCAACCCCATTCTTTTCATATGTAAATCTGCGTCTAAGCTTTTATTTAAGTAAAAGACAGCTTGTTGATAAAGTACTTGTTTTTCAAAAAAATTTGCCACAAAACGCGAAAGTTCTTTTACTTCATGATATTCATTTCTTTGCTCTAACTTTCTCAATTTCTTCTCAATCTTCTGAAATCTTTGTGGATTAGTGCTTACGTATAGGTCACTGATAACACCCATTTTCAATCGAAATATCTCGTGGGAATCATCTGTCATCCTTGCATAAGCATCGTCCATATACTGACTCGCTCGACTATTTTCACCTATGAGACATAGCTCCCTGCTTATAAGATAGGTAGAATGGAAAAAGAAGTCCGAGTCATAATATTCTTGATGAGATAATGCCTTTTTTAGATGGTGAATCGACTCTTTTGATTTATTCCAAAAAGAATATAATATTGCCACATTGTGATGATGCTGTGCTATCATAAACTCGTCCTGTTCGCTGACAAGTACTTCTTCAGCAAGTTGATAATCCGTAAGCGCCTCTTCATACCTTCCCATTTCCGTCAGGTTTGCTGCAATTAATGAATAGGAAAGTGCTGTTCTTTTCCCATAATGTGCATATCTTTTATACACATTAAGCGCTCTACGAATATAACTTAATGATAACATCAAATGACTGAGTCGGTAGTAAAGCCATGCAACCTTAAAATCAAAATCTGCCCGCTCAATTTCATTTGGAATCTTGTCTAAAAGCCTTTCAGCACTTCTATACATTTGCAAAGCAACCTCATAATTTCCTTGATGTTGCTCATACACACCTTCATAAAAATCAAAATAGTAGGCTAGCCTATTTGACATGTGCTCCTCTTTTATTTCATGTTGACTTTCCTTCATACTTTCATATGTAACATCACCCTTTTGTCCCCTTAGGTTATACATTAAAATGTGATGTCTTTTTTCAAGTAAAGAATAGTACATGAGAATATCTGGATCATTCATTTCTTTGACTGTCCTAGCCGCTTTTATAAAAAGTCTCTCCGCTTCATCTGCATTATCTTTCTTAATTTCCATATTCCAATCATTTAGTAAAGCTGCTACTTCCGCAACAGGAACTGTGCTCATTCTACACCCCCAAACTTTGGAAACTGATGTTCTATTTCATATCTAAACAAATAAGGTACTTTTTTATTGGCAATTGCCAATAAATCCATTTGACAACATTTTAATATGATTTTCTATTTTCTTCAATGACATATTGGAAATGATGAAATTATGATAAAATTAATTCGTATCATATTTGACTTTCCTTCATTATCGCATGAACAAAAATCATTAGTCAGATGTTTTATTTTATCAACCTTTCTACTGATTCATCATAAAGTTTAGCACTGTCAATAAGTATAAGTTTGCGGAAACAGATCATTTTATTTTGGAGGGAACAGCATGGAAGTGTTTACAGAATATTTAGAGCGTATTGAAAATCCGCAACATCGAGCCAGAACGGAAGACATGTTGAAATGGGTTCAACACACATTCCCGAATTTAGTGCCGAAAATCGCTTGGAATCAACCGATGTTTACAGATCACGGGACTTTTATTATTGGATTCAGTGTCGCCAAACACCATTTATCTATTGCACCTGAAGGACAGGCATTGAGCATTTTTCCCATGACATCATTCAGGCAGGATATGATCATGGTAAGAAGTTTTTACGGATTAAGTGGGATCTTCCGGTTGATTACCCATTACTTACAAAAATGATCGAATATAATATTGTGGACAAAGCTGACTGTACAACGTTTTGGCGAAGATAAAATCAAAAAAGATCTGAAATGAATCAGGTCTTTTTTTGCTTTTTAAAAAAACAATCAGTCGGTTAACCAGTTCTATTATAAAAGTCCTTTTTTTGACTTACTTCTTTGATTAAATCGTGCCATTAAAGATAGAAATGGTCACCATTAGAAAAAAGAAAGTACATTAAAATTGAGAGTTTAGGAGCGAGAGTATTTTGCTAGTAGCGTGACGAAATGGAATTGTATTTCCCTTTTCTAATGACTCTCTTTCACTTATATATGTTCACATACCTATTTGTATATAAAATGAAAGAAGTGATGATTTGACACATACCAAAAACACTTTGTTGAATAAACTACTTTAGTGAGAAAACAATAAAGACCAGATTTTCACAATATCTGTTCATCTTATCTATGTTGAACCTAGTCATGTAAATCTAGTCATTTACGTTTATAATAGCGCAGTAAAATAACTGGAGGAGAGATTAATAATGGAAAATGTGTCTGAACGTTCATCAGATTTAGATATTCCACAAAATGGTAGTACCTTATTCAATTCTTCAACTGGATTTCGAAACCTATTTTCAAGCCTTCAACCAGGCACCGTATTAACAATTGGTACTGATTCTGGTAACTTCTTTGGCCCCGCTCAATTTGTCTCTTTTAATCAATCAACGGGAATAATCTCTATTACTGAATCAGCAGGTATTACACCAGTTGGCACCTCTACCATTTTAATAGATGTAAACAAAGTAGAAACTGTCACTTTTACTAGTTAAAAAAGATGTACTAGACGACAACAAGTTAAATTTAATGAGCATCTAAGAGTTGTCCACTTAACATTCATTAAACATCAGTCTCATAAGCCCCTCCAACCGGAAGGGCTTATTATCATTTCAAGATGTTTTCTAATTAACTGTTGTCTTCGGTCATTCCCATGAGTTTTGCATGACAAATTGATTTCTTTTCGTCTCACCGTATTTTAAATCACTTGCTTCTACTTTGACAATCCGTCCATAATGTACTGAACAAGTCACTTTCATTCGTTTATAAAACTTGAGTCGTATATTGAAAATCTCAAGAGTTTATTTTCACTGATCAATCTTGGGTTCGAATTCTTCACTTTGTTGTTTGTATAAGTATTAGTTACGGCTTGTTTGAGTCGTGCAACATGCTCAGGCAACATCATAGCTGTCCATTTCATCGTTCCTCTGTCTCTAAGCATTTAATCACTCCTTCTTGAAGGATTAAATAGTAACAGAACAAACGTTCTTTATCGATATGTTACAAGAACTTTTGTTCGATGTGAATATTGGCATATAAAAACCCTCCTTTAACTGGAGGGTGGTAAGCTAGTTGTTACTTTATCCTTTGTCTTTAGTATATTGATCAAGAAATTCCCTGACTGATTTTCTTTTAGGAAGTATTCCAAGATTTTCGTAAGCCCATATTGCTCTTCTTTGAGACCCGTTAATTCCTTGATTCAATACATCTTCATAATCTAAGTCTAAGGAAAATTTACCATTTACATCTAATTTCAAAGTCAAATTTGTCCATTTTTCTGGATTAATTAATTCATATGCTTGTTGTAGCTCTTCAAACAAATCATGTAATTTTATTAAAAACTCATTATAGATTGACTTACTTACATGATGGTCTTCAGGTATATTATGCGAGTAAAGAAATGCTGTTTCTCCCTTTAATCTATAATAAAAATTAATCTCTGCAGAGTCGTCTAATATTTCGGCATATAAACAAACTTCATCCCACTCTTTTGGTATCATTTCATTAACAGTTTGTGCAATTTCACCATACAGAGTATCTAGTTTCTCTAATTCCATTGTTTATCCACCTTTTTGATTTTTAATAATTGATCTTTGTAATTCGTCATTACCTATTTTAAATTCAACAACAAAACGTTCTGGTCTCAATGAATCACTTTTATAAACTGGTTCTATTGAAACAGAAACTTTCTCAGGAGGAACTTCTTTTAATGCAGCCAACCACTCCTGCTCCATCTGATACCATTTCCCGCCACTACGATTAATCTGTGAATTTATTAAAAATAGATTATCAATATCCCCAGATCCTTTAAAAATAGATGCGATTAAATGACCTCCATCATCATCTAGTAATCGATCCGGTTTGCCTGAATTGGATTGGGCGTATTGGTTTCTTTTGATCTCTCCGTATTTTAAATCACTTGCTTCTACTTTGACAATGCGTCCATAATGATCTGTGGTAAAGGTGTAACCTTGTTTAGTTGTATAGACGACATTTGGTTTTAATACTTTTTTGCGTTTCCATCTCACATAGTGATCTCCGTATTTGACAACGGTCGGTGGTGATTTTGGTGCTGGTAATCATCTGCCTGTTTGCGAGACACCATAACTTGGTGAGTTGTCTAAGCGTTTTGCCATTGAGAGAAGTTTATTTTTAATATTTTCTCCATCAAACACGTTATATGGAAGCTTCCCTCCACCAGCTATTCTTTGATCATTAGGAATTTCGAATAGCCTTGAGCTAGTATTAATTTGAAAATATTGGTATTTAAAAACCCTCCTTTAATTTGGAGGGTAGTGTGCGTTAGTTTTTGTTTTTTATATAGTTCAGCACAGCTTCTTTATCTTTCTCGTCTTCTGGTAAAAACCCGAACGTTTTATACTCCCATACGGCTCTTCTCTGGATACCATAAAGCCCTATAGATAAAATATCTTCATATCCATAATCAATCGAGAATTTCCCTGTTTTATCTAATTGGAGGATAGTTGTTGTCCAAGCACCTAAAACATTTTGTGTATATGCTTTTTTCAATTCTTCAAAAGTTTTACTGAGTTCGTATAATAAATGAATGTATGTTGATTTACTTACATTATATTTAAGTGGAATTTCATGTCCATAAACATACTCTTCACTATTAGTCTCGTTGAAACAAAATGTAATTCCAGCCGAATCATCAAGTATTTCTGCATACATCCAAACTTTTTCCCAATCACATGGTATTATTTCATTAATTGTTTCTGCTATTTTTTTGTAATTCACTTCTAATTCTTCCATTTCTTTTAACCTCCAGGTTGATTCTTGATAAATTCTTGAACATAACTTTTTCCGATTTTATATTCCACAAAAAAACTATCAGGTCTTAACAAATCACCCTGATAAATAGGTTTAATACTTACCTCTACATGTTTAGGTGGAATCTCTTTTAGTGCAGCTAACCATTCCTGCTCCATGTTGTACCATTTCCCACCACTACGATTAATCTGTGAATTCATTGGAAGTAGATTATCAATATCCCCAGATCCTTTAAAAATAGATGCGATTAAATGACCTCCATCATCATCTAGTAATCGATCCGGTTTGCCTGAATTGGATTGGGCGTATTGGTTTCTTTTGATCTCTCCGTATTTTAAATTACTTGCTTCTACTTTGACAATCCGTCCATAATGTACTGAACAAGTCACTTTCATTCGTTTATAAAACTTGAGTCGTATATTGAAAATCTCAAGAGTTTATTTTCACTGATCAATCTTGGGTTCGAATTCTTCACTTTGTTGTTTGTATAAGTATTAGTTACGGCTTTTTGAGTCGTGCAACATGCTCAGGCAACATCATAGCTGTCCATTTCATCGTTCCTCTGTCTCTAAGCATTTAATCACTCCTTCTTGAAGGATTAAATAGTAACAGAACAAACGTTCTTTATCGACGAGTTTTAAGAACTTTTGTTCGATGTGAATATTGGCATACAAAAAACCCTCCAATTTAAAGGAGAGTCATGTGCTAGTTATTGTTTTCTTCTTTATTTTTAATATAATTTAATACAATTTCTTTGTTTTTTTCATTTTTAGGTAGAATTCCAAAAGTTTCATATTCCCAAACCTCTATTCTCTGAATGCCATAAAGCCCTATATTGAGAATGTCTTCGTAACCATAATCAATTGCGAATTTTCCCGATTTCTCCAATTGAACGGTAGCTGTTGTCCAAGCTCCCAAATCATTTTTTATATATTCATTTTTCAATTCTTCAAAGGCTTCACAGAGCTCAACTAATAAATGATCATAAACGGAGTCACTTACTCTATATCGTTCGGGAATATCGTCTCCATAGACACGTTCTTCACTATTAGTCTCGTTGAAACAAAATGTAATTCCAGCCGAATCATCAAGTATTTCTGCATACATCCAAACTTTATCCCAATCACACGGGATCATTTTATCAGTTGTTTCTGCTATTTTTTTATAGTATTGTTCTAATTCTTCCATTGAGTTTTAACCTCCAGGTTGATTTTTAATAGTTTCACGTTTGGTACGTTCTCCAATTTTATATCGCACTACGAACCTTTCAGGTCTTAATGAATCATCTTTATAGATAGGTCGAATACTAACCTCTACATGTTGAGGCGGAACCTCTTTCAATGCTGTCAACCACTCCTGCTCCATGGTATACCACTTCCCACCACTACGATTGATCTGTGAATTCATCGGAAGCAGGTTATCAATATCACCTGAACCTTTAAAAATTGACGCAATTAAATGACCTCCATCATCATCTAGTAATCGATCCGGTTTGCCTGAATTGGATTGGGCGTATTGGTTTCTTTTGATCTCTCCGTATTTTAAATCACTTGCTTCAACCTTGACAATCCTGCCATAGTGGTCAGTTGTATAGCTGTAGCCTTGTTTTGTTGTATAAACGATATTGGGTTTTAACACTTTTTTGCGTTTCCATCTCACATAGTGATCTCCGTATTTGACGACGGTCGGTGGTGATTTTGGTGCTGGTAATCGTCTGCCTGTTTGCGAGACACCATAACTTGGTGAGTTGTCTAAGCGTTTTGCCATTGAGAGAAGTTTATTTTTAATATTTTCTCCATCAAACACGTTATATGGAAGCTTCCCTCCACCAGCTATTTGAAACTTTGGTGAATATGGCAATAGATTCGGAATGGAGACATTATCTATTGATTTTGCGACTTTTTCAAGTCCCTTTTTAACAGTTGTTTTTGCTGAAGCTGTCCCCGTTTTTGCAAATGCTCCTGCACCTTTTGAGCCAAAGGCAATCTCAGCAAGTGAGCCTGTTGCATAGGCAAACCAATGTGCTCT
>NZ_JBNNIO010000006.1:0-197274 GCF_050269555.1 Bacillus sp. NPDC077027 | reverse complement strand
ACTTCCGGGAGCAAGCTCCCTTCAGTTCGCTCGACTTGCATGTATTAGGCACGCCGCCAGCGTTCGTCCTGAGCCAGGATCAAACTCTCCGAAAAAGTGCGAAATCGAAATCTCGCTTTTTCGTCAGCTTGACTGACTACCTATGATGCGAATCATAGGGTTTTTTTATTAAAACTCGAATTAACAGGTACGTTTTGTCTTGTTTAGTTTTCAAAGATCATTTTTCATAAAATGGAGCGGGTGATGAGAATCGAACTCACGACATCAGCTTGGAAGGCTGAGGTTTTACCACTAAACTACACCCGCGTTATAAAATTGGCGCGCCCGAGAGGAGTCGAACCCCTAACCTTTTGATCCGTAGTCAAACGCTCTATCCAATTGAGCTACGGGCGCTTAATCAGGCGACTTAATTATCTTAACATATCGTTTTGATCAAGTCAATTGCTTTTTTGAAGTTTTTTTGAAAATGTTTATCTCTTGAAAACCTGTGTTTAAAACCGGTCATCAGCGACGAATAAAAATATACCATGAAATATATGAAAGGGTCAATACATTTTCTTAAAAAAGTTTATTGTTTTTTTAAACCTAGTATTCTTTCTATATATTTGTGGGTTTTTAAGCCCCCTTTCGGCTTCTTCTTTCATAAAACCAAACATTCACCAATAAAATCATTTTAAATTCAAAAAGAGGACAAAGCATCGACACCTAGAATTTTTATTTATTGGAAAATTTTAAAAATTCTTTCTGATTATCAAAGGAGGTATGACATTTGAAAAAGTTTGTCGCTTTTCAAATTATGATTGCTTTGGTCATTGGCGCTCTAATTGGACACTTCTTTCCAGATTTCGGAATGGCACTGAGACCTGTTGGTGATGGATTCATTCGGCTCATCAAAATGATCGTTGTCCCTATTGTCTTTTCTACTATTGTCATTGGTGCAGCTGGTAGTGGAGGAATGAAGAAAATGGGCAGTCTCGGCTTGAAGACGATCATTTGGTTTGAGGTGATCACCACCATCGTTCTTGGAATTGGTCTTCTGTTAGCCAATGTACTAAAACCTGGTGTCGGGCTTGATCTTTCTAAACTAGCAAAAAAAGATATTGGTGAACTATCTGGTTATACCGAAAAAGTAGTAGATTTTAAACAAATGGTTCTTGACATTATTCCAACCAATATCATTGATGTGATGGCTCAAAATGATTTATTGGCGGTCATATTCTTTGCAATTCTATTCGGAGTAGCTGCAAGTGGCATTGGTAAAGCATCAGCACCTGTTCTTCACTTCTTTGAATCTGTTGCACAAATTATGTTTAAGTTAACACAGATGGTCATGGTGACTGCCCCGATTGGTGTTCTTGCTTTAATGGCTGCCTCTGTCGGTCAATATGGAATCGCACTATTGCTTCCTATGGTCAAACTGATCGGGACAGTGTTTCTAGGATTGTTTATCATTCTATTCGTTTTATTCCCTCTCGTTGCGCTTATCTTTCGTTTCCGATACTTCGAGGTTTTAAAAATGATATGGGATTTGTTTTTAGTTGCATTCTCTACGACAAGTACAGAAACAATTCTTCCTCAGCTGATGTCTCGCATGGAGAAATACGGATGTCCAAAAAGAGTTGTCTCCTTTGTCATCCCTTCTGGTCTTTCATTAAATTGTGATGGTTCTAGTTTATATTTGTCTGTGTCCTGCATTTTTCTCGCACAGGCATTTGGAGTAGATATGAGCATATCTCAACAGCTTCTGATGATGCTTGTCCTCGTCCTAACAAGTAAGGGTATCGCTGCTGTTCCATCTGGTTCTCTCGTCGTTCTTCTTGCTACTGCTCATGCTGTTGGTCTTCCAGCTGAAGGAGTCGCGATTATTGCAGGAGTTGATCGTGTAATGGATATGGCACGTACAGGGGTTAATGTTCCTGGTCATGCGATCGCCTGTATCGTTGTATCCAAGTGGGAAAAAGTCTTTAGAGAATCCGAGTGGCATGTACCAACTGCAAGCGAAGAAACAAAAGGAATGTAAACAGTTTGATGACTATTACTATAGAAGGAAAGGGTTCACCCCTTTCCTGTTTTTATGGCAAAAAGGACTGTGTTATCTTCCCCTCACCATGCTCAACTTCTACTTCTGCATATGCTCCATTAACCAGCGTCATTTGAGGTGGAACATGACCGCAATCTATATCATAAATAATGGGCACACCTAAATCTTTTTCTAATTCTTCATATACATCTGTCATTTCATAGCCTTCGACTGAATCGTTCGCTGCACTTCTTCCGAACATCACCCCAGAGCAGTGATCAAACCAGCCTGCAAGCTTTAATTGAACGAGTGATCTTTTCATATTCACTGCATTTAAATAACAGTTTTCAAAATACCACAAGATCGGTTCAGCATGAATTGCTGAGCGCTGAAAAGCCTTCACATCTCCAAAAGGTGTTCCAGCTAAATGTCTGATCACATCTATACATCCACCTAGTAATCTACCTTTTATTTGTATTCTCCCTGATGATACCGTGCGCCAAACAGTCGATTCTGTTAAATGAAAAACATGTTCCGTTGGATTGTCGTGATGCCATTCCTTTTGATATCTTACTGAGGCGTCTTGGATGATGGCTTCTTTGGTTGATGATGATAAAACTTTTTCCCACATGGCAGTTGTCTCATCCGTTCGTTTACCACGAAGGTCAATCAAATTTGCCCCATGCGCTGTAGCGATACCTGTTTTAAGCGTCAATGCTAACAGCAACACACTTGTATCAGAGTAACCAAGCACCCATTTACTTTGCATCTTTGAAAAATCGCGATGCTCTAATATTTCAATTAACAGCTGTCCACCCCAAGGAGGAAAGATATGGTCGATGTCATCACTTGCCATCATCTGTTGAAATTCATTTGCACGCTCTAGGGCAGGTGCTGATTTTGCCTTTTCCTGTTTCCACACAGTACCTCCACAAATAACCTGAAAGCCCCTTTCCTCCATCCTCTTGCAGGATTGTCGTAGCAAGTCATGAAACTCTGGCTGGACACCAGAAGAAGGTGCTGTCACACCAAAGGTTTGCCCCTTTTGTAATCGTGGATACCGAATCATAATTTGACCTCCATTTACTGCTATGAACCGTATAATAACATAAACGCACTATTTAAAAAGATGCCCCTCATCAGGGGACATCCACCACTTACTCTTTTACACGCATCACAATAAAAACACCTGTAAAAATGCAAATAATACCGAACAAAAACCGTACGCCCATTTGTTCACCAAGTAGCATCCACCCTAGAATAGTACCTACGACTGGCTGAAAAAAGAAAAACAAACCCCCACTCGATGCTTGCATCAACTGAAGGCCTCGATTCCATAGAAAGAAGGCAAGTGCAGTCGAAATGACACCGAGATATAGAATTCCTCCCCATATTTCAGGATTCGCCATTTGTATGAAATCAAGTCGACGTAAACGAAAGAGGACAGGCGGTGTTAATACAACCAATGCAACAATAATGGCATAAGTCGTGATCACAGCCTGCGGATACTTCCCAGGCACACGCTTGAGTAAAACAGACATCAATGCCCATGTTAACGCCGCAATAAATAATGAAATCCCACCAACAAATTGGTCAGAGTTCACTTCGACATGACCGATAATCAGGAGAACTCCTATAGTGGCGAGCAGAATGGACAGGCTTTTCCGAACAGTCAGTGCTTCTTTTAATAGAAAAAAAGCAAAGAGGACCATGAACGCAGGGGTGGCCGAAGTAATGACCGCTCCCATTTGTGCCGATGTATACATTGTGCCAATTTCTTGCGTGACAATTGAAAGAAAGTTACCAATTAACCCTATTACTAAAATAAGTGGCATATCTTTTCGATCAATTCGCCATGAGTACCCAAGACGCCAAATCACGATAGCAAGGACGATGACGGCAACCACATATCTCATCCATACAAGCTCTAGTGGTGGGACAACCGCAACTGTCACCTTGACCACTACATACATTCCGCCCCAAATGCTAGCTGCAATAGCTAGATAAAGTGCGCCTATATATTTCATATTCATATATCTTCCCTCCGTTTTTGGAAATGTTCCTTTTATCCACGAACGGAGATTTCTCTCCGTTATGGACGGAGGATTGAAGGAACATCTTGTTCAAACAACGGTTCCCACAACATGTCTGACACCCCACTTTCGTTATTTATTCTATTAAATGAACCTTATAACAAATCCTTCTTGACTTTCATTCTTTTCATCACTTGTTTCCTTAGACTGAACCATGAAATGGTATTGACAGTCTGGATTTGTTTTCATTATAGTAGGTTCAACTACAAGCGAACGTTGAAAGCGAAAAGGGAGAAGAGGTCATTGGATATAGAATTAAGAAAAAATGTTCCACAAATGGAAAAACACGGATTTTCACAAGGAGTAAAGGAATGTGTGCCGACTTTGCTTGGGTATATGAGTATCGGGTTTGCTTTTGGCATTATTGGCATCAGCTCACAGTTAAGTCTCTTAGAAATTGCGCTCTTATCTATATTTGTTTATGCAGGTGCATCACAATTTATTATTTGTGCACTTCTTGTATCAGGAAGTCCTGCTTCTGCAATTATTTTAACAACCTTCATTGTCAACCTGCGCCATCTTCTTTTAAGCCTAACCCTTGCACCACACTTTACGAAATACTCTTTAAGAAAAAATATTGGCTTCGGCTTACTATTAACAGACGAGTCGTTCGGAGTGGCAATGAACAAACTTGCACAAAATGGAAAGCTCAATGATCAATGGATGAACGGACTCAATTTGACCGCTTACCTGTGCTGGATTGCCTCCTGTACACTGGGTGGAGTGTTTGGACAATGGATTTCTAATCCTCAAGCTTTTGGTCTCGACTTCGCTTTACCTGCAATGTTTGTTGCATTATTGATTCTTCAGCTTCAAACTGTCCCATCTGGCAAGCTGAAGCATCGCTTGTCACTTGTTCTATACATGGTCGTCACCATGTTCATTCTGCTTATGCTTGTTCCTTCACACGTTGCCGTTCTATTGGCAACTGTCATCGTCGCAACAATTGGGGTGGTGACAGACAAATGACGACAAGTAGCTTTATGATTTTGCTTATTATTAGTTGTATGCTTGTTACAGCGATCCCAAGAGTAGCCCCTTTTATATTTGTCAGAAGCATTCAATTACCAGAGGTCGTTCTCAAATGGCTATCTTTTATTCCTCTTTGCATTTTAACTGCATTGATTGCAGAGCATTTGTTGGTTCAAACTGGCGGAACGATGACGTTCAACTGGATATATCTCACTGTGCTGATTCCTACAGTATTCACTGCTATTGGAACAAAAAGCTTGTCCATGACTGTTCTTGTTGGTGTAGCATTGATGGCGGCTGCGAGATGGTTTTTCTCATAAAATAAAGCTTAACCAATTGTGGTTAAGCTTTATTTTATTTAACAATTCCCATGACAAAGCCATCGTATCCTTTCTCTCCAACTGTTTGAATAGCAGTTGCCTCTATTCTTGACTCATGTTTGAATAAATCAAAAAATTCGCGGGTTCCTTTTACTCGTTCATCCTCATTTTTGTCATCTATGACTGCGCCGTTTCTCACCACATTATCTCCAATAATAACTGTTCCCTTTTGTGAGAAATCCAGTGCCCATTTCAAATAGGCAGGATTATTCGGTTTATCTGCATCAATAAAAATAAAATCAAATGGTGATATGTTTTTTTCCTTTAGTTTCGGTAATGTATATAGTGCTTTCCCAGACAAAATGGTGACTTGATCAGAAAGTCCCGCTCTTTCTATATTTTGCTGGGCTATTTTCACATAGTGAGGATCCGCCTCAAGTGTGAACAGTTCCCCATGATCTGAAAGCGCCCGTGCGAGCCAAATTGTGCTGTACCCACCAAGTGTACCAATTTCTAATATACGTTTTGCCCCTTTGATTTTGGCTAATAAATACAGCATCTTTCCCTGAGTGGGGGAAACATTAATTTCCGGTAGTCCTGCTTCTTTATTTGTGGAAAGGACTTGTTCAAGAATGTCATCAATAGGAAAAAGCTTCTCTACTACATAGTGATCGACCATACGCCAAATATGTTCATTGTTCATTACGCACATCCCCCTCTATCAACGTTTTACACTTTAAGTGTATATCTGGAAGCATAGGTTGTATAATGAAATATTTTGACTAACCTATACATATTATTTATATATTGACCGTAGCAAACGTACTCTTTTCACATTGTGGAATGTTCCACCTTCAAGATTCATATTCTCCATATAGACGATATGATCAAAACATCTCAGTATGTCGATTTCCTCCTTTATATAGAAGAAACTGCTTTTCATTCATCGTTTATACGGTTTATAATAAATAGAAGTTTTGAAAGGATGGTGGTTTGATGCAAGTGACTGAAACTTTCTTCACCGTCAACGGATTGACGTTCCAGATACGATCCGCACGCGAAACCGATGCACAAGCTTTGTCTGCACTAAGGTTTAAAATTGATGGAGAGACAGAATTTTTAGATCGGGAACAAGGTGAAGCCTTTATCGATGAAGATGGATTTAAACAAATCATTCGGGAAGATACCGAGAAAAAACGGCATTTATTCTTAGTAGCAGTTGTTCGTGAAGAAATCGTTGGTTTTTCCAGATGTGAGGGTAGTCCTTTAAAACGGTTTGCTCATAAAGTTGAATTCGGAATTGCAATCAGAAAAGATTATTGGGGCTATGCAATCGGAAGACACTTGTTAACAGCGTGCATTCATTGGGCAGATACTCAGCAAATTAAAAAGATGGCACTGCATGTACTTGAAACAAATCAAAAAGCCATCCGTTTATATGAACAGCATGGCTTTGAGATAGAAGGACTATTAAAAAATGATAAAGTACTCTCTGATGGCAGGTTCTATCACACTGTTGTCATGGGTAGGCATAACCAGATAGACTCCTGCATTAAATGATATAACCAATGACCATAGAAACAGCACTATACATCAGTAACAACCCCATGACAATTTGAAACGTTCGTCTGTAAGTGGAAATAATTTTTTTAAAAACAGAACCAAACACACTCCAACTAAAGGTTCCTAAAAAGCCGATAAGAGCGAGAATGAGCGTATACAACACGAGCCGTTCCTGCGAAACATCATAAGGCAGTACAAACGTTGAAATAACTGTTATTCCATATAAGATTGCTTTTGGATTAATGAACTGCAAGAACATACCTGATAAAAAATGATTATATTTATCAAGCACTTCATCGTCTCCACCTTTGCTTGTCATGATTTTGTAAGCTAAGTACATCATATAACTACTGCCAATAATCGCCATAACCCATCCGATTTTTGGCATGATTTGATAGAGTAACATATTGAAATAACAACTGATACATAGAATCGTTAAAAATCCAATACCTACTCCTAAGCAAAAGCGAAACGTCTTTTTAAAACCAAATTTGTTTGCAAAAACCATTGCCATGATATTATTTGGACCAGGTGTAAAGCTTGTGACAAACGCATATAAAAGCATCGAAACAAAAATCGCCATCGTCTTCTCCCCCTCCATGCGTTATAATATAAAAAAAGTCGCTATAACGTAATTACTTTTTATTGTACAGTTCGGTCGTTATAAAGTAAATAACGAAAGGAGTTTTTTTAATGGAAGATGTACAATTCATCATTTCAAAAAACGTCAAATTCTTAAGAAATCGAAAAAAATTGAGTCTTGAGAAAATGTCTGAACTAACTGGTGTGAGCAAAACAATGATCGGACAAATTGAAAGAGGCGAATCTACACCAACTATCACTACCCTATGGAAAATAGCAAATGGTCTTAAAGTTTCTTTTACCGAATTGATCCACTCGCCTCAATCTGAGACAAAGGTTGTGCGAAAGCATGAAGGACAAGTCTTAACAGAGGATGATGGACGATACCGCGTATACACGTTATTTCCTTTTGATGACCGAAGACGCTTTGAAGTTTATATGGTAGAAATTGATGCTCACGGAGCTTTGAAGGCGGATGCACATATAGGAGGAACAGAGGAATTGATTACGGTTTTTGACGGAGAGCTAGCTTTGTATCTCGGTGAAGAAGAATATCATCTAAAACCTGGTGACTCGATTAAATTCAAAGCTGATTGCAAACACGAGTATAGGCAATTCGGTGATGGGATGACACGTTTACAAATGATTCTTTATTATCCTTATTAAAATAGCTGACAGGCTTGTCCCCTGTCAGCTTTCTATTGTTTTAAAAGCCGGGATCACGTACAACAGTGCCAGAAAACGTCACCTGATATTTTCCTAAGCCTATTTCTTCAATGGATATTCGGTCTAAAATTCCAACCCAGCCATCTTTAGCATACGTGATGCTTGTTGGGATTTTACTTGTTGTATACGTTCTTACCTCAGTGACAATTCGACTAGCCGTGACAGTGACTTCGCTACTTTCTCTCTCCTTAGCCTTTACCGGTACTGCGTTTAAACCCACACCCGTTAAAAGTAAAGCGCCAACCAAAACAGAAGACATGACCTTTATCAAAAAAATCCCTCCTTTTTTTGTTTGAACACAATTAATATACCATATTCTAGCACTTTAGTCAGTTAATATTTTCATTTTTTTGAAAATTATGATATGATAGTTTCATGCTAGACAGGAATATACGACGATTTCTGTGATGTTCTTCCTCGTTTCACTAACTACTAGCTGATTTCTTTGAAATGGAGGTGATTTGATTGAAAAAATGGCTCATCAGTTTTCAGCTTGTCTTTTTACTGGCATTGACGACCGCTCCTTTCGCATCAGCAGCTTCCTGCCCTACCATCAAACCTTGTCTTCTAGAACCTTAAACAACTAAAAAAGTCGATAAGATCCGATGACCTTATCGACTTTTTTTAGTTTTGCTCTTGTTCTGCTTCCCAACGTGCAATTTCTTCTCTTACCTTTGGCGCAACCTCTTTTCCGAATAACTCAATCGCTTTTAATACTTGATCATGCGGCATCGAGCCCACTGGTACATGCAACATAAAACGCGTAATCCCTACGTTTTTGCGGAGATGAATAACTTTCTCTGCAACTGTGTCTGGATCTCCGACATAAAGCGCCCCTTCAAGTGTTCTTGCGGCATCAAACGTAGAGCGAGTATATGGCCCCCAGCCACGTTCACGTGCCAATGTGTTCATCACCTGTTGTGTTGAAGGGAAAAATTGATCTGCTGCTTGTTCTGTTTCCTCGGCAACAAATCCATGAGAATGTGACGCCACTGTGAGTTTTGACGGGTCGTGCCCCGCATGTACTGCCGCTTGTTTGTATAGCTGAACAAGTGGTGCAAATTGTCTTGGACTGCCACCAATAATCGCCAGCACGAGTGGAAGGCCGAGCATACCTGCACGAACAACTGATTCACTGTTCCCACCGCTACCGATCCAAACTGGTAATGGATCTTGAACAGGTCTTGGGTAAATACCAACATCACGAATCGCTGGTCGATGTTTACCGCTCCATGTCACTCGCTCTGATTGTTGTAGTTTTAACAGTAAATCTAATTTTTCCTCAAATAGTTCTTCGTAATCATTTAAGTCATATCCAAACAACGGGAAGGATTCAATAAATGAGCCTCGTCCTGCCATGATTTCTGCCCGTCCATTGGACAAACCATCTAATGTTGCAAAATCTTGAAAAACCCGAACCGGATCTGCGGAAGAAAGCACTGTTACAGCACTTGTTAAACGAATTCTCTCTGTTTGTGTAGCGGCAGCAGCTAATACAACTGCTGGATTTGATGCCGCAAAGTCCTCACGATGATGTTCCCCAACACCAAACACATCAAGCCCTACCTGATCTGCAAGAATAATTTCTTCAACCACTTCTCGTATACGCTGTGCATGACTTACGGTTTTCCCTGTTTGTAAATCTGGTGTTGCTTCAACAAACGTACTAATTCCTAACTCCATTTAAATGAACCTCCCATTTTATAAATATGTCACAAATTCAGAAACTGGCTTTCGATAACCTCTTGCTTGTCGGCTTTCTATTTTTTCTTTTCCTAATGTAATCAGAAGTACAGGTACTAAATCATTGTCGATTTGCAAAGCCTTCTTCATTGCCTCTGGATCAAAACCGATCATTGGGCATGTATCCCACCCTTTATTTTTCGCTGCAAGCATAAAAAGCATAGCAGATAACGAAGCATTTCGAATGGCTTCTTCTTTTTGAAAAAGCTCTCCTCTTTGCTCGTAGAAGCTCACTGTTTCTCTGACCATCTCTTCATACTGCTGCGTGTTTAAAATACCGAGCATTTTCAAGCCTTCATACAAATCTCCTGCTTTTTCGTATGCCTTTTGATGACCGAGGACTACAATGGCCGCTGATGCAGAATGGACTTTATACTGACCAAATGCCGCTTCTCTTACTTCCTCCTTCAACTTATCCGTTTGGACAACGATATAATGCGTGTGCTGTAAGTTAAAGGCTGAAGGTGCCAATTTTACATCTTCAAAAATACTGTTGAGCTCTTCTTTTGAAATATGGACATCCGTTAAAAAGTTGGATGCAGATCTTCTCTCACGAACCACTGTATCGAACGTTTCTGTCATCTAAAGTTACCCCTTTTCCTTTAGTTGTTCTGCACCTAAGCCTATTTTTTTTAACAGCACAGTCAATTGTTCTTTTTCTTCATGGCTGATAAATGATAGGTTCTCTGAAATGGCTACTGTATGTTTCGGGAAAATTTCATCAAATAATTGGTTGCCTTTTTGCGTTAAAACTACATGATAAATTCGTTTATCTGAAGGAGCACACTTTCTCTCCACAAGACCTTGCTTCTCTAATTTATTAACGACATATGTAATACTTCCACTCGGAATGGATAACGTATCGCTAATTTTTTGCACTGGGTGTGCACCTTTGCTATAGAGCAATTCTAATATCTGGAAATTTTCAAATCCAATGTCGTAGCTTTCAATATCCTTTTGAATATTTGTGAAAAGAGCTTTGTAGGCTTTCATCCAAACCCGAAATAGCCTTAAATCCAACTCGCTTTCATGATTCGCCATGACATCTACTCCTTTTTCTCCATAAATCCTAAAACTAGGATAAATTTATCCTAACACTAGGATATTTACCTGTCAATCAGTTTGTTTACACAAAAAAAGCCACCTTTTAAAAGCAGCCCGATTTTTTTCTTATGCTTAATTTGTTATTTGTGCAGTTTGATGTAAGAGATATTACATCTCGTTTCGTTCCTTTTTTATAACGAAATGTAGCTCTGCAAGTTGCTTATACCGATTGACCTCAAGCAGTTGGAGCTTGGTTTCATGCTCACTTGGATGAAAAAGTGGAATCCCTTTCCCGATTAAAACAGGTGCCACTTGAAGAATCAATTCATCTACAACATCTTCCTTTAATAAGGAATGAAGCAATTCTCCCCCTCCAACAATCCATATATGTTTCCCTTGTTGTCCTTTGAGCTCCTGCACTAACGACAGGATGTCCCCTCCAATGATGTCAGTGTATTCATTTGATTCCTTTAGGGTACGAGAGAGTACATAGCACTTTTTATCTGGATAAGGAAAAGCGTCCGGTGCTAGCTTTAACACCTGTTCATAGGTTTTACGTCCCAAAAGCAATGTATCTACAGATTCATAAAAAGCAGCGAAACCCGTTTCTTCCTCTCCCTCCGTTCCCATCAGCCAATCAAGCTCATGATTTTCTCCCGCTAAGTATCCATCAACGCTCATTGCTCCATAAAACAATACTTTTCGCACATTCTTCATTGCGCTCCTCCTTAATATACTCTAAATAAAAACAGAACATACATTCCCTTACAACTATAACAAATGAGAGAGCGTAAAAGCAATCATCATTTGTCGTGAGCCTTATTCTCAACTGATGATATAATAAATACATCTACAACTTGAAAGATGACACTGGTGACGACTCAGCATATCTGGAGGGAATTATTCATGATACGACGACTTGATCATTTCGTACTGACTGTCCAAAATCTTGAAACGACCATTCATTTTTATACCGATGTGTTAGGTATGAAAGAAGAGACATTCGGTGAGGGACGAAAAGCGTTACGGTTCGGTTTACAAAAAATAAATTTACATGAAGCTGGGCATGAATTCGAGCCAAAAGCCGCTCATCCTATTCCAGGCTCCGCTGATTTGTGTTTGATAACGGATATGGTGATGAATGATCTTTTACCACATTTAAGACGGCATGTTGTCAAAATCGAAGAAGGACCCATTCAGCGAACAGGCACTCTCGGTCCAATCGAATCTGTTTATATCCGTGATCCTGATCATAACCTGATAGAAATCTCCAGATATATTGATGATGAGGATCGACTATGAACACTCGTTTGTTTATTCGACCAATTGAAGAACAAGATTTTTCAGGTATCTACGAAAGCTGTCAGCATGAAGAAACGTTATATATGACAGGAACCCGCAAGCACTTTACTCTTGAGGAAATTAAGGATGCGTACCGCACCTTTCAACAGGATGATTCACGGCACGATTTCGCTATTTGCTTAAAAGACAATCAGCAATTGATTGGTGATGCATCTGTGACTGATATTGATCTTGATAACCAGTCGGCTGGATTTCGAATTGCCCTTCATGGTTCTCAATATTTTCAAAAAGGCTACGGCACAGAAGCAGTCCACCTCGTTCAATCTTTTGTTTTCGACACGCTAGAGCTCAACAGACTTGAGCTTGAAGTATTTTCTCATAACCCACGTGCCATCAGAAGCTACGAAAAAGCAGGATTTCAATATGAAGGTAAACGCAGACAAGCACTGCGCTTTCATGGACAATACTCTGATGAAATCATCATGAGCATACTCCGAGAGGAATATGAACAATTGAAACGTGGCAAGACCACTTAGGACTTTGCTTGTTTACATATTGTGATAAGTCAAACGAAGAAGAGGCAAAGTGTTCAATGAAGAATTTCTGATCAACTTCACCTCTTCTAATACAAAAATAAAGAACCTGCTTTCGATATGATTACGGGGCAATATCCTCCAAAACCTTCTCTTTTGTTTCAATCATTCTAAAAGCTAGGAAAGCACCCACAATTGTGACAGCCGCAAATAAAATGAAAATGGAGGAAACACCTCTTACTTCCAGCACATAGCCAACAATTATAGGTGCTATCGCTGAGGCTAGTCTAAGCCAGGCTGTTGCAAATGCTGTTCCAATGACTCGCATACGAGTTGGGTAAATTTCAGGTGTATATAAATAAAGAAGCACTGTGATTGTTCCCATCACGCCATATGCAGACGAACCCAAATAAATCACACTTTCTGGAGATTTCGCCCCACTTAACCATAATGCCGTTAACAAAACACCTGTTAAAACAAAGGCAATCGTTGCCCATCTTTTTCGTCCGACCTTATCAATTAAGAAAGCACAGGCAAAAACCGCGATAGTTTGCAGAATATTGGTCACGGAGGCTGCCCTAAGTGAGTCTTCAATTGGGAGTTTGTAGACTGTGTTATAGAGACTAGGAAGCCAATTGTTTAATCCATTGGACACAAAATAAGCTGAGAACCATAACGCCCAAACGATCAATGTTCTTTTACGATAGAATGGAGAAAACAACTCTTTCCAATCTCCTTTTACATCACTGTTGACAACATTCGTTTTTACTGGCATTCGTTTTTCTGTACTTGCCTCTATCTCTTCAATAATTTTTTCTGCTTCATCTAACCGACCTTTTGAAATGAGCCATCGAGGTGATTCTCTCAGCATAAAGAAAAAAGCAAATACGATTAAACCACCAATGCCTCCGATTAAAAACATCCATTTCCATCCAAAGCTTGGTACCACAAGCGTCCCAATTTGTGCAGAAATCATCAGCCCTAAGGGAAAGATCATTTCATATAGCATAAAAAACCGACCTCTTCCATGCGCACGGGATAACTCATTAATATACGATGCTGCAACAGGAACTTCTCCTCCAACACCAATTCCCTGTATAAAACGAAAGATGAGAAGTGCTTCAAAGTTCCCTGAAAATACGCAAGCAATACTCATGACAGACATTAAGAGTACGGTCCATTTGGCACTATATACTCTGCCGAATTTTTCTGCTAGCCATCCGAAGAAGATAGCACCGATGGCTTGTCCTAAATAACCTGATCCAATTAAAATCCCAATTTGTGCAGGCGATAAATTCCATAACCCAATGAGTACAGGGAGAACAAAAGCTAAAGATAAAGCATCGAATGCATCAAAAAAAGTGGCAGAACCCATAATAATACGTGGCTTCAAATGCCATCGTGAGAACGGGATACTTTCCATTCGAGTAAGCAATTGTGACGAGCGATCTGGTTGTTTTGAAGAATTTTTCACTCCGTCCTGATTTACAGCATTTTCAGTTGAATCTGCTCCCATCTTTTTCCCTCCTTAAATAGAGGAATTCAAGTAAAAGTACATTCCGGGGTGTCATTATTTTGAAATCGCTTACATTATATAAGGAAAGCAAACTCCAGAAACAAAATCTTCTAGAGTTTGAGCAATATCATTAGATTTTTGGCGTACCAGTGGTATCTCGATCTATATATTCCATTGGAAAAATGAGTTCTTTTCTTTCGATTTTCTCCCCTTCTACTAACTTTGTAAGCATAGATACTGCCTCTCCACCCATTCCAATTAAATCGACATGAACAGATGATAATGAAGGGGTGAGAAATTGAGTCATTGGTACATCATCAGCGCCGACTACAGATAAATCACGAGGAATCAACACTCCCGCCATTTCTGCTGCCTTCATGACGCCCATTGCCAAATAATCTGACGAGCAAACAACCCCGGTCATGTGTTGGTGATCCTTTAAAAAGTCGGATACTACTTCTACTACTTTTCCTCCATCGAATTCATCTAGTTCGAACACAAATTCATCAGAGACTGGTAATCCTAAGAACTTTAATGTGCTTGCATATCCTCTGTAACATCTGACACTGTGCATCGAACTCATTGGACCATTTACAAGACCAATGGTTCGATGACCTTTGTTGTATAGGGCGGTGACTGATTGACGTATGCCATCTTGATCATCTGGCCTGACACATGGAAATGGTGAGTTTTCTAAGTAACTGCCCACGACCACAATCGGGATCGCTAAACTTTTCAACCACTCTAAGCTTAGCTCTTCGTTTCTTGGCGAAAAAAGAATCGCTCCGTCTACCGCTTGTGTTTCTAGTAATCGTTTTTGTTGAATGGATGTAAAAGACATCAACATGTTAAATTCAGTTTGATCAATTTCTTTAGCAATACCATCTAAAATCGTTGAGAAAAACGGATTATTCAATATATAAGATCCTCGTGGAACAACTACTGCAATATTGCCCGTTTTTCGTTTAACAAGCCCACGTGCTCCTAAATTCGGCCGATATCCTAATTCTTCAATCACTTGCCGAATTCTTTCCGCTGTTTCTGCACCTACGCCTGGTTTTCCACTTAAAACGCGAGAAACAGAAGCTGTTGATACACCTGCTTTGAATGCAACATCTTTAATGCTAACAGTCAACTTTCATACCCCCGTGAGTCCGTTATTCATTACTCCTATTATAACTAGACCCACACTCATATTGAAATGGGTGTATCAAAACAAAAAACGAACAAATTAAACAGCATTCCCTTTTAGTAAACCAACACTCTGTAATCCTAATCGAATTTCTTCTTTTTCTTCATCATTTAAAGGCAGTACAGGCCTTCTAGCAAGCGAACTGCTTATTAATCCCCGTTGATACATCGCTTCTTTCATCCGTAAATGTGATGTCGAGGAAGGTTCATCCATTTTATATACAGCATGCTTTAATTCAAAGATTCTATCGTATACTTCGTTAGCAGCAACTAAGTCTTGATTTTTCACACATTTGACGAGCTCAACAATTAGATCTGGGACAAAGCAACCGAAGCCAACAAGTGCCCCATCAATTCCCTGAACTAAAGTAGGGAGTAAATATTCATCATGACATGTTAGCAGTGAAACATCAGGTGCATGTTTTTTAAGTGCACGTACATCAACTTCATACTGCGCCATATCTCTTTGTCCGACTTTAAAGGAAACAACATTTGGAATTTTTGACATTTCTAATAATTGGCTTGTTGTATAAGAAGTTTTTGTCCATGTCGGATATTGATGAACAATAATAGCAATATTAATCGCTTCAGCAACATCTTTAAAAAATTGAACTGGTGACTCTGGTTGCATTCCAAATCTGAGCCATGAATGTGGAGGCATCAGCAGAATACCACTACCTCCTGCTTCTTCAACTGCCTTTGCATGCTCAATCGCTTCGATTGTCCCCTCAGCAGATACACCAGAGATAACAGGAATACGCCCCTTCAATTCGTCCGCTGCAATTCGAACAGCTTCTGCACGTTCATGAGGAAGTAGCGTCATAATTTCTCCCGTATGTCCATTCACTACAATTCCGTTAATCCCTTCATTTCCTGCCACCCAACGGACAAGCTCACGAAACGCTGGTTCATCAATCGAATAATCATCTTTAAAAGGAATCAATACTGCCGGAAATACACCGCTCCATTTTTCTTTGTTTTTCATGATCATTTCCTCCTTTTAGTGCCAATTATTTTTCAGTAAACGTTTACGTAATTAATCGTAAGATGTAAGCGCTTTATTGTCAATACATTTTTTATTAATACGACTTTTTCTATGTTGAATGAACGGAAAAACAGGCACCCGTTAAGATGCCTGTTTTATGTTGAAGATACCCCAATACTTCTCATAATAGGACTGGGAAAATTCTTTGCTTTATGCGATCACATGCTGATCAATTTGTTGGATGGTAAAAGGCTTTTGAAGCGTGTGATTATGTGACACGCTTGTGCCTGATAAAAAAGAGAACCTCCACATTTCCTCCAATTGTTCACCAAGTACTCCCTTGATCACAGTATTCCAGCGCTCATTTGCAGAAAATAGCGTAAACCTTCTTTCCTGCTGTACAAACCACTCATACAAATCTACAACGGACTTCAGAAAAGACGAATGCCGCTCGTCTCCACCAATGAAAAATATACCTCCTTCAGTACCAACGAAAAACACTGAAGGCACTTTTGGATCATCTACATAAACAACACCTGGTATTGATCCATCCAAAATGGCATCAACAAAGGTGGGATAATCGGACTCTTTTTCTCTAAGCATTATCATGATTTCATCATGACGTGATTCGTTTATGATGTACAAATTGAATCCCTCCGAGTGTTTGATCTATCTTTCTTTTCAATTATGATAATCGGACTAAATACTGAAATAGTATATCAAATTCTTTTAAAAAAGCGCTTGCAAAATATTTTATATCAAATTATCTTAACTAAGAAAGGAGGACGATGATATGAAAATAACGATTGAAGAATTACCTGAATCCAGGATTGCTTATTTCAGAAATGTCGGAGAATATGGTGAAAAGCAAAACAAAGAACTAATGGAGGCGTTTAAAGAGTGGGTACAGTTAAATCGTATACCTAATCATTCTAGTATTTTAGGTATACCGCAGGATAATCCACAAGAAACGCCTAAAGAGAAATGTCGTTATGATGTTTGCGTTTTTATTCAAAAAGATTTTAGTGTGCCAGAGCCAGCGCAAGTTGGTCAATTTCCTGGTGGGAAATATGCTGTTTTCTTGCTTGACCATACAAAAGAAGCTGTCAGTGAATTTTGGAACAATATTTTCTCTGCGATAGAACAAAATCATTTATCAATAAGAGAGCAACCCATGTTAGAAAGGTATACTATACAAATGATTGATCAACATTTGTGTGAAATATTAGTCCCTATACAGTAAAGAAAGTGTGCTATTTTCAATATCGAACCGATAGAAAGCAGAAACAAAAGCACCTATTCATTTCACAGGTGCTTTCTCTTTCTTATTTTGCTTTTTGTTTCCACAGCCGATCTTTCCACGCTTCAACCTGCTTTTTTTCTTGCGGAGAATACTCAGATATATAGATGGCGATTAAAATCAAAAATGATCCCAACCATTCTATGCCTTGCACCGTTTCTCTTAAGATGATGAAAGCAAATACCGTCGCGAAAATAGGCTCAGTGAGCTCCAAAAATTGTACCTTATTGGCTTCTAAGTATTGCAATGCCTTGGTTGTGCAATAAAATCCACCGATGGTTGGAAAGATCGCCAGTGCAAGTAACGTCGGATACGTGTTGACTTCTGGAACGGTGAAACCTTCAACGTAAAATGGAATGGATAAATAAAAAACACCAAACAGCATCAAATACCAAATGAGTGCCAGACCACCTGTTAAGGAGAACTTTTTCGTCAACACTAAAAACAATCCATAACCAACACCTGCAACACATGCCAATATAGCGCCAAGTGAAATTTGGCCAGATGCTGCCCCTTCTGCAATGGCCATCACACTTAAACCAATAATTAGTAGAAATAGCCCGACAAACTTGAGTGTATTCTTTCGTTCCTTTAATAAGATCGAACTAAAAATAAATGTTGTGAAAACAGCCGAACCTAATAGCATAAATACCACAAAAGGAACAACCGCATAATGATAAGCCGTTGTTTCAAAATAATATAAAACAAAAATGCCTAGAAATGAGCAAAGTGCGATCGCCTTCACATGCTTTTTTAAACGTATGACCTGCTTTCGAAAGTCTGAGTGAAATAAGAAGAACATCGATAGGGCAATCAAAGCAATCAAGCATTTGTAAAAAGAGACTGCTGTAGGCGTTAGATTACTCACAAACAGCCCCTTACTCATAATGCCAACACTTCCATTTAATATCGCAGCGCCTAACGCCAGAAATATTCCTAGAATATATGTATTTTTCATGTGTGCTCCCTCAAAGATTGGTTAATTGGTAGTTTTTGATTTCTTATTAAATCGAGGATTAACGGCTCATTGCGATTTGATGAGATGAACACACCGCCCATTTTTTGATTCAGCTCCTCATATTTAGCATCCTTCATCATAATTTGATGTGCCTTCGCTATGTTCCAATATGGAATACTTGCTTGGAGATGGTGAGTCAAATGATAATTTTCCGCGTGAATACTTAAAAAGAATGCTTCAATCCAATGACTGAATCTGTTTCGTGTCATTTGAATGCTTTTCTTATTGTCTAGCACAAGCGGGTAGTGCTCAGCGATCTCAATAAACCAGCCAATCACCATAAATGCTGTGAAATATGGAATAATCCAATAAAGTATGACATACAAAAACAGATGAAAATACAAAAGAACGGCACTAATGATAAGCCACATCATGATCATTTGCGCATAATGTTTGGGGTACTTTCTAAATTGCATCATTCGGTGCTTAAAAACATATAAAGCATAACTAAAAATATTGATTAAAAACAATGGTTTTAGGACATATTTGATGAGGAAGTGTTGACTGTTTTTTAATCGATATAATCCCACTTCTAAATGATATTGATAATCTGGATCTTTATTCGGATCTCCTAAATGCATATGGTGTCCCTTCACATGAGAATCTCGGTAAATATGAAACTCCTGACCAATTAAGTAACCTGAAAAATACGTCCCTAACAGGCGGTTGAGTGTTTTGTTTTTAGCTAAACATAAATGAGAGGCATCATGTAGAATTGTTGCCAACGCCCGTTGTCTTGAGCCAATGATCAGGACGGATAAGGCGTAAAAACCAGCATGATATTCACCTAATAGAATTGCAATGGCAATCATGACATAATCATACAAAAGACCAATGATTCCTCGATAATTATTTGACTTGTACAAAGGCTGTAATTCATCTCGAATATTTCGAGAAAAGTGATAAAACTCATAACTTGCCACCTGCGTTCCCCCAACTTCTCAATGAACGACCACATAACATTCGAGTTGCACATTGGTTATATTTTGAATTATTATACAAAATATAACATAAAAATACAATGACATATTTTAAAAAAGAGCTCGATCTTTCCGAGACTCTTTTACGGAGCAATCTATTTTCATTAGAAAAGATTGAAGCATATGAACATCCAATGAAGTTAACCTTTTCATTTGAGCAGGTGCAAGAATTGTTACCGCACTACAAATTTGTACATAAGGATATCATCCACATATTCATTTTCATTCAGTAGAAACTCTTTTATTTTGCGTCCTTCCTCCACAAAGCCCATTTTTGATAAAACGCAACGGCTCAATGTACACTTTCAGTACACCCTTTCGCTCAGCTATTTGAAACGTCGCCCACTTTCCCTTTCCACACTAGGGTCAAGCCAAGACCGATAAACAAGACCACTCCTGCGAAGAGAAACGGAAAATGAATATTCACATCGAATAAGGTGCCACCTAAAGCTGAACCAAAAATGGTTCCTAAGCTTGTATATGTTGAGTTCATTCCGGCGACAAATCCTTGCTGGTTTCCTGCTACTTTTGATAGGTACGTGGTCAGTGCAGGACGCAATAAATCAAACGCTAGGAAAATGACACATGTTACGATAAGCACAACAATGAACCCTGAAACGATAGTAGAACCAAAGGCTAATACAGCGCCAATAATGAGACAAAGCTGAATCACTTTTTTCTCTCCAAGATGATTGACGAGTTTGCCGAATACTAACACTTGAATAATAACAGCTACAATTGAACTAGCGGTTATTATGACGGCAATGTCCATTGTCGTAAAACCGAATTTATAATTTGTAAATAAGCTAAATATAGTCTCGTAGGCTGCTAAACCAAACGCTAGGACAAAAACGATAATAAAAGCGATTAAATAATTAGGATGAATGGACTTTTTCAGATCTTTAAAGAAAGAAGACTGCTTTGAATTCTCTAATAGCTTTGTACGTTCTTCTTTTGACAATGGCTCTTTTAGCATAAAAATAGAAGAGATCACAGCAATAAAAGCAATACCTGCTGCGAAATAAAACGGCATGCGTACACCGTAATTTGCAATAAATCCTCCTATTCCAGGCCCAATGATAAAGCCTGTGCTGATTGCAGCTGATAGATATCCCATTGCCTTTGATCTTTCTTGAATTGTCGTAATATCAGCTAAATAGGCTGTGACAGCTGGCATGATAAATGCAGCACTCACACCTCCCAAAATCCTTGCTATATATAAAATGGACACATGCGTGCCTAATCCAAATATTAATTCAGATAACGCAAACAGAAATAGTCCTATCACAATGATGATTTTTCTGCCAAAGCGATCAACCCACCTTCCTAAAAAAGGCGACGCAATTAATTGTGCGACGGCAAACGCAGCAAAGAGATATCCCATTGTACTTCCCGTTAAATGCATCTCTTTCATGAATAACGGCGTGACAGGAATGATTAAACCGATTCCTAGAAAAGCAATGAATATGTTACTTAATAAAATGATCAATACCACTTTTTGTTCTTTTATCGGCTTTTGCATGTTGTTTCTCCTTTATCATATCTCCTTATCCTATTCATTTTCGTAAAAGGGCAAGCTTACGCCTCATCAGTTGACGAAACCATGAATAAACATGGAGATAGCTTCTTTTTGTAATTCTTTTCTTTGGTGAATGGTATCGTCTTTATATAAAACATCCAAGCCGTAAAATACGGATAAAAGTATTTTCACTTTTGATTCAACATTGTGAATCGTCCAGCTCCCATCTTGGTTGCCCTCTATCAGAATCTCTCTCATCACATCATCAAATTCAATATCTATTTTGTTGAGCCGCTCCACTACTTCTTCAGATGTAAACGCACTCGCATAAAATTCCTCGCTCGCTCTCATTAATGGATAATTGATCGTCATTCGACTCAGCAATTCTGCAAAACCATATAACTTTAGAGCAGCATCCTTCATGTCTCGTTTCATTACTTGCCATTCTTCCATCATGACCCGATGATCTTCTTCCATAATATGAAGAAAGAGAAACTCCTTCCCTTTAAAATGGTGATAGAGGTTTCCTTTACTCATCTCTGCCGCCTCTAAAATATCTCGAATCGACGTTTCTGAATATCCTTTCTTTGCAAATAAATCACGCGAAGTGGATATCAGTCTTTGCTTTGTCTTTTCGCTTTTTCCGATCCCGGCTTGAGCACTTGTCATCTCACATTTCCTTTCATATACCTAGTTTTTATTTGCATTCGAGAATCAAAGCTCGACTCCATCACAAATAATTTGCTAGAATCGATCCAATAAAACCGACCAGTTGGTTTATTTTTTATTATAAAAGGATTTTACCGATCCTACAATCAAAAAGCAATGGTTTTTTTGTTAAGGTTTGAAATATATCCCCATTCTAAAAATAACCAATAAGAATCGAAAACAGAATTCTATTAAATAAAAAAAGAGCATAATGATATGCTCTTTGATTATGAACCAAAACGATCTGATAATGTACTTGTGTTCTCACCAACATCTATATAGTTAAATTGATTAATCACAAATGTAGCCACGCCCATTGTAATCATCAAAATTGAGATAACTACTTTTCGGTTCATACATAAACTCTCCTTTTTTAATTTGATTTCTAGCTAAAATTACCCTACGATAATATTCAGCAGATAGTGCCTGATCTCCTCTTTTGAAAAATAAATCGGCTGCTTCATTTGAATATTCTTCAATATCTGCATAGAGTCGATTGTAATTAAAATAGGAAAGAGCTTCGTCTATGAGTGATGTATCGTCTTTATAATAGAGTCCGTCGATTAACTTAAATTTTTCAATATATTCTTTGTCTTCTAGGGTTCTGGCTCGTTCATATCCCTTTTTAAAATAAACTTTAGCCTCTTTAAAATCGTTTTTTTGAAGAAGTAGGTGAGCTAAATTAAATAAAGTTTTCGTTTTGAAACTATGCCCTTCTACATTAAAAATCTCAAGTGCTCTTAAAAGATGAGCATATCCTACATCATATTTTCCTACAATCCGATATGCAATGCCTAGGTTCAGTTCAATCGTTGCAATCAAGTGCCTTCTACCTGTTTCATGCGCCTCCTGTAGACCCAGCTTCAATTCTCTAATTGCCTTCTCATTATCGAGAACATCCATTAAATTACCTGCAATGATAAAGCGACAATGAATGATGCGATCTTTATACGTATCATATTTTTTATAGATTTTTAAAGCTCTTTTTGTATAGTTAAGAGAAAAGTACGTTTGTTTCATATAATAAAAGACTTCTGAAACTTTAAAATAAAATTCAGCACGCTCGATTTCATCTTGAATTTCTGACAATCGATCTTCTGCCATCTGATAGGCACTAATTGCTGTCACTAACTCTTTTCTTCTAAATTCATACATCCCCATAAAAAAGAAAAAATAATACTCTAACATTTTATTCAATTTATTTTCCTTTTTCTTCAATACCTCATAAGATGGCTTTATTTCTTCTACACTCTTAGATTTCATATAGACAAGCATTATTTCATGCCTAAATAACAACAACTGATAGTACAGTAGAACATCTTGATTTTCTTCCATCTGATTCAGTTCACTCTCAACCTCTTGTTTGATCGATTCAGCCTGCTCCACTCGGTCATTTTTGATTGCAGTATACCAAAGGTTTAATTTTGTCGTTACTAAATCGTAAGGAATCAACATATTTATCCACTCTCCCCCCTTCATAGATTCAACGAATCATCTAAATATATTCTATATTATGTCAAATAGAAAAATGCTTTAAAAGTGACTTTAGTTCCATAAATAAGCAAATACACCTTAAATTTCCCTTAAATTAATCTCATTGTATTGAGTACATCTTCATATTAGATTTTGGTTCACTCTAAATTTTATTTTTCTTAACATTTAACCTTTCTTATATGTTTTGCATATACTATAATTTAAGGAGGAAGAGGTGAGCCAAATGGATGAAGAAATCATTCACTTCAGCCAGAAAATTATTGAGTATTCAAATGCACTTAGTGCTATTTATGTAAAAGACTATAAAAATCTCATGAAGGATGATGAATTCACAGAGTTATCCACAAGGCAGCAACTCATTCTTGAACTGCTGCGTATGAAAACTCGAACAGTCAATGAATTAGCCGAGTATTTTTCTGTATCGGCTAGTGCAGCGAGTCAGCTTGTGTCAAAGCTTGAATTGCTCGGATATGTGAAGCGTACCATCAATCCAAATAATCGTAGAGAGATCCTCGTAGACCTTGATCAGAGAGGGCATAAGTTTCATGCGATGATTGAAAAAAATCAGCTGTATATGATCAAAAAATATTATGCAAAGCTTCCGAAAGAGGATTTAAAAACATTGTTATCACTCTATGAAAAAATTTATGCCATCGCAACAGAAACGCCATAGATATGGCGGCTTCACGACAAATATTTAAGGAAGATTAACTATTAAGGAGTGAGAAATATGAGTGTGATTCAACTGAAGGATGGACGAAAAATTGGAATCATCGAGTATGGCGACAAAAATGGATTTCCTGTGTTCTTTTTCCATGGGACACCTGGCTCTCGTATCATGTTTTTAGATGATGACCCAACTTCTATAGAGCTTGGGGTTCGTTTGATTAGTTTAGACAGGCCTGGGTTTGGTTTATCTGATGCTAAACCGAATCGAACGGTTTTAGATTGGGCAGAAGATGTCAACGAAGTGGCAGATGTATTAGGAATCCCTTCTTTTTCTGTGCTAGGGGTATCAGGAGGAGGGGCTTTTGCAGCAGCTTGTGCATATCAATTGTCACATCGCGTTCTCTCTGCGGCTCTCGTCTCAAGTGCTACACCTTTCCCTGACGGAAAACCGACAAAAAATATGCTGAAGGAAAACAAGATGGCCTTTTTCCTTAGTAAAAGAATGCCGTGGCTTTTAAAAGCAAGCTATCGTGCGCAAAAAAAACTAATCGAGAAAAAACCTGAAAAATTCATGAAATTAACCAAAGATGGGAATAAGCATCTCCATGAATGGGATCGACAATTTCTTCAGACAGATGAACAGCTACAGTTGATCATGCAACATTTATATGAAGCATGTCGCCAGTCTGTAGATGAATGTATCAATGAGCCAGATTTGCTTACAAAACCTTGGCAATTTGAGTTAAAAGATATTCAGGTTCCTGTCGACGTTTGGCATGGAGAAGAAGATACGATGGCACCATTTGAAGAGATGAAAAAACTAGCTCCTACCATTCCCGATGTTCGTACGCATTATATTTCAAAAGCCGCTCATTTTTTAACAGATGTTGATCAAATTTGGCGTGACATATTAACATCACTCCAGACACGCAGTGAAAATAGAGAAGATCCCTCAGCACTTGAACAGAAATAAATAAAAACGAGTATGCAAAAAAGACCTGATTATCATATCATCAGGTCTTTCTCTATTGTAACTAATATTTTTCAAAGTACGTTTGAATTTTTTCAGGATCTTTCGTTTTCGTTAAAGCGAGCATAAGCAGTATACGAGCCTTTTGAGGATTTAATGAGTCTGACGAGACAAAGTGGTTCTCGTCATCCATTTGTTCATGTGTCACAATACCATTACCAACACGACTTGATCTTACGACAGCAATACCTTTTTTGACAGCATCTTTGGCACCTTTTATCGCTTCTGTTGACATGGTACCATTACCGACACCAGCCACGACAATTCCTTTTACGCCTGCTTTTACTGTCGCATCATACAAGTATTTTTGGTCATTTTGATATGCATATAGAATATCAACTTGAGGTAGCTCCTTTAACTGAGATACATTAAATTCGCTTTCTGTTGTATGCTTTCTCGTCGGCTCATTATAGAAAGATACGACTTCACCAGTAATCTCTCCCATATACCCTTGTTCAAGTGATTTGAAAGAGTCTGTTGTCGTTGTATTTGTTTTCGTAATAAAGCGAGCAGAGCCAATACGGTCATTAAGTGTCACCATTACTCCTTTGCCTTTTGCTTCCTTGGTTGAGGCAATTTTGACAGCTTGGTACAGATTGAGTGGTCCGTCTGCACTGATGGCTGTAGCTGGTCTCATAGATCCGACAATAACAACTGGTTTTTCACTGTGTACGACCAGGTTTAAAAAATAAGCGGTCTCTTCTAATGTATCGGTTCCATGAGTGATCACCACTCCATCCACATCGTCATCCTTCAATAGACTATTTACACGTTTAGCCAATTTTAGCAGAAGGGCATTATCTACATTTTCGCTACCCACGTTTGAGACTTGCTCACCGCTGACATTGGCAACATTTTTTAACTGCGGAACGGACTCAATGATTTTATCTATTCCGAGTGAACCTGATTTGTACCCAGTTGTATCTGTGTCATCACTAGAAGCACCTGCAATTGTACCTCCAGTAGCCAGCACTTTGACATTCGGAAGTGTTTTATTCCCTGTCTCGACAGCTCTTGTGTTTTTTGTTTCATTTTTTGTTACCTTCTTTGTGTTATCACTATCTCGTTCCTGTACACTTGTGTTTGCACAGCTTGCTGTGAACAATAACAATACTGAAAGCAACATGACACCTAACCATTTACTGACGTTCATCCATCTTCATCTCTTTTCATAAGGAATGTGATTGACCCAATATCTTTATCTTATAGATTTCACTCTATAATATTCATTCATTCTTTATCATGAGGCGAAAGTTCTTGAATACATATAGGGTTAAATAATCATAATTGACAGCTAATCAGCTATTTAGAGGGCAAATAGTAGCGTATACGCCCTTTTCATAAATCTTCTGCCTCTTTTGTAAATGACTTCGCCACAGATGACAAAAAGAATCGTGTAAATGTATAAGGGTGTGAAATTGCTGAAACATCTTTACAAACGGTGGACTGGCATAAGACTTAAAAAACATATGAACCATCAAAATATCCAATATATGCTATAATATATTAGATAAATGATAGGGGCGTTGTCTAATGTTTGCAAAATATAATTTGAACAAACACATACTTAAGATCATGCTTACTTTAGCCATTAGTTCTATTTTACTTGGATTGTTTGCTTGTATATCCATATCATCCTTTGCAAATCTATCGCTTGGTTTTATTCTTTTATACACTCCTGTTTTTTTTGTTTTTTATTTCATATTCGCTGTTCCTATACAGTTTTTTCTTAATAGGAAACCTAAAAAATTTAGCTTTCTCTATCTCACTACCTATCTAATTGTTTCAGCATTGGTCATCTTTCTAGTGCTCAATGCGCCCCGCAGTTATGTTTCTGTTTCCACTGTTCTCATGAGTAGTCTCATCTTCTGGGCGTGTGATTCACTTTTTTATCAAACGAGAAACTGAAAAACACCTTTTGCCTAAAGGTGTTTTTCTCACTTTATATAGTCAATTCTTTTTACACTATAGCTTTCTCACCTCAAATACTTAATGAGTTCTTCACAATAATTAAGATAATCCTTACTGATTAACAAGTCTTTCGGTGCTAGAGCTGCCGCTAGAAAGGTAAGTGTTTTTGAATGCTGTATTACTGGGTTCAGCATAGAGTGTTCCACATTTTCAATTGTTTTTACGGTAAGTAATGTCTTAGGTACGTACTGTTGATATCGTTTCTTTGTTTCTTGTGAGTCTACATTTCGGTCCTGACGCGCTAAGACCAAATGAATCGGAGAGGTGACCTTCTTTAAATCTTCTGTCGAATCAGCTAATACATTCTTCTGAATAAACATATATCGATCTTTTGTTAACTCGTTCTCCCCAGTTTTCTTCACATATTCCTTATAAGCTACGCCTTTCAATAGAAACTTGACCTGTTGATCCTCCCGCTTTAATTCCTGTTGAATCTTTTGGTCTGTTGCTTCCTCACTTTTCAATCTTTGAATCGTATAATATCTTCCTTGTCTCAACCAATTCACGGCTGGTGCAACTAGAATTGATGCTTCGATATCTGTTCTCTCTGCAGCAACCTTCGGAATAACCCATCCGGCTTGACTTGCTCCCCATAAGACAATTTGATCTGATTGGATGTTTTTTTGTTTTTTTGCCCAATCAATGACTTCCCCTACCTCTTTGGCTCGATCATTCATTGATTGATAAAGCCAGTTCCCTTCTGATTGGCCAACTCCAGGTTTATCCCACGAAATGGAGGCATATCCCTGCTTTGCAAACCGCTCCATCAAAGGGCGGTAACCCCCATCATATAAAGCATTTTGAGCCCCGTCCCCATGAACAAAAAGGACAATTCCCTTCACCCTTTCTTTCGCAGGTGTTGTTAAAACAGCAGAAAGCTTCCCTTTTTTTGTGTGTATCGTTACTTGTTTCTCTGTCATATCAAAGCTGTTCTCATAGATGATCACACACGAAGCCATTGCAATCAATGCAATGAGGAAAATGAGCCATCTCCTTTTTTTCATCACATGTCCCTCGCTATCTCTATTCAATTAACTGTCATTGTAGTTATATTTCCGCACATATTTCTACCGAATATACCATTGCATCTCGATGCGCTACGGATAAAGGAATATTCTCATACAAGATGATATATTCAGCATGCATAAGTCTTCCCTCTACGCCTGCATCATTTAGAAATGCATTCATTTCTTTTGTGATTTGAGATTCTTCATCTACAAAAAAACTGTTCACTGCATATTTCCCTGCTGGCAATATGACATCAAAATTGTATTCATTGCTTTTATAATAAGAAATCGGCCTGTGACTTCCTCTTTTTAAAAGAAAGTATCTTTCATCAAAGGCCGATAGATCATATTCTTCTTGATGAATGATTTGCTTAAGATTTAATTCCGTCTCACCTTTCAATAACTGTTGTGGAACTTTCTTTAAATAACGTATTTGTCGCTCTTGAAAGCTAATATGATTTATCTCTAAACTGTTTTGAAAATGAACGATTTCTTCGAGCTTTTCTTTCATTTGTTTCAGTTCTTGAATTTTCTGTTCTGTTGTTGAAAGTAATTCTTGGAAAGAGTCACGAAAATCATGTTTTTTAGAAAAGCTAGATTTGATACTTTGTATGGAAAACCCCACTTTTCTTAAAAAGAGAATATGATATAGCATGTACACTTCTTTTTCTCCATAAAGCTGATAGCCATTTTGATCAATTCGACTTGGTTTTATCAAGCCCTGATCAACATAGTGACGAAGGGTATATTTCGTAATGTTTAATAGCTTGGCCATTTCTCCACTCGTTAAATACTGCATCTGCTCCCTCCTTATTGGTTTTATTTTAAACTGTGTAGTTACCACATAGTCAATCTTTCTAAAAAAAAGAAGCAAATGGATGAGTCATTTGCTTCTTTTCGTTGCATATTTTCTCTGAATGAAACTTCATTTGTTTTGTGATGTCCCATCTCCCTTTTTCATAAAAAAGATACTCGCACATACATTGTAAGCTGCATGCGCGACCATTGGCGCGATTAGTGAACCAGTCCAGTAAAACAACAGGCCAAAAACAAGACCCAAAAGAAAAATGATTGCATGTAATATGATACGTCCCTTATATTGCGGTACATGGACCAACCAAAATAGGAATGAACTGATGATAATCAAAATCCAAGCAGGGACATCAGCCACAAAAAGACCGATTAGCACACCACGGAAGAAAAACTCTTCAAAAAAACCAGCACCAAGCGAAATCGTCGCGATACCGCTAGGCGTCTTCATCATTCGCTTAAGTAAGTCGCTTCCTTCTGTTTCAGGAACAGTTGTTTTTGTAATCAAACATATTCCTGAAGCAAGTACAGCTCCTAAACCTCCAATGATCAATCCAACTAGTAAATGTGTGACATAATCATCCGTTATATATAACGAGGTGAGGAATGGGATCGTCTCATTTCTCTTAAATATGTAAATGAAGAACAATCCAATATAGAAAAAGACTGATAAACCTGCGAAGATCTCTAGTAATATTTTAGAATGAGTTTTTGTTGTATGACGATATTCACTCATTTGAATCTCCTTTTGTTAGTTATTTTCTTCAGACAAAAAGAAAGGAAAGGCTAACGAGAATATAGGAGGAAATCATTAACAAAGATCCTGCCATTCCAAAGCTAGGTAAAATAGAAATAGTGGGAGCACACACATATTCACTCGTAGAATTGAACAACTGATTACGCCTCTTTTCAAAAATGGGTCAACTGTCCAATATTTTAATCATTTGGTAAAAGAATAGTATACTTGGTTTCATTCACATTGCCAATCATATGGCGTTAAAAAAAGCACCAAGGGTCATATGTTGGCCCTTGGTGCTCGTTTCTTCAGCTACCTGGCTGCTCCACTTTCACTCGTTTAATAAAGAATCCGATCACTAATCCTACAATGGACATGATGACTGCAAAAACAAAGGCATGTTGAACACCATTTGTAAAAGCGAGAAGCTCGTTCTCTGGATTCGTTTTATCTGCTACCGTCTGCAAAAAGCTACGTGAGCCAGAGGAAAGAATGGAAATCCCAACTGCCGTTCCGATTGCTCCTGCCACCTGCTGTAAGGTGTTCATAATGGCTGTTCCATGTGGATACAGCTCAGGTGGAAGCTGGTTTAATCCATTTGTTTGAGCCGGCATCATAATCATTGCAATACCGACCATTAAAGCAATATGCAATGTGATAATTAAACCAACTGATGTATCAATGGTTAAGTTCGTAAACCCATACATTGTACCCACTACAATCACAAGACCTGGAATGACAAGCCATTTGGGCCCGAATTTATCAAATAGCCCGCCCATAATCGGAGATAGCAACCCGTTGATGATGCCACCTGGCAAAAGCATCAATCCAGCAGCAAATGTTGATAGTGCCAATGATGTTTGCAAATACAATGGTAAAATCATCATTGCAGAAAGCATTACCATCATACAAACAAAAATAAGAAGAAGACCAACGACAAACATTGGATACTTAAATGTGCTCAGGTTGAGTACCGGCTCCTTCATCTTTGTTTGTCTAAGCGAAAACGCAATAATTCCTATGACACCAATGACAATAGCTAAAATAACGTGGACACTTCCCCAGCCTCCACCTTCTCCTGCACTACTAAATCCATAAACGATACCACCGAAGCCAATCGTTGACAAAGCAATTGACAGAAAATCGATTTTTGGTCTTGTTGGTTCAGTAATGTTTTGCATAAAGACAATCCCAAACAATAATGCAATGATTAATAGCGGCAGTGAAATCCAAAAAATCCAATGCCACGTCAATGATTTTAGGATAAGACCAGATACAGTTGGACCAACAGCTGGTGCAAACATAATCACGAGCCCGATGATTCCCATAGATTTTCCACGTTTATGTGGTGGTATGATCACAAGAATGGTGTTAAACATTAAGGGTAAAAGGAGTGCCGTTCCGACTGCTTGCACAACACGTGCTACCATCAGTATGCCAAATGTCGGAGCAACCGCAGCAATGAATGTACCTACGATTGAAAAAATCAGTGAGGTGATAAAAAGCTGTCTTGTTGTAAACCATTGAAGAATTAATCCTGAAATTGGAACAAGAATCCCTAATGTTAATAAATAACCTGTTGTCAGCCATTGTGCTGTCGTTGGCTCAATGCCAAAGTCTAACGTTAAATTTCTAATTGCCATGTTTAAGGCTGTTTCACTAAATAAGCCAATAAAACCAGCCGTAATAAACGAGATAATGATGGGCAACGTTTTGATGTGAGACGGTGTCGTCTGATGTTTACTCATATAAAATGGCTCCTTTTCTCTTACATTTATTTTTTTAATGTGGATCAATAAGCTTAGCTGTGTAAAAGAAACAAGCCACTTCAGGACAAATTTCTTGTTGCCTAATGAAAGACCGACTGAAGCTGCATGTCTACTGCATATTCAGCAATTTGTTTAATAGAATAACCCGATTCATTGACATAAAACATAAACTCAGGTGTGATTGGGGAAGACATGAACAAAGTAGTTAAATTCACATCCTGAATTGTCGCTTCTCCTTTTTCCTGCGCTTCTTTTAATAAGTCCTTTATCGTTTGCCTAATGGATTGACTGTAGTCACAATCATACACTCGACTCGTTTGCTCAAGGTTTCCAGAAATCGTAAGCATTCGGAACCAATCTAAATGTTTTCCAACAATCAGGTTGAGCTCAACGAGGACATATCGCAGTCGATCACGAACAGGCTGATCACTGATTTGCGACAAGTAAGTATGCAAGTCAGGGACGAGCTGTTCCCATTTTTTCTCTAATAAAGACAAGCACAAATCACTCTTGTTTGAATATCGACGATAGAGTGTCCCTTGACCGATCTGAGCCCTTTTCGCAATTTTATGCATGCTCACATTTTCGACACCGTATTCGTTAAACAACGATAGGGCGACCTCTTCGATCTCTTTTCCAATGTCCTTTACCAAGATATCTCACCTACATGCATTTCCGTTTTCTGTTGATTCAGTATCTCTACTGTTATAAGCAACGATTCTATTCATCGGACAATTGTCCGCACTTGAACATAGTAAGGACAATTGTCTGATTTGTCAATTGAAAATTACCATTCTAAAGGATCGTATAAAAAAGAACACCGCAGTATACCTCGTAACGTATAGAAAGGCTAAGTCAATCAATGTCTAAGAGAGGAATTTGTTGGTACAATGCCCTAATCGAATCGTTCTTTTGCCATCTGAAAGACGGAACCTCAATTAAGACTTGTCTAACATTAACATTAGAAGATGTTCAAAAGGAAATGAAGCAATGCGTGATCTACTATGACTATTATAGATATCAATGAAATCGAAAAAAGATGACCCCTATATAATACAGAGATCATCTTTCACAAGCTACCTAAGCTTTTTTAATGTCCTTTACAAAGAGCCTCTTACTTTTTTTCCTCAGCATCTACTACAAAAGAAATTATTTCCTTCGAATCTGTTTTAAACGATCCAAAAAACTTCTGGCTTTTATCCCCATTCAAATAACCTTCTATATCAATCGTTCCTATGGGATTAATTGAATAGTTCTCATTAAAGTTTATACTTTCAATTTTCATGTAATTCTCTTTTATTATTCTACTCATTTCAACTTTAGCTTCTTGAACTAATTCTTCTTCTTTACTCTTTTCTTCAAGATTATGTTTCAAAACGACGCCTCCCATTGCCAAAATAACCAGTATAAGGATCAAAATGAACTTTTTCAAAGGTCGCTCATCCTTTCTTATTCATAATCTTACAATAAATCCAAGGGATAGTATATGATGAAAAAAGAGAGAATTCTAAATATGACGGACAAAGATAGCTTTCCAATTATTGGTTTTACTTATTAGTCAGATGTAGCAAATTATGTATCCAAAAAGAAAGAACCAGTAGTCACAAGTGAAACTTCTCATTGATTTGTAGACAAAATCAATAGTGAAGTATTCGTTTAAGAAAAAAAGAAGTAGACAAGTTTATACGTATGTCTTTGTTTAATAAAATTACAGAATTTATTCTCACCTTGTTTAATACATTCTGATTCAATAACCACTTATTCTAAGTTCGCACCTGGATTTTCTTTCCGCTTAATTGCAGATCACCTTATTCGTCTGCTCGTATCTCCACAATATATTTTTATCTTGATGATTATTCAAGTAACCTGATATTGAAATTCCGCTCAATGGCTCCATTCTCGATTTAAAGTGAATATTCCCCAAATACTTATCGTTCGTTTGAATAAAATTCTCTACTCTCTCTTTTACTTTCTCAAATAATACTAGTTTTCACTTCTACTTTTTTATCATTCTCCACATTTCATATATATTCCTCTAGATGCTATAATAACCAAAGATCCAAGGATAATTATGTATTTTTTCTTACAATATGTTACAAGAGGAGCAGAGTTATATACATGAATAGGAAAAAACAAATTCCTAATTTAACTGATAAAGATTACTTTTCAATGAGTGGTTTTACTTATAAGACAGAAGCAGCAAACTATGCATTCAAAAAGAAAAAGCCAGTAGTCACAAGTAAAACTACAAGTTGGTTTGTTGATGAAATCCGAAAAGACCCTGACACTGGTCTTGATGCATATGTATTCGTTCAAGCAAAAAAGGAAAAAGGAAAATGGGTGAAACCGAAAGAGCCTGACAATGTGATTGTTGGTTTTGCTGGTACCAATCCAAATGAACAGCTCATTCAAGATGTCATTAAGGCAGATGGTGGAAACGTCGTTGCTGGAAAGAATCCTAAAGAACAAATCAAATATATGATCAAAAAAGAGTCGAGTATTTATAGTAAAGGTGAGCGCTTTGTCGATGATGATGTACAAAGAGTTAAACTAGCAAGCGGTGACTATAAACTCATCACAAAAACCTCTCAGTTCGACCAATCTGATCAACTCATCAAAGAAGTTAAAAAGAAGTACACTGGGCACAATACAGTCATTTCTGCGACGGGTCACTCTCTAGGTGGGGCGGAGGCTGATTATGCTGGTGTGATTAACGGTATCTATTCAGTCGGATTCAATAATCCTTCTATTGTGAAACTTCATGACAAAGAAACACAACAGAAAATCAAAAATGGTGATTTTAAAGCCATGAACAAATCAATCATTAATCCTGATGACATGGTTGGGGCTGGATGGGGGCTTGAATATGATCGTCATAACGGAACGACCATTTATACAAAAGATCCTTCTAGCGCCAGGCAAAAGAGAAAAAGCCGTTTAAAGGTTGCTGCTTTGTCGGGCAGCCTTATTCCTATTGCATCGGACTTTATTATGCAAGCACTTGGTATGGATGATACACATGCCATCAGTGAATCTAATTTTAAATTTGATCAAAAAGGAAATATTATCAATGTCGATGGAAGCAAAGATGTATACAATCGCGACTTAGAAACAATGACCTCTTACACAGATATGGATGGTCAAACGATTAAAGTAGATCCAGCCGTTGCGAAAAGATTGGCTGAACAGCTCACTTCAGCCTTAGAAGATTTAAAGAGTATGAAAAGAGAATTGGAAGAGTTTCCAAGAGAGCATAGTCTAATAACATATCAGCTCTCAAGCAAGTTTAAAACAAAACTCGATCAATTTGATCAGCTTGGACCGGGTGATGTGGATCAAGCCATGCTAGAGATTGCCCCACACTCTTATAAAAACACGCCACTCTTTTATCATGAAGAAGAACACTACAATTTTGAAGCTTCACTTCATTATATGATACAGGATCTCGAGGAAATAGCTGAATTCATTGTAAAAATGGCAGACAATTTTAAAGACAAAGATCAAGAATTGGCACGTTGGCTGCGATTATAGGAGGAACGACAAATGCCAGATATGAATGCTGAAATAGAAATGATTAAACGAGTCCAGCAAAGTAACGATTTAAAAAGACAGTTAAAATCTCGAGCAAAAATTGACATTGGACATTTAAAATCAGACATTGCCAATTCTACCAAACTCACATCAGCAACGAAAACAATTGCTCAAGCGTATTTAACACTATTTTCATCATTTGAAGGTAAATCACTTGATGCATTGGTAGAAAGATTGAATCAAAACGCTAAAAAAACATTACAGGTCAAGCGTGACAGAACGGCTTTTATCAAAAGTATTAGGACAAAATAAATGAAAGTCAATATTTCATGAAGTTGTTTTTTTCATTTTTATATCGCATCATCGGTATGCTCAAATACATGTCCTGTTACGGTAAAATGGAAAGCCTCTAATAAGAAGCTTTCCATTTTTTTAATGTCCTACTTATGATCCTATGATTCATTAAATGCGTAATGACCTCTCTCCATACGTTATCGTTAGAAGCCGACTACTCTTCAGTCGATTTCTTTTGAATATTTATGGAGGATATCATGTTGGACTTTTTTTGTTAATTTGTGAAAAACCAATTGGTAGGAATGTTCAATTAACTCTTCTACGAATGAAAGCGGAATGTCCGCATCAAGGTAAATTGAATTCCAATGGGTTTTATTCATATAATATCCAGGAATAATACCCTCATGCATGTCTCTTAATTCTTCAGCACGACTGGGATCACATTTCAAAGTGATAACTGGCTTCCGATTGGCATCTCCACCCATCATCGCAAACATCTTTCCACCTATATGATAGCGATCAGCTTCCCAATCAGGCTGATAATCATGGGTTGCTCCCCTTAGCGAAAGACAAAATGCCTGTAATGTTTCTTTTTCCATTGAAGTAGCTCCTTTTTTAAGACACTGTTCTTTCTTTATATTATATCGAAAATGATAATGAATATCTGATTTTTCACCAAAACATGTCATTCGTTCTGTGAGATACCTCCAATCTAAAAAGAAAGATAAAATTGTTCACAAAATTGTCACTTACGAACTCGATTTTTCGATTGCTATACTAAACACCAATACGAAAAGAAGGAATGAAATGACGTGCCAACAAATAAAAAAGAAAGTTTGATCTTCGGCATCATGATGTGCTTTGGAATGGTTTGTATCATGTCTACTTACAATTTGCTCAGCAACCATGCGACACATGACATATCCATCAGTACCATTATTTTGGAATTTACACTTGCGTTGATTGTGGCCTTTTTATTAGATGTCTTCATCGTAGGTCCTGTTGCGAAAAAGATTGCATTTAAAATCCCTTTTGACAAGTCAAAGAAAATCAATGTCATTCTTGCCATGACGACTTGTATGGTCATCGGTATGGTTCTTTGTATGTCTGCTTTTGGATTCATCCTTTCAGGTGTAACGAATGGCTTTGATCGCCATCATTTGATCAGTGCTTATTTGCTGATCGCCTTGAAAAATTTTATTTTCGCCTATCCATTGCAATTACTGGTCATGGGACCACTTGTCAGAACCCTCTTTACAAAATGTGTCAAACACAGAATGGCGTAACCCCCGTCATAGAGCGAGAATCTTTCTCCTGTGAAAACCGCCTTTCTATTCTCTTTGGGCTCGTTGTATCTCATGGACATTTTCTATATAATGAAAAAAACTGAAAAGCATTCATGATGAGGGAGAGAGAAGGATCATGTCGATAGAAAACGTAAAAACGTATTTTAGACAATGGGAGATGGAAGAAAGAATTATCGAAGTTTCTGGGAGCAGTGCAACAGTCGAACAAGCGGCAGAAGCATTACAGTGTGAGCCAGAAAGGATCGCAAAATCACTTTCCTTTCAAGTAGACGACAGAGTGATACTCATCGTAGTAGCAGGGGACGCCAAAATTGATAATAAGAAATACAAAGAGCAATTTGGCATAAAAGCAAAAATGATCCGTCCAGATGAGGTCGAAACGCTCATCGGCCATGCAGTTGGCGGTGTATGTCCATTTGCCATAAATGATGGTGTAGAGGTTTATTTGGACGAATCATTGAAGCGCTTTACAACCGTTTTCCCTGCATGTGGAAGTAGCAACAGCGCCATCGAATTAACGATAGACGAGCTGGAGAAATTCTCAGGCTTTAAACAATGGATGAATGTGTGTAAAGGATGGCTCGAATCCTGATTGAAGTAGGAATGGGGATATTGATGCCAACACTAAATACATATACAAAAATTGATGCCTAAGAGCGGTTTAGGTAAGCTGTTTTAAATCATCCGTTTCAACTAATCTCGAAACACTTGTAGAAGAAAACACAGAGAAAGCTTGGGGATCTCCCAAGCTTTCTTGCATATATAATGGACCTTTTGAAATGACTCCATGATCTTTTTATTTACGAATAAAAAGCCTCTTTTAATTTGTCACTCATTAAATGCCAAGCCTGTTCAGCTATTTCTAAATCGCCTGAATGAGTGAAGCCATGAGGTACCCCTAGATATTGCTTATAAGTGACATCCACCCCAGCCTCTTTTAATTTCACAGCGTAGCGTTCGGCTTCATCAGCTAACGAATCCTTCTCAGCTGTGATCACGAGAGCTGGTGGCATGCTTGCTAAAGACGACAGATCTGCAAAAATAGGTGAAGCCAATGGATTGTACGGATCTTCGTTCTGCAAATATAAAGCATTAAAAAGCCTTGCCAGATCTGGTGGAATGGCTTCTTCAAATGTTGGCTTTTGTTCCGGATCAGTTGCCAGATCTAGAGGTGGGTAGTCGAGTACTTGATAAGAAATTGGAAGTTGATTCCCTTTTTGTATATTTAATAGACAAACAGCTGTAGCCAAATTTCCTCCTGCACTATGACCCCCTATTGCCAGTCTTTCTGGGTCAACTTGGAATTCGTTAGGATTCTCATAAAGCCATTTCAACACATCGTAGCATTCATAAAGAGCTACTGGGAAAGGATTTTCTGGCGCAAGCTGATAATCAACATTGACGACAATACATTCCGCACGATCTGCAATGACTGGACACCAATGGTTATCCATTTCTGCACTACCCAGTATAAACCCACCACCATGTAAATTAACAAATACCGGCAACGCCTGTGCTGATTTCCCGATCGGTTTGAACACCAAAACCCTTGTTTCACCAGCAGATGTCGGAATGAAATATTCCATCTTATTCACTTGCGGTGGATTGACTGGTCTTAGCTCCGCACCAGTTGTTATCGTACGTTCAGATTGATGACGGAATGAATTAGCTATTTTTATTTGTTCTTCTAAATTCATTGTCCCAAACTCCCATCGTTATATTTTTTTGTTTGTTAAACACATCTTTCATTTCAACAACTGAATCCAAAAGATGAGCGAGCTTTTCCTTATCCAAACTACCTGTAAGGTTTATAGTTAAGCGCGTAAACAATGGCATCAATCATGCTACTGACATTTATCAAATCTGCTAATTCAGATGGAGAAAATCGAAATTCAGATTCGCCAGTTAGAATGGAAAGAATCCATATTGACCATAGGATATTCCAAAATCTCTTGCTCGGTTCTCCATGTTTTTTTTCATTCGTTAAATAAAGTAACTCAAAAAGCACTTCCCCCGCTTGATATTCCCGAGAAGCAGGGTCACTTTTGTCTGCAAATTCCTTTATAGCGTCAAAAAATTTCCTCTATCGTTTCATTCATTATAAATTGGTTGACTAGCATGATCAAATCATTCGTTCTAACGTTCTTTTTTTCAGAATACGATTCACCAAAATCATCTCCATTTTTGTATTTTTACTTAGATCACATTTAGTTTATTTTTATGAAACACAAAAAACCCAAGGTTTATCTTACCCTTGGGATTACTACAACTGCGAAGATGTTCATCATGTAGATGATATACTTGTAGTAGATTTCAACTTACTTTCCTGACTCTGCAAAACGTTTTAATGAATAAATAATAACCACATATATAAACCAATTAGTGTAATAAACAGTGTTGGTATGGTAAGGATCAGACCTGTTTTACAGTATGTCCCCCATGAAATCTTGACCCCTTTTTGCGACAGAACGTGAAGCCACAGTAGCGTTGCCAGTGAACCAATTGGCGTGATTTTCGGACCAAGATCGGAGCCAATCACATTTGCATATATTAACGCTTCTCTCATGATGCCGGAAGTATCCGTATTCGCTATAGCTAGCGCATCAATCATCACTGTAGGCATATTATTCATGATTGAAGAAAGAATAGCTGCAATAAATCCCATTCCAATCGTTCCAACAAAAAGCCCCTGATCGGCTACTAATTGAATGATGTCAGATAAAACATCCGTCAATCCTGCATTCTTCAACCCATACACCACAACGTACATACCAATTGAAAAGAACACGATCGACCAAGGTGCTCCTTTTAATACTGCTCTTGTTTGAACAATAGGACTTTTTCGCGCAGCAATTAAAAAGATGATGGCAATCACACCTACTACAGCTGATACTGGAATAGATAAGAATTCACTTGCAAAATATCCAACTAAAAGCAAGCCCAGAATATACCATGAAGCCTTAAACATTTTCAGATCCTTTATCGCTTCTTTTGGTTTTTTTACATGAGACATGTCAAAATGACGTGGAATACTCTTTCTAAAGAACAAATAAAGTACTAAAATACTGGCTAAAAGAGAGAAAAAGTTCGGAATAATCATCCTTGAAGCATATTCTAAAAAGGTAATATTAAAAAAATCTGCGGAAACAATGTTCACTAAGTTACTCACGACCAATGGTAGCGACGTTGTATCAGCGATAAAACCGCTTGCGATGATAAAGGGAAACACTAATTTTTCCTCAAAATTCAATGCCCGAACCATTGCTAAAACAATCGGTGTCAAGATAAGTGCCGCACCATCATTTGCAAATAGCGCAGCCACAACCGCTCCGAGTATTGAAACATACACAAACATGCGGATTCCGTTTCCTTTTGCTGCCTTCGCCATATGCAATGCAGCCCATTCAAAAAAACCAATGTGATCTAGAATGAGCGAAATGATAATAATGGCAATAAACGCCAACGTCGCATTCCAGACAATGCCCGTCACTTCTATCACATCTTGAACGTTCACAACCCCTAAAACGAATGACAAAAAAGCACCACCGCACGCTGACCAGCCGATAGATAAATTTTTAGGCTGCCAAATAACCAATATCAATGTGATGACAAAAATCACAATTGCAAGAATGACTGCAGTCAAATGATATCTCCTCCTAAGAACATGAGCCTTGAGGTTCTTTCTCTTTAATTTCTCTAAACCTTACATCCTGATCATCAATTTGATGAATGATGTATTGAATCGTTTCATACTCAGAACACGATGTATTAATTGAATAAAAACGCCATTGTCCTCTTCGCTCTTCTTTTACAAACCCAGCCTTTTTCAACTTCCTTAAATGCTGACTAATCGACGGCTGGCTCATCTCAAACATATCCACAAGCTGACAAACACAATACGCTTTAGAATCAAGTAACTTGAGCATTATGAGTCTTGTTTGATCACTTAAGATTTTTAAACAGTCGACCATAGAAACTGTTTTTAATCGCGTGCTGTTCACTTTCTCATCTCCTTTGGAATTAGAGATTATGCATGATCTTCATAGCAATCATCCATTATATAACGATATGTTTATATACATTTTAGATTCATAATGTTTGTATCTCAGAGAAGATCACATTGTGAGGACAGAATCAATATGCAAAGTAACGTTATTATATAAGCAATCTATTATATAAGCAATTGTTTATTTATACTTTTTCATGGAACGTGAAAATATTCATATTTCAGCACATAACAGTTCAAAAATCATTTAAAGTTTCCTTTAGTCAATCAGAATATCCATAATGGCTCAATACACAACAAGGCTGACATGTTTAAAATGGTCGTAATATAGTCAAATGTTTTCTCTTTAAACTCAATGAAGATGGCAAAGCTGGATTAGGAAGTGGTTGTCACGACTTAATAGCAACTTTGCAGATACTCATAACAAAGAAAAAAATCATAGCCAATTTATATGGATGGTAAGTTTCATCTCAATAACTATCTACAATAGGAGTGTTCAATCATGTCAACCGAACTCATCAAAAATATGTTTCCCATTTTTGTCCTTATTTTTATAAGTATCATCTCTTTAATAAGATACAGAAAGAATCCAGCCACATTTAACAAACGCAAATTCATAAAAAATCTCCTGATCAGTCTGTTTTGCACGTATGTACTCATTGCAATGACATCAACGATAAAGTCAAAAAACACCGCTAGGCACTTTTATTTTCAGCATCCTAGAAAATAATCCAACCGAAAGATCGCAAGTTAACAGTTTTCATCCGTAATAGCAGGTATATTTATTTCTTTAACACATGAAACAGGAGACAAACTCACTATACATTTAACTAAGGATACAATGTCTTGTACGGGAATCCTTGTGCCTTTGTATTCAGATATAGCCTTTTCAGCTCCATCTTCATAAGGAATTTCCGCTGCCAATTCACCTGGATTAATGCATGTGACCGCAATCTTATCTTTTCTTACATGTTCCCTTAATGCACTTACTATCCCACGTAATCCATACTTAGAAGTGACAAAAGAAACTTGGGAATTACTTGTATGATCTAATCCAGCCGTTGACCCAATTAAGATAACTTTACCACTTTTTGACCTTCTTAGATTCGGCAATAAAGCTTGGATAAAGGTTATTGTTGAGATCAAGTTAATATTTAATATAGTAGCAATGTCTTTTGGATCATCGTTCTCAAAGTCATAATGATCTTCGAATCCTTCCTTCTCCCATACACCTACATTATAGATGAGTACATCTATTGTTTTATTATTCAATATGTCCTTAAGCAAACCTAATTGATTCTGTTGTGACAAATCTACTTCCAACCATATTCGTTGAACACCATCATTTAAATTTAATGTATTTGGTTTGCTTCTTGAAATAATCCATACTGTGTCTCCATAAGCAGGCAATCCTTTTACAAATGCATCTCCCAAACCTTTACTAGCCCCAAAAATGATATAATTTTTACTCAATTTATCTCAACCTCTCTATCAAATCATTTTTAATTCCTCCAAAGAATAAACCCTTTTCTTCGTCATTCTACCCTTATGAGATTAACAAAGTAGTGTATATATAAACACTACTTAAAGTTCGATCGTTACTACATCTTTAGTTGTAAAATACAGTCCACCTCTTTTTTTCTGAAGATGACTCTATCTACTTATAATAAATTAACCGTAAAAGCGATGATCTATGCTATGATGTTTTTAATCAAATGACAAGGAGATTAGACAACTATGCTAAAACTTATTATCGCACACTAAATTCTACGAATTTAATAAGGGAATCCATCTATAAATTTTCTCAAAGGAATTTATAGATTATTCATGTTACCCTTTTGCGATATAAGAGAAGCAAATATTGTCTAACTGTTAGTGTGTAAAATGATACTATTAAACCTTTTGAGGTAGTAGTATGGTTTTTTCATACGCCAAAAGACTTTATGAGTTGATTCTCATAAAGTCTTTTTTTGTTATGAAGAAAAGGTTCTAAAACAATATCATAATAAAATTAATAGGGGGAATAAGTGATGGAGAATTTAAAACTAGTAAGCGGTTATCGAGAGAATGAACAACTTAGAGAAAGCTTTAATCATTTAGCAAAAAAAACGTTTCAAATTGATTTTAGTAAGTGGTTTAACAAAGGGTACTGGACCGATAAATATGTTCCTTTTTCATTTACTAACAATGATGGTGATGTCATTGCAAATGCTTCAATCTTCAAAATGTCAATTGTGATTGAGAATGTACCGTATATCGCCATTCAAATAGGAACTGTTATGACTGATGTTCGTTACCGTAATAAAGGTCTAGCTAACATTCTAATGTCTGAAATATTGAATTCTCAAAAGAACAATTGTGATTTTATCTATCTATTTGCTAATGCATCTGTTATTGAATTTTATCCCAGATTCGGATTTTCCAGAGTTGATGAAAGTGAATATAGTTTAATGGTTAATAACAGTCATTTAAAAGTATCAATCAAAAATGATTTAAAAAAACTAAGCGTTGATTCAGACCTTAGTTTACTTGAAACAATCGCCAAGAACCGCTACTTAAATAAGAGCAAAATAATTGTAAAGAATAATGAAGAGCTATTAATGTTTTATTTTTTAGTTGTATTTCCTGAATCTATTTACTACATTTCAGAATTAGAAACAATAATCTTAATGGAACACGAGGGTCGTTCACTGCATATTTTCGATATTATCTCACCCAAAGAACAAGTCATTGATACAGTGCTAAGTAAATTAATAGATGAGAAGACTGAAAAAATAGTGTTTCACTTTGAACCAAACAACCTTAAAGGCTTGCATGTGGAAAAAGTTCAGACTGATGATGATGCACTGTTTTATCTATCGAAGGGCCCCGTATTAGAAGGGGATTTCAAATTTCCTATTACATCACACTGTTAGTGTATTTTTTAACTGAGGACGACAGATTGTTGACTAAGGGCGATAATGATGTTTATTTTAGCCCCTTGTTTTCTTTTTAGCATGACCTGAAAACCCTTGAAGTATAAACTGCTAGATTCACGAGCACCACCGCGCAGACCTGACAACGATTGCAAGGGTTTGTCTACACACACATTCATAATAATACCTCTCCAAGCGCATCAATCCTCTTATACTTCTTTTATATGCGGTTGAGAGAAGGCGAACCTGCAAGAGTTTAACCTCACTAAGCCCCAACATTGGTGATTTTGATGTTGTTTTTGCTCGATTTGATTTTTTCAAAAAAGTGTTGACATCGAAAAAACATCATGATATTATAAAATATTTGGCATTTTACATGTATGTATGGTAACCTTAAGAAGGATACTATATATGGAGGTGGATTATATGTTTCAAATTGGTGATAACATTATTTATCCAATGCACGGAGCAGGTATAATTGAAGCCATAGAAGAAAAAGAATTCTCAGAGGAAAAACAACAGTATTATGTCATAAAAATGTCAATCAGTAATATGAAAGTGATGATTCCAACGCAGAAAATGTCAGGTTCAAGTATTAGACCAGTTACTGATATACTTGCATTAAAACAAATTATACACATTTTTCAGCATGGAAGATCAGATAGTTTACTTCCGTGGAAGCAAAGGTTTAAAGTAAACACGGACAAAATAAAAACGGGTGAAATTCAAGAAGGCGTTGAAGTTGTACGTGATCTAATGCGGATGAAGAAAGAAAAAGCACTTAATGCAAGCGAAAAAAAAATGTTGGATAATGCATATGAGTTTTTAATCAGTGAACTGGAAGTCATTGAAGGAATCACTGAAAATCACATAAAAAGTTTCTCTTAAGGTTCTTTATAGATCATGTATGTCATTCCTAAGATATCCTGATGTTTCAGGAATATTATGATTAAAGCAAATCATCTCAAAGACGTTCTAATTACTTTTAGAACATTAACCTCTTTTGTTATTTCTACAATCTATTCCATTTTTATTCTTCAAATAAAATAGTCACTTGATTTTTGTCATCCTGATTCACACTGGCACGGACAAGGAGCCGTAAGGATGGAAGTGAGGTAGGCCTTTCATTGTTTCAGGTAAAATCTAAGTGATTATTTCTAGAAAGAAAAGACAGCAATTTCCCCTCTATCTTCAAGAATTTCTCTTTTCCACAACGACAGTGCATCGTAATGTGTTTATATCTTCTTTTCATAAAAGGAATACACGAGTTGATAACATCTGAATAGATGGTCAACGATGACTCACATGATTACACAAAAATTAATTAAGTAACCACCAAAGAAACGAAAAGGGGTTACTTCTTCTTTTATACTTGGGTCTCTTACACTTAAATAGACAGCAGGTTAGTAAAAAAATATATATATTTCGCATAGTTTCAATTCAATATGCTATACTGTAAACAAACCTTTGAAGTGTTAAATCTTTTTCTATTACCTTTTACCATCTCCCTACTCGAACATTGAGTGGGGTTTTTTTATTGAATATGGTACAAAGAACATAAAAAAACAGGCCCTATATAAAGAGCCTGTTTTTATAAAAAAATTAAGCTTTTTGAACGTTAGCAGCTTGAGCTCCACGAGAACCTTGCTCAACGTCAAACGTTACTTTTTGACCTTCGTCTAAAGATTTGAATCCGTCACTTTGGATTGCTGAGAAATGTACGAATACATCGTCTCCACTTTCACGTTCGATAAAGCCAAAACCTTTTTCTGCATTAAACCATTTCACTGTACCTTGTTCCATTTTTGTTGCCTCCTAGTGCGTTATCACACAATGTATTACTATCCTTGCCCAAAGTATCCTCAAGACGAAAAGTCTATATTCATACTATCCTTTACACCGAACAAAAATAATTCTCTTTATCATAACATGGATTCGGAATAATTACAAATCAATATTATATTATTACTTATACAGGCCCTAAACAATAATTAATGAATCACATAAACAAAAAATAAATAAATTTATCTTACAGAATAAAAAAAGAATTTTTGGATAAATTAGAAATTTCGCTTCCTTATTTCCCAAGAAGAAAGTAATAAAGATGATTAAATTTTTTCATTGATTCACTCGAAGAGAACATATTTAGCAATTATTATACGGAGCAGTGAGTATAATTATGAACAGTCAAATTTTCAGAGTAGCTCAATATCTCTCCTAGTATAAAACGGAGTTAAAAAAATCACCTTAATTTAAACATAAATGATAAGCACATGTAAATTTAATAATAAGCAAAAAATTTCTCCAATTTCACTTTAGTTAATTAAAATAGACATAGTGACTCATTACACATATTAAAATTTGTGTTCAAATTGAAAATAAAGTAATTATATTCAAAAGAAATTTTGTTCTATTAACTCTTATCCTGTCTTTAGCCTAGCCCGTTAGCTAATGCCTCTGATTCATTCCAGAGCATTAAAACCAGTTCGTTTACTAAATCTAGTGATACAATTTATGATATTGAAGATGTAATGAATTTTAAAAAATATATCAGGGTATTCAATGGACTTTTTATTTTCGCCAAAGGAAAAGCTCAGTCTGATGGGATCGAACCTTATTTAATTAAAAGCCAAACAACTTATTTAAATCAACTGAACTCAGAAATCGAAGCAGGAAGATTAGAAGCTAAGGATGATTTGAGTATCATTCGTTTACAGGAAAAAGAACAATCATCGGCTGATATGAAGACACTTGCTTGTAAAGGAAAAACGTCTAAATCCAAGGATTATTGGTGGGTTTTTACACAAAAGTTAAATAGCTGTGACACAAATGAATTTGCGGCTGATCTTAGCAGTGCAGGTACTATTGCTGGTGGCGGCGCTCTTCTTCTTACATATTTCGGATTTTCACCAGCCTTACCCGCAGGTTTAGGTAGCGGCTATTTTCATTTAATGGGCTCTCGCGCTAGTGCTAACAATAAAGGTAAAGGGATAAATATTAAATTTTGGTGGACATTTGTATATAAATTCTCACCACAGTAATTCCACTAAATTTACTAGGAGTGATATTATGTGGGAATCCATCACAAGGTTTTCATTTCCCGTTTTGTTCTCATCATATTGGGGGTTACTTTTTTTCGAACTTATAAAAATAAAAAACCAGTAAACAAGTTGAAGTTTATAAAGCAACTATTTATTTCTCTCATTTGTACCTATATATTAATATTCATCGTCACTTATTTACTGACCCACAATTATGGATAATGATCAATTTTAAAGTGCCTCTCCTTTTGGATAGGCACCTTTTTTATGATGTTGATTAAAAATATTATCCATTCCTTTTAGAGCGTTATATTGGTCTCAAATAACGGGCCGTATACCATAAGTAACATGGACATTTAAAGTACCAACAGCACCTCTAACTAGAAATGACTCACTTTCACTATTTATAACTTCTACACCAGCTACAAGTGCAGTCTACACAGTTTATGTGAGAACAAGTAATTAAAGTAAATTGCTTTATATATATGTCTTGGTAATTACAGATTAGGAGTAAAGTTATCATTATAAAAAGAGCAACTGCTGATAAGCTGGATGAATGATCCTCACGTGTGGAGTAAAAAATACACCTTAAAAATAAAAGATAACAAAAAAACCAAAGATTATAAACCTTTGGTTTTACTGGATGCGGCCGAGAGGACTTGAACCTCCACGGGTTATTCACCCACTAGGCCCTCAACCTAGCGCGTCTGCCATTCCGCCACGACCGCGTCATATGATGTGCTGTTTGTGAAGCACTGTTTTTTTGAAAAAACAATGCGGGTGAAGGGACTTGAACCCCCACGTCGTAAAGACACTAGATCCTAAGTCTAGCGCGTCTGCCAATTCCGCCACACCCGCGTGACAATGGTGAGCCATGAAGGACTCGAACCTTCGACCCTCTGATTAAAAGTCAGATGCTCTACCAACTGAGCTAATGGCTCATCTGCTATGCAGAAAAAAGATAAAAAAATGGCTGGGCTAGCTGGATTCGAACCAACGCATGACGGAGTCAAAGTCCGTTGCCTTACCGCTTGGCTATAGCCCAACGAATATAGAAAAATGACCCGTACGGGATTCGAACCCGTGTTACCGCCGTGAAAGGGCGGTGTCTTAACCGCTTGACCAACGGGCCATCATATAAATGGCGGAGAAGGAGGGATTTGAACCCTCGCGCCGCTTACGCGACCTACACCCTTAGCAGGGGCGCCTCTTCAGCCACTTGAGTACTTCTCCATTTGGCTCCGCAGGTAGGACTCGAACCTACGACCGATCGGTTAACAGCCGATAGCTCTACCACTGAGCTACTGCGGAATAATAAGACATGTTTCATTATATCTATGCCAGAAAAATGTGTCAAGAATTTTACGGTTTCCATTCCTGATCCATTTGCGACGGCTTTTATAATTTATCATATACTGAAATAGCAGTCAAGCCTTTTCTCTTTCCTTTTTGATTTCTGTTGACACATGATGGAAAGGTCCCGTTCTCTCAGCGGGAGACCGAGACATCCATTCATTTACCGCTCTTCCTTTTTCAATCAAGTGTTCTTAGTACAGCATCATATTGTGACGGACTGATCCATACTCACATACTCCTGTAATTTCTGAAAAAATGCCATTCCATGAGTGAAGAAAACATTCCGTTTTGTTCCGACTGAATGATTTGCTTGTCCAGTGTAACAAATGTAACACCTAAGAGCTGATCGACACACCAGCGGATATCCACCTCCGACAATTCCACTGGTACCAAGCACTCCTTTATCAAAATCTGCAATGTACATGGACCCTCCGTTTCCTTTACAGAGGCCTGTGGCTTTTCCGTAGATTTCTGCCATCATTCCTCTCTTTGTCTCCATAATTTTTACTTTTTCTGTTCATTTCATGGCGCTAACTCCCGTGTCAATTCAAAGAAAAAAGCATCCCCCTAAGGAATGCTTATATCACTTACTCTATCGTACGATCCCATTTCAATTTTCCCTGGCAGATGCCACAAACATAACGAGAGGTATCAAACCGTCTTTTTCTTGTAAACTGCTGACCGCATCCTGTGCAAATGTAGTTATGACGTTTTTGAACACGTCTCTTGTTTTGCACAGTCCTTAACGGTGTACAAAAGCGTGGGGCTCCTACTTGTTTCAATAACTCTTTAAACGCGCGATCACGGTGCTGATAGCCTTTCCCTTCAAGGTGTAGATGATAATGGCATAGTTCATGTTTAATGATTCCTATTAATTCATCTATGCCATGTTCTTCTAAGTATTTTCGATTTAGCTCAATATCATGTGTCGATAGCATGTACCTACCACCTGTTGTTTTGAGCCTATCGTTGAATTTTGCCTGATGGCGGAATTTTTTATGAAATAAGGTTGCTGATAAGTGCTCAGTAAGCTGCTGGAGTTCAGACTGGTTCACACATGATCGTTCCTTTCCTAAAAAACCTTGAACGGGACAATATCACCTCTGCATACATTGGAGTTACACCCACTGTTTCTACTGAGGGAGGAATGGGCGATGCCAAATTGGCTGAAAAACCAGATGCAGAAGGCTTTTTACGAAAAAAATCATTATCAGATTAAATTGCTGAATCAATGCTGGTACTTTTATAGAAAAAAGCAGTCACTTTCATCAAGGCACACCCCATCCTAAAGGTGCGCCTCGTTTTTTTGTTTATTCTGGTTTTAACATAGAGAGCGCAACGCGGCCCTTCGCCTGATCGACTGAATCGACCCAAACTGTGACAATATCACCTACTGAGACAACATCAAGCGGATGTTTGACAAAACGGTTGCTCAGTTTGGAAATATGGACAAGTCCGTCCTGTTTCACACCGATATCCACAAAGGCACCGAAATCCACAACGTTTCGTACCGTTCCTTGTAGTTCCATGCCTTGCTTTAAGTCCTCTAGCTTCAGTACATCTGTTTTCAAGAGTGGCTTTGGCACCTCGTCACGTGGATCTCGCTCAGGTCTTGTGAGTTGTTCTGCGATATCCTTTAAGGTAATCGCACCAATTTGAAGCTGTTCTGCCGCTTCATCCAGCTGAACTTCCACAATCTTCTGTTTTAACTGATCTGTTCCAAGGTCTGATGGTGTCATGTTCATTTTGCTGAGAAATTGCTTTGTTTCCTTATAGCTTTCTGGGTGAATGCCTGTACGATCAAGGGGATCTTGCCCATCTAAAATACGCAAGAAGCCGATGCATTGTTCATATGTTTTGGCACCGAGTCTCGGGATATCCTTTAAGTCTTTACGACTTGTAAATTTACCCAATTCTTCTCGTCGTTTGACGATGTTGCCTGCAACTGCTTTGGATAGACCTGATACATATTGCAGGAGTGCTTGTGAGGCTGTATTGACGTTTACACCTACTTGGTTGACGACTGTTTCAACGACAAAGGTGAGTGAGCTATTTAATTGCTTTTGGCTCACATCATGCTGATACTGGCCAACACCTACTGATTTCGGGTCAATTTTGACAAGCTCAGCTAATGGATCTTGCAACCTTCTTGCAATGGAGATGGCACTTCTTTCTTCAACTTGCAAGTCTGGGAATTCTTCTCTTGCTAAAGCGGATGCAGAGTACACACTAGCGCCCGCTTCGTTCACAATTAAATACGAGACCGGTTGCTTTGTTTCTTGAATGACCTCAACTATGAACTGTTCTGTTTCTCGTGAAGCTGTGCCGTTCCCGATTGCAATCACTTCAATATCAAGAGACTTGATGATGTCTTTGACCTTTTGTTTGGCTTCTGCCTTTTTCTGCACCGGTGGATGTGGATAGATCACATCAATTTTGTGAACCTTCCCTGTGTCATCGACAACAGCCAGCTTACAGCCCGTTCTAAAAGCTGGATCGACTCCTAACACTCGCTTCCCTTTCATCGGTGGCTGAAGAAGTAGTTTTCGCAGGTTTTCAGCAAAAATGTGAATGGCTTGTTCTTCTGCTTTTTCTGTCAATTCTTTGCGAATCTCACGTTCAATGGATGGTTGAATGAGACGCTTATAAGCATCATCAATCGCTGTTTCAATGTAAAATCTTGCGGTTGTCTGTTTTCCTTTGATGACTTGTTTTTCAAGATAGAATTTAATATTTTCAGCGGGAGGCTCAATCGTTGCTTTCAAAATGCCTTCTTTTTCGCCGCGATTGACTGCCAGTACACGATGGGGCACGATCTTTTTGATCGGCTCTTGATAGTCATAATACATTTCATACACATTTTTCTCATCGTTTTCTATTTCTTTTCCAGATGTAACAAGGCTCCCTTTTTGATAGGTTTCTGCGCGTATCCATTTCCGCATGTCAGGATCATCTGCAATTTGTTCAGCCATGATATGCTGTGCACCTTCAATTGCCTCTTCTACACTATTTACTTCCTTTTCTTCATTTACAAATGCTTTCGCTTTATCCGTAATATCATCTTGATGCGGTAAGGTGAGCAAGTACTCAGCAAGTGGCTCTAAGCCTTTTGCTTTTGCGACATTTGCTTTTGTTTTTCGTTTTTGTTTGAACGGTCTATACAGGTCTTCAATCTCTTGAAGTTTAACAGCACGTTCAATTTTTTGTTTGAGTTCGTCCGTTAGTTTTTCTTGTTCAGCAATTAAGCGAATGACTTCTTCTTTACGTTGCGTTAAATGTTGAATATATGTATAGCGCTCAGAAATGGTTTGGATTTGCACTTCGTCTAGTGAGCCTGTCTGCTCTTTTCGGTATCGTGCAATAAATGGGACTGTGTTGCCGTCTTCAAGTAATTGAATAACGCTTTCGATTTGTTTTTGAGAAAGTTTTAATTCCGTTGAAATTTGTTTCATTAATAAGTCAGATGTCTTCATATTTTGCATCCTCTCACTGTTTCATTCTTCTTTAGTGTATCAAAAAAACAGGCAAAACAGAAAAATGGTCAGCTTTTTTACGTTAGCTGACCAAGTACATAGGTGAGATCGTCCATTTTGTTGTGTGTATAAGTCTCTAGGGTGTGTGCAATGTCTACGACTGTCTGTCCTTGCTTTAAATACATTCTCATGTTTGGAACATCGAGTCCGTCGGAATACATAATGAATTTTGATCCCTTTTCATACGTGTAGGTATATGTTTTATATTTTCTCGGCTTTCCTGATAAATAGCCCAGTGTCGGAAGTGGATAGATATACTCACCTGATGGTGCATGTAAAATAAAACGGATGTTGCCGACTGAACAGTAGGTAAATTGCTGCCGGGTAAAATCTACCTTTAAAATGGCTGCAGTCGCTCCTCGTTTGTTTTTCATTGCATGGTTGCATCTATCAATGAGGGAAATCACATCTTCCTGTCCATGTTCCTCGACAATTTCGCTGACTAAAGAAGATGATTCGTTGGCGAACTGGCCGCTGCCTAATCCGTCTGCTACAGCACAAATTAGTTCTTCTTCATCTGCTTTAATAAAAAAACTGTCCCCGCAGCAGGATCTTCCCTCTTTGCTAGATTGGTAGATAACGGCATGCACATGTTCGTTTTGCTCAACTTGCCGCATGATTACCCTAACTCCATTGTGGAATCTTGCGCTAATGCGTCTCTTAATTTTTTAACTGCCTTCCGCTGCAATCTTGATACGTGCATTTGCGAGATACCTAGCAAATCACCAGCTTCTTTCTGACTTTTATTATGAAGATAAGTTAAATTGATAATGTCTTTTTCACGATCAGAGAGAACATGAAAGACACTCTCAAGCATCATTTTTTGATTCACTCGTTCATAGCCTTCTTCTTGTGATCCAACAACATCTAAAATAGTGACAGTACTTCCTTCAGAATCCGCCTCAACGCCATGATCAACAGAGAGTGCCTGATAGCTTTTGCCCATCTCCATTGTTTCTAGTACTTCTTCTTCTGTCACATCAAGATATTCAGCAATTTCCTGCACCTGAGGGGACTTTTGCGTTTCTGTTGTGAGGTGGTCGACTGCCATTTTAATTCGCGGCCCAAGTTCTTTGATACGTCTTGGGACATGGACACTCCATGTTTTATCACGTAGAAATCGTTTGATTTCGCCGATAATCGTCGGTATGGCAAAGGCCTCAAAAGATTTCCCAACAAGGGGATCATAACGTTTTATTGCACCAAGTAATCCAATCATACCAACCTGTCTGAGATCCTCGTGAAAGCTTTTCCCTCTGGAATACTTTTTCGCTAGCATTTCTACTAGGTTCGTATAGCATTCAACAAGTGTCAACTGAGCCTGTTCGTCTTGATTTGTTTGATAGTTTTGGATCAGCCGATCTACTTCATCTTTAGTTAGTTTCGTAGTTTTGGATGGTTGTGTCATGGTCAACTCGCTCCCTGTTCAAAAACTTTGTCATCGCCACAGTAACTCCGGAGTTCGCTTGCACCTCGACTTCATCCATCAACGTTTGCATTAAATACAGACCGAGCCCTCCTTCTGACAGTTGTTCAACCGTATGTGCAGATGTATACGGCCCAAGGTCTTCCTGCTTTTGTTTAAAGTCAAAGCTGTCACCTTTATCAGCAACAATGATTTCAAGTCGATCTTCAAAGACACTAAAGCGAACCGTTACTTCTCCTCCTTCACTTTCTTCACTTTTGTAGGCATGCTGTACAGCGTTTGTACACGCTTCGCTGACAGCAATCTTCAAATCCTCAATCTCTTCATAAGCGTAACCCATTCTACTTGCCACACCAGAAAGAGTTAAACGAATAATCCCCACATACTCTGGTTTTGCTGGTATTTTCATCTCAATTAGGTCTACTGATTCGTTCATTGTACCCCACCCTCTGACTTTGCAGAAATGTCAATGATGTCCTTTAGTCCTGTAATTTCGAACAACCTTACAAGTCGATCTGATAAATTTTCTAGCTTTAGTGTTCCGCCCGCTTTTTGAACTGCTTTGAACAATCCAACAAACACACCTAAACCTGTACTATCCATATATGAAACATCCTTTAAGCAAATCTCAAGATGCTCTCCTTGCTCCGCTTTAGGCATGAGCGTCTCTCTTAATTCCGGGGCAGAGTAGACATCGATTTCTCCGCTGACGCTGACTTTCGTTAAATGATCTATTTGATGCTCTTTCACAGACATATTCATCATGCATTCACCTCAATATTCTTATATCCTAAAATTCTATATACCCGCCTCTTCACTTTCTAAACCCTTCTTTTTAAAACAAGCAATGTAAAGTCATCATGAAGCTGAAAATCTTGAATCTTCAGCAAGCTTGCATAGATGGCATCAACCATTTCCTGAGCTGAACCAGACATGTGCTTTGCAATGAGTTCCTGAATATCTTCGCGCTCTAAGAAACCGTCCTCTGTCTTCGATTCAGTGACACCATCTGAAAAGAGGATAATCATATCACCTTCGTCTAGGTGTTTTTCATACTGACTGTATTCAAAATCTGGCGTAATGCCAAGTACAAGCCCTTTTGCTTCGAGATCATAGAACTTATTTTCTTTTTTAGAATAGAAAAAGCCCGGCTCATGACCAGCCGATGCGTACTTGAATTCGTGATTGACTGTGTTGTAGCTACCATAAAACATTGTAATAAACATGCTTGGGTCCACATTTTGTTCAACCACACGATTGAGGCTTTTGAGCACTTTTGTTGGCCCACTCCCTGACTCTGGAAGCGAGTCCATGGCATATTTAATCATCGACATACAAAGTGCAGCGGGGATCCCCTTTCCGATGACATCGGCAATGGCGATATTGATCGTATCGTGATCAGTGACAAAGTGGTAATAATCTCCGCTCATTTGTTTTGCAGGAACACTGATGGCACCGACATCAAATGTATCTCCTTCTGGAATTTTTGTTTCCAAAAGGGTTTGCTGTACATTGGCAGCAATCTCGATTTCTGATTTAATCTCTTTCTGAATGCCTCTAAGTGTTAAATGCTCCTGATACGCAAGTCCATAACCTATCATCACTTCGATCAAAAAGTCGAGCGAATGAAAGACATCCTTTGGTAAATCAGGGTAAAGCTCCTGAATCACTTTTCGATGAACGCTCACTATTTCTTCAGGAGGTACTTGATGCTCAATTGTCTTTCTGCTGAACTTTTGAGCTTGATAAAGCGATGTTTCAGTTAAATCACTTATATAACGGCTGAGCAGCTGATGATACCGCTGCTCCATTACCTCCTTAAAATCCATGGTTTACCTCCTAGCGAAGCCACTTAACAGCTTGTATCTCCGTTCCTTGTTCGGGTGTGGAATCCAGTTTAAAATCATCCATCAGTCTTCTGACACCTGGCAAACCGGCACCAAGTCCGCCTGATGTGGAAAATCCGTCCTCCATGACCTTGCGGATATCCATAATACCTGGCCCTTCATCAGCTGCAATGATTTTCAGTCCGCGCTTTCCCCGTTCCATCACTTCTTCTATACAAATCTGACCTTTACCAGCGTATAAATAGATATTCCGGGCTAATTCTGAAATGGCCGTCGTAATCCTTGCCTGGTCAACTGTTCCAAATCCTAGTTCTTTTGCAACATTTCGCCCCAGTTGTCTGGCTGCAACTATATCCCATTCCGTCAAAATTTTCACACAGGATTGGTCTTTCATATCTATTCCCCCAATTCCCGCTTCAATGTCTCAAGCCCTTGTTCAAGATCTAGTGCCGTCTCGATTTCTTCTAGAGATATGCCAAGTTCAATGAGCGTAACAGCCACTGCCGGTTGTATTCCTGTTAATACAACTTTAGCACCCATTAGCTTGGACATTGTGATGACATCACCTAACACTTTGGCAATGAAAGAGTCAATCATATCTACTGATGTAAGGTCAATGACAACACCATTTGCTCCTGTTTCATGAATTTTATTGAGTAAGTCTTCTTGAAAATGGAGAGCTGTCTGATCGTCAAGCTCCCACTGTATTGAAACGAGGAGGCAGTTGTATAATTTTAAGATTGGAATCTTCGGGTGGTTTCTCAATGGTTATCCCTCCAATGAAACAATTTTTCTGTTTGTCATTTCTAAAGCAGTTTGAATTCCTTTTTGAAGGGTATTCTTAGTTGTAACCTGAGATAAATCTATTCCAAGGTTCACGATAGTCTGGGCAATTTCAGGACGAATGCCGACCAATAAGCATTTTGCACCTACTAATCTGACAGCCTCGGAAGCTTGAATGATATGATGAGCGACCATTGTGTCAACAACTGGTACACCTGTGATGTCAATAAGCACAACCTCTGAACGGTGCTTGACGACACCATTCAGCAAATTTTCCATGATTTTTTTCGCACGATCTGTATCAATTGTGCCGACAAGCGGCATGACTGTAATTTGTTCAAATACTGGAATAAGAGGGGCAGATAGTTCTTGTAAGGCAATCTTCTGGAGATTGACTGTTCTCTCCCAAGAGATAGAGTACTGATTTAATATTTCGTTATGAACAGGTGTGATATATTGATCAATTTGCCAAACTAAGACATTGCTTTTTTCAACGATCTCATTGTCACTGTTCATTTTGTTGTATAAGTGCGTTCGGATTTCCGTCAATCCGCTTGCAAGCAGCTTAAGTGATATACCCATTTGAACGATTTTTAAAGCAAAAGATTGAACTTTTTCTTCAAAATCTTCAGATATCCCCTCTGAAATGGATGTAATGATGAGCTGGACGTACTCTGTGCAAATGGTTTCATACATTTTTTCATTCAGCATCATCTCCGTTTCTTCTTTTCCGAGCTTTTTAAAAATGTTGGTCCATTCCTGTTCTAGTTCCTTTTGATGCTCTTTCGTGAACGCCAGCACGATATTGTTCGGCATGATTTACCCCCTACATACATAAAAAAACATCACTTTCATTCTGATTCCATTATAGCGTTAAAAAAATTTGAACACAAAAAAAGTTGCTCTTTCGGGAGCAACCTATGATTGTTACCATATTAAAAATCAATAAGAGCCAAACTAACTTGTAAGGCTTCATCAACCTTTTCCATCATCTCATCATCAAGATGAGTAATCTTATCTGTTAATCTTTGTTTATCAATGGTGCGAATCTGTTCTAAAAGAATGACAGAATCTCGTTCAAAGCCGTAGCGCTTTGCATCAATTTCGACGTGAGTTGGTAATTTCGCTTTCTGTATTTGGGCTGTTATGGCTGCAACGATAGCAGTCGGGCTAAAGCGATTTCCAATGTCATTTTGGATCACCAATACTGGGCGAACCCCGCCCTGCTCGGAGCCAACAACAGGAGATAAATCAGCAAAATAAACATCACCGCGTTTAACAATCAAATGTTTAACCCCCGCTGACTAATCGCTCAACTGTATTCTCAGCCTCAAATTCTGCATATTGTGCTTCTGAAGAGATATTCAGATTAATTTTCGCCATCTCCATATAGCCGCGTCTCATCGATTCACGATTTTGTCGAATATTACGTTCACGAATATACGTTTTTGTCGCTCGGTAAATCAATTCATTTCTTGTTACCTTATCCTGCTCTGCTACTCGTTCGATTTCAGACATTAATGCTTCTGGCAGTCGAATTTTCATTTCATTTGTTGCGCTGGATTCAGACAAAAAACATACACCTCCACAAAACTTACGGATACCGTTTCGATCCATTCCAAGTCTAATCATATCATTATTTAAGGCTTAAGCAAAGCTGTTTTCATGATTTGTTTTTATCACACTGAAGGGTCTGGCAAACCGTAAATCAAGATGATAATGGAGTTCCTCTTCCCATTATACGCTTTTTTCCGAAAATCATACGGTATTTCCAAAAACTCTTAAAAAGGGATATCTTTTGTCCAGTATTATCGAGAAAAAAAGAATGGTGTCATAGCTCACAACAATCTTCTACATCTGAAAGCCTATAGAAAGCTTTGCCCTCCATGAAGCAACGGATTGCGTACATCAACAATTTCCTCATTCTCCATGTAGACTCTCGGCACGCGATAGCCAATCATACATGTTATTTCATAATTAATTGTTTCGAGCCGTCTTGCTATTTCGTCAACAGGGATATTTTCTCCCTGCTCAGCTCCGATGAGTACGACTTTCGTTCCAACAGGATACGCTTCTTTCAGTTCAATCATAAACTGATCCATACATATCCTGCCCGCAATCTTCTGGCGTTTTCCACCGATAAGCACCTCTGTCCCTGTCAGTTTCCTTATCCATCCATCTGCATAACCGACTGGTACAGTACCAATCCACGTATCTTCCTTAGCCGTATACGTTGCACCGTAGCTAACACTCTCTCCCTTTTTAATCCGTTTGACATTTGCCAGTTTTGTATAAAATGACATAGCTTCTTTAAGCTCAAATGGCAGTTCATCTTTGATTTCTTCAGAGGGTGACAGCCCGTACATACTTATCCCAAAACGAACGATATTAAATAACACTTCTCTAAAGCGAAGACCTGCTGCACTATTTGCACAGTGCACGAGTAAGTCTTCTGTACGTAGGGGTTTGAGTAGCTTTTGAAAAACCTCTATCTGCATGTCAAAATAATCTCCCCCCTTCTCATCCGCTGTCGCAAAATGGGTAAATACGCCTTCTAGGCGCAAGAAGGGATTGTCTTCGACGATGGCTTTCACTTCTTTGACCTGCTCTAATGTTTTGACACCTATTCTGTTCATACCGCTGTCAATTTTCAAGTGAAAGCGAACACTTTGTAATGAACCTTTCACTTCTTGTACAACGGCTTTGAGCCACTCAACTGAAAAAGCGGTCATGACAAGCTGATAGCGAACTGCTACTTTGACATGCTCAGGTGGCACAGCACCTAATACGAGAATTGGTGCTGTGATACCTTTATTTCTCAATGAAATGGCTTCATCTAAAAAGGAAACGGCTAACAAATCTGCTCCAGCATGTAAAGCCGCTCTTGCTACTTCTACATCTCCATGCCCATATGCATTGGCTTTTACCACTGCCATGAGGCGTACCTTTTTACCTATATGGTCTTTCATATGTGAAACATTATGTTGAATAGATGTTAAATTTACTTCTGCCCATGTGTCTCTATAAAAAGCTTTTGTGTTCATCATTGACACTTCCCTGTTTTGATGATTCGATACCTTCATTTATGATACTAAAAATACAGCCTAATGTGAAACAAACCAAAAAAACAGCCCCTAAACAGGGCTGAACATACATGAAGTGTTCTTTGAAGGATGGTGTGCCTCAAACATTTAATGGTACATGCTTTTTCTTTTCAGCTATTTCGCTGATTGCCCTTCAACACTTTTGGCAACCATCAACAGCTCTTCTTTCGATAAATCGCCAGAAGAAATTAAGTAATCGACACCGTCGGATGTCCATGATAATGACTTGTCTGTTAGAATACCGACTGTCATGCCAAGGTCAACTGGCTCTCCATTCATTGTCACTGGTGTTGATGCTTCAGCGACCCTTGCTTTTTCTTGAATGAGTGTAAATGATTTTTCCCCGCCATAAGTAATTACATAGCGTTTACCTGTATCAGAAGCCATCTCTTTCTCTTCCATTTTCTTCACACCTTCTGGCAGGTCAACTGGCGTTTTGACCGCGAAGCTATCAGATGGGTTGGCACTTGTCGCCACATCCATTTGAGAAAGCGTCATGTTTTTCTTTTCATCAAACGCATCTTTATCGAAGGATTTATTAAATTCAAAGTGAGAAAATTCCACTTTGACCATTGGCTTTTTGTCACTATCAAGTACCTTCACACTTGCTGGTGCCATATTCTTTTTATGGAATGTAATCTCTTGTGTCGGCAACATTTGATTGTGCTGATAGTTTGTTTTTGTTTCAAACATGTATGTTGAATCTTTTGCTTTGAAATGAGCTGCACTGTCGTTTTTGATATCTTTGACAAGAGATTCAAACAAGTAGACTTGACTGCTGTTATTTGGCCAATCGCTATGGAAACGGAAGCTCTTGTTCAGTGAAGGTGTTAGTACAAATACACCATTGCCATTTCTTAAAATGACTTGATTCTGGTCTTTTTTCGGATTTTCTAAATAGACTCGGTAAAGCTCAGGTTTCTTGTACCAAATTTCCACGTGATATTCTTGTGGTTCGTTCCCTGTTTCGATTGTCATTTTTGCTTTGGCTTTGTATGATGTCATTTCCTCCGCCTTTTTGTTTAAATCTCCAACGATGTCCTGCTGCGATTTTTGACCGCACGCTGAAAGAATTAGCACAAAAAGGATCCCCGCTACAAGCAAAACAAAGCTTTTTCTCACCCTTTTCAACCCCTTTGTCAATTGTGTTAAAAGGAAGAAACCGCTTGTTTGACTTTAACAGTACGCCTCCTTATAAACCGCGTACCGCGAACCATCAAAGCCTATTAGCAACTCGCCCTTCCTTATCGCACTACTCAATATATGAAGGGGGGACAAACAATATGCAGACTAGCTTGACAACCTTTCGATTAATACTTGGGCAGCGGCATATTCTCTCGTATGGGTGATGGAAAGATGAACGCTGTCCCACTCCGTCTTCTTACAGACAGCATACGGTTTGCCGTGGTCATCTTTTTCGATATGTATATCTTGAAAGCTTAGATCTTTGCCAATCCCAGTACCGTACGCTTTAGAAAAAGCTTCCTTTGCTGCAAATCGGCCAGCCAGGAATTCAAGCCTTCTTTTTGAAGACAATGATTCGTACACATCGAGCTCCGATTGTGTGAGAATTCGTTCTGGAAAACGCGGCTGTCTACTCAGCACACGAGACAATCTGTCAATCTCTACAACATCTATACCAATGCCTTTAATCATCGACTTCCTCCTATAAGACACGTACTATTTTTTATCTTCGTTTCATAAACGTGTTACTATAAACTTACCATTATGATGTCAAAAGGGGTTTTCTATGTTTATTCGAACAGAAAGTTTTCAGCAATTTATCCGGTCGTATCCAATTGTCACCACTATACTCGCTCTCCAAATCGGCTTATGGCTCGTATTTTCAATTCCCATCCCTATTATACAGCTTGGCCAAGATAGTCTTGTCGGGTTTAATTATGGCATCGCAGAGGGTGAATGGTGGCGCCTCTTGACACCTGTTTTTCTTCATGCAGGTTTAACACACGTTCTGTTTAATTCGATGTCTCTTTTCTTATTTGCTCCAGCACTTGAGCAGATGCTCGGAAAGATCCGTTTCCTTCTTATTTACCTCGGATCAGGTATTATCGGCAATCTCGGAACATACTGGGTTGAACCATTAAATTATGTGCATGTCGGTGCTTCAGGTGCGATCTTTGGACTATTTGGCGTATATCTCTATCTTGTGCTGTTCCAGCCAAGTATGATGGATCGCGGAAATTCCCAAGTCATTTTAACAATTCTTGCCGTATCGGTCATCATGACATTTGTAAACTCGAATATCAACATCATGGGGCATCTGTTTGGATTGATTGGTGGAATGCTCCTCGCACCGCTCACACTTTTGTTCACTTCAAGAAAACGCCGTTTTTAACCTGACTAAAAAATGTCGATCGCCTCTTTTTCTTGGAGACGGTCGACATTTTTTCACATTCATGATGATTTGTTTTTTTCATATGAATACCAATCAAACACTCGCTTCGCATCTTCCTCATCTACATGATGTACCCCAAAGGAATCAAGAAGAGCAGAAGACTTCACAACCGTTCGTATACTCGCAACGCGCCCTCTCTTTTGGAAAAGAGATTGTGTCATGGTGTAATTCTGCATACGCTTCCTTAGGACAATCCCTGTTGTTTTTCCAATACCTCTTGACGTCATTTGAATGGACTGGTCATGTATCGTCCATCCTGACTGCTTAAAGGATAAAAAACCGATCATGAGAAAGAAAGGCAATGGGATCAATCCTAAATAGCCCCAAGGCTGAAATTTAAACGAAAGCGCAATTCCCACCAAAAGTGGTAATAAACCATAGGAGAATAAATAGCGTTTGAGTGATCGCTTCGGTACTTTTTTTAGATGACTTTCATATTTGTAATGCTCAGTAAATGCTGGGAGCAAGTCATTGATTTTTTTCTTTTGAATCAGCGGGAATAAAACAGACGATGTTTCTTTTTCAGAGATTGAACCGCCTGCGCTCACGATCATCACCGTTGCAAAACCAAATGGTTCTCGAATGATGTTTTCTTTGATTTTGATCGCTTGTATTCTTGCAAGAGGAATCGTCATTTGATGCCGTTCGATTAAACCTCTCGAAATGACAATCTCTTCTCCTTTCCGCTTTGCTGTAAAGTTAGCATATTGAAGAGCAGTCACTCCCACACTCAGTAACCAAGCAAAAAAGAGTGCGATGAAGATAAGCAAGGCATAAATTTCAATTCCAGCATGACTCAAAAAGCTGAAACGATTCAATAATCCGTCCATTGGTAGGAACTCATCGACCTGTGTATATAATGCCAGACACCCTGAGATAATGACACCTATTCCACTTGATGTAGAAGCAACAAGAAGCAATTCTGGAATGCCCATACGATACGATACTTTCACTGGCGCTTCTACAGGTTCTTCAATCGGCTCCGCAGCCATAGTATGTTCTCCTGTTTCAAGCGTGTTCGTGTTGTTTTGCTGTAAAGCTTTCTTGCTATTAAAAACAGTTTTTTGCAATTGGTCCGCATTGGCTTTTGTAATGGCAGTAAGCGTAACCTCCGCATCACCTGTACCACCAGCAGTTTCAATTTGCAATCTGACCAATCCAAAAATTCTTTGAAAGATTCCTTCGCTTGTGTTGATAGATTGAATTCTCTCTATTGCTATATATTTCTTTTTTTTCATAAAAAGTCCAGCTTCGACACGAAATTCATCGGCTTCAATGCGATATGTGAATTTTCTCCATTCTAAAATGCTTGAAATCGCTGTCCATAGAATGAGTAAACCGAGAATTATAAAGGCATAAAAGCGAATTTGCAAGTTGGAATTGACAAAAATAATGAAAAAGAATGGAACGATAATATTCTTGATCAAAGAAATGGCTCCCGACACAAAGTCAATCAACATGGATAATGGATGAACACGTCTTGGTTCAGACATCATCTTCAGTCACCCTTGCCATACGAGAGATGTAGTCACGAAGTTGATCTGCTTCCTCTAATTCTAGTGCTGGAATATGATGAACAGTAGCAGCCGTTGAAATTTGTACAGAAGCTAGGTTGTACCGTCTTAAAAGCGGTCCTTGTGATGTATCAACGTGCTGAACACGAACCATTGGCACGATGACTCGTGTGACTCGAATGAATCCATACTGAATTTCTATTTCATTTTCGAACACTTCATAACGCCATATACGATGGCGGATTTTCGGAATAAGCCAAATGGCTAATACAGCTTGAACAAGCCAGACTCCTGCGACAATTGCGCCAATCCAATAAGGCCAATCGAGATAATAACTTGCGACAAACACCCCAATGGTGACGAGCAAGAAAATAAATGAAATGATTCCATTTTGAATACGCCATACCTTTAGTCCATTTAAACTAATTTGACGTTGCGGCTGTTTTCTCACACTCTTCCCCCATTCTTTTACTTTTCTATCAGTATATTACGAAATGCGGCGTGAAAAGTTCCAATTTTCCATTTAGAAAAAGCGAATCCTGTTAGGGATTCGCTTTGAATTGTTTGTTTAGTTAAATGATTTCTTTTGACGGCGATCGCTAGAAGAACGATTACGATCAGTGGATGATGAACGTTTTTTATCACCGTAAGAAGAACGAGTATTTTTAGCTTTACCGCGATAGCCTCCGCTACCACCCTCTCTGCGTTTAGAAGATGAGCTAGAGCTACGGTTGCTACGATGGCGTTTCCCGATCATTGGTGCTTCATCTGTCAAACGGACAGGTGTTGCATCTGGCTCTTTTGTCATCATTTTGATTGCAGCTGCAACCACTGTGACAGAATCATGTTCTTCTAATAGTTCAGCAGCTGCTGTCATGTAGAAGTTCAGGTTGTTTTCGCCAATGATTGTGCGAAGACGGTCGACGGTTACTTGTTGTTGACCTTCAATTGCCTCATCCAATGTCGGCTCTTTCATACGATCCATTTTACGTTTTGTTGTTTGTTCAATCGCACGAAGCATATCTTTTTCACGCGGAGTGATAAATGTTACTGCCATTCCGGTACGGCCAGCACGTCCTGTACGTCCAATACGGTGAACATAGCTTTCAGGATCCTGAGGTACGTCAAAGTTATAAACATGTGTGACACCTGAGATATCAAGTCCACGTGCCGCAACGTCTGTTGCAACAAGCACATCAATTGCGCCTTCTTTAAACTTACGAAGTGCTACCATACGTTTTGCTTGAGTCAAGTCACCATGAATACCTTCAGCTGCGTAACCTCTCAGGTTCAATGCTTCAGTTAGTTCGTCAACACGACGTTTTGTACGACCGAATACGATTGACAATTCTGGAGATTGAATGTCAAGAAGACGTGTTAATGTATCGAATTTCTTACGCTCTTGGACATCCAAATAGAATTGTTGAATGTTTGAGACAGTCATCTCTTTCGCTTTTACTTTGACATGCTCTGGGTTCGTCATGAAACGCTCTGCAATGCGTTTAATTGGTGCAGGCATCGTTGCAGAGAATAACAGTGTTTGATGCTCACTTGGCACATTTGACAAGATCGATTCGATATCTTCAATGAAACCCATGTTTAGCATTTCATCTGCTTCATCAAGTACAACTGTTTCAACATTTTGGAGACGCATCGTACGACGGTTAATGTGGTCTAATAAACGTCCTGGAGTCCCTACGATAATGTGAGGATTTTTCTTGAGTGAACGGATTTGGCGACCGATATCCTGTCCACCGTAAATCGGAAGTACACGCGCACGCTTGTCTTGGCCAATTTTATAAAGTTCTTCAGAAACTTGAATCGCAAGTTCTCTTGTTGGCGCAATAATAATCGCTTGAATATTTGGAGACGCGGGGTCAATTTTCTCAACTAGAGGAATACCAAATGCTGCTGTTTTTCCAGTTCCTGTTTGTGCTTGTCCGATGACATCTTTATTTTGAAGACCGAGTGGAATCGTTTCTGCCTGAATTGGTGTTGCTTCTTCAAATCCCATGCGGTTAATAGACGCCATGAGACCTTCGCTTAAATTAAAATCTTGAAACGTTATTGTCAATTTATTCAAACTCCTTCTACTTGCTGTTTCAGTAATCTCGTGAATGATCATTAAAAACTGCCCATTTACTGAAAGGACAGGTCATTATATACAAAGCCCGAATTACTTTACGTTTTATCTTACCATTACACTATGTGTTTTTCAACAAGGCAGAAATCAATGCAATCTACAGTTCTTCAATGACAGATTCGCCTTCGCTTAGATCTCCGTCCATCCATTTCCACTTTTCATGCAGCTGAATTTTACCATGATCTAACTGCTTTGGAACCGAATAACAAGATCTACTTCTCATGCTATCGTCTTCGTTGACGTGATGGTACCTAAATTGAAGTGTTCCATCATCATTTACTGTTCCTACCAGTACACCAGATAAAATACTTCCGCCTTTATATGCACCAGTTAAAATGTGACTTTCCTGTCGATAATGAAACATTGTGGCACTTGAAACCTCGCCATTCTCAGAATTAGACTGAGGAATGAAGGTTTTGCCATCATATTGGAACAAACGATTCAACCGCCTCTTTCTATTGTAACATAGGCTTAAGGCTCGTTCGACAAAAAAGTTTGGAAATTTTAACTAGCATGCATCTTTTTATATTAGTTTAGCCACATTTTCGCTTTTTTATATACTAAAAATCTTTCTTTAAAAATTAATCGACACTTTCGAATAATTTTCCCGCACAAGGTTCATGACAGACAAGATGCTTACAATTTGGCAGGTAATACAGTTTCTTATTGTGAGAAGGGATTTTGTGATAGATATAATCAGCGCTTGTCACAGGGACAATCCCATCACTTTCACCTTGTACAATTAAAACTGGTAAGTGTAATTTTTCAAGAGAGGCTTTGGTTCATTTTACCAGCTTCATAAACTCGATTGTTGCTGCTACTGGGGTCCTTGAGAACTTATGACGATATCTGTGATACAAGGGATTTTCAGCAAGAAGTCCTGAACGAGACTCCTTTAACATTTGTCTCATATCCTGAACCATTTGTTTAGGGTTCACATATTTTTCCGCAGCGCTTAAAAGCACAAGACGGGCAACAGGGTATTTGGCTGCTAGGTATGATGCAATCATTCCCCCATTGAAAAATCAATGATAAATATCGTGTCACATGTCTTTAGTAGTGAGAAGAGCTCAAGTTCAGCAGAGGCAATCCACTCCTGATATAAGGCACCTTTGAAATTGTGAGTTTCCCCATGGCCTGGCAGTGTCACAGGCTGAATTGTCCAATCTGTTGTCTTTTTTAAATATTGGACGAGTGGCTCCACTTCATATGGTGTCCCTGTAAAACCATGGATACACAAACAGCCAATCATATTGCCACCTTCTTTTTACTACTTTATCTTTTATAGATCTGTAATAACCTCTTCAAGACGCATGCCGCGTGAAGCCTTTACAAGAATAACATCCTTAGCACCAGCTAATTGTACTAGCTTCTTCTTCAGCTCGGCTTTCTCAAGATAATGGAAGACACGGTCTTCTTCGAAAGTTTCTTTTGCCCCTTCTGCAATAAATGCGCCCAGGTCACCATATGTTAGCACAAAATCAATATACTTTGGTTGAATGTAGCGACCAAGATCACGATGATACGACTGTTCCTCTTCACCCATCTCTAGCATATCCCCTAAGACGAGAATTCGGTTTGCGAATCCATCCATGTCACCAACAAGGTCGATCGCGGCTTTCATCGAGGTCGGACTTGCGTTGTAGGCATCATTAATGACAGTAATGCCGTTATCCGTTTGGAACAGCTCTAAGCGCATACCTGTCAATTTCGTTTGCATAAGGCCTTGGGCTATTTGTTTTTCTGTTAATTGAAAATGCTGACCGATTGCTATGGCAGCAAGTGCATTCTTGACATTGTGTTTCCCTAAAACAGGAATTAAAAACGCCTGGCTGTATCCTTCCACATGAAATTCAGTACCTTCTGCAAGTTGGTTCATATGGGTCAAATGGACATCACTGCTCTCTGATTCACCGAAAGTTTTTGTAGTACGCGAGAGTTCCTCAGCCCTTTCACAAAGAAGTGGTTCGTCTCCTAGATAATAAAGGACGCCTTCCTCTTTTAGCCCTTTTACAATTTCGCATTTGGCATCGGCAATGGCTTCTCTTGAACCAAGGTCTTGCATGTGCGACTCACCGACATTTGTAATAACCGCTACCTCAGGCTCTGCTAATTCGGAAAGAAATTCAATTTCTCCTTTTGCACTCATTCCCATTTCAAGAACAGCAATTTCAGTCCCTTTCGGCATTGCTAAAATGGTAAGGGGAAGTCCAATGTGGTTGTTAAAGTTCCCATCTGTTTTATGTACCCGGTACGTAGTTTGTAAGACAGAATGGATCATATCCTTTGTCGTTGTTTTTCCATTGCTTCCAGTAATTCCAACAACACGTGGGTTTTCTTCTTGCAAATAGGATTTAGCCAATTGTTGAAGTGCAGCTAACGTATCATCAACAAGAATCACAGCTACATGTTCAGGTGGATTCGCTTCTTGTTTATTCCAAAGAACAGCTGTCGCTCCTGATTCAAGAGCTTTCTCAACAAAAACGTGACCATTGAAATGCTCTCCGATTAACGGGATAAATAGTGCTCCTTCTGAGACCTTGCGAGTATCTGTTGTCACCCCATGAATGTCTTTTTCACCAAATGCTGGATTTGTTAGCTCTCCACCTGCCATTTTTGCAACTTGCCCGACTGTGCGTTTAATCATTTCATTCGCCTCTCTTTCCATTTTCCCCTCTAAGGAAAAGAGACACTACCTGTTAGGATAGTGTCTTATGCTTGTTGTTCACATTAAAAAGTTGTTTTAATGGTTTGTTTTTCTTGATGACGTTCAAGCGCAAGTGACACTAGTTTCTCAATGAGTTCAGGGTATTCTACACCCGTATGTTTCCATAGAAGCGGGAACATGCTAAACGGTGTAAATCCTGGCATCGTATTCACTTCATTGATCAATACACGTCCATCTTCTGTTAGGAAGAAATCAGCACGCACTAAACCCGATCCATCGATTGCTTTAAAGGCTTTAATTGCCATGTCTTGAATCGTTTTATACGCCTCTTCCGAAACACTAGCTGGAATAATTAAGTCAGTATCGCCATCTTCATATTTAGCTTTGTAATCATAAAAATCTTTTTTCGGTGCAATTTCACCTACAACTGAACAAGCCGGTTCATCATTTCCTAATACACCAATTTCGATTTCTCTTCCAACAACTCCTTCTTCAACGACAGCACGTCTGTCATATTGGAAGGCTAAATCGAAGGCTTCTGATAGTTCTTCTTGGCTTCTGCATTTACTAATACCAACACTTGAACCCATATTTGCTGGTTTGACAAAGCAAGGGTAACCAAGCTCTTGCTCAATATGCGCTAAACATTTGGCTTTTGCTTTTTCGTAATCTTTTTTATTAAAGGAAAGGTGCTTCGCCTGTGCAAGTCCTGCTTGAGCAAAAACATCTTTCATCACGACTTTATCCATACCCGCTGCGGATGCAAGGACACCGTTACCAACATAAGGGACATTCAAAAGTTCGAGTAAACCTTGTAGTGTTCCATCTTCTCCATTTGGTCCATGAAGCAATGGGAACACAACATCAATTTTCTCTTCTTCTGTTGTTGTCACCTGTGGAAACATCTTGTTATTTAATGTAGTTGGCAAAAATGTCTGCGCATTTTGCTCGAATTGCAGCATCTTTACATTTGATACTGGTTCAGTGAGTTTTTCTCCTCTTAGCCATTCGCCCTCTTCGGTAATATAAATTGGATGTATATCGAACTTCTCCGTGTTAAGCGCCTTTGTAACTGCAAGGGCTGTTTGCAGTGATACATTATGTTCGGCTGATTTTCCGCCGTAAACTAATCCTAAACTTATTTTCAATGGATACTCCCCCCACTAAAATTCATCTTTACTATCTTATCACTTTCATCAGAAAATGCTCTAATTAATTTTTGTTGTCATCTAATTGAAATGATTTATAAAATCAGTCAGTACGTTTCGAGCATTTGAATGTCATTCGTCTCTATTTTATATTAAAATGACAATGAAAAGGAGTTGTGACCATTGGAAAAAATAACAAGTACTGAACAATTCAATGAAATCATTCAATCTGACAAAGAAGTGATTATTAAGTTTTTTGCGACATGGTGTCCCGACTGCACAAGAATGGACATGTTCATTCCTGACATTTTGGAAACTTACGCTAATAATGAATGGTTTGAAATAAATAAAGACGATTTCCCTGAACTTGCCGAAACATACCAAGTAATGGGTATTCCTAGCCTATTAATTTTCAAAAATGGCGAAAAGACAGGCCATCTGCACAGTGCAAATGCTAAAACACCTGAGGAAGTAACTGAATTCCTTCAAGGTTATATTCGGTAATTCGTTTGACAAGTTCACTTTTGGTGTTTATGAATGAAGGGCATGAGCAAAATTGCTGATGTCCTTTTTGTTTTCATCCCCCTTTTATGTATCCTTCACCTCTAATCGAGTTACTTAGATTAAGACGTAGCATTCCAATAAAACGTTTCAAATAGGGTTCACCATGTTGGACATGGCGACAGAAATAGACAGCAGATTATTTCCTGGGAAAGTATTTGCTGTCGAAGCCAGATCAAATATGTCGTTTGGATGAATTTTCAGAATTGATCCTTTACTTCCGTATATTTGGTTTGTATAATGAAATTATCTAATTGAAAATGATTATCAATTTCATCTAAGTGAAACCAAATAGATATCTTAATCAGGGAGTGCTGTGATCATGTCTAAGAAAAAAATCAAAACATATCAGCAATTAATCGAAGAAAACAAAAAAGCGATCATGCGTGATCCAAAGATGATGGAAAGCATTTATAAGAACATCGACAATAAACACCAAAAACAGCTTGCAGCTGTCGGGCGTGAATCATTTTAAAGAGTAGGCTTGATGCCTGCTCTTTTTTATTTGGCTACATCAAAAAAGCTGATAAAATCAACTACTTGATTTTACCAGCTTTTAGTTAATGTGACTTTGCTGCACGTTCCTGCTTCATGCCAAGATAAATGAGCATATATGTTAAATAGCCCATTGTCATCGTCAAGCCACCAAAGAAAAATTGAGAAAATACAGGCTCCTCAAAAGTTGTGACAGCAGCAAGGGTCATCCAACTTGCATATAAATAGATCATAAACCATTTCATATTTCGTTTGAATGTATACAAAATCAAAAGACCCGCTAATGAAAATACCCCTAGCGCAAGTCTAAAATAAACAAGATGATCAAATTGGAAGGCAAAGGACACAAACGAAAACGACAAAAGCAGTAACATCGGTAAAGCTGTAATGAAATTTCTCACGATAGTGTCACCTCCATGAACTCCTACTTATTATAAGTCAAAATAAGCGGTGCATTTAATGCACCTATTGGTTTTCACAAAAATGTCACGAATTTTCTCTATTATTTGACACAGTTTTTACACATTTATATCCCGTTTCCAAAATAGAAACCAGGCAGCCCCCACAAAAAAGACAAAGTGTGCACAAACGATAAAGATTGAAAATAGTGGTGTCATCCCATCAAATGGCGGTGGACCTGAGAAACTATATTTCGTGAAGTCTGTATTCGCAAACAATAGAATTTTACCCCACTGATTTTCAAAAATCGACATGAGGGGCACCAGTGATTTCGCTGTATATAAGACAAAAAATGAGGTAACGAGTGCAAGCAAACTGTTTCTAAATAAGGACGAGCATAGAAAAGCAAAGCTTGCCATCATCACAACCTCAATCCATTGCGAACCAATTACTTGAAGCGTATGGTTAAACAATTGACCAGTGTCTTCTTCGAAGTGTGGACCGAATAAAATGAGCCCAAATAAAAAAGCAAGCACATAGTAAATAAGAAACAAATATAAGACAGTCAGCACCAGTGTAATGTACTTAGATAGAAAAATCTCGAACCGGCTTTTCGGACGAATCAATAAAAATTTGATCGTTCGTTTTTGAAATTCAGATGAAATGATGGTTGCCCCAATGACAACCGCAAACACTTGGAGAATGAATACCATATTCGTGGAATAAGCAAAGTAGTTCACCACTGAATCATTTCCGCCAAATCCATCTACTAGTTGCTTTACAATCAGTGCCATCACAATTTGAAAAATCGCAATTAAACCAATCGCAACAAAGGGGCTTTTTTGTTTAAGCCATTTCTTATGCTCATTCATGATGAGATTTAACATGAGAGGTACCTCCTTCTGTTAGCTTCATAAACGCAGCCTCAATGGATTCTTTTTGTGGCTGGATGGCGTATACTTGAAGATCTGCAAGAGCGAGTTGTTTGTTAAGTATAGGAACCTCTTCTTTTTTGACCTGAAGGATAAAGTCGCCTTCTGACATTTCGTATGTATACCCATTTGTTTTTAACCAATCGGCTGCTTGATCGCTAGGATGAATCTCCATCCGTACATGTGTGTTAGCTGAATTGGCCTCTTGCAAATTGACTGTCGCTTTAATGGTTCCTTTTTGGATGATGACCATCCGATCACAGAGCTCCTCCACTTCATGAAGAAGATGTGTTGCGAATAAGACAGACGTTCCCTCATCTTTAACAAGTGACAATAGATGCTCACGGAAATCTTTCATCCCTGCTGGGTCCAGTCCGTTCGTGGGCTCGTCTAAAATCAATAAATTCGGCTTGTGCAAGATCGCCTGTGCGATTCCAAGTCTTTGTTTCATTCCTAAAGAGTACGTTTTAACTTTTTGATGAATGGCATGTTCGAGCTTCACTCTTGTGATGACCTCTTGAATTCTTTCTTCTGATATGTGGTTATACATGGCTGCATACAGCTCAAGGTTTTCATATCCGGTTAAATGTAAATAGAATTCTGGATTCTCAACAATCGCACCAACAGACGACATGGCTTTTTTAAAATGCTTATCTTGGGAAAAACCATTGATTATGATGCTCCCTTTTGACTTTTTCATTAACCCAACAATCAATTTAATTAAGGTTGTTTTACCAGAACCATTCGGCCCAAGCAGTCCAACGATTTCTCCTTGCCTAATGTCCATTGAGATATTTGTCAAAATCGCTTTGTTGCCGATTTTTTTATCTGTTCCTTCTATCTTTAATATGACAGGATCCAAATTGGCTCCTCCTTTGCAAGTAAAATAGCCGTGCGTTTCATCGCACTGTTTAAAAGTATATCACGATGGACATATGCACACTTTTACTAAATGTACTTTCTCCAACAAAAAAAGGGCTGCTGATGCAGCCATGCTTTTTATTACATAGAGATATTTTGTGTTTGTGCAGATCCCTCATGTTTTTTCTCAGTTTCCGCTACGATAACTGCGCATGCAGCATCCCCAGTAATATTCACAACCGTTCTTGCCATATCAAGAAGACGGTCAATTCCGAGAATTAATGCGATTCCTTCAACTGGAAGCCCAACAGAATTAAGCACCATTGCAAGCATGATGAGGCCAACCCCAGGTACACCTGCAGTACCAATACTTGCAAGCACAGCCGTTAAGACAACTGTGAGCATCTGCATGAGTGTCAGTTCAACACCAAACACTTGTGCAATAAAAATCGTGGCAACCCCTTGCATGATGGCAGTCCCGTCCATATTAATCGTCGCACCGAGCGGCTGTACAAAGCTTGAAATCGGCTCAGGTACTTTCAGTCTTTTTTGTGCTGTTTCCATAGAAACAGGTAACACTGCATTACTGCTAGAAGTACTGAAAGCAACCACCATCGCTGGTGAGAAGTCTTTAAAGAACGTAAAAGGATTTCGTTTTGCCAAGAACGCAAGTGTTGAACCATATATTAAGAAGAAATGAACAACAAGTGCAAGTAGAACGACTGCGAAGTATAGGCTCATTGCTTTCATTGCATCAAGCCCTTGACTTCCAATCGCTGTCGCAATTAAACCAAATGTTCCGTACGGTGCAAATTTCATCACAACACCGACTAAGTACATCATTAGTACATTACCTTGCTCTAACATTTTGAGTAGTCCTTCTGTTTTCTTACCGAGAATGGCAATTCCAAGTCCTAAGAATAAACAAAAGACAATGATTTGCAGCATATTCCCTTCAACGAGTGATTGTACTGGATTTATTGGAATAATATTTAGTAGGGTTTCAGCTATAGATGGGGCTTCTTCTGCTTTATATTCAGCACCTTGAGTATCAAAAGTTCCAAATGATCCTGGTTTGATTAGTAGGGCTAAAGTCATTGCGATGATGATTGCTAAAGTCGTGGTTGATAAAAAATAAGTGATACTTTTCGCACCGATTCTGCCTAGCTTCTTTGGATCACCAAGCCCAGCAACTCCAAGTGTGATGGAGAAAAAGACAATCGGTACAACGAGCATTTTAATTAAGTTTAAGAAGATTTGACCTAGAGGTGTAAACAAGTAAGGGTCTAGAATTTTGAATACGTTTGGAGCATAAATGTTGAGCAGGAGTCCCGTAATTGCACCTAAAATAAGTGCGATGATGATTTTAGTGGCTAGCTTCAATAAAATCTCCCCTTTCCCTCATAAAAAAGCCCACGAGAGAGTTCTCTCGTGGGCTTTGCTTCATGTAATATAAGCATTTACCACAATTGGGGCTCTCTTCACGCTGATGAGGTTAGCTGACGGGTTAGGACGAAGAGATGTCCCTTTTTCTGTATGACAGAAAAATTCACCCCAAAGTAATGGGTCCCCCATTCCTTTAGAAGGATTAAGCGTGTGGTCATATACTATTTTCATTACATTTATACCTTATTTCACATAATTTGTAAACAGTTCATGTGAACTTTTAATTACTTTCTTCCTTATTTGTTACCTCTAATATATCTAAAATAAACACAAAGATTGGAATTCCGATAATTAAGCCCCAGATTCCAATGTAATGCTCTGAGAATATTAACACGACGAACGTGAAGAATATCGGTAGCTCTGTCTTTGCAGACATTAACTTTGGATTTAAGAAATACGCCTCAATCGCATGAATGATGACAATGACAAGGAGAATGTAGAGAACGTACATACCGCCACCAAGTGTATAGGCAATAATGCTAAGAGGGATGAGAGATATGACGACACCCGCCACAGGTATTAACCCTAACAGGAAGACCATCACAGCCAGTCCGAATAATTGCGGGAATCCCATAAACCAAAGAGCAATAGTTGTTAACACACAGTTGACTGTTGCGATAATGAATTGTGCTTCTAGAACTTTTCCAAACGTTCTTGAAAATTTACGACCGAAAAAGGCAATTTCATGATAAAATACGGAGATTTTGCTCGTTCTAAACTTGTTCATAAACTGGATGAGGCGATCCTTCTCGAATAAGAAGAACATACTTAATATTAAGGACATAATCACCTGGATGCTGAACGTACTAAAATCAGTTATGTATGTATATAGGAAATTAAAACCTTTTTCGAAGTAGGTGGAAATTTTGAAATCTCCGAACACATTGGTGATCACATTGAAGAAAGGTAAATCTTGTGGATGATCTGCAATCTTCTTTCCTAACTTGAATAGCTGTTCAACCTGCTTGGCAATAACAGGTACAAAGACGAAGCCACCAATGGTCAAACCACCTGCTAAGAGAATATACAGAATGGTTATGACTGCTTTTTGTCCAATCTTAAGGAAATGATTCAAAAAGCGCCTTAATAATCCTTCTAAACGATTCATTAAAAAAGTAAAGATGAATGTCAGTAAGATAAGATTCATCATCCCTCTTAATAAATACAATACAGTGGCTAAAACAACAAATACAGAGAAGCGTTTGACACTCGGTCTTTCGAACAATTTGAAAAATGCCGCCATTATGTTACACACCTACCAGGACTAAAGTCTATTTTCACATGCATCCGATATTCATTATATCGGGTCTTTCTGTAAATTATATAACAAAAGGAAGCAGAGGTCTTACGTTTCGACCTATTTTTATTTTTGTTTCAAGAATTTTCTTTTTAAATACAACAAAAAACCGAAACCTCTCTTTCACATAAGGTTTCGGTTTTTTGACTATTTTATACTAAACTGCCTGCTTCATGCTACGCATTTCCTGAAGAGCAGACTTACTTTTATTTTCATCAAATTCGCCTTCGCTTTTCGCTACAACGATTGTTGCAATTCCATTCCCAATAAGGTTCGTGATGGCTCTGCCTTCACTCATAAAGCGGTCAACACCGAGTAGAAGTGCAAGTCCCTCAAGCGGAATCACCTGAAGTGCAGCGAGTGTGGATGCAAGAACAATAAAGCCGCTTCCTGTGACGCCTGCTGCCCCTTTAGATGTCAGCATTAAAACAAGGATGATGGTAATCTGTTGTCCAATGGACAGGTCGACACCAAATACTTGTGCAAGGAACACAACCGCCATGGATAAGTAAATGGATGTGCCATCGAGGTTAAATGAATAACCAGTCGGGATGACAAGACCTACAACAGATTTTGAACAACCGTAGCGCTCCATCTTATCCATCATTCTTGGTAGCACAGATTCTGAAGAGCTTGTGCCAAGTACAATCAAGATTTCATCTTTGATAAAGCGAAGGTAGCTAAATAAGCTAAAGCCATACATTTTACATATGATATTGAGTACGACGAAAATGAATATGAACATTGTCATATAGACCGATAGCATCAAGCTCGCAAGTGGTTTAATGGAAGCGAGACCAAAGTGACCAATCGTATATGCCATCGCACCAAAGGCCCCTAATGGTGCAGCACGCATAACATATCCAATGATTTTGAAAAAGACAAGTGATAGTTTATCAAGCCATTCGATGATCCCTTTTCCTTTTTCCCCGAGTGCAGCAAGAGCGACTCCGAATAAAATCGAGAAGAATAATACCTGTAAAATATCTCCCTTAGCAAACGCATCTACCATATTAGATGGAACAATGTGTGTCACAAATTCCATCCAGTCGATGCCCTGTCCCCCATCTTGGGTGTATTGAGAAACGTCCCCTTTTTCAAGCTTACTGTAATCAAGCCCATCCCCTGGCTTCATGATATTGACAACGAAAAGACCAATGACAAGTGCGAGGGTTGTCACGACCTCAAAGTAAATAAATGCCTTCCCACCAACTTTTCCTACCTTTTTCATATCACCCATTTTGGCGATACCAAGCACGATGGTTAAGAAAATGATCGGTGCGATGACCATTTTTACTGCATTAATAAATGTATCACCAAGCGGCTTCATTTCCTTCCCAACACTTGGCCAAACCATCCCAACAATAATCCCGATGATAACGGCTGTTATGACCTGAAACGTTAAGTTTTTAAAAAGCCTAGACAGCTTCATAAACTTCCTCTCCCTTACCCTTTGATGTCAACGCTTAACTCGTTTCTGTAGCTAAAATGATAGCGGTTTCATCAATGACTGTGAAGTTTATGGACATATCGTACATTTTGGTCTTTTTGGTCTCTTAGTCAAAAGGCACGATATATGTATTGACAGGTCTGCCAACACCACCGTACTGCATATCTAATTTCAGCTCTCCTTCTTTCACAAGAAAATCGAGGTAACGACGTGCTGTCACCCGCGCAATCCCAAGTGAATTCGCAACTTCCTCCGCTGATTGCGCACCATTCTGTGCTTTCATATAGGCTTTAATTTCATTCATCGTGTATACATTTAAACCTTTTGGCAAAAATGGTTCCTCCTGCTTAATGGCCGGTTTTCGTATGATGTCATCAAGCATTTCTTGAGAAAATTCCTCCGTATTTCCTATCTTCGCTCTAAATAATTTATAGCTTTCAAGTGATTGCTTCATTCGCCCAAACTTAAAAGGTTTAATGATATAGTCTCGCGCGCCATTTTGTAGCATGATCCCTATTGTTTCTTTATCTTTTGCTGCTGAAATGACAATAATATCGACTTTGATTTTCTGTTTTCTAATTTCTTGGAGTGTTTTAATCCCGTCCTTTTTGGGCATATAAACATCCAAGACTACGAGATCTGGGCAGACTTCTTTAATGAGTTGAATTCCTTGTTCGCCATTCCCTGCAACTGCTACCACATGAAAGCCAGGGACACTCATAATGAACTCTTTATTTACCTCTTGAACCATTGGGTCATCTTCGATTAAAAGTACCTTTATGTGAGTCATCTGTCTCTCTCCTCTATTGTCATCGGGAATTCAATTGAGAAGGAGGTACCAAAGCCTCTGCTTGATGTGACCTCTACATTTCCCATCCCTTTGTCTATAATCGTTTTTACAATATAAAGCCCATAGCCTGTTCCACCATCTTTATCATGTGTGAAGCCCTTTTCAAAGATATGAGGAATGATTTCCTCTTCCATTCCAGAACCATTGTCTTCAATGAGTATTGCAAGGAGTTCCTCTGTCTGTTCAATACTAATCGAAATCAGCTTCTCTTCACGCTCTACTGAATCAAAAGCAGCAAAGGCATTTTCGATTAAATTGCCTAGTAACTTCGTCATATCGTGCTGATCCAAGGTTTGCGGAAAGGATTGAAGACTACTTCGCTCATCCACCTCAACTGTCATGCCGAGTTCCTTGCCTCTTCTGATTTTGCTCATGAGAAGCCCTGCAACTGCGTCGTGCTGAATCACACGATGCAAAAAGTCTGTGACGGTCTCCTCTTCCTCTGTTGTTTGAAAAGCAATATCTAGCGCTTGCTCTGATTTCCCAAGCTGAATGAGACCTGCAATCGTATGAAGCTTGTTCATATGCTCATGATTTTGCACCCTAAGCCCGTCGACGAAGTTTTTCACACCGGTTAATTCTTCTGCAAGTTTCGTTGCCTCTGTTCGGTCTTGAAAGATAGCAACAGCGCCAATAATTTGCTTCTTCATCACAATGGGAATTCGGCTGCTCATGATTCGTTTACCGCTCATCTGAATTTCTTCATTGTAAACAGGTTCAGCCCGATCAATAATTTCTGGCAGTCTCGTATCTGATAGTACGCTCCAAATGTTTTGTCCAACCACATCCCCTGTAACGTGAAAGATTTGCTTTGCCTTTTCATTAAAGATCGTAATTATATGCTGATTGTCAATCGCAATGACACCTTCATTAATGGAATGGAAAGTGGCTGTACGTTCCTCTAGCATTCTCACAATCTCATGCGGTTCTAGCTTAAACATCTGCTGCTTAATATGACGGGCGAGTAAGAAAGAACCAACTAAGCCGAAGCTTAGCGTTAAGAGTAAAACCATGACAATATCACGTTTCATTTCCGCTAAAATATCTGTGATGCTCGGCAAGGTCCTACCTACAAGAACGACACCCGTTTGATTGAATTTTTCATCTTTCACTGGATAAAAAGCTCGAATGGCTGTACCGAGTTCTCCTTGAGCCTCTGAAAAATAAATGTGCTCAGCAAAAGCAGGCTCTTCATCACTTCCCTTCGATCGCTGACCAATCCTTTCCTTCACTGGATGGGTAAGCCTCACATGATTCATATCCATCACAACGATGTAATCTGCATCTTGTATAATACGAATCTCTTCGATCGAATTGTTCAAATCTAAGCGTTCCTTTGTCTGTCCAGCCAATGCATGCTTCACCTCACTCAGCTCAGCAACTGTCCGTGCGGTATTCATTAATCGTTTACGTAGCTCCCTCTCCTCCGTTTGTTGAATACCACCAACAAGCACAATACCTCCTATCAAAAGCGCAAAAATGACAACAAAATAGGTCAAAATGGTCAGCTTCCACCTGATGGATAATTGATTTAATTTCAGTTTATTTCTCATCATTTTTTCACCTATATCTTTACGAATTCTTATTCTCTCAAGTATGCTTAATAAAAGGAGGGTCGCTCACATGAAGAACTTGCTTGCTTATGCTTTATTACTAATCATCGGTTTTGTAACCGCTTTATACATTGGCTTTTATCATATGATGCCGAAATCTGACACAGTATTTGATGATGAACAGAGCGGCCTAAAGGATCAACTTGTCTTTAAATTCAGTCATGTTGTTGCTGACAACACGCCAAAGGGACTGGCAGCGAAGAAATTTGCCAAACTTGTTCATGAGAAATCTGATGGCAAGATCAAGATTCAAATTTTTTCCAACGGAAGTCTTTATTCCGATATTGAGGAAATCAATGCATTAAAGGAAAACCAAGTACAGTTTATCGCACCCTCTACCTCAAAGCTCGGTATGCTCTCTCCTGAATGGTCTGCACTTGACCTTCCTTTCGCTTTTCCAAACTATGCAGCGGTCCAAGAGGGATTAAACGGTGAGATTGGCAAAAGACTATTCGGTACTTTGCAAAAAGACGGATTGAAAGGCATGGCCTATTGGACAAACGGCTTTAAACAAATTACTTCAAATAATGGCCCTATTCGCAAACCGAGAGATCTCAAAAATCAGTCACTTCGTATTATGCAAAGTGATATGATCGAAAAGCAGTTCAAGCTGTTGGGTGCTAAACCGTACCAAGAGTCATTCAATTCTACGTTTCAATTATTAGAAACGAAAAAAGTAGATGGTGAAGAAAATACAATTTCAAATATTTATTCAAAAAAATTCTATCATATACAAGACTATATGACGATCAGTAATCATGGTTACTTAGGATATGTAGTTTTAACAGATCAATCTTTTTTTGAACGACAGACACCTGAAACACAGAGAATTTTACTTGAAGCCATGCAAGAAACGACAGCTTGGAACGAGCAGCACGCAGAGCAAATGAACAAGGATCAGCTCAAAGAAATCAAGCACGAATCACCAATCGCCATTCACGAATTGACACAAGTGGAGCGCAAAGAATGGATGAAGGCTCTTGATCCAATTTATGATGATGCTGAACGTATTATCGGTACATCACTGCTGAAACAGATTCGAGATTTGCGGAAGCGCTACGAGGAAACACCTGCAGATGGATTAGAACGTAACTAAGCATGTGACAACCGTCGGCAGAAGTGGTAGCTGAACTGATGTACCACTCATCCTCAAGCATCACTTCATTGACATCAATCATGTGCCAAATGTCCTCGATGTTTTGTGAAAATTGAATTGAGATTGCTTTAAACGTACCTGCTTGTCCTGTTTGTTCAAATATCTGATCGTACACATCTTTCATAAAGAGCTCATACGAAGAGGTGCCCTCCCAAATAGCAAAAATATACGCAATCTCCGTACCATCCGTTGATGTACTAAAGCCTCCAAATTGTTCAGAAAAACCTACTACTGTTTTTAAAGGTGCCCATTTCATTTGTGCTTTATAAAAACATGCCTGTTCTATTTCACAACGAACCATTTTTATCAGCATTTTCATTTCCCCTTCAACTGTCATTTCTTCTCGCATTATACTTCAAAATAAAAAAACCCTTTGCTCAAAGGGTTTAATTTGCATTTTGCGCTTTGATGTCCTTTTCCTCTAACTCAGCTAGTCTTGTCAAAATTCTCCGCTTGCGATATTGCATCATCCCTGTCTCCGCAATACCTTTTAATTGAGTGCGATTTGACACCGCTCCAAACAAGATACCTGCAATCGGCACAAGCTGAAACAGTTTTTTCCATCCGAATGAATCTCGATAGTTGTATGCAACTTCTTTCCACCCTTGAAGTTGAGACATCATATTTTCATGCTTTTTACTCTTTGTTTCATAGCTTTTTAGCTCTTTTAAAATTGATTTTTTCCCGACCACATCAGCTGAATTTAGTTGTAAGCATTTAATGATAAAGACCCGCTCTTCTTTATTCTTTGGATCATAGCCATATGTGACAGCGATATCCTGTAATGTTTTTAATGAAAGCCCGAGTACGGCTGGGATATCAGCTGCCAATGTAAACATACCACCAACACCTGTTGTCGCACCTTGAACGGTTGCTAAATTGGCTCTGTTTTTTCCCATTCCTTCACTAATTTCGTCCATGACAGAAATGGGCGCTTGTTGGATATCTTGAATGCTTGTCACTTGTTTGTCCGTTAACCGTGATTGAAATTTCTTTATAATCGCTTTTTCAGAGGTTAAATATTCTCCACCAGACTGAATAAAGTATCCCATCTCATCGAGTAATACACCGATTTTCTTCTGAATAAAGGCAGGGGTCAGCTTGTCCAATACTTGAAATGGAAGTCTACTGAGCTTTTCCCAAAACCATGCCTTTTGCTGCTCTTTCTCCCATTTTTCTATTTCCTTCAATTGTGCTTGTAGCCATTTCTGCTCCTCCATGCCTTGTCCTCCTTCTTTGATGTATTAGTTCTTTTTATTATACACATACTATGCACAATATACGTGTGCATACTTGAATGGGTTTCAAGATGTTTAACCCTACACAAAAACGGTTATTAAATCAGTAACAAAGGAGTGATAAATCATGTTAGGATTTCTTATTTCATTAGTAGTGGCAATTGTCATTGGATTGATTGGCAGTGCTATCGCTGGAGGTAGAGTTCCTGGTGGGATGATTGGATCAATGATTGCAGGACTTGTTGGCGCATGGATTGGGCACGGTTTACTCGGTACGTGGGGTCCTAGTCTTGCCGGATTCGCTATCATTCCAGCCATTTTAGGAGCCGCGATTTTTGTGATCATCTTGAGCTTGATCTTCCGCAGTGTAGGTTCAAGAGTATCATGAAGGATGAATCATACAGGTTGCACCGTCTGATAAAAGGCGGTGCTTTTTCTTTGTTTCGACTGACATGACATTGTTTGTTTTCACTGACATATGCTAAACAAACCTATTAGTTCAGATAGTTGACAATTCAGAAAGATGGGCATATGATGAATAAAAAATTGCACGAAGGAAACTTTTTATGCCGAAGTAAATTTTTTCTAGAATTCAGGTGATGAATGATGACAAATAAATATATTGATGAACAAGCACAGATGTCAGTCGCAGCTCAGCGTGCACTTGAAGGAAAGGTGAAAGGGTTTAGAAGGCTTCTACCATTTTTAGGCCCAGCCTTTATTGCAGCGATTGCATATATTGATCCAGGGAATTTTGCAACGAATATTGCCGCAGGTTCTAAGTATGGCTACCTGCTTTTATGGGTAATTCTCATCTCGAATTTAATGGCATTGCTCATTCAATCGTTATCCGCAAAGCTTGGGATTGCGACAGGCAAGAATTTACCAGAGGTTGCACGTGAGGAATTTCCAAAGCCCGTATCCATTGGCTTATGGGTCCAAGGTGAGCTTGTCATTATTGCAACAGATTTAGCTGAATTTATTGGTGCAGCACTTGGTTTATACCTCCTTTTCCGAATCCCATTACTTGAAGCGTCTGTCATCGCCGCTATCGGTTCATTTGCGATTTTAGAGCTACAAAGAAGAGGCTACAGAGCACTAGAAGCAGGCATTACAGGGATGTTATTTGTGGTTGTCATTGCATTTGCAGTGCAAACCTTTGTCGCAAAACCAGATTTAGCTAGCGTCGCAAGCGGATTATTTATCCCTAGATTTGACGGTACTGATAGCGTCTTACTTGCAGCAGGAATTTTAGGGGCAACGGTCATGCCACACGCCATCTATTTGCATTCAGCACTCACTCAAAGACGAGTTGTTGGCAGAACAGTACAGGAGAAAAAACAAATATTCCGCTTTGAATTTTTAGATATTCTGATTGCCATGTTAGTTGCTGGTGCGATTAATGCGAGTATGCTGATTGTAGCAGCTGCACTTTTTTATAAAAATGGATTGTTTGTTCAGGATCTTGATGTAGCATTTGTACATTTTGGTACCTTAGCAGGACCTGTATCCGCAGCACTTTTTGGCATCGGGCTCCTTGTCGCTGGATTGTCCAGCTCATCGGTCGGCACATTATCAGGTGATATTCTGATGCAAGGGTTTATTCAATATCGAATACCGCTTTATGTGCGCCGCTTCATCACGATCATTCCTCCTATTGCCATTATCGCATCTGGAGTGAATCCGACATCAGCCCTTGTGATGAGCCAGGTCGTTCTTTCATTTGGAATCGCATTTGCCTTAATCCCGCTGATTATGTTTACAAGTAAAAAAAGGATTATGGGTGAACTGACAAATGCCCGTTGGGTGACGGTTTTATCTTGGATCATTGCCGGGCTTGTTGTTGCGTTAAACTTATTCCTCATTGTTGACACCTTTATGTAAAAAAAGACGGTTCTTCACGAACTGTCTTTTTCTTTCCATTTAGGTATGGTAGAATTTCCCCGAAGGGATGTGGGCATATGTTTTTTTATCAAGATCAGAACATGTCAATGCGTCTGCTTGAACCAAGAGATGCAAAAAGCCTCTTTGTGCTCATTCAACGCTCTAGACAATACTTGCGTGAATGGATGCTATGGGTAGACACAACTCAGACAGAAGAAGACAGCTTGGCGTTTATTCACAGTGCCATGCAGCAAGCATTACAAAACAATGGATTCCAAGCAGGGATCTGGTCACATGGTGAATTGGTTGGAATTATCGGGACGCACCAAATCCATTGGGTGAATCGAACAGTATCCATTGGGTATTGGCTCGGTGAAGGACACCAAGGCAAGGGCCTCATGACAAAAGCCTGTAAAGCCATCATTCAATATTTATTTGAAGAATGCGGACTGCATCGTGTTGAAATTAGAGCATCTGTGCATAATAAAAAAAGCCGAAGAATCGCCGAACGATTGTCCTTTTCGCTTGAAGGCATCCTAAGAGAATGTGAATGGCTCGGTGACCACTTTACCGATCATTGCGTCTACAGCCTCCTTCAACCAGAGTATGCGGAACAAAAGGAACGCTACCTAATTCAGCCAACCTAATTGTGTCGATTAGATGAATTATTTTATAAAGTGAAGTTTTACCTATCAGATGTAGAGTCCATCTGTTAGAATAGAAATAAAAAATCGGGGTATTGCATATGTCTCTTATTATTTTATTTTACCTATGGATTGTTCCATTACTATTTGGAATTTTCTTTTCGTTCCTTACAAAAAAAGCATCCTTTAAACGGCGCTTCGTTCCATCATACAGTATGATCGGTCTCAGCATCGTCTTTCTCATTATGGCATTGGTCTTATCAGCCAGTCATTTTCTCTTTATCTGTGGTATGTTTTTATTTGCGACAACCCTTGTCGGTTCTGGCATTCCATTATTTTTAGCGTTTACTAAAAGACCATAATATATATGAAAACCACCTTTTCTTTGATGAAAAGGTGGTTTTTTATCGGATATTTCTTGAGTTTTAGTGCTAAACAGCGCTAAAAGATTCTTTTCAGTTTATTTCCACCAATTTAACGTGATTTATTTTAGTCGCTTTTCAATAAATCATATAATTTGCTTATAGTCAGTTGATGTGAATTATTCGATTGGATTTTCCCCAGTCATCATCTTTAATGACTGAAACTAAGTAATGACCATCTGGGGATATATCAGGTACCCAGCCTAAGTCTATCAACATTGAAGCTTTTTCATGATTTAATTGTAATAAACCTCCTGTAAACAGACACCGACTGTCATATTCACTCTCTAGGTTTCCTGGATCAATTTCATATTTATTATAATTAATTTTCCAGCCTTCTGAAACTCTTAATAGGTGTATTTCTGTTGAAGGGATATCTATTTCAATATTTCTTCTCATTTTTTTACCTCTTTGTCTTATTATTCATGGTTCATTCCAAGTTTCCGTAAATATTTATTTAGTCTTTCTCCAACAATAGGGTATCCATGATAAACATTCCCAGATGTTGATAAATTCAGAAGATTGCTTCTGAATATCGTCTTTTGGTTGATAGATTTCGCTATTTTGATACGCTTTCCGATCAAAATTCATCTATGAAATCAATTTTCCGTCATTTGTCGCATTGATCATTTCAGTATACAATGCCATTGTAGCTTGCTCGTCTGTTTCAGACAAAGCATATTCATCTTTTAGATTTTGATCTAGCTCTTTTAAATCTTTCAGCGTCTTTTTTCGCCCGTCTTCGGCATTTTCTATCTTTTCGTCAAACGTTTTACTATCAAACACATCAAATCTATGTCTTGGAAAATAGTTTTGAGTGACTTCTTTTGATCAGACACAATGCTCTCCGCATTCTTAATGCCCATCTCCACCTGATTATCTAAAAAATGTTCTTCAACAAAGGTATTGCCGCCAAAATTTGCATCCTCTAGCGTGCCTGAAACACCTTCATGAAAGGTTTTTTGCTTATCAATAAACCCCTTTCATTCACCTTAGATAAAGGACTAAAGAACTAAATATTTGATATGATGATGTGCACAAAAAAAGCCAGCCTCTCCCTATCGGAGGCTGACTCTGTCCAGCGAATCAAAAAAAACCGCTTTAAACTTTTCTTTAATGGCGGGATATCCATTTCACCTTTTTTAAAGAGTTGTTTTAGCATATATTTACTGAATCCTGCGGCTTGCGTATACGTGATTTTACCTGGTAATGGCGGTTCGTCTGTAACTGCCACATCAATAATGACTGGTTGATTCGCTTGAAGAGCTTGATCGAATGCTGGTGCCAATCCTTCATGTGATGTAACTGACAAGCCTTTGCCACCACACGCCTCAGCATATTGAGCAAAATCAATATTGGCGAGTTCTGTCCCATAATTGATATTTCCTTTAACCTGCTGTTCGTACTCAATCATGCCGAAGCTATTGTTATTTAAAATGACAACGACAATCGGTAATTTATATTTTACAGCGGTAACAAAATCCTGCATGACCATCGTAAAGACGCCATCACCACAAACAGCAACTGCTTGACGGTGAGGCTCACACATTTTAGCTGAGATGGCTCCAGGCAATCCACAGCCCATTGTCGCAAGCCAGCTCGAAATGATAAAGTCCTGTTTTTTCATTTGCCATCCAAACGGTGACATTGCCGACATCTACTGAGAGAATCGCATCGTCAGCTACCGCTTCTTCTAGTCTGGCAATGACTTGTTGTGGCTTAAGCGGTGAGGTTGCTACTGATTTTTCTTTTTCAATCTCTGCACGCCATTTCACCTACCACCCGCTCTTTCTTATAAAACGTTCCAATTGGATCTCGTTACTTTTTAAAATGGTATGGCAATGTCGCAACAATGATATTTCGTTTCCACAAAAGACGAAATCTTAGTAAAAAGGCTGATTGATTGTGTAAAATTGTATGCCATCTCTTCTTTGGTATAAATTGTGGAACGAGCACCATCACTCTATATTGATACGCATTTGCTTTTGCTTCTATCGTTTCAAGGAACTTATCAAGTGGATGGATCAGGCTACGATAGGATGAATGAAGCATCACGAGTCGTACACCGCTATTTAGCTTTTCCCAGTCTGATTCGATTTTTTTATCATTTTCTTTATCAAACGAAACATGGACAGCAATGACCTGATCAGATAGAGATTTTGCATATTGAATGGATTGCTCCACTACACGAGTGACACCTGCTATAGGCACAATGACGACATTCCCTTTTATTTCAATCGGGGACGTTTCATTTAAAAGCCGTAACTGTTCTCCCACCGCAAGATAATGCTTTTTAATTGCATAAAATATGAAGAGAACGATCGGCATAAAAATGAAGACAGGCCAAACCAGATGGAACTTCGTCAATATTAAGATGAGCAACACTGTGAGTGAAATTAGAGCACCGACAATATTGATCGGCATTTTTGTTTTCCAACCCTGCGGTTTTTCTTTGATCCATTTTACACACATACCGGTCTGCGATAGTGTAAATGGAATAAAGACACCGACTGCATAAAGTGGAATGAGGTGCTCCGTTTTCCCATCAAATAGCCAGATTAACAACAGCGATGCCACGCCTAAAAAGATGATCCCATTGGAATACCCGAGTCTATCTCCTCTGACTGTAAACATTCTTGGCATGTATTTGTCTTTTGCTAAATTGACTGCAAGTAATGGGAATGCAGAAAAGCCTGTGTTTGCTGCCAATATTAAGATTAATGCTGTCACTGTTTGAATACCATAATAGAAAAAAGTACGTCCAAATGTATCAGCTGCGATTTGTGAGACAACCGTTTCTTCTGGTTTTGGAGAGATTCCAAATCCAAATGCAAGCAGTGTTACCCCTAGAAAGAGAACGGCTAGCAGTCCGCCCATCATGAGCAGTGTTCTTGCCGCATTTTGAGCAGCAGGCTTTTTAAATGATGGAATTGTATTTGAAATGGCTTCTACACCAGTAAGTGCTGAACACCCAGATGAGAATGCCTTTAATAACAAGAATAGTGTAATCCCTGTTACGTGTGTACCAAATGCATCGTGTTCCGGTGCTGGTGGCACTTGGCCTGTTAATAATTTAAATCCACCAACTCCAATTAAAATCAGCAGTGAAAATACGAATAAGTAAACTGGATAAGCCAGTATAGAAGCTGATTCAGTTAACCCTCTCAAGTTTAAAACCATAATCACAAGGACAAGGATAATCGCAATCGCTACGTGATATGGATACAGTGCTGGGAATGCGGAAGTAATGGCATCCGTTCCTGCTGAGATACTTACAGCAACCGTTAGAATATAGTCTACTAACAGAGAACCACCAGCAATGAGCCCTGGTATTTCGCCTAGATTTCGCCTTGATACCACATATGCTCCCCCGCCCTCTGGGTAAGCATAGATGATTTGGCGATAGGATAAAATTAATGCCATAAGTAAAATTAAGACACAACCTGCAATCGGTACTGAGTACCAAAAGGCTGCCGCGCTGACAACTGATAGAACAATTAAAATTTGTTCTGTCCCATATGCGACAGAGGACAATGCATCTGATGATAGTAATGCCAAAGCCTTTATCTTTGTTAGTTTTTGTTCTCCTGCTGCCTGAGATTTAAGTGGCTTTCCGATTAAGATACGTTTCATCAAACTGTACATGTTGCCCGCTCCTTTAGTGTCAAACTAACTTGAGAATTTAAAAAATGAATCGCCAAAAAGACACAGAGGCAATAGAATGCCCCTGTGCCTATATTGGAGGTCACAGGTTGGTCTTTGCTCTCTTTAACGCTTACGAGGTTAGCTGACGGATTCGGGCTCATGAGAATTTGCCCTACCTAATTAAAGGATTCACCCCACGTGGCAATTCATACACCACAATTGGTTCCCCCGCTCAAAATGATTCAGCGATTTGTCTTTTATAAAAGAGATCATACTCCCGTTTGACACCAAAGTAAAGTGAAATTTCCGAGCGTACAAAGACCTTATGAATCTAATTTTTTTCGACTTCTCTTCACAATGTACAGGATGATTGCGAGGACGAGTAGAATGAGCACTGCCATCAATGTAAAGTACATCCATGGTTGATTGTTGCTCTGTTTCTCTTCGGTCTGTTGACCTTTTGACACATTGCTGACTGTTTGGTGATTGGAGAACATCTCTTTGTTTTTGCTCTCGATGGCAACAGTCGCTGTGTTTGTATTTGTTTGAAGGAATTCAATCACTTCTTTTGAAATAGCTTGGTCTGATCCATTCATTCCTGTGAAGATTGTCATCGCGTGTTCATCATTCCATAAAGATGGCTGTGTCCAGACAATTCTTGCAGTCGTTTCATTGATCATGCCAAATGATGATACATCGTATCCCCCATTGGTAGAAGGTACGATCAGTTCTGTTTCTTTTTCCTTTAAGAACGGGAATGCCTGTACCCCGCCGAGAAAAATAAGTGAATGATTCTGTAACTGCTGATTGGTGATGCTAGATGCCTTCACAATACGATAATCAGAGGTTTTTGGTTGACTGAATGATTCAGAAAGCATCGCCAACTGTTCAAAGGTTTGTTGATTAACCTCATTCGGAATCACAATGCTCGTCTTTTCCTGCTCGTTTGATGAAGCATACGGAAGAGGCCATGCTGCCAAATCAAGAGTGTCGCTTTGATTGTCTTGCGGTAAAATAAGCGAACTGCTTTTATCAATAAATATCCAGCCTTCTTCATCTGTGTTTTTACAGGATTCTAATTTCTTAAAGCCGCTTGTGACAAATTGCAGATCAACATATTCATTTTTTTGAAGAACATTTGAATCCACTGGAATTGTGACATGATAAAAACCATCCTCATCTTGTTTTCCTAGCTTCGTTAATGGAACTGCATGTGGCTCATGATTGATCATGACAGTTAATCGTTCTTCTTTGTTTGATGCGTCAGATCGTTTTAACTTCAGATTAAATGTGGCGCCTGCTTTATGGTTTGCCATAAGCGCTTTGGGATAGAAAAAATGATCAGATGTCGTCTTTTTCGTTCCGACCGTCACATCATCGCCACCAAAATCCGTTAAACTGATATGTGAAGAAACTTTGGAATCCGCTGATGGCATTCGATCAATCTGAATGTCAGAGCCTGTTAATTGATCGGTCATTTCATTATGAATGAGGACTCCGATTTTTTTAACTAGTGTGCTCGGTTGATCGGCGGTCACAAAAAGCATCGACTGTTCTTTTTTGTTCGCCACAAAAGTTTTGATCGCTAGTGATAATTTCTGTTTTTCCACCTTCAAGTCAGCTTGCTTGAACATCGCTTTGACCTGACCATTCCAGCTATTTTCTGCACCAATAGCGATCGTTGGATGGCTTATTTTCTTGACCTCTTTCTCTTGTTTGAAATGAATCACTGTCTCGCGATTTGTATTTTTTAACGTGCGATACAGCTTGATTGCAGCTTCGATTTCATTTTCATCTGGTTTATTAGGGAGAACAATATCTGTCTGTTCTTGCGAGTCACCCGTTTGAACAAATGGATACGGGAAACTTTCTAACGATACGTCTTCTATCTTGCTCCCTTTTAACTTGATCTCACTTTCCGGATAGATTTTTAGCCAGGTGCCAGGTGTTTCTTGATTTATACAGATTCCTTCTTTCAGCACACCATAAAAAACGAGTTGCACACGGTGATAGCCTGCCTTCATTTGAGCCTTGGTCAGTTTTATTTGAATTGATTTTTTCTGTTTCTTACCTGAAAGTGCGACTGTTTGTTGTAGTTCACCATCAATCAGTATAGTCAAGGAAGACGGCGCAATGAGTAACGGGGATGCTTCTATGTTTAAGGTGAGTGTACTCTGTTCTACTTTGCTACCCGTTCTCATTTGATAGGTTAATTCGGTACTATCTTCTCCTCCATATAAGGTAATCAAGTTATCAGTCAGGTGGAGTGATTGGTTCTGTTTGTTTGATTGTGATGCACCGATCCACTCATCCTTTACTTGAATACGATTTGATAATGCCATTGCCTGACTTGTTCCTAAAATGGGTTGGATGGCAATGCATACTACGAAACTAAATATGAGCCATTTTAACGATTTCAATTTGTCACCCGCTTTTCTTTTGTTGATCATATCGTTCTGTTTTATACCATTTAATTTCTTGTTTAAATATTCGACTTTTCGTCTCGACAAATAAGGAATAAACAACAAGGGCGATCCAAACCTGTGAATACGTAAAATACATGAGACTGATGATGAGGATATTCTGTTTCGTCATTTCTGTTTTCTCAATACTCAGTGTGATCATGACCTCCGTCATATAGAGGAAAAAGGCGAGCACCCATAATATAAGGGCAACTGTTCCGACAGATAGATGGAGATCAACAAACAGATTGAGAAGAAAAATCCCATTAGACAACAGGACACCAAAGAAAAACAAGAAATAAGTAAAGAAGAAATAAAACAAATCAAATATCATGCGCTTCCGTTTTAGCTTCATAAATCGGCTTAAAAATTTGAGCACCACGTATTGATTTCCCCTTGCCCAGCGTGTCCGTTGTCGCCACCATACTTTCCATGTTTCTGGTTCTTGTTCCCATGTTACTGCCGCTGGAAAGAATCGAATCACATATCCAAGGTTGTACACACGGATTGTCAGCTCTGTATCCTCGGCAAGTGCATGCACATCCCATCCGCCCAGCTCTTCTAAAATACTGCGGCGGATCGCAAAATTTGTCCCTGGGATTGTCGCAATACGAAACCACTTCCACCTGCCACCTTGAGCCATCCATTGAAAACAGATGGTTTCAATATTAATAAACTTCGTTAATAAATTTTTGCTTGCATTAATGACCCTAAATTTCCCAACGACCGCTCCTGCGCTCGGGTCATTAATTAAGCCAAGAACTAAGTTGTAGACTGCCTTCTTTTCTGGCATATTATCCGCATCATAGACACAGATGACCTCACCAGTTGAAGATTTTAGGCCCTCATTTAATGCAGTGGATTTCCCCTTACCCGCAAATGGAGGTTTTGTTTCAATCATGTGAACATGTTGGTATTGTTCACGAAAAGATTGTACAATCTCTCCAGTTCGATCAGATGAATTGTCGTTAATGACTATGATTTCGAGCAAATGTTTTGGATATGACAGTTGCACCATAGCCTTTAACGTTTGCTTAATGACAACCTCTTCGTTATGAGCTGGAATGAGTATACTTACTTTTGGAAGCTCCCTTACTTGCTTCGTCCATTTTGGCAGCACTCGTTCATAGGTTAAATAATGTTGAAAACCGCCCTGCATGAGGAACATGTGGTATAGGAGCATAACCCAAATCAGCATCAGTGAGATATAAAATAAGACATCAGCCACGTGTTTTTCTCTCCTTAAAAATACGTTTTTTCATCGTCAATCTTAAATACAGCGTATAGAGAATAAACATCACAATAAATAAGAACACAACACCTGTCAGCAGAAGCAACACCTTCTCCATTCCACTGCGTTTTGGTGAATTGGTAAGAATCTCTTTTGACTGATGCACCTGAATATGCCCGTTTCCTGTTGTTTCAATCTTTACATTGGGCGTTTGAACGGTTTGTTTTGTCCTCTTTAAATCGAGCCATTCGCTTTGAGGCAGGCTTTCCATTTGTGAGATCAAATCAGGTAAATATTCAAGTCCTAAATAAGTATGATAGAAGGCGCCTGCGATTTGATCCTGAATATGCTGCATTGCACTGATTGCTTGTTCTGCCTGACCAATTGGATCTGCCGCTGTAGGATCGACATATCCAAGTTGCTCTGGATACAGTGTCATACCATGTAAACTAGCTGGCGTTGATACGTATGGCGGTGCACTCATTGTTTTCCATGTGTCGTCTGTCAGTTGCACCTGCCCGAATAGGCTTGAAAAATAACGAGAGGTCACTTGGTATCCAAGCTGTGACATGGCATAGTGTGGTGCTTCGAAAGCGAGTGGGTACAACCCTTGATCAACTAAAAGTTCGATCCCCTCTGTTAGTTTTTGCTCCGTATACGCAACTTCATTTTCTTGATAAGACTTAAGGTATGTTTGATATGCCTGTTCACTTGGAAAAGCGCTCTGATTGGCTAATTTCTCTTTAGCATCTTGAGTATCGCTTGATATGATGGGCTGATCGAGCTTCGCATCCCAGAATTCTAGCCCTTCCCCTGTTTCGCTATTTCGATAGGAATGACTATGACCATGAAGAATGACTGTGCCTCCATTGTCTTGCAATTTTTTCAAAATGTTCACCAGCTTCGGGCGGTCTTTAAGTGTTATTTGCTCACCTGTTGACGGGTCAACGAAGACTGGAATGACGGCTAACAAGAAGGGAATGTGTCTCTCCGACAAATATGTGCCCACTTCAAGCAATTTCTTTTCGTCAGATACTGGACTAATATCTTCTAGCCTTAGGTACTTGATGGTTTTCTCCTTCTCTTGTTGGAAAAGCAACTCGAACACTTCTGCTATCAACATCTTATTTTGAAGCACTTGGAAAATTCCGATGTAGGTTGTCTTTTTATTTGTTTGGACAATAAATGGCGTTTTTTTATGATGTTTTTGAAATGAAAATTGCGGCTTTAGATCGTCACCGCTCACTCCCAAAACGGTTAGTCCATCATCTTGGAGGCGATAATGTTTCTCTTTCGTTTTTTGTATTTCGTAAACGTGTTGTTGTTTTGTAAAGGACAGGTGAGAAAAGGCATTCAATTGCTCTGCATTATGGCCAATCGCAATGAGCATAGCATCTGTCTGCTGCATCGCATATAGCGCTTGACGTGGCAAAGTTTTCTTAGTTTCCCCGTAATAAATAATCGTCTGTTTTCCTTTGACATCTTCCGGTGACACTTCTTCATCTGATAAAACAGTCTGCTTTTCAGAAAAGTGCCCCAGTAGCAAACCTAACATACTCACATCTGCAGTGACATGACCTGTTTTTGTTGAATAAATAATGAGCATGTTGGACTGTTGTTCTTGCGCTGATGCTTCCTCTGCGCTTCCGATCTGCCCGATACTGATGAGACTTATCACCAATAACCACTTGATGTAATTGTTATAGTTCATTCATCATCAACTCATTTTCTAGTTCTTCTAAAAATTGATCTGGTGTTCGATAGGCTGAACTGCTAGTTAAATGGCAGACATGGAAGGTCAGCGTGACATGATGTCCATTTAATAACACATGCTTTTGCAAGGTTTCCTTTAGCTTTTCAAGCACAATCGGTACATGCTCCTCTGGAGTATGGGTGAGCAGTAACCCAATTCGTTCTTCTGATAAACGAAACTTTTTATCCGTTTCTCTAACACTTGCCCGAATTTTGGTACTCAGTTGTTGAAATAGATGCAACATCTCTTTTTCACCATATAATGCTTTGAATTCTTTGGCATAGTGCATATGAAGTAAGATAAATACAAATGATTGCTTGTACCTTTCAGCTCGCTTCATTTCCTCTGATAATTCAAGCATCATTCGTTCCGCATTATCAAAGCCTGTTGTTGAGTCAATCGCGACAAATTGCTTCATCTCAAACTGCTGTTTTTCTATGGTTTGTTGCATCGTAGAAATGAGCTCATGTATTGACCCAGCAGAGAGTGCGAAAAAGAGAAGAGAGGCGCCCCAAACTACAAAATCTTGTAACGTCTGGTTTGAAAATAGCATGTCTGTATCTCCAAGCTGGCTCCAAAACATTGCACTCCCAACAAAAAAGAGGATGATGAGTGTAAGAATTAAGGATGGGAGCATGCCGAAAATGATGCCACAGCCTAATACCACAAGCGCTAAACCAATCAACATCATGCCTTCTAGATCATAAGCCGTAAAGTAATAAAAAAATAAGGTGATACCTATCAACATGAACAGCATCATGCTATAAATGCGAGAGGTGTTACTGAATAATAGCTTCATTCAAAAGCTCCCTTTCTGCAATAAGAGGCAATAAGTTATCAAATGAGTGAGTCTCTTTCTCGTTCAAGTAGCCTCCGTAATAAGGTTTGAGTGGATCTTGTATTTCTAATTGCTTCATTCGCTGATAAATATCTAGTGCAAATGCCGGTTGATCCATTTTAAGTGCATATAACATGGAAAGTGCATAAACTGCTGGAGATTCAAACGTAACGGATGGCTCTTTTGATGTGAGGTGATATCGTCCAAATAGCTTACCTTCTTTTTTAAAGGTTTGCTGAAGCCATGTCATGAAAGAAGCTGTATCGACCTTCATATCTGCTGCGTGAAGAGCAGTATACAATTGATCAATAAGATTCAAATCAGCATCAAACGAATAGTGTGCTGCGTCAATATCATAGGATTTAGGAAAAAAATCGTTTTTTCTTGGAGCCTGTTGAATAATAGACAGCTGACGACTCAATGTTTTGTCATTAATGACACCGAGTGTATTCAAATCTGAGATGGCGTTTGGATCAATATATGAAAGTGTGATAGATTGTGAGGTTTGTTTTGCTGATACATCATAATAATCTGTAAAGATGCCTTTATACATGCTTTTTTCTTTTAATGCACGGGCGATCTCTAAGGCTAGGTTTCGGTAATCGGACTTCTGCCACATTTCATCTGCTTGATTGAGTGCGTGAACGACACGCAGATCGTCAATCAGGGCATTCACATTGCTTTTTTTGTCGTTTGCAATTTTCCAAGTGAGAAGCTGGTCCTCAAGTAGAAAGTGCTTCTTGATCAAGTTTATTTGCTTGTCAAAGGAGGACTGATCTTTTTTTCGAATGAGATAATCCATCCAAAGTCCAAGCGATTCAGATAAGTAGATCGGTGGATTGGCAAAGGTTGTGCGAATAAGTCCTTGTTCTGTCAGCAAATGATGGGTGATAAAATCTTCTGCCGGTAAAAGTGGCTGATCTTTTTCTGGACTCGATGTGGTATCATTCTTCTTCAAGGTGCACCCACCTAAAACGAACGCAATGAACGTGATGACAATGGCACGTTGTATGGTTTTCTTCATTCAGCTCCTCCTCAGGATGAAACAATTTCATTTCGTCATCTAACGTTTTATTATAGTATGTTTTGCTTAAAATATAAATAAATATTATTCGGCAAATTACGATCCTTTTCACATACCAAATTCCTTTATTCAGCAGAAATAAACGAATATATACCTAGACAAACTAAAAAAACCTGTGCATGATGTACACAGGTTTCAACCATTTATTGATCTAATTTTAATTTTTTTAGCTGTTCAGCAAGCGCGTTGTTTAATGGTTCTTCTGCTTTCTTTTGTTTCTTGATATATTTTGAGACATCATGCTTACTCGCACGACTTTGATTTGATTGTGCCTTACGTTTTTCAAATACAGATAGCTTTTCACGATGTCCGCATACGCAAGCAAAGATTTTCCCTTCACCTTCACCACGTAGTTCCATTTTCTTATGACAATTTGGACAGCGTGCATTGGTTTTCTTGGCTACATTTTTTCGATGACCGCAATCACGGTCTTGACATACAAGCATGGTGCCGTTTTTGCCATTGACCTTCAGCATTAATTTCCCACAGTCCGGACAATGTGTACCTGTCATATTATCATGCTTAAATGTATGACCTGACTGCTTGATTTCACTCACGGCCTGCTTGGCATATGACTTCATTTCATTCATAAACTGTGAGGATTTCAAATCGCCTCGTGCCATTTTAGACAGCTTTTGCTCCCATTCTGCTGTTAAAGCAGGTGATTTTAAATCTTCTGGAACAAGTTCTAAAAGCTGTTTGCCTTTTGACGTAATGAAGATGTCCTTGCCTTTTTTCTCAATGAGAAAGCTATTAAATAATTTTTCAATGATGTCTGCTCTTGTTGCTACAGTACCGAGTCCACCTGTTTCACCAAGAGTTTTCACTAAATTCTTCTCTTCGTTTTGCATAAAGGCAGCCGGATTTTCCATAGCTGATAACAGCGTAGCTTCATTAAAACGAGCAGGTGGTTTCGTTTCACCTTTCGTTTCTTTTAGATGGCGTACATCAAGTGACTGGCCTTCAGCTAATGGTGGCAAGGTTTGATCCGCAACATCAGTTGCTTCGTCATCATCATACGCCTCTTCATATACTGCTTTCCATCCAGCTGAGAGCACTGTTTTTCCTTTAGCGGTAAAGGTTTCCGTACCTATTTTTGCAAAAACATTTGTTTCCTCATACTCAAATGGCTTCATTAAAACAGCAAGGAATCGTTTTGCAATTAAATCATATAGCTTACGTTCTTTATCACTTAGGACACCTGGATATAGCTCTTCCTCTGTTGGGATGATGGCATGGTGATCCGATACTTTTGCATCATTTACAAATCCTTTATTCGCTTTGATGCCCGACTGTAGGATGCGATTCACATGCTGTGTGTAAGGTCTGACGTTCATTCCTTTCAGACGATCCTTTAACGTTGGCACGATATCGGCTGTTAAATAACGTGAATCTGTACGTGGGTATGTCACAAGCTTATGCTGTTCATAAAGACGTTGTAATGTTGAAAGGGTTTCTTTTGCTGAGAAACCGAAGCGCTTATGTGCATCCCGTTGAAGTTCAGTTAAATCATATAAGCCTGGTGCATTGGCTTTTTTAGCCGTTTTCTTTAGCGATTCAATGATTGCAGGTTTTCCTTCACACGAAGCTAATCGCTGCTTGATCAGCTCTGGTTGAAAGGAACGACTTTGCTTTGTTTTTTGATCCTGCCATGTCAGAGTCAAACCATCCACCTGTGCTGACAATCCAAAGTATGGCTTTGGCTGAAAGCGCTGGATATCTTCATCTCTTTTAGCGATCATGGCTAGGGTCGGCGTTTGCACGCGACCACATGATAGCTGGGCGTTAAATTTCGTCGTTAATGCTCTTGTCGCATTGATGCCAACAATCCAATCTGCTTCTGCTCTCGCAACAGCTGAACGATACAAATTATCATATTCTTTCCCGTCCTTCAAACGCTTAAAGCCATCTTGAATGGCTTTGTCTGTTACAGAGGAAATCCATAGACGCTTTAGCGGTTTTTTCACATGAGCTTTTTCTAAAATCCATCTAGCAACAAGCTCACCTTCACGTCCAGCATCTGTAGCAATGATGATGTCTTTGACATCCTTTCTAGCAAGCTGTGACTTGACCGCTTGAAATTGTTTACCTGTCTTTTTGATCACAACAAGCTTTAGCGGTTCAGGTATAATTGGCAGATCTTCTAATCGCCAAGACTGAAATTCTTTTCCGTAGCCTTCGGGGTCTGCAAGGGTAACAAGATGGCCAAGAGCCCATGTGACGATATATTGATCCCCTTCTAAAAAACCATTTCCTTTTTTATGACACTTCAGTACACGTGCTAGATCACGTCCAACTGAAGGTTTTTCTGCTAGTACAACTGTTTTTGACACACGATTTCACATCTCTTTCTTCTATCCATCCTTTTATTATAGCAGACGCCCCCATTCGGTTCTAACAGTTACACTATTTCTTTAAACGTTTGATTAATTCGTCTGTTACCTCTTGCGTTTTGTACTTGCCACCAATGTCTGGTGTCATAAAGCCGTCTGCTGTGACCGATTCAATGGTTTCAAGCAAATATGCTCCTAGCTCTTCCTCACCAAAATGATCAAGCATCAATTTCGCTGTCCATATTTGTCCAATTGGGTTGGCGATTCCTTTCTGCGCAATGTCTGGTGCTGATCCATGTACAGGCTCAAACATGGAAGGGTATTTGCCATTGACATTGATGTTGGCAGCAGGTGCAACACCTATACTGCCCATAATTGCTGCACCGAGGTCTGTTAAAATATCACCAAATAGATTACTAGCGACAATGACATCAAAACGTTCAGGTCTTGTGACAAAAAAGGCTGATAGTGCATCAATATGCTGTGTGTCTGTTTTGATTTCACGGTATTCCTTAGACAGCTCTTGAAATACTTCATCCCAAAATGGCATTGTGTGGATAATTCCATTTGATTTTGTTGCACTTGTCACATGTTTCCGCCTTTTTGATGCTAAATCGAATGCATAGCGCATCGCTCGTTCCGTTCCTCTACGAGAGAAAACGGCATTTTGAATAGCTATCTGATCTTTCCCTTGATAAATGCGTCCACCAATTTCACTATATTCTCCTTCTCCATTTTCTCTTACAACAAGAAGGTCAAAGTCCTTTGGATTTGCAAGTGGGGAACGCACGCCAGGTAATTGCTTTGCTGGTCTAATATTAATCACTTGCTCGAATTCACGTCTAATTTTAATAAGTAAGCCCCATAAGGAGATATGATCTGGGACCAAGCTGGCATCTCCAACAGCCCCTAAAAAGATCCCATCAAAGGCTTTTAATTGATCCATCCCGTCTTTTGGCATCATGACGCCATGCGCTAAATAGTATTCACAGCTCCACGGGAAATCTTGAAATGTCAATGATAAACCGCCATGCACCTCTGATATCGCTTTCATCACCTTGATCGCTTCAGGTACAACCTCTTTTCCAACACCATCTCCTGGTATGGTTGCAATTGCTAAGTTTTTCATTCTGTATCCCCTCTCCCTCTCTTTAAGTCGACGGTCGACCGATTGTATCAAGTCTACAAGATGGTGGTTTCTCTTTCAAGGTAAAAAGCACTTCGATCTTATCGAAGCGCCTATTGATTTTGCATATGTATCTGTCTTTTTTGTTTTTTCTTGTGTTTGATTTTTCGTTCTGATAGGAAAAGACCTGTTAATGTTAAAGATGTTCCTAAGATGGCGAGTGGGGTTAGCTTTTCATTTAACACAATCATGGATATGATAATCGTGACGATCGGTACAGCATAAATATAGACACTTGTTTTAACAACACCTAACGTCTTCACCGCAAAGCTCCATGTGAGAAAACAAATGGCGGATGCACCTACCCCTAAAAATAACAAATGAAATATGACAGTATGACTTGTGAACCGTTCCCACTTCAGCTGAAAATCGAATAAACCTAATAAAGGAATCATCCATAACAAGCCATAAAAGAACACACGTCTTGTTGTATGAATGATGTGATAGCCATATTGACTCATCTTCTTTGCTAAAATGGAATAAAAAGCCCATACAACAGTTGCCACAAGTGCCAAAAAATCTCCAAGCGGGTTCAATTGAAAGGTTGTCATGCCGTTGAAGCTAACAAGCACAATACCTGTCATCGCAATCACAAACCCAATCAAAAACTGACCTTGTAACTTTTCTTCTTTTAATAGAAAGTAAGCGAATAAAAAGGAGAAAAACGGGACGACAGAGCTAATGACCCCTGCATTGGAAGCGAATGTATAGGTTAAGGCTACATTTTCTAAAAAATAATATAAAACCACGCCACATAACCCAGCAAGTGCAAACATGAGTTCATGTTTTTTGTCTGTAACTTTCATTGGAAATGGATATATAACAATGAGTGCAATAAAACCGATGAAAAATCGGAGAAATAATATCTCTGTTGGTGAGAAGCCAATTAATAAGATTTTGGTTGAGATAAATGTGGCTCCCCATAATAATATTGTCAGTAATGCAGCTAAATGACCTAGTGTCTGCTTATTATTCATTGATGCTACCTTTCTTAATGAAAATTTGTTGATATTGTCCTGGTGTGAGACCAATAAATTCTAAGAAAAAATGACTTAAATGGCTTTGATCAGTAAAACCTGTAAGAGCTGCTGCTTCAACTGGTTTTATCCCTTGTGTAAGTAGCTTCTTTGCTCGATTCACCCTTAATGTTTGCAAGTAACGATATGGCGTGATACCACGTAATTTCGTAAATGCTCGCAATAGCGAATACTTATTCATTTCCACAAGCTGTGCAAGTTCATCCAAAGATACATTTTCTGTATAGTGATGCTCGATATATTGTCGTACGTTTTCTATTTTTTGTTCATTTGCACGAAATGGCTTTTCCTCAGGTATATCCGCATAATCTTCAACAAGCTGTTTCATCAGAAAATAAAAGGTTTCTTCCTTATTAAAAATGGGTGCCTCTTCTGTGATCATTTGATGGAGATGATAGAGCTGTTCGGTATGCTCACTTTGTGATATAACCGGCACTTTGAAATGTGGTAGCTGATCCATGCCTTTAAACACCTTTGCCATGGCCTCAGGCTTGATGTTGAGACAACGATAATCAAGGGTTTGATGATTGATTTGTTCACATGCGTGATTATCATATGGGTTAAAGATAATGATATCCCCTGCTTCAATGCTATACTCTTGATTTTGGCAGATTAAACGCCTTCTGCCATTTTCAATAAAACCAACGACATAATATTCATGAAAATGATTCGGAAATTTTTGCATAATGCCATGAAAGCGATAGGCTTCAATTTGCAGATCATGGTCGAAGTGTACGGTTCGTTCCTCTTGCGTTTTCATCTATACAACCTCTTTTCACTGAGCTGAACATAATTGTAGCATAGTGCCTCTCCGCTTTTATTGTACGATATTGACTTCCTTGACAAAGCTTGCTTGCATGAACAAACTAATATAACATGAGGGCAAAAGATGAACAGTAAAGAGGTCATGAATGGATGAATTCATTTGAATTAGAGAAGCCCACTCCTTATTACATGCAATTTTATGAACAAATGAAGCACATGATTTTTAATGGTGAATTCCAGCCAAGCGAACGTATCAACGAAACACAGCTGGCAAAACGCTTTGGTGTCAGCCGCTCTCCCGTAAGAGAAGCAATGCGCCTATTAGAAAAAGATGAGCTACTGATCGCTGATCACAAGTCAGGTTATATGGTCTATGCCCCCACTGAAAGGGATGTTGATGAGCTATATCACATTCGAATTGCCTTGGAATCACTTGCCGTTCAGTTTGCTTGTACAGAAGCTTCAGAAGAGGAGCTTTCACAAATCGAAGATCTTTATTACCTAGCAGATGACGCCATTCAGCAAAAAAATGAGCCAAAGGAAATCATTCGTTTACATGAAGCATTCCATCAAGCCATCATTCACGCAAGCCACAATGAACGTTTATTCAAACAGCTGAATCATGTGAATGCACTCATCCACTTTTGTCGCATCCTCAATTTCAGCGGAGAAAATCGCGCTGAGACCATTCAACAAGAGCACGCCATGATTATAACGGAGCTCAAAAGACGAAACGTACAACAAGCAATCAATGCCATCACAACACACTTAACACATGATTTAGCGCACTTGAAACAGGTGTTGAAAGATAGCTAATGTAAGTTAATGGCTCATGCAAAAATTTTTCACAAGCGATTACTCGAATTTCTCCTATTTTTTACGAAATCAGTGAACTTATTTTGAATTTTTCTCAGATTTTGCATGTTCGATAGAAGAATCGTTTATATTGGAAGATGAGAAACTAGTTTTTTAAACAGGAGGATTCGTTTATGCAGCACACCAGTATTAGCCGTCTTCGTCAGGCAGGTTTTATTGAGGGAATGTCTCTTTTAACCCTTCTTTTAATTGCCATGCCTCTTAAATATTTCGCCGATATCCCTATGGCAGTTACCATTGTTGGTTCTCTTCATGGTGCATTATTTGTCATCTATATGCTTGTTCTAGCGTACGTCACATTCAAAGTTCGTTGGCATCTCAAATGGTCGATTGTCGGTTTCTTTGCTGCATTTATTCCTTTCGGCAATTTTGCCTATGATAAAGTATTGCGTCAATTTGATACAAAAAAATAAAAGAAAAAGCGTCCTTTGAGAGGAACGCTTTTTTTAAATAGATGCATATTTTACGCTGACAGCCTGAAGACTCATGTTGTCACTTTTGGAGATGATTTGCACTCGTTTAAAGTGCTATTTTGCACTATATGTAAATATAAAAAAGGTCTGATTTTATTGACTTATCTTTGAGCTGAAGAAGAAAATAACTATAAGACTTTCTTTCATCCTACTTTTCTAAATATAATGGATGATTCTTTTCAGTAGCGGCGTCTGTTAATACTCGGTATGTGGACCGACCGATATGAAGGGGGATTTCGAGTTTGGCTAGGTTAGGTAATCCATTATCTAAAAATAACGCTTTGTCCTGATAACGCTGTAACACTTCTCCTACGATCCACTGCATATCTGCAATCGGGGTGATACTTTTAACCTTACATTCATAAGCGAAATAGGCCTCTGATAAGATTGGAATATCTGCTTTTATTCCGTTTTCATAGGAAATATTATACTTCTGAAATTTATCAAAATCGGCTCCGCTGAATGTACCAATTGCTTGAATGAGTTCAGAGCTGGAAGCAGGTAAAAAATGAACGCCAAAGACGCCACTTTGCTTAATCATTTGAAATGTATGCGCCTGCTTTTGCAGCGAGAGTCCATAAGTACCTGGATTCGATCCAATATACGTATGCCAACCGGAGGCCATGATATTTTGCTCTCCACGATATCGGGCAGTGATAACAGCAACCATTCCAGGATAGGAATACCAAATCGGTTCTTGTGTAGGGGTTCTCATAAATAATCGCTCCTTTTGATTGGAAAATACCTCACAAGAAACATGTTAAACCCTATAGTCGCTATAGGGTCAAGTGAAAATCTATTAGTTTTTTTTTACTCTTAATTCTGAAATAAAACGATCCTCATGAAGTGGGCTAAAGTTCATGGGAACCGACACCTCATACACATTCCCCTCTGTCTTTAATTGGTTTTCTCTAACATGGTCAAATAATTTTTGATAATGTGCTATATAAGCTTCGGGTGACCATTCAAATGCAATGCAGATGTATTCACCTGCTGCAAACGTCACTCGTTCAATGTTTTCCTTATCTGAACCTAATTCAATTGGCAGATCTGGCGCGGTGGTATAGACGTATTCGTACCTTATGTCATTCGTCTTTTGATAATCGGCGAAGCTGTAGGTATAACTGCATTGGTTATCAATTAGTGAACACTGATCCTCTAACACTTCGGCGAGTATGCGGGCCTGCGCATAGGGCTCGGTTATTGGATTTGCATTGGAGGTTGCAATTCTTAATAAGGCTTGTTCCTCTACATGCCTAGTGTATATGTCTTCATTTTCTATTCTTTTAGCTAATTCTAGCTGTTCCATCAGTTGGTTTTTCCTTCTTTTAAGAAGCTGTTCAGCTTGAATGATTTTTTCTTTTTCCTTTTGAATTTCAACTTCTTGGTGGTGAAGATGTTTGAGCATGCTCTCAGGAGTATCTGAGATGATCTCTTTAATATCCTCCAACGGTGTTTGGACATACTTAAGTGACTTAATAATATCCAAATAGAAAAACTGCCTACTATGGTAAAATCTATAGCCGTTTTGCTGATTTATATGTTCTGGCTTAAATAGACCTAATTTATCGTAATATCGCAGGGTCTGTATGGAAATGTTGTTCAGCCTTGCTGTTTCACCAATTGAGTATAAACTATTCATAAGTGCCTCCTTAACAAATGCCATACGCAGCGCTCGACGTCATTTTATCATAACGCAAACTGTATGGAGAGTCCGCGTAGCCTTATCAAAGTTTTCGAATTGAAGCAGTGCAACTTGATCTGTTTGAAAACAGGAGCAACACGGATTACCAGCACCGCGAGCGTTTTCATATTTACTTATAGTGCAAAAGCACTCCAATTTGATCACTCAAAACTTTTCTTAACAAGCTCCACGAGCTTCTCAGCTAATTGTTGTTTAAGCTTACCATGTTTGTCCTCTGTATACTGTAGCTCCTGCCAATGCCACAAGATCACCATATTGCCAAACGGGGTATGGGCGCTTATCCTCAGGTTCCCACTCATATCTAGGAAAGATATGAGCGTGCAAATAAGCGTCCGAATTTCCGTAGATGGAGTAATTCATTCTACTAGGCTGACAGACTTCCGTTACCGCATCCCCAATGATACTCATATCCAATAAATATTGACTGCGCTGTTCTAGAGTTAATTCATTGAGATCATTCACTTTTAGAAAAGCTAACAAAACGCAGTACCCAGGAAGAAATTGTGTATCTCCAATTACTGCGTACCCACTTTTCATTTTTGCCAAAACCATTGGATTTTCTCCACGCTCAATCACACCGAAGCGATCCTTTTTCCAGTCTTCGCTCATACTCACTAGCTCTGAAATTTTATTTATATTTATCATTCTAACAATTGAATCAATTTCATAAGTCCGTCATCTAAATAATTATTTTAGAAATCAATCAGTTGGATACGATTTCAAATGATGTTGTAGAGGCTGCACGAGATAGTTTAGTTATAGGAATTAAATAAGGAAATTATTTGGTCTGCGATCTAAACGTTCGTAGACCTAATTTTATCTAGATAGTGCAAAATAAAAATAAAATCTACCGCAATATAAATATCGAATTGACAACTCATGTCGTTGTGCAATCCACAATTCATCTCCAGGCTGCACCCCAATGATTGATTTTATCGCCTGTTTGATCTCATAGATCGTACCGCCTCTTTCGACTTGAATGGTTGCTAGAGGATGGTCTCCAAACGTACTTTTATAGAACACATACTTAGGTAGAAACAAAGGGATTTTCTTCACTGAATCGCTTCCTTTCATTTTGTTCCAAAAAGAAAATACCACAAAAACAATATTATCCAAAATTGTTCATAACTGTGTTACCATAAGAACAGAAACAGCGAAAGGAGGACGACAATTGGATAAGCTAAGTACTACACTTTTGAATACGTGGCTTCGTGTCCCTAGATGGTTTAGGCAGTGGATTCTGTGTTCGGTGATTATTCTCTTTTTTTATGCCGCTTTGTTAGAAGGGATTGAGCAATTGCAAAACCTCACACCTTCGACATTGATCACAACTCTGATTGCTTCGATCTTTCTATTCATTATGTTTCATAGAAGTAGAGAAAAATAAGGAGGTTTACTAAAATGGACAAAATCAAATATGTGGTCTATTTTATCCTTTCCTTCATGCTCCAGTTCATTTGGTATGCGTGGATCAAAAAAAAGACAGATGTGACGATGATAGATATGCTCGCTTTCTCTACCTTATTTGCTTTGTTTATGTATTTGCTGGATCGTATGCTGAGTAAAAAGAAGGTTGCACAGGAATAATAGCTGTTTCGAGGTGTCTTGTTTTCAACATAAAAAAGGCTGCCAACTATCGGGCAGCCTACATCTTACTTTTTGCAAATAAATAACCGTCTCATGACTCCTCATCATTCATTGTGGAGTTCTTTTTAGATTCTTCATCATATCGTGTTTCATATGTGTTCCGAGCGAATCTTACATTCGAAAGTAAACGCCATGGAAGTTCTGGATAACAAGACAACGAAAGCCCTACCTCTCATTCGTCCTTACGGCTCCGAAGCCGTGCCAGTGTGAATTGTAAAACAAAACGTCTTTTTCCCATTCTTCCGCTGATTAGGGGCGGGGGCAGAAGGAAAAATAAGTCTCACGCTTTAACAGCGTATCTTATTTTAATAAGGAAGCAATATAAAGGGTGCTTCCGATCATTTCATAGAAAAAAGAAAGTTTACTTTCTTTACTTATTTGCATGTTTCAACACTTAATATAAAACTATATCATGTACACGTATTTTACGCAAGTACTAAATTTTCAACTCTGCTGGTGTTTGACCGCCTTCATTCATGTAACGAATGGTGTCTGGCTCGATTTCTAAGATCACAAGATCAGGATCATCTTTGCCATCAAACCATTTCTCCATCTCATCTGACCAGATACGGTCAATAATGTCCTTTGAATCTGTCAGCTTGGCTTTGCCTGATATTTCAACATACGTGTCACCAAAGCCTTTTCCCTCGTAGCCGAGTAAAATGTGCACATGTGGATTTTTTGCAATTTCATCTGCTTTATGTGTTTTTTTGCTTGTTGGTGTATATAGCGTTAATTCGTCATGATAAAAAGTCATATATCTTGTATGTGGCTTCTCTTGTTCAACCGTTGCAAGTGTACCGACTTTCTGCTCATCTAATAAGGTGAGCACCTTTTGTCTAATTTCTTCCTGAGTCATTCACACTCACTCCTTCAATTATGTCTGTACAATTAGGTTTCCACTACTTCCTGTCCATTAAACAACAAAATGTGTTTTTCATAAAAAAGAGCAATGTGGCTGATGCTATTGGAAAATACATGTTCAAAGGGAGCTGTTATGATGCACCATTTTACGATCTTCAACTTCATTTCAATTGTTATCATCGCCATCGTCATCTGGATCATTGTTTGGTCTGTAAAATCAATCAGGAGCAATAAGAAACAATAAAGAAAATAGCACCGCCATTTGAATAGGCGGTGTCATTCTCATCAGGTGTTCATAAATGATCCACCATTGACATGAAGGGTTTGACCTGTCATATAGGACGACTCATCAGATGCAAGTAGAACGAAGCACCCTACATGTTCTACGGGCTGACCTGGTCTACCCATCGGTGTTTCTGCGCCAAAGCTTTCGACACTGTCTTCGTCAAATGTAGATGGGATCAGTGGTGTCCAAATTGGACCAGGCGCAACGCCATTCACCCGTATCCCATCCTTTACAAGAGATTGTGCCATGGAACGTGTAAACCCGTTAATTGCGCCTTTCGTTGTAGTGTAATCAATTAATACCGCATTTCCTCGATATGGATTGATAGACGTTGTATTAATGATGGTGCTTCCTGGCTTTAAGTAATCCAGTGCTTTTTTTGTAAAATAGAAGTAGGAATAAAAGTTTGTTCTAAATGTTTGGTGCAATTGTTCGCTTGAAATATCCTTTATGCTTTTCTGAGGATGCTGTTCTGCCGCGTTATTGACCAGAATATCAAGCTTGCCAAAAGTAGCAACGGTTTTTTCAACCGCTTCCCCTTCACCGACATCTCCAGCAATCGTTAAACATTTCACTCCTTCTTGCTCCACACGCTTTTTTGTATCTTCCGCATCTTCGTGCTCATTCAGATACACAATGGCCACATGCGCTCCTTCTTTTGCATATGCGACAGAGACCGCTCGTCCAATGCCGCTATCTCCTCCTGTCACTAAGGCTACCTTGCCTTTGAGTTTTCCAGAACCTTCATACTTCTCATCTTCAAAAATAGGCGCTGGATTCATTTCCCTCTCGCTTCCAGGCTGCTTATCCTGTGTTTGTCGTGGAATGCCGTTCGTTAAATATTCACGTAAATTCATATGAAGTTCCTCCCTCATTCGTGATCTATCCTTTCATTACCACCTTGATTTTTCACTCAAACATGCCATCAACACTTTGATGTGTTTACTACTTCTACTGAATGGTTGCGTGTAGGTCAAATCGAATAGACCAAACTGCCATCAATTACATATCACACGTGCTGACTGTTAATAACGACACCGTATGGTATGAGCCAAAGACGGGTCTCATCAAATTGTACGATGCGCTCATGTCGGGTGGGAAAATTGTCATCATCATGCAACCACAGCAAAAAAGTGCCACTTCCTTGAAAACAAAGAAAATACTTAATCAGATTTGGAGCGACTTACAATTTGCAGGCTTCATTGATATGATCATTGAATATCAAGATATTCGCCCAACACTTGATGTCTGTGTCACAGCAAAAAAGCCTAGAAACAATGAATGTTTCTAAGCTTTATTCCCACTTCGCTTCTTTTGTAAATTGATAGAAAAGCTGGTTAAGTTTTCGTTCAATGTCATCCGTTGTGCCACGATCATAAAGTGCCATGCTTTCTTCACTTTCAATGATGGAAGAACTGATGAGGCTAAACATTTCAGAGCCTTCTTTACCAAGCTCAAGTGGTGCAAGCATTAGCAAGATGCGTGACATCATTTGACTCTGCCCATCCATACTTTTCACTTCATATGGCGCATCTAGATCAAACATTTGAAAAATGGGTTCTTTAATAAAGGAATGCTTCAGATGAAAGAGAGCAAAGCGAGTACCAGGGATGCCTAGTCCTCCTTGCTGCTCTCGTTCTAATAATCCTAATGCCACTTCTTCTGCTTGTATCAGAAAACCTTGTTTTTCGATATGTGTTAATAAATGGCGCATCGTTTCCTCATGGTGCTGCTTTGTTTCAAGCGGTTCAATCGTGAAATGACGCAATATACTGCGAATCACCGCCATGTAATTGGTGATTGTTTCTGTAAGTGCCAACATATCATACAGCTCTGTCTCTACTTGTTTTGCTTCTTCTTTGATTCTTTTTTTCTCAATGATATAAGGGATTTTCCGTTTAATATGTGCCTTTACCCGCTGTGCATCATCTTCATTTAATAGCGGACTGACCATGATATAATCAATATGCTCATACGGTATAGGGACAGTTGATACGATCATGTCATAACGCGTCGCATCAATCTCCTTTAACCCCATTAAGGATGATAAATCAAATGTGGCGATTTCCGGCAATTCTTTTTTCAAGCGTGATGCGAGCATTTTAGAGGACCCGATCCCACTTGAGCAAACGACCAAGGCATTGATGTTTGTCTCTTCTTTTTTAATTTCAAGAACGGAACCGAAATGAAGCACGATGAAGGCAATCTCTTCTTCAGGAAAATCCGTCTCTGGAAAAAAAAGCTCTACCCCTTCTTCAATCGCCATAAAGAGCAAAAAATAATCCTTCTTTATTTGGTGCTTTAATGGATTATAAATGCTCATCTTTTCTTTTAACCGATTGATGGCAGGTTCAAGGTGTGAGATTAACCCTTCGTATAAGGAATCGTTCTCATTCAAGTGATAGCCCGTTTTTTCAGATATGAAATCAATGAGCTTCTTCGTTCTTAGAGCGATATCAAGCTCGATCTCTTCAATTCGATACTCAGACTGAAAACTACGATTCGCACTGCGCAGGTGGATCGTCATGTAACCGACTTCTGCTTCTGGAATCTCTACATTAAACATTCTCTCAAGTGCTCTGGCAATTCGTTCAGAAGCTTCAAATTCTTTTGTTCGTTTTAATTCACGTAGTTCTTCGTTCTCCATATCAATCGTCTCACCAATTTGAATCCGCTCAATGGCATATGTCAGGTGAACGACAAGGGCTATATAGGCGCTATCTGATAATGACAGGGACAGTCGATTTTTCAAATGAAAAAGCAGTCTTTCCACCTTTAATAACTGCCCTCTACTGACGACACCAAATACTTTTTCAGTTGCTTTGGTTCGATGTTTAATGTTCATTTCTATCGTTTCTAGGAATAATTGAATGTCAAGCCTGTCGACGATCAAATTACCGACAATCTTTCGCTTCGCTTCCTCTGGTCCCTTCAATTCAATACCATACCCACGTTTTCGTATCAAAGAAAGACCATAGGGTGCAATCCATTCAGTCAGCTCATCAAGATCATAGCTGATCGTCGCGTTTGTCACTTGAAGATCCGTTGCGAGTGAATATAATTTGATCGGTTCCTTCGCTTCAAGCAGTGCACATAGAATGAGAAGTTTCCGTTCGTCTGAGCTATATTCCTTTTGATCTTCATTTGACATATCAGAGAGCAAACGATATTTATCCCCCTGCTCGCCGACAGCCTTTAATCCTTTACCGGGCTGTTTATCGAGAGAAAGATTGTAATTTTTCAATATCGGTTTAATCGATTTGAGTTCTCGATGAATCGTTCTCGTACTGACCTGTACAGAATCGGCTATCTCACGAATGGTGACATAACGATTTTGTTGTATGATATATTTCATCACTTTTTGTTCCCTTGCCGTTATGTACAATGAAATGCCTCCTTCTGCCTGTTTAGGTCTATTGTCATACTTTAATATAAAACGCTTTCAATTCATTGAGCAATCATAAGTTCATTATACTTTGGCACACACTTTGCGACAAAATTTAAAAATGATGAGACACAAAAAAAGCCGACACTACGAACACCGGCTTTCTACCTTAAAGAATTATATACTTCTCCAAAATGATGAGCCATAATCCTTTTGCTGAAATTGAATGTTTTTCTCTTGAAAAGAAAGGGTTTCTCCCACTTGGAGCGTATACGTTTCATTGTAAAGAGGAGAACCGAAGCAGTAATCAATCCGTAAGTCCGCAGGTCGAAACATGAGTGTTCGCATCGTCCCAAACATTTCCTCATAGTTATGTACAGTTAGCCCAGCAGGATATTCTGTTGCAAATAATGCTTGAAGTGCTTGAAGAGGGATTTTATCATCCTTCATCGTGTCCGTGATGAGTTCGTATCTACGGACAGAATTGTACTTGGTGAACCCCTGCTTCTGAACATCTGCAAGCGGGTGATTGGTCGCTGCGATATAATCAGCAGTTGGTCTTCTCACTACTTGCTCCCCATTTACAATCTCAATCGCTGCCGTATGTCCCTTTCGATCAGCGAACATAAGATGGACATTTGAAGCAACTGGCATCTCATGCACATAGGTGATCGCTTCTTGAACAGTCTTACATTGATCGAGAACAAACCGAATGACATGATAGATTTGCAAGCCTGCCACTTGTGGTGGCTTTAATCCCGGTTCATTGCCAACAGGGGCTCCACATGCAGAAAAGGTCACAGAAAGTCCATGCTCATTCATGCCATCCGTTCTACCAAACAATAAAATTGATGAACCTGTATGCACCGCCTGATCCTCCACATGTGCTGAAACAAGCCTCATATCATCAAACACTGGGGAAAAATCATAATTACGCATCATGATTAATTGATTTTCTACAGTTTTTGGTGGAAGCACAACACAATGAGAACAGCCCGGCTGAAGATATGAAGAATGGTAGAATGAAAGGTATTTCTCTTCAATCTGGAGATAATCACAGAAACCAGCAATCTCTTCCTCCAGTTGCGGGCTATACTTCCTTAGCAACTGTTTTGTTTGGCTCAGAGCATGCTCATCAAGCACCTCATGGTGAATATATTGACCTTTGAGATCAGGGTGCTGCTCCAACCATTCGGCTTGCTGCCTGCCTACTTCATAAGCAGTCCCCGCTACTTTTTGAAAATACCCTTTCATCTCTTGCATATGCACACCCCTTTTGACCTAGTTTCTTTTATCATAGCTGATTCAAATTTTATTTTGAAGAGGGAATGGATTTATAACATGCATAAAAAAACTGTAACCGGATTAGATTACAGTCAGATCTTATTTCGTTTTTGTTAATTGAAATAGCGCCTCTGCCATCGCCTGATAGCCTTTTCGATTTGGATGAACGTGATCCTTTGATAAGTATACTTGTTCGTTCCCTTGAAATACGTTGTAAATATCAATCACGTTTACATGCGGCTTCTTCGCAAGCAATTGCAAATGACGATTAAAATCTTGGAGCCAATATTCTGCAATATCAAGCTTAGGGAAAGGATTATACAAATTAAGTAAATAAATCGTATATGGCTTCTTTTGTCCTTGTTTGAGACGGGCAATTTCATCAATCATAGAAGAGTAGTTCGCCTGACAATGTGAGGAGGCGTTCATGAACACTTGCTGATCTGTGCCCTCATCGTATTGCTGAACAGACTGAATAAAATCATTGCCACAACCAGTGATCGTGATGATATCCGCTTTCACAAGCGCTCTTCTTACCTCCTGCTGTCTCAACAACTGCAAAATTTCATCTGTCGTTAAACCAGATCTTGCAAAAATAGACAAATCAACTGGTGCATCCGTCCATTCTTCAAGCATATATCGATATCTTTTCACAAAGCCGGTCTCAAATAGACCCGCTCCAACACCTACTGTCAAAGAATCTCCAATGGCAACATAGGATCTCCCCATTTTTTCTCCCCCACTCTCTCATTCCTTCTTCTATATATATGAAAAAAAGAGTAAGTAGCTTCTAGCAAACGTCTTATTTATGTCGTATTTTTTCGAGTTTGTTTGATGACAGCTACAAATGTAGCCCGATCAATTACACCATTGATTCGCTGCGTACCATTGATAAATGTTGGCACAGCTGTTGCCTTTCCGTTGTAACTATATTACTTACAACGGATGTGTTTGTCCATTTTCCACATCAAATGAAAGTTCATCAACTTTTTATCTCGATTTCGAGACTTTATGTCTTGACTTCAAATTATTTTGTGATTACAATGAATTTATCAGTTTATATGTAACTGTAATTGTTACATCTTTTTCATACAATTCGAATATGAATAAAGATGCCACATAATAAGCGTATCTTTGGGATATGCTAAAAAAAAACCGAATGGAACGAAAGGATTGATTGAATCATGGCAAAAGTTTTATACATCACTGCACACCCGCATGATGAAACAGTTTCTTATAGCATGGCAACTGCCAAAGCATTTATCGAATCTTATAAGGAAGCTAATCCAAGCGATGAGATTGTACATATTGATTTGTACAAAGAGAACATTCCTCACATCGATGCGGATGTATTCTCTGGTTGGGGTAAACTTCAATCTGGCGCTGGCTTTGACACACTTTCAGCTGAAGAGCAAGCAAAAGTTGCTCGCCTAAACGAGCTAAGCGATCAATTCGTATCTGCTGATAAGTATGTATTTGTTTCACCACTTTGGAACTTCTCATTCCCACCAGTTCTTAAAGCTTACATCGACTCTGTTGCTGTAGCTGGTAAATCATTCAAATACACTGAGCAAGGTCCTGTTGGCTTACTAACAGACAAAAAAGCTCTTCACATCCAAGCACGTGGCGGCTACTACACTGAAGGTCCTGCTGCTGAACTTGAAGCAGGTCACCGTTACCTTGGTACAATCGCGAGCTTCTTCGGTATTCCTTCATTCGAAGGTCTGATTGTAGAAGGTCACAATGCTGAGCCTGATAAAGCAGAACAAATCAAAGCTGATGCTATCGAACGTGCGAAAGCTTTCGGTAAAAAGTTCTAATATTGACATGGCAACAGCCAATGATCTTAGGGTCATTGGCTGTTTTTTTATGTTGTAGGCATATAACCGAGACAGCTTGAAATGCTAAGAGCTGTTTTTTTCACCTGCTCAATTAAGTAGGGGAGTCGTTCTTTTTGATAGCCTGCCTCAAAGCCTGCTATGCTAATGCCTGCTGCAACTTCGCATTTATGATTAAAAATGGGTGCACCTATCGCAGCAGTATAATTTTCAAGCTCTGAATAGCTCAGTGTATAACCCCTGCGATTCGAGCCTTCCAGCGTTTGTAACAGAACCTTTTTATCAATGATGGTGCCGATACCAATCTTTCCGAGATCAATTGAGTTCACATATGCCTTCCTCTCATCCTCTGGTAAAAACGAAAGAATACTCCGCGCGCAAGCACCTGCATAAAGCGGTGAACGCCTGCCTACAGCCGTATATAAACGAACTGGCTGTGTTCCCTCTATTTTTTCAATATAGATGGCTTCATCACCATCTCGAATAATGAGCTGCACAGCTTCCCCCACTTCATCACGTAAACCTTCCATAAACGGTTTGGCAATCCTTCGTATATCCAAACGATCCGCCACAAGTTGACCGTATTCAAGAAACATTAATCCTAACTGGTAAGCACCTGACTCATTTTTCTCTAACAACCCCATATCTGTCAGTGAACTCGCCATTCGATGGACAGATGTTTTAGGCATCTGAGATAAATCGATCAATTCATTCAGTGTTAATTGATCATATGTTAAAAACAGCTGAATAATTTGCATCGATTTGACAACGGTTTTATTTTTATTTTGCATTGGTTCCCACACCTTTTCCCCGATTAAAGCACTTCTATTTTCAATCTTGCCACCAATTTCCGTATCTGCTCCTCTTGCGTGAAGATGGCTTCTTCTGCTTCATGTCGATCAATTCTTTGAAATTGAATCGTTGCTCCTAGCCTCGCTTGTGCGATAAGTGGTAGATCAACCGAGGCAATTTCACCAATTCTTGGGTATCCACCCGTTGTTTGCCGATCAGCAAGAAGAATAATCGGCTGACCATCTGGTGGAATTTGAATGGAACCGAAAGCGACAGCTTCTGAAATTAATTCTAGATTTTGTTTGAATCGAATTGGTTCTCCTTTTAATCTGCACCCCATTCTATCGGATTGTGGTGTCACTTGAAATTCTGATTCAAAAAAGGCAACTTGCGATGATGGTTCAACATAAGGAAAATGTCTGCCTGGTAATACGCGAATGACAGGTGATTTCCTAAGCGGTAAAAAACTATAATGGCTCACTGTCCAATCTGGCGTAGCAAATGAAGTGTTTTTCGTTTTCTGTGATCGTTTTCTCGCCATTTTATGAGAGAGTATAGAGGGGTGGCCAACTTGAAGTATATCTCCTTTTTGAAGAGATCTTCCCTTGTAACCACCAATTCCCGCTCGGACATACGTGCTTTTACTATTCATTACAGTCAATACGTTAAAGCCGCCTGCCACTGCAAGATAGGCACGACATCCAAGCTTACAGGGACCAAAGGACAGCATACTCCCTGCTCGGACGAAAATCGGCTTCCATAGCGGTGCTGGCTGTCCGTCAATTTCAAGCGTCACCTCTGCTCCAGTAATGGCGATGACATGATCCTCCTCAAACGTAAAAGCAGGCCCTGGACCAACAAGTGTAATTTCTAACACAGCTTCATCTTGATGATTGCCCGTTAACAAATTGGCAACTCTTCGTGATATAGGGTCCATTGCACCGCTAGTTAAAACCCCATATTTTTGATAACCTGTGCGCCCCTTGTCCTGAATGGTGGTGAAAATGCCTGGTTTGATCACATGGATGCTCACCTGCCTTCATCCTCCCTCTCAAAAAATTCCGCTTTAGAAATTTGGACAAACTTCACCTGATCTCCCGCTGCCAATAGACTCGGAATATTTTCATCAGGTCTAAATAATGCAAGGGGCGTCTGTCCGATCAACTGCCAGCCTCCTGGTGTTGAGATCGGATACACTCCTGTCTGCTTGCCAGCAATTCCAACAGATCCTTTCGGAATAGACATCCTCGGTGACTGTCTGCGTGGTGCAGCAATTTCCTTCGAAAGACCGCCTAAAAACGGGAAGCCCGGCGCAAAGCCGATCATATAAACGAGATAAGTTCCTTCAGTATGAATGCGCACCACATCATTCGACGTTAAGCCGTTGATCGTCGCAACCTCCTCTAGATCCGGTCCAAATTCGCCACCATAGCAGACTGGAATTTCAACAATACGTCTTTGTACAGGCGTGGACGCAATCAGTTCCCGATCAAGCAAGTTCTTTAAATGTTTTTCTACCCATTCGTAAGGAGAGATGCCTTTTTTATCGAGTTGATTTTCTCGATAAACGGTATATGGTTCATAAAAAACGGTCACATTTGCAAATGCTTGAACAGCTTCTACATACCCTTGAAACGGATGTGTTTCAACACAGCCAAAAATTCGTTGAACAAGCAGATGAATCTCTTTTCGTATTTCATCGCCTACTTGAATCACAATGGCAGAATCGCCTAACGGATGGAAGGTGATGGTTTGTTTTATTCCCATTTGTGCACCTCTCATCAGATTCACCTCCCTTGTCAAATTGATCCAGCCAATCCACCTGCTTCTGCTGTTTCACCGATTTCAAGATACTTCCCCCTTTGATGTCCTATTTTATTTAAAATGCTTGTACCGTAATCCCCGCTTCCTTGAGCTTTGACGTGATCGTTTTAGCAAACTGAAGCGCATGTGCACCATCTCCATGAATACATACAGTGTCTGCTTCAAGCACAATATCCTGACCTTGGACAGTGTGAACCTGATTTTCTTTCACCATCCGAATGACTTGCTGAACAGCTATCTCGTCATCTTCAATGAGTGCTCCCGTTTCCCTTCGAGAAGTCAAGGTACCATCCTGTTGGTACGTTCGATCAGAGAATACCTCATGTGCAACCTGTAGCCCAATTTTTTCTCCGGCACGTACAAGTTCACTACCAGACATTCCAAATAAAATAAGTTCCGGATCAACAGCGTAGACTGCTTCTGCAATTGATTCTGATAATTCTGTATTTTCAGCCGACATGTTGTACAATGCACCGTGAGGCTTGACGTGTTGCATCACTCCACCCTCCGCTTTTAGAAAAGCAGATAAAGCACCGATTTGATAAACGACGAGGTCATAGGCTTCCTCAGGTGAAATCGCAATATTTCGTCTCCCGAAGCCTACTAAATCCTGAAGTCCTGGATGTGCGCCAATTTGAACCCCTTTTTCCATAGCCAGTTTGACCGTTTTTCTCATCACACTCGGATCACCTGCATGAAACCCACAAGCAATATTTGCTGATGTCACATATTCAAGAATTTTTTCATCGGAACCAATACGGTATTGACCAAAGCTTTCTCCCAAATCACAGTTGATATCTACTTTAAACATAGACTCCCTCCCCCATTCCGTAATTCGGAACAATAAGTCCGAATATTCGAATATAAACATATTATAACAAGTTTCGATTTCCTTCACATTGATTTGTTAGGAAACATAACATTCGTACTAGAGTTTGTTTGAATCAATAGACTTTGGGTGTTGTCTATGAGTCAACTCCTTAATGCTCCCTTTCGTTCCGTTTACCGTTGACTCATGCCAATCCTTTTTGGTGTGTCAGTGGTGCTGCAGGTGTATTAATTTGGGGACCATTTGAATTAGCATCAGGATTTGCAGATGGATTAGCATGCAGATATGTTTTCCAAACGTTAGTTGAAAAATGTGGTGGAAAAAAGCAGCTTGTAAACTATTTTCAGAAAATGGTAAGGTAATAATATGAAAAAACAAAAAGATGAACTATACGAAATATTTAAACACATAAGCATTTTAGAAGTAGTGTTTTTTATACCAGCATCACTTTTATTTCTTTACCTACCTGTAAACAGCTTTATCAGTATTATTTTAAATGTGATCATAGTAATGCTAACAGGCATAGGAGCTTCTGCAGTATACAAGTACTCTAGAAAATGAATTTGTAACAGACGCAATAGTACAAAAGGGTAAAGGAACGATTAAAATAAAGGATAAAAACAAAAAAGATTATTATTACATGTTTAGTTCTATTTATAATCAGTACCTTATCATTCATTATGATTTCTAACTACGAATCGAAAAGTGGCTTATATTCAGAAAAAACCTCTTTGAATGTTTTAACAAAAGACTAAAAACTTCTAAGTCAATTTTTGTATACTATTTATTAAAAAAATTGCTCCATACTTATACTTAATACCTTTAGGAAAAAAAGAAAATGAATTTGCAATGCTAGATTTAGAAGCATCAAAAATGAAAATCAGTGCAACTCCAACAATAGTAAAATAGGCTTTTTAATTTGGTATTCACCAGGAAGAAATAAAATAATAATTTGCTACACAATTCTAATCATGGCTTTCATAGAATTACTTATCATTCAAATAAAAAAAGCTAGAGAGCTCTCTAGCTTTTTCACGTAATCATTCTTTTATAACACCCAATGACGAATCGCTTTTGCAACGCCATGTTCGGTGTTAGGTGCTGTGATCCAATCAGCCGCTTCTTTCACGACTTCTTGAGCATTGCCCATTGCGATGCCCAGCCCTGCTTCTTGAATCATCGCCATATCATTTAAGCTATCTCCAAGTGACATCACATTCTCCATCGTACAACCAATTCGTTCTGCCACTTTAGCAAGCGCAGCAGCTTTGTTAATGCCGGCTGCATTCACTTCAATATTGGTCGGACTTGAATTCGTAATTTCTAAAGAACCACTCTCTTTTAACGCTTGTAATACCTTATCTCTCACCTCATCATCATGAATGTCAAAGCCGAACTTCAACCAATCGTGATCATGGATTCGCTCAGGAAATTCATCTTTCCACACTTTATCCACAGTTGATGCCCAGTAATCCGTTTCATAGGTGTTCTTTAAATCCCACATCATTTGAACATGATCAGGATGAAGAAGCTCACGCTCAATCAGATGAAATGATGAATCCCAAATCTCACTGCCATTGGCTGTGATGAGATACGAAGATAATTGAAGCGGCTCGACAAGCTCTCGGCAGGTCATCAGTGTTCGCCCGGTGCTAATCACCACATGTACACCTTTTGCTTCCGCCTCTTGAATGGCTTGTTTATTTTCCTCTGGAATGACGTGCTCACTGTTTAACAGCGTGCCATCCATATCAATGGCAATCAAACGAATGTCTTTCTTACCAGTATGTGTTGACAAATTAAGTACCCCACTTTATATCATTTTTTAAATCTATCTTTATTTTAATATAAAGGCAGACAAGGTACAAAGGGACGATCTTTGTCCCATAGAAAAAAGACCTTACTCAGGTCTTTTAAAATTTAACGCTCACATGCGATGCCGTCTTTATCACGGTCAAGTCTTTTATTTTTTTCATAAAGCGCTTTTGATACATATGGCTTGTACTTTGTTTTTCCACCTTTATTTTTCGTGTTTTTGCTTTTCGCAACGCCGCCCTTATACACTTTGTTCAGCGCTTTACAGTTTTTATAGGATTTGACTGTCTTTGCATCTGCTGTATGAATATCCACTTGTGTAAAACTCAACAAAAGACCTAGGGACAATACAGCAACCATCATTTTTTTCAACGTTATCCCCCCTCATATTTTCCCATTTTATCACAAGTAAGTTTCTCATCTTTCAATACGTTTCTTTTAAAAGTCTTGATTTTTTTGTATTAATTGAATCTTTATACTCAATTACCCGTGCCTTCCATCACGTATGCTATGATGAAAAGGAAACCTTTTGCACATTAAACCGTATATTGGAAGGAGACCATGTCAAATGAAAATGAAATATACCATTCTATATGTAACAGATGTTGAGAGAAGTATTCATTTCTATCAAGATCTTCTTGGATTCCCTGTGAAATTAAGGGTAGAATCCTATGTCGAGTTTGATACAGGAGAAGTGACGTTAGCGATCAATTCTCGTGAAGATGTGAAAGAAGCTATTGGGTTACCAGTCCCGGATACACAAACTGCTTCTCAAACATTTGAAGTTGGATTTGTAACAGATGATGTACATGGCACAATTGCCTCTCTGAAACAAAAAGGAGTCCCTATTTTAAAAGAGCCCGTTAAAAAGCCATGGGGTCAAACAGTGGCTTATGTGACCGATCCAGATGGACACTTCATTGAAATTTGCGATGCCATCTCATAACCTTTACTGAGAGGATGTGTGTTTCCACATGAAAAAAACAACAACTTTTTTGATTGGAATTGGTACGCTTGCTGCTGTGTTGATTGCTTCGATACTACTTCAAAGTACACAATTTATCGGCATGATTTGTGGTGCGATTTCACTAATCATCATGATCATCTCTGGTCTCTTGCTCGGCGCCTTTCCAAACAACCCTGAAGGAAGGGCCCGTGATCACTCAGAATCAAAAGATCATCGCATGTGGCGAACAAATACAGCATTCCTCCTTGTCCTTTTAGGACTTCCACATATGGTGGCGACCATCTTCTATTTTGTGTTTTAAGCTGTCCATGAGTGATAGGCTGTCGAGAAAATCTCGACAGCCTTGAGGATAAGGGGATATCCCTTATCCCTTTTTACAGCCTTTTGCTCTTCGATTGCTTCCGCATCTCTGCCTTTTCCATTAACTCTTTGCACGTGCACAATCGGTGCGTAATCCGATTTCATTGCATACTACAGCCTTTAAACACCTCAAAATTAGAATCCCTCTGTTACATCATATTCATAATTTATATTAGCGTATACATTTGTCATAGTAGATTTCGCTGTAGCTTTTGCATTGTACTTAAAGCTCCACTTTTGAGCCACTTGTAATTGATCCTGTAAAGAAATACGATAAGAACCACTCGTTGCAGAGGAAACAAGTGCATTATTCCAAACATTGTTTTGATCAGCCATCAGTTTGTGTGTTACATTCCCTTGGTTAGGTGTTTGAGTACTAGTCGTTGTAATTGATTTAACAACTGCATTATTAGGAATAGCAGTATGATTGGTTAAATCCATTGTAATGACAGAAGAATCAACACCTGCAAAATTCAAGGAAGTATTTCCTATGTTTGTCGCCGTTCCTGTAAAATTGAATTTCCCATTACCAGATTTAATACGATCTTGAATTGATACAGTAAAATACATATCCCCTGTATATGTACCACGAGTCACTTTCACAAAATAAGTTTCTGAAGCTGAAGTAACATCACCAGTGTTTGCAAAAATAAAAGGCGTAATTGAACTAGGATTAATAACTCTGAACCCTGTCCCAGAAAATTTTGAGTTAAACACCTCTATTTTCATTCCTGTATATTGATTATTATACGAACTTCTCACATAAACCCTTTCACCTTTATTTATAGTGAACTGATAATACGCTTCATTTTCACCTTCAGGTAAGATTGTCGTATCTGCACGACTGTATTTCCAATATCCCATTGAACTTGCTGTGCCGAGACTGTTATTACCCGTAATAGCTGCTTCTGCTGAATTTGGCGTAACAAAACTGACGACAAGTACCAACAACAATGTTGACAATAAAAAATGTTTAAAGATATTTTTTGACATAATTTAACCCTCCTTGTAATAATTACTATATCGGATCAAAACTAACAAATATTAACTGAAATGCCGATATATTTAATAATCATTAAAAAAAGGAGAATTATAATGAATATTAATACGTCATACACAGCAGCCATTTCAAATAATCAGAATCAAATGGACTCTAAAAGTCAACCAGCTATTCAAAGTACAAATGAAATGATGACCGAATCCGATAGACGGATAAAAATACTAGATGAAAAATACCAAAAAATAAATGAACAAAATAAACGATTTGAAAACCCTCAGAACCATATATTTGATAAGTATCGAAATCCATACTCTCCTTATTTCAGAAGTGATCTATCCAAATCGGAAAGAGAATCTGCTTACAAAATGGAAATAAGTTGGGCAAACAACGGAACAGGAGGATATTATAGTTTTAATGATGCCGCCTTCCGTAATGAAAAACTTTACGATCCCACACTAGAAAGTGTAGAAAAAAAAATATTCAATCGACAAAAAGTGAACGAACAGTTGCAAGCTTTATTCTCTAACAACGGTATTACCATTCCTGGAAATACAAATTTAACCTTTACCATTGACCCCAATACGTTCAAATTAGTCGTTAGTGGATCAAAGGACGAATCACTGATGAATCAAATTGAAGACATATTAAATACAGATAACAATACAAGAGAATTATTTTTTCATATCATGAAAAGCAGATCTGACGATTCCACTCAATTCACAACTGAAACCCTTGAGAAATTTCGTCTTGTCAATCAAATAAAAACAGTCACAGGTTACAATTTAAAAGATTTAGACATTGTAAACGGTAAATTTGTGACAGATGATGGAATCAATATTTTTGATATATACAAAGAAGAACTCCTTAAAAATCCATACACTTCAAAATATGCGAGCATTGCGGCCTCACATTACGGTGCTCAACTATATGAACTAGCAAAAAACGGCTTTGATTCTATTCCAGATTTAGTGTTATCCATTGGTTACGAAAACGGTTCTTTACAAGACATTGGTTAAGAAGAAAACTAGCCGATATATTTAATAATTATTGAAAAAAGGTGAATCAGAATGAATATTAATACGTCATATACAGCAGCCATTTCAAATAATCAAATGAACTCTAAAAGTCAACCAGCTATTCAAAGTACAAATGAGGTGATCACCGAATCTGATAGACGGATGAAAATACTAGATGAAAAATATCAAAAAATAAATGAACAAAATAAACGATTTAAGGATCCTCATGGTCATATATTTGATAAGTATCGAAATCCATACTCTCCTTATTTTAGAAATGACTTAACCAAATCGGAAAGAGAAGCGGCTTACTCTATTGAAATTGGATGGGCTAATAATGGAACAGGAGGACATTATAATTCTAATGATGCCGCCTTTCGTCATGAAAAACATTACGATCCTACCCAAGAAAGTGTAGAAAAGAAAATACTCAATCGCCAAAAGGTGAACGAACAACTGCATGCTTTATTCTCTAAAAAAGGTATTACCATTCCTGGAAATACAAATTTAACCTTTATAATTGACCCCAATACGTTCAAATTAGTCGTTAGTGGATCAAAGGACGAATCACTGATGAATCAAATTGAAGACATATTAAATACAGATAACAATACAAGAGAATTATTTTTTCATATCATGAAAAGTAGATCTGACGATTCCACTCAATTCACAACTGAAACCCTTGAGAAATTTCGTCTTGTCAATCAAATAAAAACAATCACAGGTTACAATTTAAAAGATTTAGACATTGTAAACGGTAAATTTGTGACAGATGATGGAACCAATATTTTTGATATATACAAAGAAGAACTCCTTAAAAATCCATACACTTCAAAATATGCGAGCATTGCTGCCTCACATTACGGTGCTCAACTATATGAACTAGCAAAAAACGGATTTGATTCTATTCCAGATTTAGTGTTATCCATCGGTTACGAAAACGGTTCTTTACAAGACATTGGTTAGGAAGAAAAATAGCCGATATATTAATAATTATTAAAAAAAGGAGAATTAGAATGAATATTAATACATCATACACAGCATCCATTTCAAATAATCAAATGAACTCTAAAAGTCAACCAGCTATTCAAAGTACAAATGAAATGATGACCGAATCCGATAGACGGATAAAAATACTAGATGAAAAATACCAAAAAATAAATGAACAAAATAAACGATTTAAAAATCCTCATAGTCATATATTTGATAAGTATAGAAACCCGCACTCTCCTTATTTCAGAAGCGATCTAACCAAATCGGAAAGAGACGCTGCCTATACTATGGAAATTAGTTGGGCTAACCATAATAGCGGGGGACAATATGATTTTAATGATGCTTCCTTCCGTCATGAAAAACTTTACGATCCCACACTAGAAAGTGTAGAAAAAAAAATATTCAATCGACAAAAAGTGAACGAACAGTTGCAAGCTTTATTCTCTAACAACGGTATTACCATTCCTGGAAATACAAATTTCACCTTTACCATTGACCCCAATACGTTCAAATTAGTCGTTAGTGGATCAAAGGACGAATCACTGATGAATCAAATTGAAGACATATTAAATACAGATAACAATACAAGAGAATTATTTTTTCATATCATGAAAAGCAGATCTGACGATTCCACTCAATTCACAACTGAAACCCTTGAGAAATTTCGTCTTGTCAATCAAATAAAAACAGTCACAGGTTACAATTTAAAAGATTTAGACATTGCAAACGGTAAATTTGTGACAGATGATGGAACCAATATTTTTGATATATACAAAGAAGAACTCCTTAAAAATCCATACACTTCAAAATATGCGAGCATTGCGGCCTCACATTACGGTGCTCAGCTATATGAACTAGCAAAAAACGGCTTTGATTCTATTCCAGATTTAGTGTTATCTATTGGTTACGAAAACGGTTCTTTACAAGACATTGGGCAAACAGTAAACTATGGGACTAAAAAAGTGATTGATTAATAAGCCTTAAAAATAAAAGAGCAATCCTTAGAGGGTTGCTCTTTTCAGACCGTAGAAAACATATCGCTTGTAGCCACTCTCTTGATCAGTCGTACTTACATTTATTTCTTTTCTCGCTGGTCTTTTCACTCTATTCTTCAGAAAAATTTTGAACAGCAAAACGAACCAGCCTCTATGGACTGGTTCGTTATTGTATGTTCAGCTTACAGTCGATATTTCTCAATCTCTTGATTCAACCTCAGGCTTAGTTCGTTCAACTGTTCAGCGGCTTTGGCAACGTTTGATATTGCTGAGACTTGTTCTTCTGTCGATGCTGTAATTTCTTCAATGGTAGCAGCATTTTCTTGTGAGACGTGTGCTGCTCCTTCCATGGCTTTTGTGATCTTTTGATTCTGGTCGAGTACCGTGTCTAGCTCGTCTGCCATAGCACTGCTCTCGACAATTGTTTGTGAAATAGATGCTGAAATTTGGTTGAATTCGTTTTCAGTTGCCTGTACGGCTTCATCTAATTCTGCAAAACGCTGCATGGTCTCTGTCATCATGTCGGCTGTTGCCGTTGTCTCCTCTTTGATGCCATTGATCATTTGCTGGATTTGTACCACTGAATTCTTCGTTTGTTCAGCCAGGTTCCTCACTTCACTTGCGACAACTGAGAAGCCTTTGCCATGTTCTCCGGCTCTTGCTGCCTCTATGCTTGCATTGAGTGCGAGCAAATTGGTCTCGTTTGATATGCTTTCAATCGTATCCGTAATTTGTGAAATGTCCTGTACCTTTTCATTCAACTGTTTGATCCCTTTGCGGATACCTTGTGAAGCCTGAAGTGATTGTTCATTTGATTGCTTTAATTGGCGCACAATATCCTGACCTTGTTTGGAGGATTGTTCAGATTGATCTGAAATTCGTTTAATGTTGCCACTTTGGCTCTTCACATTTTCGATTGATTGGTTGAATTGCACCAGCTGTTGGTTCGTAAAGTCTAGATCAGATGCTTGGCTGAGTGTACCTGTCGAAATACCGTTAATGGCTCGGCCAATTTCTTCACTACTGGCAGATGTTTCTTCAGAGATGGCCGACAAATCGGTGGCAGACTCGACAAGTTGACTGCTTGTTTCTTGTAGTCCACTCACGAGCTCTCTCAGCTCACTCGACATATGGTTAAACCCTTTGGCAAGCTGGCCAATTTCATCTGTCGTTTCCTTTAAATTGGTCTCTTTAATATCTCCAGAGGCGATGGCTTGTGAAGCCTCGGTTACTTGTTTGAGCAATCTGACTTTTCCTCTTGCTACCAAATAGAATGATACTAGACTGATGAGTGCTATACCTGTTGTAATAAGCATAATATATAATTTCATTTGTTCTAATTCTTTATAGAACTCATCTTCAAATACTGCGATGCCAACACTCCAATTCCATGGTGTGAACTCATTCATATAAGCGAGCTTTTTCTTCTCTTCACCTGCTGCACCATTCTGATCCATATATGTAACGTAGTGTGAATCGGCTTTACTTGCTGTTGCGCCTGCTACCATTTTTTTGCGGTTCGTTGTATTATCTGGTACCACACCAATTTCGTTGACAGGGTGTATCTGTGTCGAATAATCCATCCCATAAGCAACGAGGTAGCCTTTATCTTTATAAATAAAATTTGATTGTTGAAATTGATACCCTTTTCCACTTTCATTCTTAGGACCATTTAAGTATTCACGTGCCTGTTCCTGTGCCTCCTTCAGTGTCAGCTCTTTCTTTTCAACTCGATCATTGAGTTGTTCGAGTGTGGTCATCGCACCATTCACGATGTGCTTTAAATCTGATTTCCCGGCAGCAATGAGCATCGTTTTTGCTAATAGATACCCCGTTGTTCCAACAAGTCCCCCTGTTAAAATCGTAATGACCGTAATGACAGACATCAATTGAAAAAAAATACTTTTCGACGTAAGCTTTCTCTTTTTCATTTATTATATATTCCCCCTTTATATGTAATATCGACAGAAATGATCAAGTGTTAAAAAAGTCCCACAAAAAACCTCTTCCCCAACGGAAGAGGCTGTCTAAGTTACAATGAAGTTGTTTGAAGAATTGCTTTGTAAAGTGAATTACTTGGTTTCAGACCACAAACCTCCTGTAAAACACCTTCCATTCCTTTTTCTTTTCTTAATGCTTGTAATTTCACCGCTTCTTCATCTTCAGCAAAATCATAGGCAAGAGCAGCAACAATGCCTTGAAGTAAGTAGTGTGGTTCTTTGATTTTTTTAGCTGGGCCAATCAAACGGTCGTTTGCGCTTAGTTTTCTAAGAGGAGAACGTGCTACACGAGTCACTTCATCTGAAATATAAGCATTCTCAAAGCGATGAAGGATTTTTTGAATATAGGCAGCATGCTCTTCCTTGCTAAAACCATATGCCTCAACTAAATAACTCCCCGTTTCATGCAATGCGCCTTCGACAACTGTACGGATTTCTGCTGTATCAACGGCTTCTTTAATCGTTTTGACACCACGCTGATAGCCTACATATGCAGCAAGTGCATGTCCAGTATTCACTGTGAATAGCTTTCTTTCAATGTACGGTGTTAAGTCATTCACAAGCGTCGCACCTTCTATGCTTGACATCTCTCCAACAAACCCTGTCTTGTCGATCACCCATTCGAAAAATGGTTCAACGGATACTTTCAACAAATCTTCATGATGTTGAATCGGCACAATTCGGTCTACCGCTGCATTTGGGAAGCCTACTGTATGTGCTAGTGCTTGCTTCTCTTCCTCTGTTAAATGAAAAAAGATCGCTTCCTTCAAATAAGCACTTCCGCCTATCATGTTTTCACACGCAATGATATTGACAATATGTGACGGATCTTTACGTTTGAGACCCTCTGCAAGTGAGGAGGCAATGATACTCAGAACAGTTGGACCAACGGCAGTCGTTATCAAGTCTGCTGTTGCAATGGCATGCAACAACTCTTCAGGGTTCTTTGCAGAGTGAATCGCAGATACTGGTCCTACGATCTCCTTTTCCTGTCCTGATGCCGCAAGCTCAACTGTGTACTTACCCTTTGCATTTAGCTCGTCCATGATCCTTTCATTTACATCTGTAAACGTCAGTTCAAAGCCCGATTTCTTTAATAAAGATCCGATGAATCCTCTTCCAATATTACCTGCACCAAAATGTAGAGCTTTCATTTTAGTTCACCTCATTGAAAATGGCGATTAATTCTTCCTTGTCGTTCGCATTGATGATGCGTTCAACATTTTCTTCCTCTGAGCATACAATGGCAATTTGGGACAAAATATCGAGATGTCCGTTATTTTTTCCAGCAATTCCAAATACAATTTTTGCTAGATTGTCTTCGCCATATTCAACTCCATTTGGGATTTGAATAATCGAAATACCAGAATGAAGGACTTCTTCTTTCGCATCCTCTGTTCCATGAGGGATCGCAATGCCATTCCCCATAAAGGTAGAAGAGATTTTCTCTCTTTCAAACATTTTTTCTACATAATCACTTGTGACATATCCGTTAGCAACAAGTGCTTCACCTGCTTTTTTAATGGCTTCTTCTTTTGAGCCTGCTTGTTCATTTAGAAAAATATTGTCTTTTGAAAGTACTTGTTTCATCAGTCGTCACACACCTTTTTATGATGTAATTTTTGAAGTAAAATAACCAAAACAGGGAGTCCTTTTTAAACAAAAGAACTCAACCCGTTTGGCGTTGTTATTTTTTCAATTTCTCAATCAACTCATCGTATTTAGGGCTGTTTAAGAAATTATCAACAGAGATATGAACGGCATTGGGAAGCTTGGCTTTTGCTCGATCCGTTAAATCTTTATGTGTGAACACAACATCGGCATCATCTGGGATATTACTGATGGATGTGTTTGTTACCTCAATATCAAGCTCAGCTTTTTTCACTTTATTCTTTAAGACGGAAGCACCCATCGCACTAGAACCCATTCCTGCATCACAAGCAAAGATGATTTTATCGACATTACCTGTTTTAACGTCACTCGCCTCTTGGGCTTGCTCATTGTTTTCAGCTTCTTCTTTTTGTTCAGCTAGTACTGCGGCGGTTGCACTTTTATTTCCTTTCATGACTTGCATTTTATCTGTTGCAGCAGCTAAATCTTCCTCAGTTGCTTTTGAAGATTTCAAGATGACAGATGCAACTAAGAATGAAACTGCGGCTGCGACAACCACACCTGCAAGAACAACAAGATGACCGCCTTTAGGGGACATGAGCATAAGCGCAATAATACTTCCTGGTGATGGCACTGCTTGAAGACCTGCATTTAAAAGTGTAAATGTGAGGACACCACTCGCACCACCAGCGATGACTGCTAAGATAAGCATTGGTTTCATCAAGATGTAAGGGAAGTAGATTTCATGAATCCCCCCTAAAAATTGAATGACAATGGCACCTGGCGCAGATTGCTTGGCATTCCCTCTGCCAAAGAACATATAGGCAAGGAGAACTCCAAGCCCTGGTCCTGGGTTTGTTTCAAGTAAGAACAGTATGGATTGACCTGTTTTCGCAGCCTGCTCCACACCAAGCGGTCCAAGAATTCCTTGGTTGATGGCATTGTTGAGGAACAAAACCTTGGCTGGTTCAATAAAGATACTTGCGAGTGGAAGCATATGTGCTTGAACGATCACATCTACCCCTGCAGCGAGAGCTTTATTTAGACCAAGAACAACTGGGCCGATTCCGTAGAAAGCAATGACGACAAGAATTGCCCCGAGAATTCCTGCTGTAAAGTTGTTCACAAGCATTTCAAAACCAGATTTGATTTTGTCTTTGAAGAGTTCATCAAGTTTTTTAATCAAGTAACCACCAAGTGGTCCCATGATCATCGCACCTAAAAACATCGGAATGTCAGAGCCGACGATTACACCAATCGTGGCGGTTGCACCGAGTACACCTCCTCGATGATCGTATACGAGCTTACCACCTGTATAACCGATTAATAACGGCAGTAAGTAGTTAATCATTGGCCCTACTAATGTATTTAATTGTTCATTTGGAAAGTAGCCTTTCGGAATGAACAAAGCTGTAATTAATCCCCAAGCGATGAATGCGCCGATATTCGGCATTATCATACCGCTCAGATAGCTTCCAAAGCGTTGTACTTTTACGCGAAAATCGCTTTTCTGCTGCATATGTGAAAACTCCCTTCTTCTCTCCCTTATTGGGGGTTTATAGGTCAAAAGATATAAGAACAACATTCAATTAAGCCCTTACACATATCGTAAAACGCTTTCACTTCCCCTTCAATTGAAACTAAAAGAGACTTTGTCATAAAGTGTGTGACAAAATTGAAAAATGCTGGGATACATATCAATCGCACTGTATGATCTGACCTTTAAAAGATGGATGTCTTCTTTCTTTTGATAAAATTCATCGGAATTTCACAACTTTCAAATGTCCACTTCTTGTAACTTTTTCTTAAATCGAATAGGCTTATATTGATCAAACCCATCAAGAAAAGTCTGCGCAGACTTTACACAGAAAAAAGTGAACCATTTCACCTTTTCATACGTTTACCGTTTAGAAGAAAACGGCAAAATAAGGATAGTGGTATTTTCTGTGCCAAAATAGGATACTGCCGCTTCTCTTCTTATAAACTAGGAATGATCAGGTCGAAAGGCGGTTTTTGACATTGGTTAGACATAGCAAGTTTTTATTGCTGCTTATGGTGTTATTATTTGTTTTTCTTCCAAAGCAGGCACTCGCCCATGCATATATCGTAGACTCTAATCCCGCAGCGAATGAAGAGCTCAGTCAGCAGCCTGATGTCGTCTCTCTTACATTCAGTGAAGGGATTGAAAGTGGATTTCACTCGATTAAAGTGTTTAATGCGAAGGGAGATCGAGTCGATCAGGGCGAGACTGTTATTAAGGATCAAAAAATAATGGAAGCGGCATTAAAAAAGGATTTACCTAAGGGGATTTATTCTCTTCAATGGAACGCTGTATCAGCAGATGGCCATTCCGTATCTGGCATTATTCCATTTAGTATTGGAAAAGCAAATGGAGGATTCGATCAGCTAGATCAAGGACAAAACGGAGACTCCATACAAATTGATGCTACTATTGATAAAGGATTTCTGTATCTATCGTTTAGTTTGTTTATGGGGACGATGCTGTTTGGACTTCTATGGTTTAAGTCAGCTATAACAGACGTTTTAGCCAAACGGATAGCACGGCTTTTAACGTTGTCACTTGTCGTGATGGGGATTGCACTCCTATTTCAGCTGCCTCTCCAAACAAAATCAGCGGCAAACGTATCCTTTTTACAAGCATTGCAGCCATCTTTGTTAAAAGAGACACTTGTCTCCACATCAGGTGGGACACTTTGGCTATTTCTCATGTCTACCTTCATCCTGCTTTCAATTTGGACGGTCATTGCGATCAAAAAAGGTAGCTATACCTCTTTTAAAGTATGGATGATGCCCCTTCTTTTGTTTTTAGTGCTCCTTTGGTTAAAAGCACAAATTGGGCATCCCGCTGCAACAGAAAACAAAATATTAACAACATCACTTGACTTTATCCATCTTGTCTCTGCATCGGTATGGGTCGGTGGTTTAACAGCGATTGTACTGCTTTTATTAAAGAAACTGTCTCATGAACAGCAACCACTTATGCGTGAAACTCTTTCAGCATTTACACCAACGGCACTCATTGCCGTAGGACTGATTGTTTTCTCTGGATTCGTCAATGCGATCTTTATCCTTCAATCGTTTGATGCACTCTTCCACTCTGCATACGGGCGGACATTTTTGATCAAGCTGGGGCTATTTGTCATCATGGGCATCATTGGACTTGTCCATTATTTAATACTGAGATGGAAAAAGGGGAAAAATCTCAGCGTCTCTTTAAGAGCGGAATGGACCGTCGGAATAGCCATTCTGCTTCTCACTGCGGTATTTACGAATATTCCAAGTCCACCGCCTCCAGCACCGGAGCCATTTTTTGTGGCAAATCAAGTGAAGAATAGAGACCTTGTTTCAATGAGCATTACCCCAAATACACCTGGGAAAAATACATTTGAAATTGCGTTCACAAAGAAGGATGGTCAAACCATCTCTGACATCCAGTCGGTCACTGCAACTATTCATAAGGTTCAACTGTTTGGGGAACCAAAACCCAGTGAGTTCCAACTCACCAAAATGAAAAATGGACATTTTTCTGCTGAGAACTTGTATTTGAATGAGAAAGGCACATGGAAGATTGAAGTTCATGCGCTCACAGCATCCTTTGATAACATCAATACAACATTTATTAGAAGAAATTAAAAGGAGTTTGATGAAACGATGAAAAAGTATTTAAAAGCTTTGCTACCAATGCTAGTAGCATCCTTTCTATTAGCCATTCCTGTCAGTGCCCATGTCAGTGTGAAACCTGACACGTCAACAACGAATGCCTGGGAAACTTATACCTTAAAGGTTCCTTCAGAAAGTGAGAGCCCAACAACAAAAGTCGTTGTAACCATTCCTGATGGTGTGGAATTCCAGCAATATGAGCCAGTTCCAGGATGGAAAACAACAACTGAAGAAAAGGGTGGAAAAGTAACAAGAGTCACTTGGGAAGCTACGGAGGACGGTGTTCTTGCTGGTCAATTCCAACAATTTGTGTTCGTTGCGAAAAACCCTGAAAAAGCTGGAGATGCTGAATGGGATGCTTATCAATATTACAAGGATGGAAAAGTAGTTGAATGGACAGGTGACGAAAGCTCTGACACACCACATTCCATCACAAAAATTGAGGCTTCTGATATAGTAACTGACTCTCACGGCCATGAGAAACAGGTAGAAAAACAAAAATCAGAGGAAACAGCGAAATCAACTTCTTCTCCACTCGTCTTAGGTCTTGCGATTGCAGGACTTGTCATTGCACTTATCGCACTTGGTCTTGCGTTGAGAAAGAAATAATGACTGACATTCAGGCTACCGTCAATGTGCGGTAGCTTTTTATTTTCCCAACCTCCAATTTCCATATAATGGTTGATTGAGCTCAATATGCATGTCATAATATACCTCATGATAAAATGAGAGGAGACTATTTGATGAACCATCTTGTTGTATTTGCTCATCCACATAAACAAAGTTTAAACCATGCGATTTTAGACATCGTTGTTGAAACGTTAAAGAAAAATGGTCATCAAGTAAAAATCCGAGACTTATATATGCTCGACTTCCAGCCAGTACTAAGAACAGAGGAAATTCAAGCACTCCGAGTCGGAGTTGTGCCTGATGATATTAAGAAGGAACAAGCGTATATAACCGAGTCAGATGTGATCACCTTCATCTTTCCCATTTGGTGGACAGGCTTACCTGCTATATTGAAAGGGTATGTGGATCGTGTATTTTCTGAAGGATTCGCTTACCGAGCATCAGCAGAAGGCATAAAAAAACGACTCAATCATAAGAAAGGCTTGATTATTAATACACATGGGTCATTGAAGGAGAAGTATGATGCAACAGGGATGACAGCGGGGCTAAAAATGACGACAGATACAGGCATTTTTGATTTTGTCGGAATTGAACCTGTCGAGCACCTCCTTTTCGGAAGCATCGATACAGCCTCATCAGAGTATATTCAAGAAATTTTTCAAGAAACGAAGGAGACGGTCCAGCAATTATTTCCTTCTTCTGCAAAATCATAACCTCCGATCAAATCAAAGACACCCCCTTTTCTAAAAAATCTTGAAGAAAAAGGGGGTGTTCCCTCTTTATAACTCGACCATATGTTGAATCGTTAAGAGACAATCGACAAGCTGATCAGCCAAATGGCTACCTTGTTACTCATCTAATCCGATCGACAAGTATTTTGTTTCGAGATACGGTTCAATTCCTTCAATACCGCCCTCACGTCCAATTCCACTTTCTTTCATACCACCAAATGGGGCTTGAACCGCTGATGGACCGCCATCGTTCCACCCAATAATGCCGTAATTGAGGTTTTCAGAGATATAAAGACCATTTCGATAGTTTTCTGTAAAGAAGTATGCGGCAAGTCCAAATGGTGTATCATTTGCTAATTCAATTGCTTCGTCTAACGTACGGAACGTCGTGATTGGCGCAACTGGTCCAAAGGTTTCCTCATGCATGATAGTCATGGATGTATCTACATGAGTCAGTACGGTTGGCTGAACAAAATAATAGGATTTCTCCTCATCAAAATTGTATTCTCCACCAATCAGTACCTTTGCTCCTTTATCTACTGCATCCTTGATTTGACTAACGATCTTATCAAAACCGCGCTTGTTGATAATCGGACCGATAGAAGTACCTTCCTCAAAACCATTACCCACCTTTAATTTTGCAACCTCTTGACGGAATGTATTGGCGAACACTTCATGAATGTCTTCGTGCACAATCAAGCGATTCGCACAAACACACGTCTGTCCTGCATTTCTAAATTTAGAGGCGATGGCTTGTTTAACAGCTAAGTCCAGATTCGCATCCTTATCTACAATCAGTGGTGCATGTCCTCCAAGCTCCATTGAGACGTGCTTAACTGTAGCCGCACTGTTTTTGATCAATTGTTTTCCAACTGGCGTTGATCCTGTGAAGGTCACCTTGCGGATGAGCTTACTGTCGGTAAAGATTTCGCCTACCTCTTTTCCATCACCCACAACCCATTGCAATGCATCCTTTGGAATGCCCGCTTCATGCCCAAGTTTGATGAGCTCAATGGCTGTGAGCGGCGTATCTTCTGCCGGTTTTACGATAAAAGTACAACCAGCAGCTAGTGCTGGCGCTGCCTTTCTTGTAATCATGGCAGCTGGGAAATTCCAAGGGGTGATTGCCGCAACCGGTCCAACTGGTTGCCTTGTGACCACCAAGCGTTTATTCGTTGTATGTGAAGGGATCGTTCTGCCATAGATTCGTTTCGCTTCTTCTGCATACCACTCGATATATCCCGCTGCATAAACGACCTCACCTAAGGCTTCTTGATATGGCTTGCCATTTTCCTCTGTGATCAATTTTGCTAATTTCTCCTTATTTTCAATGATGAGCTCAAACCATTTTCGAATCAGGTTCGCTCGTTCGTGTGCTGAGGTTTTGGCCCACATTTTAAAGGCTTGCTGAGAGCGGCTAATGATTTCTTCTATTTCTTCATTTGTATGTTGAATGACGGATGCAATTTCTTCACCAGTTGCCGGATTATATACTTTGAGTTCTTTTGTCATGCCCAATCTTCTCCTTTGTTCTTGAATTCATTACATATAGTATATACCCGATGAATGCCAAGCCTAAAAGTAAAAAGGAAGGATGCTCAGTCCGATTGCCATTACACCGATTGTTATACGGTATGGCCGTTCCAGCTCAGGCTCTGTTTTGCGAAGGCGCATGAATGCAATGGAGACGATAAAGTAACCGACAACAAGCAAGACTCCACCCGCATTGACGCTCATGACTTCCTAATAGTGGTGAATTGTATGGCATGAATCGCTTCACAGTTGAAACAAGTACCTCCTTGTACCGAGTAGGATACGTCCAACTTGTCTTTGGCTTTTCCGATATTCAGCCTTATGATGCGTTTTCGGAAAATAAAAGACCAGCTGCCTATTGTTTCGCAACTGGTCTACCACCGTTCTTTTTCAATCATTAAGACCGATGACAACAATCCAGGAAAAGCTGCTTCCACATCATCTTTTCTTAGTGAATAATAGCGGTGCTTTCCATCAATTCTTACCCTTACGACTCCTGCCTCACGTAGCACTTTAAAATGGTGGGACAATGTCGATTTTGCGAGCTTCATGTCATAATACGTGCCACATGTTCTTTCATCTGTTTGCGACAGACAACGAACGATCTCAAGTCTCACCGGGTCCGCAAGTGCTTGTAGGACATTTATTAGCGTCAGTTCTTCTACTTCTGGATGTAATGGTTTTTTCATATGAACAATGTATCATACTTTGCGTGCAGAGACCATTCAACACCTTTGATGTAAACGGGTATTTTTTCAGTTCGATTTCTTGAAAAGTGGACGGTCTTTTGTTATGATTTCAAAAGTGACCACTCGGTTCCCATCGTGACCATCCGGTTTTATCAATCTGGAAAGGACTTAAAATCATGAACGAAAAGCAAGAAGAAATTCTACGGGTTTCCAAAAAGCTATTTTCAAAAAAAGGATATATGAGCGTTTCGATGCAGTCGATTGCAGATGCCTGCAAAATGTCAAAAGCGTCAATCTACAAGCTATTTGATTCAAAAGAAGCTCTCTTACTTGAACTCATTAAATTTAATCAGCAAAAAATGCGGGAAATCTCCAAAATCATTCATTCAGAATCGTCACTATCCAAGAAGGAAAAATTCACAAAAAAAATCAAGCTGGAGCTTGATGAATTTAAAGAGAATCATAAGTTTTTGAACATGCTGTCATTTGAAGCATTTTCTCAGCATTCTCCAATTGTGAAAAAACATTTGCGTGAGACGCGGTCCATTATTATGCAGCGTCATCGTGACCTTATTTTAAGCACGTACGGTCAGTCTGTCGCACCGTATGTGTGGGATCTTGTCATTGTCTTAAATGGATTAATGAGAGAGATTATCCTCATGCTTGCCATTGAACAAAAGAACCTCCGCTTAGAAAATGCAGCAGAGATGATCATCGGCGTCATGGATCAAGTGTCAAAACAACCCTGCTCAAAAAAGCCTGTTTTGACAGACGAGTTGATGAAATCTTACCTGCTTTCAGCCACAAATGACATGAGCGAAGAGAATCTTGCAACGACGTACTTAGCTAAAATCGAACGGCAACTGCACTCATTTTCACATGGCATGGAAAAAGATGACCTTGTGTCTGCTTTCAAATTGCTAAAACAAGAATTGGCAGAAAAACAACCGAGAACCTTTTTAATCAGTTCATTGCTTGATTACTTGGGCAAAAATAGCGTTTTAACTCAAAACGTGTCACAACTAAAGACTTTCATTTTATAGATAAAGAAGGGATATACATTGAATCAATCAAACACGAATCCATCCTATAACCGCTCTGTGATTGTTGGGATTTTTTTAGTTGGGGCGTTTGTGGCAATATTAAACCAAACATTGCTCATCCCCGCTATTCCCCACATCATGTCGGATTTTAATATTGATGTAAACAAAGGTCAGTGGCTAACCACTGCTTTCATGCTCACAAACGGTATTCTGATTCCGATTACCGCATTTTTAATTGAAAAGTTCTCAAGCCGAGCGCTTGTCATAACAGCACTTAGTATTTTTACAGCCGGAACCGTGCTAGCGTCTTTTGCAACGAACTTCCCTGTTCTGCTCACAGCACGTATCATTCAGGCAGCAGGTGCTGGGATTTTAATGCCCCTCATGCAAACCATCTTCTTAACCATCTTCCCGAAAGAAAAACGTGGGCAAGCGATGGGGATGGTCGGGCTTGTCATCTCATTCGCTCCAGCAATCGGTCCGGCACTTGCAGGCGCGATCATCGATGCCTTCTCATGGAGATATTTATTTTATATTGTTCTTCCAATCGGTATCATTGATTTGATTTTGGCTTTCTTCTTGATGAAGAATGTCACACAGCAAAAAGAAACACGAATTGATGTGTTATCTGTCATTTTATCTTCCTTTGGATTTGGTGGATTATTATATGGATTTTCAAGTGTTGGCACGTATGGCTGGACGAGTGCTATTGTCTTAACATCACTGCTCGTAGGTGCTGTTAGCTTATTCTCCTTCATCCTTAGACAATCTAATCTGAAAAAACCTATGCTTGAATTTGGTGTATTTAAATTTGCGATTTTTAGTTTAACAACACTGCTCGGTATGCTAGTATTTGCTTTATTAATTGGAACAGAGACCATCCTGCCTCTATATACACAAAACGTGCGAGGGTTGTCTGCACTAGATACTGGACTGATCTTATTACCGGGCGCTTTATTTATGGGCTTACTGTCTCCACTTATCGGCCGAATCTTTGATAAGGTTGGTGGAAAAGGTCTAGCGCTTGGCGGGTTTGCGATCTTAACTGTTACAACATTACCGTTTATGATGCTCAGCTTAGATACATCTATCACATTGATTACGATTGCTTACACAGTTCGCTTAATCGGTGTCGGAATGATTATGATGCCATTGACAACAGCAGGGATCAATTCTCTACCACCTCATCTCATTCCACATGGAACAGCCATGAATAATACAATGAGACAAGTGGGCGGTTCAATTGGAACAGCAGTCCTTGTTTCCATTATGAGTAGCTCTGCTGCAAATGCGGGTGTAAGTAATACTTTGAAAGCAGCGGTACACGGCATAAATACATCCTTCTTCGTCGCTGGGATTATCGCAGTCATTGGACTCGGTCTTTCACTATTCTTAAAAGAAAAGCGTCAAAAGGAGATCGTGAAACAGGAGCTTCCTTCATCTTCTTCATAAACGAAAAAAAAGGTTCGGCATGTATGTCGGACCTTTTTTATATGTCTATACAAATAAGTCCTCCCATGAAACACAATTGTTCTTCACACAGAGAAAAACCTTGATTATTTGCACGAAAAGGTTGATAATAGAAAATATTAAATTTGTGAGAAAATTTCTACTTTAGGAGATGTATGCATTGAAGGTCGTTAAATTTGGTGGTAGCTCTCTTGCATCAGGCAAGCAGCTGCAAAAGGTGTTTGACATTGTAACAGCAGACCCATCTCGAAAAGCAGTCGTGGTATCCGCACCAGGAAAGCGTCACCCTGAAGATACGAAGGTAACAGACTTATTAATTGCCTGTGGTGAACAATTTTTGCGTGTAGGAGAAGCAGATCATGTAAAAGAAGCCGTCATTGCTCGATATGCATCGATTGCCGATGAGCTTGGACTAAATCAAGAGATTATCGAAACCATTCGTCATGACTTAGATGAACTGCTTCACGCAGATCCATCTCATCCCGATCGTTATCTCGATGCAATCAAAGCAAGTGGTGAAGACAACAATGCTAAGCTCATTGCCGCTTATTTCAATCACCAAGGCGTTGAGGCTCATTATGTGAACCCAAAAGATGCCGGATTATTTGTGAGTGATGAACCAGGCAATGCCCAAGTCCTCCCGGAATCATATGATCATTTATACAAATTAAGAGAGCGCTCTGGCATCGTCATTTTCCCCGGATTTTTCGGCTATAGCTTAGACGGTGATGTGTTGACCTTCTCAAGAAGCGGCTCCGATATCACAGGCTCCATTTTAGCCAACGGACTTAAAGCAGATGTGTACGAAAACTTTACCGATGTGGATGCCGTTTATGCGGTAAATCCAACGATCGTTCATCAGCCAAAGGAAATTACTGAACTGACCTATCGAGAGATGCGCGAGCTTTCGTATGCAGGCTTTTCCGTCTTTCATGATGAAGCGCTGATCCCTGCATTCCGAGCAGGCATCCCAGTTCAGATTAAAAACACCAACAACCCATCCGCAAAAGGCACAAGAATCGTGAATAAGCGCGATCACACAAACGGACCGGTTGTCGGCATCGCATCTGATAACGGCTTTTGTAGCATTTATATCAGCAAATACTTAATGAACCGAGAGATCGGCTTTGGACGTAAAGTATTGCAGGTATTGGAAGAGTATGGTCTCACATATGAACATGTTCCTTCTGGCATTGATGATATGACGATTATTTTAAGACAGGATCAGTTAGAGGAACAGCACATCGAGCAGGATATCCTTGATCGCTTAAAGAGTGTCCTTGATGCAGATGAAGTCGTCCTCGAACGAGACCTTTCACTTATTATGGTTGTCGGAGAAGCCATGAGGCACAACGTTGGCACGACGGCACGAGCCGCAAAATCTTTATCCACAGCAAAGGTAAACATTGAAATGATCAACCAAGGCTCATCTGAAGTCAGCATGATGTTTGGCGTAAAGGCGGCACAAGAAAAAGAAGCAGTTCAAGCACTGTATGAGGAATTCTTCTCACCTGCAACGGTTCGTTCATAATGACTAAACTTAGGCTGCCTGAGATATTCTCGGCAGCCTTTACTATTAATCAATCGTCTTGTCATACGAAAACTTTAAATTGTATCTATTTCACCATTCATTCTGTATGATAGAAGCAAAACATTTACCGTTCCTACAATAGGAACCATAAGGAGTCAAAAAGAGATGCCCCATCAGCCACCACATCTATTGAGACAACAGTTTCGCAATTTTGATGATGCTTCTACTAGCATTTTGAATATGATGAGTGAATTTATTGATGTGAATACATTATTTATTGCCAAAAACGATCAACACTCCAACAAGATTGTCAACGTCTTAAATATAGAAGAACAGTTGCTTGAAGAGGGGGATGAGCTTCCTTTTGAGGAAACGTTTTGCAAATTGGCTGTCGATCATCAGCAAACGCTCGTCATCCCTGATATTAACGCAGATGATCGTTCAAAACATTTAGAGGTAACCAAGCGACTGACGAGCGGGTCTTTTATTGGAATTCCAATTTTTTATGCAGACGGCTCTAATTACGGAACCATTTGCGGCCTTGATGTAAGACCTCAGCAGTTTACATCTGAGCATGTTCATATGTTTGAAACGATGGCAGCATTATTAAGCTATGTTCTTGAATTGGACCAAGCAAATCGGCAAATACACCAACTATCAGTCCCGATTGTCCCTGTTGTTGAAGGTGTAGCGGTTCTCCCTCTACTTGGTGACATTGAAGAGACACGTGCTCAGCTGATATTAGAAACGATCCTACAGGAAAGCTACCAGCTAGGACTCTCTCATCTAGTCATTGACGTCTCTGGAACAAAACGGTTAAATGAACAGAGCATTCACTATTTAGCGAGCTATGCCAAAACACTTAAACTACTTGGAATTAAAGCCATTTTAACAGGAATTAAACAGGATCTTGCACTAAGTGCGATTCAATCGAATATTTCGTTTAAAGATATTCTCATTCGGAAAGACTTACCGCAAGCACTGGCACACATCGGTCTTTCATTTACAAAATCCATTGATAAAGCATAAAAAAGACTGTAAACAAAAGATAAGCGCCGATGAGCGTAACGAGTCCGTATAAAATGGCAGATCGACTAGTAAGCTGTTTTTTTCTTTTTGCTTGTCGTAGCACACCCCATATAAATATAACCGTCATCCCTAATAAAATCGCTGTAAATAGGCTCATCATCATGATTTCCATACTATGACCACTTTCTTTACAAAAGGCTCATCACGATGAATGAGCCTCTTTTGTTGGTAATGGAAGACGAATGGTAAACATCGTCCCTTTGTTCTTTTCACTCTTCATCTCGATTTCACCTTCATGCAGGTCGACAAGCTGTTTGACAATTGATAAGCCAAGCCCATGTTCTCCATATGGGGTGTTGGTTCTCGATATATCTGCTTTATAAAAACGTTCCCATATGTGCTCAATTTCTTCTTTATCGATGCCGATGCCTGTATCTTCAATTTCAATAATCGTTTCTTTATAGCCTTCTCGACCACGCAAATAAATCTGTCCGCCTACTGTAAACTGAATCGCATTCTTTGTCACGTTCACAAGAATCTGGATCAACCTGTCATAATCAGCAAATACTTTCAGCGTCGGATCGACTTCGATGATGAGCTTGTTTTGTTTCTCTTCTGCTTGCCTGCTGAGCTGTTCTATTAGCACCTCGAATGTGTCAATGAGTGGGTAATGGAATTTTTGGAGTGTAATCTGATTTGATCTGATTTTCTCATAATCCATATTTTCATTGACGAGTCGAAGTAATCGTTTGGTTTCGTCTGTAATTAACGAATAGCATTTCTCTTTTTCTTCTTCAGTGACATCAGATGAGTTCAGCCATTCAACCATGCCACGGATCGTCGTAAGTGGCGTTTTTAATTCATGAGAAACATCGGCAATAAATTGTCTTCTCCGTTTTTCCAGACGCTCTATCTCTTCTTGGGAGGTTTGCAAACGTTCTGCCATCATATTAAAATCCTCACCGAGTGTCCCAATTTCATCAAGGTATTTATTTTCAAGGTTAATACGATAGTCCCCTTGTGCGATCTTCCCTGTAGCTTCTCTCAGCTTTTCAATCCGCTTCACATGAAATTTAGATAGGATGAAACTTAAGATAAATGTGATCGCAAGCGCAATAAAGACGATCATATATAAATAGCGGTTCATTTGAGCAATGAGCTGCTCTGTTCCTTGGATCGGAGCAATCAGTACAACCCCGCCTTTTAGATTGCCATCCTCCATTAAAGGAAGTGCGACAAGGGATGCTTCTTGATCAAGACGACGTGAATCACTTCGTTTCACGAGCACCTTCTCTCCTTTTGCCAACTTTGTCCACAAATCCTTTTTCAGCAAAGCTTCGCCAGGCGGCATTCCTTGCTCTTGATAGACCATTTTCCCATTCTGATCAAATACAAAGAAGTGAATTTGCCTCGTTGATAAAATGTCTTCAAACGGACGCAGTCTAAAAGACATTTCCATCCGAGAGAAGGTTTGATAATTATGCAAAATTTGATTTCCATAGGAGCTCATTTCATCTACTCGGTTTTGATAGGCAATGTCTTTGACAAAGTGAGACAGCAAAGAACTAATAATTACAATTGCAATGAGCAAAAGTCCCAAATGACTGATGAGTAGCTGGTAGAAATATTTAATCTTCATCAAATTTATACCCTACGCCCCATACTGTGTACAAGAACGGCTTTGATCCATCCCCGATTTTTTTACGCAGACGCTTGATGTGAACGTCCACCGTTCGTTCATCTCCGTAAAATTGATACCCCCAAATTTGTTCAAGTAGCTGCTCTCTTGAAAAAACTTGGCGCGGGTTCTGAATAAAAAAGTAAAGAAGGTCATATTCCTTCGGTGTGAGGTTTTCGACAGATTTTCCATCTAAAAAGACTTCTCTCGTCTTTTTATTAATTTTAAAATGAGCGGTTTCGATGCCTTCCTCTTCTTGCTCGTTTGCACTTGGTAAGGAAGTGTCGAATCGGCGTTTAACAGCTTTAATTCTTGCCATTAGCGTCAGCGGACTAAATGGTTTTGTCACGTAGTCATCTGCACCAAGATCAAAACCAAGCACTTGATCTGATTCTGTCTCCTTGGCTGTCAGCATGATGATCGGAACATTGCTAATCTCCCTCACCTTTTTACAAATCATCAGTCCATCCATTGAAGGAAGCATGATATCTAAAATGAGCAAATCCCAGTCGTCGTGCTCTTTAAAACGGTTTAACCCTGCTAAACCATCATGAACAAATTCCGCTTGGAATCCTTCTTTTTGAAAAAACATATCTGTCATCGTACACACACTTTGGTTGTCTTCGATCATCAATATTTTCATCATATTCCTCCGCCATTGCCTTTGTTTTTTATTGGATAGACCCATTTTTACATGTTTTTCCGTAAATCTCAATTGGGTCACCTTATTTCATCAACTTATCATAGTTTAGTCATACTTTTTTCATACTTTTTAAATAAGCTATAAGTACCGATTTATGACAAGTTATCTCAGTGAATATACATGAAGGATGAGGGATCTGCATGAATTTTGTCAAACGTGCTTTTTGGAATCTAACAGCGCATAAAGGGCGAACGCTTTTGCAGTTGTTTGTTTTCACCTCTATCTGTTTATTGGTTTTAAGCGGACTCGCCATTCAAACAGCCGCTAAGACATCAAGTGAACTAGCGAAGCAAGCACTTGGTGGGTCTGTCACATTACAAGGGAAAGATACCGAAGACTCTGTTTCCATCAAAGAAGCTGAAAAGCTTGCGAACCTCTCACAGGTAAAGAGCTATAACTTCTATTCTTCCGCCAAAGCGAATGCTGTCCATTTTTCTGTTGTACAGGATGAGGCTCACAATAAGCCTATAGTATCAATTGCAGGGGTTATGAGTTCAAGTGGGACAGATGCGTTTTCCCATCTTTCTACTGGACGAAGTCTTACTAATAATGATGTCTCATCAAAGGTCACTGTCATTTCTTCTAAACTTGCAGAGAAAAATGAATGGTCAGTCGGTGATACGCTGACAGTTCAAGGGAAAAAGAAAGTAACCTTGCAAATTGTTGGCATCTATCAGTTAACGAACGAAAGTGATGCACAAACAGCTAATACGGTTTATGTTCCTTACACCATTGCAAACACGATCAAATCAGCTAAAGCCAACATGATTGATCAAGCTGTTTATCGCACGACAAATGTGGATCAATTGAACCATTTTATTACGAGTGCCAAAAAAGACACCGATATGAGCCAGTATTCGCTTACATCGGATGACCAGCTTTATGAGCAATTGATGAAGCCGATTTCAAATGTGGCTTCTTTTTCAAAGAAAGTCGTCTATCTTGTGACCATTTGTGGAGCGTTCATCTTAACTGCGGTGATGATGTTGTTCATCAGAGGGCGTAAGTATGAGATGGGTGTACTTATGGCAATGGGAGAAAAAAGGTGGAAATTGGTTGCTCAATTTATAACGGAGACTGTTCTCATTGGATTGATAGCCGTCCTGCTTGCTGCACTCCCTGGTGGATTTATCGCCAATGAAATCGGCAACGAATTACTCACATATGAGATTGAGAAAGCAGGGCAAGGGTTGATTCAGCCGATTCAAACAGGGCTTTTCAATTTATATAGTACAAGTCAGCTTCACGTCATTGATTCAATGAATATTCAAGTGACCCTTCTAGATTTGTTTCACTTATTCTCCATCGGCACCGCCTTAGTCATTTGTGCAACTTTTATGCCGATACTCTCTTTACTGCATCTAACACCAAGAGCCATTTTATCAAAACATTAACAGGGGGATTAAATGATGGACACAGTTCTCACATTTGAACAGGCAAGTTATTGGAATGAACATCAAATTCGGCCACTGTTTGAACATGTGAATTATTCCTTTAAAAAAGGGGCTTTTTATACGATTGTTGGCGCATCAGGAGTGGGTAAAACGACATTTTTATCAATTGCTGGGGGGCTGGACCATCTCAGAAGCGGGGCTGTGCGCTATAAAGGGCTGACTCTTTCACAGCTTGGGTTGACACATTACCGAAAACGTCATGTCTCGACGATTTTCCAAGCACATCACCTCATTCCCTATATGACAGCTTTACAAAACGTCACAACAGCAATGGAAATTAAAGGATCTCACCTACCACAAAAAGAACAGTGTGCCTTACATGTATTAAAGCAGATCGGAATTGATGAGGCGCAAGCGACACAGCGGGTTCTGGGCCTCAGCAGTGGACAGAAGCAGAGAGTCGCAATTGCACGTGCGATTTGTTGTGATACCGATATTTTCCTAGCAGATGATCCAACTGCAAACCTAGATGATGCATCCTCTCGTGATATTGTTCGCTTATTTGAACATTTGGCGCATGATCTCGGAAAATGTATTTTGATGGTCACGCACGATGAACAAATTGCACGAATTTCAGATGTCAATCTTTCGCTACATGATAGTGGAATACATGAGATGAGAAGCAATCATGCCCCTTTGAAACAATTCATCTAAAAAAGCCTTTCGTCATGAAAGGCTTTAGCTATCAGTCAATTAGGTTACTATCTTAGATGTTGGCTATATGCCATCATGTCCTCGCCCTCAATCGCTTGGAGAATGCGTGCACAACGATCTTGTGTGATGATCCTAAGTAATTTCTGTTCTAGCTCTTGCTTTGTTAATGCTCGTCCTTGTGCGCCTCGCGGAATATCAACACGTTCACTGACTGTTGTGCCATCTGATAAGTAGAGCTTCACAATTGTAAAACGTCCTTTTGGCACAGCCTCTCGATGTGGCTCAAGATGACTGTCATATACACGCTTTATTCGCTTCATCCATGTCGTCATTTCTAGTGGAATGGCCTCTTTTGTAAATGCATCAAGTGAGAGTGTTTTCCCGAAAATGGCTAGTGCCACGACATATTCCACACTAAAGCGCCCTTCTTCTCCAGTGAGAGGTGCCTGCTGTGTTAATGCCGCATCCCCTCCTGGTGGAAAGATGACATCCACCTGCTGAATCTGACCTGGTGAATAGTCGTTCTTTTCGGTTAGTGCTAAGATGGCATCCGCCGCATGATAAGCAGCAGAGCAGCATGGGTATACTTTAAACCATAATCCTGGTGAATAAATACGCCACGGCTTCCCATAGTTTTTCAATAAATGTGCCTCAGCTAGCTCACGATTCCCGTATAAATTGAAAAAGCCCAGTTCTCCATCAAGAACTGTCTGATTTCCTCCAAAGCCAGATAATGCGAGATCCATTGAATATACAGCTGTTTTGGCTGCGAGACCAGCCTGCAAAGGTTTCATATCTGTGCCGAATTGCTTTCTCATTCCAGCAGACTGTGCCGCCGCAAATCCGATTGCTTTTCTCAACTGTTCAGATGACACCTCTTTTAAGTAGCCAATGGCACAAACTGCCGCAATTGCCCCAAGTGTCCCAGTGTTATGCCAGCCCCGTTCATAATGACTTTTTCCGATAGATTCACCGAGACGCGCCATCACCTCAACACCTGTGATATATGCTGAAAGGAAGCGGCGCTGATCAATCCCTTTGTCCGACAACTGAGAGAGAAGGGCAGGAACAATTACAGCACTTGGATGTCCTCTCACATCTGAATGAACATCGTCATAATCAAGGGCATGAACAAGATAACCATTTAACAGTGCCGATTGTTGTCGACTCACCTTTTGGCCAAGTCCAATGACAGGTACAGTTTCTGCTCCTCCCTCTAAATTTGCAAGCTGAAGTAGCTTCTTGATCCCTTCATCGTCAGAGACAGCTAAAGCAGCTGCGGCTACATCTATGAGGCCGTTTTTCGCAAAAGTGATTGCTTGTTCATCGAGCGTTGGATCAGCAAAAAGAACGGTCTCAGCAAGTTGTTTTGTTAGCTCCATGTCTGTGACTCCAATGCATTGACCGCAAGCTCTGCAAAGTATGCCGCCGCAATCCCAAGGGCGTCTTCATTTAATGTAAATGCAGGGTGATGCCACTCTTCTGTTCCACTCGTACCCATCCAAACAAAAAAGCCCGGAATTTTCTCCTGATAGAGCGCAAAGTCCTCTCCGCCTGGTGATTGCGCTGCATTTGTAACGATCAATCCGACTTGCCTTGCCGTCTGTTCGACCACCTTGGTCAATCGCTTATCATTGATGACTGAAGGCAAGTATGGATGCCATCTTACTTCTGCCTGTGCGCCGAAGCTTTCAGCAATGCCGATTGTGATACGCTTCATCAAATCTGGAATTGCCGCTCGTACTTCTGGTTCAAATGTACGTACCGTTCCTTCCATTTCAACTCGATCAGGGATGACATTCCATGACGTACCGCCTTGGATACGAGTCAAACTCACAACCGCATGATGCAGTGAACTAATATGACGGCTCACAATTTGCTGAAGTGCACTTGTAATCTGTCCACTGATGGCAATTGGATCAATGCTATGATTCGGGATTCCGGCATGTCCACCTTTCCCAATAATCTCTATTTCAAATCGATCCACACTTGCCATTAGTGCATCCTCACGCACACCGATGGTTCCAACAGGTAAATCTGGCTTATTATGCATACCAAATATAGCGCTCACTCCGTCAAGAGCACCTGCTTCAATCACATGCTTTGCTCCCTGCGCGATTTCTTCAGCCGGTTGAAAAATGATGCGAACTGTTCCTTTCAAGTCTTCTTTTCGATCATTTAAAAGGACAGCCGTTCCAAAAATAGAAGCTGTATGAAAATCGTGACCACAAGCGTGCATTTTGCCCTTCACCTTTGATGAAAAAGAAACACCCGATGCTTCTTGGATTGGTAGTGCGTCAATATCTGCTCTGATCGCAATGATCGGTCCTTCTTGCTTCCCTTTGATTTCACACACGATGCCTGTTTTCAGCGCCGGGTAGTGAGCAATGGTGATACCCGCTTCCTCTAACCAGTAACGAAGCTTTTTCGTTGTTTCATATTCTTCAAATGACAATTCTGGATTCTCATGAAGCTCTCGGCGCATGTTAATTAAACGTTTGTTTAGGGCTTCATTGTGCGTTGTCTTCATTGAAATCCACCTTCCTTCAGAAATAAAGCAGCTTATGCTTCTTCAGCCGCTGCATCTTTTTGAATAAATCGTTTTGTTCGCTCATTTTGTGTCTCATCGAATAATTGCTCTGGTGTGCCTTGCTCAATGATATGACCATCCGCCATGAAAATGACATGGTCTGCTACTTCTCTAGCAAACGTCATTTCATGTGTCACAATTACCATCGTTGTTTCCTGAACTGCGATTGATTTAATCACCTGAAGAACCCCTGATACAAGCTCTGGATCAAGAGCTGACGTTGGTTCATCAAGTAAGATGGCATGTGGATCTACAGCTAATGCACGCGCAATACCAATACGTTGTTGCTGTCCGCCCGACAATGTAATTGGATAGCTATCCGCCTTTTGCTCAAGACCAACCTGCTTTAAAAGTGCCATGCCTATTTCATTTGCTTGCTGTTTCGTCATTTTTTTCGTTACAAGCAATGACTCTGTGATATTTTGCAATGCAGTTCTATTTTTAAATAAATTATAGTTTTGAAAGACCATTGCGGTTTGTTTGCGTAATTGATGAGCCTCTTTGCGATTGAATTTCTCTACATCGAGCTTGGCATCACCGATTTCGATGACTCCCTCATCAGGCGTTTCTAATAGATTTAGGCAACGAAGCAAGGTGGATTTACCAGAACCTGAAGGACCAATAATGGCCACAACCTGCCCTTTTTGCACCTCAAGATTAATTCCATCCAGCACCACAAGGTCGCCGAATGATTTTTTTAAATTTGTGAGCTTGATCATGTCCACACCTCCTAATTCCGGTAAGGTTTGCTGATTTTACGTTCAAACATATCTTGCAAGAAGCTATAAATGATCGTCAGTACCCAGTACACAATACCGACAGCTAAATATGTTTCAAAATATTTATAGTTGGCAGATGCGATCATTTTACCTTGCGCAAACATTTCAGCCACACCAATCGTGAACGCAAGTGATGTTTCTTTTAAAAGTCCAATAAACGTGTTTCCCGTTGCTGGAATTGCATTTCTTATAGCCTGTGGGAAAATGATGCGTATATAAGACTGCCATCTTGTCATACCAACAGATAGGCAGGCTTCCAATTGTCCCTCATCCACGGAATTGAGTGCAGCTCTGAAGATTTCTGATAAATAAGCTGAGTTTTTAATACTTAATCCGATAATGACCGCTGTTAAAGCATCCATAGACGTCATCGCAGGGAAAAGCTGCGGAAGACCAAAATAAATGAGAAAGAGCTGAACCAAAGTTGGAACCGCTCTGAAAAATGAAATATACAGCTTGGCAAATTGATAAAGGACAGGTATCCGATTTTTGGTGATGAGTGCGAATACCAATCCAATGATGATGGCAAATACCATAGAGACAACCGCCATGAGGATCGTTATCGGCAAATATCCAATCAGTGTCGGAAAAACCGTCACCATATACTGCCAATCAATTTTATTCATGTCTGTTCACCGCCGCTGTCCTTATTTTTTAATCGGTACGGTGACATCATCTTTGAAATATTTCTCAGACAATTTCTTCAACGTTCCGTCTTTTCTTAATTCTTTAATTGCTTTGTTAAATTCTTTTCTGAGCTTGTCATGCTTTTCGTCTTTGGCAAAAGGATAGCCCACTTCTTCGTAAACAATTGGGGCGCCAACAATTTTAAGCGGCAAACCTGTCTTTTCAATTTGTGCAAGCAGGACACTTCGTCCATTCACATATGCATCGACTCGACCGTTTGCTACTTCATTTAAAACACCATCTTGCGTTTCATACGTTTTGATGTTGATTTTCTTATCTGGGTCTTTGCTTTCTAAGTTTTTGGCATGGTTTGAGCCAAGTACTGCTGCAACCGTTTTTCCTTTTAGATCATCTAAACCTTTGATGTCGTTATTGTCTTTTCTCACGATGATTTGCGTCCCTGCATAAGCATACGTATCTGTGAAATTGAATGTTTGTTTACGCTCATCTGTGACTGCGACTTGGTTTGACACTGTGTCCAGTTTTCCAGAGGTCAACTGTCCCATTAATCCGCTGAATTCGCTTAGCTGCCAATCTAGTTTGTAGCCAAGCTTTTTCGCAACGGCTTCGGTTACTTCAACATCAAATCCAACAAGCTTTCCGTTCTCTTTGTAGGCGAATGGATAGCTTTGTCCAGTTGCCCCCACTTTTAGTACTTTTTCTTCTGATTTGCCATCACTTTGATTACTATTGCTTCCGCAAGCTGCGAGAACTGCGAGCATCGCGGCAAAAAGAACGACTAACCATTTTTTACTTTTCATTTTTTTAACCTTCTTTCTTCTACTGTTGTGTTTGTGATATATCTGATCGTAGCTGTTTTTTGAAGTAAACGGTCGTATGACCTTTTCCTAAATCTTTTGTCCCTGCTTGAACATAACCTTTTCGCTCATACATTCCAATGAGCCAAGGATGTTTATCAGCAGTTCCAAGAGACACAAATGGCACTTTTAATGTATCTCTTAAAATGTGGGTTTCTATCCATTGAAGAAGCATGGACCCTGTTCCCTTTTTGGCACTTGGTTCTGACGCAAACCACCAAATATGCGGTACGCCGAATGGGCCAGGTTGCTCTCCCCAAGGCATACGCAATGACAAAGTAGAAATCATTCGTCCATCCTCTTCCATCACATAGCACGCATTCTTTTGAATATTTTGTTGTACAAGACCAAGGTCAGCATGCGCCGCTGAAAAATTGATGCCAAGTTCGCGAATTGGCTCATAGGCTCTTCTTGTTAGTTCAAGAAGTGCTTCGCTATCTGCCTCTGTTGCCAGGCGAAATGTGTAGCCCATCGTTTGTCACCTCTTCTTTATTCAGTGTAGCGATTCTTTGGCTCTCGTAATCCTAGATTCTCTCTAAGGGTTTGACCTGTGTAGTCTGTTTTGAATAGCCCTCTCTCCTGAAGGATCGGGACAACACGGTCAACAAATAAATCAAGCCCCTCTGGTAATAATGGAGGCATTACATTAAAGCCGTCCGACGCTTCCTCTTTGAGCCATTGTTCCATCACATCGGCTAACTGAGTCGGTGTTCCAATGAAGATATTGTGCCCTCTAGATCCAGCAACTGATTGATAAAGCTGACGAATGGTTAGGTTATCTTTTCTCGCCATATTGAGTACGAGTTCAAAACGACTTTTTACTGCATTTGATGTACTTGGGTCAATATCAGGTAATGGACCATCCAGTGGATATTGCGATAAGTCAATGCCGCCTAAATAGTTTTGCAAAATGCTGAGTCCAATTTCAGGTACAATTAATTCTTGTAGCTCTTCATATTTCTTTTTCGCCGCTTCTTCTGTGTCAGCAAGGATTGGAAAGATACCTGGCATAATGCTGACTTCGTCCCTTGAACGTCCCGCTGCTTCTACTTGATCCTTTAACCCTTTGTAAAATTCCTTTGCCTTCTCTATATCATTTTGCGCTGTGAAAATAATTTCAGCCGTTTTTGCCGCAAGCTTCTGGCCATCTCCTGATGAGCCGGCTTGAATGATCACAGGCTGTCCTTGTGGTGTACGAGATACATTCAGTGGGCCTCTTACTGAGAAAAATTCCCCTTTGTGCTGAAGCTCATGAAGCTTCTCAGCCTCAAAAAATTCACCGGTTTTCTGATTTCGTACAAGTGCATCTTCTTCCCATGAATCCCATAAGCCTTTCACAACATCGACAAATTCTTCTGCGCGCTTGTAGCGCTTGTGATGCTCCAAATGCTGGTCTCCACTGAAGTTCTTTGCCGTTTCTTCAATAGAAGATGTGACCACATTCCAAGCAGCACGCCCGCCCGACAAATGATCGAGGGAAGCAAACTGTCTTGCGATATGAAATGGCTCACTATATGTAGTTGATGCCGTCGCTGCTAGACCAATCTTCGAAGTAGATTCAGCAATTGATGATAAAAGCGTAAGTGGCTCAAAACGTGTTAATACATTCGGATGTGATGTTTGATTAATGGACAAGCTGTCTGCTAGGAAAAAGAGATCCAGCTTTCCTTCCTCTGCCTTTTGTGCCAGTTGTTTAAAATAATCAAGATTCATTGCTGCGTTTGGTACTGCGTTCGGATGTCTCCAAGAAGCAACATGATGCCCAGTTCCTGCAATAAAGACACCTAACTTGAGTCTCCGTTCTTGTTGTGACACTAGTTTCTCATCCTTTCTATCTCATCACATGTGCATCTAGCTTGTCCATTCAATCGTACAAGCTACATTTTTCTGATTGATTTAATTGGTTTTAATCAGAAAAAAAGGGCAAATGTTGTGAAAAATTAAAAATAATTATTACTATATGCCCTTTTTTCTTGATTGTCAACTGCCCTTAGAACCTCCAAAATAAGGGATTTATTCACCTTTTAAGGAGATGGAATTTCAATATTTCCAACAAGCACATCGTTCGCATGTGTGATCATCTGACTGCGTTCCAAAATGTTGTGTGCAACGACAGAACCAATGGAGGATATTGTCCGTATGCCAACCGCGATTTTTGGTGATGCATTGATGATGTTGTTTCGCATGACCCTAGCTCCTTTTCCTTCATCAATATAGATCGAGATTGGCTGACCTAATGGACGATTCAAATAAAAACGATTGTCTCCAATCTGAGGCGATCCGTTTTTCACATAAATGACAACGAATACCGAAGATTCCTCAAATGTATTGGCACTGATGTCAATCGGTGCTGTCGTTGTGCTGTAGATCGCATAATTATGATAGTCTTTAAAGCTATTTTGACGAATGAATGCTTTTGCAGTACCCGTTATACTAATAGGATAAGAAGGAACAACATCAGGCTGTTTCTCTTGAATGAAATGATTGCCGTTCATATCCACTTTCCCATCCTGCACCCAAATACCTCTGCTAAATGATTTGAATTGATTATGCTGAATCAGAATATGCGTTCCTCTAATAATCGCTACATCTACAACGAAATGAACCGTGTTACCTGAGAATACGACGCTATCTGATTGAAACACTTTAAGTGCCGCACTTCTTAACTCTCCATTTTTACCTGTTTCAATATGATTCCCTTCAATCAATATTCGATTTGCTAGATAAACCAAAATGGCAGCGTTTTCAAATCGACTGATCTTATTCCCGATGATTTGTACACTGTCTCCTCTGACATCAATTCCCGTCTGAAATCCATGAATTATGTTGCCAATAATGATGACATCATTTTCTTCTTTGCTAAGCGAGACGCCTAAACTCGCTATCCCCGCTCTTGTCACACCGAGTCCACGTGCACAAATCAAGTTATTTGAAATGATGGTCTCTGTCCCAAATCCATAAGAAATACTGCTATCTGTTTGATTTCCTTCTATTACAACACCGTACCCATTGTAATTATAGATGGAGCTTGCCGCACCACCTCTCACAATATTATTACGTATCGTAATATTGAGCGGCTCCTCCAGATCAATGTTACCTTCACCATAGCCCTCAATATCAATGCCCATGCGGGGTTCTACACCACCGATACCCGCCTTTTCAATGAGACAGTCTTCAATGATGACGCCATCACAGCCAGTAATTGATATATTATTCCGCCTTGATTCTGCAATGGTGCAACTAGATACTTTAATTGAAGTTGACGGTGTATAGGCATTGGTATTACTCGTTAACACTCCTTGAGGGCCTATGATCACACCATCTCCCGTGCATTTTTCAATTTGAATGCCCATTAGGTTCACATTGGAAGCCCCTTCAATACAAATGCCAAATCCCCACTCATGTGTCATTCTAGAGGATGGTGTGGGCTTATATACATGCTCATCTCGATCCCCCTCAATCCGCCCGCCTGTTATGGTGATGTTTCGTTCTTTTCCTATATAAATGACAGAGTACCCCCATGAATCATTCGGCTTGGCCTTTAACACCGCATCTGAAGCCATCTCAATATAGATATCACTTGGAACCCGAATTCCCGCATTTCGAAACGGTTGAAAAGCATCTCCTTCATACGTAGGATCAATTAAATATGTGCCGCTTGGCAACCACACATGAGAATACCCCTGTGATTTTGTCCATTTTAAACATTCATTGAGCATGGCTGTACAATCTGTCTCACCATCTGCTATCACACCAAAATCTGCGACATTCACAATGGTTTTATTCATGTCAGGCCCATTCAACTCTCCCAAATGATCTCCTCCTTTTTCAAATCAGTGTTTCCCTTTGTATTCATATGCAAGTGGAGGTGGTGCCGCTTGTACAATCGTTTAAAATTTAGTTAAATTTTTCCATAATATTATATAACATTTTTTATATTAGAAAAATTAACGCTCAAATTGGGACTTTAAACCCTTTCAGTCTAATATTTTCTTGTTTTAGAATAGTTTTATATTGACAAAATAACTATATAAGAATATCATTTTTTGATATCTCTTTTTTGAAGAAAGGATTTATACCATGACTACAATTGATCACGATCAGGTTGTTAAAAGTGTTCCACAAAAGGGATTTTTCGGACACCCTAAGGGACTTTACACGTTGTTTTTCACAGAATTTTGGGAGCGGTTCTCCTACTATGGGATGCGTGCGCTTCTTATTTATTACATGTATACAGAGGTGACAAAAGGCGGACTTGGTTTCGACCAAACGACTGCCAATTCGATTATGTCTGTGTATGGTGCACTTGTGTACATGTCAGGCATCATTGGCGGCTGGCTAGCGGATCGCATTCTCGGCTCATCCAATACCGTCTTTTACGGCGGTGTCTTGATTATGCTCGGACACATTATCCTTGCATTGCCAAGCGGGGCAACTGCTCTTTTTATTAGTATGGCCTTGATTATTATTGGAACAGGTCTCCTCAAGCCAAACGTTTCCAATATTGTCGGTGACTTATACTCAAAAACAGATTCTCGTCGCGATTCAGGCTTTAGCATCTTCTATATGGGGATCAATATGGGTGGATTTATTGCCCCATTAATTGTCGGAACACTCGGTCAAAGAGTGAATTTCCATCTCGGTTTCTCTCTTGCGGCAGTTGGGATGCTCATTGGATTAATTACATTTGTTGTCACGAAGAAACCGAACCTTGGTCTTGCCGGTACGTATGTATCGAATCCTCTCTCTACTAAAGAACGCAAAAACTTAAAAATACTAGGTACCGGGTTTGTCATTGTACTTGCAGCTGTTTTTGTATGGGGGATTCAAACAGGTCGTTTAACCATTGATTTGTTCACGTGGTTTGTCAGTATCCTTGGTGTGATGATTCCAATCATCTATTTTATTGCGATGTACTTTAGTAAAAAAACGAGCAAGGTTGAGCAATCACGTATCTTAGCCTATATTCCTTTGTTTCTTGCTTCTGTGATGTTTTGGGCGATTCAAGAACAAGGTTCAAATATACTAGCGACCTATGCAGATAAACGAACAAACCTTGATTTCTTCGGAATGACACTCGCTTCATCATGGTTCCAATCACTCAATCCGATTTTTATCGTTCTGTTATCTCCTGTATTTGCATGGCTATGGGTGAAACTTGGGAAAAAACAGCCATCCACACCGATTAAATTTTCGTTCGGTTTGCTGTTTGCTGGATTATCCTTTGTCATCATGATCATTCCAGCATATATGGCAGGACCGAACACATTGGTAAGTCCGATTTGGCTCGTTCTTAGCTTCCTTCTTGTGGTCATCGGTGAGCTTTGCTTATCTCCAGTTGGATTATCAGCAACAACGAAGCTTGCACCTGCTGCATTTTCAGCACAGACCATGAGCCTTTGGTTCCTTTCAAATGCCATGGCACAAGCGATCAACGCTCAAGTTGTCAAGCTGTTTGACAAAGTGCCAGAAACGATCTATTTTGGCATCATCGGCTCCATCGCCATCATCCTTTGTGTCATCATGATTGCCATTTCGCCAATCATTAAAAGAGCCATGAAAGGTGTTCAATAAACACAAAAAGCCAACCGCAATTCGGTTGGCTTCTTTTCATTGTCTTAAAATCTAATGTCATCGTCACCGCGTATTTGCAATTTAAGCGGTTCACCTTTCGGCTGATGTTTTTTGACATATAGGTGATAAATCACATAGCCGATGAGCATCAGAGGTACACCGACATATAATCCAATGCGTTGCTCAGAGTCAAATGCAAGACTGATGAGGACGATTGTATTTAAGGTAAGCGCTACGATCGGCAGTACAGGATATAAAGGCGTTTTGAATTTCAGATTTTCTAGTTGACCGCCCGCCTTGATATATTTCTTTCGAAAGAACAACTGTGAAATTGTGATCGTCATCCACCCCGCCTGTGCACTCATACCTGCTATCGATACAATCCACATAAAGACCGTTTCTTCTGCAAAGAATCCCGACAGTAAGGAGATACCCGTAAATAGAAATGTGAGAAGCAATGCATTCATTGGGATCCCTCTTTTATTCACCCTGCGGAACGCCTTCCCTGCCATGCCTTCTTTAGACAAGGAATACAGCATTCTTGTTGATGCATACAATCCAGAATTGGCTACAGATAATAAAGCAATCAAAATGACAAAGTTCATGAGATCTGCCGCATATGGAATACCAATTCGTTCAAATACAGTGACAAATGGGCTTTCTAACACACTCGCTTCTTTCCAAGGCACCATCCCAGCAAGCACAAATACAGATAAGACGAAAAAGACAAGCGTCCGCCATACCGTTTGATGAATCGAACGAGGCACTGTCTTTTCTGGATTTTCACTTTCTCCTGCTGCGATCCCGATTAATTCTGTCCCCTGAAATGCAAAGTTGACAGTGATCATCGTCACCACAACTGCCATCAAACCATTTGGAAATACACCATCACTCACGAAGTTGCTTAAGTACGGTGCAGCCTGTCCACCCGTCGTTTGAATCAATCCAAACATAGCCGCACCACCAAGCGCGATAAACAATAAGATCGCCACAATCTTAATCGTAGAAAAGAAAAACTCCGATTCACCAAATGCCTTGGCAGACAGCGCATTTAATATGAACAGTAATGCCCCAAACATCAAGCACCAGATCCATACATCTACATGCGGAAACCAGCGTTTCATCAACTGCCCTGCTGATAAAAACTCAAGGGCCACGGTGGCCGCCCATCCAAGCCAATATATCCACCCAACAGCAAATCCTACCGAAGGACTAACAAATTTTGTCGCATACGTATGAAAGGAACCAGAAACAGGAAGTGCAACAGATAGCTCACCAAGACAAAGCATGGTTAAGTACATAATCAATCCGCCCACTAAATAGGAAAGAACCGCACCTATCGGACCAGCCTGTCCAATGGTAAAACCCGTTCCTAGGAAAAAGCCTGTGCCAATCACGCCACCAAGTGAAATCATAAACAAATGACGTGATGTCATCGCTCTTTTTAATTGTTCTGGCTGATTTTGTCCAACACCCACTATGTGGCCTCCTTCTTCTTAGATGTCATTTATTTAAACATGTGTCTCCATGTCATTCATTCCATTTTTAAAATAACCTATTAATTATACATCTTTTATAATAATTATGCTTCCTTCTAAAGTCACTACATCAAAGTCTTTATTTTACTAATCTTCACACAAATAAAACGATGCCATTTGATCATTTGTTGCAAACCAACAGAGAGTGTCTCAAGTAATAACTGAGCACACACTTCTTCTATAAGTAATCAGACCTTTTTCAGAAAAAATAAAACCAGTGTGCACCGGTAGAATACCTTCACACACTGGTTGCCGTTCCGTCTATGACGGGGTAAAACCATCTAAGTTAGACATCATCGCAAAAAAGCAATTGAGAAGATCATTGATGTAAATCCTTCTTTAGCATAACCAACGTTGCAATGATAAATAAAACCCGTTTGACTTTTTTCAATTCTCATACCAGATAAATGGTCATGATAACCGATCATTCTTTCTTCTTCCCATACATTGAATATGTTGACAGTGCCTTCAGAGCATTTAATGATGTGTTCTTTATTTACTCGATCTTCCCATAATATCAAGGTTCTCTCTTTTTCACCGCCACTTACTGTTAAGCCATTCTCAGAAATTAGAACCACACCCTGCCTTCTCGAGGAAGCTGAACTGTGTATCTTGAGCTGTATCAACTGATCTTTCGAAAAATGAACAACATCCGTTCTGACGATCCCTTCCAAGCTATCATCGAACACACGGATCTCCTTCTCTTTTTTAATTTGCATGGATCTGACTCTCCTCAGTACATTTTTTCTGATCACTTTGATCTAACTGATTCTTTAATGTCACTTTCAACAAATAAACCAAAATAAAACACGGCATACAAATGAGCGCCATCCCTAAGAACGCAAAAGAAGGTGATATGGAAAATAGATACCCACTCACAATTGTCAAAAGTCCGTTACCAAGACTCAAACCTAAAGCTGCATATAACCCGTGTGCATAAGGGAAAAATTTATTATCTATGTTTTTGTCCAAATACTTCATATAGGCTACTTGAGTGAGACCGAATGTAAAGGCATGGAGAAATTGAGACACAATAAAAATCATTAAATGATCAAACAGAAACAGCAGCATCCATCGTACAACAGACGCAGAAATACTAAACACCAATAGTGTCGTCACGTTCTTCTTTTTAAATAGAGCATCTGATATGAAAAAGAAGACAATTTCTGCGATCACCGCTATTAATAAAAGAAATCCAACAAACTCCGTTTGAACGCCTATACCTCCTAGAAAAAGTACGGCGTAGCTGTAATATGCTGCATGTGCTGATTGTAAAATGACACAAAGGAGCAACACTAAAATAAATGACTTTGATTGAAATAGTTTTACTAAACTTATACCAGCGGATTCGTTTTTTTCCTGTAGGGTGCGCGGTGCTCTTAAAGATGCCAAAAGAGCAAACATGATCGTACTGACAATCATGATGTAGATAATGGCCTGTTCCCCTAATAGAGAAATGATGATACCAGTAAGTGATAAGGCGACGATGTACCCTAATGACCCGTATGACCTGCTACGACCATACGTAATCTCATGCCTCTTCAGGAGTCTTGATGCCATTGCTTCGTGCATAGCTAAAGGCATAGGATAGAGAAGACTTAATAAAAAAGTCATCACAACAACCGTCATAAAGCTACTCGTTGGTATGAGAAGAGCAAAGAAGATCACAGATAAGAAAGCAACCATTTGGTTTAATCGCGCCAAACTTATATACTTACTTGCTAACGGAAACAGGAAGAATGTCGTAATCGCGCGAGTAAGTAAACCAGTCGCAATCACTATCCCCGCTTGATCAGCTGTGAAATTCTTATCTGTTACAAGCCACACCGACCAATAAGGCACGAATATGCCGAATGTGAAAAAGAAGCCGAAAAACTGCATGGACATCCATTTATGAGCATTCATTTTCTCCCTACCGTTCGATCATTTTTCAATTTTGAATGCGTCATTATAAAATCATACGTTTGATGAAAGCAATGACTTTTAGAGACTGCATCAAAAGCCGTAGAATATTGATTTGTAAAGCCATGCTTCCCCTCTATCATGATCACTTGAAGCTTATTCTTTTTCTCCAATACTCCCAAAACATCCTGAGGGTCAAAAGATGTCTCTATCGTAGGGAAAAATAATAACGTCTTACATTTAGGCGTGATGTCGAGATAATCTCTTATTCTCGAACCATAAAAACCAATGATGCCAGTAAACAAATGCCCATAATGACTACAAAGCCAAGCAACTGTTGCCCCGACACTAAAACCTAATACGAAGATGTTTGTACACCTTTTTTTAAGATGGTTCGCCATCCTAAGAACATCTTCTAAAGCTCGCTCAAAACCAACTTCATTCATAAAGTGTTGATATGCCTCATCCTCACTTACATAATTGAAGCTTTTAACTTCGCCCAATAAATGAGGACAATAAACATCAAAACCAGCTCTTTCAAAGTGATTGATGATACTCTTCATATGACCATTTATGCCGTAAATTTCATGTATTAAGATGATGGCTGGTTTTTGGTTAGATGTTTGCAAATGACCATCCTTCCCTTCATGAGAATAGAGAAATAAGAGGTTCTATTCCCTCTATTTACTTTGATTCACTTTCACCTCCATATGTAAAATGCCTGTGAATGTTGGATTAGATGTCCACTCCGGCTTTTCAATGTCGTATAAAGGCTGTATATCTGGACACCGAGTGATGACCTCTTTCAGTATTTCCATGATTTCCGCACGGGCAAATGCCGCTGCGATACACGTATGATACCCCCCGCCAAAGGCCATATGACGAAACCCTTTACGAGTTATATCCATTTTCTCTGGATGTTCAAAAACCCTTTCATCTCTTCCAGCAGATGCTAGGAAAAAGTACACAGAATCGTTCTTCTTTATTTGTTGCCCATGCAACTCAATATCTTCTGATGCATGTCTGACAATATATTGGATGGGGCCCTCTAGCCTCATTGTTTCATCTAAAATTTTAGGTAATAGCGACATATCCTTTTTCAGTAGTTCGAGTACATCCTGATGTTTAAATAGCAAATGTAATGAATTACTGAGCACAAACTGAGGTATTTTATGTCCACCAAAAATCAAATGCATCGTCTGAGCGATTAATTGATCATCTGTTAACTCTCCATCGACACCTGGCGTATCAGAAATAAGGCGACTTAACAGATCATTTTTCTTCTCTTTTCTTCTTTCAGCAATGGCGTTTGATAAATACTCATAAATTTCTTTCACACTTCCTCTGACCTGTTCACTAATCTCTTTGCTAGGAACATGAGACACGACAAAGTTTTGCATAAATAAGGCGATGTCATCAGACCATCTAATAAACTTGTTTACTTCTCCCCCTGGTATACCTAGCATTTTACAAAGAACCATAGCGGGAATAGGGTGAGCGATTTCTTCTACAAAATCAAAAGACTCTGCGTTTTGCTCTAGCACACGATCAATAATACTTGCGACAATTTTCTTAATTTCTGGGGTGATTAATTCAATTTCATTTACCAAAAAAGCACGATTCATATAGCCCCTCAGCTGTGTATGATCAGGTCGATCATGATAAACCATCCATGTTTTAATGATGTCAGTGATATCTTTAAAATGCTTGTCTTCCCCTTCCGCTAAATTACTCATTTTGAGTGGAATGACGTTACTGGATATAAATCGATCCCCCGGAAGATTTGTTGTCATGTCGCTATATCTCGTAATGAACCACGACTTCATTTCTTCATTCCAATATACAGGAGCTTCATTTCTTAATTGCTTGTAAATGGCATATCGATTTTCAAAATAGTCCTCACTATACAAACTAAACTGCTTAACACTTTGTTCTGTTTTCATGTTCACCATCATCCCTCCTATTTTGCATGCAAAAAACCCCATTGATTCAGTTCTACTCGTGAAATTGCTAGAACTTTTGCTGTCTCATCCTTTATGTTTGGCACATAAAAAAACCAAGATAAAGAAGAACCTGCCGCCGTAAAAAAAGAATAGCGAGATACGTTCTACTTGATCTTGATCTCAGAGAATGCATGATTGAAACGAATCATAGATGGGGTTATTAGAAATATAAACATGTATTCTAATAGGCGAGAAAACGATGTAGTTTCCTTCATTTTTCCTATAAGTCAGATTAAGTAACAATTTTTCTCGTAGTCTAATTCTTTACGGGAACTAGGTAGAGACTCTCAGACCATATTTCTGAAGGTATACGAGTATTGCTTCCTACATAAAAATTGAATCAATTGTCAAAAATACCTTTAAAATACTTTTTTGACGTTTCTTATCATAACACATTTCCCATTAAATAGGTAATGGAAACGAAGTATTTTCTACAAAAAGTGAAAAAAACGGCTCACCTAGGTATTCCCTTACAGTTGATTGACTGATACCTATATTTATCCCCGTTTATGTTTGAGACCTTTTCGTTAGCCTATCATTCGTTTGGTTTGATTGACCGTTTAATCAGGGTATATTCATACGGATAGATCATTGCTTTTTTTCAATGAATCGTAGCTTATTGGTTGTCTATCCGAGCCATTCGATACTAAAAGAATGCTGATGTGGGCATAAAGTTCATAAGATTCGTTCAAGATAATTTCAAATGCTTTACTTTTAGGTTGCATCTCTGTAAGATCATATGTTGTAAATACCAACAAGAAAAGTGGGGAATAAGATGAAAAAAGTGTTCTTTGCCATCATTTTAGGAGCTTGCTTTGCTTTGATCACTGCATGTGGGTCTGCAGCAAACGACAGCTCAAATAAACAAACTGGTTCAAAGGAAACAGGTGACCTTTGGAAGTCTATTAAGGATAAAGGCGTATTAACAATTGGAACAGAAGGTACATACGCACCTTTCACATTCCATGACAAAAAAACGGATAAACTGACTGGCTATGATGTAGAAGTCATCACAGAAGTTGCGAAACGTCTTGACCTAAAGCCTGAATTCAAAGAAACACAATGGGATAGCATGTTTGCAGGACTGAATTCGAAGCGTTTTGATGTCGTCGCAAACCAAGTCGGTAAAACAGGTCGCGAAAAGCAATATGATTTCTCTGACGTATACACAACATCACAAGCGATTGTCGTAACAAAGTCAGACAACAACGACATCAAGAAATTAGAAGATGTCAAAGGAAAAACAGCCGCACAATCACTAACAAGTAACTACAATAAACTAGCAACAGATGCAGGTGCAAAAATTGAAGGTGTAGAAGGACTTGCACAATCTATTCAATTGATCCAGCAAGGGCGTGCTGATTTAACATTTAATGATAAGCTTGCTGTACTGAACTATTTAAAAACAAGCGGAAATAAAAACCTAAAAGTAGCATTCGAAACGGGAGATCCACAGGAAACATACTTCGCCTTCAGAAAAGGCAGCGGTGAGGTTGTTGATAAGGTCAATAACGCACTGAAAGAAATGAAGAAAGACGGTACTCTCGCGAAGATTTCAAAGAAATGGTTTGGCGAAGATGTTACAAAGTAACATCCTAGGAGTCGACATTCCATGGGATCTTCTTCAGCAATCTTTTTGGCCAATGGTATCGCAGGGAATTTATTATACAATTCCCTTGGCCATTCTTTCATTTGTGATCGGTATTTTCATTGCGCTTGTCACAGCACTCGCTAGAATGTCAAAAGTGAATATATTAAGATGGATTTTCTCTATTTATGTGTCGGCTGTCCGTGGTACACCACTGTTTGTGCAATTGTTTATTATTTTCTATTTCTTCCCGACATTTAATATCACACTTGATCCATACCCAAGTGCCATTATCGCTTTCTCGCTGAATGTTGGCGCTTATGCATCAGAGATTATTCGTGCCTCTGTACTATCTGTACCAAAGGGGCAGTGGGAAGCGGGCTATTCCATCGGTATGACCCACCGAAAAACGTTGGTACGGGTCATTTTACCGCAAGCCGTTCGTGTCTCCATTCCGCCTTTGTCAAACTCTTTTATTAGTTTGGTGAAGGATACATCACTGGCTTCACAAATACTCGTGGCTGAGCTTTTCCGTAAATCTCAGGAAATTGCAGCGGCGAATCTCGACCAAATTTTGTTTATTTATATGGAAGCTGCATTTATCTACTGGGTGTTCTGCTTCATCTTATCGCTCTTCCAGCATCAAATTGAAAAGAGACTTGACCGGTATGTCGCAAGGTAAGGAGGGGAAAACATGCTAACGGTAAAAAACTTAAAGAAATCCTTTGGCGAAAATGAAATCTTAAAGTCGATCAATTTAACGATCAACAAGGGGCAAGTCGTAGCGATTCTCGGCCCATCTGGGTCAGGAAAAACAACGATGCTCCGCTGTCTAAATGCACTAGAAATCCCCGATGGCGGTTCCTTTACCTTCGATGATTTTTCCATTGATTTTTCAAAGAAGAACAAACAATCAGACCTACTAAAGCTTCGCCGGAAATCAGGCATGGTTTTTCAAGATTATCACCTTTTTCCTCATCGCACTGTACTTGAGAATGTGATGGAAGGACCTGTTCATGTTCAGCACAAGCAAAAAGAAACAGTGAGAAAAGAAGCGATTCAATTGCTACAAAAAGTGGGCCTCGAAGAAAAAATGGATCTGTATCCATTCCAGCTATCTGGTGGACAACAGCAGCGCGTTGGCATTGCCCGTGCACTTGCGATTCAGCCAGAATTGATGCTCTTTGATGAACCGACCTCTGCTCTTGATCCTGAGCTTGTTGGTGAAGTATTAAAGGTCATGAAAGACCTTGCTAGCGAAGGCTGGACAATGGCGGTCGTCACACATGAAGTGAAATTCGCACAAGAGGTCGCAGATGAAGTCATCTTTATTGATGGCGGCGTCATCGTAGAACAAGGACCACCACACGAAATCTTCAAACACCCAAAAGAAGAACGCACAAAACAATTCTTAAATCGTATTTTAAATCCAGTATGACTGAAAAAACCTGCCAATGGGCGGGTTTTTTTATCGAGAGGCAGATGCAACAAAATGCTTATAAGATAGAAAACGTGAAATAAGCTACTCCTACAATAGAGTAGCTTAATGCATTCAAACAATTATGTAAGCATTAGATTTCCTTCTTTAATCGCAATGCGAGTAAGTCTTGTAAAAGCAGTCTTGCTCCCTCAGGACTGATGATAACGCCCCCAGACAACACCTTATTGTCATTCGTAACATTCCCTGTGACAACGCACGCTTTTTCTTTCCAATAAGGTTGAAGAACAATTTGATCTTCTTCAACGAATATTTCTATAAAGTCTTGCGGTTTGATTTTCAATCGTTTCCTGATTTCTGTTGGCAACACCACTCGACCAAACTTATCTATTTTTCTAATGACTTCTTCTCTTTCCAAAAAAGACCCCTCCTCCATCTTCTTTTACTTTTGTGACAAAGATCGTCCTAAAGATGATGTGGAAACATGTTCTCTTTCCTCATTTGAAAGGAATAGTCGCAGGTCCACCCTGCGACTATTCATCAAACTCGTTTTCCATAAATGATATATCTTTTGGGTGCAGGACCTATATATGAAAAAGGATAACAAGTTGTCAAAATGAGTTCTTCTTTGTCTTGTTGTAGTGTGATGATGGATGTGTCATTCTTATCAACAATTTTCATCGTTTCAATTTCATATAAAAAGTCTCCATAAGGCAGCTTCATTGTTAGTTGGTCACCTTTTTTCAGCTCACCTGTCCGCCGAAAAACTGTGTCACGATGGCCTGATAGGACTATTTGTCCATTTTCATTAGGCAAATAGCTTTCTTTAAAATGACCAACACCTTTTGCTAAATCCTCAGCATCTGTACCTTCTACAATCGGTAATTTGGCACCTAATCTCTCTATCTCTAAGATACCAATTGCATCACCCACTTCAGGCATAAAGGCAGATGAATCCTTATGTGTTTGCAGTTCAACCAACGCTCGTGCAGACTGTAACGTTGCGTTTACTTGCTTTTGTCCATCAATCATCTTCCAATATTCATAACCACAGATCAGTAAGCCAATTGTGATGAGTATACCGGGAATGAGTTTTTTCATCATGTGATGGTCTATCTATGCATTTCTTTTTCTTCTCGCCCACCAGATCGCGAGGCCGCTCAAAATCAGACCAATTCCAACGAGAAGTAAGTTATACATCGCTGTTGCTGTATTCGGCAGTTGATTTCCAGGTGAACCTTCATTTGGTGTGGCCGTTCCTGGCTGCTCTCGTTTACGTTCAACGGTCACGTGATTTTGTGGTTTATTCGGTTTATCGACATTGTCCGCTTTGACTTCTGCGATGTTTTTAATGGTTTTCCCTTCATAGCCCGTTGCTACTTTCGCTTCAAAGGTCACTGTATGCCAGTCTGTATTCTTCACATCGCCAAACTGACCAAATACCGTACCATCTGTGTAATCGCCGTTATCTTTGTCTTTTGCATCTGTCACTACTTGTCCATCTACTTGTAGTGAGCCTGTGACATATTCTAGACCTTCTGGCAATTGATCAGAAATCACAAGGTCTTTAATGACGCTGTCCTCAGTGGTGTTTTTTGCTTTAATTGTGTAAAGTAGTGTGTCGCCTACTTCTGGATGCTCTTTATCTGTATTTCCATCTGCTTTTTTCTGAATAAAGGCTGATTTTTCTGATTCAAGTTTTGGTGCTCGTGGATAGATTTCCGTTTCTGTTGTTGGTTTGTCTGGTGGTGTATTACCTCCAGTGACCTCAGCTGTATTCTTGATGTCCTTGCCAGATTGCCCTTTGGCAACCGTCACTTCAAACGTCACTGTATGCCAGTCTGTGTCCTTTACATCACCAAACTGACCAGATACCGTACCATCTGTGTAATCGCCGTTGTCATTATCTTTCGCATCTGTCACTGCTTGTCCATCTACTTTCAGTGAGTCTGCGACATATTCTAGACCTTCTGGCAATTTGTCAGAGATCACAAGATCTTTGATCAGACTATCTTCTGTTATGTTTCGTGCTTTAATTGTGTAAAGTAGTGTGTCGCCTACCTCTGGATGTTTCTCGTCCTTATTGCCTTCTCCCTTTTGTTTCAATTCTGCTGTTTTTTCTGATTCAAGCTTTGGATCACGTGGATAGATTTCCGTTTCTGTTGTTGGTTTGTCTGGTGGTGTATTACCTCCAGTGACCTCAGCTGTGTTTTTGATGTCCTTGCCAGATTGCCCTTTGGCAACCGTCACTTCAAACGTCACTGTATGCCAGTCTGTGTCCTTTACATCACCAAACTGACCAGACACCGTACCATCTGTGTAATCGCCATTGTCTTTGTCTTTTACATCTGTCACTGCTTGTCCATCTACTTGTAGTGAACCTGCGACATACTTTAGACCTTCTGGCAATTGATCGGAAATCACAAGATCTTTGATCAGACTATCTTCTGTTATGTTTCGTGCTTTAATTGTGTAAAGTAGTGTGTCGCCTACCTCTGGATGTTTCTCGTCCTTATTGCCTTCTCCCTTTTGTTTCAATTCTGCTGATTTTTCTGATTCAAGCTTTGGATCACGTGGATAGATTTCCGTTTCTGTTGTTGGTTTGTCTGGTGGTGTATTACCTCCAGTGACCTCAGCTGTGTTTTTGATGTCCTTGCCAGATTGCCCTTTGGCAACCGTCACTTCAAACGTCACTGTATGCCAGTCTGTGTCCTTTACATCACCAAACTGACCAGACACCGTACCATCTGTGTAATCGCCATTGTCTTTGTCTTTTACATCTGTCACTGCTTGTCCATCTACTTGTAGTGAACCTGCGACATATTCTAGACCTTCTGGCAATTTGTCAGAGATCACAAGATTTTCAATTAAACTATCTTCGATGGTGTTTTTTGATTTAATCGTGTAAAGAAGTGTATCGCCTACTTCTGGGTGCTCTTTATCCTTATTTCCTTCCGCCTTTTCGAGAATGGTCGCTGTTTTTTCTGATTCAAGTTTGGGATCACGTGGATAGATTTCCGTTTCTGTTGTTGGCTTGTCTGGTGGTGTATTACCTCCAGTGACCTCAGCTGTATTCTTGATGTCCTTGCCAGATTGCCCTTTGGCAACCGTCACTTCAAACGTCACTGTATGCCAGTCTGCGTCCTTTACATCACCAAACTGACCAGATACCGTACCATCTGTGTAATCGCCGTTGTCTTTGTCTTTCGCATCTGTCACTGCTTGTCCATCTACTTGTAGTGAACCTGCGACATATTCTAGACCCTCTGGCAATTTGTCAGAGATCACAAGATTTTCAATTAAGCTGTCTTCGATGGTGTTTTTTGATTTAATCGTGTAAAGAAGTGTATCGCCTACTTCTGGGTGCTCTTTATCTGTATTTCCATCTGCTTTTTTCTGAATAGAAGCTGATTTCTCTGATTCAAGCTTGGGATCACGTGGATAAATTTCCGTTTCTGTTGTTGGCTTGTCTGGGTCTGTGTTATCAGTTGATACGTTTGCTGTATTCTTGATGTTCTTTCCTGATTGCCCTTTGGCAACCGTTACTTCAAAAGTCACCATGTGCCAATCTGCATCTTTCACATCACCGATTTCACCTGTCACAGTCCCGTCTGTCACATCACCGTTATCGTCATCCTTAGCATCAGTGGCTGCTTGTCCATCTACTTTAAGTGAGCCTGCAGCGTATACCAATCCTTCAGGTAGCTGATCAGAAATCACTAAGTTTTCAATCAAGCTGTCTTCGACTGCATTTCGAGCTTTAATCGTGTAAAGTAGTGTATCACCTACTTCTGGATGCTCTTTATCTGTGTTTCCATCTGCTTTTTTCTGAATAGAGGCTGATTTCTCTGATTCAAGCTTTGGATCACGCGGATAAATTTCCGTTTCTGTTGTTGGCTTGTCTGGGTCTGTATTGTCACCTTTGACATTTGCGGTGTTCTTAATATCTTGACCTGCCTGTCCTTTTGCCACTTTGGCTTCGAATGTGACAGTATGCCAATTTCTATCCTTCACATCACCAACGTGACCGCTTACTGTTCCATTCGTATAGTCGCCATTGTCATTATCTTTCGCATCTGTCACTGCTTGGCCATCAACTTTTAATGAGCCTGCGACATAATTCAAGCCACTAGGTAATTGGTCTGAAATGACGAGATTTTTCAACACGCCATATTGCACAGTGTTTTTTGTTTTGATGGTATAAAGAAGCGTATCTCCTACTTCTGGATGCTTCTCGTCTGTATTGCCATTCGCTTTTTGCGCAATGGATACTGATTTTTCTGATTCGAGCTTTGGAGGATATGGGTCAAATTCTGGTTTTACACGTGATGCGAGGTCGTAAGAAAGGGATTCACCTGCATTCCCCAGATAAGTGGTACTTAATGTTTTGGCATCAAGTGTATAAAGGGTAGTGTGTCCAATAGATGCATTCGCTCCTGAGGATAAAAGCATCTGCCCATTAGGCAAAAAGCTAATCCCTCTGACTCCACCGTCAATTGCTTTGCCATCTGCATTCGTAATCGGAATCACACGTATGACTTCGGCTGTGTCAGGGTTCATTTGTGCAATCGCTCCACTGCCATTTGAAGCGAACCATAGATAGCCATCTTTATCGACAACAAGATCCCCACCGACACCAGAGCCAATATCATAACCATCGATTTTCTTTGCTGTTTTTTGCCCAGTCGTTAAATCATAGGTTCCGAGGAAATAGGCTCCACCTGAGCTATATGAATGTATATATTTACCATTATAAACAACAGCATTAGAGGCTCCACCATCTAAGATTGCTACACGCTCTGCTTGTCCGGAAGTCGCATTAATTTTATATAGTTCATTATTACCACTTGCTGTTGTAAGAGCATAGACAACATTCGCCTGATCATCTACAGCTACGCCATTCACTATATTCGAATTGATTCCTTTTACCTGAACACTCGCCTTTATATTTTTTGGATTATTCCCATCAAGCTGATAAAGAACTAACGGAGAACTTCCAATCATATATGAATCTGTATTATTCACAACAACCGTTCCTGCAGCCTGAGATACCGCTGGAGAAATCGCTAAAAGATTTCCGACAATCAACACAAAGATCAGACTTAATTTGAGCATTTTTTTGAACACATACATAAGACAGCCTCCCTTTTCGAACAAACTTAATGTGTATAAATCTATGTACCAGCTCACCTCCCGATACTTTGGTAAAGAATATCAAGAAGATTCCAGAAGCCCAACATGACTAAATAACTGTTTTCGACAAATATAGTTCTAAAGAAATACACCTCTTATCATGACTATAAATATGGTGTTTTTCCAAATAAAAAGAGGCTGTTTTGTCATGTTATTCAGATTTAAAGATCCTTACTATTAGGTCTATAGATTCGATTTACATACATTCTGTTCTAATTAAGGGTGTCTTTTCTTTATTAACCAAAAAAAAATGTTTTCCATTTAAAATTCCGTATTTTTTCATTTATGTTTTTAATAGGTATATTTTGGTTCTGTTTGTTAAAAAAAATAATTCAAAAGTCTCGACGAAAATTCAGCTTTTTTCGACTGATTTTGTTTATAAAATTGTGCTGAAATCAGCAATTTTATAAACAAGAAAGCGTTTTTGACTTTATCTTTGGAGTAAGCGATTACAATCGTGCACACCTATTTAAAGACGGATAAGAGTATGTTACGATGGGAATCGAGTGTTTTAGAAAGAAGGGAATGCTTTTGAAGCGGGAACATCTTTTACGTTGGTTTTTTTATTTTGTCGGATTAGTTGTGTTGGCATTTGGACTATCGCTTACGGTGAAAGGGAAAATTCTTGGCATTGGCCCTTGGGATGCCTTTCATTACGGACTTTTTCAGCATTTTGGTTTGACGATTGGTCAATGGTCGATCATCATTGGCGCTTTGATTGTGACATTAACGTCCATCTTTACGAAGTCATTTCCTAAGATTGGCGCTTTGATTAATATGGTACTTGTTGGGGTCTTTATTGATTTCTTTAATGCGATACTGCCTGCGCCACATGGTTATTTACCGGCCTTATATATATTTATGACAGGTATTGTAATCTCTGGCTATGGTGTTGGTATTTATGTATCTGCCAATCTTGGTGCCGGACCGAGGGATTCTTTAATGCTTCTCATCTCAGAGAAAACAGGACTGAATGTACAGTGGGTTCGTAATGGCATCGAATTAACAGTTCTCCTTTTTGCATGGTTGCTTGGAGGTCCAATTGGTGTCGGAACCATTTTAACAGCCATTTTAACGGGACTTGTGCTTCGTTTTTCACTGCCACAATCAACAAGTTTACTTCAATTACTCATAACAAAAACAGCTGAAAAGCCGGCACACTCCCTAATTAGATAGAAAGAAGCCATTCTTATAAGAATGGCTTTTCTTATATGAGAAAAAGACAGCACTTGTGGCTGTCATTTCATGTATTTGCTGCTTTTGGTACAATAAATGTAAAAAACGAGGGACTTTATGAAGATTTATGCCATCCGTTTACAACTTTTATGTGAAGAAGAAGAACTTGAACAAATCCAGCACCTCAAGCGATTCGTCTCTGAGCAAAAGCGCAAAGCTGCTGAAAGATTCCGTTTTCCGATTGATGCTAGACGAACACTCATTGGCGAGGTGCTCATTCGTCAGATTGTCCAAGAAACCTATCAAATTCCTTCTGATCAGATTGTGTTTGAAACAGAGGAAAATGGTAAACCGATCATTGCCGGATTGAAAAACTTCCACTTTAACCTGTCTCACTCCGGCCATTTTGTTGTCTGCGCAGTGAGTGACAAGCCTGTTGGCATTGATATTGAACAGGTGAAACCAATCGATTTAGACATCGCAAAACGCTTTTTTTCACCTCAAGAGTACGCAGATTTATTAACAAAGTCGACGAAAGATCAGATTCCATACTTCTTTCATTTATGGTCGATGAAGGAGAGCTTTATTAAACTAACAGGCAAAGGATTATCCTATGGGCTGTCCTCCTTTTCTGCACATCTGACAGCAGATGGTCAGGCTTCATTCAATTTACCAGAAGGTGAACCTGTTTGTTATGTCAAAGCGTATGATCTCGATCCAGCCTATAAAATGGCTGCTTGCTCAAGCGAATCAGCCTTACCCGATCATATTGAACTGCTGACATGTCACGATATCCTGTCTGCTACTTAAAACAGTGTGATCTGCTCAATGGTTTCTTTGATGAGGTCGGTTCCTTGCTTTAGCTGTTCTTCTTTGATATGCCATATGCTCAGCTTGAGGAGGTTCTCTTTTTTGATTGATTGGATATAGTGAGGACCAATAGGTTCTACTAGTACTGAACGTTCCTTTAACTTTTGAATGAGCTGGTTCATCGGGATGCTCCGATCTAATCGTAAATGGGTATGAGTTGCTGGCTGAAGTTCTCCAAGCTGATAGGCTTTGTGATCTTCTTTCATCAACTCTACAAGCTGGTTGGATCTGCTGATATATGTGGTGCGCATCCTTTCTATATGTCGTTCAAACATGCCACTTTTCAAGTAAATTTCAAGTGCTGCCTGTGACAACATGGAGCTATCAATATCAATGAGACGTTTATGTTCACTAAAAGGACCAATAAGCGCTTCTGGTAATACGACCGCACCCGTTCTCAGACCTGGAAAAATGATTTTAGAAAAGCTTTTTAAATAAATGACCTTTCCAGCCCGATCATATGCATAGATCGGGTCGCTTTTCGTTCCTATTTCTAAATCAGCCAAGTAATCGTCCTCTACGATATAGACATCGTATGTTTCGGCAAGCGCTGCAATCGCCTTTTTTTCTTTTTCAGAGAAGCTTGTGCCGAGAGGGTTTTGAAATCTTGGCATCGTATAGAAAAAACGAATATCTTCTTGCTGGAATAGCCGTTCCAGTTCTTGAAGATCAATTCCCTTATCTGTCCGCTTGATGCCACGAACGGGCAATTCGTTCTTTTCTAAATATTGAATGAATAGATGATAGCCTGGTTGTTCAACTAAAATAGTGTTTTTGCCATTAGGGAATGGAATCGTACTAAGAATCGCAAGTGCAAGCTGGATACCAGAGGTCATCACAATTTGCCTTTGATCGGCAAACACTTGATAATCGGTTAAACGTTTTGCAATGACAGGTAACAGAGAAGGCAGCCCATTTGCCGTTCCATATATAAATAAATCGTTTTGATAAATATCAATCGCCTTATTGATACAATGCTGAAAATCAACATATGGGAATACATCTGGATCAGGTGCAGATGAGGCAAAGTCAATCAATTGTGCTGACTGTGTTTTTACTGAGGGTCTATTCTTCACAACATAATAGCCACTTCTGGGAACTGAGTACAGCAGATGACTCTGTTCTAATTCTTCAAGTGCTCTGATGACGGTGCTTTTGCTTACTTCATATTGCTTTGCTAGTGTACGTATAGAGGGGATTTTGACGCCATCTGCAAATTCTCCCTGCTCGATTTTCCCTTTCAATGTACGGATGAGTTGATCATATTTTCTCACGGTTCTCTTCCCTTCTGTACCGGTACAGATGCTATTTTTTCATATTGTACACTGATCGCCTTCCGTTTACGATAAAAACATCCCGCCGGCAAATAAAAACTGGCGCATGCATGCACCGTTAAAGGAGATTAACCTTGAAATCTATCACACAAAAAGCCTATTCAGCCGCGATTTTATATGCCTGCATCATTGGGCTTTCATTTTTATTTGTCAAAATTGCGCTTACGTCTGCAAACCCAGTTGATTTGCTTGCTCACCGTTTTACGGTATCATTTGTAGCCGCACTTCTTCTATATCCTTTTTTACGAAAAAAATATCGTTTTTCCTTTCATTGGCGTGATCTTGCGATAATCGCACCACTAGCCATTTTTTACCCAATTTTATTCTTTGGGTTTCAAGTATGGGGGCTGACCTTTACCTCCTCTTCGGAAGCTGGTATTATTCAGGCATCCATTCCAATTTTCACGATGATTCTTGCTTCCTTGTTTTTAAAGGAACGGTCAACATGGAGACAGAAGGCCTTCACTGTCTTATCCGTAGCAGGTGTTGTACTCCTATTTGTCATGAATGGCATTGATATGCAGGCATCACACATGACTGGCTCACTGCTCATTTTCTTATCTGCACTCGCATCGAGTGCATATAGTGTGTTTGCACGAGCGCTAACACGCCGGTTTCATGTATTTGAACTGACGTGGATCATGACAATACTTGGTTTTGTCTCTTTTAATCTCATTACATTGATTCAGCACTCATCAAATGGGACCACGAGTCAATTTTTCATGCCTTTTACAGATGGTTCTTTCATATGGGCAGTGCTTTATTTGGGCATTTTCTCCTCCCTTGTGACCTCATTTTTATCTAATTATGCTTTGTCTATTCTGGAAGCAGCGAAGATGAGTTCGTTCACGAACCTGTCTGCCTTTATTACAATGGCAGCTGGCGCAATCATCCTACACGAATCAATTTATGCTTATCATATCTTCGGGGCTCTGATGATTGTCGTTGGCGTGATTGGAAGTAATTTCTCAAAACAAATAAAATCAGTTTAAATAAAAAGGCTATCGAACTTGTGTCGATAGCCTTTCATTTTTCCACTTTTAATTGTGTACACCGCTTGAGGCACGTTGGATGATACTTCTCATATGTTCAGTGAATTGCTGGAGCTCTGTATTGATATACATGTGTCCTCCATGGAAATCCGTGCGTTCGAGTTGTTTTATCCAATTGGACCAGCCATCTGCATCCTGGATACACCTTTCATCTTGTAGTCCGTTCAATAAATACACAGGCGATTCGATCTTGGTTTTGTCATTGTGCTGAAAGGTTTCCAGTGCTTTGTAATCAGCACGTAGCGATGGCGTAAAGTAATCCATAATGGCTTTATTTTGAAGCAGTTCGTTTGGAATGCCGCCCATCTTAGCAATATGCTTTACAAACTCTTCATCTGATAAATGAGTCAGTAGCCGCCTTTTCGTTTGCGGTGGCTGAACGGCAGAAATGATGACCGCAGCTGGATATATGCCTTCTTGCTCCAGCTTTTGAGTCAATCTGTAGACAACAAGTCCACCCATTGAATGCCCGAATAAAACAAAGGGGCGGTTGAGCCTACCTCGCAAGCCTTCTTTATATAGATTCGTTAGCCGTTCAATACTTGCCTCTAATGGCATTTGGTTTGTCCCGTGCCCTGGCGGCTCTGCGGCTGTCACTTCAGCGCATCCTTTTAGATGCTCAAAAAGAGGACGGTATGAAGCAGAGTATCCACCTGCAAACGGAAAGCAAATGAGCTGGATGAGCTCATGGTTTTGTTCAAAGGTTTTAAATAATTCATTCATGACGGTGATCCCCTCTTAAGATATCTTGTAGTATCACAGCTAGTTCATCCGCTTGTGGTCTCTTCAGCATTGTGACGTGATCTCCTTTGATTTGATAATAGGTGCACCCATACTGTGTGTACCCCTCCCAATCTGTGAACTTCTCCTTGAAATCAGCAGCATGGTCACTGCTTTGTACAATATAAAATGGCAGGTGAAGTGGTTCTTTTTCTAATTCAATTGCCTGTGACATGATCGTATTGTGTGTTTGCATTTGCAGGTATTTGTCTAAATAACTGTCATTCATAAAATGACGAACCGTTTCATCCTTTTCCGCTTCTTTTAATATTTTATGTTTGACGTCTTTGAAGCTTAAGCCTTGTAATTCTTCTGGGTTGATGCCCACGAGATTTCCCATACCTAGTACAAGGGCAAGCATTTTGACTTCTTCTTCATTCATATCTGCATGCAAGGCTTGATCGGCTTCATCTCTTAACACAGGGACTGTATCAAGAATGATTAATCCTTTTGGCGGTCTGCCAAGGCGGGACAGTCGTTGACTCATGCCGTATGCAAGATGTCCGCCCATTGAATGACCAGCTATATAATCAACGCCTGGGCGATACCCTTCTTCAATGGCTTCAATAAAGGTTGCGACAAGCTCTGAATAGTTGAGAAATTGTGGTTCCTCATCCTCATATAAACCCGGTGATTGTAGGGCGTATATTGCTCCCTCATGCTTCATCAATTTTGCCACATCAATGTAGCCCATCACTGTTCCACCTGCTGGCGGTGCGAAGAAAATCGCCGGTGCATCTGGATGTCCTTTTTTCAGTTCAATGACATAATCTGCTGGCTTTCTGTCTACCGCTTCATCCATTTTAGGCATCGCTTCAATATAAGACGCCAGCTCCACTGGCTCTGGATGCATGAATATCCATTTCGGATCGACCTTGACTCCTTTTTCTCCTAGTTTGGCAACAGCTTGTATACTCATGATCGAGTCTCCGCCTAGCTCAAAGAAGGAATCATAAATGCTGACCTGTTTTAAACCTAGCACCTCTTGAAACGCTGAAACAATGTTCGCCTCGAGCGCTGTTCGTGGGGCGGCTTTTTCAGCTGCGGTTGTCACAGTGTCCGCTGGTTCTGGGAGTGCTTTTTTATCAATCTTACCGTTCGTTGTCACAGGCATTGCCTCAAGCTCCACAAAGTAACTTGGAATCATATAACTTGGCAGGCTTTCCTGCAAAAATGCCTTCCAGCTGGATGTCTGTTTTTTCTCAGTTGTGACAATATAAGCCGCCAGTCGCTTCGAGCTTTCATATTCTTTTGCCAGCACTGTACATTCCTGTACATGAGGATGTTTGAGTAGTGCTGTCTCAATTTCACCACATTCAATTCGATAGCCTCGAATTTTCACAAGGTTGTCTTTCCGACCTAAATATTCGATGGTTCCATCTGCACGCCATTTTCCTAAATCCCCTGATTGATAAAGCTTACCTCCCTTTAATTCAGGGAATGGGTTATCAATAAACCGCTCATTTGTCCGCTCTGGATCATGCAGATACCCTTTGGCAAGTCCTACTCCGCCAATATACAGCTCACCTTTCACACCAACCGGAACAGGATTCAAGTATTCATCTAAAATGACAACAGATGAGTTGGCTACTGGAATTCCAATTGGAACAGAGCGTGCTCCTTCATCTACATGTGTCACACGATGGAAGGTCGCAAGTGTTGTATTTTCGGTCGGACCATAGGCATTGATAAGCACACCTTGCATATGTGGCAGTGCCTTTCTTGCATGCTCACTCGACATCGCTTCACCGCCAACAAGCAATGTTCGGTAGGTTGACACACTTTTAGGATCATGCTCAATCAAGCGATTGAATAAAGCAGTCGGCAAACAATTCGCTGTCACTTGATGTGTTTGAATAAGACCTGATAGTTCACTCATATTCAGTGCTGCATATTTAGGAATTAAAATGAGTTGACCACCGTTTAGCAGCATCCCCCATAGCTCAAACGTGAACGCATCGAATGCATAGTTAGATAGCTGGAGCATTTTGTCCTCATGGCCGAGCTGAATGTAGTTTGTCTCTTTCACTAAACGAACAACACCCGCATGTGGCAGCATGACTCCTTTTGGCGTACCTGTTGAACCGGATGTGTAATTCACGTAAGCAAGCTGATCTTCACACCCGATTGAAGCCTCTCTCTGATAGAGAGCCTCACAGCATGGCAGTGGTTGATCAAGGAGAAGGACGGATTCAGCCAAACCTTCCACTCGATGCGCAAGATGGTCCTGAGTTAATATGATGGCACTTTTTGTATCTTGTACAATCAGCTTCACACGTGCATCTGGATAATCAGGCGACATTGGCACATACGCTGCCCCCGCTTTAATAATGCCAAGGACTCCAACAATCATTTCAAAAGAACGATCAACAAGCATCGGGACAAGAGAGCCTATTCCAATTCCTTGTGATTGCAAGTATGCCGCAAGTGCTGTTGCCTTTTCATCAAGCTCCTGATACGTCATTTCCTGATCCATATAAGACAAAGCAATGCGATTTGGGCGTGCCTCAACTTGCTCTTCAAATAGTTCTTGAATCGTACGTTTTGGATATGGTGTTTCTGTCTGATTTCGACGAACGATCATTTCATATTGCTCTCGTTGATCCATTAAACAAAAGTCGGTCAATGTCCCCTCTGGTTCACTTGTCATTCTGTCTAAGATATGGAAATAGTATGTCATATAACGGCTGATTGTCTGTTGATCAAATAAGTCCGTGTTATATTCCACATGAATTGAAAGGTCACCTGTTCTCTCAAACATATGCAGGGTCAAATCGAATTTCGATACATCGTGATTGACCATCACACTCTCCGTTTCCAGTCCTTCAATGGCTATATCTAGCGTATCTGAAACATACCCCATCGCCACTTGGAAAATCGGTGAACGGCTGAGTTCTCGATCAAGTGCCAGATCATCTACAAGCTTGTCAAACGGATAATGTTGATGTTCATAGCCTTTTAACGTCATGTCTTTTACTTGTGCCATCAAATCCGCAAATGTATTCGGTTGAGATACGTCAAGGCGCAGTGCGAGCGTATTCACGAACATGCCAACAAGCGGCTCTGACTGCTCAATATCCCTTCCTGCAATTGGAGAACCAACGATCACATCTGCTTGCCCTGAAAGCTTATGAAGCAGGACATAATAGGCTGAGAGCATTGTCATAAACAGTGTCGTTCCTTGATGTTTTGAAAGCCCCTCTAGCCTGCGTAGCAATGTCTGATCAAGCTTGAACTGCTCTGTTGCCCCATTGAAGGTTTGAACTGGCGGGCGAGGCCGATCAGATGGCAACTCTAATATTGGCAATTCACCACGAAGGGCTTCGAGCCAATACGCCTGATCCTGATCTTGGCTTTTCAACTGCTCATTTTGCCAATGAACAAAATCAGTCCATTCAATCTCTAGCTCTGAAAGCTGCGGCTCTTTTTGTGCGATTAATGCTTCATACACGATGCCTAATTCTTTGATCAGAATGCTGAGCGACCATGCATCAGAAATCATGTGGTGCTGTCCACATAGCAAGTAATATTCTCCCTTGCCCATATCAGCGATGGTCCATTGAACAAGTGGGCCTTTTTCTAAATCATATGTCCGATTTGCCTCTTGCTGAATGAGCTGTTGCAATCTTCTTTCCCTTGTTTTTTCATTAAATAATGAAAAATTCGCCACTGTCACTGATGGTGATAGATCATCAGATATGACTTGGACTGGTTTTCCATTAATAGCTCTGAAAGAAGCCCGTAATGCTTCATGGCGTTCTGTTAAATGACCGATTGCCTGTGAAAGCAACTGTATGCGTAAAGTTCCGCTTAATTTCCAAACCCCTAAAATGTTGTAGTGATGCTGATCTTTCTCAAGGGTGGAGAGGAACCAGATTCTCTTTTGGGCATGGGATAACTCATAGCTTGATTGCTTTGGACGTTTTTTAATCACAACATGTCCAACAGATGGTTTACCTTTCAACTCATCGACCATTTCAGCTAGGTGTGCAAGATGACGGCTCTCAAATAAAATTTTCAATGGCGCTTTTAACGAAAATTCATGGTTGATTCGTGAAATAACTTGAGTTGCTTTTAATGAATGTCCACCGAGATCAAAAAATTGATCCTCTACATACACTCGCTCTACTCCTAATATGTCTTCCCATATAGCCGCTAGCTTTTGCTCTGTTTCTGTTTCAGGTAATCGTTTCGCCTTCTTCTCTCCTTGCAATTGATCTGCTGACCTTAAAGATTCATAATCAATTGTTCCATCCGCTTTTTTCGGGATTGCGGCGACCTGTTGCACTTCCCATTCCCCTATTGTCATTGCCGATAAGTCGTGTATATGGGGTGTTTGTCCAGGCTGTGCTGTGTAATATAACTTTCTCTCAAAGCGTGGTAATGCCACTGGCTCCTGTAATCTAGCAATCTCTTGATTTGTTTGCTCAAGTCCAATAAATAGATGGGCTTCATGTAACCTAACGCCAAAGCATAGTGAGTATATGCCCTGCTTTTTCCCAATCAGTTGAAATCCTTTTTGAACCGTCATGGCGGCACCTGTATGACCTTTGGATAAACCAATGTTATCCCACATGCTAAAGTTCAAACAAATCGCTCTTCTTCCTTCATTGTAAGTGAGTGTATGTGCCAATCCGTCGAGAAAGCTGTTTGCCGCAGAATAAGCACCAAATGTCGTGCCACCAAAGAATCCATTCACTGATCCGAAAAAGACGAGCGCGGCAGTTGGATCATGTTTAAACGCTTCTTGAAGGACCCATGCACCATCCGCTTTTCCTGATAGCTCATTCATGAAGTCTTCTTCTGTTGTATGTGCTAATGTGTATTTCTCATAATGCTGAAAATGCTCAGATACATTACCTGCACCAGCTAAATGAAACACTCCACGTAGTGATTGGCCCCAGTGCTTCTCAGCTTCATATATCGCCTGCTCGACTTGCTCCAAATTAGTGACATCTGCTTGTTGATAGATCACATTTCCTAATGATTGTAGCTGTTGATATGCCGCTTGTTTCGGCTCATCAGTATCAAGATCCGACCGCCCGATTAAGACTAGCTTTAACCCAAATTGGAGTAACTGCTTTGATAGTTCAAAGCCGATGCCCCCTAGCCCACCAGTCAGTAAATATACACTGCCGTACTCAAGGAATTCAGCGGTTTGCGGTACCTTCAGCGCATCAACTGTTGCCAGCCGTGGCACAAGTCTCTCTGCCTTTCTATACGCTACCTCTGATGTCATTTGAACAGTCGATATTTCTTCTGCGATTCGTTTCGCATCCTCGGCTAATTCTTCCGCCTCAATATCAATCTGCGAAACTTTCGTCCCCTCCCATTCTTGCGGAATGGTTTTGAGTAGTCCGCCAAGCTCCGTCTTTTCAACATGAAGCTGATCACTCTTTTTCACAAACTGCGCCCCTTTTGTGACAACAGCTAAGCGGATTGGTTGATGTGTTTCAGTCTGAAAGGCCTGCACAAGATATAAAATAGAGAGGCTTGTGCTGTAGCGCAGATCCTTTAAATGTTCAGGACAAACGAGTGCTTCTTTATCCGCCACATTCCACAAATGAACGATCCGATCAACGTGCAGATCCTCCGCTTGGATAGCCGCAATCAACCTGACATAATCTCCTTTGATTCTTGGGTTAATTTGGTACATGCCGGTGGCAAGACGTAAGAATTCATGTCCCTTTTTCACAGAACAGTAAGGCTGATTCATTTGTTCAAATTGTCTATAAAGGTCTTGATAAAGACCCTTCTCATCCTCAAAAACCAAAACGACACCGTCTGTGGTTTGCTGTAAAGAACCGATTTGCTCTTTTGTCCATACTCGTTTGTGAAACCAATTTGGCAATGTCTGGTCATTTTGAGAAGCCAAATCAAGTTCACGTTCAATGTCTTTAAATTCCCCTTCTGTCAAAGCAGTACCGAGTACGGCACGTTGAATTTTTCCGCTTTCTGTTTTTGGAAATTGCTCTTTTTCGACCGGTATGATGTGGTCTGGTTCAATTCCAATTTTACGAATAATGGCTTCTCTGATTTGTTGAATCAGCACAATCTTGTCTTCTAGCTTGTCTTTTTGCGAGACAAAAAAGATGGCTAGCGTATCATTACTCGATTCAGGATTATAAATACCATATGCAGCTGCAAAGGTGACTTCCACCCCATCAATTTCTTCTACAACTGCTTCTATTTCATAGTTTAAATAGTTGGCTCCATTGATGACGATGATGTCCTTTTCTCTTCCTGTCAGCACAAGTCGCCCTTCATGAATAAACCCTAAATCCCCAGTATGAAACCAGCCATTTTCAGCAAATACTTCAGCATTCGCATCAGGGTTTTCGTAATAACCCATCATAATGGTTGGGCTTTTTACTTGAAGACGCCCTGTCTGATCCTCTGGTAATACTTGATGATGCTCATCGACAATGCGAATCCATACAGACGGGATCGGAGCCCCGACTTCTGTAAAGATCATCTTATGCGGATGATCCTGGGTTACATATTGAATTTCACTTGTTAAAGATGTTTGATCAATTGTCAATTGTCCATCATCATCATGATGTCGCATAAATTGTTTTGATTGTACAATGGCTGATGACGTTTCTGACATTCCATATGCCGGAACCATTGCATGACGACTTAGCCCATGCTGGCCCATGATATTCATAAATCGTTGGGTCACCTTCGCGACAACGGCTTCAGCGGCATTCATGATATAAGTAAGTGAAGAAAGATCCCAGTTTCCTTTCTGTATCTTTTCTTCATGCTCATTCATCATCGCAAAGGCAAAGTTTGGCGCCCACGTTCTCGTCACCCGATACGTATCGACCCAATCGAGCCAGACCATTGGGTTTGCAATAAACTGATCAATGGACGGGCTAATTTGCTTGCAGCCAAGATATACGTCGTGCACATGGAACATGACGATCCCGCCAACATGATCAAGCGGCATCCAATTCAAGGAAACATCATTCTTTGTAAAACCATTTGCTTGCTCTGTCGCAATGATTCTCGCTAAGATGCTCTTATGATTGTGACGAATGCATTTTGGCACACCTGTACTTCCTGACGATAAAAGCTGAAGTACAGGTTCATCTGGATCTGGCTCATAATGCTGTTCATCTGGCTCACAAGCGAGCAAGGTTTCGATTGTTAAAATTGGTATTGATGCTGATTCAAATACATGACGCAGGTTCGCAATGTCTTCGGCATGCTCTTCATCTGTAATAATATAAGGCTCTCCTTGTAATTGATAAACACCTTTTAGTTTGTTGACCCCTTGATTCAACTCCCCGTATACAGGTGGGACCGACACAGGTGTTGGAATGATACCACCCAATATACAGCCCCAAAACACCGTAATGAAATCCTGATGATCTTTCAGTTGTAGCAGTACCTGATCACCATTTGTTAACCCTGCCGCTCTTAAACCTGATAATACGCGTTCTGCCTGGGACAATAGCTCTGGGTACGTTTGAGTGACAGACCCCTCTTCTTTGATATACGTCACACCTTGATCAGCCGACATAAAGGCTGCTCTAATTAGCACCTCAGTGAGGGTGACAGGCATTCCCTGCTTGTCAATCAAGTCTCCTCCATACACCAGTGCTGGTGGTTTATCACTGCTTTGTTTCAGCGTTTGTTTTTCTTCCTGATCTGTCGTTTTACGCGTTGTTTGCTGTATGCGATTACGATCGGGAAACAAGTCATCTAAATGATAGGGACTCGGCTTCTCTAACTTCCTTTCTATTAACACAGCCGCTTCTTGTATACCTTCTACTGTGCGTGCTTTCTCTTCTAATTGTCTGATTTCCTCTTCTTCAAATACATCAATCGTTAAAAGCTTCTGCCTGTCGATTGCTCCATCCTCATTTCTAGGAAATGTATCTAGCATGACGATAGCCACAGGTATTTCATGAGCTTGAAGTGGTGTTTGCATCAGTCTTTCTCTTGTCAGCTCAAGGCCTTTCGCCTGTGCAAAAAGCACAAGCGAGAGGTTCCCTTCACTGTTTTTCTTTGTGATCAATACGCATTCTTCTATATCAACATGATTCATGATGGTCGTCTCTAATGCTTTTATGTCAACACGTTGTCCTTGAATTCTAACGATATGATTTGTCTGATTTCCTTTTCGTCTTCTCACTAACATATTCGTGTCTCCTCCTACATCCAATCCAAAATCTGAATATTGCCTTCTTCCGTCCATACACCCACATCGCCTGTCTGATAGAGGTATTCACCCGACTGTTCACGAAATGGATGTGGAATTTTATGTGCCTCCATCCAATCTGCAATCTCACCACAGTGTGCTTTTATATCCTTTGTCCCAATATAAATTTCTCCAGGGAACCCGATAGCGGCAAGCTGGTGCTGTTCATCGAGTAAGTAAATTTCTGTTTCACATGATTCATCATGAACCCCTCTGTATACGTCCTCTTGATCTGGGTACAGCACGTTGACTTGTGCATGATACGCCCAATCGTTTAACAGCTTCTCTCTTTCCTCATTTGTCACAATGGTAAAGTCAGAAAGAGGTGTATCAGATTGTTCAGCCATCGCTTGAAGCACTTGCGTTAATTGATTCATAAAGGTTTTCATCTGCTTTTCTGTATATTGACCAGGTTGATAGGAAACCCGAAGCTCCAATGTGTCCCCTGGTACAGCAACGAGGGTCAGGTCATAATTCGTTTCCTCATGACTTTCAATGTTCAGTAGCTTCACGCCATGTGGTTCAATAGAATCGATCGGGTAGTTCTCGAATACAACGATGCTATGAAATAATGATTCTCCATTTGGAATGTTCGTCATTTGTTGTATATCTGGTAAAACGGTATATTCAAACTCACGCATGTTGAGCACAGCTTCTTGCGCCTTTGTCAAAATGTGCGAGATCGTAGACTCGGGCTGAAATTCAAGCCGGAGCGGTAATGTATTAATAAACAGTCCAGTCATTTTTTCTACATCTGGTAGGGTGGCTGGGCGGCCAGAGACCGTCACACCAAAGACTACATCTGACATACCTGAATGCAGATGAAGAAGTAAGCCCCATGCTGACTGAATCAGTGTACTGATCGTGACTTTACTTGATTTTGCTAACTCTTCGATCGCTAGCTGCAATGCTGGATCGAGCGTGATGCCTTGTTGCTGGATACCTGTTCGTTCTTCTTGCTTTTCTGACTCATTCTCCGGAAGTGGTGTCACTTCTTCAAAATCACCCATATGACTTTTCCAGAAATCATGTGCCGCTTGTTCATCTTGCTTTGCTAACCATTCGATAAACGACTTATATGGACGTACAGGAGGAAGATTCATTTGCCTGTCTTCCACAAGTGAACGGTATAAAGCAAAGGATTCTCCAATTAAACTGAATAAACTCCAGCCATCTATTAAAATATGATGGAAACTAAATACAAAGATACTGCGCTTCTCTTCACACCTCACGAGGGCAATGCGAATGAGCGGCTCATCAATATCTTCCAATCTAAAATCTCTTGAACGATCTGTTTGCAAGTATTGTTCAATAAACGAACGCTGCTCCCCCTCATTCAAGTGGCGTATATCATGCTGAATGAGCTGGACGGATCCCTCTGTTCTCACAATTTGTACAGGCTCCTTTATTCCTTCCCAGATAAACCTTGTACGTAAAATCGTATGTCGCTCAATTAATAAATTCCATGCCTGTTCATACAAGTCACCATTCGTTAATCCTTCAAGCGTCATATGCACCTGACCAAAGTAGGCCTGTGATGCTTGATCTAATAGCGCATGGAACAGCATTCCTTGCTGCATTGGTGAAAGCGGATATACATCTAATACATCCTTTGGGAGTTGATCAATGCGCTCTTGTGAAATAGAGACCATTGGGAAATCAGATGGTGTGAAGCCACCCTTTTCTCTTAGACAATGAGAGATGATGCTTTCCATACTTTCTTTAAAACGATTGGGTATGTCTCTCATCTCTTTTTGTTCAAGAAGTTCTCGGTTCACCATAAAATTCATGTGTAGCTCGCCTTTTAATACATAACCATACACATCAATGAGGTGCTCTCTCTCTGCTTTTGGATGATGAACATGACCATTTCGTTCATCCGCTAAATAAAGTCTCGCTTCGCTGTCCCCTTGATCCATTTGACCAAGGTAGTTGAAGCTGATCTGTGGCGATACTTTTTGCAGGAAACGCTGCTTTGTCATGTAAGCAAGTAAGCCATAGCCGATTCCCTTCTGCGGGATATGTCTGAGTGTTTCTTTGACACTTTTAATTTGTGCACCAACATCGGTTTGTAATAAAGGAATAAAAATAGGATAAGAGCTAGTAAACCAGCCGACTGTTCGTGACAAATCCATGTGATCAAAGATGTCTTCTCTTCCATGACCCTCTAGTGTAATGAGAATGGATTGACCAAATGCTTGGACAAGTCCTGCTAAAAGTAGATCATTCACTTCTGTGCGATATGCCTTCGATGCTTGTTTGAGTAAAGCATCTGTCTCATTTTTTGTTAGCTTTATTGATAAAATGTCTGCATGTTCTTCTGTGTTGGTAAGCTGTGGGTTCTCAAATGGCGAACCTTCTTTTTCATGCTCAATTGTTTGCTGCCAATAGACTGCCTGCTCTTTCAGTTCAGGCGTTTGTGCGTACTCATTTAGTGCATCTGCCCATTGTTTGTACGAAGCTGTCTTTGGTGCAAATGTGATGTCCTGACCTGCTTCAAGCTGTTTCAACCCATCCAAGAGATCATCCTGCAGAATGCGCCATGAGATCCCGTCAATGACAAGATGATGCACCGCGATGAAGAGTTCAGATGTGCTCAGTCCAGTTTTGAAAAGGATCGTTTTCATCAATTCTCCATGTTCAAGTGACAGTGTATGTTGGCATGCGGCTGTTCTGGATCGGATGATGGAATCAGCTTCTTCTCGCGTATGATTGGTTAAGTCAATAAGCTCGACGTCAGGCTCTAATCCTGGCTCTCTGATGATCTGACTCCATTCACCATCCTCCTGTTTTGCATAGATCGCACGAAGCATGTCGTGATGATTTAGGAGGTGTGCTAAGACTTGCTTTAGTTCATCTAACGAAACCGATTGGTCGATTTCCAAATGAGCAGATAAGTTCCAATAGTCTTGATTCGTGATTGATTGTTCAAAGAACCATTTTTGGATAGGCAACTGGCGCACTTTTCCTGTCAATGGTGCTTGATCATAGACTGTGGTTTGATCGTTCTTTTTCATCACATGTGCCAATTCTGAGATGGTTTGTTTTTCAAATACATCCTTCGGTTGAATCACATAGCCTTCTTGCGCTAATCGTGCCACCATTTGAATGACAATAATGGAATCGCCGCCGAGCTCAAAGTAGTTTTCATGAACACCGATGGATGAAGCACCGAGCAAATGACACCAAACCTTTTCAAGAATCATTTCTTCTTCACTTACAGGTCGATCAGCGGCTGATGTTGTTTCCTCTTCGTGAACCATTTCTGACGCTGGTAGACGTTTTTTATCCAGCTTGCCATTCGGTGTGAGTGGCAATTCGTCTACATCAATGAACAGACTCGGAATCATATAATCAGGTAACACTGCCTTAATTGACTGACGAAGCTCACTTTGATCGACTAACCCTTTTTTCACGAGGTAACAGATTAATCGTTTATGACCACTTTCTGATTGATGTGGCACAACTGCACATTCTGCGATCCCTTGACAGGAAAGAATCGCTGCTTCGATTTCTCCACATTCGACACGGTGCCCTCGAATTTTGACTTGGTTGTCGATTCTGCCGAGACAATCAATGGTTCCATCAGGGAGCCATTTCCCCATGTCTCCAGTTTTATATAAACGCGCTCCTTCTCTAAAAGGATGCGGAATAAATGATTTGTTCGTTTTTTCCTCGTCTCCAAGATAACCAAGCGCAAGCCCTGCTCCACCGACATAAATTTCTCCAACGACTCCTTGTGGAACTGGCTGTAGCTGCTTGTTTAGAATATAGGCTTCTGAATAGGCGATCGGCTTTCCAATCGGCACTGTTGTCCTTTTTTCATCAAGCGCTGTAATGCGATGTACACAGGAGAAGGTTGTATTTTCTGTCGGGCCATAGCCGTTTAGCAAGCCTTCCGGTAAATATTGAAGTGCCTTGCGAATATGCGATGCAGACAGTGCGTCTCCTCCAACTAAAAGGGCTTTAAAACCTGACAATGCCTCTGGATGCTCCTCGGTTAAGCGGTTGAATAATGGTACTGTTAGAAAACCTGTTGTAATTTGATGTTTCTTCAATGCATGAGCAAGCGACTCCATCGAGAGAATCGTATTGCGATCGGCTAACACAAGTCGGCCACCATTTAGCAAAGCTCCCCATATTTCATACGTAAATGCATCAAACGAGAAGCTTGCCACTTGCAACATGCGATCACTTTCATCTAACGAGACATAATCGGTCTCACATACAAGTCGAACAACTGCTTGATGCGGGATGAGAACACCTTTTGGCTGTCCCGTCGATCCTGAAGTGTAATTGATATAAGCAAGTTGATCATGTTTAATGGAAACTGGCTTCGCTTTTTCATCAGGTAAAAATTCTTCATAGCCCTCATCAAGACAGATGGTGTCTGTTTGGTCTAATTGGACCTTTTTAAGCCATTCGTTTTTCGTCAGCAATAAACGGATGCCAGTATCTTGTAGCATATATTCGATCCGCGCATCTGGATAATCAGGATCGATTGGAACATAAGCGCCTCCCGCTTTGATGATTGCCAACACACCAAGAATCATTTCTGGTGTACGGTCTATTAATAAACCAATTGGTTTATGCGGTGTTACCCCAAGCTGTTGAAGATACGCCGCAAGTCGGTCTGCTTTTTGGTAAAGCGTGTGATAGGTCCAGCGTTCATCTTGATACTCAAGTGCAATGGCGTCAGGTGTTTTAAGAACCTGTTCATCAAAACGCTCCGCAAGTGTTAATGTCCCTTTTGGAAGACCAGAAGCACCACTCCATTCCTCGAGAAGCATGTTTTCTTCTCTTTCTGGCATAAAATGAAGGGTAGCAATTGGCTGATTTGGCGCTTCACATATACTGTTTAAGATGTTTTCGTAGTACTGAAGCAATCGTGACATCGTTTCGTCAGCGAATAAGTCAGCATTGTATTCAAGGGTGATCTTTAAACCCTCCTCACCTTCAAAGACAAAGAGAGATAGATCGAACTTCGCTGTATCGTTATCTTCAATTGATAGCACCGATGTAGCTTCGCCCATACGAGAAGCTGTTAGCGGTAGATTTTGCAAGACAAACATCACTTGAAATAATGGCTGTTTGCTCGCATCTCGCTCAATGTTTAGTTCGTCGACGACCATTTCAAACGGGATATCCTGATTTGCGTAAGCACCCAGTGTAGTTTGCTTGACCCGTTTTAATAGTTCCTCAAAAGAAGGATTTCCACTATGATCCATACGAAGAGCCAATGTATTCACAAAGAAACCTATCAAATGCTCGATTTCCGCTCGATTTCTCCCTGCAATCACTGAGCCAATCACAAATTCATCTTGCGCTGACAATCGATGCAGGAGTGTTGAAAAGGCAGAAAGCATTGTCATATATAGCGTGCTTTCTGTTCGCCGCGATTGTACCTCAAGCTGATGAGATAGCTCCTGGGATAGCTGCCATTTCTTCGTTTTCCCTCTATAGGCTTGAACAGATGGACGCGGATGGTCATAGGGTAATTCAAGGTCAGGTACTGGCGTTGCAAATTGTTCCTTCCAATAAGCGAGCTGTTGATCTAGCATGTCCCCATTGATGTATTCTTTTTGCCATAAAGAGTAATCGGCATACTGCAATGGTAGGTCTGGAAGCTGTGGCGTGCGTTGTTCAATGATCGCTGTATAACATTGCGATAATTCCTTCGCTACAATACCGATCGACCAGCCATCTGAGACAATATGATGGATCGACACAAGCAACAAATGATCCTCTTCAGACAATCGGACAAGCTTGGAGCGGAAAACAGCCTCCTCTTCTAGTCGAAATGGTGTATTTGCCTCTTCCCTCGCCAATGCAACTGCTCGTTTCTCTCTGTCAGCCATTGACTCTATCCACCCTAAATCAATCAATTCAATACGATTGATTGTGACGGGATGAATGATTTGTAAAGGCTCGTCCCCACTCATCGTAAAGGAAGTTCTCAATGTTTCATGTCTTTCAACAATACGATCGACGCTATCCTGCAACACATCATAATCAATCGGGCCCTTCATTCGGAACGAAATGGTATTGTTGTAAAAAGGCAAATCTGGCTCCAATTGATATAAAAACCATTGTCTTTGTTGTGCATAGGACATAGGTACTTCTAGTCCTTTTTCTACTTTTGCCATCGGTATGGCTGTATCTGTTATGGCATGTTCGTCAATCCAACTGGCTAGCTCACCTAGGCGTGCATGTTCGAAAAGGACAGACAATGGGACATCAAAACCTGTTTTCTGTCTGACAGTCGACAGCATTTGGGTTGCTTTTAACGAATGTCCACCAAGCAGGAAGAAATGATCTCCACAGCTCACATCAGATATGTCGAGAAGCTCCTTCCAAATCTGAGCAAGTTGTTTTTCCGTTTCTGTTTGCGGTGCTTGGTTGTGCTCATCCCCCCTAGTCTCGCCAATTATTGATTGGAAATAGGCTTCATCAGGCGTTCCGTCGGCTGTTTCCGCCCACACATCCTCTGGATAAAGATGAATGGAATAGGCTGTCGACATTCGCATTTTCAAGAAATCATTCATGGCTTCGTGTAGCCATTCTTCCATACCTTTTGTCTGACCTGCTTTGAAGAAAGCATGAATCGTTGTTTCTTTTTGTTCCTTCTGTCTCGTCAGCTCTCGAATGTCCCTTTTTGTTCGGTCTAACCCTGTATAGATTATTGGTACATCTGTCATCAGCCCTGCACGTAATGTGTTTAATCCCTCTCGCTTAGAAATTGGTGTATAGCCACGCTCTTTTAATATGTCTTTTATGATCGCTTGTTCACTCATACCCACTTCGTCCCAGATGCTAAAGCTAAAACAGTATGGCTTCACACTTGAAGTCAGCTTTTGATAAAGGGCAAATTGCTCTACAAATGTATTTGCCGCACAATACGCTCCAACCGTCATACCACCTGTTAATGTACGAGCTGACGAGCTTGAAATGAATAAGACATCATCACGTTTTTTTGCTACTTCATGTAAACTAATCGTTCCATATACTTTTGCTTCATACATGTATTGGAGTGAATCGACTGTGACATCAGCTAATAACTGCTCCTGAATGATTCCTGCAAAATGGATGATTCCCTTCAGCTTTTGTTCAAGTGTCACTTCATGTCTCAAAATAATTGTGTCAATTTCGTTTGGATCGCTGATTGAGGCCTTTTCATATACCACACTGCCCCCATGCTTTGCTGCCTTCTCCTGTAAATGGCTTAACCTTTCTAATTGAGCAGAAGGAAGATCACCTAATGCCCTTCTTCCAAGCAGGACAAGGTTCACCTGATAGGCAGATAATAAATATTCGCATAAAATGTAGCCGATCCCGCCAAGACCCCCTGATACCACATAAAGACCTGATGTTACAAATGGTGGCTTGTCTTTCCGCTCTGCGACCATATCAATCGGCCTAAGAGCTGGAACAAACCGATTTCCTTCTCGGTAAGCAGTCACAAGCTGAGACTTCCCTATGACAATCTCTTTCATGATTGCCACCGCATGCGATGCAGGTGATTCTGTCAAACTAAAATCAAGACATTTCGTTTGAATATGCGGCCACTCATGCTCGACAGCTGTCATCAATCCTGCCGTCGTTGATTTTTCTACATCGTGCTTTTGATCCTGCGGAAGCTTCATAGCATGTGCTGACACGAAGGTGACAGTGATCGGTTCTTGATCATATGCCGCTAACGCCTTTGTTAAAAACAATGCACTAAAGCTGCCCCTACTCTGGGCTTGTTGCGCCTCTTCAACATGAAGTACCGCTTCTTTTTCTGTGTAATTCCAAAGATGAATGATATGCTTTGCCGAAATTCCATACGAACGAATTGTCTCGAAAAGTTGTTCGTAATCCGTCGGCTGGTGTGGGTTAATGATGAAATGTTCGTGTGAGATTTGTGTGAATTCTTGACCCGGTTCAACCGTAATAAAGTTGTCTTTCTTTTGATTAAGTGATTTTAAATGGTCAGTTAGCCCTAATTGATCGACAAAAACGACCTTGTCTCCCTCTAAATAGGAAGTAGCTGTTTCTTGATTGGATTGAATCCATTCTTGGCTGTAGCTCCAGTCAGGCAATGTTTGTTCATTTTCTAGACGAATGTCTATTTCCTGCATAATGTCGTCAAACTCACCTGCCTGCCATCTCTTGCTTAATTGGGCACGTTCTATTTTCCCCGAGCTTGTCTTTGGAAAATCGTGTTTTTCAACCGGCACCACATATGAAGCATTAATGCCCATTTTTGTCGCAATATGGGTTTTGATTTGTTGGACTGCCCGTATGATAAACGAAGACTCAAAGAGATTTGGTGTGAAAAAGAGAATTAGCTGATCAGATGCCGAATCAGTTGAACGAATCGAGCACGCAGCGACAAAGCTTGTTTCTACACCAGGCACTTCTTCAGCAATGCCTTCTATTTCGTAGTTGTGAAAGTTCTTGCCGTTGATAATGATCATATCTTTTTCTCGACCAGTAAGCGTCAGCCTTCCTTCATGTAAAAAGCCTAAATCTCCTGTATGAAACCAGCCATCCTGCTGAAAGACTTCTTCATTCGCTTCATCATGACGATAATAGCCTTTCATTGTTGTAGGGCTTTTGATTTGCACCCTGCCAATATGATCCTCTGGAAGTAATTCATGCTCTCTGTTCACAATTCGAATGGTGACGCCCGGGATTGGCTTGCCAAGCTCTGTAAAGCTGACCGTGCCAGATGCATTCATTGTTGCTGGGCGAAGCTGTTCTGTTAATGAAGTCTCTTCAAAGGTTAAAACACCACTTTCTTCACTTCCCCGCTCCAGCGCAAAGGAGAACACAACGGCTGATGAGATTTCTGACATTCCAAACGCCGGCCTCATCACGTCCCCTTTCAATCCATGTGGTGCGAGAAGGTTTAGGAAACGATGAACGGTTTTTGGTACAACGGCTTCCGCTCCATTAATTACACATTTCATGGAGGAAAGATCCCATGAACGAGCTTTGATTTCCTTTTCATAATCATTCATCAAAGCGAAGGCAAAGTTTGGCGCCCATGTCTTTGTTGCTCTGTAGCGTTCGATCCAATCGAGCCAGCGCAATGGCTGTGCAATAAAATCATCGGTTCTCGCTCTGACCTGCTGACATCCTGTATACACATTGACTAGATGAAACATGACAATTCCACCAATATGATCTAATGGCATCCAGTCGAGGGATACATCCTCTTTTGTAAATCCATTTGCTTGCACAGTTCCTTTGACATTGGCAAGAACACTTTGATGACGGTGCTCTACGCATTTAGGCATGCCAGTACTTCCAGATGTCAAAATGAAAAAGACAGAATCGTTAGGTGTAGCAGGATACCAGTTCGTATCACGCTCAAGTGTAAGCATCGGTTCTACAGATGCCACCCGTAATAAATCTGTTTCCCATAGATGAGCGAGTCCTTCAATTTCTTCCTTGAGTATGACGTCCGTTAAAATAATAGGCTGATCAAGCAACTCCCAAGAATGATGCAGTTTTTGAACCGCAGCATTCATCTCACGATACGTCGGTGCCGCAGATACAAGTGTTGGAACAAAACCGCCTAGTACACATGCCCAAAAAGCTGTCACCATTGCATGATTGGATGAAAATTGAAAGAAAACAGGGTCACCTGGTGACAAACCGAGCGCTCTTAATCCTGTCAGCACTCTCTCTGCTTCGTCCTGCAACTGCGTGTATGACTGAGTCACTTCGTCATCATCGTTTGATACGTAAATGAGTCCGTGATCGGTTTGCGCTGCTTGTCTTAGTACTTCTTGCAACGTCTGTGCTCCTTTGGATAAGTCAATGTCACCGCCATATGATAGAGCTGGTGGCATTTTAGGTAATGCAGGCACTACCGCTTTTGCATTCGTTGATTCAGCTACGGCCTCCTGCACAGTTTGCTTTTCGAGAAATAAACGTGAGAGGTGAAATGGCTGTGGTCGAATGGTTTTTTCATTTGAAAAAACGGCGAAGCGTTCTATTTGGTTGTTTTGTAAAATGGTGGTTGACAAATCATTCAATATTGCGTCAATTGCTTCTTTTTCATTGATTTCGTTTAAGATTGATTGTTTCATATGAATGGTTCCCTTCCCTTTTCCGTCATGTGGTACGGCTGCGAAACCGCAACCGTACATGACCTAAGTCTATAAGACTGGTTCTGGTTTTCTTTCATTTAGGATTCTTTTGACGAGCAGCGCATTTTGATACGCATACTCTTTGATTTTGAACATATCTGCGTGCCGCCCATACCCTTGATAATTCACAAGCGCACCGTTTGTTGCCCCCTTCCACTCTGCCATCCAATTTGGAATCGTCACCACTTCCTCTGACTTGATGAAATGGATGTCAGCGTGAATTGTCCCGCAGTTGATGCCTTTTACAAATGACGTATAATACGCGCTTGTTTTTCGAACGAGACTTTCTACATGATCTATTCCATTTTTTTTCGTCTGTTCGACAATGGCATGAATGTCATCTTCAATGGCTCTTCCAAAGAGATCACTTTCCCCTATTTTTTTATAGGAGTCGATCATGATGACTTTTTCGACGACCCTTCCTGCTTTCTCCAATGCCTGCACAAGTTCAAAGGCTAAGTAGCAACCACCCGAATAACCCATGATGGTAATCTTTCCTTTAGGCTGTAGCTGAAAGATGTACTGAGTATATTGTTCAATACGGTCTTCAGCTTCAATAAAATCAAAGGCAATAAACCGAACCTCATCTAATGTTTTTGCTGCCTCTTGGTAGATAAGCCCATAGCCTGGAAGTGGTGGTAAAGCAAAAACAGTAGGCTTCGCTGCTTCATGAAAGATCAAATAGTCCTGGTTCATTTGGTTCTCACTGTTTTGAATGAAGTCACTAAGTGCTTCAATCGTCGGTTGTTCAAATAAAAACTGAATCGGTACTTGCACCTGAAATTCCTTTGATACCCTAGACAATAATGACATTGCCTTTAATGAATGACCGCCAAGCTCAAAGAAATGATCATCTGTACTAATATCACCCCTTTCCAACAGCTCTTGCCAAATGACCACAAGTCTTTTCTCCACATCATTTGACGGTGGCTTTATTTCCCTAAGAACAGATTGTTGCTGCGGCTTTGGCAGTTGTCTCTTGTCGACTTTTCCATTTGGTGTGAGCAACAATCGCTCAAGGACGATGATGTCATGTGGGAGCATATATGCAGGAAGGGTTTGTTGTAATCCTTTTTTGATGGCATCTATCTTATGTTCCCATCCTTCCTCACAGACAATGTATGCCAGTAACCGTGTATGGCTTGCCCCATTTTGGTCTGTCATGACAACCGCTTTGTTAATGCCTGGTTGTGCCAGCAAATGATTTTCTATTTCGGTTAGTTCAATACGATGACCTCGTATTTTCACTTGATCATCTGTTCTTCCGACGTATTCAATATGCCCATCCGCTCGAAAGTAGGCAAGATCTCCCGTTCGATAAAGTCGTTCTCCCGCTATGAATGGGTGAGTAATGAATTTTTCTTTTGTTAAATCTGGACGATTGAGATAACCTTTTGCAAGACCTGCTCCACTGAGACAAAGCTCTCCGACAACACCGATTGGTTGTAGCTGACCATGTTCACTTAAGATATAAGCACCTGTTTGATTGAGTGGCTTGCCAATCGGTAGTGATAACGTATCAGGGCTAATGACAGAATTCACGGCATAATACGTCGCAAAAACGGTTGATTCCGTTGGCCCATATCCGTTGATGATTTTCCCTTTACCCATGACAGCAAAGGCTTTTCTTACATGCTGAACAGATGCACGTTCCCCGCCAATTAATACCTTTCGAATGAGTCTCATCCAATCGGTGCCTTCATCGACAAGAAGATTAAACAGAGCTGTTGGAACAAACATGACAGAAATCTTCTCTTGCAAAATGAGTGCAGTAAGCTGTTTCATATCAAGAATGGTTTCCTTCTGCGGGATCACAAGCTTTGCACCGTTTAATAGCGCACCATATACATCAAAGGTAAAACCATCAAATACACTATTTGATAATGAGAGTAATGTATCGTTCTCCGAAATTGTTAAGTAATTCGTGTTTTTCACGACCCTTGCGATATTCGAGTGGGTGGTCATGATGCCTTTCGGATTGCCGGTAGTACCTGATGTATACATAATGTAAGCTATATCATTCAAGCTACTCTCAATCGGTACATTTTCTGGCGCCATGAATGTTAGCTCCTGATCATCAGCAAACACATGCTTTCCCTCAAACGCCAATTCTTCCACTCGACGAATCAGGGTCGAATGGGTTAACATATGCGTCGCACCACTATCTTTTAACATATAACGGATACGATGCGCAGGATAATCAGGATCAATTGGTACATACGTTGCGCCTGCTTTTAGAACAGCCAAGAGACTAACAATGAGCTCTGTCGTCCGCTCGGCTAAAATCGCAATAACAGTTTGATGGACAACACCATTTTTCTGCAAAAATCTCGCCAGCCTGTTTGCCTGTGCGTTTAGCTCTGCATACGTAATTGTCTTCCCCCCCGCCGACAGTGCCATTGCGTTCGGATGCTTGTTGACATTATGCTCAAACCATTTGGACAGATATAGTTGTTCATGCTCTAATTCAGGTGCATTAAACTCCTGTAAAATTTGCCGCTTCTCTTTTTTCGAGATGATCGGCAATGTATGCACAGACTGATCTGGGTGCTTGATCACTTGTCTGATCAATTCGAGAAGCTGATCTTTCAGCCGATTGACAAAGGCTGGCTCGAACGCTTTTTGATTAAATGCTAATTTTAGTTGCATTTGGTCTCCCGGAGACGCTAGTAGGTTGATATCATAATTGGATTTCTCATATACTTGCATATCCTGCACACTAAACCCAAGTATTGATTGTTGATCTTCCTTCGCGTTAGGTACATTTTCAAACACCACAATGTGGTCAATAAGCCTCTGATAGCCAGTTTTACTTTGGATATCATAAATCGGTATATATTGATGTGGCTCTTCTGCGAGAGATTGAGACTGTGTTTGTTCTAACAGCATTCGGAAGGTCATCTGATCAGATAAAGTCATTCTTTTTGGAATGACATTGATAAACAAACCAATCATACGTTCAACCCCAGCAAGGTCTGCAGGTCGACCAGAAACCACCGTCCCAAACATGACATCATTTGTACGTTGATATCGGCAAAGAAGAATCGACCACACCGCTTGAAGCGCACTGCTGAGTGTTGAATTATGCTGCGATGCAAGTGTAGAGATGGCCTTTGTCTCTTGCGTCGAAAGTGAAAATAATACTTCTCCAAGCTCATTTTCTGTCGTCTGCTTTCGCTGCTCTTTGAAGGTATCTTGTCCTTCAAAACCAGCAAGCGTTCTTTGCCAAAAATCAATTGACGCTTGTTTGTCCTGTTTTTCTAACCATTGAATGTACTCTTTATATGGTTTGACAGGATGAAGCGTATAGGGCTTATCATGCAGGAGCGCACTGTATATCGTAAATAATTCTTGGACAACTAAGCCGAAGCACCAGCCATCAAGGAGAATATGATGGTAACTCCAAATCCAGCGATAAGCGGAAGATGCGGTTTGAAAAACGACCGCACGCATCAACATGTCCTTTGCTAAATTGAAACCTCTCATTTGATCTTCTTTTTTGTATGCTTCAATTCGTGCCATTTGCTCCTTTTCTGGTAGATCGCTCAAGTCAATGACATCAATCGTGAATGGACGTTTTTTCAAGACGACCTGAACCGGGCGCTTCACTTTCTCGTGGAGGAAGACGGTACGAAAAATATCGTACCGATCCACAATGATATTCATACTCTCTTCCAAAAGGTCTTGACGAAACTCGCCTTCTACCTTCATGTCCATCTGCTCAATATAAAAGCCATTTTCCTGATGATGGAGGGTATGAAACAGCATCCCCTCTTGCATCGGCGCTAGATAGTACATATCTTGGACTTGTTCTCTTTTAAATTGACTCATATGTTTCATTCCTCCTTCCTTTTGTAAGTGGTCTCATCATTTGTACTACTTTAAGTTTTCTTCAAGCATGTCAAAGATGTCACTCATCTCTTCCATTTCAAGGTCACCTGCAGAGAAGTCACTCGGTGTGAATGCTCGTTCTTTTTGAGCTAAGCAGTGCTTGGTCAATGCCAACAGTTCTTCTTTTATCAAATTCATCAATTGGCGAATCGTCTCTTCTTCATACTCTACTTGGCTATAAGAACATGAAAGGATGAACTGATTTTGTTTGACAAGACCGCTAAAGTTTAGTTTGTACAGAGCCTCTGATTCTGAACTCGCTTGGCGCCCCATATCAAATGAGGATGGACCAAAGAAATCGGTTGTCACGTCATTGTCGATTTGTCCAAGGTAATTAAAGCTGATCTCCGATTGCATATAACTTTTATCTGTTTCTGGGGTTTCCGTCATATAGCGCAAAATACCATAACCGACCCCTTTATCTGGCACACGACGAAGCATTTCTTTTGTTGCTTTAATGGCTTCGGAAAGGTCTTCATTCTGTTCTGTGTTCAGGACAATTGGATACATACTCGTAAACCAGCCTATAGTCCGCGACACATCAAGACCTGACAAGATATTTTCTCTTCCATGTCCTTCAAGCTGAACGAGAATACGGTCACGTTTTGCCCACTTACCAATTGCAAGCCCAAGTGCACAGAGCAGGATGTCATTAATCTCCGTTGTATATGGATGATGAATGTCTGTTAAAAGGTGCTGTGTTTGATCTTCAGTCAGCACGAATTGCACAGCCTGCGTTTGAGCAATCGTCTTCATTTTTGCTTCAAAGTCAACTGGCAGGGCTTCGATTTGCACCTGTTCAATTGCTTCCCAGTACGCCTGTTGACTTTTTAATTGTTTTGACTGTGCATACAACGCTAACGCATCTGCCCATTCTTTAAAGGAATGCGTTTTTTGTGGCAATATCATGTCATGCCCTTGCTCTACTTGCTTATATAATGTGACAAAGTCCTCTAACAAGATCCGGCACGAGACACCGTCGATGACAAGATGATGTGTGACAATCAGTAAGTGATCACCATCAAATGTCTCGAAACGTGCCACTTTCATAAGTTGCCCTTTCTCCAAACAAAGCTGACGTTGAAGTTCGTTTGCATACTGTGATATCGCTGTTCTCACATCTTGTTCTTCTTTCATATCGTATGAGACAATCGACACCTGATCCTCTAGTGTGCGCAGATTGAATTGAACGAGCTCTTCATTCTCTTGTCGGTAGACCATTCTGAGCGCATCATGATGCTCCACTAGTTTCTGAATCACCTTCTTCGTCACGTCTGGATCAAACCCATTTGGCGCATGAAGCATCATCGACAGGTTCCAATGATGTTGGTTGGTGAACTTTCGTTCAAAGAACCAGCGCTGAATCGGTGTTAATATCACTTCTCCTTCCACTGGAGACTGATCGGCAATCGCCACATCCGCCACTTCAATATACGGTCGAATATCCGCAATCGTTGGATATTGGAATAGCTGTTTCATCTCAAGCTTCCAGCCATTTTGTGTGAGTCTGCTTGCCATTTGAATGCCTTTGATGGAATCTCCACCAAGGAAAAAGAAGTTGTCATGAATACCGACCTGTTCCAGGCCAAGCACATCTGCCCAAATGTCACAAAGCAGGGACTCCATCTCATCTCTTGGCGCTTCGTATGTTGTCTTGCTTGCCTCCACATCAGGCGCTGGTAGTGCTTTTTTATCGACCTTCCCATTTGCCGTCACCGGCAATGCCTCAAGCTGTATCATGAAGGAAGGCACCATATACGCTGGGAGGGTTCGTTTTAATGCTTCTTTTAACGCTTCTGACGCTTCATTTGATACGACATACGCCGCAAGAGCAGCCTGTCCATGTGCATCAAAGGTTGTCGTGACCGCCGCCTCTTTCACTGAATCTAGTGCCATGAGCTGTGCTTCAATTTCAGATAGCTCAATGCGGAAGCCACGAATTTTGACCTGGTGGTCAATCCTTCCGAGATAGATCAACTCGCCATCTTCTGTCCATTTCACCAGATCGCCTGTGCGATACATCCGCTCACCTGGATGGAATGGATCACTCACAAACTGTCGATCTGTTTCTTCCTTCAAGTTCCAGTAGCCTCGTGCTAAGCCTCTCCC
>NZ_JBNNIO010000005.1:0-207911 GCF_050269555.1 Bacillus sp. NPDC077027 | reverse complement strand
CCGCAGTCTTCTAGTATATAAGCGATACGTTGTTCCGGATAATCAGGATCAATGGGCACAAATGCCGCGCCAGCTTTTAGCACACCTAGCACAGCAGCGGTCATTTCAAGGGATGGATGTGTGAGGATTCCTACACGATCTCCCTGCGTGATGCCGAGTGTGAGTAACTGATTCGCTATTTGATTTGCCTTCGCATTTAGCTCCTCATAGGACCAACTGATGCCATTGAAGGAAACAGCTTTGCCAAATGGTGCACGGGCAACCTGTTGTTCAAAGAGGGCATGAACTGTTTCGGTTGTTGGGACGTCAAGCACAGGTCCATTCCATTCAGCAAGGAGATGAGCCTGTTTTTCTTTCGGTAATAATTGCGCTTCCGCCAATTTCACATGAGGATCAGTGAGAACTTGCGCTAGCAAGTGAAGAAAATACGCTTTCCATCTCATCACCGTCTCTTTTTTGAAAATGGACGTATTAAAATCAAAGACAAACTCAATTTGATCCGTTGTCTCCAAACCTGTTAAGGTCAAATCAAACTTAGCTGTTTTTTCTTCGTACAACTGAGGCAGGATTTGAAGCCCATCCATCTTCACATCTCGCAAATCAGCATTTTCCATCGAGAACACAACATCAAAGATGGGGTTTCGACTTGTATCTCGTACCGTTTGAACCTGATCTACAAGCTGTTCAAATGGATACGACTGATTTTCATAAGCTTCTAACACGATTTGTTTCACATGTTCTACAAAACCAGCAAACGTTGCACTGCCTTTTGGTTTTGTTCGGATCGCTAATGTATTCACAAACATGCCAATCACAGGTTGGACTTGCGAATGTACTCGTCCAACAATTGGTGAACCAATGATAATATCCTCTTGTCTGCTCAGCTTACTTAATAACGTACTGTAGCAAGCGAGTAGCAATGTATATGCCGTACTATTTAAAGATCGCGCCACATGATCCAAGCGTTGTTTTAACTCACCATCAATGGCGAACTGGAGACGATCTCCTTCAAACGTTTGAACACTTGGTCTCGGTTTATCTTCTGGTAATGCAAGCACAGGCAGCTCACCATTCAAATGCTCCAGCCAAAATGCCTCTTGTTTCTTTTGCTGGGCAAACTGTTCACCGTTATTTGTCCAAACAGCATAATCCTTATATTGAATCGGTAAAGACGGTAGCTGTTTCCCGCTATAAAGCTCTGATAGCTCATCAATTAAAATGCTGACAGAAGCACCATCAGAAATAATATGGTGCATATCAATGAACAAGTAATGGACCTCCGCTGATTTCCGCATAAGACCGATTCGGATTAGAGGCGCTTTTGCTAAATCAAATGGGCGTATAAATTGCGCCATCAGTTGATCAATGTCTGCATCTACTTGTGTGATATGCTCAATTTCAACCTTGACTTGCTCTTCAATACGTTGAACAATTTCACCGTCTATTAAATCAAAGGATGTACGCAAAGCTTCGTGTCGCTTCACAAGCTGATCCAACACTCCAGCAAATCGATGTTCATCAAATAATCCTTCAAGTCTCAAAATAGCTGGCATATTATAGCTCTTTTGTGCATGCTCTAATTGCTGAAGAACAAACAATCTTTTCTGCCCAGATGTGACAGGATAAAATGCTTGCTTAGGCACTTGTGGAATGGTCGAGACTTCTCCTTGCTCTGCTCGATCAATGAGTTTAGCAAAAGCCTCCAACGTTGGTGCCTGGAACAAGGCTTTTAAAGACAATTCCACTTGAAGTTGCTCATACAGCATATTCAACATCTTCATTCCACTTAACGAGTGACCCCCACTGTCAAAGAAATGATCATGTTTGCTGATCTTCGGTATTTCAAGAACCTCCGTCCAAATTGAAGCTAACACCCGTTCTGTCTCTGTTTGCGGTGCTTTATATTCCTTTTGATTCAATAAATTGTGATCTGGTGCAGGCAGTGCACGCCTGTCTACCTTTCCATTCCCTGTCAATGGAAGCTCCTCCAATTGTATAAACACAGATGGAACCATATATGACGGTAAATCAAGGGATGTATGCTCACGTAATTCACTATGTGACAACTCCCGATCTGCTGTTACATAAGCACAAAGAGCATCAAGTGAAATAGCTAGAACGACAGCTTCTTTTATATGTGGATGACGCAATAACTGATGCTCAATTTCACCAAGCTCAATACGCTGTCCACGAATCTTCACCTGATGATCCAATCTCCCAATAAATTCAATCCGTCCATCTAACAGCCACCTTGCCAAATCACCCGTTCTATACATTTTCTCACCTGGACGGAAAGGATGATCGACAAATTTCTCTTCTGTCAGCTCAGGCTGTCCATAGTAGCCTTTGACAAGTCCCTCTCCTGAAACACATAGTTCACCTGCTACACCCGGTGGCTGAACATGCCCAGCTTCATTTAAAATATAAACAGCCGTTTGGCTGACTGGCTTTCCAATTGGAATAGATACAGTATTTTCCTCTATATCATCTACCGGATAATAGGTAGTAAAAATAGTACTCTCAGACGGCCCATACATATGAAGCAGTCTGCCTTTTCCTATCTCAGAAAGTGCCGTTGTCACATGGGGAACAGAAGCACGCTCTCCACCAAAAAGAACCTTTCTCACGTTCTTGAGGCTATCCTTTTTCATATCAATTAATAAATGGAAAAGTGCCGTTGTAATCATTAGGATACTTACTTGCTCTTCCTCAATCGCATGAGTCAGTACATTCATATTCAGTACATCATCTTTAGGCAAGACGACGAGCTTCGCCCCATTCAATAAAGCACCAAAGAGATCAAACATAAAAGCATCAAACACATAATTGGATATACTCATCACCGTATCGTCTTTTGTGATGGTTAAATAATTAGACTGCTTGACTGTTCTTATAATGTTGCGATGAGTGACCATGTTGCCTTTTGGCATTCCTGTAGTACCCGACGTATACGTTAAATTCGCCAGATCTTCAGAGAAAAGATTTACATCTATATTGGTCATCGCTTCTTGAGAAATAGCTAATGACCCCGTCTCAATTATGGTGCCATGAAATGCCGCTAATACCGAGCGCTGACGTAGTGGTTCATGAGTAAGCAAGAACTGCGCACCACTATCAGTGAAAAAGTGTTTCACACGCTCTTCAGGGTAATCAGGATCAATCGGTACATATGCACCTCCTGCTTTGAGAGCCGCGAGAACAGAAATGACCATGTCTTCAGATCGTTCGAAGAATAAGGCTGCCTTCATCCCTTTTTCAAATCCAGCCGCTTGTAAATGTCTTGCTAGCTGATTCACGCGTTGATTCAGCTCTTGATAGGAGAGTACCGTACTCTTGAATTGAAGAGCTGGCTCAGTCAAATGCTGTTCAACCTGTGCTTCAAATTGCTGGACGATGGTCTCTTCCTTCGGATAAGGGGTAGGTAACGGATTCCACAACTGTAATTGTGCCGTTGCATCCTCTTCAGATAACAATCGATAAGAACGAAGCATTTCATTTGGCGCTGTCGCAATTTGCTCTAACAAATAAACATAATGTGATAGGATTTGCTCCGCAGTACCACGCTTAAACAGTGCTGTACTGTAATCTAGCATGAAGGACAGATGATCGCTTGATTCTACTGCTTGCAGGGTTAAATCAAATTTGGCAATATGAAAATTTGTTTCTTCCACCGCCACTTTCATATCGCCAATATACTGAACAGGCTGATCATCACTCATTATCGTAAACACAGTGTCGAAAAGTGGATTTCGACTAAAGTCTCTCTGAACATGTAGTTGTTCAATTAATCGCTCAAATGGATATTGCTGATTGTCAAATGCCTGCACGGTCGTTTCTTTCACTTGATCCAATAACTGGACAAAAGATGCATCCTGATGGACCTGTGACCGAAGTGCCAGTGTATTCACAAACATCCCTAGCATCTCATGTAAATCTGGATGAACACGTCCCGCTACAGGTGTACCAACAACAAAGTCTTCTTGTCCCGTGTATTTCGCGAGCAAGGTATAGTAGGCAGACAGTAATACCGTATAAAGCGTGGTATGTTGCCGTTTAGCGAGCTCTTGCAACCGTTGTTTAAGTGCACCGTCCACCATTTCTGTTACACGGTCTCCTTCAAAGGATTGAACTGCTGGACGCTGGAAATCTGTTAACAACTGCAAAACAGGTATTTCCCCAGAAAATTGATCGATCCAATACGTTTCCTCTTTTTTATAGCCCCCATCAGCCTGTTGCTGTTGCCATACCGCATAATCTTGATATTGCAATGGCGGTGCTTTTCTCTGATGACCTTGATAATCATCTGAAAGCTCACTTAACATGAGATCAATCGACATGCCATCTGAGATCAAATGGTGCATATCAAAAAATAACAGATGCTCTTGGTCAGACATTTGTCTCATCCCAATACGAAGAAGAGGCGCTCTCTCAAGGTCAAATGGACGGACAAATTGGGTCATGCTTTCTTCTATCGTGCCCCCCTGCATCAATTCCATCTCAAATTGGACGGATTGAGCCACACGCTGACGAGGAATTCCCTTGATCGTCAAAAATGATGTTCGCAACACATCGTGACGGGCAATCAGCTGATGGAAAGCATGAGCAAGCTGTTCATGCTGTAATTCACCCTCAATACGTACAACAGCAGGCATATTGTATGCAGTACTATGATCAAATTGACTCACCATGTATACTCGCTGTTGAGCAGGTGATAATGGATAATCATTGGCATTCGGCGCCTTTTCAATCTGATTATCACTTATAGAATCAGCATGATCGATATAGTCAGCAAGTGCTGCAACCGTCTGCTGTTCAAATAAAAATGATAGTGGGACATCTATATGAAACGTACGCTGAATGCTCGTCAGTAATTTCATTGCCTTTAACGAATGTCCACCAAGATCAAAAAACGAGTCATATACGCCAATTCGTTCATGATCAAGCACCTCTGTCCATATATGAATGAGCTGTGCTTCTGTCTCATTTCTCGGTGCAACATATGCAGTGGTAGATATTTTCTCTACTTTTAGTGTAGCAAGCGCATGCCGATCCACTTTCCCACTGATGGTTAGCGGAAACGTATCAACCTCTGTAAAATACAGTGGCATCATATATTCTGGAAGCTGGCTTTTCACCTGTGCTTGTAAGGTTTGAACAGAGACACCTTGGTCGTTTGCTTGGTAATAAGCACGAATCGCTTTTTCACCATCAGCCTCATCCAACACAAGTACAATTGCCTTCTCAACCCCATCCACTTGCTCAAGCACCGCTTCAATTTCACCCGTTTCAATCCGGTAGCCTCTCACCTTGACTTGATCATCTTTTCTCCCGAGATAATCAATCGTTCCATCTGGAAGCCACCTCGCGAGGTCACCCGTTCGATACATCCGTTCATTTGATACAAACGGATCAGTAGTGAAAGCCTCTTTTGTCAAATCAGGCTGATGTAAATATCCGCGCCCAACCCCTTTACCTGCAATGCATAATTCCCCAACTACCCCTTCTGCTTGCAATTGATCATATTCATTAAGGATATAAATGCGATGATGACCAAGAGGCTGACCAATAGACACATAACGTTGCTCTGACGCCTGCTGAAGCTCATTCAAATCAACGCGATGAACAGTTGCATCTACACATGTTTCTGTCGGACCGTACACATTGAATAATGTAAAGTTAGGCTGTTTTACATGAACTGCCTCAATGAGAGAGCACGCAGCTTTTTTCGGCAAAGCCTCTCCACCAATGAGCATATGCGTCAAAGCAAGACCTTCAAAGCTTTCTGCCGCTAGTAACAGCTGTACATGTGCTGGTGTGCCATCAGTTGCTTCAATTTGATGCTCTCTGAAATATGCCGCAAGATGAACACCATTTTTTGTTACCTCCCTTGGCACAATGTATAAAGTGTGTCCATACAAAAGAGCAACAAAAATTTGTTTAACAGAAGCATCAAAATGGAATGGTGCCAAAACTGCCATGTTTAGATGACTTGCCCCTGCATACACTTCATGATGTAACGCATGAACAAGATGATGAAGCTGACAATGCTCAATCATGACCCCCTTCGGCTTACCAGTTGTACCAGATGTATAAATCATATAAGCCAAGTCATGATGAGACACGTCATGTGTCAGCTCTGGAAGTGACAGCTCTGTGGTCAGCACATCTTCTAACACAAGGGCTTTATTTGCTAGAAATGGGTAACGACGAGCCGTTAACCCATCTGTCAAGACAGCAAGAGCACCTGAATCCTGTAAAATATACTGAATTCGCTCTTCAGGTAATGCCGGATCAATTGGCACGTAGGCTCCACCTGCTTTTAATACACCGAAAATGGCGATCATCGCATCCACACTTCTGTCCGTTAAAATAGCGACTGGTACGCCTGGGGCAACCCCTTTTGACTGAAGAAGACGAGCCAGCATCGTTGCATCTGCATGTAATTGACCGTATGTCCGTTTACCGTCATCAGCAACTACTGCCAAACGGTCCGAATGCTGAGCTGCAATATCATCAAACAAATGATGGACAACTTGCGTTGGCGGAAGTGAAAATGGTTGTTTCTTTGAAAAATGTAAAACCTGAGCTTTTTCATTCTCTGTTAAAAATGACAATGTTCCAATGGATCGATTCGGATGGGCCACTGCATCCTCCATCAGAAGGGTTAATCGCTCAAACATGAGGGCCATCTCTTCATGACTGAAAAGATCCGTTCGATAATCAAGATCAATCGTTAAAGTGTCCGTATCCCAGCGATCCTTCACATGAATCGATATATCATTCATTCCACTGCCACCGAAAATGGGCTCAGTGATAAACGACAAATTCTCTTTCTTCTGCCATTGCATCACCTGATATTCTAAAGAAATATCGAATAGTCGACTCGTATATCCCTCTCTTTCACGTAAATCATTCATAAGCAGGTTATACGGATATTTCTGATGACGAAGCACCCTCATTTGATCTGCCATGACCTCTTTCACAAAGCTGATAAAACAGTTTGAACCATCAAGTTTCGCCCGCATCGGAATCGTCGAAACAAACATGCCAACCATTTTCTTCTCCTTGGCATTTGTCCGATTTCCCATGAACGTCCCAAGCACAACATCATCTCGACCAGTCAAACGATATAAATAGATATACAGAGCTGACAAAAAGAATGCCAACATACTGATGTTCTGCTCCTCACAAAAATCTCGAAGCCTTTCTTTAAGAGAAGTTGATATATTTTTGGAAAATCTCTCTGCATTCAGACTCAGTTGATAGTCTTGATGTGGTTTCAAAGATGAATTTTCTGGTATTTCTGCAAATTGACGATTCCAAAAAGCTTTATCCTTTTGGAATCGTTTAGAAGACTCATAGGTCTCTTCGCTCACAATATGATCAACAAAAGAGATTTGTTCTAATTCAGAGACTTCAACGCCATGTAGCATCTCATGATATAAATTCATTAAGTTATTGCCCATGAGGATAATAGAAATGCCATCGGCAATAATATGATGAGCCTTGCAGAACAACCAGCACTCCTCATCGCTCATTTGGAAGACAGTGAATTCAATGAGACAGCTCTCGATTAATTCCATAGGCTGGCGAATTTGTTCATTCGCCCAAGCTGTGACATCGTCTTTGCTCCATCCTTTAACAATTTGAATGGGCATCTTTTCATATGCCTTAATATATTGAACAGGTTCCTCTTCAGCATCGCGATAGACGAGCCTCAAACGAAGAGAGTCAGTTCGGCGAACATACTCCTGAAAAACGTCAACGATCAGGGAAGGCTTTAGACCAGATTCTGACCTTAATTTCGCAAATCCACCTAAATTGGAAACGCTCGTACCAGGGTAAAATCTTTCTGTATAGAATACTCGTTTTTGTGCATGTGTTAAGGGATAATAAACAGTATCCATTCTCATCCTCCTGCCTCTTCTATGTTTTCTGCACCCCTGACGCCCAACACCCTCTATTCCAAAAGAACCAAGTCTATTTCATTAAAATAGACGAGACATTACCAAAAGAAGCCCACCCCGAATAAAACGGAGGGACTCCTGTTTCATATTCGGTAGCCTGCCGACCTTAGCAAATTTCACCTTAGGACATGGCTTTGCGTCTCTATGTTTCCATAGATTTGCCTTTTTCTTCTTTTCTTTTAGATATTTTCTATTTACGTTCACTTTATATGAAATTATTGTTTTTTTCACCGAAAAATGGGTGTAAAGATTCATGCGTTATCCCGAAATTATACTGGGTATATTTATGACAATTACCGAAAATAACTAAAAATAGTTGCGTTCAACCGAAATAAAACGACGAAATACCGCAAAAATTGCATGTTTTTTCTCTATTTACTTTATTTAGGCAAAGTATTTAGGCAAGAGGTCTCCTTTAAAAGACATCAAATTCTTAAATCTTTAGAACTATATTCCACGCCTTCTTGATATTTTTACCATTATTTTTTTATAAAAAAAGTGCCATCATTTAAAAATGATGGCACCTAGTTTCTTCATTATAATTTATATAACCTTAGACAAACCTATGGTCTTTTCAATAATAAGCAACGCAATGATAGAAATGATGATAAATATGACAGATATCGCATTGACACTTGGGTCAAATGTCTGCTCGATGTAATGAAATGTCCGCACAGGGATGGTGACCGTTTGCGGTGAAGAGACAAACAAGCTGATTGAAATTTCACCAAATGACGTAACCGCAGAAAACACACCCCCTGCAATAATACCTGGCTTTATCAAAGGAAGGGTCACACGGAAAAACGTCCGTATTGGTCCTGCACCAAGATTCATGGAAGCAAGCTCAAGCCGTGGATCCAAATTTGAAACACTCACGCCAACTGTGCGGACAACATACGGAAAGCCAATGATCATATGACCTATCACAAGTGCCCACAGTGACCCTGTAAAGCCCATGGCAGTAAACAAATAAAGCATCGCAATACCAAGAACAACTTGTGGAATCATTAAAGGCGATAGAATAAAGGCTTGAATCGCTTCTTTTCCTTTAAAAGAAAGTCGAGCCAACGCATAAGAAGCCATCGTTCCCAAGATCACTGTGAAAGGTGTAACGATGAAAAGCAGAATTAGACTAATTCGCAAAGATTCCATCCACTCAGGATTTGCCACAACTTCACTGAACCAACGAAATGACATAGAAGTTGGCGGGAATTCCGGAAAAGCATGAGGACTAAAAGCAGACAGCATGATGACCAAAACAGGGATGGTCAAAAATAGATAAACGAGTGAACCAGAAGTCCAGATTACAAACGAAAGCAAGCGGTCACTCAGCGATCGTTTACGCATGCATTCTCGCCTCCCATCTCTTCAAGAGATAACTAAGAATACTAACCACAACTAGAACACAAAGAAGCAACGTAAAGGACATGGCCGCTGCCAAAGGCAAATTATACACTTGCATCACTTGCTGATAAATAGAGAGTGGGAGCAGAGGTTGCATACGCCCCCCTACTAATAACGGTGTAATATAACTCCCTGCTGCTAAGGAAAAAACGATAATGGCACCAGTAATCATTCCCGGAATCGTTAACGGCAACGTAACACAGAAAAAAGTACGCACCCTCCCTGCTCCAAGACTCATTGATGCCTGTCTTAGATTCCGATTCATATCAGTTAAGCTAGTCGCAATAGGCAGGACTGCAAAAGGCAGCATTACCTGAACATAAGCGATGATCACTGCATTCATGTTCCATAGCATAGATAGTGGTTCTTGAATGAAATGAAGGTCTAATAAGATTCCATTAATCAAACCGTTTTGTGATAGAAGAACAATCCACGCAAACGTTCTGATGACCACACTTGTCAGTAAGGGAGAGACGAGCAAAATATATAAAAAAGCCCGCAATCGTCTACTCGGCGCCCTTACAAGTAGGTAGGCGGCAGGATACGCCATTAATAAGCAAAGCACTGTCGTCTGAATAGCAACCCATATCGTACTCCCAATCGCCTTCACATAAGCACCTGTTGTAAACACATGAACATATTGCGACAAGCTATACGACTGTAACGTGTTCATCATAGAATCCACATCTCGAAAACTAAGCACAAACACCATCACCAATGGAACAAGCAAAAAGACAATGAGAAATAGCAATGCTGGCAGCAACATAAACCAATGAAAGCGACGATTGCTTTTTCTAGAGCGCATCATGTACACTCCTTTGAATCAAGGAATACTAAGTCCTCAGACTTCCACTTTACATGAAGAGTGTCACCTATCGTAGGCAATTTCGAGAAAGCCGAATCAGACGCATGCACCACTAGTTCACCTACATCAAAACCCACAGTTAATCTTAAAGAATGACCAATGTAACTAACATCCTTTAACATCCCTGTAGCATGATTCACCTGTTTTTTGTTTGACTCTGTTAAAATTTCAACCCGCTCAGGACGTAGCATCAATAACACTTTCTGCCCTTCTTCTTTTATTCTTTTTTCTTGAGCCTGCAACTGAATCGCTTGACCATTTGCTTGTTTGAGCTGCGGGACACTCCACTGATCTGTTGATGAATCATACTCAGCCTCAAACAAATTCACTTGTCCAATAAATTCGGCAACAAACCGATTTCTTGGCTGACGATATACTTCAAGCGGTGTTCCAATCTGCTGGATCTTTCCTTCACCAAGGATGCCAATGCGATCAGAAAGACTCAACGCCTCTTCTTGATCATGTGTGACCAGAACAGTCGTAATCCCAACACTTTTTTGAATATTGCGGAGTTCTGTCTGCATATTTTTTCTTAACTTTGCATCGAGATTGCTTAACGGTTCATCAAGTAAAAGGACGGTAGGTTGAATAGCCAATGCTCTTGCAATCGCAACTCTCTGCTGTTGTCCTCCACTCAGTTGATGGGGCATACGCTTTGCATACCCCTCTAATTGAACAAGTGAAAGACTCTCCATGACTCGCGTCTCAATCTCTGCTTTTTTCTTTTTTTTCACCTTTAAACCATAGGCAACATTATCGAACACTGTCAAATGAGGAAACAGCGCATAGTTTTGGAAAACCATTCCCGTTTTTCTATGGTATGGAGGCAAACTCGTTACATTTTTTTCTCCTATATATACAACGCCAGCCGTCGGTTCTAGAAAACCCCCAATGATATTTAATAATGTTGATTTACCACAACCACTTGGGCCAAGGAGAGAGAAAAACTCTCCCTCCTTAACGATTAAGCTGACATCATCAATAGCAATATGTTCTCCAAAATGCTGACTGATATGATCTAGTTTAATTCCACTCATGTGATCACCTAGTTCCCTCCACCTAACACTTCATTCCATCGGTTTGTCCAACTACCGAGCTCCGAAGCTGCAGTTTCATAATCGACCCAAGTTAGTTTGCTATAATAATTTTCTCCAACCTTTACCTTTCCTTTGATTTTGTCATTATATTTTACGTCTGAATTCGACATTCCATAATAAGATTTTTCAGAGAATGCCTCCTGTGCTTCCTTGCCACTTAAATAGTTTAATAGTTCATAAGCAGTGTCTTGATGCTCACTGCCTTTTGTGAGAGTCCAGCTAGCAACTGCAGCAACTGCACCTTCTTTTGGATAGGCAAAACCAATATCTAGTCCTTCCTCTTCAAGTGCAAATACACGACCATCCCAATATGGAACTGCTAAAACATCGCCCCGTTCTAGCAATGTTTGAATAGAACCCGAATTGTCAGGAAAAGCGGCCACTTGTCCTTTTAACTGGGCAAGGCTCTTAAATGCTTTCTCTATATCTTTTGGATTTGACTCCGTGCCTCCTTGTGCATGAACAAGTGCAGAGAAAAATTGAAGTCCAGCAGAGTATGTCGGAGAAGAAATGGCAACTTTCCCTTTCAGCTGTTTACTCCATAAATCTGTCCAACTATTTGGCTCCTGTTTGATAAGATCCTTTCTATAAGCAATCCCAAGCTGTCCCATACTGAATCCTGCTGCGTATTGTTTTCCATCAACTGTTAATTTCTTTTGTACAGAGGAGTATAGATTTTTTACGTTCGGCGCTTTTTCTTCATTGATCGGCTCAATGACATTTGCAGCAATTCCTCTTTGAATCGTGTCAGGCTGTAAAATTAATAAATCGTAAGGTGGATTTTTTCCATTCGATGCTTTCAATTTTGTAAACCACTCAGAATCAGCTCCTGATACAGTTTGCACTTTAATTCCTGTGTCTTTTTCAAATTTTTGCAGGATAGGTTTAATGTTTTTCTCCCAATCGCCTCCATACACTCCAACGACAACCGTTTTCTGTTGTTTTTTGCTATCCTGTCCGTTTCCTCCGCACGCAGTAAGTAAAAGCACTGCCGATACAACGGTCATAAAAATTGCCAATAATCTTTTTTTCATCATTCATTTCCCCCTTTTTTTGATTTCAATTGCTCGAAGTGCCTCAGTTACATCTTCTCTCGTTAATGGGTCAACTCTTTTGATAAAATAAGCATGAACGGCATGTTTATAATGTGAACGCTCACTTGCTGGGTATGTTCTTAGACGAACCGCAAGCTCACTGCTGGCCTCGTCAGTCCATATCTTTTCATAAGCTTCTCTTTCATCACCAAAATCCCAAAATGAGGAAAAATCCATTTTCTCCTTTCCCTGTCGCATTTCATCTGTCTTCTCAACATCAATGAAAAATCCATCATCACTATTTCCATTTATAACGACTCCGTATTGTTGCAAGGCTCTCTTTTGACTTAGAAGTCCCGCCTCAACTTCATGAAGAACAAGTTCTTTCTGTCTAAGAAATGGGTCACCCCAACCTCCCCCACTAGGTGAAATGATTTTAACAACATCACCCTTTTCAAGACGAAGGACATCTATTTTAGGCTGCCTCTCTTCTTTTCCAAGTGCATCTAACCGACTCACCTGTCCAACCGTACCAGCTTTTCCACCATTCAGTCCCCAAGGTTGAAATCTCAAACGCTCCATACCACGTGCCGTTACCATTGATTCTGGCTTTAAAATTTCAAATGCCAAACCAATTGCATGTCCGCCTCTTTTTTTTCCAGCGCCTCCGGTATCAGGGATTATTTCATATCGATGTACATAAATATCAATATGCTGTTCCAAGCTTTCAATCGGTGTATTTTTTAAAAAACCTGATGCATGATCAATTCCATCAACACCATCCATATCCATTTGGGCACCGCCACCGCCACCCAAAGGTTCAACAACAGACATTTTTCTTCCGCCAGTTTGATCATCTGGCACTGATAGCACAACAATTGCTGATTGACCTGCACCTGCGGCTGGAACAGCATCAGGCAACAGTTTTCCAATCGCCCCGAGCACAACATTATAAAGCCTCATAGTAATCGAATGTCGAATTCCCACAGATGCTGGATATTCCGGATGTACAAGTGTTCCTTTTGGCGATATTACTTGTATTGGTGCAGTTATCCCTCCATTTATCGGGATAAATGGGTCTTTACTGATGATGTAGTTGATTAATCCTTGATATAAAAAAGAATGTTTAGAACCATTTGTCACAAGATTAAAAGCGGTTTTCACTTGTGGATCACATTCAGAGAAATCCAATATCAGCTCTCTTCCCTTTACAGTTAAAGCTACTTTGAGCCTAATTGGGACATTGGAAATCATGTCATCATCTAAATAATCAGCAAACTCGCTCGTACCATCTGGAATAGCGTCAATTACCTTTCCAGCACGATCTTCCGCTTGTTTCATTAGGTCATTCATCCCTTGCCTTACTTCACTTTTCCCAAACTTCCCAATCATTTCTTTCAAACGGGTTTCAGCAGTATTAACAGCAGCTATCATTGCATTGATATCTCCATCATTCAAATGACTTGCCCGGCTGTTTGCTCTGATTAAAGTACGAACTACTTTGTTTTCTTGACCTGCCTCGTAAATTTTTACAGGTGGTATTCTTAGACCTTCTTGATGAACATCTGTGGCAGTTGGTGAGATACTAGATGGCACAAGTCCGCCAACATCGCTCACATGCACAAATGCCCATGCGTAACTGATAATCTCTCCATCCATAAAAATCGGTTTGAATACATGAACATCGGGAAGATGTGTCGCCAAGCCATCTGTTGAATAAGGATCATTCGTAATGATGATGTCACCAGGTTGCATTGAACCGCTCTCTTCAATTGCTTTCTTTAAACTAAGACCTAAAAAAATCGTCACTCCAACGGACTTAGGATAAACATAGAAATCCCCTGTTGGTGTCGCCAATGCTGTTGCAAAATCAGCTGACTCTTTTACAAATGTCGTGAATGAAGTACGCTCAATCACATGACCCATTCCTGAAGCAATCGCATTAAAGTAACTGCGCATGATCTCAAGCTTTGCCGGATCAGTTGTCATAAGATCCCTCCTTTCGAGAAATGATCAGATTACCTGATGAGTCTATCTCACCATACCAATTCGGTAATACCAAAATGGTTGTATCACCTTGTTCAACAATCGCTGGACCTTCAAAATAAGAACCAAATGATAAGTCATTACGATGATAAATAGATGCTTCATATTGTTCTTCCTCTATGAATATCCTTCTTTTATGAGATGGAATTGCTTGTTGAATGATTGTCTCAGCAGATTCTTCGAATGGTAGCTGCGGCGTTTCACCTATCACTCGAACTCGTAAATGAGTAAACTCAATTTGTGCTTGATCATCTCTATGACCATATTGCCGTTGATGAACATGATGAAACGCATCTATGATTTTTTTTACATCTTTTTCATGTTGAAGCCAATCTACTGATAAAGGCAGCTCGATCTCAAAAGCCTGTCCTTGATAACGTGCATCTGCCAAAAATAAAATCGATGTCTTTTGAATAGGATGAACATCTTGATTGTTTAACCAATCACTCGCTTTTTTCGAGAGAGCATCAAAATCTTGTTTTAATTGTTCAATTGAGTATTCTTGAAGTAATATTTTTTTAGATAATACAGCATCATGTATGAAGTCAGCTGTTAATGCACCTAAAGCACATAATGTTCCAGGACTCGGTGGGATCACGATATTTTTTGCATGTATTTCTCTAGCAAGAAAGTTCGCAACGACAGGACCCGCCCCGCCAAATGCCAACAAACTAAAGTCTCTAGGATCAAAACCTTGTTGTTCCATTACATTACTAAGTTCAGTATACATATTCGCAACAGCGACTTGAATGAGTCGATCAGCAGATTCTTGAACTGATTTTTCAAGTTGTTCAGCTATCGGATGAAATGCCTTCTCAGCATTAGTGATGTGAAGTCTCAAATGTCCACCTGCAAAACTTTCTTCATTTAAGTATCCACAAAGTAGAAAAGCGTCTGTTAGCGCTGCTTTTGTTCCCCTTCCATACGATGCTGGGCCAGGATGTGATCCGACTGATTCAGGACCTGCCTTTAATAGACCACCCTGATCAATCCAAGCAACCGATCCGCCACCAGCCCCTATTGAGTACATAGCAACGGAAGGCAGAATAAGTGGGAAACCTGATAATTGATTAGACTGTGCCATTGAAGGCTTCCCACCTTGGATAATAGAAATATCAGCACTCGTTCCACCTACATCAAAAGTGATCATATTTGATTCTTTTGCAGATGCTGCAATTCTCGCTGCACCAATTACACCTGCAGCGGGTCCGGAAAAAAGCGTTTTAACTGGTGCTGAAGCAGCACTTTCAACATCCATTAATCCACCATTTGATTGCGTAATGTATGGTGCAATGTGTACACCCTCTTTTTCCAATCTACTTCTCAGTGTTTGAAGATACTGTTTCACCTTTGGCTGTATATATAGATTAACGACAGCCATAATCGTCCGCTCGTACTCTCGCATTTGTGGCCATAACTCAGATGATGTGATCACTACAAGGTGTGGATATTTGCTTTTTATATAAGCTTTTGCTTGTAATTCATGATGAGGATTTTGATAGCTATGTAAAAAAGAAATAACGATACCTTCTAACTTTTGTGATACTACCTGTTGAACGGCTTGATCTAATTGCTGAAGTTGGAGGCTTTTTTTCACACTGCCATCATGCAACATTCTTTCTGCAATTGGAAAGACATGCTTTCGTTCAATCAATGGCTCTGGTAAACGTGATTGAAAATCGTAAGGAACGGGAAGACGCAATCGTTGCAATGACAAAATATCTTGAAACCCTTCAGTAACAAAAAGTGCTATATATGCACCTTTTCTTTGCAATAATGTGTTAAGGCCTATTGTCATACCATGAACAAGATATTGGATCTGCCCTGGGTTTATACCTCTTTGTTTCAATACAGATAAACCATTGATAATTCCTTGAGCTGGATCGTCTGTAATAGTAGGTGTTTTTAGCTCTATTAATTCCCCAGTTGCTTCGTTTATTAATGATAAGTCGGTAAATGTCCCACCTATATCTATTCCGAGTCGATAAGAGACATCCGTCATTTGTACTTCCTCCCCACAGTGTAAAATGGCTCATATTTTGATAATTTACGACAATTTTTGATATTTTACTCCATATTAATAAAGCATATCGGTTTAGTCAATTTTATTTTTTCGAATTTTCTGTGTGTTAAAATCTCGAAATTAGCTAATTAAGCTGATAAACACTTATTTCCTTAGACTATCTTGTGTTTTTGAAACCTTAAAATGCAATTTTTTATTATTTTATAAAAATGATCAGGAAAACATAAATCTCGCATTTCACTTAAAATATGATTTTCATATTTTAAAATGCAATTTTTCAAATTCAGGGGAAATTGGCAAGTAATTCTGCTATACTTCTTTTTACTAACGCAACAAGAAAGAGAGCGAAACTTCAATGAAATTTCTCAAAACCATTCTAGTGCTTCTATTAATTATCATCGGTTTGGCTACTGGATACATTCAATTAGATAACAGTAAGAAAGAGGCGAATCCTTCCTATGATGAAACACTTCATTTTCCATCTGATCGTTATCCTGAAACAGCAAAACATATAGAGGGAGCCATAACTGAAGGTCATTCTTCGGTTTGCACGATTGATCGAAAAAATGCTGATAACCAACGTGATCAATCTCTACAGAGTATTCCGACTAAAAGAGGTTATGATCGTGATGAATGGCCTATGGCGATGTGTGAAGAAGGAGGAAAAGGAGCTTCAATAGAGTATATTAGTCCATCTGATAATAGAGGAGCTGGTTCATGGGTCAGCCATCAACTAACCGACTATCCTGATGGAACTAGAGTGAAATTTATCATTGAGTAAAGGTGCTTTCCTTTATTTAATTAAAAATCTATCCAACAGTCTCAAGCTATTTCAAACACTTTTTTCACGCCGATAATCTCATAGGAGGGATGACCCTACCTTAAATCTAAAAGGAGAGAAGAGCATGAAAAAAAGGTGGAAACTGAGGCTTGGTGCAAAAATTTTACTCATTTTTCTATTTGTACTTATCGTCTTTTCAACCATTGTTGGCTTTGTCGTCAATAATGAGATGACGAATAATATAAAGTCGATGGCGACGGAAAAGGCAAAAGGTGACTTGAAGCTAGGCTACATCTATATTGAAGAAGCGATTAATGGTACATGGCAAGTGAAAGATGGGAAACTGTACAAGGGTGACACGTTAATTAATAATAATTCAACTTTGGTTGATAAAATTGCTAAGCAAACTGGCGATACGATCACGATTTTTCAAGGTAATGTGCGTGTAGCCACAAATGTAGTATTAAATGGAAAACGCGCTGTTGGAACTGAAGTTTCACCTGAGGTAAAGTCTACTGTTCTGGATGAAAGTAAAAATTATTATGGAACTGCGAATGTGGCGGGGAAAGATTATCAAACAGCTTATATGCCTATTAAAAATAAATCTGGTGAAACGATTGGTATTTTTTATACAGGTGCAAACCAAAGCATGATCACTAGTATGCTACAATCCTTCTTTATACAATTTGCTATTGTCCTTACATTGAGTTTACTGGTTTCAGTTATTATCATTTCTATTTTTACAAAGCGACTTCAAAATCGGCTCAATCACATTGCTTCTGCCATTAAGAACGCTGGTGACGGTGACCTTACCGTTGTCGTGTCAGATCACAAAGGTGATGAGCTTTCAGATCTTGCAGAACACTTCAATAAAATGCGGGAGAAATTAAATCAAACCATTCATAATGTAATGGATACCGCTGATCTAGTAGCTACTTCTTCTGATCAATTATCATCAAGTGCAGAAGAAACAAGTGCAGCATCAGAAAGAATCACAGATTCCATTCAGCAAGTCGCACAATCTTCAGAACAACAATCATCTCAAATGATTGTTAGTAAACAAAAGATGGTACAAGTATCACAGGAGCTCACAAACATTTCCGAAAATGCTCAAAGCATGACTGAAGAAAGCCATTTTGCACAAGAAAAAGCAAGAAAAGGTATGCAAAATATCGAAGAAGTCAATCATCAAATGGGTTCCATCACACGCTCTATAGAAGAGAACGGAGCAGCCATTCAAGCTCTTGATACCCGCTCACAAGAAATTGATCACATTTCAAAAGTGATTACAGACATTGCAAATCAAACAAACCTTCTTGCTCTTAATGCAGCAATTGAGGCAGCACGTGCAGGTGAGCATGGCAAAGGCTTTGCTGTTGTAGCAGATGAAGTAAGGAAACTAGCAGAAGAGTCTCAAAAATCTTCTCACATGATTTCGCATCTTATTTCAGAAATTCAAAAAGAGATGGTCCATTCTACAAAAGCAATTAAACATGTGAAAGAAGAGGCGTTTCAAGGAACTGTTTTAATTGCAAATACTGAAGAAACATTTTTGGATATTCAACAATCAATGGAAGAAATCGCAAATGGCATCAAACATTTATCAAATGCATCGCAGAAAATCACTGCTTACACCGATGATACAAAACAATCATTTAGTTCCATCACAGAAGATGTTAAGCTCACAACAGAGAATTCCCAGCAAGTAGCAGGCTTAACTGAGGAACAATTTGCTGCAATGGAAGAAGTCACCGCATCATCTGCTTCTCTTGCGAAACTAGCAGGAGACTTAAAGGAAATGGTTGCACAATTTAAAATTTAGAAACCTCTCACATCTTAAGCAAGACGATGAAAATCGTCTTGCTGTCAATAACATCGTTTACAACTAGGACACAAAGCAAATAACCCCAATCAACTTAACTAAGGAAGGAGTTTTTTCATTGAATGATTTACAGATACCTCACCTTCTATCAATTTCTTATCATCAATTAACTGTCTATCCAGAGAATTCTGCTCCACCAATTCTCGATTGGACAGATGAAGCCATTAAACAAGGTTTTGCTGTCGCTGAAGATGGTGTTTCGTTCGAAGGAGTTCGCAATGGCAAAGCAGTAATTGTTGTGATGCTCAACGGTCAAAAACCTGTTCAAACAGCTAATCGAATCGTGAGTGTTCCTTTCACAAATACCAAACAACATATTCATATCACAAGTGTCATGTCTCAAATACTTACTTTTCCAATCCCTAAAGGAAACTATGAATTAACTTGCTCTACCTTACTTCAAGATGAACAGGATATGTATCTTCTTCACTTTAAAAACATTTGAAAACTTTATGCAATAGAGGGCTTTTTCGCTTTATTGCTCATCATATGCCTCCAGCCACTTCCCAGCATAATCTACCGAATCTTTCATGGAAAACAAAAATGAGATAGCTGAACCAATGTTTCCAGACTGATATGTATATCCTGCTTTCAAGAAATCTGATCCAATAAGGTGAAATAGCTCTTCTCTTGTAATGATATCTTGATACTCTTTCCAAATCCGCCATCCGTTTTCTAAAATCGGAGCTCCTCTTGTCATCAAATCACGATTAGGGATTTGATATTCCGCCAAATGAAAGGCAGTGTTGCTATCAAATTGTGTGCCCAGAAGGAGGACATAAGCATTTTTTTCATACATCCTTCCAAGTGGAGAATGTTCACCAAGGCCAAAAGAAAGAGCATGATGCCGGATAATTTCTTCTCTATTCTTTCCCCATGCAGTGAAAGAAAAATTCGGATGACTGCTTCGAATGACATCAGGAAAATTCCAAAATGTTTCGGCAATTTTACCCATAGCCGTTGGAGGTGTATACGCAGGATCATAGGCAGGCATCGTATCCTTGATAGGTTTCCACCATGACTTTGGCACAGATGGATTAATCCAATCAGCTGGGTCTGAGAGCTCTAGTGATTGTGCAGGCATGACAATCGTTCCGTCTTCAGTGATCACTTCCATTAATGCTTGAATAACAGCAACAGCCCCACCGTTCACCCAGCCAATAGATGAAAGAGACGAATGCACACATAGTGTCATCCCCTTTTTCACACCTAGTAGAATCAATTCTTCTTTTATTTGTTCCTTTGTTACCGGTTCAGTTTGTCCATGCATTAATTTTTGCATTTGCCTGTTTTCCCCTACAATCCATAGATTTTATTCATGTATGATACGCTTTACAACAATCGATAATTTATAATTTGCATACTGGCTCAAATCTGTTAAAAAATGATCCAGCTCATCGTGTGATGAAAAATAGCATTCCGCCATATAACAGCCTTCACCACTTATTTTATACAATTTTTTCATTTCTTCTGCTCCATCTAGAAAAGAAAGGAGTGGCTTGTGGTTATAGCTCGTTGTAAAAATGTGAATAAATGTTTGAATGAGTTGTTCAGCATGCCAATCAATAGAAATCGTATACTTTTGAATAATGCCTTCATCTTCTAATTTCATCACACGGTTCGCGGCTGCTTGTCCTGTTAAATGCACTTTCTCTCCGAGCGCTTTCATTGTCATTCTGCTATTTTTAGATAGCTCTTTTAAAATGTTCATATCTGTCTGATCAAGCAATTGCCCCACCTCTTTCAAAAATCAACTCATTGCTCATAAATACTTTCATTATTCTCTGTAGCTCGAATCTCTTTTAATATACTGTATACGTACCGAGAAAAAAAGGAGGAGTTTTTCTATGCATATGACTCTCATTCGCAATGCTACCCTTACCCTTCACTATGGCGGCGTACAATTTTTAATCGACCCTTTTCTTGCAGATAAAGGAACATATCCGCCGTTTCCAAATTCAGAAAATCAGCATCTTAAAAACCCACTTGTTTCTCTCCCTTCTCAGATCAATATGAAGGATGTTTTGAATCCAGATGTGGTATTACTCACACACTTACATTTAGATCACTTTGATGATACGGCAAAAAAGCAACTAGATCATAGCATACCAGTGTTCACCCAATCTGATCATGACGCAAAAGCTGTAATTGAAGCGGGTTTTAATCATGTCACTGCAATTCATGAGGTGGTTGAAATTCAAGGAGTTCGTATCCACCGAACAAGCGGTCAACATGGTACAGGTGAGATTGCGAAACAAATGGGACAAGTAAGCGGCCTTGTCTTTTCTCATCCAGATGAACCAGTTCTTTATTTAGCAGGAGATACAATTTGGTGTGATGATCCTAAAATGGCAATTCATCAGTATAAACCAGATGTCATTGTTGTGAATAGTGGTAGTGCACAGTTTTTACAAGGTGATCCGATTACCATGACAAAAGAAGATGTACTGGCTGTCCATCATGCAAGAAAACAAGCAAAAATTGTCGCCTGCCACATGGAAGCAGTTAATCATTGTCTGTTAACAAGGGATGAACTAAAAAAATATATACGTGAACATCATGTAGAAGATCAAATATACGTCCCTCATGATGGAGACACCCTTTCTTTTTGATTATAAAAAAGAGAGGGGCATCCCCCTCTCGCTCTTCACTCAAACAAACACTTCAACTTTAATTTCCCAATTCCCCCTTGTTACACTGTTATTCTCCTTTAAAAACAGAAAAAAACGACGTTAATCTGCTGCCGGTTTTTTCGTTATCATGGATGGGTATGCTGTGGCTTTTTTAGTAGCGGAACGAATCCATTATTTTTTAATTGATTGTAATGTTCATCCATGCGTTTGGTAATATGAACTCCTTGCCCTTTCGTTAACACACCATACTGCACATATTTTTGAATGACTTCTTTTCGTTTTGTGAGAATTTGTTGCTCAAGCATTTCAATTTGTTTTTGTTGCTCAGTCGGCAGCTTGACTTGGTGTGTGACGGGACGCTTTTCCATTTGAGGAGTCTCTGCATGAATCGGTGTTACAGCTAGACTAAAAAGTGTGATCATCATCAACATGATCATGTTACGCCATTTGTTCGTCATCATATTGTTGCCTCCTTTTTTGTTTCCATTTTATTCTTTGTGACCTCTCCTTTTTTATGCATCATTTCACTATTTGAATTGTACACAAAATTCTTACTTTTTTACTTTTCTTCTGAAACCGTTGTCCGAACATGAAAAGCGTGCTATGTTTTGTTTTGTATAAAAAATAGAGGAGGATTCTTTCAATGAGTCGTTTTTATCATAGAAAACCATTATGGATGATGGTTGTTATTACTGCTTTGATGCTTGTGATTTCAGCTTGCAGTCAATCTGGGTCATCCACATCATCTGATGTCACTGCATGGGACAAAATAAAAAAGAAAGGTAAAATCGTCGTAGCAACTTCAGGTACCCTTTACCCTACTTCTTATCACGACACGTCAAATGGGAAAGATCAATTGACTGGATATGAAGTTGAAATTGTCAAAGAAGCCTTCAAACGTCTTGACCTAAAAGTAGAATTTAAAGAAATGGGCTATGACGGAATGCTAAGCGCTATCAATTCTGGTCAAGTTGATGCTGCTGCAAATGACATTGACATTACAGATGATCGAAAAGATAAGTTTGCTTTCTCTACCCCTTACAAATACTCGTATGGAACAGCAATCGTTCGTAAAGGTGATTTATCTGGCATTAAGACATTAAAAGATTTAAAAGGCAAAAAAGCCGCTGGTGCTGCAACAACTATCTATATGGACGTGGCTCGTAAATTTGGTGCAAAGGAAGTCATCTACGATAATGCAACAAATGAGCAGTATTTAAAGGATGTGGCAAACGGTCGAACTGATGTCATTTTAAATGACTATTACTTGCAAACGCTGGCACTTGCTGCTTTCCCTAAATTAAACATCACCATCCACCCTGACCTGAAATACATGCCAAACGAACAAGGATTTGTCATGAAAAGGGATAATACCGGGCTTCAAAAAGAGCTAAATCATGTGCTTAAAGAAATGAAGAAAGACGGAACGACTAAAAAGATTTCCAAGAAGTTCTTTAATCAAGCGGACGTTTCAAAAAAAATTGATGTTGATGTCGAAGACGTCGACATTTCGAAATAAGGAGACGTCCTGTGGGAGATATTCATTTAGAATATATTTTTAATCCTGCACTCGCAAAGGCATCGTTCCCCTTTGTCATCAAGGGCATTTGGCTGACCCTTCTTATTTCCTTTGTCAGCATGTTTTTTGGAACGATCCTCGGCTTCTTTATTGCGCTTGCAAGAATGGCACATTCATGGGCTCTCCGTTTTCCAGCAAGGCTTTATATCTCGTTTATGCGTGGTGTTCCCATCCTTGTCATCTTGTTTATTCTGTATTTTGGTTTTCCTTATGTCGGAATTGAATTCACCGCTGTCACTGCTGCGATTATTGGATTTAGTTTCAACAGTGCCGCTTATATTGCAGAAATTAATCGTGCGGCGCTTTCTTCAGTTCCAAATGGGCAACTCGAAGCGGCGAAGTCTCTTGGTCTTAGCTACTGGCAAACGATGCGTGGTGTGATTTTGCCTCAATCTGTGCGAATTGCTCTTCCGCCACTCACAAATGTCATGCTGGATTTAATTAAAGCTTCTTCACTCGCAGCAATGATTACGGTTCCAGAGCTATTTCAACAAGCTAAAATTGTAGGCGGACGGGAATTTGATTACATGACCATGTATATTTTGGTCGCCCTCATTTATTGGGGAATTTGTAGTGTCGTCTCCTTATTTCAAGACTATTTGGAAAAGCGATACGCCAAATACTTATGAAAAAAGAGCAGATCAAGGAGTCTGCTCTTTTTCTTAAAGTCAGTTGGAATTGTTCTTCTAAAATATGTCCACAACCTACAACAAAAGCAAGAGTTGTATGCATACATGATATGCTGACATCACAAAAGCCGCAGATGCTCAAAGGCCACTGCGGATTGTTCAATTATGAATCCTTTTTCATGAGCATCAATTCAATAAATAACTGACAGCGTTGACTAAAATCATTCAAATTGATTGATGTCATGTCGAGAATTTGTTTCATTCGATAGTTTAGCGTATTTTGGTGAATAAACAATTGTTCAGCGGAAGGCTTTAATTTACAGTTATTCATTAAGTACACTTCAAGGGTTTTTAAAAACGATGTTTGACTGTCTCTATCCTTTTCTCTTAACAGCAAAAGGTCTTGGTTCACATCATTTTTCTTTTTTTGATGACTGTAAATGCTATCCAAATACCGAAAGACACCTAGTTTGTCATATTCGTATGGGATCAGCTCCCCGCTTCCAACGATTTTGGCAGCTTTGACTACTTCAATCGCTTCAAATCGACTTGTGCTCATTTTCAAGACATCGCGGTACTCTCGCCCAATCCCAATAAAGAGTGGGGTCTGATTTGAATGCGTTTTCATCATAAGGTGGTCAATGACATCTCTCGCTGTTGCCTTTGCAGAATGTCTATCTGAAAGACTACCCAGAATGACCACAATATCTGCTTGGACGGAATATACATGATTGACTTTGTCCTCTAGCTGCAAGTATGTTCTGATCAAGTCCTTTACGTCTTCTGCTGTCTCACTTTTGTTATCTGCGGCATGTACCACCATAACGGTAAAGACGGCTGGCAGCGGGATACTTAAATTTTCAGCCTCCCACTTCAGTTCCTCTTCCGTATAAAAGTGATCATCCATGACCTTTTTGAAGAACTCTTCAATCTTGCCTTCTTTCTTCTCTAGCTGCTTTTTGTTCTTATAAATGACCTTTCCAACTTGAAAGGACGCTTCATGCAGAAATATCAGCTCATCCTCTGAAAGGGATTCCTCAATATCTTGCACCCAAATGAAACCTACCACTTCTTGTTTGTGTTTGGCACTGACCGCAACACGCCTGTTAAACCCCATATCTTTATGACCTTCCACATAAAATGGATTCACATCCGTATTGAGTCTTTCAATGACACCTGTTTTCTTTAACCAATCTACAACTGCACCTGGACATTCCTTCGAGAAGATGGTCTGCTGATTGACTGGATCAAATTGTTGAATACTGTATGAATTGTAGGCAAGCAATTGACACTCTGTGCTTTCTAAAATGACTGGCTTTTTCAAATAGCCGCTAATAAACGCGATCAATTTGTCGACATCAAAAAATGTGTGAAGCTTTTCTAATATCTCTTCCATCCTGATTGCTCCCTGCATTAGAATACTTTTATCATACTGCTTTCAAGTGAGCTTTGTATAGAAACAAGCATTTGACTCACATCAAAAAGAGCAGGGATCTGTCCTGCTCCTATTGCTGTACATATTTGTCCTTATGGAGATGAGTAATGAGCGGGCATGTGGTGAGCAAAAGAAAATATGCGTACTTGGCAGAATGAGATGTAAACGTACGAAGAACATCATGACAGAAAACAGGCAATATAGATGTAGCACACTCTTCGCTTGTCAAAAAGGCATCATGCAAGGTCACTATATTGGACAACAACTCTTTGAATTAAAATCGCATCGTTGGTGCCACTGACAAACAAAAAAGACATGAATCCGGATCAATACCGGATTCATGCTTTTTTCTATTAAAACATTTCACTAATCGTTTTTGCTTGCATATGAAGTGCAAGGTAATCCGGGCCACCTGCTTTAGAGTTTGTTCCAGACATTTTAAACCCGCCAAATGGATGATACCCAACAATTGCACCCGTACAGTTACGGTTAAAATATAGGTTACCGACATGGAATTCATGTTTTGCACGATTAATATGATCACGATTGTTTGTAATCACTGCTCCTGTCAAGCCATACTCTGTATTGTTTGCGACTTCAAGCGCCTCATCAAAGTTCGCCACTTTAGAAAATGCAAGCACAGGACCAAAGATCTCTTCCTGCATCAAACGGGAGGTTGGCGCAAGATCTGCAAAAATGGTAGGCGCAATGAAATATCCTTCTGAATCATCACTAGTGCCTCCAATTACTAAGCGTCCTTCTAGTTTTCCCACTTCAATATATTCTGTGATTTTGTTGAAAGAAGCCTGATCAATGACAGGTCCCATATATACATCTGCTGATAGTGGATTTGCTGTTGTTTTTGTTTCAGTGATTTCTTTTACACGCTGAACCACTTGATCATATACTTTCTCATGTACAACTGCACGTGAGCCAGCTGAGCATTTTTGTCCTGCAAATCCAAACGCTGATGCGAAAATTGATTGTGCGGCAAGCTCAATATCTGCATCCTCATCTACAACCACGGTATCCTTACCACCCATCTCTGCAATGACACGCTTCAAATGCTGTTGACCAGGCTGTACCTTCGCTGCACGTTCAAAAATACGTGTGCCAACTTCTCTTGAACCAGTGAACGTAATGAGACTTGTTTTCGGATGATCCACTAAGTAGTCACCGACCTCTGCTCCGCTTCCTGGCACAAAGTTTACGACACCCTTTGGCAGTCCCGCTTGTTCAAGCTCCTCAACAAAACGAGCAGCGATAATCGGTGTTGCACTTGCAGGTTTTAAAACAACTGTATTTCCTGTCACAATTGGTGCAACCGTCGTTCCTGCCATGATTGCAAATAAGAAGTTCCAAGGCGGAATGACGAGTGTCACACCAGTTGGCGTATAAATATATTGGTTTCGTTCACCCTCACGGCTATTCACAGGCTTTCCTTTGGCAAGCTCTAGCATTTGGCGTGCATAGTATTCAAGGAAATCAATCGCTTCAGCTGTATCTGCATCGGCTTCATTCCAAGGCTTACCTGCTTCTTTTACAAGTAGAGCAGAATACTCATGCTTTTTGCGGCGAATACTTGCAGCAGCGCGGAATAAAACTCCTGCTCTTTCCTCTGGAGACGTGTAACGCCATGTTTCAAATGCGTTTGCTGCAGCTTGAATTGCTTTTTCCGCTTCCTCTTTGCCTGCTTTTGATACAATGCCCACTACTTCATCTTTTTTTGCCGGGTTGATCGATACAATTTTTTGTTCTGTCTCAACTCTCTCGCCATTGATTACAAGCGGATAAGTTTGACCGAGTGATTCTGTTACTTTTGCTAACGCTTGTTCAAATGCTTTGCAATTTTTCTCGATTGTAAAGTCTGTGAATGGTTCATGTTTGTAAGGTGTTGTCATGAATGTCACGCTCCCGTTTTAAATTATTTTTTCGTCATCCCTTTTAAGGCAAAGGCAATATTCGCCGGTCGTTCTGCAAGTCGTCTCATGTAGTAGCCGTACCACTCTCTTCCGTACGGTGTATAGACTCTCATTTGATAGCCTTCTTTCACAAGAGTGGTTTGAGTTTCAGATCTCATCCCATATAGCATTTGAAACTCAAATTGACTCGTCTTAATATGATGTTTTTTCACAATATTTTTTGTGAATTCAATCATCTGGTCATCATGTGTTGCGATTCCTGTATAATTCCCTGTCAGAAGTTGTTTTTCAATCAGCTTTTTGTAGTTGTCATCCACATCTTTCTTGTTTGGATATGCCACTTCTGCTGATTCCTTATAGGCACCCTTTACAAGCCGTAAAAACGGCTGGAATTGATTCAGGTCATCAAGATCCTTCTCTGTTCTGTACAGATAAGCCTGAAGAACCGTACTCACATACTCATATTGTGATTTCACTTCTTTAAAGAGATCCAGCGTTTTTTGACAGCGCTGTTCGTCTTCCATATCAATCGTGACCATAATTTTATGCTTTTCAGCAGTATCAAGAATTCGTCTCATATTCCGATACACAAGGTCATCATCAATATCGAGACCAAGTGAAGTCATCTTGAGTGAAACGTGAGAATTCAGCTTTTCCTCTGCAATGCGCTCAATTGTTTTTACGCATTCATCTGTCCGTTCGTTAGCGATTTCAGCCTTTGTGACAAACTCGCCGAGATGGTCGACTGTGACTGCCATTCCTTGATCATTCAGACGCTGAATGACAGGGATGGCACTCTCAAAGTCTTTCCCTCCTATGATTTTCTTTGATGCAACAGAACTTCCCCAATTGCGAGCAATATGGTTCAGAAGATTGCTTTTAGACAAAAATAAGAAAAAATTTCTTGTGACCGATTCCATAAAGGGCACCCCCCACTCTTTGTAAGCTATGTCTTTATTGTATAGGTCATGAGCTGTCCGCTACAATATTTGAAGATGACAAAAATTTAGACTTTTTTTGTGGTTTTATCACAATCAGGTAAAAATAAAAACCAACCGATCATCGGTTGGCATCATCCCTCTACGCCCATACCTCATCAAGGGTAACCCTTAATAAGTGATTCAGCTCAAGGTTTAAATTCTCTTTTGCTTGATTGTAGTTTTTCACCAATACGTTCATTCGATCGAGTTCTTTTTCAATAAATAGATGAATATGAGTCAGTCGTGGCTCCATATCCATCTCCGCTCCACTGATTTTCCACTCTAGTAAATCGTTTATTTCAGCTAAAAGAGCGCCTTCTTCTACAAGTTTACCGAGCAGTTCGTGAAAGTCCATAGGCGGCACTGTGCAATACCGTTCGATCCACTGACAAGCAAGTAAAGGACGGAGCACGTAGAAATATTTCTTGATACGTATTTGATTTCCTTTTAAATATTGGTCTTTATTTCGCTTCGCCATGTTTAAATAATGGTATATTAAGGCAACTGGCGAAAATGCGCGGTCTTTTAGCTCCCGAAGCTGCCCTGCAAGTGAAAATGCTTCATAATAAACAATGTCAGATGATAGCCATTCAAGGATGGAAGGGTTGGACTTGCTAAATAAGCGTAGCGCTTTTCTCATTTCCCATCCACTTATGTCTAGCTCGTCGTCAATTGGTCTTTCAATAACATCACGATGGTCCTCAATAGATAAATACCATTCCTTTCTTGGCACGTATAAGAATCTTACGTCATAATCACTGTCTGTTGAGGGAAAACCCCATGCACGACTGCCTGATTCCACCGCATAGCAAATCTTCACATCATACGCATCTTCAATCGCTTTTAACTCATGTACGATTCTCTCTTTCATCAGACATCAGCTCTTTCTATTTTATTTCTGCATGACTTCGACTTCTTTAGGGAAAATACTGATAAGCCACTTTTACAAAGGAGATGACCAACTTGTCGATATCTCGCATTCTCAAATGGATTACAGGTATTTTTGAAGCATGTCTCGCCATCCCAGTGATAGGAGGGATTTTCGTCATCAGTCATGGGTACTCACCGCTCATGTTCATGCTCATTTTGCATATTATAACATTGATTTTATCTAAAAAAGACACCGGATTTTCCATCGGAAGTATTTTTGGCATTGTGACTTCCTGTCTTGCTTGGATTCCTATTCTTGGGTTTATCCTTCATATTGTGACCGCCGTTACGCTCATTCTGACTGCTGCCATTCCTGATGAAGAAACAAGGCGACATACCAGCTACTAAAAAAAAGCGCAGGCTCATGTGTAAGAGCCTGCGCTTTTTATACTTGTAGATGCTTTTGTAAAAATGCCAACTTCTCCATTTGAAAAGCTGGAATGAATTCGTGCCCGAAATATCGATACACTTTGATTTCTTTTTCCGTTTCTAAATGATTGTATGTCGCAAAGACTGTAGAAGGCGGTGTAACCTCATCCACAAGTCCAATGGCAATCAGTGTCGGTTGTTTGACCCATGCTGCCAAGTTGATTAAATCGAAATAGCTCAATGTCTCTAGCGCCATCTTCTCTACTTGCGGATCGCTATTTCTTCTAAAATAAGAGTTAATCTCTAAATAAGGCTCCTGCAAGGCGACATCAATCGCACGTTCAAAGTTTGACAAGTATGGATAATCTGCAACAACGACTTTCGGAATATCGGACAATGCCGCAGCAGCAAGAGCTAACGCTCCACCTTGGCTACCGCCAATCACACCGATGCGACCGTTATCAGTTTCAGAAAAAGAGCGAATAACTTCTAATGCACGAACCGCGTCTAAATATACACCTCGATAGTAATACGTTTCTTTGGAAAGGATTCCTTTCGTCATCCAGCCGAGCGCATGGCCTCCTGGTGTCACCGTCGTGTCTTCACTTCCACCCTGTCCGCGCACGAGCATACCAAATGTGGCGTAACCATGAAGTGCCCAATTCACAATGTCGTGAATGGCTCCATCATAGCTTCCATCATAGCCATGAAATCTCACAAGTGCAGGGTGTGGGCCTTCTTGATCAGGCACCGCATACCAGCCTTCAATCCGTGAATCGCCATAGCTTTTATAGGTTAACCGATATACGTTTACACCTTTTGCTGGATATGGAAAAGGATCAAGTATAGGCTCAGCTTCTACCTCAGCAAGTGCTTCAAGTGATTTTCTCCAAAATTCAGAAAAATCACGGCGTGCTGTTTTCTCTGGTTTGTATGTTTTGAGTTGTTCAAGTGGCAAGTCGAATAACGGCATATCATATTATTCCCCTTTGATTTGTATGTTATAACTTAAATTCCTTCTATCATATCACTTTTTTCCTTTTGGAGAAAGGCGTTTTGCCCTGTCATGAAAAATGACAGATGTATCCCTTGTCAGTTTTACGATAAACCTTTTTTTGCTCTACATTCATAGAATTGATAGAATGAGAGAAATCGTTTGGAATATCCATACATGGATATGGTGACTTTTCAGATGAGAATAACTGAATCAACCAAAAAAATGCTTATCTTTAAGAAAAGGAGGCAAGTCAAGTGAAAATAGCCCTTGTTCAAATGGATGTCGAGATCGGAAATCCAGATGTGAATTTTGCAAAAGCAGCAGGTTTTTTAGAAGAAGCCATAAAAGAAAGCCCTGATTTGATCATCCTCCCCGAAATGTGGAATACAGGATATGCCTTAGCAGAAGCTGACCAACTCGCTGACCGAGATGGTGAACGTACAAAGCAGCTCTTCTCTTCATTTGCTAAAAAGCATGGCGTGTCCTTAATTGCTGGGAGTGTGCTAAATAAACGATCAGAAAACAATGCCACCACAAATACAATGTACGTGTTTAATCAACAAGGCGAGCTTGTCCTTAGCTACGATAAGATTCATTTGTTTCGTTTGATGGATGAGGATCAATATTTAACCGCTGGTCATCAATTTGGACTATTCAACTACGATGACGAGCTAATAATTGGCACAATGATTTGCTATGACCTACGCTTCCCGCAGTTATCAAGAGCCCTTGTGAACAAAGGTGCGAAGATACTTGTAAACACAGCACAATGGCCGACAACAAGGCGAGATCATTGGCGTAGTCTGTTAATTGCCAGAGCCATTGAGAACCAATCTTTTGTCATTGCTGTGAATCGTACTGGTGAAAGCAAAGGGACAGACTTCCCCGGCAATTCAATGGTGATTGATCCACTTGGCAACATTTTGTTAGAAACAAATGAAGACGAAAAAATTTATTATGCCGACATAGACATCAACACTGTTGAAGAGGTAAGAAAGCAAATACCAGTGATCACAGATCAACGCTTAGACTTATATTAAAATTAACTCATTGCTTTTCTTAAATATAGACATTGTTCAGGCTTGATTAAACGTTTGTTTAAGAAGGACTTTCTCCTATGGCTGTTGCCATCTCCATGAATACTTGTGCGGTTCTACTTAAATACCTTTCCTCGATGTAGGCAAACACAAGTATACGTGTCGAGGACGAATCTAAGCCTAAATAGATGAGATGGTTGGCTTCTTCTCTGTCAATCATTTTGGGCACAACCGTCACACCAAACCCATGTTTCACCAATGACTGAGCAGTTTGAATATGGCTTGTTTGAAACGCAATATTCGGCTAAAAGAGGAAAGAGGCTGTCGAGATTTCCTCGGCAGCCTAAGTCTGTTCATGATTAGTAGACTTATTTCGTATATAGGTCCCATCCAAGCTTTAGCGTATCCACAATATAATCTGCAACTTCTTCTGCCTCAAGATGATCTGTTTCCACTCTTGAATTATGGAGCGCATAAATTTCTCTCCGTTCTTCAAATAGCTCCTTCATCTGATCAATGGTTCTATTATGGAGAACAGGGCGACTTTCAATCAAGATATCGAGTCTTTGCTTCCAGTTTTCCCATGCTAAGTCCAGAAAAAGAACAGTACAGTGCTTCAAGCATTTGCGTTTAATTTCCTCTTGTTTAAATGCACCGCCGCCAAGGGAGACAATCTTCAGCTGTGTATTTTCGCATAAATCTACGATATAGTCTTTTTCTGCTTGCCTGAAGAAATCTTCTCCCTTTTGCTGAAACATTTCTGGAATGGTCATGCCATACTCTTTTTCGATTTCTTGGTCGACATCAATGAAGTCTCTATATAATTTTTTGGCAACCAGTTGCCCGATTGTCGTTTTTCCAACCCCCATAAATCCAATGAGGACAATATTTCTCTGTCTTACAGGAATTTCTCTATTCATCATCATTTTCGTGACAAGTCCTCCTTACACCAAGGAATGATACATAATGTTTTTATTATATGACAAATCGGTTGCCAAAAGATAGCGATTCCTAAAAATTATGCTTACTGATATACCCTAGCTTTTCTGAAAGGTGCATTGCATATTGCCTGACCTGTTGCTCCAGTTTTGGAATCACATCGTCTGTAAAGCGGTGAGTTGGCCCTGATATAGAAAGACAAGCTTTGACTTCTCCATGTATGTTAAATATAGGTGAAGCGACAGCGGCAGATCCAACCTCACGTTCATCAACACTGATCGCAATATAGGTCTCAAGCGTCTTTTGTAATTCTTCCTCTAATTTCACTCTTGATACCTTGTCCGCCATTTGTTCCAGCACAATTCCCCTGAAATCTTCCTTCTGAAAGGCAAGCAACACCTTACCACCTGCACCTGCATACAACGGAAGTTTTTCACCGATTTTGACAAGATGTCTGATGGATTGCAAACCCTCTGCCTGCTCAATACAGATGCGACTCGTTTGATCAATGACATATAGGTTTACGGTTTCCTTTGTTTCATCACGTAGCTTGTACATCAGCGGCTTCGCAATTTCTCTCAATTGAATTGACTTTCCTGCAATATGTCCGAGCAAATATATTTTTTGCCCGAGTCTGTATTTTAATGTTTCTTGATTTTTCTCAATAAAATCATTCGTTTCTAGTGCTTTGAGTAGTCTCGTTGTTGTCGACATTGCTAAATTCATTTCCTTTGATATTTCAGTCAACGTCAATTCCTGTCTTTCTTCACTAAAACAATAGAGGATGTCTAAAGCCCGCTGAACGGTTCGTAAACCAGATTCTTCTTTCGACTTTTTTTCAGCCATGTTCATGCTCTCCTTTTTCATTTGATATTCGCTCATCTCGTATCGACATAAGTATTCAACTTTGCTATAATTCACCATGATTATTCCATTAAAAGAAAATATATTCCACCTGACGGAAACTGTGTTGTATCTTATTATTCTTACAAATCACATTCGCTGTCAATTGTTTGAAGAGGAGATGGAGTTATGTACTTGGTTGTTTTTACACTTCTTATTTGTTTTTACATCATCAATCAATTATTTCCTGCAATGATGTTCTCTTATATTGTTGGTTTACTGGCAACGTTTGCGCTTATCATCTCGATTAAACGAACGACTGGCTTATATCGCAAAACTGGGATCGTTTTTTTCTCGGTTGGTATGATCTTATTCTTTCTGTCTGATCAACCAATACACACATTTTTTCTTCATTTTCATTCGATGCTTGGGTTGCTTTCTCTATTTTTCATGTTGCCATTTATTAATTCTCTCATACATGTTGGACATTTTGATACACAATTAAATAAACTACTCACCCTACATACGTCGACTGTGAATCAACTCTATCGAAAGAGTTCGTTTGTTACACATACGCTCGGCATGTTTTTAAACATCGCAACCATTCCTTTATTGTTTACATCATTGAAGCCCTCTCTTGCTTCTATCACTGAGCGGTTGAGGCAGCAAATTTACACAAGGAATCTTTTAAGATCGTATGCTCTTTGTTTAAGCTGGAGTCCTGTTGAAGTGCTCGTTAGCGTCACCATTGATGCGACGAAGCTGAAATACTATCATATCGCCCCTGTTACCTTTGGTATCATGGTGATTGTTCTCATGACAGATTGGGTACTCTTTTCTCGAAAAAGCCGGCACATGCCGAACATTGACCAGCCTATGCATACGCATACAAATCCAAAAAGAATTCGTCGCAAAACGCTACAACTTGCATTGATGCTACTTAGCTTTGTAACGATTGTCTCTATTGTAGATACGTTCATTGGAAAAGGATACTTATTTTCTGTCGTACTGACAATTATCCCATTCTCTCTATTATTCTCTTACTCTATAAAAAAACGAAAGCAATATGTATCAATTGCCGTCCCTCATTGGAAGGAACGGACAAATAGCTTATCTAATTATATGTTTTTATTTTTAAGTGCTGGTTTCTTTGTAGATATGTTACTTGAAACAAACAGCATGAATAGGGTTCAAGCGCTGATGATCGATACCGCTGATCATACAGTATGGTTTTATTGTGTGATCGGGCTATATTTCTTGGTGACTGCCTTGTGCGGCTTTCATCCACTCATCTCACTCGCCCTGCTAATCAGCATCATCACACCAGTCATTCATGAGATTCCTGCTCTACCTTTAGCCATGGTACTCATATCGGCAGGTACAGCAACTGTCATGTATAGCCCATTTAATGTCTCTGTGTCTATTTTAGCCGACCTAATGAAAGTGAACCCTTATCGTATCACCGGCTGGAACATCCTGTTTGCCGCATTCTATATGGGGATTAGCATCTCACTTGCGTCAATCATCACGATGCTGTTCTATCCGTAAACAAAGAGAACTCATTCGCAGGGGAATGAGTTCTAGCTGTTTATGGTTTCAATTGAATTCGTTCAATTTTCCCAACAATAAAGATATACGACATTGCACCAACTAACGCGACAAGCCCCACAAATAAGATGCCACCGTTATAAGAGCCAGTTGCAGACACGATAAAGCCGATAATGAGCGGTGTAATAATACCTGACAGATTCGCAAAGAAGTTGAATACCCCTCCGGCTAACCCGACCATCTCACGTGGTGCCACTTCTGACAGCATCGTCCAAGAAATATTCGAAAGTCCCTGTGCAAAAGATGCAATGGATAAAATGGTCAACACAAGCGGAATGTTTGATGTAAAGTTTGCAAAGACGATCGTGCTTGTCAGAAGTAGACCCACAACAACTGGCAGCTTTCTCGCAATATTAACGGATACCCCTTTCTTCAAAAGCCAGTCTGAGATATAGCCTCCGAATAATACCCCAAAAAAGGCAGCGATATATGGCAATGATGCAGCAAATCCGACCTTGAGAAAGGCCATGTTTTTTGCCTCAGCTAAGTAAGTTGGAAACCATGTCAAAAAGAAAAAAAGTGTCGACGCTACAGAAAATTGGCCAATATATAGCCCGATTAATTTTCGATACTTAAGCAATGCAGCAAAATCCGCCCATTTCAGCTTTTCCTGTGTTGCAACGTTTAGACCTTCTCCTTTTCTAATCAGCTCTAGCTCATCTTCATTCACATTCGGATGTTCTTTTGGCTCGTGATAATACTTATACCAAAAGAAGGAAAACACAATACCAAGTGCACCTGCGGTGATAAAAACCGTTCTCCAGTCGAAAGTGGTCATGATCCAAAAAAGAAGTGGTGTCGCAAACGCAAGCCCTACATATTCACCAGCAGTATACACACCTGTCGCAAACGCCCTTTCTCTTCTTGGAAACCATGTGGTGACAATGCGATTATTCGCTGGAAAAGCAGGGGATTCTGTGATTCCAATAAACAAGCGACAGCCGAATAAAAAAGCGAAACTATTTGCAAACGCTTGCAATCCAGTGAATAACGACCATGTAATTAAAGATATACCATACGTCACTTTAGAACCAAACTTATCCAGAATAAGTCCCCCTGGAATTTGCATTGCTGTATATGTCCAGCTAAATGCAGAAAATATGATGCCAAGTAGTGCAGGATTTAACTGTAATGATGATTGGATAGCTGGTGCAACAATCGACACGCTGGCCCTGTCGATATAATTAATAGCCGTAATAAAAAACAAGAGAATCAATATGCCAAAACGTGCTTTTGTTGGTTTGGTGAGTGTAGGTTGTAGCTCATTTCCCTTCATTTCTGATTGCAGTTTCATAACCATCCTCCTTTGTGTTCGCAGCTTGCGGAGCGGTTCAGTAAAAAAACCCGTCAGAAAAGACGGGTTTCATTGCCTCCTCCAATGAGTAGACTATTTAGATGACCCCTTTTTCTTCTAACTGCTTGCATTCTTCCTCTGTCATGCCAAGCATGTTCGTTAAAATATCATAATTATGCTGGCCTAAATCAGGCGCAATTCTTCTAATACTGCCTGGTGTTTTCTCAAACTTCGGTATGATTCCTGGTACCTTCAACTTTCCTAAACGAGGGTGACGAACCTCCACAATATTCTCCCGTTCTTTGAAATGAGGATGCTCAAATATATCCTTAATGCTCAGAATTGGACTCACGGGTACACCATGCTCATCAAGAATCTCCAATACTTCCTCGCGCGTCAGCGACGCAATCCATGAAGACACGATCTCATCCATTTCATCATTGTGCTTCAGCCTCGCCGCATTCACACTGAATTTCTCGTCTTCAAGTAAATCCAATCGATTCATCGCCTTTGCCAAACGGTTGAAGGTCGAATCTGTACTTGTCACAAGAACAAGATAATGCTCATCCTTCGTTTCATATGTTCCTGCTGGGCTTGAATGGCCGCTTAACCCTGGAGATCGTTCACGCACTTTACCCAGCTTGTCATATTCGGCTACTAAAAACTCAAGCATGCGGAATACAGACTCATATAAAGCAAGATCAACCATTTGTCCCGTTCCTTCAGGATGCGTATCTCGGTAATACATCGCTGTCACCGCTGCAAATGCAACGTAAATTCCTGCGATATAATCCGTTAAGGAAAAGGACGGGCTGACAGGATGACGATCTCGGAAGCCTTGGAGATACGTAAAACCACTAAACGCTGTGGCCGGTGTTCCAAATCCAGCTTTATCTTTAAATGGGCCTGTTTGTCCATAGCCAGACACCCTAATCATGATGAGATTCGGATTGATTTCCTTTAATATATCGTATCCGACGTCCCATTTTTCAAGAGTACCAGGACGGAAGTTTTCAATGATGATATCAACCTGCCCTGCAAGTTTTTTAAAAATTTCTTTTGCTTCTGGTTTGTGTAGATCAAGTGTAAGAGATCTTTTGTTTCTTGAAAGCCCTGACCAGCGAAGCGGTTCATCCTCTGCAAAAGGGCCAACGTGCCTTAGCGTATCCCCTTTTCCAGGGATCTCAACTTTGATGACATCCGCTCCGAAATCCCCAAGCAATACTGCGCCATAGGGTGCAGCAATCATAGTGGAGACATCTAGTATTTTGATTCCTTCAAGCGGTGTGTTATTCAATTTGCCACTCCCTTTCTACAAATGTGATAAAAGGCGGCTTGATGCCGCCATTTCCCATCAGTTCATTTAGTCTTTTGGCAGTTGCCCTTGTGGAGTATATAACCAAATGAGCCACAATGGTTCATCCCCTGTATTCACATGCTGATGGGAGACACCATCTGGAATAAACATAAAATCATTTTGCTTAAAGGACTGTCTCTCTCCATCACAAATGACTTCACCTGATCCTCGAATGACATAATCAAACTCTTCTGAGCCAGGATGGTTATGAACAGAACTTGCTTCACCCGGTTCAAAAATCGTCAATCCTGCCATCATGTGCTCAGATCCAACTGTTTCAGGTGTAATAGTTTGAAATACCTTTCTGATCATTTGTTCTTCCGGCTTGTCCAAACCTAACCATAGTGGATTCCCATCTTTAAACGGATTCAATACTTTAATTTTCATTTCAAATTCCTCCCTTATTTTTAGTTCACACTAACATGTGAGCGTTTTGTATTTGGTGAATAAATATCATTAATATTCCAGTGACCATCGGTTGGGACAGGATCATTCTTCATCGCCACATCAATGACACATGGCTTGCCTGATGCGACAGCTTTTGTTAAAGCTTCTTTAAACTCATCGGCTTTGGTGATCTTTATTCCTTCAATTCCATATCCTCGCGCAATTGCCGCAAAATCAGGAGAATAACTTTCTCCGTTTTTCTTGAAGACGGTTCCGTATGTGGTTTCGTAGTGCGCCATTTGTAAACCAGCGATGGTTCCAAACGCACTGTTGTTCATCACAACCCACACAACCGGAATATTTTCCTCAACGGCTGTTGCCAGAACCGATGGGTTTTGACCGAATCCACCATCTCCTACAAGCGAGACAACGACACGATCTGGCTGAGCAACCTTTGCCCCAAGCGCTGCCGGTGCACCAAACCCCATTGTCGCGAAACCGCCAGGCGTTAATATTGTACCTGGTGTGAGAACTGGGAATTGCTGTCCTACCCCGTTCTTATTCCAGCCGACATCGGTTGTAATAAACGCATCCGCTGGCAGAACCTCGCGTACCTCCTGCAAAATACGCTGAGGTTTCATCGGGAATGATGCATCTTCTACCTTGGATTGATTGCTTTTGACAAACGCTTCTCGTTCAGCCAAAATCTCTTTCTTTAACTGCGGGCGATCCAAACCTTCCGGCAAATACTCCTTAGCGACCCGATTTAAAACCGTTAACGCCTGCTTCAAATCAGCAACAGCACCAATTTCTACGGGGTAGTTACGTCCAATCTCATTCGGATCAATATCAATATGAATCAGCTTCGTTGGCGGGAAGTTAAATGTATATTCTGATTCCCAAGAGCTAGCATCTGCCTCAGCAAAACGAGTACCAAGAGCAAGAATATAATCCGCCGCTTTACATTGATCATTAATAAATTTTGTTCCCCAGAAACCTGTCATGCCTAATGTCATTGGATGGTCATCCGGCATGGCTCCTTTTCCCATTAAGGAATGAGCAACAGGGATACTTAAATGTTCAGATAGCGCTCTCAATTCTTCAGTGGCATCTGCCAATATCACGCCACCACCTACATAGAGCAGCGGTTTTTCCGCCTGTAGCAGTAATTCAATCATTCGTTTCGCTGTATGATCATCAATTGAAGGCTTTTGAATCGCCTGCGTGTGATGTTCAATTTGTTCAAACAAGGCAACATCTAAATCCTTAGAAAAGACATCCATCGGAACAGATATGAGCACCGGGCCGGGACGACCACTCTCTGCTAATTGAAAGGCTTTTGATAAAATTTCAGGAAATAGTTCAGGAATATCTACGCGCCACGCTCTTTTGACAAACGGTCTGTAAATTTCATATTGTGACGCATCGGAATGAAGGTTAATTTCTTGGTGTGGATGCTTTCCGTAGTAGTGACTTGGTACATCTCCAGCAATGACAACCATCGGAATAGAGTCAAGCGCTGCATTGGCAACACCTGTTGCTGCATTTGTGAGACCAGGTCCTAGATGACTGAGAACAACAGCAGTTTTCTTCTTCGCCCTTGCATACCCATCAGCAGCATGTGCGGCGATTTGTTCATGTCTGACATTAATAAACTGAATACGACTTTTCTCAAGTGCTGATAGAAAGGCGATGTTTGTGTGACCACAAAGCCCAAAAATATGCTCGACCCCTCGTTTTTCTAAGTATTCAATGACTTGCTTTGAAATATTTTTCTTCATATTGCTCTCCCTCCCAAAGCTCTTGAACATCTTTCTTTCATTCATTAACTAGCTGATTCTCGCAAGATCTACCATCGAGAAATTTGTTCTACTGAAATCTTCAGTTTCATCTCAATTCAACCCATCCGGTTTTTACAATGGGAGATGAGCTATATCCGATTCTCAATCTATGTTTTTAGAATGAACAACTGACAAGACTGCATGTAAGTCCGTTAATTCAACCTGCCCAGGTGCAGAGCTTTCTTTCCCTATTGCAAAAGTCATCACCGAACCAAATAATCCTCCAACCATTCTTGTGAAAGCACCATACTCTCCCATTGCCATTGAAATAATTGGAACATCTATCTGCTTTTTCGCTTGTAATGTTGCAGACAATAGTCTTAAGGCATCCTCAAGTGATTGTGGCATGACAGCAATTTTTGCGATATCGGCTCCTACTGATTCAGCATTTGTCAGAATGCGAACCATCTTTTCGTTGTCTGGTGTTTCCTGAAAATGATGATAAGATACGATCAGGCTCAATCCATTTGCCTTGGCTGCGGTACTTACTTGCTTCATATGTTTTAAATCATTCATCAGCTCATAATCAATGGCTTCGACACTCTTTTTTTCACACAAGGTAATGAGCAGTTTTACTTTCTCATCCTCTGAGAGCGAGATGACTTCGCCCCCTTCTCTTTCGGAGCGTATGGTAAACAACAAAGGAATTCCTACAGCCTTTTCCTTCAACAACTGCGCTGTTTCCAGAACTTTTTCCGTCTCTGAAAGCCTTGCATAAAAGTCTGCGCGCCACTCGATGACATCTGGTTGCTTCTCTACAAGAATCTCAATCTCGTTTATAAGCTCTTGTGTGTCTCTCCCGATCAATGGTGTACAGACTAAGGGCTTTCCACCATTATTAGAGATCGCTTGAACGTTTGTTTGCAATTTATTTACTGCCAACAGCTTTCCCTCCTCACGATTCGCTTGGGATGACTACCATCTTCGTTTCGGTCATTTCATCGACAGAAAAACGTGGACCTTCTCTGCCAATTCCGCTTCGTTTAATACCACCATATGGCCAATGGTCTAAGCGGAAATTAGATGTTCCATTTAAAATGACACCACCGACTTCTAACTCTTTTGTAGCCTTTATGGCCAAATCGAGTTTGTTTGTGAAAAGACCTGCTTGCAATCCGTATCGACTATCGTTTGCTTCCTTGATCGCCTCGTTCATATCTTGATATGGAATGATACTAACGACCGGCCCAAACACCTCTTCACAGATGACCTTTGCCTGCTTTGGCGGATTCAGCAAGACTGTTGGCTTCACACAAGCACCCTCTATCGTTCCACCGCTGATGATTTGTGCCCCAAGCTTTTCAGCCTCCTGAATCCAAGCGTGCACACGCTGGGCTGCTTGTTCATCAACCATACAACCAATGTCACTATTACTGGAAAGCGGGTCTCCTGTGATTAGCTGCTCTACTTTTTCTTTCAGTTTGGCTGTAAATGCATCAAGGATTTGCTCATGTACGTAAATCCGTTGCACAGAAATACAACTTTGTCCCGAGTTACTAAATCCTGTTTTTGCACATAGCGTTACTGCCTTCTCTACATCTGCATCATGATGGACAATCGTCGCTCCATTTCCCCCAAGCTCAAGAAGAACCTTTTTTAACCCAGCCGTTTTCGAAATACTTTCTCCACCTGCTGCTCCACCCGTAAATGAAATAAGGTTGGTTCTCTCATCGACGACCAGTTGTTTCCCTGCTTCCACACCGCCAATAATCATTTGCAATCCGTCTGCTGGGTATCCCGCTTCAAGAAGCAGCTTCACAAGCGCTGTTGCAATAGCAGACGTTTGAGGGGCTGGCTTTAGAATGACGACATTTCCCGCTGCAAAGGCAGGGCCGATTTTATGGCAAATTAAGTTGAGTGGCGCATTAAAGGGAGTAATCGCAAGTACTACACCAACAGGAACTTTGAATGTCATAGCCATCGCATTTTGTCCTCGTGATGATACATCCCCCGGAATAGTCTCTCCAATCAATCGATTGGCTTCCTCGGCTGACTGCTCTAACGTTTCAATAGAACGAGATACCTCATCCAACGTATTTTTCATCGGTTTTCCTAGTTCTAAGGATATGATTTGGGCAAAATGTTGTTTTTGTTCTTGCAGTAATATCGCTGCTTTTTTCAAAATGGTGGAGCGTTCGAGTGCTGTGTAAGTTGCGACTTGCTTTTTTGCTTGATGAGCGATAGAGAGAGCCTCTTCAATATCCTCACTTGTCGCATTCCAATTCCACCCAATCTCTTCTCTCGAATAAGGATTAATGATTGCTGTCTTCTCACGATCTCCTTCTAACCATTTCCCGCCAACGTATGACAACGCTTTCAACTCACTCAAACTTCTTCACCTTCCTTCACATGACGCGTCTCCTTTCCAATGTAACGGACAAGCCTTTCTTCATTTGGACAAGGGCCTTTAACAAGAGCTCCTTTGGTGAGTTCCTCATAGGCATGTGCAACGATGCCCATCCCTCTTGATAAGGAGAATATCCCTTTTGCCGCTTCAGCTGGTATGTCTAATTCACATTGGATGGCTGCAGATACCCCATCTATATTCATTGTAATTTTTCTATCTTTCATTGTTTCCAGTTCATGTCTGATCGCCTCAGCTAGACGTAAATAAATGCCGCTGATGTCTCCACTTTGTACATATGCTTGGCTTAGCTCATACAACCTGTTTACCCTTGGATCATCATCATGGAGCTGATGACCAATCCCTGGAATTTTTTCTTTTCGCTGTAGCCATTTTTCGCAAATTTGTTTTGCTACTGCTTTGACATCCTGAAGCTCATCGTAGATGGCTTTTGCATCGTACAGCATGCCCATTGCCTTTTCCCCTGCGCCTCCGTGAATATCTCCTAGCAAATTCACACCAGTTGCAACAGATGAGTTAAACGAAATGCCGCAGGTGACAGACATTCTAGCGGCTGCGATCGAAGGTGCTCTTGGACCATGATCCGCTCCAGCCACAAGCACACTTTCAAACAGCTTCGCTTTTGGTTCATCAAGTAATTCACCCACAAGCAATAAATACAGCATTTGCGGGTAAGTTATTTGCCCAATCAATTCTTCAATTGGGTATCCACGCAGTTGGATGGTGTTTTTCTCGATGTGGCTGATCTCCGTTTCCCACCAAGCGCCTCCTTCTTTATACATTTCCAGTGCACTCCTGTTTTTCATCTTGCATATCATCCCTTTAACATCATTTTTGAGATTGAGCTAAACACCGCATAAATTCCGTTAGGTGGAATTGAATTTCACTTTTTGGAATTTGATTTCATTGTAAGCGCATTCTATTTCTGCGTCAATATTATTTCTGAAAATACTGTCATTTTATCTTAAATTAAGTGTATTGAACTAAATATTGCTGGCAAAAAACCGCATAAAATCGTTGATTTAGGTCAACAGACTCATGTCACTATCCCCAACCGTTTCACTCTCACAACATTGTAAACATCAAAAAACCCCACCAATCATCATAATGGAGGGGATTTCATTCCTTTACACTTCTCTTATTTCCACCAATCATCAAACATAGAAGCAGGCACTTGACGTTTATGCGCTGACTGTATATAGCGCTTCTCAATTGCTTCTGCTGCTTGCTCTGATACTGGTTTTCCTTCTAAATAATCATCAATTTCATTGTACGTAATGCCGAGCTCTGTCTCGTCCGTTTGTTGCGGCTTGTGATCTAGCAAATCCGCAGTTGGCTTTTTTAAATAGAGGCGTTCTGGTGTGCCAAGCACTTTGAGTAAATCTCTTCCTTGTCGTTTCGTCAAACCCGTCAATGGCAGGACATCTGCTCCACCATCACCATACTTTGTAAAAAATCCTGTTACCGCTTCAGCAGCATGATCCGTACCGATGACAAGCAGTCCTTCTTGTCCACCGATAGCATACTGGGTGATCATTCTTGTTCTTGCTTTGACATTCCCTTTATTAAAGTCGCTTAATGTATCACCTGTGTCCTTCGTATACTGCTCACTAAAAGCCGTAACAGCAGGGGCAATATCATATCGCCATGACTTGTCCGGTTGAATAAAGGAAAGGGCAAGTTGTGCATCCTCTTCATCTTGCTGCGTTCCGTGCGGGAGACGCACAGCAATAAAGAGCGCGTCTGCCTTTCCTTCTTTACGCAACTCTTCTACGGCAAGCTGTGCCAAACGACCAGCTAGTGTTGAATCTTGTCCTCCACTAATGCCGAGGACGAAACCTTTTGCACCTGTTTTTTTCAAGTATTCTTTTAGAAATCCAACCCGCTTTTGAATTTCTTGCTTCGGGTCTATTGAGGGCTGCACATGCAACTCTTGGCTGATTTTCTTTTGCAAACTCATTCATTATTCCTCCTAAGCATCCTTTGTACGTGAAAGACAGGTTTTTCACTAAAACAGCATCAACCTAAACTATGGAAACTTCATTATATCACGTTTTTGTTATTTAATATTTCTTAGACCTTTACCCGTTTTATTCATTTGCAACATAAAAAGACCTCGTCTATGTACAGATAGGTCTTCCACTTTTATTCCTTAAAAGCAGGACAATCCACCAAACTGACCATCACTCAATTTCCACACGAATTGATGTACAGCTCGTCCCATTGCATTTCCCAATGTCTGCTGGACACGCTGAAACAGCAACGATCATGTCCATCTCAGCTCTAAGCCGGATGTAATCACCTGGTAACGAGAGAGGTGTTTCAACAGACAGCTTTCCATGTTGATCTATGACCGTATTCATAAAAGCATTAAACGGATAATACATATCTGCTTTTGGTATCTCAAAAGATTCAAAAGCCATATGTAAATTATCATAGCAATTATGCATCACCTCTAAATGGCGACGACCATATAAAAGCTGATACATTTCTGGTCGGCAGGCTGGCATATAGAGATCATGACATTCCACCGTATCTTCAATGACTGTAAACATTGGTTTGTATAGATTGGAATAAAGCTTGTCACCTTTTTTCACCTTTGCCGAAAATAGACTGTCCATGGTTGCTCCTTGATCAAATCTTTCAGAAAAATCTTTTTCATGATATGCCATGACATCTGCCACCTGCTGTCCCTCTACATCCACGATTTTGATGCATTGTCCCTTTGCCAATCTGAAGCCTTGTCCTGCCTTCGGCAAAATCACAAATTCTCCATTCACCAACAACACCCCTTTCTTTATAGTATGCCCTGAAGATTGCCCTGATCATGTATAAAAAAAACAAGTGATCATAAGCTAATGGCATCGAATTTGAAAGGTGTTGCAGCAATGAAAGCACAATCTTTATCTTGGTGGCAGCTTTCCTTAATTGGTGTTGGCTGTACGATTGGTACGGGCTTTTTCCTTGGATCGAGCATTGCCATTACGAAGTCCGGCTATTCGGTTTGCATTTCGTTTCTACTAGCAGCAGTGGGAACATATCTTGTGTTTAAACATTTAGCAGCCATGACCGCCGATCATCCAGATAAGGGTTCATTTTGTTCGTATGCACGTAAAGCGTATGGCAGATGGGCAGGCTTTAGCAATGGCTGGATGTATTGGTTTTCAGAAATGCTCATAACAGGAAGCCAACTCACTGCCATCTCTTTGTTTACCCGGCACTGGTTTCCAGCAATACCGCTGTGGGTATTTTCAGCCATTTATTCAGCACTCGCTTTACTTGTCATTATCGTCGGTCTCTCCTCATTTCAGAAAACAGAGAATGTACTGGCTGTGTTAAAAACAGCCGCAATCCTGATATTTATGGTACTCGCTGTCCTTGTATTGTGCGGAATACTTACTGATGAAAAGCCAACGCTTCATTTACCTAACGAAGACCATGAATGGCTTCCCCTTGGACCTCTTGGTTTATGGAATGGTCTCATCTATGCCTTTTATGCATTTGGTGGAATTGAAGTCATGGGATTAATGGCAGTTCATTTAAAAGATCCGAAAGATGCGGCAAAATCAGGAAGAGTCATGCTGATGATCTTGGCTATTATCTACATCGTTTCAATCGGACTCGCTTTATTACTCGTACCTGTCGGCGAATTTAATGAGAATAACAGTCCGTTTATCACGTCCTTAGAGCCGTTTCATCTGTCTTTTTTTCTCCATGTGTTTAATGGCATTTTTATTATTGCAGGCTTCTCTACACTGGTTGCCTCACTTTTTGCGGTCACCACCCTGCTTGGCACAATGTCTGAACACCATGATGCACCTGCTTGCTTTCAGCAAAAAGATCCATCACATGTGCGATGGACCTCTATTATCTTAACAGCGGCTGGCTTACTTGTTTCAATTTTACTTGCGCTGTTTTTATCCAAGCATATATATGAGCACCTGACAACCGCAGCGGGGCTCATGCTTCTCTATACTTGGGCATTCATCCTCTTCTCAAGTAAAAAGCTATCGAAGCGATCGAGACGGCAAACAATCGAAATGTTCCTCGCCCTTTTCCTGATTGGAGCTGCTGTCTCTGGCACATTAACCGAAGCAAGTGGACGACCCGGTTTTTTTATTAGTATTGGGCTCATCGGTGTCATCGGTGTGATGGTATTGTTCATGAGAAAGAAATGGCATCAAGATCAGACCGCATCATAATTTCATTCTGTTTTTTATCGCAGTAAATGGACATTTGGCGGAGGGTGGTTTCTCCGCCTCATCATCTGACAGAAAATATTGCTTCCACTCATGGTTCGTTTTGTCCCCATACCATTTCAATGAAGGATGAATATCCACTTGATCATACGCTTTGAGCCGCTTTCGAATAAGTTGGCTCATTTTTTGACCAAAGGAGGTCGAACCATTCAACTTTTCAAACACCCATCTAGGCTGAAGAGCCATCAAAAAATATGGAAAAGACCTACTTTTTCTTAACTGATGGGCAGGCGTAGAGCAGAGTAAAAAGTACGGCTCTCCATTAAAACAAAATTCCCACTGGTGATGCTCAGGATCATTCGGTACATCCTCAGGCCATGCCGCTTCATCCTGATGATGCAAACGTTTGACAAGATCCCAAAACAATTCTTCATACGATGTAACAGACATTGACCGTAAATCATCTGGAGTCTCAAACATTAGAATCAATGAGGCATACTGTCCCGTTTCGCGTGAACAGTCTTGGTACACTTTCAGCAATTCAGCTATCTCATCTACGGTTTCTTGTCTTCGCGGATCACCAACAAACCCATAGCGAAGGTGATCTAGAAAAAAACCCTGTCTTCCCGGCACACAGGGGAATGTATCTGCCTCATCACCAACAATTTCCCCAAATTGCTGAAAGGCATCTTTTTTCCACTTTTTTAAATCTGCTAGGTTTTGATCAAGGAAACTTTTTGCATAAAGCTGGATCATTACCTTTCACCTCCAACATCTACCCATAGCCTATGAGAAAGACGCACAAAGGTGACTGCCCTGCTATTCCCTTTTTAACCGAAAAGCGCCATGATTCCTTGATAACCAAAGTATACGCCAAAACCAAGTAGAGATAAGCCTGCAAGCACAGACATACTGTGTAGCACACGTTCACTCAAATACCTTCTAAACGTGCTCGCCAAGAGTGCCATACAAACATCCCACAAAAGCATACCGATAAAAATCCCGATACTAAAAATAAACATTTGTGATGCCCCATACTTTTCCATCGTATTTGCAAGGATACTTCCATAGATTCCTAGCCAAAACAAAATACTAAGCGGATTGGAAAGTGAAATAAAAAAACCTGTCATAAACGAGTGAGAGATGGATGATTCGCCGCCATTATCCTTTGCACTTTCTTGAAAATTGACTTTTCGCAAGCTTTCAATCCCCGTATAGGTCAGGACAAAGAAACCAAAAAGCCATAAAAATGTTTTAATTAAAGGGGCGGTGAGCAATTGCGCTACGCCAAAATAAATGAGGAGCATATACACAACATCTGCCGCCATTGCTCCAACACCAAAAATCCACGCATGCCAAAACCCACTTTTGATCCCTCTGTCGATCTGCGCTGCATTGACCGGCCCTACAGGCGCTGAAAGTGACAAACCCAGAAAGATATAGCCAAAAAACACAGTCACATGCACGTCCTCCTTTTGATGCTAACTTGTACATGTTATTCTGCGTGTCTGGACAATATGTCGTAAACTTCTATTGTTTTTTGTAGAATAACTTCCGAAACATAGATCAGGAAATGATGACCACCCGCGATAGATAACGGTTGGTCAAATGAGATCATCAATCTATTTTCTCAGAAGAAGGTACATCCGAGACAGCCTTCTTTTTTTGTGTGTGATTGATTTGTAAAGCTGTAGCAACAAGAAGAATAGCATGTAGCGAGAATACAAGAATTGCAGCAGTGGCCCCTGACCATTCGAGGCTAAAGTCAATAAGAAAGGAAAGACTAGCACCTCCCAAGCTAGCAGCCGCAATAAAATAGCTCGTCGCCTCATCAATGGCATTTTCAATCATAAGCGCTGATGCGGTTAATGCGATAGGAAACATTCCATCAGCACATAAGCCAATGAAGAAAATCAATACAAGCTGAATCCCAGTTTGTTCAACAAACGCAAAAGCCAGCATCAGTATCACCATAGCAACTGAACTCTGCTTCAAAAAACGCATTGGACTAAGTTGATCCGTTTGTTGTACATCGTAGCCCAAAATAGATGCCATGTTAGAAATACTAAATGAAAAGGGAATTGTGCTTACCCGCCAAACACAGAGAGTGAGGGCGGATAGCTGTAGACGTGTAAACAATCTCAGTTCCTCCAGCTTAGTGCAACTATATCTATGCTGATCATCCTTCATCATCTGAAATGAGTTTATCTACTGGTAAAAACGGTATCTTTTTTTCCTTATTTTGCTTATAATCAAAGGGATTTTTCCCATCTCAATATGCCCAATATCCTGTTGCAAAAATGACATGAGCTTTTGGTTTGCTAGGCTCTTTTCAAAGGCACTGTCCTTGAACTTGACACCACTTTTATCATGTCTAGCAAAGGCTTATGATCCTTGCTTTTTCCCAATATCTTCGTCAATATTTGCATTCTATTCCATCCAATTATCATTCCATCTGTTAATATTTAACTTATTTCACATTGTAAATGATGGTATCGATTACAGAACAATAACTTTGTGTAAAGGATTTGTTAAAAATGTGTACAATTTATGAAATTGCTAAGCGTTGTGGTGTATCAACAACGACCGTATCCCGTGTATTAAACAATCATCCATATGTAGCTGATGAAAAACGTCAGCACATTCTAGAGGTGATAAAGGAAATGGAATATACACCAAGCTCGGTAGCACGGACACTTCGGTCACATCAAACGAACACCATCGCTGTGTCTGTGCCGGCAGTGGATCACCCTTTTTTTGCCCAACTGATTAAAGGTATTTCAAAAGAAGCTCTTACACAAGGATATAAAGCCATTGTTTTGCAAACATTCTATCAAGCATCATTGGAGCTAGAAGGGCTTGAACTATTGAAACGAAAAGAAGTGGATGGTGTCATACTCGGAGCGCTTGAAAATGATTGGAAAGAGATTCAACCGTTTCTTTCTATCGGACCGATCGTGATGGCAAATGAACATCACAAAACGGCGGACATCCCAATTATTGGGTATGACGAACGTGAAGCCACGTATCGTGCCGTCCATTATTTAATTCAATCAGGTCGTCGATCTATTGGTTTTTGTTTTGATACAGAAAGCAGTGAGGCACAAAAGCAAAGAATGCTAGGTTATATAGATGCGCTGAAAGAGCATCACCTAGAATTAAATGAGAATTGGTTATTTGGTGAGGCTTTTACAATTGAAGATGGCTTTCGTTTAATGGATTGCATTCATTTGATGGCAGAACCACCAGATGCCATATTTACTGGGAATGATCAGGTTGCAGCAGGATTGATTAAGCGAGCCATCATGTGTGGCTATCAAATTCCACAAGACTTAGCAGTCATCGGTTATGATAACCAGTTCATTTGTGAGGTAACACAACCGACAATTACAACAATTGATATCCCCATTGTTGAACTCGGTCAACAATCCGTACAACAGATGATGAAACTGCTCAAACATAAAAAAACGCTCAAACGAGAGTATATTCAGCTTCCAACAAAGCTAGTGATTCGAGAATCTACATAATAGTGCACAATGATCTCATCATATGACAGGAAATCACCACTCTATCATTTTCAGTCAAACTAAAAAGAAAGAAAGACTGAGGGGGGCTCTCAGTCTTTCTTTTCAGAAAAATACCTGGCAAGAAGTTGTCATGAATCACAATCATTCAATGACTTAAAATTGAGCAAGAACAAATGTCCAAATACACACGATACCAAGCAGGATTAAACTGTATTTCACCGTTTGTTTAAATAGCTCTGATTCCTTCCCTGTTTCACCTACCGCTGCTGTTGCAATCGCAATGGATTGCGGAGATATGAGCTTCGCCATCACACCGCCTGTCGTATTGGCACCAAGTAAAAGACTCGCCTGTGTACCAATTTGTGAAGCTGTAACTGCCTGCAAGTTACCAAACAAGGCATTATTACTAACAACAGATCCAGTAATAAATACACCGATCCAACCAAGCACTGGGCTAGCAAGTGGGAATAAATCGCCTGTCTTCGCAAGAGCAAGGCCGATGGCTGAGCTTAAACCCGCGAAGTTAGCTAAGTTGGCAAACCCCATGACAAAACAGATGGTGAGAACAGGTACCCATAACTCCTGTACAGATGCTTTTAAACACGCCACTCCTTGCTTTAAATTAATATGACGGCTAAACAGTCCTGTTAGCATGACAGCTAAGAGGATAGCTGTTCCTGTTGCACTGATGATGTCAATTTTAAATATCGCATCAATCGGTGTTTCTGTTGACGCAATTGGCGGGAGCTTCATAATTTGCTGATGAAGAAATGGCATTTTCACTAAAATGGTCGTCCAATTTAGTACCCCTCCCTCAGCAAAGAGCGCCTTAAATGCTGGCAGACTCCAAACAGTAATGACACCCGTTAAAATGTAGAATGGAGACCATGCTTTCAATATCTCAACACCACGATAACTTTGCTTATTTTCAATGGCTGGAGCGCTTTCTTCACGATAAATGCGTTTCGGCTGCCATTTACGAAGAAACAAAGAAAGTAGTCCCATGCTTGCTAAAGCAGAAATAATATTGGCAAGCTCTGGTCCTATCGTCACCATGGTGACAGCTTGAATGAGCGTGTAGCTTCCACTTACAACAAGCAAGGCAGGAAGTGTCTCTTTCACACCTTTAAAGCCATCCATGATCATAATCAATAGGAATGGAATACTGAAAGAGATCAGTGGAATCGTATAAACTAGTGTTTGGGAAAGAGATAATGGCGTCATATTCCCCATTTGGGCACCTGTAATGACTGGGATTCCAACAGCACCAAATGCACCGGATGCAGCATTAGCAATTAAGCAAAGCATCGCTGCTTTCAGTGGTTTAAATCCTAATTCTGTCAATAAAGCCGCACTAATGGCAATCGGGACACCAAAACCAGCCGCGCCTTCAAGGAACGCGTTAAAGCTAAAACCTATTAATAAGAGCTGGAGACGCTGGTCCTGAGAAATTCCTGCAATACTTGAACGAATGACATCAAACTTCCCTGATTTCACAGATATTTTATAGAGCCACACCGCCATGATGACGATATATCCAATCGGCCACAGTCCATTAGATATACCAAGTACGACGGCTGACAATGCTTTTTCAACTGGCATATGAAAGAAGACAACTGCTGTCACAAAGCTCACGATCAGTGTGAAACACGCGGCAAGAATGCCTTTTAATTTAAATACCGTTAACGCTAACAGAAAAAACAAAATTGGGAGCATTGCCACAAACGCACTGACAAACTCATTACCAAACGGATCATATATTTGCTGCCACATTGTGATTCATCCTTTTCTACTCAAAATGATGGTCTACTTCGTTGTTTAAAAGTGTGGTGCCAGAATGCCCTTCAACACATCTACACTGTGAGCAAATTGCTCTTTTTCTGTGTCATTTAGTGCCAGCTCCATGATTTCTGTTGCACCATTTCGATTCATAAGTGCAGGTACGCCAATGTAGACATCTTCTGCTCCATACTCTCCATCTAAATACGTGCTGACAGTCAAAATACTATTTTCATTGTGTAAAATGGCTCTCGTGATCCGTGCCAAACTCATCGCCACGCCATAGTACGTTGCTCCTTTTTTCTCAATAATTTGATAAGCGGCATTGCGAACATTTTCCATGATGTCATCTAAATCTTCTTGTTTATATTGATCATGCTTCTTCATTAATTCAGCTATCGGGACACTCCCGATGTTGGCATGACTCCATACTGGCAGTTCAGTATCACCATGTTCACCAATGATATACGCATGCACATTATGAGCCGCTGCATCAAAGTATTCACTTAGTAGATATCTAAATCTTGCTGTATCAAGCGTTGTTCCACTACCAATTACTCGTTCTTTTGGCAGACCGCTGAATTTCCAAGTAGCATAGGTCAAAATATCAACTGGGTTAGTCGCTACTAAGAAAATACCATCAAATCCACTTTTCATGACATTTTCGACAATTCCTTTGAAAATGTTGAGGTTCTTTTCAACGAGATCAAGTCTTGTTTCACCAGGCTTTTGGTTTGCCCCAGCACAGATACATACAATATCTGCATCACTGCAATCTTTATAATCTCCGTACCATGTATTCACTGGATGCGGGGCAAACGCCTTACCATGATTCAAATCCATTACATCACCCATCGCTTTATCCTGATTCAAATCAATCAACACTAGTTCATCCGTAATCACTTGATTTATTAAAGTAAAGGCATAACTACTGCCGACGAAACCTGCTCCGATTAATGCAACTTTATTGACCTTATCGTTTGTCATATCCGTCATCCTTCCGATTAAAACCTCTGTTGTTTGTGAAGTATTTCACATTATTATTGTGCAATATTTCACAAACTTTTTCAAGGGGCTTTTCAAAAAAAATAAAAAAGATTGCGAATTGTTTTCAGTTTGTATCAAACCTTTTAGACGCATACATGACAACTCAAGAAAAAGCCTGTACAAAAAGCAAGCTCATCATCAATTGATCGCTTCCCAATTTAAACGCCTTGTATATAAATAAAAAAGACTATCGAGAAAATTTCGATAGCCTGAAACCATGATATAACAAGTCCTATGCTTTTGTGATGACGATCAATTCTTCTGGCAATGCTTTTTCGTCTATCCAGCTTTTGACCATGTCATAAAAGAGTTCTGCCTTTTCAAATGTAAAGGAGTGTCCGACGCTTGGAACGATGACACCGACTGCTTGAGGGTGTGCCTCCGTCAAATGTTGGGCAGAGCGTTTCATGATGTTTTTTTCTAAATCACCGACTGTAATGAGTATACGGGTTGACGCTTGCTGAAAGGTGTTTGGTAGCCGATAATGTAAATTTTCTTTAAACATTGATTGCAGCGTCCTCTTTTGAAGGCTTTTGGAGCCATCGGCATAATCGGCGACATCTTCCTTCGGGATACCTATCTTTTCAGCTTGAAGTTGAATAAACCAATCTTTTTTTAGTAGTGGATACATAAGAGGCAATATTGGTTTTACTAAAAGGTACAGCCATGGCAAAGGAATGACGAGTGCACTATTGATAATGGCAAAGTCTACTCGATTCGGCTTTCTAGACAAAATCTCAACAGCAATTTGTGCACCGAGAGAAAAACCGATGAGGATGATCGAACGATCGTGTGCATGTTCATCCATCCACTCTAGCACCTCAATGGCACTTTCTTTCATGGAAAAAGGCTGTTCGTTTGCTCTTTTTCCATGACCTAGCAAATCGGGCGTATAGCAATCATAATCATTGCTAAACATCTCAATTTGCCTTTTCCACATCCAGCTACTTACTCCTCCACCATGTAGGAGAATCATGATTGGCTTTTGATTCATCGACAAAACTTCCACCATCCTTATATGTAGAAAAAAGCAGCCTACATGAGCAGACTGCTTTTTTCATACGCTCTCTTCCATTATAAGGGATTTTCGACGATGTTGGCTATTTTTTCAAATCTTCAATCGAATTAACATCCTTCATATAAGTCGGAACGACAAGACCCATACGAAGACCCTTCATACTCGTACCAATATCATCATATTTACCTTTAAACTTTGCCGCATACGTTTTATGTGTATTTGGAAGCCATGCAGATAGAGATGCATCCGCACTACCTGTTGCAATTGCTGTCCACATTGGACCAGCTTCAACTTGTGTTAACGTAACTTTAAAGCCAAGGTCACGAAGCACTTCTGCCGCAACATTTGTACTGGCAATTTCACTGTCCCATGCAACATAAGCAAGATTGATTTTTTCACCATTAGACTTTTTGACACCTTTGATCCACTTCGATACTTGATCTTTATGCTTTTTCACATATTTCGTCGCTGCGTCCTTTGGCTTGATACCGTCTTGGATATCAATCATCACTTCACCCATGTCATCCTGAGACCATTGAAACTGACTGAGCATTTTGGCAGCATCAGGATGATCTTTTTTAAACCCTTTACGGGAGATTGTATGAATCTCCTCAGCTTCTCCATAAGATTTTTTTGGATCTTCCAAATATTTTAAATCATAACGAGAAAACATCCAGTGCGGGTTCCAGCCTGTCACAATGATCGGCTTCTTACGGTCATACGACTTTTTTAACGTAGCGGTCATCGCTGCACTAGATGCAGAGACAACCGTCCAGCCCTCTAAGTCATAATCTTTTTCAGCTTGATCTGTCAGCGCCATAATCCCTGAACCTGGATCAATACCAATAATCGTTTTATTCACTTGCTTTGCAGCGGATGCATGAGAATCAGACTGCGAACCACAAGCTGCAAGCAGGAAGACGAGCAAGGCGGTCATCCCAATGTAGAGTGATTTTTTCCACATTAAGCATTCCCCCTGATTTTTTTCGTTCTTATGTTTTGTGTAATACGGTCAAGAGTAATTGCCACAATAACAATCGCAATCCCTGCTTCAAACCCAATACCTGTTTTTAACTGCGTAACTGCGCTGTATACTTCAGAACCAAGCCCTGGTGCACCAACCATAGCCGCAATAACAACCATTGATAGGGCAAGCATGATACTTTGATTGATTCCAGCGAGAATCGTTTTTGTTGCAAGGGGTAATTGTACTTTGAACAAGCGTTGGAATGTCGTTGAACCGAATGCTTCCGTCGCTTCAATCAAATCAGCAGGCACTTGCTTAATACCAAGAATCGTCATCCGAATCGTTGGTGGCATTGAGAAAATAACAGATGCCACAACTCCAGGGACAACCCCGATATTAAAGAAGAAGATCGCTGGTAATAGGTAAACGAATGCAGGCATTGTCTGCATCAAATCTAAAATCGGTGTGACAATTTTACGCACAGTCTCTTGCTGTGATGCCCAAATCCCAATCGGAACACCAATGACAATGGAGATGATCACTGCTGTCAACACAAGGGCTAGCGTCTGAAGCATTGGTTGCCAGTAGCCTAAATAATCGATCAGCAAAAACCCGATAAGTGTAAAAATAGCAACTCCTCTAGTGCTGATCCACCAAGCAAGCCCTGCAAAAATCAATGTGAGTAAAATTGATGGAAAGATGCCAAGTGCTGCAACAATTCCGTTCACTGTACCTGCTAAACCATTCGTGATCCCATCAAAGAAACCACCAAAGGTTAAAGTTAACCAGTCAACAAATTGATCAATATAATCTGCAAATGGAATTCTAGGCAAATCGCTCATACTAAACATCTTATTCTACCTCCTGTACAGAAGGCTTTTGTGTTTCTTTTACTTCAGCTGGATTGACCGACATATTGATATATTCATCATTACCTGATAATGCACCAATCAATGCACCTCTTACCACAATACCCTTCATTCTATTTTTCTCATCTATGACCGCAATTGGAATATTGGCATCTGAAACAGCGTCAAAAATCTCTGTCAGATACGTTGATTCAAGTACCGTTGTAAATTCTGTATCAAGAACGCTTTGAAGCGACTCACCTGATTCTGCCGCTTTTTTCGCTGCTTGTGCAGAAATAACTCCTAATAGATGCTTCTTCTTATCAACTGCATAGATAGACGAGATTCCAAGGTTCTTCATTAATGTAAGAGCAACTCGTGCCCCTTTATCAAGTTGTACGGTTTCAGCACGTTTCATAATATGACCTGCTGTTAGTACTTTTGATAAATCAACATCTTCAACGAAGCGTTCTACATATTCGTTAGATGGGCTCATCAGAATCTCTTCTGGTGTTCCGATTTGAACAATGTTACCATCCTTCATGAGGACGATTCGATCGCCAATACGTAAGGCTTCATCTAAGTCATGTGTAATAAATACAATCGTTTTACCAACAGATGTATGCAATTCAAGCAATTCATCCTGCATGTCTTTACGAATTAATGGATCAAGTGCACTAAATGCTTCATCCATTAATAAAATGTCAGGATCGTTAGCAAGGGCACGTGCCAAACCAACACGTTGCTGCATCCCACCACTAAGCTGTTTCGGATACTGCTCTTCAAAGCCTTCAAGACCAACAAGCTTGAGTGCCTCCATTGCCTTTTGCTTACGCTCTTCTTTTTCCACACCTTGTAGTTCCAACCCGTATACTGTGTTATCCAGTATCGTGCGGTGTGGGAATAGGGCAAAGTTTTGGAAAACCATACTGATTTTCTTCCGTCTGACCTCACGCAATTGATCCTTTGACATATTTGTTATCATATCCCCATCAATATAAATTTCTCCGGAGGTTGGTTCAATTAACCGATTCAGCAACCGCACAAGTGTGGATTTCCCGCTCCCTGATAGCCCCATGATGACAAATATCTCGCCGTCATATACATCAAAATTTGCTCGGTTGACACCAACTGTAGCGCCAGTCTCTTTCAGGATCTCTCTCTTTGTTTTCCCTTTCTCAAGCAATTGAGATGCTTTTTTTGCATTTTTCCCAAAAATTTTAGATACGTTATTTATCTTGATTTTAATATTCTTATCTTCAGAATTCATTTTTTCCCTCCAAATTAGCATCTTTATAACCGTAACATAAGCGTAATGATGCGAACAATCTTTAGAATTCGCTTATTTCAGCACAATATGTATGAATTCCATATAGAGGTCTGAAGTATAGAGAAAATACTCCTTATTGCTCTTAAATCCTATAGAATGCTTCAAAAACTCTATATTTTTCGGGGCACATTCTCTCATCAGTCAATATTTTACTGAAAATTCCTCATTCTGCTAAAAATAAACTTAGATTCCTTTACACCGCACTTGCTCTCATTTTAGTTAAGCTACATAACTATCTCCCAAAAGAGATTTACCCGAAAATGGTTAGATAAAAACCTATTTCGTTAAAATTTTCATGATTTTCATAAAAAACTGCCCGCAACATTCGTTACAGGCAGTGTCAAAAGCCTTCGTACTCTTATGATTCCAGTGTTGCACGCTTAATGTTATCTTGAAGTTCTAACATCCGTTTTGTTCCTTCTTCACGTAGACGTTTGTTTTCTTCTTCAATTTGTTTCGTCTCTTTCATTCCTTGCACAATTGTATTAAAAGAGGATTCAATTGTTTCAATATCAATGCTTGGTCTACCAGAAAGCTTCGCAATTTCAACACTTTGACTTGAAATATTCTCAGCATTGCGTTTCAGCATTTCATTTGTTCTTCTATCGAGCTCGCTCATTGAGTCAGCCACAAGCTTCTGTCTTTTTGCCGTAACTGCTTGAATAATCCCGTTTTTAAAAATCGGAATGGTAATAATAAACGCTGAGTTGATTTTCCCAATCAATTTCGTATTCCCACGTTGAAGCAAACGAATTTGCGGAGCCGTTTGCAATGCGACCATGCGTGCCATATCAAGATCATACACACGTTCTTCTAGCGCTTGAATACCATTGCGAAGCGTATCAAGCTCCATTTGTGCTAGCTGATTGCCGCCCGCTACTTTTTCCTCATACGCTGGGACCAATTGCTGTAATTCTTCGATTTTCATTTGCCCTGCTACAACATACTTTTCAAGTTGCACATAGTATTGGACGTTGTGATCATACATTTCATCAAGCGTCATCGTTGATTTCGTCATCTCATCTTTATATTTGTTGATTTCAACATTGATTTTTTCAATCTCTGCACCAAGCGATTGGTACTTGCTAAAGACTTTTTCAATCATACTGCCGCCACGTTTAAAGATTTTAGATAAGAGTCCGCCCTTTGGTTCGTCAAAATCATTTTTGTCAAAGCGATCCATGATTTTTCCTAGCTGCGTAAGCATCGTCCCTGAATCAGTGACACTTGTTGACCGCATCATAGATAGGATGCGATCAGAGAATTTGGAAATCTCCACTGCTGGCTGTTTCCCGTATTCAAGAAGCTCAAGTTGATTTTTTACATCAATTTGCTTCGCAAGATTTTGCACTTCCGGTTCGCTGCGAAGTTGCAAACGGATATCATCCGCCTTCTCTATTGAAATTTCTTCTTTATCAATTGAAATGATGTCATTCCCATTTGTATTTGTCATACGCTTCGATCTCCTTATCTATTCTTAATTGATTTAAATATCTTTCTGACGATTGATGGTTCTTTGAATTCTTGATTCATCACCATCTCATCTAGCCAATGTATATCAAATAACTGATCATCTATGAAACGTTCTATACATTGATAACCTGACGGATGATAAACGAAAAGATCTACACCTATTTCATTTAGAAAAATAAGAGCAGCCGCATCAGACCGAGTCAGCTCTCCATTATATTCGGTATGATACAAAATAAGCTTCGGCACGGTTTGCGCATAATCGAACATTTGAATGAGTCCAATGAATTCACCAGATAAGTGTAGCGTTTGCTTAAACAAATAAATTTGGACATCACGTTCTGTTTCATTTCCTTCACGAAGAAGCTTCGGATTCTTACACATACGTGCAATGGCTTCAGCAATGGCGCGCTGCGTACCCTCATATAAATGAGAAAACTGCCATACGTTGCTTTTTATCAACAGCTCAGGATCAATTTCTCCCTCAGGCGAGAGTGCATGACTGTAATGAAATTGATAATTCGAGGTTACCTCTTGTGTAAACGGAAAATGGCGAACGGTTTTTGATTCCTTCCATTCTGTGAGGGTGTGAAGCCGATCCCAATATTCACGCTTATCTCTCGAAACCCCCATCATTTTGGCGAAAATGTTGGGTATCTGTACGGTATGTCGATCTGCTTTAAAATTAGGTCTGATAAATGCTCGTTCTTTTGCAATTAAAAATAGCTCATCATACGTCGTCTTTAGCGTAATTGATTGCGGGGTATGATCTCTGAATTGCCATGGTTTATATAACATAGAATCTTCCGTATGAAGAACCTCTTCAAGTTCTCTAGTTGAACGGTACGCAACGGTCGACTTCCTCTCTGGCTTTTCTGTCGGAAAAGGCTCAAGCTCTGACGTACCTGGGTATTGATAAATAAAAGTCAGCTCTTCTTCTGCGTCTAACTCCTTCAATTGGTCGATGCCTTTCGGATGAAAAAGGATGACGTCACAGCCTGTCAGCATCAAATAATAGAGAAAATAAAGCTGACTTTTACTTGCCTCCCCGTACCAAACAACAACGGGCATTTTCTCTTCAATGTTTACTTCTTTCAGCCAAGGCTCTAAATGGTTTTTTGTGAATTTCACTACATCAAGCAATACTCGGCGAAAATCAGGATGGTTGAAGCCACCCTCATGCTTCATTTTAAAATGTTCAAATACTTTGATAAGCGAAAGACGCAAATGGCGATTCATCACTGGATTTGGATGACGCACAATGAGATGTTCGCCATCTAAGAACGCAACAAAACGATTGACAGATAGCCCCTTTTCTTCCTGATTAACAAGGTGAATCCGTTGGAGTGCTTGAAATCGTTCTGGCTCAATGGTCTTATCAAGTGTTTCGCTTAATATATGAACGCCTTCTGTTTCATACAATTCGTGTAAATAAATATAGTAATCGGTTTCATCATGCGGGGTACCAAGTATACGGGCGGCGAGACGGCTGAAGGAAAGTGTTTGATCATCTTTCACATATTGGTCTCGTTCAGGCAGCGGCTTTTTTATCAGCTCTTTCCAGGTTTCCTGATCTGCCCATGCTTTCAATACATTGATTTCTGTATAGCTCACGCCGCTCCTTCCTTTCTCCGTTTTCGTATTTTTCATCATGACATGCTTTATTAATAGGTCATTTCTATCATATCATTCCGTCCTACTCTTCTGCCATTCCATTCTGTTACGACTTCCTTGCTACAGCCACCTGATCCGCTACATATGTGCTGATTTCATCAGCGGCAGCCATGCCAAAGGCAGTCGTTGCACGAAGGGATGGATGGTGCTCAAGAACTTCTCCATGAGCGGGCGCAAACCCGACATCTGCTTGCTGAATCAGGTCGTAATCAAGCAGTGAATCGCCAGCGGAATAAACTTTATCGAGCTGGAGCTGTTCTTTGATATATGCGACGGCTGTCCACTTATTTAATGGTTGTGGAATAAAATAAAGCTTTCTCCCTTGAAGTGATACTTGCCAGCCTCTCTCATTCCCCCACTTTATCAACTCAGTAAGCGGAATATGAGGAACATGTTCATCCTCCATAATGAGGTAAAGAAACCGGCCATCTGCTGTTCGTGTGCGCTTCACCCATCTTGATACAGGCAGCTCTGAAATAGCACGGAGCATCTCTCGTATGGGCATACAACCTGCTAATCTCTGATCAATAAGCGCCTCCCATTCTTTCAGCGGCTCACCATTTTGCAAAATACAACCGCCATTTGTTGTGACAGCAAATTCAGGTCTTAGCTCGTTTTGCAAAAAAGTAATCCGTTTATACTGTGCCGTCGTCCGTGTTGTCACTGGAATAAACCAGCCTGCTTGATGAATGGTTAATAAATGTTTTTTCGTTTGAGTCGAAATATAGGACAAGGCACGTCCATCTAGCATTTCTATCAACTCATACGTCCCTTGTGATACATATTGATTGAGCATCCGATGCGAGAAGATAAGCGTCCGGTCTAAATCGCTTGCAAATGCCTGTCTCATATGGATTTCTCCAACGGACGGATTAAACCACAACAAGTATAAGACATCTTGTCATATTCAATGACCGGCACACCACGATCCTCTGCTAAGAGCAAAATATGCTTTAGCGCCTCTCTCGAACCTGGCTTGATCAGGATTTTCCAAGGAATTCTACGCAGTAACACACGTGTTGTTTCTCCTACACCCGGCTTAATTAAATGCGTATTGTCGATTTGAAACTCTTTCCCGATGGCTTCAATTGAAGCCATGCCCCGCCAATCAGCAGTGCTGTTTTCAGCCAGAAGTGTTTCTGCCTGCTGACGAGCATTTGCTTGAATGGACGCAAATTCTGCTTCAATCGTATCCACATACATATTGGATACATCCTCTGCTAATAATTCATCGTAATACTTCGCCCCATGGAAATCATCGGCATGAATCCAGCGGTTGTTTAGTACCGTTCGACTGACAAGACCTGAAACCGTTGAATTTAAACAAGCACTCGGAATGAGGAAATCTTCCCTAGTTCCATATACGTCCGTACAAAATCCAGGATCTGCAAGTACCGCTAGCTCATCTGACAATTGAATGCCATGCGTCTTTTCAAATTGGACGACTGCACGTCTTAACTCGTTTGAAATTGCACCTTTTCCCGTCCAGCCATCAATAAACGCAATCTCAAATTCTGGATGCTGTGAAAGGATATATTTCAATGCATTTTCATCAATTCCACGATCACGAATGATAGATATACTGTAATGAGGCAGCTCAATGCCATACTTAAAACGAATGTATCTTTTAATGAGCACGCCAATTGGTGTACCAGCACGCGCCAAACTGCAAAGAACGGTTTGAAAACCACGTTTTTTGACAATTTGTTCTGCGACAATAGCAACTGCCTCCGCCACTTTTTGCTTGCTTTCTTCAAGAGATTGATAGAATAAATCCATATAAGCAATCGTTGGTTTATACTCAATCGGTAGCATTTCAGAATAGTGTGCCCCACTTTGAATGGAACGCTCTCGTTCTTCTGTGCTCTTCTCGATCTCAATGGAAGATAGATCTTTTAGCAAAAAGGTGACATCCTGTTCTGGATAGCTTCCCATTTTTGTGTACACATTAGCCATTTGCATTCACCTCATCTGATAAAGTTACAATATGCACATGCTTCACACGTCGCTCCGCAAAAATGTGCATGAGCGGAAGGAGTGCATCATAAGACACCTTTTTCTCGAAAAATAAAAAGACGTCGTCGTAGCCTTCTAGTGGTAGGTTATACACGTAATGCTGAATGTTTTGATCCTCTGGATTCGCGAACGAAAAGCCATTTTTGACTGCATATCCATCCTGATCGACTGGATGAATTGGACTTCTTGTGGTTGAGTGGAACCGCACACCTTCACCCATATGCGCTGACAGCCGCATTGGCAAATACATCAGCTCACCAGTTCCTAAACAAAGTGTACGTTCTCCCATTCGCATGTTCTTTAACTGCCCACCCGCATGACGAACCGCTTCATCAATGACGATTGAATCGTCTGCTCCCAGTCCAAATCTTCCTGTTTCATATATATAAGGCGTAACCCCTGACGATTTCGTCACATACTCGGGTGTATAAGGCACACCCTGAAAGAATGAGCTGAGTGAGGCATGTGATAGAGTTGGTAGATGCTGTGATTCTTCAACCTGATAGGAATATGAAGGCTCATCTAATGTTTTTCCTCGGAACGCCATATTTCCTTTTAATAGTGAAAGTGATTCTACTTGTATTCCAAGTTCTTGCTCCAATAAAGTTAGCTCTTCTTGATGCACCTCTGTACGCCAGTCTAAAATGGATAGAATGGTATACGTTTGACGCGGGAATTTAGCATGAAGATCACGGATGATGTTCATATTCGTTCGTCCCGTTGTCACCTCGTCATCTACTAAAATAATTGGACGATCTGATTGAAGAAGCTGTGCATCTGCATAGCATAGTTGATCTGTTGCATGTGAATGCTCCTCTTCAAACACAAGCGAGGGCTCAAGATTCGCTAGCTTTTCTCGTGTTGTATGGATGTAGGATGCATCCGCAAGTACATCATAGACACCATGCCCAAGAGCTGTCGCTGTCTCAGCAAAACCAATGACAATCGGCTTCGTACTTGACTGTAGCTTGTCTGATTTCAACGTTTTATACGTAGCGGAAAGCAGGCGATGATCGTCTGATGATAACGCTTCAGCCAACTGATCTTGAATTGCTGGGGCAACACCTGTCTTTTCCTTCACATACGCCATAGCGAGGAGACCTGAGACGATCAACGGTTTCACTGGATGAACAGGGATATGCTTGCCGAGCACCTTGCTCACAAACAAAAATGCCCTTTTTTTATTCACCCTCGCTGCCATTTCAAACAAATGCTCCTTTGGTACGTAAACTGACGCTTGATCAAAGGATAGGTCAACCTCCATATGTTCCAAGATTTTCAGCGTATGTGTATTCGGTAAGTATGTCGATGTAGCTTCTGTTTTCATGAAACACCCCGTAAATGTCTGACTTTAGCATAATGTTCTCCGCCCATTTCAGGTGCGGTTTCGTTTCATTCATCTTATTAGAAAAAGTACTTTTCAGCACACCAACTGTCCCATCTGTATGCTCTAAAATACTGCATGCATCCAAATATTCTTCCTTTGTGACAACGCATAGACTTTGCACTAGTTTCAGGTGTGTTGGGTGTATGACCGTTTTCCCATGAATCCCATTGGCCAAATCGAGCTGAGCCTCTTTCAGCAAACCACTTAAATAGCTACTTTCAACATCATGAAGCTCACTCCCATAAGGCAATGCCTTCAGATAAGGTTTTGCTTCTTTGCGTGCTGGCTCAAAATATTCCCAGACCGGTCCTGACACAACAAACAATCTCCCAAAATAATTTAGCACATCTGTCATGAAATCGGCGATGAGCCTGATCTCATAGATTGTCGTTCGATGATTTCGCCTGATTCCATATAAACCACAAAGGTCTGTCGCCCCAATACGAATATTCAACACATACTCTTCATACTCAAGTATAATCTGCTTCAATTCAGAAAGAGCAGCAGTTCTCGTTTCCTTATCTAATAGGTCTGGTGTTTCAAGAATTGGCATACCATAAAGGTGAATGTTCACTTGAGTTGAAATGAATCGCAGGTTAGTCAAATACTGCTTAGCATTATATGTGGAGCATTTCGGAAAGACAAAGCCTGTCAGCAAATGGATGGAGCGATCAAGCATACCAGCGAGGCGTAAGAGCTGCTCAGGTGAGCGTACCCTAACGAATAAAAGTGGGAGTCGATTGGCCAAATCGGGTGAATGAACCAGCTCTTCTTTTAAATATGCTAGCTGCTTCACCAGCATGTGTTCAGCTGCTTCAACCTCATGGTCACCAATCGCATCCTCCAAACAAAACACAACTGAGCATAGCTCTTCATACTTTTGTTTGACTAAAAGATCGGCTAAATCTTGCCGCGTTGCGGGCATGTACAAAGTGGCACCTAATGCATACGCAAGGACACGCTTTGAAGCATGTTTGTCAATAACTGTTGGTTTTTTAAAAAAGATATCATGCTGCCTTGCATCTGATAAAAAATGAAAATAACGCATGGTTTGCCACCCTCCTGTCGTTAAAAATGAATGCACGCTGACAGAAATTTTCTAACGATTGACCTGTTGATTCAAAAAAGGATGGAGTCGTTTTTCAACTCCATTCCTCTTTCACGATCTCTATTCTTCTTTTGAAGCTGCCGCTTGCTCAGTTAAATCTTTATGTTTGTTTTTATTGATCTTATGGATAATAAATGTACCGACAAATGCTAGGATGATAATGGCAAAGAACACGAGATGCGGAATCTCTATGTGAATCACACTTAACGCCATTTTTGCAGCAATGATTCCAATAAGAATAAACGCTGTATTCTCTAATTCCGGCACACGGTCAATAAGAACAAGGAAGAATTGTGCCACAGTACGCATCATCAAAATACCAAGCATTCCGCCAAGTAGGAGAATCCATACCTCTTCAGATACTGCAAAAGCTGCGAGAATACTATCAACCGAGAAGGCAAGGTCCATAATTTCAACGGAAATTACTGTCGCCCAGAAGACACCAAATACACGGATCAGCCAGCCTTCTTTTTTCATTTCCTTCGCTTCATCGTCGCCTTCACCTAACCAGAAGTGCTTAATAACGAGCCAAGCCAAGTAAGCCGCTCCAAGAACCTTTACCCATGCAAATTTGATTAACAGCATCCCTACCCCAATAAAGATAAAACGGAAGAAATAAGCGCCAATTAATCCGTAGGTTAGTGCTCTTTTTCGCTGTTTTTCCGGTAAATGCTTGACCATCACGGCCAAGACAAGTGCGTTATCCGCTGATAATAATCCCTCAAGGACAACCAAAGTACCAATCAATCCCCATGAAACAGGATTGGTCAACACCTCTGCCCACATATGCCAATCAAAAAATGATGCATACGTGTCCAACATATGTTTAAGAATCTCCAATTGTTTTCCTCCTATAAAGTGTAGAAGCTTCGAGCAGGCACATACCTGCTGTTATTCTTGATCGCTGTTACTTTCTCACTTTGAAAAAGGCTTTTCATCTGAGCAATTGGCAGCGCCTTGAACATTTTTAAGACTCTATTACACTTCTAAACCATAATTTTTGCAAAGAGAAGCAAGTCCGCCAGAGAAACCACTTCCGATTGCATTGAACTTCCACTCGGCACCATGTCGATACAACTCACACACGACAACAGCCGTTTCAATAGAAAAGTCCTCCCCTAGATCGAAACGGATCAATTCTTCCCCGCCCTCTTCATTTACAACACGAACAAATGCATTAGACACTTGTCCAAAGTTTTGGCTACGCGCTTCTGCATCATGAATCGTAACTGTAATTCCGATACGATCAATGTTAGCAGGAATTTTGGAGAAATCAACGAGAATTTGCTCGTCATCTCCGTCTCCTTCTCCTGTACGGTTGTCACCTGTATGTGTTACGCCACCGCTTGGATGTTGAAGGTTGTTATAGAAAACAAAATCCGTGTCATTCTGACAACGATTGTTTGCATCTACTAAAAATGCTGAAGCATCAAGGTCAAAATCTGCTCCGCCTGAATATTTATTCGTATCCCAGCCGAGACCAATAATACATTTCGTCAGTCCAGGATTCGTTTTTGTTAAATCTACACGTTGCCCTTTAGAAAGCTGAATTGCCATCATTTGTCCTCCCCTGTCTCATTAAAATTTACGAAAAATGATTTATCCTATATCTAAGCCAAAATCTGTTGCAATCCGAGAAAGCCCACCTTGGTATCCTGATCCAACTGCCGAGAATTTCCATTCACCTGCATGTCGATACAACTCTCCAACGATGATGGCTGTTTCAATAGAGAAATCTTCCGCCAAGTCATAGCGAATGAGCTCTTCATTTGATGCCGCATTGAGAATACGAACATACGCATTAGACACTTGTCCGAAATTTTGGTTGCGCGCTTCTGCATCATGAATTGTAATGACAAAAGAGATTTTTTCAATGCTAGCAGGAACGCTTGATAGGTCGATGTTTACCTGTTCATCATCACCATCTCCTGCACCAGTGCGGTTGTCGCCTGTATGTACGACAGAGCCAGCTCCACCTGTCGTCTGATTGTAAAAGATGAAGTCAGATGGAGAAGTCGTTTTACCAGTTGCATCTAATAAAAACACGCTAGCATCTAAATCAAAGTCCTGTCCACCATCATATTTATTGACATCCCATCCTAGTCCAACAACAACCTTTGTTAAGCCTGGATTTGTTTTTGTTAAATCTACCTTTTGACCTTTAGATAAAGAAATTGCCATTTGAGAAATCCTCCTTCAAATTAACTATAGTTTTTAGTGATGTCTGCTAGCTTTGCATCATTTGTGCCATCACCAATCGCAGCAAATTCCCACTCGTTTCCTTGGCGGTAAATCTCTCCTACAATCAATGATGTTTTCCCCGCATATTCATCTTTCAAATTATATCTTAGTAACTCTTGGTTGTTTGAGCGATCGACGACGCGGATATATGCATTTTGGATCATACCGAAGTGCTGTTTTCTTCTAAGTGCATCATAGATGTTGACGACAAAAACGAGCTTATTCACTTGACTAGGAACCTTGTTCAGATCGACGAGAATTTGTTCGTCATCTCCTTCCCCTTCTCCTGTCAGGTTATCGCCAGTATGTTCAACACTTGCACATCTGCTTTTCAAGTTACCAAAATAGACCAAGTCTTTATTCTCTGTGAAGCGATCATTTTTTAACATGAGAACCGATGCATCACAATCAATATCAGCTCCGCCTCCACCAAATAGTTTCCCTAAAAATCCGCCTCCTTGAGACACTGGGTCCCAACCAAGACCGACAAGAATATTTGATAATCCGGCCTTTCCTTTTGTTAAATCAATACGTTGACCTTTTTCTAATGAAATCGCCAAGCCACTCACTCCTCCAACATAATGAAATTCTGTTTATCTAGCGTCGACTGTATACAAACATCATACATGAAAAATCGACAAAATTCATGAATGACTATTAGTCTTTCGCCCACTTTTCTATTTACTAGTATATACGAACCATGAATATACAAGGTTTCAAGTTCTAAAAATTTTCTTAAGGAAAATATGTCAGCCACTAACTATTATTTTTGCGAAAGTATGTTTCATGTGAAACATTGTCGAATAAAAGCGATTTCATATAGATCAATACAGCATCCACTGCTTGAACGTTTCTATTTTTATATACTAATCTTTCAATTAAATTGTGCATAGAATTCCGTCGATGTTTCATTCACGTGCAGTTCATTTCCATCCCGCTCTTCATTTCTTTATACTTGTTCATATACGTTTTTTGAACGTGAATCAGCCTTTGAAGAAAGGATGTAAGGTCGATGCCTTCAATAAATATTTTGGATCAGGTTGCCATTCCAAAAGGGAAAACAGCACAAGAGACACTTGAACATACAACAAAGTTGGCGATATTTGCTGAAGAACTCGGCTATGAACGTTATTGGTTTGCTGAGCATCATAGTACAAGAGGACTCGCCAGCACAGCTCCCGAAATTCTAATGGCACATATTGCGTCACATACAACAAAGCTTCGGACAGGTTCTGGCGGGATATTACTACCACAGTACAGTCCCTTTAAAGTCGCAGAACTGACGAGACAACTCGAATCGCTTTATCCTGGGCGAATAGAATTAGGGATCGGAAAATCGCCAGGAGGCACTGCAAAAACAAGACTGGCTTTAACAGACGGAGTTGATAAAGGACTAATGCAGTTTGACAGACAGCTTGATGATCTTATTCACTACTTAACAGACCGCCTGCCCTCTAATCATCCATATGCAGGATTAAAAGCGGCACCAAAAGTAGAAAACCTTTCGCCGCTCTGGTTGCTCGGCTTAGGAGAAAATAGTGCCAAACAAGCAGCACAGCTTGGAATTCAATATATTTTTGGTCACTTTATTCAACCCACACGTGGTCAGCAAGCTTTCGAAACATATCGCCAACATTTTTCACCATCTCTCTTTACAGCTCAGCCTAAGTCCATGTTCGCTGTTTTTGTCATCTGTGGTGAAACCGACGATGAAGCAGAACAAATTGCCTCAAGCACAGATTTATGGCTACTTCGAGTGGAAAAAGGATTGGATAGCCGAGTACCCTCAATTGAAGAGGCCGCTCATTATTCCTACACTGAGCAAGAAAAGAAAAAGGTGGAGCAAAACCGAAAAAGAATGGTTATCGGCTCCAAGCAAACGGTCAGAGATCAGCTTCTCTACTTAACAGAACGCTATGGGACAGATCAAATTATGATGCTCAACAACACATTTGATCCGCTTGAAAAACAACGATCATTTGAACGCATTGCCGACATATTTTATTAATCTATTTTGAAGCCGATAACGGCTTTTTTTACATTGTTATAAAAAATGGGATATGTAACACGCTCATTTCAAAAAATCGCCAGCTGTCATCTTCGTGCAAACTAGTCTTCTGATCGTTAGGGAAATGTAAACGCATAAGGAGGCTTCCTTTTATCATAGTAGGAGTAAGACGAAAAAGGACGGCGTTTCTACTACTAGAAAAGGAGTGGTTTGTATGAAGATGAGATTAGAATGGGTGGATGCAGCAAAGGGCATCGGCATCCTTCTCGTCGTTATGGCACATGTACCAACATCTGATACCTTTAAACAATTCATCTATTCATTTCATATACCTCTCTTCTTCTTATTATCAGGCATGATGTTTCAACCAAAGTCATTATCAGCGATCGCCTTTATTCAAAAGAAAGCGAAAAGTTTGTTGCTTCCCTACCTTTATTTTTCGATCATTACATATGTCTTCTGGTTTTCAGTTACACGGTTTTTCGCATTTAAACACCAGACAGATATTGATCCTTTTGTTCCGTTTACAGGCATCTTTCTCTCGAATGCAGATCATTCAAGACTCACACACAATCCTGCCATCTGGTTTTTAACCACACTCTTTATAGTTGAAGTCTTATTTTTCTTCCTGCATCGATTGGCAAAAGGGAAGACAAGCGCCTTGCTGAGTTTGACCATTTTATGCGGAGGAATCGGTTATGTCACCACTCTTTATTTACATCAAAGCCTGCCGTGGAATGTAAATGTGACGTTTACAGCGGTTGTTTTTTATTCTATCGGCTATCTTGCAAAGCATGTATTTGTCGAATTGAAATCTGATCCGACTTTGTTACTGTGTACTGGATTACTTATGACCAGCGGCTACATCCAAAGCTTTAACACAAGAATTGACATGCGTGTCAATGACCTTGGACATATCTTCATCTTTTATTTATGTGCGCTACTCGGCTCAGCAGCTGTCATTTATATGAGCTTTAAGCTCAAGCAATCAAGTATTTTGACATATCTCGGGCGAAATTCTATTGTCATTCTTGTCCTTCAATTTGTTGGGATCGACATCGTTAAAGCGTTTGTTTATTATGGACTCGGCATCGACATATCCGATACAAAACAGCTTTCTTGGATGCTGTTTTATACAATCGCCACATTGCTTCTGATGGTTCCATGTATTACCTTTTTCAAAAAGTATCCGATGCTGCTCGGAAAAACAACCAGACCACGCTATCAACAAAAAACATCCGCCGGTTAATCCCGCGGATGTTTTAAGCGAATTAGATTCTATGCTAACTGGGATGGGTATAGTGTCATGCCTCCATCCACAAATAGTGTAGCGCCAGTGATATATGAGGCTTCATTAGAGATGAGGGATGCTTTATCACCTTTTAATTATTTTTTCTTTTTAAATCTGTTGTCCGTTAGAAGTTTTTTAGCTGTTCTTGCTTTATTAATCCCTTTTTTTGCGTCTTTATTAATTTGTTCAGAGGATGGATATCTGATCAGAATTGAAGAGATGATGATGTAGCGAATGAGACCTTTGAGGTCATGACACATTGGCATGTTGGCATTAAGAATTACATAATCACTTAGAAAAACAGGCTGATAAGAGCCTGCTTTTTTTTACTCCCTGTTTTTTACGGAGCTGTTCCACAATTAACCTTGTATTCACCTTCTGTTACTTTTTTAGAATTGCAGAGATATGGAGTTCCAGTTTCACTTTTCCATGCGTTGAATAGCATTAAATAGTAAAGGTTCCCTGATGAATCACTGTATTCTCTTTTTTGAAGTATGGTGAAATAACTTTGGTATGGGTATCCTTGTTTATAGATTTCATGCCTTATTGCGCCTTTTTCTGAAGAGTTATTGAAGAAGACTGGTGAAAGAGGTGGCATTAATATGAATACAATTATTAATCCTGTTAGGATAAATAAGATAATTTTGATTCTCTTTCTCATTTTTTCCTCCTATAGTACTTTTATGTATATTAGGTTATATTAAAATTTATGTAAATGATAAATGTTACCTATATTATAAACAAATGGAGTCGAAGACTACAAAAAAGTTGAGTAGTACAGAATTAAAAGCGTCAGCTTCTTCTGTCAAAAGATATAACCGTTGTTTAGGAACATATGAATTTCTGCTTGTGTCATTTGTCCAATTGGTGGATATTGATTTTTTGTTTGCGCAGTATTTGGTTTTGCTAACATAGAATTAGGATGGAAAATTGAAGCTATCATTGCCATAGCCAACAAAAGCAAAGTAATCTTTGTGTATCTTTTTTAGTCAAGGTTGTTTTCTCCTTTATCTTCAGTTTTTTTATTAAACTTGTTAAAAATGAATAATATGATGGCGGATGCCATCAAACTTATAATTAAGGATTGTGAATTTATGTGGAAAATATTCTTTATCCCGTAATTAGCAGTGTCCATAATACGTAGATTGTTACAGCAGTAAGAATAAACATTCTGAACCATTTCGGGTTGACGGTATGGGGGATTTCTACTCTGCTTAAATTGGTAAAGCCTAAATGCCCTCTTTTTTTGAAACATCCGCTTGCACTTTGATAGCTTGTCCACCGTGTTGCTCAATCGTCTGTACTGTCTGATCTGCTCCACCTATATCGCCTCTATCATTCACAATCGCTGTTGTCCCCCTTTAAACCTTGATACATCTATCTCTTTCCTCCAATCGTGTCCTATGCATAAGCTGATACACGACTGTTACCCTTTCTGAAATAAAGAAAAACACACCCTTCTCGCTCCCCGCCTTGAAAAGGTTGTGTTTTTCTTCGTGTTAAAAAGTGTTATACACATTTTCGCATGTTTCAGCGGTCGGCTGATAAAAGCAATGTGATTTGTACCGTGCAACAAACGGTTGATTGTACCAAGTAGATGGACAACCTCCTGGTGGTTTGAAATACCAGAGACTATATTTCGCAGGCCAAAAACGTTCTCCATTCACATTCCTACGCGCAAGTGACTTTTCAGTTTCACGTGCTCGTTGATAAAAATAGCCATGTGTCACAGCTTCAAATGCATGCTCCTGATAGATTACTTGTGGAATCGTACGCAGTCCTTTAAAGTCAGAGCAGTTGGCACGTAAACGATTGATGCCCACATTACCAACAAGTAGCATTCCCTGTTTTCCTTCTCCCTCAGCTTCGGCTCTAAGCAGTCTGGCCAGCAAATCAATATCAGAGCTTGTCGCTCTTACCACTGCCATACATCCACCTCCAAATCATCTCCTTTTTATCATATGTTGTGATTCTGTGCAGATGACTGCCATTTTCCCATGAAAAAACACACCAACTGTCGTTAGCATGTCTCTTCTGAAGCAAAATCTTTAATGCATAGCCATAACAGGTACGCATTCTTCGTTTTACATCCAGAATCAAAACACAGTTCTTGCCAAACAGGAAGAAATATTCATTACCATAGACTCATTTACAGACCATTAAAAACTTTCTATTTGTAACATCTTCTTCAAAAACAGTCATTTGAACCTATTCAATAATCAGACTCAACACCTTAAAATAAAAAATGTTGAGTTTTTACAGGAGAATTCAAACGATAAATACAAAATTACCCTCTTAATTTAGTGTCAATTTTACTATTTATCGCCTTTCAGCTAAGACAATTGCACTTTGGTATTGACAGTACTTTCGCTTCATTCTACAGTTAGTAAAACATACATTATTTTTCTTTTTGTGCAAAAAGAATGATACGAACTAAGATTTCCCATAAAAAAAGAGGATGATCGACGCTTGTCTCTCATCGAATTCGTTCTAATCTAAGGAGGAAGTAATTCATGTCAGTAAAGAAATTATCTCTATTTTTCCTACTTTTGAGTTTGACAGTCCTTATCGCAGCTTGTGGAGGCGGTAAAGACAAAACAACGACCAAAGAAAATGATACAAAGAAATCACTTGATACAGCAGAAGTAAAAGTCGAAAGTGCAGAATATACACTACCACCTCAGTATGATACATCTGTACAAGATGACCAATATGTACTGAAAGTCAATGTTGCAGTGAAGAACATCAGCAAAGAGCCTTTAAACGTTGACAAAAGTAACTTCACTCTTTATCAAGACGATGCTCAAGTATCCACCATTTCTCCTGATGACTACAATGAAGTGTTATCATCTAGTTCATTAAATGCTGGGAAAATTTCAAAAGGTGGACTCTTCTACGTTGTAGATCAAAACAAAGATTATCAGCTTGTGTATACAGAACCATCAACCGGCACTAAAAAAGACAACACTACACTTGAATTCAACATTAAAGGCAAAGACTTAATGAAAAAAGCAGACTCTCTTCAAGCCTCATCGAAAGCACTATCTGCTTATTTGGATGTCATGATTTTCGGTAAGAAAAACGAGGACTTTGAAAAACTAACAGGCGACAACACATCAACTGTTGTGAATGATTTTGACAAATCATTTAAGCAAGGATACATTTCTTCTTCTGGTATTTCATCAAGCGCTGCAAAAGATGAAAACCTTGATAAATTATTGAAGGCTGTCAAAGAAACACTTGCTGAGAAGTCAAAAGTTTCAGCAAAAACCAAATCCATTAGTGGTGATAAAGCTGTTGTCACAGTAACCGTTACACCAATTGATGCTAGCCCGCTAGTAGAACGTTTGAAGGAAAGAGCAAACGAATTTTACAGCAAAAATCGTACGGCTTCTTACGATGATGCACAGAAGTATTTACTCTCTGTCTATCCAGAGGAGTTCAAAAAATTAGGTCCATCTTCTAGTGAAGAAACGGTTGAAGTCAACATGAAGAAAAACGAAATCGACCAATGGAAGCTTGATTTAAGTGATTATAAAACAAGCAGTCTTATCGAAACATTTATTAAGAACTAATACAAAACCCCCGATATCGGGGGTTTTATTATTTGGCAAGCATCCACTTTTCTTTCATAAACAGGCTTCTTGTGATGATGAACAACACAATGACTGTTAGTGCAGATGAACCAAGGGTTAAGGCAATGGACAATGGGTCCATGATGCCAAACATCATTTGCTTAAATAATGCATGTATATTTAAGAAAGGTACTGCAAAGTAGTACGTATCTAACTGCGTCGCACCTGCTCTCATTGTAAAAAACATTGGAATGATACCGAGTGTAATGATCATCGACATGTACGATTGAGCTTCCTTGACAGAGCTAGAAACGACACTAATGACAAGCTCTAAAATAGAGACCATGAGTGAAAAAATGATTAATGCAGCAAGCGTTACCCCGATGACCATCCACATTTGATCACCAAATTGTAAAGCTTGTTTTAACTTCTCTGTAAAAAGCAATGTGGACACAAGGAGCATCCCAATGGCGACGACACCACTTAAAATCCCAAACATGGATACCGCAAGCCATTTCCCAATAAGAATTTGCAACCGACTGGCTGGAGTTAAAAATAACGCCTCAATGGACTTGCGATCTTTTTCCCCTGCCACAATATCAAGTGCTGCTGGTAATGCGCCAGAAATGACTGACGTCACAAAAATCATCGGCAATAGGATCGACAGAAGCATTGCTGTCGTACTCTCCTTCCCATCCTCTAAGTCTAGTGACTGTACTTCAAATGGATGAATCAAAGAGCTTGTGACATTCTCATCAGCCAAACGATTTTCTACAATTTGATTTTGGTATTGTTCAAATGTAGATTGGAGCATCTGAATAGTAAGTGCAGAATCTGAGTCTGTTGTTGATCCATACACTTTAATCGCAAACGGCTTCTGCTCCTGAAGAAACTCTTCCGCTTTTTGCGGCACTTCAAGGTACGCGTTCGCTTCGCCATCCTTGACTGCTTTTTTCGGATCGGTAAACGTTTGAACCTTTATATTCTCAACGCCCGCTAACAGTTGATTCATACTGTCTGGAAGCTTTTCTCTCACGGCAACCGTATATTCTTTATCAACTGGATCAGCAATCATACTTTCATAAAAAAATACGAGTCCAAGCATCGTAATGAGCGGAATGAGGATCGTTAACAGCAAGGTTTTTCTGTCTCTCATGGCATCTGTCATTTCTTTGATAAAAACCGTTTTCCACATTATGATATCCCCCTGACGAGCTTCGACATAAAGATGTAATTCAAATCCTCACTCTTCTCTTCTATATATAATTCCTGCAACGTCCCTTTATAGACCATCTCGCCTTGATGAATCATGATGACGCTATCACACAGGAGACTGACCTCTTCCATAATGTGACTTGAGAACAGAATGGTCTTATTTTGCTGCTTCAATTGCTGAATAAACTCTCTAAAAATATTACTCGACGTAATATCAAGACCTGTTGTAGGCTCGTCAAATAAAATAATATCTGGGTCATGAATCAATGTTCGAGAAATAGCCACTTTTTGCTTCATCCCTCTAGAAAATCCCTTCACTTTACGATCCATGTACTCTCTCATGCCGAAGCGCTTTGATAAATCTTCAATTCTTGCTTTGATTTCGTGTTGGTTCAAACCATACAATTTACCGAAGTATTCAAGATTCTCTCTTGCAGTCAATCGATCATAAAGCCCTGTCTCTCCACCAAACAAAACACCGACTCTTTTTTTCACCTCTGTTGCATCTTTCACTGTATCTAAACCAGCTATCTCTACACTACCACTAGTTGGTTGAAGCAATGTCGCAATCGTTCGCAAAAGCGTCGTTTTCCCCGCACCGTTTTCTCCTAGAATACCAACGACTTCCCCCTCACCCACAGAGAATGTCATATGCTTTACGGCTTTCACAACCTTTTTCTTATCTGCAAACCAACAATGACAATCGGTTAAATTGATCATATCTCTCGCTCCCTTCTCTTTTATCTACCTTTATGATAGAAAAAAGACAGAATGTCCGTAACAAAAATGTCGCGAAATGTCCTTTTTCTGTCTTGAATGAGTCATTTCTAAAAATCTAATGATAAAATAGATAAATAACATGAATTGTAATAGGTGATTATTATGGTAAAAGTGGGACTTGTAGATGATTATCGCATCGATTTAGAAAAACTAAGTGCCATCGTGGGCAGAATAGAAGAAGCTGAGATCGTCTTTGCCACTCAATCGGCAGAAGAGGCTTACGACCAGGTCAAAAAAGGCAGTGTTGATGTATTGCTTGCTGACATTGAAATGCCTGGGATGTCTGGCTATGAGCTAGCAGACTTAATTCATTCTCACGCATTGAATGTTGATGTCGTGTTTGTCACAGGCAATAGCGGATACGCTGTCCATGCATTTGATCTCAATGTTCACGACTATATCATGAAGCCATATAGCGCCGATCGCATCGCCGCTTCCTTTCAACGCTACTTAGCGAACAAACGAGAGAAAAGCGTCAATGGCAGACTGCTCATCAAGCAACAATCAGACATACATGTTTTACAAAAGAAAGATGTTATTTTCGTTGAACGAACAGGACGCTCCACAACCATTGTCACGACTTCTGGAGACATTCAGACGTATCAAACGTTAACAGAACTAAAGGGAGATTTAGTGGAAAAGGACTTCATCCGTTCCCACCGCTCTTTTATTATTAATATACACTACATTAAAAACTTTTCAGCGTACGCCAAGAACTCTTTCGTTGTCTCTTTTGAAGGAACAGACAAAAAGGCAATGATGACAAAACAGCAATTGGACTACTTTAAGAAATATTATTTTTGAGGAGAACCGAACGTGAACGTTTTACAAATTGGATTTCGCATTTATATCCTTTTATGGATCGGGATCGCCATTCACACAACACTTTCTTCATATCTATCTTTTGCAGAAACTGCTTTATGGCTCATCACTGCAGGCACAGTCATCAGCTATGGCATGTTTACTCATCGTCGCTTTCTTTCTGGCTTAGATTTATCTATTAATGTTGGGACATTCATTGTACTCACATGCTCAGGTACTTCAATGATCCTCATTGGCAATAATCAGCTTGTCAGCCCTATGATACTCGCAGTCTTGGTTGCAGCAGATTATATCTTCTTAAGCACAGTTCAAATGAAGCGCCACCTGACCAATCAGCTCAAGGATTTAACGCTTGCCGAGTCACAGACAAATGATTTGCTCATTGAGCTCCGCAGTAAAAATCATGAGACAGCAAGACACTTAAACGCGCTATCCATTTCAAAAGAGGCAGACTATCTCCAAGATTGGATCAATCAATTCGCAAAGTATTATCCGAATATTAAGGGAGAAAACGCCTATTTGGCAGGGACTCTTCACACCTTTTTCGAAAGAGCGGACAAGGCGAAGATCGAGCTAAACCTTGATCTTCAAGTCCCCTTTTCCTCACTTCCCTTTTCAAAAGCAGAACAAGTCAGTTTAACAGGTAATCTACTAGAAAATGCTCTCGACAGCGCAATTGAAGCGAAGAACTACGGAAATAAAGGGGTCATCCATGTGACCACCTCTATTCGCAGTGGATTATTTCTTATCACATGTGAAAACAGTACAAAAGGAATGGAGCTACACATATTAGATAACCTCTTTCAAACATTTGGCCACTCCACAAAAGGTGGCGATCACCAAGGAATGGGGACGTATATTCTCCAGCAACTCATCAAGAAATCAAACGGGACACTTGATTTCACGTATCGCACGCCTATGTTCAAACTTGAATTGAAGATTCCGATGGCACCTCAATAACCAAACGGTGCTTCAATCAGCACCTTCAGGCTGTCGAGAAAATTTCGACAGCTTCATTTTTACCTTAAGCTCCCCACCTTCTCATGTTCCACACTCACCTTGCCTGTCTATACACCATGTGGACGAAAGCAGCAGTAAAAGGCCATGCTAATGATGTAGCATCTAGCACTTGGACTAAATGGCTCTAATCATTAAAGAAGAGGATAGTAACAGGCGAATACCTAAGCATCCAGCTAAAGAAAAGGCTCTATGACATTCATTGTCATAGAGTCTTTCTTTATCACGAATATTCTTATTTGATGAAAACAGTTGATACGATGTACTCAAACTCCTCGTCTTGTTTCTCACTTAATGTCGTTCAATCAATTTTATGTTTGGCTAGCTGAAGCTACTTAGAGCTTCGTTATGCTCCAGCAGAATAAACTTCATGGCTGCCTTTTATAGGTTGGCTTTTTTTGCGGAAGTTCATTTTTTGAACTTCCGTATTTGTACAAGGACATAAACATATATCCAATAGTAATGAGTTCTCGGTACAACAGGTGCTCGCTATACATGGATATAAACATAGATCCAATGTAAAGGTATTGAATGGGGCTCTCTTATAAGAATGGATCACTTTTGCGTCATTTCGCAGAAGCTAAACCTGAATCCAATACGAGGCAACAGTTTACTCTAGAAATAGTCCATTCTATGCATTCTTCATGACCAGTTGTCATCATATTTTAAAAGAACACCATCCATTATAAGGAAATGGATGGTGTTCAGTTATAAGGAAAAAGGAGGATTTTAAGCTATGAGGAGAAAGTTTGGCGTATGTTTAGTAATGCTTGGTTTATTATTGAGTTGTTTATCTGGGGAATATGCGAGTGCTGTAAGTAATCCAATTGCAAAACAAGTAGGAAATTCAAACCCGTTGATAGACCATCATTTGGGAGCAGATCCGTTTGTGCTGACCTATAACGGAAGAGTCTACATCTATATGTCAAGTGATGACTATGAATATAATAGCAACGGAACGATTAAGGATAATTCATTTGCCAATTTGAATAGAGTATTCGTCATATCTTCAGCGGATATGGTGAACTGGACAGACCATGGAGCCATTCCAGTAGCAGGTGCCAATGGGGCTAATGGCGGTCAAGGGATTGCAAAATGGGCAGGTGCGTCTTGGGCCCCGTCAGCCGCTGTTAAAAAGATCAATGGTAAGGATAAATTCTTCCTTTATTTCGCAAACAGTGGCGGAGGTATCGGGGTTCTCACTGCAGACAGCCCGATCGGTCCATGGACTGATCCGATTGGAAAAGCGTTGGTTACACCAAGTACACCAGGAATGTCCGGTGTTGTGTGGCTTTTTGATCCGGCAGTATTCGTAGATGACGACGGTACCGGCTACCTGTATGCTGGTGGAGGTGTCCCTGGCGGCTCAAATCCAACGCAGGGGCAATGGGCCAATCCTAAAACAGCAAGAGTCATAAAATTGGGTGCTGATATGACCAGTGTTGTTGGAAGTGCATCTACGATTGATGCGCCTTTTATGTTTGAAGATTCGGGAATGCATAAGCATAACGGAACATATTACTATTCCTATTGCATTAATTTCGGTGGCATGCACCCCGCTGATAAACCCCCAGGTGAGATCGGCTACATGACCAGCTCAAGTCCTATGGGTCCCTTTACGTATAGAGGGCACTTCCTGAAAAATCCGGGTGCATTTTTCGGAGGTGGTGGAAACAACCATCATGCTGTTTTCAATTTTAAAAATGAGTGGTATGTGGTGTATCATGCTCAAACTGTCAGTTCCGCTCTGTTCGGAGCCGGCAAAGGATACCGTTCTCCCCATATTAATAAGTTGGTGCATAATGCAGATGGATCCATTCAACAGGTAGCGGCAAATTATACAGGCGTAACACAACTTTCCAATTTGAACCCATATAATCGGGTAGAAGCTGAAACCTTTGCCTGGAATGGACGCATTTTGACAGAGAAATCCTCAGCACCCGGCGGGCCGGTGAATAATCAACATATAACAAACATTCATAACGGAGACTGGATTGCTGTTGGAAATGCAGACTTCGGGGCGGGCGGTGCCAGATCGTTTAAAGCAAATGTAGCATCCACTGTAGGTGGGAAAATAGAAGTGCGCCTCGACAGTGCAAACGGTCAGCTTGTAGGAACCCTGAATGTACCTTCTACAGGTGGAGCACAAAACTGGAGAGAAATAGAAACTGCGGTAAGTGGCGCAACTGGTGTACACAAAGTATTCTTTGTCTTTACCGGAACAGGTGCAGGGAACTTGTTTAATTTTGATTCCTGGCAGTTTACGCAAAGATAGCAAAGGGAGACAACAACAGATGCTTCAAAATCCATAAAAGTTTGATGGAGGAGAGGTAAAAATGATGTCATGTGTAAAAAAACCAATTTGTGCTTTATTGGTATGTTTCACCATGCTGTCAGTCATGTTCATAGGACCTGGAGTGACTGAAGTTTCAGCAGCAAGTGATGCAACAGTGAATATAAATGCGGAAAGACAAGTGATTCGCGGTTTTGGAGGAATGAACCACCCCGCTTGGATTGGAGATTTGACGGCGCCTCAAAGGGAAACCGCTTTTGGCAATGGACAGAATCAGTTAGGTTTTTCTATTCTCAGAATCTATGTAGACGATAACAGAAATAATTGGCACAGAGAAGTCGCCACTGCAAAAAGAGCGATAGAACACGGAGCATTAGTCATCGCTTCGCCATGGAACCCCCCAGGTGACATGGTAGAGACCTTCAATCGTCATGGTATTACATCGTCAAAGCGGCTCAAATACGATAAGTACGCTGCGTATGCCCAGCACCTTAACGACTTTGTGACTTACATGAAGAATAATGGTGTGAATCTTTATGCGATTTCTGTTCAAAACGAGCCTGATTATGCACACGACTGGACGTGGTGGACGCCACAAGAAATACTTCGTTTCATGAGAGAAAATGCCGGTTCCATTAATGCCCGTGTTATTGCGCCAGAATCGTTTCAATATCTGAAAAATATATCGGATCCCATTTTGAACGATTCACAGGCGCTTAGGAATATGGATATTCTCGGCGCTCACCTGTACGGTACCCAGATCAGTCAGTTTCCTTATCCTCTTTTCAAACAAAGAGGGGGAGGGAAAGAGCTATGGATGACGGAAGTATACTATCCTAATAGTGACAACAATTCAGCGGATCGCTGGCCCGAGGCATTGGGTGTTTCAGAGCATATTCACCATTCAATGGTAGAGGGAGATTTTCAAGCTTATGTTTGGTGGTACATCCGCAGATCATATGGTCCTATGAAAGAAGACGGTATGATCAGCAAACGCGGATACAATATGGCTCATTTCTCAAAGTTTGTGCGTCCTGGTTATGTAAGGATTGATGCAACAAAAAATCCTGAAACGAATGTTTACGTGTCAGCCTATAAAGGTGACAACAAGGTCGTTATTGTTGCCATTAACAAAAGTAACACAGGGGTCAACCAAAACTTTGTTTTGCAGAATGGATCTGCTTCCCAAGTATCTAGATGGATCACGAGCAGCAACAGCAATCTTCAACCTGGAACGGATCTCAATGTAACGGGCAATAATTTTTGGGCCCACCTTCCAGCTCAAAGCGTGACAACATTTGTTGTAAAGCGTTAAGGGCACCTCAGGCAAGTGGTACCGCATTGAAGCGGATTCGCGTCGGAGACCGGGGGTGCCGATTTTGCACCTTTCTGTTCTCTTGTAACAGGAGCCCTCGGCACGTTGAAGCCTGTATGGGAATGGAAGAAGTCGAAGAACAGGGTGCCTGCCGATCTCTGACGATGATCCAAAAGACCCTTGAACGCTACTTTACTTCTTATTGGTCGTTTATCTATGAATGGCGCCACAATTTCTCACGCAACATCAATTAACAAAAACGAAGTGATCATCAATGGCGTCATTTCATGGCACGTCTGGGGATAATAAAGAAAAGGTCAGACAAAATCGTTTGATCTGCCGTCAGAAAAGATCGCTATAAAAAAGGAAAAACAGGGCGAAGCTTTGCAGGTTCAAAACTACTGCACAGGCTTCGCTACTGCCGATTGAGGGAAAAACAAAATGTGAGCAAGTAAGCTCTTATCAACAGATGCTTGCCTGAATATGAAGAAGATTGCCACAAACCAAGCAAAGCTCAGTTAGGTGTGTGCGAGACCTTTTTCTGTTTACTTTATAGAACATAATTAAAAATAAAAAAGCTTGTAGAAAAACATGAGTTTCTCCACAAGCTGAAGGTGCTTCAATCAGCACCTTTTTGATCTATTAAGAAAAGATTCGACCAATCTCTTCAATTTCTTCTGTTGTTAAGTGAACATCATTTGTAAGGAGATTTTTCTGAACCTGCTCTGCCCGTTTGGCACCCGGGATGATGGCATCAATTCCATCTCTTGCAAGCAGCCACGCAAGTGCCACATGTGCAGTCTCCACTTGTTTCTTCTTGGCAATCGCCCCGAGCTTATCCACCTTTTCAAGGTTTAGCACAAAAGTTTCTCCTTGGAACAGCGGATCTTTGGCACGGATGTCGTCAAAGGTTGCATCCTTGGTAAATTTACCTGTCAGCAAACCAGATGCTAGCGGGAAGTATGGAATAAAAGAGATACCATTTTCTACGCAGTACGGGAGAAGGTCCTGCTCCGCCTGACGCTTCAATAATGAATACTCAGATTGAAGTACATCTAAATATCCGTCCTTATTAAATGTCTGAAGCTGATCAAAATCAAGATTGGATGCACCGATCGCCTTAATTTTCCCTTCATCCTTCAGTTCTTTCAATGTACCCGCCACTTCATCAAGCGGTGTTTTCCCGTCAGGAAAATGCAGGTAGTATAAGTCAATGTAATCGGTTCGCAGTCGTTTGAGACTGTCTTCTACCTGTTGACGCAAAAAGTCACGGCTGTTATCAAGCTCAATCTTGCCGCCCACTTCTTTATGTGCACCTTTTGTTGCTATGACAAGATTTTGCCGATTTCCTCGTTTGGTAATGATTTCACCTAGAATTTCTTCTGAACGCCCAAGACCATAAATAAATGCAGAGTCTAAAAAATTCACTCCTTGGTCAAGAGCCGTCTCTACTAGCTCTCGTCCTGCATCCTCACTAAGGTTCGGAAATAAATTATGTCCACCTACAGCGTTTGTGCCTAGACCTATTGGATTGACATGCAAATCAGTTCGTCCAAGCGTCACTTTTTTCAAAAAACTCATCTCCCTTGTCTGCGTAATCACCTTATTTTCCCATGACTCACATGTTAAATTCAAGCTTCCTGCTCTCTATATCAATGAACGCATTCTCGTTGCCAGCTCAAACCTACATTCCTTGTCTTTTCCAAAAGCTACATGTACAGAGTCAGCCGTCATCAAATTGACCAGTCATCTTGTCTTGTTTCGAGATTTTTTTATGAAAAATATCTGTAATTAAGGATTTTTTACAAATTAAAGCTTTTTAACTAGTTATATTTACTTATGAATGTCCTCTTTTTCTACTAAACTATGTAAAAACTTATTAAAAACAGTAAATTAAACCTATTCAGAACATGTCTGTAAATCTTTAGAATGAAGAAGTGCATATCGAACTTAGGATAATATCCCCTCTCTATTCTTTCTAAATGACCCTTTTTACTTAGATATATATAGGGACCAAGAGGATAACGAATGAAAAACAAAGGAGAATTGATCGTGAATTTCAAAAAAATAAGTTTCGTATTGTTAATGACTGTCATGATGGTTTTCACAGCAGCTTGTCAAAGCTCTGGAAAAAAAGCGGATGCAGATAACAACAAGTCCAAAGCCAACAAAACAACAGAAGTAAAAGTAGAAAGCTATGAATATGTATTGCCTGAAAGCTCTACAACAACACTTCGTGAGGAAGAATTGGTCCTAAAAGTCAATGTATCCGTTAAAAACAAAGGGAACGAACCACTTTCATTCTCAAACTTAGATTTCACACTCTATCAAAATGATTCTAAAGTCTCTGATCTTTCTTTTTATGGCAACAATGATCGCTTACAATCTGGTTCTTTAAACAAAGACAAATCAGCAAAAGGAGCACTTTATTATCTTGTTGATAAAGGCAAGACCTATCAACTCTCCTACAAAAAAAGAATTAGTGATAAAAATGAAGACCCTATCGAATTTGATATTGATGGTAAAAAAATCTTAGAAACTGCTGACAAACTCCAAGACCCAGCAAAAGCTCTCCTCGCATACACGGATGTCGTCGTATACGGAGAAGAAAATGAAAATTTCGTCACTTTAACTGGTGACAATAAGTCAGATATCGTTAATAAATACAATGAAGCATTTATTAAAGGGTTTAAAAGATCTGCAGGCCTTTATAGCACTGAGATCAATGATAGCGACATTAAAGCCCTGCTAGACCGCATGAAAAAAGCAATGAAAGAAAAAACAAAAGTCGAAGCAACTGTACAATACGCATCTAAAGATGAAGCAACTGTAATGGCAAAGGTCACACCAATCGACGCTTCATCCATTCAAGATAAAATGAGATCACGCAAAGCTGAGTTAAGCTCAGGAAATGATTCTCAAGCTGAAATCATGAAAAAAGCATTAAAAATTTATTCAGATGAGTTTGACAAGCTATCACCTGCATCAAGTGCAGAAGAGATCAAAGTCACAATGAAGCGTAAAAATGATGACCAATGGCAATTGGATATGAATCATTACTCTTCAACAAAATTTATGGATGCTTTTATTAAAAACTAACATCTAACGTGGAGCGACGACGTTTCACTATTTTGAATAAAAGAAAGACGCAACACCTAATACCGGTGTTGCGTCTTTTTGTATTACATGCTTGCTTCCTGTTCTTCTTTTACTGCTTTTTCAATATCCTTAAAGCGGCTTGAAACAGTTGAAGCACTGATGCCGTATTTCTTTGCAATCTGCGCCTGGGAAAGTGAAGCATCACTGGCAAGAGAATGAATATAATATTCAATACCTGCCGCAAATGATTCTGGTTTGCGAATGACTGGTGATTTTTGATCACAGTATGCTTTCCAAACGGTTAAAGCACCATCTGTCAGCTCCTGATCACCGTGTTCCTTCATTCCACTCTCAATCAATTTGGCGGTTTCTAACTGTGCATCGTTAGCCCAGTTCATACGTTCCGTCGACAACCAAACACTGTTCTCAGCGTTATTAGATTCTGCCAATTCTTCGACTTCTTGCTTAGCAAACATGATGTGTAATACGTCTGGGAAGGATTCTCTCATAAAGGTGTGACGTTCCCCACCTTTTTCCTCAAAATGCTGAACAAGTTTACGCACTTGAAGAAGTAATGCATCTGTGAACTCTTGTGCAAACATCGTATACTGGATAAAAAACTCTGCCTTTTTCTCAAATTGGACAGGGAATCCAAGCACAAGACTACCCGTTTCAGGAAGGACCGTTTGATCTGGCTTCACGTCCACTTCGACTTTTTCTGCTGTTACCATGTTTTCAAAGTGAAGTGATTCGGTCGTTTTTTCCTTAAGCAATAACAAAGATGGTTCCATCTCTGTCCATGATTGAACAACCTGTTTTGTTTTTGGACGTGTAATATCTTCTGCTTTTTTCACAAGAAATTCACTAAAAATCGTTTCACCTTCATCTGTCAGTGGACGGAAGAAAATTCCCCACACACTTAAATGAAACACCGAGATTTGCTGTGTTTCCTTGTCCATATCTGCCAGAAATGAAAATTCGTTAATGAATTGATTGATGGCACGTTGATGTTTAGAGAATGCATAGTTCATCAAATCCTTTTGGACTTGTACAGCTTCCTTAAAAACAAGCTCAGACGTTTGTTCTCCACCTGATTTTTGACCACAGCAATGTTTATATTTTTTTCCGCTTCCGCATGGGCAGAGCGCATTTCGTTTAATTTTTCCCAAAATAAAACCTCCGACATTCTAGTCTAACCTCACTATTTTAACAAACGATTGCACCAGAGAGTTTTATTTTCAAGAAAAAAGAAAAATCAGAATGATCAGAAAAACAATAAGAACGCTACTAAAGTGTCAACACTTAAAGAAAAATCATGTAGTCGCTCCCCTTATTTCCCTTCAATACCAAATAATTTTTACTCTATGGCATTTCTAGTCCATGCCATTATAAAGCTGATTTGCTTCAAAATAAAAGATTTGTACAAACTTCTTCGTATTCACTCGACCGGTTGAGGATGACGAGGAAGATGTTTTTTGCATTTCTTTCATTCTTTGACTGACATCTGTAAAATCGAAGAATTTGGATGCGTAATGTTCAAACTTCGGATTTGAAAAATCAGTTAAACCTAGTGATGCAAAATGATTGAGAGAGTGATGAATCGCCCTTCTGATTCTTTGCTCCGCAGCCTTTACCTCTCTCATAATCTCCACCTCTGCTGCTTGTCTTCCCAGCTTCCTTTCTGCCGTTTTTATAAACAACTGCTTGAGCGGCGGAAAATTCGCCTCTGACGAATTGGAGGTCTTTGTTTCATGTAAGTAGACCAATATCTCAAGCAAATCCTTAGAACCACTCTCACCGACAATCCCCAGTTCTGATAAAAGAAACTCGCCCGCCTCTTTGATAGACTTCTGCTTGGATGACGTTGTTCTGTCACGGATCGTTGCTGGCTGGAGAGGTAGCACATGACGAAGCGAAGCCTGAATGTCGAAAATGGATTTCTCTAGTTTTAATCGCTCGATGACCTTACGAATCACGCTCACAATTTCAATGCGATTCACTGGTTTATGGATATAATACTCAATGCCAAGCGCATAGGCTTCTGCCATCATCTCTTTGGCTTCTACCTGTGAAATCATAATGATTTTCCCCTTAAATTCATCCTTAATATGACGGATGGTCTGAATTCCATCACGAACAGGCATTAATAAATCAATGAGCAGAATATCAATTTTCTTTAAATTCAACGAATGCGCTTCTAATAAGTGTCCGTCATCGGCTTCATCCGACACTTCTCCTAAATCCTCGTCTTCAATGATTTGACCTAAAATCGAGCGTATTGCACGATCATCATCTGCAATGAAAAACCGCATACACTCATCCTCTCTGTATCAATTTTTGAATCGGCAATATAAGCGTAAAGGCTGTGCCTTTTGTTTTTTTACGTTCAATACGAATTTTGCCGTCAAGCTCATGAACGAGCTCTCGAACATATGATAAACCGATGCCTGTAGATGGCGTACCAAGTGCATCAAATTTTGACGTATACCCTGGATCAAATACAACTTCTTCTAGTTTTTCAGGAATACCTGGTCCATCGTCTTCAATCCGAACCTCTATTTTATCATGAATCCCTTTGAGAATGAGTCTGATTGTCCCTGTCTCTTCAATGGCTTCAACAGCATTTGCCATCAAATTATTGACGAGTGATAGGAAAATAAAGACATGATAATCGTGTAAATGAAGCCCCCGTACCTCTGCATGAAATACAATCTGCTTACCGAGAGATTGGGCGTATTTCTCATTAATGCCAATCACAATTTGAATAAGCTCCTCTGCTTTCATATAGTCCTGCATATTTTCCTTTGAGATGAGCTTCGATAGACCTGCATATATACGCTGATTATCCTTTTTGACTTCATGAATCTCACCTGCTAGCTTAAGCAACTCCTGGCTTACCTTTTGACCATCCTCATGTTCATTCAACGTTCGATAAAGCCGATACGATTCCTGTGTAATATGCTCCGTATGCTTTAATGTTTTTTTCAAATGAACCGTTTCTTCATATAAATTAGCAATCATCATCATCATATGTTCATTTTGTTTTGTGATTTGCTTTTCTCTCGATTGAGCTTCATACAATTTCATCATGTTAAAAAAACTGATCACCACAAAGCTATGAGCAAACGCAATCATCACCATATCACTTAGTTTTGCAGGTGTAATAGACGTGCCGAACATGAAAAATTGGACAGATAGCTCTGCAAAATCAGCGAGCAATTCAATCACAAGACCAACCAATCCGATGATGATTGAACGTCGCTTGAACCTGCCTGTTCGTGCCATATAAAACAGCAATGCATACATAAAGTAAAAAATGAAACTTGGGCATTGTCTGTATAATGACTCAGCGAGTTCGGCCTGACTCTGAATCAAATCAAGCCCCACACGAAAAACAACGATGGCGAGTCCTGTGAGTAATCCAGGGAGAATCGGCCTCGACTTTCTGAGAAGCAATAGACAAAAGAAAAATGCAGGTGCACCAAAGCTGATCCGAAATGTCTCATTGACAGGGTAAAATTTCAGCTCACCTGCAATTGGCACAATCACAATCATAAAAAGTAAAATGAAAGCATCCTTTTTGACAAGCTGGTTTAAACTCAAAATGTTTTGCATCCCTTTCTCACTTTGCTTAGCCACAGTATACAGTGAGACTTCACTCTTCACAATGAACGAAAAAAATTTTTCCGCCTTTCTTTTTGCTTAAAAAATGGATTTTTCAAGACTTTCCTCCGTCTCAAAAAAATGACTTATCAGCTATTACTTTTTTCGGGAAATTGTGTATATTTCCTGGAACATTTTACACAAAAATAGCACAGGTGATTTTTATTTGTAAATTTTCATGTAGTTTTTCATAAGATCATGTAGTTTTCATTATAAATTGAATGAACAATTTTAGTGAAACTATATGTAAGCGTTTTCTGAATTTTCACTAAAAACCCTTTTTGTTTTTTCACTGCCACCATAATTATGTCACATTCATTTAGGTGAAAAGGAGTGGTACAAGCAGCGCATGACAAGACAATTAAAGATGTGTAACATGTCATTCGTGCCTATTTGATCGCATTTTTTGTCATCCGCCAATTCAATAGGGTACTTTGTCATTTTTGATTGGAGGAATCGTATGAAAACAGCCATTTCTAACTATACACAACACGCTTGCCAGCCTTCTGTCAACCAATGGGCAGAGAGCATCCGACCTTACTCAGAAACAGGTCAAAACGCAGGCTACATTCCAGCACTCGGAAAAGTGAATTCCTCTCAACTCGGCATCAGCGTCATAAGCCCAGATGGACTAGCGGTTCAATATGGTGAATGGGATGTTCCCTTTACACTACAAAGCATATCAAAGGTGATCAGCTTTATAGCTGCCTGTTTAGGAAAAGGCGTACCTTACGTCTTGGATCGGGTAGATGTAGAGCCGACTGGTGATGCATTTAATTCAATCATCCGCCTTGAGATGCATAAACCGGGCAAACCATTCAACCCAATGATCAATGCTGGAGCCATCACTGTATCATCTATTCTTCCCGGACAGACTTCTGCGGAAAAGCTAGCATATATTTTCGATTTAATCGAAAACTTAATAGGTAAGCGGCCTTCTGTAAATGAAGAGGTATATCAATCAGAATGGGAAACTGCCCACAGAAACCGTGCACTTGCTTATTACTTAAAAGAAACAAATTACTTAGAATCAGATGTTGAGGAAACACTAGAGGTATATTTAAAGCAATGTTCAATCGAAGTCACAACTGAGGACATCGCCTTAATAGGATTGATTATCTCAAACGATGGCTTTCATCCCTTTAAACAAATCCAAGTGATCCCAAAGGATATTGCCAAATTAACAAAAGCTCTCATGCTCACATGTGGCATGTACAATGCTTCAGGGAATTTTGCTGCATTTGTTGGGGTTCCTGCCAAAAGTGGGGTATCTGGTGGAATTATGGCGTGTGTGCCGCCAAGTGCTAGAAGAGAATTCCCATTTAAAGATGGCTGCGGCATTGGAATCTACGGCCCCGCCATTGACGAATGCGGTAATAGTATTACCGGTGTCATGATGCTTAAAAAGCTCGCAAAAGAGTGGGAATTGAGCATCTTTTAAAAAGAACAGTGATGAATTAGAAGAGGTGATGTTATGAATGATAATAAAAATTCTTTTGACTTTATGAGTTATTTACTAACGACCAGCAACTTTTTATGGTCTTATATTATTGTTGCTTTGCTAATTGGTGTCGGTCTTTATTTCACTTTTAGATCCCGATTCCTTCAAGTACGTATGATTAAAGAAATGATTCGTGTACTCAAAGAAGGAACCAACAAACAAAAATCTGGTGTGACACCTTTCCAAGCCTTTGCAATTAGTATGGCTGCACGTGTCGGAACAGGAAACATCACTGGAATCGCCATTGCGATTGCGATGGGTGGACCAGGTGCTATTTTTTGGATGTGGGTACTTGCAGTGATCGGCTCAGCATCAAGTTTTGTTGAAAGCACTCTTGCACAGGTTTATAAAGTAAAAGATGAGACAGGCTTCCGTGGTGGCCCTGCTTATTACATTGAAAAAGGTCTAAAGAAACGTTGGATGGGGATTCTATTCGCAATTTTAATCACCATTTCTTTTGGAATTGTCTTTAACGCAGTACAGTCAAACACAATTACCGTGGCATTTGAGAATTCTTTTGGAACCGATCGTTTAACAATGGGTATTATTATGGCTATCGGCTTCAGTGCAATTATTTTTGGTGGTGTCAAAGCCATTGCAAAAATGTCTGAGTATATTGTCGTCGTGCTTGCTGTAGTCTATATTGGCGTAGCCTTCTTTATTATGATTACTAATATTACTGAACTTCCAGGCGTGATCAGCACGATTTTCACACATGCATTCGGTATTGAGCAATTTGCTGGCGGAACAATAGGGGTCGTCATTATGGAAGGGATTAAAAGAGGACTCTTCTCCAATGAGGCTGGGATGGGTAGTGCCCCAAATGCCGCTGCGGCAGCCGTTACAAGTCACCCAGTGAAACAAGGTTTAATTCAAGCGTTTGGTGTCTTAACGGATACGTTGATTATCTGTACAAGCACAGCATTCATTGTTCTGTTTTCTGATGCATATAAAACGACCAATCTAACTGGGATTGCACTGACACAGGCTTCCTTGAGTGAACATATCGGTTCATGGGCATCTGGATTCTTAGCAATCATGGTTTTCTTATTTGCATTCAGTACGTTAATTGGAAATTATTACTACGGCGAAACAAATATTGATTTCTTGAACTCAAGCAAAGGCTGGCTGATTGTGTACCGAATCGTCGTCATCGGTATGGTGTTATTTGGTGCAGTTGCAAGCGTACCTCTTGTATGGAACTTGGCTGACTTATTCATGGGACTAATGGTCATTGTCAACTTAATTGCCATTACCATGTTATCCAAGGTCGCCTTCGCTGCCTTAAAAGATTATATGAAACAAAAGCAAGAGGGCAAGGACCCTGTTTTCTATAAAAATACGGTTCCACTTAATGAAAACATCGAATGCTGGGATGAAGATCATGTTTCATTGAAAAAGGATCAAAGCAGTTAACTCGATTTCAAAAAGAACTTGTCATAAGGGACTGACCCCATAAAGTGAGACAAATAAAAAAACACCTTTAAGTTGAAAATCGGGTATAGAATACCTGCAACCAATTTGGAGGTGTTTTCTATTGAAGAGATTTCAAAGAAAGCCATCAAAAGATATTTTCGACATTAGTTATTTGACCCTTGATATGGTGAAACAAGGTGATGCGTAAAAAGTCGAAAGCACCGCATACAATCAAATCCATAATTTGTTACATGTTCATGAAAAAATTACAAATTTCTCTATTAATCTTTTTGGTACAAGCCAAAGATGTTGGGCAATGCTCAAACTCTAACTTTTGCAAATCTTGGTGTGTTTCGACAACCGAAACGAAAACCAATGGTACAAACAAAATTCTTTTTGATTTTTTCAGTCATGACTTTATAGATGTTGAAGATTAATCGTATATTACTGCTTTTCCTTGTTCACGTAACTTTTTTAAAGATGTAAGCATTTAATTTATTTCTTCATCGGAATGTCTTCCCATAAACTTAATTCAGCTATAATTTTCAAAGGCGATTTAGATCTATAAGAACGGGTTGGATTTCCAGGGTATTTTTGTCAGTTAAGTTTGAGTCATTTTCAAAATCGCCTAATGGTTTTACAATATAAATTCTTTCTTTTGATTTAGATGTTGCTAATTCAGCACACCATTTAGCAGCTTCTAATGTTGCAGTGAAATATATATGGTTCGATTTTTTGTTTTGGTAATTTGATAAGTGTTGCGGTTCTAATAGATCTCCAATTGTTAGTTCTGCTTTAGTACCATGAAAGAAAGGACCATTATCTAAGACATCTTTTTTTCATTCATACTTATACGCCTCTTAAATTTTTAAAATTATATACAAAAGTATAGAACAGAGACTACAAAAAAGAGTAGTCTATAAATAATTTGTAATTAGGAGTACAATGTAAGTAGAGTGAATGATGCCGAACGACAATTACCTTTTACTTGCGTTTTAACAGAGAAATTAAAAAGTCCAAATTCTCAATTTTAATAATAAGAATTTAGACTTTTTTTATTCCCCTTAAATTTGTAAATGTGTATTTTCCTGACCCTACCAAGAGAAAATAATTTTGTTCATATTGCGATCATGTGAAGATACATCGCTTAACACTAAGAACATAGATCGACTTTAGCGTTCAGCTATGAAGGGATTTTAAAGATGGCAGTTATGGATTTAGGAATTGTACTTCATATCTTGCCAAAAAATATCCCCTATTCGTCGTCTTCTATAAATACTTAAGAACAGCCCTACAGCCATCATTTCTAGTAGAATGTGTGAACCTCCAAAGCTCATGAAAGGTATCGATACACCTAGTAGAAAAGGAAATAAGCCAAGGTTTGTTAGAATACTTAGAATAAACTTAGTTGCAAAGGTTGCTGCCAACCCTGTAATCAACATTCTTCCATAAGCTAATTTCACACTTTTTGCTGTGCTTAGTACTCTACAAATAAAAAATACAAATAACATGAAAATAGTGATTCCTGCCACCCAGCCAAATGAATAGATGATATACGCAAAGATTAAATCTGTGTGAACGTCAGGAATTAACTCTGAAGTTACATGAAGACCCTCTGTAGTGCCCAACCCGGGAGCAATATAAAGGCTAAATAGCGTATACTCTTGAGAATGAAACAACAAATTCACAATAGGATATATTGAAGCTACTACTGAAAATATGATGATTTGTTTAAGGTTAGCTGTTGACGCATGCATAATCGCTATACAAACAATCATGCTGATGATGATCGTTGACAGAGCTCCTGTTGTATACAATAAGATGATTGGCAATGAAAGCACTCCTACTCCAAGCCAAGACTTTGAACGGTCTCTCCAATCCCATGATTGAAAGATCCCTGCAAAGGAAATGGCAAGAAGGAACGGTGTGATGTCAATTAAATTAATATTGAAATAATTCAGGCTTAAATATGGAACGCCATTGACTTTAACGCCAAAAAGCACAGAGAATAAAAGAGCAACATGCGTTGCTATATATAAATGCCAAGAGTACATGAACAATCTTCTATAATCAAAAGTAGATAAGCTGAACATGAGAAGAGCACCAAACAAATAAAAACCAAGGCTTTTATTGAATACTTTCATATCTCGAAGATTTGTAAAAGCAGAATGAAATTGCAAATAATACATAACAAGCAACCCAAATAAACAAGCTCCCAGCACTAGAAGTATTGTTTTAACATCTATTGGCGCTTTATGCGTTTCGTTCAACTGTTTCCCAAGTATTGCAGCATCTCCGATATAAGTTAATGCTTGATCTATAGCCTCTTCTTCAGAAAGTCCTGTACGCATAGCTTCCTCTTTAAGTGTATGAAGATGATCATTTATTTCAAGCCTTATACTAGCATGTACATCTTTATTTCTGATCTGTTTACATAAATCATTTGTATATGTTTCAAATTTTTTTTCTAGTCCCATATGATTTTCTCTCCATTCAGAACTCTATCAACCGCACCTTTGAAAACTTTCCATTCTTCTTTTTTTTCCTGTATAAACTCTTTACCTTTGTCATTTATTTTGTAATATTTCCTTTTTCGATTGCCATTTCCTTCACCCCAGTAAGATACAATTAACCCCTTATCCTCAAGATTGTGAAGAATAGGATAGATCGTGCCCTCTTTGAAGCTGAAAATACCTTCAGATTTCACCTCTAACTCTTTAATCATTTCATATCCATACATTGGTTTGGAATTTAGTAAGCTTAAAATAAGGGTAGCAGTACTACCTTTAAGAAGCTCTTTACTTACCTTCATATACACTTCACCTCTAATACATAGAATTACTATGCATATATTTAATATGTATATACTACATGAAAAATAAATATATGTAAACATTTTATAAAGACGACCTATGGTTGTTTTGTTTATCCTCTCTATTCATCATTACTCTTTTTTTATCTTGGAAAAATTATCATTAGCGAACAAATGGTCAAACAAGAATGGGGAACGGTCAATGTTCGTGTACATCCATATACATTGTATTCACATGTCATAAAACAACTTTTGAACCCATAGAAAAACACCTCCAAATTGGTTGCAGGTATTCTATACCCGATTTTCAACTTAAAGGTGTTTTTTATTTGCCTCACTTTGTGAGGTAAGGTGAGGTCAGTCCCGTCCCGGATGCTATGGTTTTCTTTTTTTCACTTTTAATAATATAGAATATCGCTGGGATCATGACCGACCACAGGTATGGCAACTGCTAGCCCTAAAGTGATCATCGTATTCCAAGGCAATGAACCTAGCTCCCTTCTTGATCCGGTCATCATGCCAGAGCTTTTTTATGTTGTTTGCTGAACAAACTCAAGAAGTAGCTGATTGACAATCTCAGGTTTTTCGTGATTCACCCAATGAGATGCACCATCAATAAAAATCAATTGACCGTTTGGACAAATTTTCATCGTTTCTTTTGCCAATTTTCTACTAAGAAATTGATCTTCCATTCCCCATATCATTCGCACTGGTAGTAAAATCCGCTGGGAGACAGGCTTTTCAAATCCTCCTTTTTTTATCGCTCGATACCAATTCAGCATTGCTGTCAACGCACCAGGCTGTGTCCAAGCAAGTTTATAGCTTGTGATATCTTCTTTCGTAAACAAATGAGGTCTTGATGAGAGTCCAATGGCATCATCCAACTTTTGAAAATGCCTCTCTTGCAAAGCCGCTTCAGGCGCATTTGGTAGCTGGAAGAAAGCGATATATGCACTCTTTTTCCATTGCGGTGGATAAACAGGAAGTACCTTCATCATCACACGGGGATGTGGCATATTGACAACGATGAGCTTTTCTACAAATTGAGGACGTGTCGAAGCTAAATGCCAAGCAACAGCCCCGCCCCAATCATGACCAACTACAAAGGCTTTTTGATTCGGGCTAAGCATTTCAATTAAGCCAACAATATCGTCTCTCAACTGATCTAATACGTATTGCTCAACGGCTTCAGGTTTATCACTTAAATGGTAGCCTCTCTGGTCTGGAACGACCACTCGAAAACCAGCCTTTGCTAGAGGTAGAATTTGGTTTTTCCAACCATACCAAAACTCAGGGAATCCATGTAACAGCACAATTAACGGCCCATCCTTAGGACCTGCTAAAGCCGTATGCAGAGTCACAAAATTTGTGCGTATATATTGAAATTCAATCTTGTCCATCCCCATTGTCATCCTTCTCCCCTTGTTATTGTTATTCTCCCAACATAGCATATTTCACATTTTTCAGAAAATAAAAACACTCACAAAAAAGCCCCCACCAGTCTTGGCGAAGGCCATCACTTTACTTCATATAATTCAGAACCCAGCAAATGCTGTTCTTTCGATCTTGAACCTGTCCATGGAGTGCACCAAAAAAAGTATCTTGTAATTCAACCACAACATCACCATCTGCTTCTAGCGCTTCATACACAGCCTTTAATTCTTCTTCATTATCAAACTGAATGATGATACGTAGATTTTCCGGCTTAGGTGTACGTCCGAACGTATCTGAGAAATGGAGAAATGATTCGCCAAGATGCAACTCTGCATGTAAAATTTGATCTTGATGCTCATTCAATATACGAATGTCCCCACCAAAAATGCTTTGATAGTATTGGAGTGATTCCTTCACATCTTCAACGACAATATAAGGACTAACACTAATCATGATCCATCCTCCTCTTCTTCCTCAAAAACGCTTATTCCTATCTATCTTACCCCAAATCGTAAGAAAAAAGGTGCCAATCGTCTATGGATTCGCACCTTTTGTTCTTATGATTGTTTAGCTAATTGGCTATGTTTATTTGAATAAGCCGCATACATGATCACTCCAAGGAATAACCAAACACCGAAATATAGCCAAGTACGCAGTGGCAAATTCAGCATAAGGAACAGACAGCAAGCCATAGATATAATTGGCAGTACCGGAACAAAAGGTACTCTAAATCCCCGTTCAAGCTGTTTGTCCGTTTTTCTTAGAATCAGGACAGATAAACTAACCATGGCAAATGTTAATAATGCACCGATATTCGCTAGATTCGATAAGTCCTTTAAATCAATAAAACCGGAAATACATGCTGTGATCCCGCCGATCATCCATACACTTGCAACTGGTGTATCGCTTTTGTTTGTTCTTGAGAACAGCTTTGGCAAAAGCCCATCTCTTCCCATAGCGAAAGCAATTCGTGTGGCAGCATAGTTGTTGGCAAAAATAACAGCCATCAAGCCAATGACCGCACCAACAGAAATAATACCTGCCACGCTATTTTGATGAACACTTTGTAGCACGTATGACATCGCTTCTGTCACATTCAAGTGAGTGTAATGCATCATCCCCGTCATCACAAGGCAGACCACAATATAAATAATGGTACAAATTAACAATGATCCAATAATCCCAATTGGCAAATTGCGCTGCGGATTTTTGACCTCTTCAGCAGATGCAGAAATGGCATCAAATCCTAAAAAAGCGAAAAATACAGCTGCTGCCCCAGCAATAACACCTTGCGTACCATATGGCATAAATGGCTGCCAATTTTCAGGCTGTACATAAAAACCACCAACCACAATAAAAAGAAGAATAATTGCAAGCTTCACGAACACCATAATGTTGTTAAAATTCTTACTTTCCTTTGTACCTTTTGATAAAATCCATGTGATCAACAAGGCAATCAAAATTGCTGGCAAATTCATGATACCACCCTGCTCAGGACCAGCTAGGAATTGGTCTGGAATAGACAGGCCAAAGCCCTCCAGCAAACTATTAAAATAGCTGGACCAGCCACTCGCTACAGCAGATGCAGTCAGCATATAAACCGAAAGAAGCGTCCAGCCCATTAAGTGACCTACGATCTCACCCATCGTAGTGTATGAATAAATGTACGCACTTCCGTAAACAGGTAGTGTTGAAGCCATTTCTGCATAGCAAAGGGCGGCTAAGCTACAAACAATGGCGGCAATAGCAAAGGAAATCATCACAGCAGGCCCTGCATCATTTGCCGCTGTAATTCCCGTTAATACCATAACACCCGTCCCAATGACAGCTCCGATACCAAGGAGTGTTAAATCGAGACCGCCCAATGTTTTCTTTACTTTCTGTTGTTTACTCTGTTCCAATAAATCATGAATGTGTTTTTTCCGAAGTATATTCCGCAAACCCTATCCCTCCAAAACATCAGAAAACCAAAATCACTCAAATTTCATTATATCAGAATAGGGACTATACATTCATGACCAATTCACGTAAATCTCTCTTCATAATTTTACCAAGTTTGTTCTTCGGCAGGTGTTTAGTAAAATGGATAGACGGCACTTTATAATCCGCCAATCGCTCCTGACAGTATCGCATCACATCCTGCTCTGTTAATTCGATATTTGGATCCTTCACAATGTAGGCGCTCGGTACCTCACCATATAAGTCATCAGGTACACCGATGACTGCTGATTCAATTACGCCAGGGACTTGGTCAATGACCTCTTCCACTTGATCCGGATAAATATTATCTCCGCCATATACGATAACATCCTTATACCTCCCTGTAATGTAAAGAAAACCTTCATCATCTAATAAACCTGCGTCTCCCATATGGAACCAGCCATCCTTGAGGACCTTTGCCGTCGCATCTGGTTGCTGGTAGTAGCCAAGGAAATAAAAGGGACTTCTCATCACAATTTCTCCTATTTCCCCTACAGGCAGTGTCTCTTGCGTATCTGGATCGACAATCATCACTTCAACATCAGGATCGACCTTACCAGCAGACCCCATTTTGTCTGCCCCCATTGCGGGATGCCACGCACTAACTATCCATGCCTCCGTACTGCCGTAGCCATGCATAAGTACAATCCCTCCATCTTTATACTCCTTTATCAATCGCACCGGAACCTTCGTTCCACCAGATATGCCAAACTCAAAGGAGGATAGATCATAACAGCCTCGCTTCAATTCCTCTAACATATATGTATAGGCGGATGGGAACGCCATCATAAAGGTAATACGTTCTTTTTCAATGGTTTCTAAAATACGCTTAGGTGTTGCATCAGGTAGAAAAACAATCGTATAGCCTTCAATTGCTCCTGCAATTAAATGATTAATAGAGCTCATATGATAAAGTGGATGGCTCGCTAAATAGCGTTTTCCTCTCAGGTCAAACCCTTTATCATTATCATGTCTGGTTAAAAACTGATAAATTCGTCCATGACCGACCATACAGCCCTTCGGATTACCTGTTGTCCCAGAAGTAAATAAAATCATGGCTAAGTCATCCTCTGATACGTCCTCTGCTAGATAGGTGTCATCACTTGAAGCAAGGATGTCTTCAAACAGCTCGGTGGTCTTTTTGTTCACACCCGCTTCAATTATCAAACAGTTTTTAAGTGATACGTTCACAGCAGAAATGACATCTTCGAATTCTCGATCAAAGAAAATGGCTTTTGGGGTCGCTTTTTTCAAAATCCCTTCCAGTTCATAGGAAGTTAATTGAAAGCTTAAAGGAACTGCAACAGCACCCGCTTTTATTGCAGCTAGCATGATGGTTGAAAAGTGATGGTGATTTTGACAGATAAAACAGACTCTATCACCTTTTTTAATTCCTTTTCTGTTTAAATAATTTGCCAGTTGGCTGATGCGATATGCATATTCCTCAAACGTATAAGACACACCTCCGCCAGAAACTGCCTCAAGCTCAGGTGACCGTTCCATTCTGTCGTTTAGTAATGTCTGTAAAGTATTCAATGTTTTCATCTCCAAACTCTTTTTTTCGTTTGGCATTTCTCATATGTCAAACTGGTCGTCAGATTTTATTTCAACACCATTCTAAAATAAAAAAAGAAGAAAGTAAAACTGTTTCATTTTAGAATTATTCTATTAATTAATTGATAATATAGGAAATTTAATAATCGAATTCCATTTAAGTTTAATTTCCTGGTGCTGTTATGATAAGATAGACCTAGTTATGACGGAAAAATCAATGTGCAATAGGAAAAGAGGTATGGAGAATGCATCATTTCGGGCTAGAGGCAAGTTTGCTGGATCACGCACTGACGAAGTACTTAAAGGCGACAAAAAAGATAGATGAAGAAAACATTCCAAAGAACGTGACGAATGTGAAAGGCTTCATTTTACGCATCATCTATCGCCATCAATCATGTACAGTCAAAAATATTTTACAAGAAGTCTCATTATCTCCCTCTGCTACAACCACCGCTCTCAATCATCTGGAAGATGAAGGACTCATTATACGTTCTAGAAACAACAGTGATCGTCGTACAGTATGGATTACGTTGTCTGAATCAGGCGAACAAATTGCAAAACAAATGATCGAAAATCGACAACTACTCGTAAATCAACTATTTGGGCATTTATCAGAAGAAGATAAAAGAACTTTCTTTGAATTAGTTGAAAAAATGATGAATGAACGCACAATAAAGGCTTAGGAGTGACTCCCTAAGCCTTTATTACTTCCTATATTAAAAAGACTGTGTAACCCGTTACACAATCAGTCTTGACATACAATATACATATCGTAATCAGCATATGTCTCAACAGTTGGAATGCGCTGGTCAGCTTTAGTTATATAAGGACAAATATGAGGCCCGCCGGATTCTCCAAACTGCTCAAATACTTTGCCAATTCCTCCGGGTAATAAGAAAGCAAGGAACTTATTTGAATGAGCTTCCAAGCGGTAAGAATGCACTGTGTTTGGCGGAATATACACAAAATCCCCCGGCATAAGGCAAATCTCCTCACCATTTAGATGAAGGATCATCTGCCCTTCCAGACAATAAAACGCTTCTGTGTGAATCTTATGATAATGAGAGAAAAATGCGCTACCTCTTCCCCCTTCTGTCACACACATACAGAAGTTGCTGTCTGTTGTTTCCTCTGTTGCAATTAATTCATGAAGCTGTCCATCAACAAGAAAGCGCTTACCTTCCCCTGCCTCAAGCACATACGACTGAACGTTTACAGGTAATTGACTTTCAAATACAGGAGACGGTCTCGTTGTACTGGATAACTCTCTCAATCCATGGACAAGCAATATATCACTCTGAACTTCAGCTTGCTGAAACAAGTCCAATTCAAATGCATTGTCCATTTTAGACCATTCATCTAAAGAAACGACTTTGCCGATTTGGCTATAAATATCTGTTATCGTTCCGCCCACTGCAAAAGATATAAATCTTGTTTTATGACTGTGCATCCGGTAACCATGAATCGTTTTTGGTGGGATATGAATATAATCATAGGCTGTCACCATATACTTTTTACCATCTAGGATCACTTCTAGTTTTCCCTCTAGGACAAAAATCGTTTCGTACAGATGGTCATGGCGATGAAGAGGGAAATAAGCCCCTTTTCCTCCTGTGACCAACACAAGTTCAAACAATTGATTGGTTTGGCTTGCTTCCGCAAGAACATGGACAAGCTGATTCCCTACAACATAATACGTTCCTGCACCAGAGGCGGCAATAAACGAGTGGTTCCCAAATGGCTCCGTCCGCTCTATTTGCACCGACATCCCATCACTCCTTATGACTATTTGACTATCCTTATTATATAGACCAATCACTATAATAGATAGCCCTTACAACTAGTAATTTCATTCACTTTTAAAATAAACGATGAAGATGTTTTTTCACATCGTGTAAGGGCTTCGTATTTTTTAGCACAATCGTCATTGAAATACTGCCGAGTATCATCGAATGAATGAATGATGCCAGTTCTTCAGCTTCTTCCTCCTCATAATGGCTTGTCATTAATTTTTCTTTCACCATTTGCTGCCAACGAAACATCTCAATTTTACAAGCAAGATGTAGCTTTGTATGTGTGACTTCTGATTCCGCCGCAATTAGCACAATCGGTATACCACATCTTTCTTCCTCATTCGTAAAGCTTGTCATGAATGTGCTAACAAAGTGCTGAAGAGCTTTCAGTGGATCATCTGAAAAGGCAAGACTTTTCTCTATATCTGCAATGATCTTTTTGCTTACAAATTGGACAGCTGATATGGCCAGCTCTTCTTTACCGTTTGGAAAGTAATGATAAAGTGAACCCTTCGGCGCGCCACTTTCCTTGATAATTTGATTCAAACCAGTCGCATGATAGCCTTGTTTTCGAAAAAGAAGCGCTGCTGTTTTAACAATCTTCTTCTTTGTTGTCATGGACACATCCCCCTAACTCAATATCCGCTGATGAGCATGCATCAGCGGATCAATCTTCATGTATGTGTTTCGACTTCATCCCAGTTGTCGTATTCTTCGTCATACACCCAATTTAAGGCTTTATGCCATTCCTTGACAACATCTTCTATAATTGGAACAGGGACGGTCATTCGGCCGCCATTGATTCGTTGTTCAACCGAAATCCAGTGTAGCATATAGACCAAATCAACCCGTTCTCTGACATCTGCTTGAAGCGCTATCTTCTCCAGTAATTCTTCTTTATTTTTCAGTTTGAAAAATAGCTCATTGATAGCATCAACATCACACATATGATCAGGCATCGTTCTCGTTTCGATCATACCTGTTGCTCCCATTAACGCATATAACGCTTCATAGCTCCATACAGCCGTTCGGGCAGCCACTTCCTCTGGCTCTGCTTCACTCATAAATGCCCACTCCTGCGGAGAAAAAAACGACTTCGCCTCAAATCGATCCATTAGCTTAGTGACGACCTCGTTTACTTCAGAGGATGGGACACCTTGCTGATGACCATCACCCTTTACGCTATATATAAATAACGCAATCATGCGACGGCAAATGTCTTCTCTACTTTTAAATGAATCCCGCTCTTCATATAAGGGTAACTGGCCAATTGGCAATTCGTGTGTCACCAATTGATCAATAGTTTGGAATCGTACACCTTTCATATGAAGAGGGTCTAAGCGCCGAAGTTCATTGATTTCTAAAAGCGACTGTCCGTCTCCATCTATGTAGTCGACTCCGTCCACAAATAAAAAACCAGAGTACTGTTTTGCTAGCTTTAATAGAAGCTGAATGACATCATCTGGCATGCTTCGCTTTGAAACAAGTGCAATTGCTGTGCGAGTGTTCGCATTCTTTCGGATCAATTGTTTTTTCACTAAGGGCGCCTCTATTACTTGATCAATATAGCCTCGTTGCCCCATCTTAAGTTCACATAATGCTTGATACTGATCTTCTTCTGATAAAATATTTAACGTATAAACGACTTTAGATAAAAACCTGCCTCGTTGAATGGAGACTCGGTTTTCATCCATATGCAGTGTTTCCCCTTGAAATAATTCCTGAATGGTTTGTATGATTTCCTGCTTACTTCCTTGTGTTAAAAAAATGGTCCCGTTTTTCATTGATAGCTCCGTTTCTATTCATAATTACTCTGGCAACCGTTTGTCTACACCTTGCCAAATAGGAGATTGCTCAATTTCTGCCGCGAGTCTCAGTAACCAATCCTCTTTCCCCTTTGGAGCAGTAAACTGAACACCTAAAGGTAAACCTTCTTTTGTGACATGAACAGGAACACTCATAGACGGCTGTCCCGTTAGATTCGCTAATTGCGTAAATGGTGTATAGGTAAGGCTTTTGAGAAACATCTCGTAAATCATCTCTTGTTGTTTAGGCATATCTAGTTCAGACACCTTCAATAGGCTTTCCGTTTCTTCCTCTGTATGAGTGAGTTCTCCAATACGTGGGGCTGAAAAAGCAGTCGTTGGTGTCACATATAAATCGTACGTATGGTGGAAAGATGCCATTTGTGCGGCAGCTGCATCCCATGCATCAAGGCTTTCTGTATAGGCGGCAACTGTGACATTTTTCCCTGCCTCTGCGAGAACCCATGCTACTATTTCTGTTTCTTCCACTTTAACAGGTCTTCCAAGTGACCGTTCTAATGAAGTGAACAATGCTGACATTTCCCCACTGTTCATCACGTAATATTGCTCCATTAAATGAACACCATCGATTGATGGCTTCGCTTCTTTTATCTCATGTCCTTGTTCACTCAGCCACTTCACTGTTTGAAGAACTGCTTCTTTTGCCTCCTTACTCACCTTCGTTCCTACTGGGGAGTCCACACAATAGGCAATCCGCATGCGTGACGTACGCTTCACAAGGTCTTCAGCATAGCTTCCTGCGTATAATGGTGTTTGAAATGCTGCTTCCGGTTGAATCACTTGGAGCAAATCAAGGAGTGCGGCACTGTCTCGAACTGTTCTTGTGAGGGCAAAATCAATTGACGCACCTTGCCACTGTCTTCCAATCCCAGGTCCTACTGGGGTTCTTCCTCTCGTCGGCTTTAAACCGAATAAACCGGAAAATGAAGCTGGAATGCGTATGGATCCCCCGCCGTCACTTGCTCCCCCTGCTGGAACAATGCCAGCAGCAATAGCTGACGCAGTTCCTCCGCTAGAGCCTCCCGGTGAATGTTCTAAATTCCATGGATTCCTTGTTGGCCCATATAGCACTGGCTCCGTAATATTTTTCAGCCCAAATTCAGGTGTATTCGTATGTCCAATCATCAGAAGTCCCGCGTGTTTCAATCGCTGGACCAGATGAGAATCCGTTTTCGCCTTCAAATCTTTTAGCAACTGAGCACCTGCTGTTAGCGGTTCACCCTTTAACCCCTGTGAAATATCCTTTAGCACAAACGGTACACCCGCAAACGGCTGATGTGAGGTAAGGTGCTGCATCTCTTCCTTGACCTTCTCCTGTCTTGTCCGGACAACTGCATTCAGTACAGGATTCACTTGCTCTAGTCTTGAAAAGGCTGTATCTAACAACTCTTGTGGTGTCACTTGTTGATTTCGAACAAGCTCTGCCAGACCCGTTGCATCATATGTCATATATTCTTTTATATCCATCAGGCATGTCCCTCTTTCTATTATCAATATCTACTATTGTCTACTACATTTGCATGGAATTCAACGAATTCATCACGATAAAAAAGTTCGGTTTCTTCTATGAATCTTTTAACAACAAACCCAAATTCTCCGATATAATAAAGAAAAAAGACGGAGGTATCACACGTATGCACGGAATGCATGCCCTTAAAAAGCGGGCGTTTTTCATCATCGCCTTTCTTATGTTTTTGACAACAACTTCGCCTCACCATGCCTGGGCTGCTTCATCGACAAAAGAAACCGATGTCATTATCGTTTATAAGAATCAAAAAGGAAAACAGAAGGCGATTCATGCTAGCGATAAAGTACAGGCACAATACAAGCACGTTCCTGCTGTTGCTGTGACAGCAGACGAGAAGACAGTTTCTTCACTCAAAAAAGATCCAAATATCGCTTATATAGCCGAAAATACGAAAGTACAACTGTCATCTTCTGCTACAAAAAAATCGACCAACACAGCACAGGACAACCTATTTCAACAGTCCTATAACTTAAAGAAGCTAAACATCAAGCAAGCAATGAAGGACGGCGTTACTGGTAAAAATGTAAAAGTCGCTGTTTTAGATACAGGTATCTACCCCCACGAGGACCTCAAAATTACTGGAGGGAAATCATTTGTCAGCTACACATCCTCTTATTCTGATGATGTTGGACATGGGACACATGTAGCAGGCATCATCGGTGCATTAAATAATGATTATGGCACAATTGGGGTGGCATCCGATGTAAAACTTTATGCTGTCAAAGTGTTGAATAAAAAAGGCAAGGGTGATTTAGTTGACCTTCTTCGCGGAATCGACTGGTCGATCACCAATAAGATGGACATCATCAATATAAGCCTAGGCTTTGAGGAAAACATTCCAATTTTACGCGCTGCTGTTGATGAAGCCTATAAAAAGGGGCTACTCATCGTTGCAGCCAGCGGAAATGAAGGAAATAAAACACCTGTGATTTATCCTGCGGCTTATAGCAGTGTCATCGGTGTATCAGCTACAGACGCCAAGGACAAACTTGCCTCTTTCGCCAATACAGGGAGCTCCATTGATTTTACCGCTCCTGGTGACCAGATCATAAGCACATATGTCAATAATGAATATTGGTATGCAACAGGGACATCACAAGCAACACCGCATGTAACCGGAATGCTTGCTCTGCTGAAACAACTTCACCCAAACAAGACAAATGTTCAGCTTCGGACATTGCTTCGTAGCTACGCATTAGATCTCGGCACAAAAGGAAAGGACAAGCAATTTGGTTACGGTCTTGTTCGCTATGTCTCGCAGTCAACATTTACAAAAACGGCTGACACTTATGTAAAAAAAGCAGAGAAATCGAAGAAACAAGTAGATGTAGATCAAGCGAAGAAAAAGATTAGCATACTTGTAGCTAGCAAAAGTAAAACAGCGTTAAATAAAAGAGTGATTGCTGTCCAAAAAAACATCCATATCAGCTCGGCACGTGCTAAAGTCAAAACGGCTGAAACGAAAAAAACACAAGCAACCATCAAAAGTGCCCAAACAGCCATTAACAAGCTGGACACTGGAACTGAGAAGCAGAAGCTACAAAAACGACTTGATCAAGTGAAAAAACATGTCGCTTATCAAAAAAAGGTCGCTTCCGCAAAACAAAAAGTAAAGACAGCAGAAACCAAAAAAACGAAGAAAACAAAGGTAACTGCTCAAAGCGCAGTCAATCAATTAAAGGCTTCAAAAACAAAAACCACTTTACAAAAACGATTGAATCGCATCAAGGTTCGATAACGAGGAAATCTTCCTCGTTGAATGAGAAAAAGGAAGGACGACATGAGATCGTCCTTCCTTCTTTATGTCTTACACCCTAGCTTATCATGTGGACTGTTCCTTTTTTATGACAAAGCGATAGCTTTTTACATGCGTACCATTGTTCACAAACTCTTTGTCGTAAGCACGCTCAAAGCCCAATTTTTCATATAATCGAATGGCTGCCTGCATTTTATCAGATGTATGGAGATACATGACGTCCTCGCCCCACTCTTTCGTCATATCTAAACTTCTACGTAGTAATGTCTCCGCAATCCCTCTTCCTCTCACTTCTGGATCGACACCTAGAAAACGAACAATAGGAGAGGTGATCCCCATCTCAGGCTTGTCATATGCCTTTTCAGATGAACGGAACATTTGCAGTGCACCGACAATGTGACCTTCCCATTCTGCAACAAGCATGAGCTCTACATGAGGATTTTCTGCTGCTTCTGCCACCTTAGCAGAGTAATCACGCCAGCCTTCTTCTGTAAATTGCGGTTCATACTGTGCATATGATTTCACTAGAACTTGCCGAATTGCCTCTCCATCTTCAGGTTTTGCTTCACGAATGGTGATACCATGATTTTGCGTCATTTCAACGCCTCCCATATACTATATCCGATGATGATATTGAATCTTTATTCCTTTTAGACGAATTTCTTTTTCAACACTACTTATCCAATGTAAAGAGTCGGCTGATAAAGATCAATCATTTTGCTTATGGTGAATTTTCTTCTTTTCTTATTGAAAACAAAACCATTATTCATTATGCTGATGTGAGGATCATTTTCCGTATATAAAACAAACAGGAGCGTTGTCATCATATGAACTCATTATCTCATTCACAAGAAACCAGACAGGGTCGTTTTCTTCTTGCAGCCCTGCTAGGATCATTAACGGCATTAGCACCTCTTGCCATGGATATGTATCTCCCTGCTTTACCTAGTATTGCCCGAGACTTCCATGCGAACACGACACTATCACAGCTCAGCTTGATGGCATGTCTTATCGGCTTAGCACTCGGACAGCTCATTGCCGGACCAATCAGCGATACCATCGGCAGACGAAAACCGCTAATGGTCGGTCTTATGATCTTTATCGTTGCATCTATTTTGTGTACAACCGTCACATCCATATGGGCGTTTATTGCGTTAAGGCTTGTTCAGGGACTTGCTGGTTCAGCCGGGATTGTCATCGCCCGTGCCATTGTTCGTGATCACTATGAAGGATCGGAAATGACCAAGTTTTTCGCACTGCTCATGCTAGTGAATGGCGTTGCGCCAGCAGCAGCCCCTATTGTTGGCGGTCAGATTCTACGTTTTACCACATGGCAAGGAGTCTTTATTTTACTGAGCATTCTTGGAGCATTGATGCTTGCACGTGCCCTGTTTAGCTTGGAGGAAAGCTTACCTGTTGAACGAAGACAGACAGGCGGTTTTAAACAAATCCTTTCGTCCATGAAGCTACTCGCAAATGATCGTTTATTTGTCGGGTATGCTTTATCTCAAGGTCTTGTGTTTGCCGCAATGTTTGCCTATATTTCTGGTTCACCCTTTGTCCTACAGGAAATTTTCAACCTTTCACCACAAGGATTTAGTGCGGCGTTTGCTATAAATAGTCTTGGAATTATCACTGCTGGGCAAGTATTTGCTCGGGTTGCAGCAAGAATTGGTGAAGAAAAAGTCCTGCAAATCGGATTACTGATTGCCGCAACAGGCGGGATAACACTCTTTGTCATGATCGCAATGAATGCCGGTCTTTTTGGTATCCTCATCCCATTATTTTTTGTCGTCTCAAGTGTTGGAATCGTTGGTACATCCGCACCTTCTCTCGCGATGCAACACCACGGAGCAAATGCAGGAAGTGCCGCCGCATTAATTGGTGTAGCCCAAATGTTGCTCGGTGCTTGTGTTACACCGCTTGTCGGCTTAGCAGGCAGTCAAACTGCCTTCCCGATGGGACTTGTCATTATGATTTGTGATGTAGGTGCCCTACTTTGCTATATACTGCTCATTGCGCGCTTTAAGAAAACATCATAAGGAATGAAATTAGACCCGAATCTCACGTAAATCGGGTCTTTGTTTATTTATGCATAATCATATGTTTGAAACGTATACGGCTGTCTGAGATAGTCTCCAATTTCAGCTTTCCATACCTTGAAATGCTCAGTTTCTCTATGCTGAAGCTGATCTTCTCGTGAGTAATAGAATTCAGTCAATAAAAACAATGTAGGATTGTCCGTTTGTTGCAGTACATCGAACCGAAAGACACCCTCTTCTTGTTGACTGGCTGTCGCATTCTTTTCACATGCCTTCTTGAATGCCTCCACATCTTCTTCATTTATGTCAAAAAACACATGGACAATATGCAAAACCGCCTCGCCTCCTACCTTCTTTTCATTAGCTTGTCCAAAAACGATAGTCAATGAACCAGTCTCTCTTATATATTCACGAATCCTTCACCAAACACATCACGCACATCATGAACAACGACAAAAGCATCTCGGTCAATCTTCTTAATGATTTTCTTTAATCGCATCAGCTCTTGCTTTTGAATGACGGCATAGAGGATTTCTTTCGATTCCTTTGAATAATGGCCTCTTCCATTTAAAATGGTCACCCCTCGGTCAAGGGTATGATTGATTTCTTCTGCAATATCATCCTTGCATGTAGAAATGATGGTGACGGCTTTTTTCGTATTGATGCCTTCAATGACAAAGTCCATCACTTTCGTTGCTACGTAAAGCATCACAATGGTAAACATTAGTTTTTCCGCACCAATGATAAAGTAAGAAGCAAACACCACAATGAGATCAAAAAATAAAATCGCATAGCTCACGTTCCAGTCAAGGTACTTATTTGCAATTCTTCCTAATATCGCTGAACCGGCTGTCGTACCACCAGCACGCAGGACAAGACCAATCCCGACCCCAATAATGATCCCTGCAAATATAGCGCCAATAATCATTTCGTGTACGTTTACGACCCAGTTCGTCGTCAAATGTAAAAATAGCGAATTGCTTGCTACAGCAATGACCGTATAAACCGTTGTTTTTTTGTCTAAATATTTATAACCAACGAGTAGCAATATGGTGTTAAACACAAGGCTTGTCAGCCACGGGGAAATCTCAAATAAATAATAGAGAATAATGGATAAACCCGTTACTCCACCTTCTCCAAACTCAAGTGGAATGACAAACATATTAACGGCTGCCGCAAATAAAAATGAACCAATGAGAATAATGGCAATATCTTTCACTTGTTTTTTCATTCTAACCTTCCTCCTTTTTCGGCATATAAAAAACCCTCTTTCTACACGAAAGAAGACTGTCGATTCGCAAAAAAATAAAAATCAAAAGACTGCGACTGCGTCTTTTGACCCTCTAAGCATTCCGATATTTACTTTCCATAATATATATCTCTTTTTTCAGGCTGTCAATGACTTGGTTTTCTATTATTTCCGCTGCATTTTTATGCGTTCCATCCGTTGATATTTAAGGGTTTATCGCATTTTCCTCTCCTTGACAAAAACCCTTTAGTCATTTAAACTACTTCCGCATATAGTTTAAATAATCTGAAAAGGATGCTGCATTCATATGAATCCAATTCAAAGACGACTAAACGTACAGTCTCCTCTTATACTCGACGGCGCACTTGCCACTGAGCTTGAACGACAAGGCTGTGATTTAAATGATAGTCTCTGGTCTGCAAAAATACTCGTGGAACAGCCAGAAATCATCAAACAGGTCCATCTCGACTACTTCAAGGCAGGTGCCGACTGTGCGACAACCGCAAGCTATCAAACAACCATCGACGGTTTCGCCAAAAAAGGCTTCACAGAGAGAGAAGCCATCGAACTGATGAAACGATCCGTTGAATTGGCAAAAGAGGCGCGAGATCTTTTCTGGAATGATAAGACGAATCGCGTGGGGCGTTCAAAACCATTTGTTGCCGCATCTGTTGGTCCATACGGCGCTTATTTGTCTGACGGTTCTGAATACAGAGGGAACTACGGACTGACAGAAGAAGAACTCATGGACTTTCACAGACCACGTATTGAAGCGCTTGTCGAGGCAGGTACTGATATACTTGCTTGTGAGACAATTCCTAGCCTTATTGAAGCAAAGGCACTCGCTCGTTTACTTCAAAATGAGTTTCAAGGTATTTATGTTTGGCTGACATTTAGCGCAAAAGACGAAGCACATATTAGTGAAGGTGACCTCATCAAAGATTGCGTAAAAGTACTCCAGCCCTATGACCAGATTGCGGCCGTTGGCGTCAATTGTACACCACCACAATTCATTTCATCATTAATCACAGAAATGAAAAAAGGAACAGACAAGCCACTTGTCATCTATCCAAACTCTGGAGAAACGTATGACCCAGAGCAAAAGGTTTGGAATGGAGATCCATCAGGCAAAACCTTTGGTAGCTGTGCACATACGTGGTATCAGGATGGTGCGACCATCATCGGCGGGTGCTGCCGGACAAATCCTGAAGATATTAAGGGAATTGTTCAATGGGCTAGACAAACAACATAATCAAGAGCCTACATCACATCAAGACGAAAAAGGCGGGAAGACATGGAGCAACAAAAAGATCAGTCTCAACATTATCAACGAAAAATGACGAGCCGCCACCTGTTTATGCTTTCTCTTGGAGGTGTAATTGGGACTGGCTTATTTTTAAGCTCAGGCTATACAATTAGCCAGGCAGGGCCAGCAGGAACCATTCTTGCCTATCTCGTTGGCGCATTCATTGTGTATTTGGTGATGCTGTGCCTCGGCGAGCTATCTGTCGCAATGCCAGTCACAGGTGCCTTCCACACATATGCAACAAAGTATATCGGCCCAGGTACGGGCTACACCGTTGCATGGCTATATTGGCTAACATGGACCGTTGCCTTAGGGTCTGAATTCACAGCGGCAGGTCTCTTGATGCAACGCTGGTTTCCTCACACTTCTGTTTGGGTGTGGAGTGCTGTTTTTGCGATTCTTATTTTTTTATTAAATGCTTTTACAGTCAAGTTTTTTGCAGAATCAGAATTTTGGTTCTCTAGCATTAAAGTCATGGCCATTATTCTATTTATTATTCTCGGCGGTGCCGCCATGTTTGGTCTCATTCCGCTAAAAGGCAATGAAGCCGCTCCGTTCTTTTCAAACTTTACTGGAGAAGGTGGACTTTTCCCAAATGGATTTCTGCCAATTTTAATGACAATGCTTGCTGTCAATTTTGCTTTTTCAGGAACAGAATTAATCGGGATTGCGGCTGGTGAAAGCGTAAATCCAGATGAAACAATACCTCGTGCCATTCGGACCACCGTTTTGCGCCTTGTCTTATTCTTTGTTGGAACCATTATCGTGCTAGCTGGTTTAATTCCGGTTGAAGATGCTGGAGTCATCAAAAGTCCTTTTGTCGTTGTGTTTGATCGGATCGGGATTCCATATGCGGCCGATTTCATGAACTTCGTCATCTTGACAGCAATTTTATCTGCGGCCAATTCAGGGCTATACGCGTCATCACGTATGCTATGGTCTCTTTCAGAGGAACGCACATTACCTAAACAGCTTGCCAAGCTGACGCCAAAAGGGATTCCGCTGAACGCTTTAATTTTAAGTATGGTTGGAGGTTTCTTATCATTACTCTCAAGTGTCGTTGCACCAGAAACGGTCTACCTTGTCCTCGTTTCTATTTCAGGACTAGCTGTTGTTATCGTTTGGATGGGAATCGCCGCCTCCCAGTTCATGTTTAGGCGATCATTTTTACAAAATGGCGGACAACTGAGCGACCTAAAATTCCGAACGCCATTATATCCAATTGTCCCTATTGCGGCATTTCTTCTATGCTTGGCTTCCGTCATCGGAATTGCCTTTGATCCAAATCAACAAATAGCACTCGTTTGTGGAATTCCATTCATTATTTTATGCTATGTCGCCTATTATCTCACTGTCTATATCAGAAAAAAGAGAGAAGAAAATTTGAATTAGACGATATGAAAGGATATTTGTAGATGAATCAAAAAAAGCTAAATATAGCCTCATTTTGTTGTTTTACGATTGGATTATTATTATGGGCGCCTAACTTACTTTTTAGTTATGGCAGTCCCTTATGGTTGCTGAATTATGCAATCGGGCCTTTAGGAATCGCTCTAAGTATCCTAGGCAAAAACTATCTCCTTACTTTTCTAAATTTGTTCATCACTTTTAGTTTTTTTATTTTTATGTATGTAGGTTATCTGTTTTAGGACCATAATGATTAACGGAACCTGATGCTAGTGCATCAGGTTCTCAGGCTGTCGAGATTTTCTCGACAGCCTGAAGCCCTACGGACAGGGCTTTTTCTTTATTCATTTTTCAACCATTTACCTGGATGCTTTGGGCATTCTTTTTTGCGTTTAATAAAGTACACTATAGCTGTGATGATGACTACAGGTATCACAACAAAAATACCAGCACCGATAATTGTATTCCAAGGCATGTTTGCTATCTTCTACCCAAAGTATCCGTTTTCTGCGGTTTGAAAATCATTTGAGGAATTTATATGTACTGTGGTTGTGATACCCATTAATAAGGTAAGGCTTATTATCATAACTTTCAGGTGCTTCATTCAGTTTCCTCCATCCATGTCAATTTTTTGGTTTGAGATTCCAAACCTTCATCAAAATATTTTGATGCCAGTTTGTGATTATCCTGCTTTTTATAAAATCTTGCTGCCATGATTGACAATTCTGTGGCATCCGTCCAAAGTTTTTGAGTTTTCAGTACATTCAAAGCCTCATCAAGCTTGGTTTCATCATCAGATACATATATTGAATGTATGATGTTTAACTTAGCAATATACGCATTGTCAGATAGTTCATTCGCTAACATTAGAGACTCGTTGTACACATCCAACCCTTCAGCTGTTTTATCTAACTGGAAGAGGACACGTGCTAACATGTACTTTGTTCTCATATGCAAAGTTTTGTGTGGCTTTTTTAGTTCAATAGACAAGACATTTTGGAAAGAGTCCATTGCTTGCCGAAGCTTTCCTTGGCGTTCATAGCATATACCTAGGTTGAGATATCCTAGTGCTTGTGGCAAATCAAGGTTAGAATCTGCTGCTAAATTGATAGCATCCTTATAAGTGGATTCAGCTTGGACAAATTGGTTTAAATCCATTTTGTTTGAAGCGATCACCATTAGAGTAGTCGCTACCCGACTCTCTTGTAAATCTGCTGATTTAAAGCTTTCTAAGGCTTTTTTTGCATGGTTAATGGAGAAGTGACTTTGTGCGATTTCGTAGTAAGCAATTGAAAGCTGATAATTGAATTCAGCGCGTTCTAACTCGTCAGGAACGTTTCTCAGACGAGTCTCTGCAATATGGTAATAGTTGATAGCATCTGAAAATCTCTTCTTATAGAACTCATACATGCCATTGAAGAAGAAATAATAATACTGAATCATGTCATCCGTTTTCTGCTTCTCTTCAATGTCTATTTGCTTCAATAAAGCTTTTGACCCCTCAAACTCCTGCACCATCATTTTGTATCTGGAATCAATCAAGTTAAAGTATAATAAGACATTTTGGTCTTCTTCCATATTTTCAAAAGCTTGTACTATCTCGTTTCTTTTTTTTTCAGCTTTTAGGATATCTTGTTTTTTTATAAGTCCGTACCAATCACCGATCATCTTAGCAACAAATGGGCTTGCTACTTTCTCCGGCAAACAAACCTCCCCCTATCATTTTTCCCTTTATTTTCATTATCGCAGATCACATGACCTTTTTAAACAAATTATGTAAAAATAAGTAATGCGGCTTACCGCCAAATATGAAGAACCCTAAAGCAGAGGAAAATCCACCTGCGAAAGTGCTACTTTACTTTTTCGCGGTCTTTACTGGTTTTATCTACTTGATCCAGAATCTTAATAACCCTCTTATAAAAGCAGCCTGTTTCCTCTAGCTCTTCTCTTGAAACATCAATGACCAGAACCGGCTTTTTTCTGCCTAGGGATTCCACCAGTACAATATCACCTTGTTTAATAAGCCCCCTTAACCTCTTTGGTATATGCCACTTAAAAGGTTTAGGTCTTACCTTTAATTCACCATTTTGCTTCTTACAATGAAAGGCTGTAATCGTATTTTTTTCGTCCATTACATACACACTCCTATTCATTTTAATCTAAGGATATTAGAACTTTCACTTCAACCCAAAACAAGGTGTAGTAAGGAAATTCAATCAATGGTACGATATTGAAAAGATACATAAATATTCAATCCGTTAAAATACAGACAAATTGCACTTTAGGAGGGGTTTTATTTGTTTTTTGTGGGCATTGCGATTTTCATTGTGATCTTTATTTCAACTTTCACCATCGAGAAGAGCTTGAAAAACATCGAGCAGCAAAACAACACCATCATAGAACTGTTAAAAGAGCAATTGAACAATAAAAAATAGCTTGGAAAAACACGTAAGACAACCATATGGTCAGCTTACGGGTTTTTTAGTTTAGTAGTAATTTAACCTTGCAAACATCTTATCATTCTGTGCGTACAGTGTTAGAGTTCGAGACACCGAGTACAATCCCGTCTTATGTGTAAATTGGTTAGTAAAATCAGCTCTTGCGGCATGACTCTTCGTTTCGGTTTTCCGAGTTATTTTGAATTTCTTCTCGGAAACATTATACAAGACCGCATCTACAGCCTGTTTGTTGATTTTTGAGATACTGTCATATCCTTTAGAAACGGTACTTACTGTTGCCTCAAATCGTACATCCCAAATACCATCATGATATCTTGCTTTTACTCGGCAGTTTCTGTACCCCGACCCAGAGGTACAGGATAATTTTGTGACAGTTCCAGTAGCATAATCAAACGCTTGGAATGGAGGAGGTTCTTCTTCCCCTTCTTCCACTAAAAGCACGATGCGTGATCCGTCATCAAATTCAACATATTTCTCTAGATTATCTGTACTAACTGTTAACTGATCGGCACGCTTTGCTACTTCGCTTTCTTTTTGCGCGTCAACCATTTCCCCCTTGGCTACCTTTTGAGTGAGTTTTTCGGCAGTTTTTTCATCAATGCCGATTTTCATAAAATTCTCTTTTTGTTGCTGCAATTCTTCTTTTGTAATTGTGTTTTCACTTGCCTGAGATATTTCGGTATTTACAAAATAGAGTATACAGCCCAAAAGCAAAGTCGCAGCAATTTTTGAAACGATCTTAAAGTTTAACATTTCCCACTAACATACCCCTTTAATGTAAACGAATTATTATTATGTCATAATTAGGTATTATAGTATAGTAATCGAAACATAATGACACAAAAAATCCCTATCCAATTGGAAAGGGATTTTGTAAATATTTAATTGTTCCAGGAGAATCACCTAGAGCTTAGATACGTCTTTTACGCTTTTTTCGTTCCTCGTTTGCTTTAATTAACATTAAAGCCGATACCCCTAGAATGAGTAGCCCTATTTCATAGAGATTGATTATTACCTCTACCAACACATGATTCACCTCACTTTTCCCGCTTCGCGTTCCCTGTTTTTGGGAGGTCATCTTCTACTACATATTGATAATCTTTCTTATCTTTCTGTATAAAGGGTTTAAATAACCATACTATCAAGCGAAACATCATGATATTTATAAAAATCAGATTCACAATCCCTGTTCTATCTTTATTTTCAGCTACAATATTTGTTATCGAATCTAACTTAAAAGGAAGGTGAATATTATTCTCCGTTAATAACACAGAAAATAGTACAACGGCCACGCTAAAGATGTACGTTTTAAGCAACGTTTTTATTGGCTTTATACAATCATTCAAATAACCTTTAACATAAGTTGAGAAGCCCAATTTCCTTGCATATTTAAAAAAACGAATATCTATGCCTTCTTCAATACAGATTCTTTCGGCGTGTTCCCAGGCACTCCATTCATCATATAACATAATTAACCCGCAAAGCGGTCTTAATCTTTCTGCATTACGGCATTTATGAATGAACTTCTGAAAAGTTCTACTCCTTTTTATAGAATCATAATAATGTCCTAACTCATGAGCTAGTGAATGGGCTTGCCTATTGATTCCGCTTTCTGGATGAAGAGGCTCAATTATATAGTTGCCGATCACACTATCATCAGCAACATTTGTTTCAGATTTAAACGTATATTGATTAGGTGAATGAGAATTAGACTGGGAACCTGATGCTAGTGCATTAGGTTCTTTCAAAATTTCACGTTAACAATTTTTTAAAACGCTACATTATTTCGTTCAGTGACATGCTTCACTCCATACCATTTGACGCCAACTTTAGAGTACCTAGAATTTGTCATGGTTGCCGCCCAGCTGTTTAGCTAACAATCATAGGTGGATGTTCATTACGCCCGTCATCTTTTGGCACTTTTCCTGCATCCAACAAAAAACTCCCCCTCTTTTAAAGGGGAAGTCTTGTATTATTTCTTCACAACGACTTTGACAGCCTTGCTTTCTCTTTTTCTTATATCGGTAGCTGTCACATACAACACCGTTTTGGCTTTTTGCTTTTTAATCTTTGCTGAATAGACACCTTTGCTGTTTACTTTTACAGTGCTAATGACTTTCTTTGATTTATTTTTCACTTTGATCGTTAGACCTGCACCTGCCTTACCTTTGACTGCCTTACTTTGGACAGTGACTTTATTAACCTTTGGCTTTGCAGGTGTTTTTCCCTTTTTGACAACGATTTTGATGGCAGTCGCTGCCTTGCCTTTTGCTACTTTGACATGCAGCACTTTGTTTGTCTTCTGATGAGGAATGCTGACATTGAAATTGCCTTTCTTGTTAGCAGTCGTTTTACCAAGAAGCTTTTTGCCACTGTAAACAGACACCGCTGAGCCTGCTTTTGCTTTTCCAGTGACTTTTTGATGATGATCTTCAATTTTGCTGACAGATACATTGAGATCAAGTGCGCTTAATGCAGCATATATATTGAGTCTTCCATGTCCAGTCATCCAATCAACACCAGGGATTTTTGGGTCGTAAACTGGTTCATCGTTTAAATCATAATATTCAACATTTCCGCCATCTACGCTTTTGAACGAAATATCATTTGCCGTTTCTTGTAGAATTTTTTTCACTTGATTTGGCTTCAAGGTTGGGTTTTTCGATAGAATCAAACCAGCCGCAGCAGCTACATAAGGTGTAGCCATTGAAGTACCGCTTAAATAAGTAACGTTTCCATCAGGCATGAGGCTTGGAATATCAGAACCAGGCGCTGACATGCTAAGACCCTTACCAAAGCTTGAAAACTCGGCAACCGTATCCATTCGAGTACTTGCTCCAACAGACATGACATGTTTTGATGTCGCTGGGTATCCCATATCAGGAATCCCATCATTTCCGCTTGCCGCCACAATTAGGACATTCTTATTGGCAGCATAGTTTAACGCATATTCTATAACACGACTATACTCACCACCAAGGCTCAAATTGATGACCTTTGCTCCTTTATCCGCAGCATGTTTAATCCCAAGAGCAATGTGTTCTGTGTCGCCAAAACCCATTTCATCTAGCACTTTGATTGGAATAATGCTTGTATGCTGATTCAGCCCTGCCATGGAATAATGATTATCTGCTTCTGCTGCGATGATGCCAGCCACATGTGTTCCGTGTCCCTCATCATCAATCGCATTTTTATTACGCTCTATGAAGTTTCTACCTAAGTCTGTTCTCACTTTCCCACTTAAATCTGTTAATCTACTATCTACGCCTGTATCTACAACAGCGATTAGGTTTTTATTCATTTTACTAGAACCGATGAGTGTATTCATTTGTTCGAATTTCACATCGGCTCCCTTCGTTCCACTATTCTGCGCACTATTTTTCAATGGCCATTGGTATTTATACTGAATGTCTGTGCTATATGCCTGATAGGTTTTAACAGGTTCAGCAAATTCAACGTTTGGTAAGTTTGATAGTTTTCTCGCAGTGCTTTTAATGGTTGCCTTACTTGCTTTCATCGTCTTTCCACTTGTTTGTTGGTCAGCTGGAACATCATACACGTACATGCCCTTAAACAATTCGTTTGTCGATTGCTGGCTTACTTGCTTCTCTTTAATGCCGTAGCTTTTCATTTGTTTTTTTGACGATTGGAGCGTCTGACCATCTTTTAATTTAAAGATAATTTTGTTCGTGTTGATCTTTTGTTCTGGGACAAGCTTCTGTTTCTCAAGCACGTATCCTACAGATTTTCCTTCTAACTGATGAATGCCTACCTTCTTTCCGAAAGCTTGAATTTGTTTTTTCAAGTAGGATGGGCTTGTTTTTTCGATCATTCGATAAATGGCGGTCATCGCCTTCTGTTCTTTTGCAGTGACGATGTGTCCACTTGAAGCACCATTTTTCTCAATATCCTCAAGCAGTGGTTTTAATGTAAGTAGATGATTGTACAGTGATTGTTGCTCAGAAGGTTTCTTAAGTAGCTTTGATACGACAAATGGTTTCGTCTTGTCAAAAAGCCGAGCTAGCTTCTTCCCTTCATTGGTCTGATCCAATCTTTTGTCTTGGACAGTTCTGATTGTCTTCATGATAGAACGCCCATGTTTTTTTTGATCAATAATAATGAAAAATTCTTCTTCTTCAATAGGGAGCGGTTCAGACGGCGGTTTGTTTTCACCTTGATAACCGATTGTATAAGCTGCTTTTTCTACAGTCGTCTGATCTTGCTCTTCATCTTCTTCACCTAAATATTGCACCTTAATATAGTAAGGTCCCGTCCACGCGTGAGGGAGATGTAGTTCTGCCTCTCCACTTGCTGTATCCACTCTATATCGGATATACGTGTCATCCTTCACTGCTCTATCCTTACTTGGATATGCAGTAATTGCAAGGATTTGTTTACTTTTAATCTTGATTCGCATATGAGAATTTTTTGCGACTTCATTTGACGTTGGTGTGATGTTGTACCAAGATTCTTCCTCAAGCTTTGTGAATTCTCCAGAAATGATTCCACCATTTTTCAAACTGATCGCACTGTTGATGCCAGTTCCTTCACTTGCTGCTGAAGCCTGGTAAGGCGTAAAAGCTGCAAGACATAAAATCGCTGCCATCATCACGATGACAAGTGATTTAACTTGTTTTTTCAACATGAAAAGACCTCCTTTTCTTTGATCATACCTATGGAAGAATATCACAAAACGCAGCAAAGATGTATGGATTTTGAAGATAATTAAACTGGAATTAAGCTACGATTTGAGATGAATCGGTCCAAACATCGCAAAGCCGAAACCATTCATAAACTTTTTGCCGTTTCAAACGGAAAATCATTCTATTTAACACCTTTAAAAAGTGCATTACAATCAACTTGTAAGCGCTTAACAGAAAAGAAAGAGAGAAGGGATCAGCTTTGTTTCAAAAAGATCATGTTTTCACACAAGTTAACGGTCAATCAAAGAATGAGATTTTACAATACATTTCAGAGAAAGCTGAAAACCTTCATATTACAAACGATCCGGCGGGATTATTAAGAGACTTACTTAAACGTGAAGAGGAAGTATCAACTGGACTTCAACAAGGTTTTGCGATTCCGCATACAAAAAGCCAATCTGTCCAAGTAGCTTCTCTCCTTTTTCTAGAACTCGCAGAACCGATTGACTGGGGCAGCTTCGATGATTTGCCAAGCAGCTACCTTTTCACACTCCTTGTACCCGAGGATGAAGCAAATGTGACACATCTCAAATTGCTTTCAGGTGTGGCAACTAGCTTAATGGAGCCTGCCTTTGTCGACAAAATTTTACCTGGTCAAACAGCTGATTATTATTTCAATGTCATTGAACAACAGTTGAAAGAGGGGATCACAAAATGAGAATTGTAGGCGTTACTTCATGCCCAGCAGGTTTAGCACATACACCGATGGCAGCAAAAGCATTGGAAAATGCGGGAAAACAGCTTGGGCACGACATTAAAATTGAACAACAAGGGATTATGGGACAGGTCAATGGCATCTCACCTGAAGAGGCAAAGCAGGCAGACCTATGCATTATTGCCTCGAATCAACACATCAATGATGCCGAACGTTTTGAAGGCATCCCAACCGTTCGTGTTGACATCGGACGTGCGTTAAAAAATGCCGAACAAATTATTACGAAAGCGGTTGCACTTGTCGAGAAAAAGAAATCTGAATCTCAATAAACATGCGCAGTGCCATATAGAAAGGAGCAAAGTAGAATGAAAGCAAAATTAAAAGTAATTGAAGGCCATCTAATGACGGGGATTTCTTATATCCTTCCTGTCATCATCGGAGCGTCACTCATCGTTGGTTTGGCTAAACTCGTCGGTCTTGGCTTTGGTGTATCAGATTTAAGTGCGTATAAAGATGCAAGTGGCTTATTACACGGTGCCTATTTAATGGAACAAGTGGGCTGGACAGGTATCGGCTTAATGAACGTACTCCTTGCAGGGTTCATCGCCTACTCAATTGCTGATAAATCTGGTCTCGCGGCTGGTTTTATTGGCGGGGCTCTTGCTAGTTCCACAAATGCTGGATTTATCGGAGCAGTCGTTGCAGGTTTCTTCGCAGGCTATGTAGCTTTATTGATTAAAAAGAAAATCCAAATTCAAGGCTCTGCCGCAGGACTTGTTCCACTATTAATTTTGCCGCTCATTACTGTTGGCTTAACTGGACTTCTGATGTCTGTTTTAATTGGTGGGCCTCTTGGCGCATTGAACACAGCACTTATTGAATGGATTAAAGGCATGGTTGCTGATGGAACAAGCACAATCGTCCTTGCATTAATTCTTGGTGCGATGATTGGGTTTGACCTTGGTGGACCAGTAAATAAATCCGCTTGGATGGCAGGAAATGCCCTCTTTTTATCAGGTGTTTATCTTCCTGCGATTCTCGTTAATATCGCCATTGTCATTCCACCTCTAGGGTATGGAATTGCGACATTAATTCGCAAACGTAACTTTTCACCAACATTCAAAGAAGCAGGGCGAGGCGGCTTAGTGATGGGGATTATCGGGATTACAGAAGGTGCAATTCCTTTCACACTTGTCAATCCGCTTAAATTGATTCCACTTAATGTCATTGCTTGCGCTGCTGGTAGTGGAATTGCTGCATTATTAGGTGTTCATGAAATTATGCCGCCAATCGGTGGACTATATGGCTTCTTCTCTGTTGGAAACTGGTGGGCATACTTAATTGGCGCGATAACTGGTGCACTCATCATTGGTATTGGTGCTAACCTTCTAGTCAATTTTTCAGAGCGAAAAGAGCCGAATCAACCAAAGAATGATCAGAAGCAAAAAGAAGAAGACGATTTTGACCTTGTACTAGAAGGATAATTTGAAAAAAGAAAGGTGTCGTTATCTTATGACAGTCGACGTACATGTGATTCCACATACTCACTGGGACCGGGAATGGTATTTTACCACCTCCCGCTCCCGTATTTATCTAATGAAAAATGTAATGGACATTTTAGACACCCTTGAGACAGATGAACGCTTCCATTACTTCATGCTCGATGCTCAGGCATCACTACTAGATGACTATTTAAAATGGCGACCAGAGGATGAAAAGCGAATTCAGCGACTCGTATCTGCAAAACGCCTAATCATCGGTCCTTGGTATACTCAAACAGACCAGCTCGTCATTTCAGGAGAATCCATCGTGAGGAACTTGCAATACGGCATTGAACGCTGTCTCCATTTTGGTCATGTGATGAAAGTTGGATATGTACCGGATTCCTTTGGACAATCAGCACAAATGCCACAAATTTATCAAGGCTTTGGCATTAAAGATACTGCCTTCTGGCGCGGGGTATCTGACCATATGACAAACCATACAGAATTCAACTGGCGTGGTGCTGATGGCAGTGAAGTCTTTGCTGTGAATCTACCATTTGGCTACTACTATGGTGGCAATATTCCTGAAAAAGAAGAGGATTTGAAGGCATTTCTCGCAGAAAAAATTGGCGCACTACAAGCGAAAGCAACAACAAATCATGTATACTTCCCGAATGGATTTGACCAAGCACCCATTCGTAAAAACCTACCTGACTTACTTGAACAAGCTAATACCCTTGATGAAAACAACTACAAGATTAGTAGCTTAGAAGATTATATTGCTGCTGTGAAAAAAGAACGCACCTCCTTCGAGACATTAGAAGGCGAACTGATTCATGCCAAGCATATGCGCATTCACAAATCGATTTTCTCAACGAGAGCCGATTTAAAAATATTAAACAATCGAATTGAGAACTATATAGTCAATGTCATGGAGCCGATTTTAACGATTAGTTACTCACTTGGCCACGAATATCCACATGACACTGTACGTGATATTTGGTATCTCATGTTTGAAAATGCAGCACACGACAGCATTGGTGGCTGTAATAGTGATTCAACGAACAAAGATGTCTTTTATCGCTATAAACAAGCAAAAGAAATTGCCGAGAATCTCGTTGATCTACACATGCGTCTCATTGCCATTCGCTTGCAAACTGAACAAGAAATCACACTCACACTTTTTAACACATTGCCAGAAAAGCGTTCAGAGGTCATTGAAGTGGAAACCTTTATCACAGAGCGTCCCTTTACATTAAAGGATGCCAATGGAAAAGTCCTTTCTTACACAGTGAAAAGCAAAACAGATGTCACAGATTATGTGCTCGCACAGCAGATTTCCTTAAATCCAAGTAAAGACGTTTACATGCCAAAGAAGGTGTATCAAGCTGTTCTACTGATCGAAGCGGTTGACCTGCCATCTGTTGGTTATATACAAGTGAATATGGTATTTGACGAATCAAGTGAAACCGCATGGGAAAAAGCAGAGGGACGTGTCATCGAAAATGCGTACTATCGTATTACAGCAAACGATAACGGCTCTCTCGAGATTACAGACAAACAAACAGGCAGAACCTTTGCAGAGCAAATGATCTTTGAAGACAATGGTGACGATGGCGATTCATACAACTATTCTCCGCCAAGAGAGGATTTATACGTCTCCTCTAAAGAAATACAGGCAGATATCACGACTGCAAAAAGTGGGCTACAAGAAGAACTAACAATTAACCTTTCACTGAAAGTACCTTATGACTTGACAGAACGAGCAAACAAAACAACAAGCACAGACCTGCCGATTGTAGCAAAAGTCGCTCTAAACAAAGACGACCAGCTCATTCGCTTCGATGTTCATGTTGATAATCATGCACTAGATCATCGTTTACGTGTTCTCTTTGATACAGGTATTGCTTCACGAGTATCACTAAGCGATCAACAGTTTGGCACGATTGAACGTCCAACCGAGCTGACGCAAGAGCTTGAATGGTGGAATAACGAGCACTGGGAAGAAAAGCCGATTACAATTGAGCCAATGCAATCATTTGTGGCGCTACGTGAGGAAGAATATGGCGTTTCACTCTTCACAGATTGCGTGAGAGAATATCAAATTACTGGTGAGAACTATTCAACAATTGCTTACACACTCTTCCGTTGCTTCGGAAAAATGGGGAAAGAAAACTTACTATATCGCCCAGGTCGAGCTTCAGGAGAAAAAATTGTCGATACACCAGATGCCCAGCTTCAAGGACCGCTCGATTTCACATTTGGCGTTCTCTATAGCACGAAAGCTATCAACGAAGGACTCTTGGCTAAAATTGCTAAAAACTATACAACACCCGTCCAATGCTATGAACGGGCTGACTTTTTAAACGGTCGTTTAATTTTCTCTTTCCGAGATGAGCAAGAAGACTTACAATCTATTTATAGCTTGTTACACATTGAAACAGATGGAGCCGTTTTAAGCGCATTGAAGAAGGAAGAACATGGAACAGATCTTGTGATCCGTCTCTTCAATCCATACTTAGAGCGTCAAACAGCCGCTTCAATTTATAGTTCATCTCTACATCACGGAGAAACAGCGAATCTAGGCGAAACACCTGAAGGACACACCCTCAGGGAGCTTGACGGAGGACTGAGCGTACACCCGCTAAAACCTTGTCAGGTACAAACCTACATTGTAAAGAAAAAATGAACATGTAGGGGCGGATCTTTTTGGATTCCGCCCCTCTTTAATGGAGGGCATTGATCATGCGAATTGGAGGCATCGAAGCAGGCGGTACAAAATTTGTCTGCGGCTATGGAACATCAGACGGAACCATTGAACACATGACTTCCTTTCCAACAGGAAACCCCGTTGAAACATGCCAAAAGTTGATTGAATATTTTACTGAGCATCGTGTTGATGCACTTGGCATCGGGGCATTCGGTCCAGTTGATGTAAAGGAAGATAGCCCAAGCTATGGCACCATTTTAGAAACACCAAAAGTAGCATGGAGACAGTTCAATTTACTGAAAACGCTCGAACAAAAACTGGGTATTCCGATGAAGCTCGATACAGATGTAAACTGTGCTGCACTTGGAGAAGCCCGTTTTTCAACTGAGACAGATCAACCTGCATCTTTGGTTTATTTGACCGTTGGCACTGGAATTGGCGGAGGCGCTTATGTTGAGAATCGCCTTGTCCACGGTATGCTCCATCCAGAAATGGGGCATGTCACTGTACAACGCCACCCTTATGACGATTTCGGCGGATGCTGTCAGTCACATCTTGATTGTTTAGAAGGACTTGCATCAGGTCCAGCTCTAGAAGGGCGCTATCATACCCTTGCACAAAATCTACCTGAAGACCATCCTGCTTGGTCACTCACTGCCTATTATCTAGGCCAATTGGCTGCTAATCTCATCCTCACCCTTTCACCAGAGCGAATCATCTTCGGCGGGGGAGTCATGAAACAGCCAGCTTTATTACCACTCATACATGAAGAAACGGAGAAACGACTCGGCGGTTACTTACACCTACCAAAGCCATTAAAAGAGATTGTGACACGACCTTCCTTTGAGGGCCTTTCAGGCTTAATGGGCGCCATCGCCTTGGGATCTGAAGCCCTTCATACAAAAGGAGCTGCACAATGATGATGACGGCAGATACTCGAACCTATCAACTCATCCAACGACTTTTCGAGACCAAAGGGTTCGTGAAGCTAGAGGAATTGACTGCCTCTTTCCATCTATCTGACCGCTCTATTCGCAATTTAATTAAAGAAGCAAATGAATTATTAACACAAACAGGTGCAATGATTAAAACCATTCGCGGCAAGGGCTATACGTTGTTAACAGGGGATCAGGATACATTTCTACTTTGGCTCCATCAACAAAAACTCCCTGCACGATCACTCGTACCAGTCATGCCGGAGGAACGTGTCCGCTTTATCCTAAGAAAACTCCTGCTACAATCAGATTATTTAAAAATTGATCAATTAGCAGAAGAGTTGTTCATTAGCCGAATGACTGTCAGCAGTGATTTAAAGAAAGGCAGAGATATTTTATCACGCTACGGCATGTCACTTGTCACAAAACCGGGATTTGGCATGAAAGTAGCAGGTGACGAACTGCAAAAGCGGACTTGCTATGCTGATTTGTTACTTGAAGAAGAGCCCGCTTTGTCAGACATCACAGAGCGGGAACAGCTTCACTTCCAGGACATTTCACTAGAGACCATTCGCTCCATTGTTCTGACCAATCTTTATCAGGAATCCTTGTTAATTAAGGACATTGCTCTGAAAAATTTGGTCATCCATTTAGCGATTGCCATCCAGCAAACAAGAGCGGGAAAACGAACAACCGCCAGTAGTAAACCAACGAATCGGCCCCCTGAGCTGACACGCATTGCCAAGAAAATCACACAACAGGTGTGCGAAATCTTTGATGTCATCTTGTCAGAGGACGAAACAGACTACTTACTAATGCATTTATTAGCAAATCAGACATGGAAAAAGACCGATGAGCACCCAGCAACAGAAGAAGTACAAGAAGCGATTTCAGCATTTCTTCATCACTTGGAAACAATAAGTGGTCACCGATTTTCTGAAGATGACATGTTGCGTAAAGACTTATCGCTTCATATGAAGCCATTGTTAAATCGCATTCGTTACGGCATTTCTTTGCAGAATCCACTTCTGCAAGAAATCAAAACATCCTACCCATACCCTTTTGATTTGGCGGTGAGCGGTTTGAATGCATTACACTTAAAGCGAACGCCAAATGAAGATGAAGCAGCATATATCGCACTTCACTTAGCTGCATCTTTAGAAAGAAGTCAGCTAGAAGCATCACAAAAAAAGCGTGCCATTATCGTCTGTGGATCAGGGCTTGGTACAGCAAGACTGCTTGAAATTAAGCTAAAATCAGCTTTTCATCATGAATTAGACATTGTAGAGCTTTTTTCATATCAGGATTATTTGTTTCATGCGACATTGCCATGTGATTTGATCATTACGACTGTTCCACTCGAACCAAAAGGCAAACCAATCGTTCAAGTGAATGCCTTTTTTGAAAAACACGATGTACAGCGTGTCAACCAAGTCATTCAGACATTAAATGGACATGGTATGCCCACACAAGAACTCATGGCTTTTTTCAGAGAAACAACTACCTTACTTGATGCCCATCTAACAACTAAAGAAGAGGCATTGAATGCTTTATGTACCTTACTAGAAGAACAAAAACTTGTGTCTCCAACCTTTCGTTCATCTGTGTTCGAGCGGGAACGGATGTCCTCTACCTATCTAGGGAAAGGCATTGCCATGCCACATCCCCTTGTCACAAACGAAGGCGCATCCTGTGTGGCAATCGCTCGCTTAAAACAACCGATAAACTGGGAAGGTGAACAGGCTTCATTAATTTTCCTATTAGCCATCCAAAAGGAAGATGCCACCTTAATGAACCAATTCTTTGAACAGGCAGTGGACCTTCTAGATGACCCAGATCGAATCAACACACTGATGCACGCTGAAAACTTTGATGAGTTAATAGATCGTTTTTTCCAAGAATAGAATGGTTAAAAGAGTGGCGGGGCAGTCACTCTTTTTAGGCTATTTTATCTGTTAGGCATCCGTATTCTAGTGAAGCAGATCGCGTATTCGTGTAGTCAGTCCTTGTCGGATGTGCAGAGAATTGATCTCTGACTATGCACCTGACTGTTATATCATTGTAGAAATAGATGGGAATTTGGTCAAAACAACAATCCAAGAGCTCCTCCCATTAAAATATACACGTCATTAATGGATATTACATGCAAAAAAGCACCCTCACTGAAGGTGCTTGCTTGTCTATTCTTCATCCACTAAATTTGCGCCATTTTGCTTGATAAGCTCTTCATACCAGTAAGAGCTTTTTTTACGGATTCTGCGGAGGTCTTTCAAGTCAAATTCATCACGGTGCACATAGATAAACCCGTATCTCTTTGAGCATCCTTGATGTGTACTAATTAAGTCGATGGCAGACCACGGAGAATAACCGAAGACCTCTACACCGTCTGTAATAGCCCATCTAATTTGCTTGATATGTTGCTCTAAATAGTCAATACGATAATCATCGTTGATTGTTCCGTTTTCCTCAAGCTGATCAAACGCACCTAGACCGTTTTCCGTTACAATCAGTGGAAGCTGATAGCGGTCATAAATTTCACGCAGTGTTGAGCGGAAGCCGACAGGATCAATTTCCCATCCAAAGGCATTTTTGCTGAGGTAAGGGTTGTTTCCACCTTTGTAAACGCCCTCTTCCCCTGATTTCAAATGCTGGTCTCCCCCACGCGCAAATTCATCCGTTCCATCGCCCTTACTTGCCTCTACTGTTTGAGATGTGTAGTAGTTAAAAGCGATAAAATCAGGTTTCGCACTTTCGAGAATGTCCATATCACCGTCTTCAATCACAGGAAGAATACCTTTTTCCTTCATATAAGCCCATGCCAAGTTGTTGTAACGACCATATACCGCCATATCAAGATACAGCCAGTTGCGAATGGCATTGTAGTTAGCCGCCGCAAGAATATCCTCTGGTTTTGATGTCGATGGATAGATTAAAGCGATATTTGGTGCAGGACCAATCTTCGCCTCAGGTAGCAGACGATGACAAAGGCTCATTGCCTTCGCTTGAGCTACGAGCATATGATGATTTTGCTGATACAGTTCCTTTTTCGGGTTTTCTAAATTAGGATCGAGGGTTCCTAGCGCTGATCCATGCAGAATCATCATATTTTGTTCATTAATGGTAAGCCAATATTTCACCTTCTGCCCATACTCTTTGAATAAAATCTCAGCATAACGCTCGAATGCATCAACAGTCGCGCGGTTTGACCAGCCACCTTTTGTTTGCAGTGCATGAGGCAGGTCAAAATGATACATCGTCACAATCGGTTCAATGCCATAGTGATTAAGTTCGTCAATGAGAGAATGATAGAAGTCGATGCCTTTTTGATTGATTTCCCCATCACCATCTGGAATGATACGTGTCCACGCAATGGAAAAACGATATGTTTTCAAGCCTATTTCCGCAAAGAGCTTCACATCTTCTTTGTAGCGATGATAATGATCACTTGCCACTTTAAAATCTGTTGTACCTTCAGGATAGCTCTCTCTCATATCAATGACAGAAGGTCCTTTTCCATCCTCATTCCATGCACCCTCTACTTGATAGGCGGATGTAGATCCACCCCATAAGAAATCCTTAGGAAATGGTGCCAATGTTGAATATTTCATTTATTTTTCCTCCTCAACCGTTTAGAGTAAGTGTAAAAAAGATTGCCCTGGTTTTGTTTGTTTTTCTTCTGTCTCTATTATATCGCTAAACTGATCTGAGTTTGTAATAATGACAGGCGTCGTGATGAGCAGACCTTCATTTTGGATCGCTTCTATATCAAATTCAGCAAGCAATTCTCCTTCTACTACCTTTTGGCCTTGCACGACTTTCGGAGTGAAATGTTGACCGCCTAGCTGTACAGTATCAAGTCCAATGTGAATCAGAATTTCCGCTCCACTCTCTGATGTCAAACCGTAAGCGTGACCTGTTGGGAATACGGTTGTGACCTCTCCTGTAACAGGGGCAAACAGCTTTCCTTCAGTTGGTATAATGGCCGCACCTTGTCCAAGAGCACCAGATGAGAAAGCCTTATCCTCTACTTCTTCTAGCTTCACAACCTCACCCTTTAACGGGCTTTTGATATGCTCTGCCTTCACACCATGTTCATTCTCTGCCTTTGGCACAACAGGTGCTGGAGCCTCGTCTTCATCAACTGGATCTTTAAATCCAATCAAGTACGTTAACACAATAGACAATACGAATGAGACTGAAATCCCAATTAAAAAGCCGGTAAATCCTTGTCCGTAGAAGATAGGAAGGGTCAATAAACTTGGTAAGCCGGACGCAATCGCAACACTCTGTGAATAACCGATAATCGCGCCACCGACTCCCGCAGAAATGACTGCTGCAATGAACGGTTTTTTCAAGCGAAGTGTAACCCCATACACAGCAGGTTCTGTAATACCAAACACAGCAGAAACTGCTGTAGACCCAGCAAGTGTTTTCAGTTTCTTATTTTTCGTTTTGAGCATAACACCAATTGACGCACCAGCTTGTGAAAATACAGCAGGAGCCGTCGCAGGCTTAATATGATCCTTACCATGTACCGCAATATTGTTTAAAATGACCGGCACAAGTCCCCAGTGGATACCGAAGATGACAAGAATTTGCCATGCCATCGCAATTAAAGCACCGGCAAGCGTTGGGCTAAAGGAGAAGACCTTTAAAATGACAGCTGCAATTCCATTCCCTGCATATACGCCAAATGGACCGAAAATAATTAATGTAAGGGGCACGATGGTCACTAGCAAAATAAGCGGTGTAATAAAGTTTTTCACACTTTCGTGAATGACTTTGTTAAAGAATCGTTCGATATAACTCATTACAAACACTGCAAGAATAATCGGAATGACTGTGGATGTATAAGACATTAAGACAACAGGTATGCCAAAGAATGAGACATCTCCCCCGCCTTTTGCTAACTCCTGAATTGAAGGGTAAATGAGTGCACCCGCAATGGTAACAGCGACAAATGGATTCGCCTTAAATTTCCTTGCAGAGGTGAACGCCAATAGCAATGGCAGGAAGTAAAATAAACTATCGGATGCAGCAAATAAAATTTGATACGTCGTATCCTCTGGTGTCAGCCATTTTGCATTAATACAAATGCCTAAAAGACCCTTTAAAATACCGGCACCCGCCATGACGCCAAGTAGTGGTGTAAATATACCTGAAACGATATCAACGAATTTCCCAAATAGGCTTGTGCTTTGTTCAGATGGACGATCAGATGACTGATTGGAATCATTTAATAGATTCGTGAATTCACCGATCTCCTTATACACTTCTGGTACGGTATTTCCTATCACGACTTGGAACTGACCGCCACTTTCCATAACGGTGACAACACCATTTAATTTCTCGATGGCAGCCTTGTCCGCTTTCGATCTGTCATTTAACGTGAAACGAAGCCTTGTTGCACAATGGACAAGCGAGTGTACATTCTTCTCTGTGCCAATATGTTTGATAATATCTTCTGCTAATTGACGATAACTCATGTAAAAAACCCCCTTCTTTTCAAAAAAAATACGATTTTAGACAAAATAAAAACCCAAACGGACACCAAAAATAATCGCAATTGCTATTGCGTATTTTTTCAGTGAACGTTTAGGTTTTGCCTGCCGAACAGTCACAATCCTCTAAGACGATCATTGTGAAAACGTATTCTTTTATGTTTATGAGCAAATAGTACCACTCTATTTTTTTTATGTCAACGCTTTCTAAATAAATAATATTTAATTTTCTCTTTTGATGAGTCGATTCAAGTGAATGGATAAATAGAGCATTTCCTCAGATGTAAGGTCTCTATGATACGTCTGATAGACATATTCAGCAATTTTCTTTGCACATTCATACGCCTTTGGATATTTGATTTTAATCAGGTGATATAAATCATGATCTTCACTGACAAGCAGCGTTTCATTGATCAGGCGTTGGACAAAGAATCGTAAATGCGTCAGAAAGCGATAATAGTTGAGGGAATCCTCGTCAAACTCCAGATTGAGGTGATATTTGACAATCGTGAGAATGGCGTTGACTTCCTTTGTAATATTGATCGTTGTTGTCATATTTTCATTCAGTTCTGCATTGATAATATGCATCGCAATAAAGCCTGCTTCATCTTCTGGAAGCGCGACATGAAGTCTTTCATGAACCATCTCAAGGCAGTCCTTTGCCACTTGGAATTCATCTTTATATAACCGTTTAATTTCCCAAATGAGGGAATTCTCGATCAGATAATTTTTCTTGAATCGTTCAATCGCATATTGGATATGGTCTGCTAACGACACATGCAGGCTTTCATTGAGCTTTCGATCTAGCTTACTGCTCGCATGTTCAATGATTTCCTCTGTCACCTTCACAACATCGTAAGGAACCTCTTGAAGCAGTAGCTTCATCCGCTCATGAACCGAATGATCCTCTAAGCGAAACACCTTATCAATCAATGCTTCATCCACTGGATCTCCCTGTCTTTTTTGAAAAGCAATTCCTCTGCCCATGACGACAATTTCTTTTCCTAGTTCATCGAGGACACTAATGACATTATTGTTTAGTACCTTTTGAATGCGCACATCCAAACACCTCCACTCTTGCCAACAGCATGTTCAAAATCTGCTCTCATCTTAACACAACTGTCAAAATACTTGCATATTTATATCTGACTTTTGAAACAGAACTGAACAATTTACAGAAACAATCTACCTACTTTTTCACCAGTCTTGCATCCTCTGCTTGTGCATATAATGCATCAAGGAGGCGCGGAAATGAAAAAATTCTTTTGGTCTAAAACATTCTTAATCATGCTCAGTTTGACGCTCGTTTTTCTTGGCACCGTTTTTATCCTCAGTGGACAAGGTTTTCATCAAATTTGGCGGCTTTTAATCATTTCTCTGATCACCGCTTCTGTGCTAAACGGAGTAACGAAATGGCTAAAGCAACAGCTTGCCCAAATGACGTCATCATCATAAAGGCTGCCCAAGATTTTCTTAGGCAGCCTCCGCTTTATTCCTTCGCTGATGCTACTTCTTTTTGTGCATCACGTAGCTCATCATTGATTTTTCTTGCATCCTCTAAAAACTCTGTTTGATAGCCGCTTTTCAGTGCCCACATATAGAATAAAAGTGCCACCACAACAATCAATCCCATATCCCATCCATAATGAATCACATTATATCCGCCAAATTTTTCACTGCCAAGACAGGAAATCGTCATCATCACTAGGAGATAGACAACCATCCAAGCCCCTGCTTTAAAGCTACGCCCAAATCCTTTCCACTTAGCTTTTGCCTGATAGTAAAAATAGATCGGTAGACCAATCAGAATAATAAAAAGAACTTGTCCTGTTAATGGCCATCTTGCCCAATATAGGGTCAAAGAAGCGAAAACGAAGCCGAGTGGCGCAATGATACTTAATCCCTTCAATTTTAAAGGACGATATAAATCCGCACCTGTTTTTCTTAGCGTCATGACTGTCACTGGCCCTGTCAAATATGAAATGAGGGTAGCCACAGAAATAATTTCGGCTAAAACGCCCCATCCTCTGAATAAATACAGAAATATAAAAGAAACTGCCAGGTTGAAGAACATCGCCTGACGTGGCACTCCATATATCGGGTGCAAACGACCAAGTACACTCGGTAAGTATTTATTCTTCTCCATTCCATAAATCATACGAGACGTTGTTGCTGTATACGTAATACCTGTTCCCGACGGAGAAACAAAAGCATCTGCATACAAAATAATGACGAGCCAGTTGATCCCTAGCGCAATCGCCAAATCGGCAAACGGAGAATTAAAGTTTAAGTGACTCCATCCATTCACAATCATTGATGGATCAACCGCACCAATAAAGGCAATCTGCAACAAAACATAAATGACGGTCGCAATGAGGATCGATCCGACAATGGCAATCGGAATCGAACGCCCTGGATTCTTCGCTTCCCCCGCCATATTAATCGGACTTTGGAATCCATTAAATGCAAAAACAATACCTGATGTTGCTACAGCCGTCAATACACTTGCCCAGCCATTCGGTGCAATACTGTTACCAGATGTGAAATTACCACCATGAAAGCCAACAAATAAAAGCGCACCGATCGTCAATCCCGGTATGATGATTTTAAAAATCGTGATCAATGAATTTGCCTTTGAAAACAACCCAACAGTCCAATAGTTTAAGAGAAAATAAACGACAAGTAGCACACTTGCCACGAGTAGACCTTCAGTAGTCAGTACACCCTTTGTCACCAAATGGCTTGTCCACTTCGCCCAATCCCAGGGCCAAGAGCTCATATATTGAACCGAAGCAACAGCCTCAACAGGAATAACGGATACAATCGCAATCCAGTTTGCCCATGCAGCAATAAAACCAATAAAAGAGCCATGTGAATATTGCGTATATTTTACCATTCCGCCTGCTTCTGGGAACATCGATCCGAGTTCACTATAAGACAAAGCAATAAATAAAATCACAACCATCCCAATCAACCAGGATAAAATGGCTGCAGGCCCAGCAATTTGTGCTGCCCGCCAAGCGCCAAAAAGCCATCCAGAACCAATGATTGAACCCAGTCCTACCATCAATAAAGCGAAAGTTCCCATTCTACGATGCAAATGATTCATGTCAAATAACACCTTCCAATTAAATTGCAAAGCTTCTTTTCAATTAAACTAAAAAATAATTCCATAACAGAATCTTTACCTTTATTTAGTTTTTTCGCCTGTTATATTATCTCTTAAAAATTTCTTTTCTGAAATAGTCGAACGTACTCATTTGAGAAGAAAGCGCTATGCAACGAACCAACAAACTATTAGGCCGATTGACTACCTTTACCCTTTTTCTGAAAAAAACAAAACCACATGAAAAAAAGAAGAGGCGATCCCTCTTCTTTTGAAAAAGTGCTCAAGCTAATTGACTTCAACTACAAAGGGATAAGAACCCTCCCCATACCACCAAGATGCTTTGATTTCATATATGAACCGACCAGTTGCTGTCGATGCTTCCCACAAGTTGTTTTTTAGCTTTTTTGCTTTGCCAGATTTATCATCTTTCCATAGTGATATAGAAAGCTTCGGGTTATTTGGAATATGAATCTTGAGGACGGACCCTTTTGGCACAGCGATTGTTTCTAACGTTTCCTCTATTTGATTAGGGCTCGCTGCATCCGTACCTTCAAACACTGACATACTTCCCTTTTTGTATGCCAAACGGTAATTGCCAACTTTTATTTTATATGTCTCCCCTTCTACTTCCATCATTCCAGAAGGTGGAATCGTATATTCTTTTTCTTGTGTACAGCCACAAAGTAAAGAAAAAAGACATGCAATCAGCAAATAAATACGCCATTTATTCATATATGCCCCCTCCTATCTATAAGTTAGTCACATCTCCTGATGAAACGTTACAACAAAAAAAGGATAAAAGGGAGTACCCATTTATCCTTTTGAAACTGTATGCTCGTTTTCAATCACTGCTAATCTCGCCTGTACTTCTTCTTCAGACATATTATGCTGTTTAACGTAAAGATTGCGCTCGCTTGTACGGCATTCATGACTACAACTACGCATATATTTATGCTCGCTTTCCTCTGTTGCAATAATTTTACGATTACATGCCGGATTCGCACAGTTGACATAGCGTTCACTCGGCTCACCTGTGAAGAAGTCCTTACCAACGACGACATGTTCTGTTTGGTTCACTGGCACAGTAATACGGTTATCAAAGACATAGCATTGACCATCCCATAGTTTCCCTTGTACTTCTGGATCTTTTCCGTAAGTGACGATTCCACCATCAAGCTGAGACACATCCTCGAAGCCTTCGCGTTTTAACCAACCTGAGAATTTCTCACAGCGTACACCACCTGTGCAGTATGTGAGGATTTTTTTTCCCTCTAGAATCTCTTTGTTCTCACGAATCCAATCTGGTAGCTCACGGAATGTCTCGATATCCGGACGAACCGCTCCTCTAAAGTGACCGATATCAAATTCATAATCATTACGAGCATCAATCACAACCGTATCAGGTGATTGCATTTGATGATAAAATTCAACTGGGCTTAAATGATTCCCCGTTAATTCTAACGGATTAACATCGTCCTCAAGACTGAGGTTCACAAGTTCGTGACGGTGACGCACATGCATTTTTTTAAAGGCATGACCGTCGGCTTCATCAATTTTAATCGGCATGGATGCAAAGCGTGGGTCTTCTTTTAACGCCTGCATGTACTTGTCCGTCTGTTCAATCGTGCCTGAGACTGTTCCATTTATCCCTTCAGATGACACAAGAATACGTCCTAGTAAACCAAGCTCCTTACAAAACGCAAGATGCTCTGCTGTAAACGTTTCTGGATCTTCAATCGGTACATATTGATAGTAAAGTAATACTCTATATTGTTTTTCCATATATATAAACACCCTGTTCATAGAATTAATAAAACATACCATTCTATATCATACAGGAAATAGGTACTTAAAGGCAATGCGAGAAGCGCAATTTCAAAAAATATCAAGGTGTATATTTTCATTTTACATAAAAAATAGTTCTCATGACCTGTAAGGAAAGTTGACAGAACTTTCTTAAAAATGAGATGATCATCACAATATCATAAAACAAAGGAGTTACATACAATGATACAACCAGAGGATATTGTCAGAAGTGGCCCTAACCAATTCATTTCACAAAATGGTATTTATCAAAAGATTGCTGATTTTACACAATCGTTTAAACGACCTGCTGTCATTACTGGCATCAAGTCATTTGAAGCTTTCTCCCGTTATACAAAACTCCCTGACAGTTGGCAGGTTGTTCAGCATACAGGCTATAGTTCAGCAAACGCCATTGCTCGCATGGCAGATGAGTTACTTGACGCAGACTTGATTATCGGAATTGGTGGAGGCACCATACTAGACACCGCCAAATCAGTGGCAGACGCACTCGATGTAGAAGTGATCATGGTGCCAACAGTTGCTGGGACATGCGCTGCATCAACACCACTTAGCGTGATTTATGATGATCAGGGGAATTTTATTCGTGTCGACTATCATAAACGATCAAGCTACATCACCTTTATTGATCACACCTTTTTGCTCTCATCACCACTCACCTATTTTCAAAGTGGAATTGGTGATACATTGGCCAAATGGTATGAAGCAGAAGCGATCATTCGCAACACACAAGAGACCTTGCCGTTGATGGTGCATGCGGCCTTAAAGCAATCCGTATATGTTCGAGACATTCTTTTATCAGGTAGTAAAGAAGCCGTCAAAAGTATAGAAACGGGTAAGCCCTCTCAGGCATTTGCTAATGTCACTGACACCATCATTGCATTGGCAAGTACTGTCGGTGGATATGGCGGGAAATACGGGCGAATGGCAGGAGCACATGCTATTCATAATGGACTTACGTTTATTGAAGAAACACATCATGTTCTTCACGGTCAAAAAGTCGCTTATGGTATCCTCGTTCAACTGGCAGTAGAAAAGAGACTAGCGGAAGTAGATGAGCTCATTCCTTTATATGAAGCGCTTGGTTTACCTACATCATTACGTGAACTCGGCATTTCCACTCGCCCTATCGAGGCAGCACATATTGTGGCAAAGCATGCAGCAAACCCGCAGGAGACATTTTGCTTAATTGGCAGCTACTCAGCTGATGACATTGTAGAAGCTATTCAAACAATAGAGCAATATGATCTTTCAGAAACGGTTTGACCTATCCTCTCTATATAAGCAAATGAAAAAGCACAGGCGAAGCATTGCCTGTGCTTTCTCTTGCAATTAAAAGTCAAAGTTGTCTGGATCTGGTCCAGTACGTTCGTCTTCATTTAACTGATCAATCACGCTCATATCCTGTGTCGATAGTGAAAAGTCAAAGATCTGTGTATTTTCAATAATACGGCTCTTTGTGACAGACTTTGGAATGGTGATCAGATCATGTTGCAAGTCCCAACGTAGAATCACCTGTGCCACTGATTTACCATGCTTCTTTGCAATGTCTTGAAGCACTGGGTGATTGAGTAGCTGTCCATTGCCAAGTGGTGACCATGCCTCTACATGAATGCCTTTCTCCTTGCAATATTCTCTCAAAGGCTCCTGCGTCAGTTTAGGGTGAAGTTCAATTTGATTCACCATCGGCGCAATCTCTGCATCTGCCAATAAATCCTCTAAATGATGCTGATGGAAGTTACACACGCCAATTGCACGCACACGACCATCTCGATAAAGCTTTTCGAGTGCCTTCCATGTCTCTTTATATTTGCCTTCAACAGGCCAATGAATTAAATAAAGATTTAGCACATCAAGACCGAGCTTGTTCATACTTGTTTCAAAGGCTTCAAGCGTTGATTCATAGCCTTGATCGGGATTTCTTACCTTTGTTGTGATAAAAAGATCCTCTCGAGGAATGCCTGATTGTTTGACGGCTTGTCCTACGCCTTCTTCATTTTGATAGGACGCCGCGGTATCAATACTGCGATAACCAGCTTCAAGCGCTTCATTAACTACACGTACAACCTCGTCCCCGTCCTTTACCTGCCATACACCAAAGCCAAGCTTGGGCATTTTTACTCCATTTGCTAATGTGACGGTATCCCCTAATCCACTCATCCAACAAACCCCCCGCTTCTTTTTTTGCTACGCATGCACTTTACCCTTTTTTCCTTTAATCATGCAGAAATGCGAGAATGAATCCACTCTTCAGTGAGCTGTTCCTCTGATATGACCTCTACACCGTTTTGTTTTAACAATGCAGAAGTGACCCCATCCCCTGACAACACTTCTCCGGTAAAGGTCCCATCATAAATCATCTGACTTCCACAAGAAGGACTGAATTCCTTTAAAACAACAGCCTTTGCCGAAAACGCTTTTACCTGTTTGAACGTTTCATACGCCCCCTTGACGTACATATCCGTTACGTCCGTTCCATACGTATCCATGACCTGTGCCTTACCTGCTAACACATCCGCTCCATCCCCTCCAACAATCTCCGCTGGGGGTCTTGGTGTAGAGAAGCCGCCTAGAAGCTCAGGGCAAACGGTGATTACTTTTCCTTCATCAACGAGCTGCTTAATCCGCTGATCTAGCCGGTGACTGCCGTTATAGCGTACCTTCAACCCAGCAAGACAAGAACTGACTAATATCATGGTGCTCCCCCCGTTTCTACCACCATTTTACCCTCTTTTCAGCAGAAACAAATTTTAATAATCAATTTTTTTCATGGCAAACCTTAAAGGAATGGCAAAGACACTGCACGAGATAAAAGGTAACGCGCAATATAAAACCGCTAGCCAAATATCCTCCTTCTCCACACCCACTACGCCAAAAAAGAAGGCAAATAAGATCAGACTGCTGATAAACCCGGTTACCGGTAGCCACTTCACATATTTCCTTATATTCTCTCTCATTTTTTCGTCCATATCGAAAACCCCTTTACTCCGTTCACTATAGATAGCCATAATTCATTACCAAGTTGTTAATATATAAACATTTTACCATATTACGTTAAAAAAACTGTAAACAATCGCATTGGCTATTGGCGTTTGTTTACAGTCTAAATGACATGCTACCCTATAGTTTTATAGTTTTTCCTTCCATGCACGTAAAAATCGTTCAATGACATCGAGCTCATTCGCACTGAATTGATGCAGGAGATCTAAATAGGATTCCACTGCTCTTGCATGGAGATGATCATGTAATACAGCTAGTTCCTTCCCTTGTTCGGTCAGAGAATAGTACACCGATTTTTTATCTCCGTTTCGATGACTATAATCAATCACGTCACTCTCAATCAACTTCTTGACCGCTTTCGTAATGGCTGGCTTTGAAAGCCTAAGCTGCTGAGATAAAAATGTATTGTTTGATTCTTCTGGATGCGCTTGAATGATCGATAAAATATGGAGCTGGGTCAGCGTCCATTCCTGTTTCAATGTATCCTCCGTCGTAATGAGTGGATCTGTTGGGTCGTTTCGTCTTTTCTCTCTTTGCAAAATTAAATCTTGAATCGCCTTTAATACATGTTGTTCTTTTGTCTCCACCTGAACCCCCACCCATCTCTATTAACTGGTTAATAAAATGTTACTAATAATCTCTACCCGAGTCAAAAGAAAAGTCCGCCCACAGCAAAAATAAAAACCAGAGACACGTAGTCATCTCTGGTTTTTATGAACAAGATTTTATTCAACTTTAGCACACCATAGTTCTATTTCAATTTTTAAGTCGGGCAACCCTAATTGAGAGATATATGCTATCGTCATCGCCGGATAATCATTGCCAAACAGCTCTTCCCACTTCGCGTACAAATAATCCCAGTCTATTTCTTCTGTAGCCCATATGTTCACTTTTATAATATGTTCTTCGTTCAGTTCTTCCGAGTCGAGCACTTTTTTGATATTGATAAAAGTGTTTTTTACTTGATCGTTGAAGTTGGATGGAATATGACCATCCATATCAACTCCAATTTGACCTGATGTGACAAATAAATCAGCTTCTTTTGGAACCCTTGTCATATGAGTGTAGTTCCCAACAGGTTTGGGCATAGAATCAGGGTTTTTTCTTGTAATTTTTCCGTTCATGTCATTACCTCGCCATCAAAAATTTTACTGCTTGCTTTCTACTCCATGAAGACAGACTTCACCAATTTCTTGATGAATCAAAGAAAACAGCAGTAGAGTATCCATAGCCCATAGATAGAAATAAAAGTATTTTTTTCTTCATGACTGAGACACTCCCCTCTTTATACTGGCGAAATAATTTTCATTAAAAATACCATAGCTCATGCTAAATGTCTAATTTAACAAACGAGAACACAGTACTCATCCACATCTAGCAACCGATGCCGATTGAACGACTTCATCACCACTAATGATGGGAATGTGTCTCTTTCTTTTCCCTCGTTTTGTCTTCTAGTGCCAACTTCTCTTCACTCGTCAACTCACCAATCGCCACTCTCTTCGTTGGCATCAAATGCTGATCCCCTATACGCACATCTACTTTAATATCATAGAGCCCATCCTGAGAAAACGTATATTTGACCGCATACGTACCATTGCCTTGATGAGCTGCTTTCATTGAAATCGACTTTCTCTCATCTTGAAATCTCCAAAGGTACACTGTGATATCCGCACCGTCTGTCACAGGCTTACCATCTTCTTTTAAAATAAAGCGGAGTGTTTGCTCCTTTTCAAGAGCGATGTTGCTAGGAATCTTTGTATCTACTTGAATTGGCCTTGATTTTTCGTAAAGATCCTCTGTATTCGGATGAAGTTGACAGGCTGTTAACAATAACACCAAGAAACCTAGTGCACCTACTTTCTTTATCATCATTCATTCTCCTTTCCCACTATGCACCTAAAAACGCCTTTAGCCTTGGTATTCTCTGAATGAGCAAAATATCCACAAGTAAAACAATGATCAGTGAAACGCCGACAAGCGGGAATAAAATACCTAATCCAATCAGCAATAAAAGAAACCACTTCATTCTTCCTTTGGAAGGTGCCTTCGGTGCACCTAGTGAGCCGTTTGGTTTCCGCTTGAGCCAAAGCAGAAAACCGCTGACCACAACCCCTACTATGCCAAGACAAATGAGTAAACCTGCAAGCTGATTGAACAATCCAAATTCAGTTCCTTTATGAAGCGTAATCCCAAGTGCAATGGTTTTACCAATCCATCCATAGTGATCATAGCGATAATCAGCTAAAATCACTCCGGTGTATTGATCAATATGCATGGTTGCCTCATCCTTCGCTTTTGGCGGGAATACAGATAGTGTATACACCCCGTCTGCCTTTTGAGGGATATAAATATCATAAGCTGGATGAATCCTTTGCCCCTCTGCAATCTTTACCACATCATCAATGGATAGTTTCAGAAAGGTTGATTGATTAGACGTTGGCACATCTAGTTGTTCAGCAGCCCATGGCACATCAGCCACATCCTCTGTTTTCAACTGAGACACAGGTGCATCTCCTACCCAAATAGACGGCGGATAGCCCTCTCCTGTGTTCGTCATGATCTTTTGAAACGATTCCCCCCATAGACCAGACCAAGGTAGGCCCGTTAGAATCAAAAACAACATACCGGCAGAAATCCAAAAGGCTGGAACAGCATGTAAGTCTCGCAATAACAGCTTTTTCCCTTTTGAAAATCGAGGAATGACCACACCGCCAAATCGCTTTGGTATAGATGGCCACCATAAATAGATTCCTGTCACAATCAGCACAATCCCCCAACAAGCGGTTAGCTCAATGATGCGATCACCAATGGTACCTGCCATCAATTCACCATGAATCTCTTCTACCCGATTCATCAATTTTGCTTCGTCCTTCATTCTCCCCATGACTTGCCCAGAATAAGGATTCACATAAGCCGTATATGTTGTTCCGCTCTCACTGATTCCGACTTCAGCAGAACGCTCCTTAGATTCACCCGGACGATACCTGACAGCTTCTGACTCAGGATATACTTCCAAAACAGCATCTATTTGCCTTGTTGCGGATATTTTCTCGCCTTCTGCTGTAACACGATATTGCTTATCATACATTGATTGCTCAATCTGAGGCTTAAATAAATAAATCGCACCTGTTATCGCAAGTAGTACGAGTAACGGCATAAAGAACAGACCCGCATAAAAGTGCCAACGCCAAGCGATTTGATAGAAGGATGCCCCTCCCTTTAATCGTTTCTTCTTTTCGGTCTTCTTCAATTTCCCATTCCTCCTCTAAAATATCTCCTCTTATCAGATTACTGAGATAGACAGACCCAAACAAGCAGACAGTGATCATAATTGTGAAGTAAGCCTGAACAATACAAATCCGCAAATGAATGTACATTCATTCATTGTTTTGCTACAGTAAAAAAAAGGAGATGACACATGATGATTCAACAAGGAGACAAATTTCAAGCAAAAAGAACATTTACCCATGAGGATGTATTCAAGTTTGGAGATCTGACCGGAGATCAAGGAGAACAACATACGATTCCAGATGAAAAAGGAAGACTCATGGTTCACGGCTTCTTAACCGCAAGTCTTGCAACAAAACTCGGTGGAGATTTCAATTTTATCGGTAAAGAAATGACATGTACCTTTATCCGACCTGTTTATACTGGTGATACCATCACATGCAACATGAGCGTTACTACAGTTGAAGAGCAGGAGCGTTATCACTGTATAGATTTATTCTCCACCTATCACAATCAATACGGGGAAGATGTCATTATAGGAAAAAGTAAAGGGGTTATTCTAAAAAAATAGCTTTCGTTCACTTATCTAAAGAGTGTTTTTTGATGACTTCTTCTGCCGTAGTTTCTTCGTCAAATATGAGAAAACGGCTATACACTTCACCTAAATGCAATGACTCTTTTTCTAAATGATCTACTAGCTCAAATATATCTAAAATAGCGACGACTTTTTTAGTTGTCAATCCACCTTCTGCATTTTCATAAGTGTCCTCTTTAAAATACTCATGAATGATTTTGCTAATATCATCGGGGTTTTCTGTTTTTACTTGCCCCCATTTATTGAAGACAGAGTACAAACTCTATAGAATACTTCATTCCATGTTAATTGGAGTTGATTTATTAAATGAATCAGATACGTTCTTGGCTAACTGACATGAAAATCATACGTTACTAATAGGAAAGTGTATACCCCCATCTCCGCAATGCCTTTTTGATAATCACCTGTGTTCATTTAACTAAATTCAACAATTTCTTTTAGAAAAGCACACAGATGAATCTAATTGTAGAGTTCACTGGCAAAACTACATAAACATACCTCCCTCTCATGCTCTACCCTAATAAAATGCAAGTTACATGCCAGCATTCATCCATTATCAAGGAATACGAAAAAAGAGCTACCCATCGCAGGTAGCCCTCTCTTATTTACTCTCTATATAAAGTGGTGGCCTTTTCAGCGAGATCACAGTACAGCTGACAGCAATCAGCACAAACACCGCGCCGAATTTCGCTAAATCCACTGATGAACCTGTCATTGAAAAAACTGCGCCGCCTACAGCAGAACCAATGGAAATCCCAATTTGTAATGCAGATGTATTTAAGCTTTGTTGAATATCAGAAGTGACGGGGTCCGTTTGGATCAAATAACTTTGCAGTGCCGGTGTCAAGGCCCAGCTTAGCGCCCCCCATAACACAACCATGATCATAAACAAAACGAACACACCAGCTGTATAAGGAATGATAAACATCACAATCGCAAAGGCAGACGTAACCAATAATATCGCCTTGCCTGAGCCCATTCGGTCGCTTAGCCAGCCGCCAAGACCATTTCCTCCGATAGACGCAAGACCGAATACCAAGTAGCAAATACTAATCCAAAATGGTGTCATATGCAGCACTTCCATTAGAAACGGTGTGAAATAAGAATAAAGCATATAATGGCCTGCAAGCATAAACAAACTAATCAAGTGTGCACTGAAAATTTTCGGATGACCTAATGAACGAATCTGCTCTTTCAGCGGTGTTACTCTCTCTACAGGCATGCGGTCTAATGAGAAATAAATAAGAATCATCGAAATCGCTGCTAATACACTGATCCCTAAAAACATAAACCGCCATCCAAAGGCCTCTGTTACAAAAATACCGATTGGCACGCCGAGCACCAAAGAAGAACTGATCCCGATAAAGATTAATCCGAGTGCCTTGGCACGATGCTTCGGCTCTACCATTTTTGCTGTGATTGTCAGTGACAGCACAACAACGAGAGCCGTACTCATTGCAATGAGTACCCGAGAAATCATCACGAGTAAAAACGTTGAACTAAAATACGTCAATACATTCCCAATTGTAAATACAAACAGTGATATCAAATACAGCCGTTTTCTCTCTATTTTTGCTGTCAACGACAAAAGAACAGGCGCTGAGATGGCGTACGCGATCGCAAAAACAGTAATAAGCTGACCAGCAGTTGCAAGAGAAATGTGAAGATCCTCTGCAAGGCTTGGTAAAATACCGCCCACCACTAGTTCCACCAGTCCTACAGCAAATGTAGAAACAGCCAATATATATACTCTCCAATTCATGTCTATCATCCCTTCTGTACATGTTTGCTTTCACTTTTGTACAGGAGGTTAAAGACAAATAAAAAAACCCTGATTACAAAAAATGAAAGCACACTTTTGTAATCAGGATTTATCGGATCCTGGTAGAAACCCTCAAACCATATTATTGAGGTTATACAAGTCTATTTTTTCATCAGTTATCTTAGCATAACGGTACATAACTGGCAAGCTAGTATTCTTCATCTTTTCTAAAAAACAGAAAAACCTTTTGTAGCCAATACACACCTCTGATAACATCATGTGTGTGATACATTGAACCCTAGAAGGAGTGGACATTCGTTGACAAAAGGACTCATTCACCATATCGAGCTTTACGTATCTGACTTAGAAAAATCCTCTGAATTTTGGGGATGGTTTTTAAAGCAACTAGGCTATCACCCATACCAAACATGGGAAAAAGGACAAAGTTGGAAATTAAAAGATACCTACCTAGTCTTTGTACAGGCTGAGCAGCATAACATCAATCCCCCTTATCACAGATGTCGTGTTGGTTTGAATCACTTAGCCTTTCATGCAGAATCAAGACAAGAAGTTGATGATATGACAGCTAAGCTCAAGAAAAAAGGAATTTCCACCCTTTATGAAGACAGGCATCCCTTTGCAGGTGGAAAAGAGCACTACGCCCTTTACTTTGAAGACCCAGACAGAATCAAAGTCGAATTGGTCGCACCTTCTTAAGAAACTTGATTTTCATTCATTTTACATGTAAACTAATTGAAAATTTCATGAATCAATTAACGCAGATTAGGAAAAGTAGCTGGGATGAGCTTTTACAGAGAGGGAACGGATGTTGAGAAGTTCCTATTGAAATCTCCCGAGTGAACCTGCCTATGAGTTCTGATTATACAGCGGTGCATACCGTTATCATGTTCAAGTGTAAAGCTGTGCTTTAAATTAGGGTGGTACCACCAGGAATGGTCCCTAAATTAAAGCACAGCTTTTTTGTCTAATGAAAAGGAGGAAAGGGATTATGTCAAAGAAGCAATTTGTTGAAAAAATCACCAGCATGGAAGATGATTTTACCCAGTGGTATACAGATGTGGTCACAAAAGCAAGACTTGTTGATTATTCAAGTGTAAGAGGAAGTATGATCATCCAGCCGTACGGCTATAAAATCTGGGAAAACATCCGAGATGAACTTGATCGCCAAATCAAAGAAACAGGACATGAAAATGTGTATATGCCACTCTTCATTCCTGAAAGCTTGTTACAAAAAGAGAAAGATCACATTGAAGGTTTTGCACCAGAAGTTGCTTGGGTCACACATGGTGGTGAATCAAAATTGCATGAACGGTTGTGCGTCAGACCAACCTCTGAAGTGCTATTTGCCGAGCATTACAAAAACATCATTCACTCCTATCGGGATTTACCAAAGCTATACAACCAGTGGTCTAATGTCGTCAGATGGGAAAAAACGACGCGACCATTCCTAAGAACACTTGAATTCTTATGGCAGGAAGGACACACTTGCCACGAAACTGAACAAGAAGCCATCGAAGAAACAGAAAAAATGCTCAATGTGTATGCCTCTATTTGTGAGGAGTTATTAGCCATTCCAGTTATCAAAGGAAGAAAAACAGAGAAGGAGAAATTTGCAGGCGCAAGATTCACCTACACTGTTGAAAGCCTGATGCATGACGGAAAGGCACTACAAACGGCCACCTCTCATTACTTTGGAGATGGGTTTGCTCAAGCATTCGGCATTGAATTTCTCAATCGAGAAGGAAAACGCGAGCACGTCAAGCAAACATCATGGGGATTCACAACAAGAATTATCGGTGCCATGATCATGGTTCACGGTGATAACAGAGGCCTTGTCCTCCCGCCAAATATCGCACCAACACAAGTCATGATTGTCCCAATTGCTACACATAAAGAAGGGGTACTCGACCACGCCTATGATATAAAAGATCGACTTACCTCCACTGTTCGCGTGGACATTGATGCAAGTGATAAACAGCCAGGATGGAAATTTAATGAATGTGAAATGCAAGGAATTCCTCTACGTGTTGAAGTCGGACCAAAGGATATGGAAAAAGGGCAGGTCATGCTCGTTAGACGAGACACCGGCGAAAAACAAGCTGTCTTATTTGAGGAACTTGAAGCAACCATAAGTACATGCCTCAAGGACATCCAACAAACACTTTATGAAAAAGCCAGTCAGCGACTCAAAGAAAAAACATGGATCGCCCATACACTAAAAGACATGGAGCAAACCTTAGAAAAAGAAAACGGTTTGATCAAAGCCATGTGGTGTGGCGACCAGGCATGTGAGGATGAGATCAAAGACAAAACGGGTGCTACATCACGCTGTATTCCATTTGATCAAGAAACACTACATGACACCTGTGTATGCTGTGGTAAGCCAGCGTCAGACATGGTATTTTGGGCAAGGGCTTATTAACAACATTGAAAAAGGAAGCACACATCGTCGTGCTTCCTTTTTCATGAATTTCGTGCAAATAAAAACCAATTATTCATTGACCTCACACATCAAATAACCTATAATTCACATTAAAATAATAGGTTTTTAATCCTTTGAACATGAGGTGATTGCTAATGAAGTTATGGCATTTTTTATTTGCCGAACGTTGTCCTAAATGCGAAAAAACATTAGACGTTACACGATCCAATGCGCTACAAGGGAAAATCATTAAAACCTGTCCAAATCGCCACTACCAAAAAGAATATCATCCAGCACTTGAGACATATATAGAACAAGATGAAGTCAAATAAAAAAAGACCAACGATGTTAAAAAAAGCTGTTGGTCTTAACTCTTATAGAAGCTCTAACCAAATCTTTATAGCTGTCACCGAAATAATGATCGCTAGCGCCCACTGCAAGATTGTCGCATTGATTTTTTGCCCAACCTTTGCACCTAAAGGGGCAGCGATTAAACTCGCAATGATCAAAACAAGTGCAGGCACAAAAAGCACCTGTCCTGTCGCAACCTTTCCTACCGTTGCGCCAATGGAAGAGAGAAAGGTAATCGCAAGTGACGAAGCAATTGTCACGCGAACAGGTATCTTCAAAACTGACAACATGATCGGTACAAGGATAAAAGCACCACCTGCCCCTAAAATACCTGATAAACCGCCAATGATAAAAGCAAGCGAAGTAGCCAATCCTTTATTGAATGACACTTCCTCATCTATTTCAAGCTCACGTCCTTTTTTAGAAATCATCATGAGGATCACTGCAATAATCGCTAGAATGCCATAGATGAAATTGATGCCCTCCTCAGGAATAAGGTCGGACATGTAACTACCCAATAAACTCCCAATGAGAACACTGCTCCCCATATAAAGGATTAAAGAATGATTTAAAAACCCGCTCTTTCGGTAAGCCCAAACACCGCCAAGTGTCGCAAACAATACTTGAATTGCCCCAACACCTGAAACCTCATGCGCTGAAAGCGACATCACTCCTACTAACGGCGGGATGTACAAAAGCATAGGATAGTTAATCACAGAACCCCCGATACCAACCATCCCTGATAGAAAGGAACCAATAAAACCGATGATCAATAATGTGATGATAAATGCCATATCCATATTGGTTACCTCCTTTGCAAAGGCAAGAGGGTATCATATCAGAAGATACCCTTCACACCCATTAACCTTTTTTCATCCAGAATTTCAGCACAGCCTCTTCTTCTACATGCTCAAGCAGATCATGACCGCCCGACTTTGCCCAAGCAACTAAATCTCGTTTAGCTCCTTTATCAGTCACATGTATCTCTAAAATTTGACCTGATGTCAGTTCAGTCATTGCTTTCTTTGTTCGAACAATTGGCATTGGACATGCCAATCCTTTTACATCTAATAGTTTATCAGATTTCACGTTCATCTCTCCTCTTTCTTTTCGTTAAATGATCTTTTTTATCGAACTGCACAACGGTTAGGACCAATTTCCATTTCACGCTGCTTCTCTTCATCAGGGGTCATTTTCCCCATGTTGGTATGGCGAATCTCTTGATAAGCGTTTGGCTGCGGTGGCAATTGTTCAGTCACAATCTTTGTAAATTCCGCTTCACTCTCGATATTCAGTCCGTGATTTTCCTCTATTAATTTCCCTAAATTTTTTCTGACACTTCCATCTTCATTCAATTCATCAATCACCATAAAATGCGCTGGTAACACAAGCAAATCCTGTGAAATCTCTTGATATCGCTCATAAAGTGTTGTGCGCAAATCTCCAACCCAATTCTCCGCCATGCCCGCTAAATCAGGTCTTCCAATTGAATCAATGAATAAAATATCTCCTGTCAGAAGATACTGCGCATCAATGATAAAGGACGTGGACCCAATCGTATGACCTGGTGAATAAATTGGCTGTATCAAAATGTTTGTGTCGCCAATGGCGATACGCTTTCCTTCTTCTAGTGGCTGATAATCAAAGACGACTTCCTCTGCATCTTTTGGCGGTAACCAGTAGGTAGCTTTTGTTTTTCCAGCAATTTCTCGCCCACCAGAAATATGATCAGCATGAAGATGTGTATCAAACACATGAGTAATAGCCGCTCCCTTTTCCTTAGCAAAATGAAGATACACATCCGTCATACGTGACGCATCAAAGATCGCCGCTTCTCCACCTGAGATCATCATATATGACAAGCACCCTTTGCCAATACGCACGAACTGATACACCTCACCACCTTCTTTTAAGTCACCGACTTTAACTGGCTCTAAATGTTCACTCCATGCTTTCATGCCGCCACTTAAATATCTGGCTGTCAGACCTGCTTCTGCAAGCATCTCAGCCACCATGATGGATGAACCTTCCTTTGCACACACCACCAAAAGCTCAAGATCAGATGGAATTTGATCTAATATGCCTTCAATCCCATCCAATAGCTCAAAATAAGGAACATTCAAATGCTGAAAAGAATGTCCTTCTATTTTCCAATCATGAAAATCCGCTTCATTTCGTACATCAAGAATAAAGAGAGGCTCTTGATGCAATACTTTTTGTGTGACGTCTTTCGCAGACATGGCCTGTATAGTCATTTTTTCACCCTCCTATTTACTCTTACGTCTTTATTCGACTTCCCCAGTCCAATTACACATACCAGGGACAACATTCACCACATGCTTAAATCCTTGTTTTTTCATTGCTTGTGCAGCAATTTCACTTCGTCTGCCAGAATGACAGATGATATATATTTCATCATCCTTATTTAACTCATGAGACCTCGCTTCTACTTCACCAAGAGGAATATGCTTCACTCCTGGAATATGAGCAGATTCATATTCTTCCATCTCACGAACATCTAGAATATGAAGCGCATCATCACCCTCTACCTTCTGCTTGAAGGCTTGCAATGAAATCTCAGGAATCGCCTGTTCACTCACCTCTTCAGACACTCCACCTTTACGCAGGAAATGCCGAAGCACCTCTCCCTCTTTTTCCGTCCCAAGATACTCATGCCCTGAGCTTTTCGCCCACGCTTGAAGGTCTGCTGTAGAGCCTTTATCTGTTGCCTGAATCTCTAACACTTCTCCAGCCGCTAAATCATTCATTTTCTTTCTCGTCTTCACGATTGGCATAGGACATGCCAACCCTATTGCATCTAACACAGCATTTACTTGAAACATTGATTTTCCTCCTTTATTCATATAGGGGTGGGGGTATTGAAATAGGCTAAATAAACAAATTCACGTTGCCTTCTTCAGCATCTGCCAAATAAGCCCCTACACCTGCATAATCAATACCAGCTAACAGCTCATCTTCCTGTAAACCAAGCAAATCCATTGTCATCGTACATGCAACAAGCTGAATCTCTTGCTCTTGCGCCATCTCAATTAACTGCGGTAACGTCAATGCATGATGCTTTTTGATGACATGCTTGATCATCTTCGGACCCATACCAGCCATATTCATCTTAGACAATCCCAGTCGATTCGCACCACGAGGCATCATTCTGCCAAACATCTTTTCAAGGAAGCCTTTATTCACTGGAACCTGTTCCTCCTTACGCAATGCATTCAATCCCCAAAAGGTATGAAAAATGGTCACCTCATGATCATAAGCTGCGGCGCCATTTGCAATAATATAAGCAGCCATCGCTTTATCATAATCTCCACTAAATAAAACAATGGTCGTTCGTTTCTTTTGTGTCATCCTGATCCTCCTCTGTAATTACCCTATAGGGTATAAATGAAATCAAAAAAATAATACTTATACCTGTATGGGTATATTAACCGAAAAAAAAACATTCGTCAACCCTCTTGATCCTAAGCGATAAATCGACGCGTCAAGTATCCAGCCGATGGAAAAGGTTGTTATAATGACAAATATGCATATCGACAAGATCTGAAAACGGAAAAAAGAAGCTGATGACAAATGGAGGAGAGGGGAAATTGATTGACTTTACATCATTTTATTGGGGCTAACAAAAAACTTCCTATTGGTGAGTTTGGTCACAACCCAACATTTAAAACAATTTCTGAATTAAGCATAAAAAGTGTTGCTTTCAACAAACAATTTGTTAGAAAAAATCGATATAAAAGTGAAGATTCACTTGTAATGGTTTATGAAACAGAAGAAGATGCCTACGGAATAGATATCGTTCATTTAGCTCCTGAAGATGAAGCGGTCATAAACAAATTTACACATCCTTATATATATGAAGTACAAGGTTATTTACACGCTAACAATACACCTGGTCAACGAAAATCTATTCAATCACTTTTTCTTTACATCGAAAAACACTTATCAAAAGGTGACTCAATTGAAATATATTCCTGTTTAGACGGTTATGAGGATGAAGATAAAGATGAAGGTTTGGATATAGTGATTCATTTAAATACTCTACAATTTGGTAACCATATAAAATTGAAAGATATAAATCACCTTAGTCAAATATTCTATTTGGAAGACAAACAATACATCTTAATTAAGAAATAAAGATGAGAACGCCCATAACATTTTAAAAGTAAGGAAACTATCTTATTAGCCTCCTTACTTTTATATCAATACACTATTATTGAATACTAAATAGCTTTAATCCCATTTTTCCATATGTACTTTTAATTCTGGTATACTTAATATCCTTTGTATCTCTGTATCATTTTCCGTCTCTATATAACTTTCTTCTTCGTGAGAAGATGTAACCAGCCATTCTTCTCCATTTTTGAAGAAGGACAAGTCTTCTGGTAAATTTGGTTGCTCCCAATCATATAAAGAATTTGCGAATTCTTTTAGAATACTCTTCGCATTTTCATCTGTATAAAAGTAATAAACTTTTGCTGTTTGATTGTTTAATAGAATTGTGCTAGCCCATTCTGATTGTTCTTTCATCTCTTTCAATGAACTTTCGAGTTTTTTTAGGAAGGGATCAAAAGATTTTAAAGATCCCATATTTTTTCTTAAAACTAAATGAAACTCATCACAAATTTCGAAAGCCAAATCAATTAATTTGGAGTACTGCTCACCTTTTGGATTTTGATCAATAACTAACATATTTACACCTTCTCATATACCCATTTTTTAGAATTATTTGAATGTATGTTCTTTTATGCTTCTTAAACTCAGATTATGCAACATAAGTAACTCCTGTAATAGTCACCGCTAGACCTATTGAAATTAAATGTGCTAAAAGTGCTTCTCCACCTAACGAAGAGATTACTAGAATTAATAGTATATATTTTTTATTTCCAACACCACTTTTAACACATATTTTCACAAAAACACAAAGCTATTATAACAGCTTGTTATTAATAATAAAATACATAAAAGGGATAACTAGTAATAAATTCCATTTAAAAGGCGTTAATATAGTTTTTCCATAATTAATAAAGTTAATAAAAGACTTGAAAACGAATCTATCGAAAGTTAAAATTTCCACAGCAGTTCCTATAAATCTTTGATCTAATAATAGTTTTTTGATTTTTGCTCAGGTTCAAAATTTTGGAAAATAAAGAACTGTCGATTATTATTCTACGTAACTTTGTTGAAGTAGTACTATCTAAATTCAAACGAAATTCCTTAAGCCTATCACCCTTTACACTCAAAAAGATTTGATCAATTATTTTATTTACTCATTTGATAAATAAATATGAAAGGAGGAGATTCCATGTCCACTAACAATAAACCCAACAGATTAATCACTGAAAAATCACCCTACCTCCTTCAACACACCCACAATCCTGTTGACTGGTATCCTTAAAGCTAAGAAGCCTTTCAAAAAGCAAAACACGAAAACAAACCCATTTTCGTGAGTATTGGCTACGCCACTTGTCACTGGTTGCCATGTTTGCACAGCTACACACGAAATAGGTTATTCTATCCTTAGGCTTTATAAGCTATTTTACTAAATGCCTGTAAAAACTGTGTATTATTCAAATTCACATAAAATATTTGTAGATATAATAAAGGAGGAGCCAAATTGACTTTACATCATTTTATTGGGGCTAACAAAAAACTTCCTATTGGTGAGTTTGGCTATAGCCCAACATTTAAACCAATTTCTGAATTAAAAATTAAAGGAGTTTCTTTCAACAAACAATTGTTTAGGAAAAATCGATATAAAAGTGAACATTCACTTATAAAAGTTTATGAAACCGAAGAAGATGCATACGGAATAGATATCATTCATTTAGCACCTGAATATGAATCTGTCGTAAACAAATTTACGCACCCTTATATATATGAAATACAAGGATATCTACACTCAAATAATACAACTGGTCAACGAAAATCTATTCAATCCCTTTTTCTTTATATTGAAGAACACATATCAAAAGGTGACTCAATTGAATTATATTCCTGTTTAGACGGTTATGAGGATGAAGATAAGGATGAGAGTTTGGATTTAGTTATTAATTTAAAGACTCAAAAATTTGGGAAACATTTGAAGTTCAAAGACATAAATCATCTTAGTCAAATATTCTATTTGGAAGACAAACAATACGTATTAGTCAAGAAATAAACAAGCAAATAACTCGTTAGTTTCATAAGTAAGAAAACCAAAAAGGGATGCTACACGCTGCGAAGATTCTTGTGCAAGTAGTTCTCTAATTCCTAAGCTTAAGAAATGAGTTTGAAGAGATGTTCAAGAACAGATCGCCAACAACATCTTGGTTCCATTTTTGAAAAAGAAAGGAAGAGTGCCTACAATTAAAAATTGGTCATAACCTGGAACTCTCACCTACAGACATTATCATTAATTAAATGTAAATTAGAATTAGAGGCATCATTTTTTACAATGTATATTATATAATTACATAAATTAGTGTAAGTACACTTAACTGTAACAATACAACAATCACAGCAATAGATGATAGATTTTTGCTTGTTTTATTAGTATAAACCTTATAAGCAATCCAATTACTCATCATCATAAATAAAAAAAGAAATATAAAGATAATAAATTTAGTCATAAAAATTCATTCCTTTCTTTAGTATTGAGTTCAATTATACGTTAAAAAAAGATACTTAAAAATTCGCCTAGTAAAAAGAAAAATCCTACTAAACATACTAAGCTATAAATGAATTTTATATGTTTAACAACACTTTTTGTCAAAATAAATAACGTGATTAATTGTAATGACAAAAACAAAATCGTAAATAAAATACCATTATTTTGATAATACTCCTTCTTTATAAAAGTGGAGATAATAGCTTCTATCGACTGTATTGATTGAACAACCACAAATATTTTAAATAGCAGACTAACTTTTATATTTATATCGAATTTGAAGATTCCTAATAAAGAAGAAATATATGCAAGTACTATAATACTTACCAATGAGAAAGCGATCTGTACTAATACCACTATGAATATGATTATAGAGTAAATGTTTGGTGGTATAGAATAATCCTCTATATATTTCTGAATTACGTCTTTTTCAAGTTCAATAAATAGATAGTTAGCCAATAAATTGTTAAAAATGAAGAATATAAAATAGTAACCGCTCTTTAACTTAAGAATCATAATATGAACCTTTCAATTAAAAATGGTGTTATGTATGCTTCTACTAATGCTCCAATAGAAATTAAGATTATTGATAATATGAAATATTCTCTGATTCTCTGAGAAAATTCATGAAACGTATAGTTAGTTTTTGTTTTAAGCGGATATAGTTTACTGAATAAAAATTTGTTTATTTCCCATAAAATAACCATAACTATAACAGTTCCGGGAATCTCAAAAAGACCATGTGGTAAAATACTAAACAAAAAAGATGGATCATACTTTATAATTCCTAATATAAGTGTTTCTCCTAAATAGAAGGCATTTATTAAAATTATGATAAATCCTATTAACCCACAAGAAATGGCACCTAACACAAAACAGGTGAAAATTACCGAAACATTATTCTTTAAAATACTGATAAAGCTCTTACTTTCATTATTAAAAGTAATAATTCCATGAGTGGAATCGTTCAAAAAAAATGGAATGAATATTACAGATAAGTAAATCAATAAACAAAAAAAAACTTTTTCAAACTCAATTCTCCTTATAGACCACATTTTATAGAAATAAAAACAAAACCCCATTATATAAACCTAAAAAGGTTTTACTTGCTACTTCTTATAATTAAATTAACTAACAAGAGTAGCAAGTATTTTAAGGATAAGAATATTTTAACCTACCAAGCAATGACAACTGCTGCACTCATTTTATTCAGCATAGCTTTTGCAGTTAACAAGACACCCACGCTTATAAGGTTACCAGTTGCAATCATCCCTAATATTGTCCATACTCCTAAACCAGCATTTAGCCAGTTAACAATTTGAGTAGCCATTGCAGCATTAAGAGTAGTGTTGCTTGTAATGTCTAATAGATAGTTACCCATTGTTGAGTAAACACAAAAACTAACAAGAAGAGCTGTGGCAATAGCAAGTAATTTATGTGATAGGAATTTGTTAGCTAATTTCATAATATATTCTCACCTCCTATTTCTTAAATTCCATTCAATCAACTACATTACCTTATAATGGATTTAAAGTAAATATTTATTATTTTAAATTTAAAGGTATGTACAAAAATATACTATTTTCTAGTTTCTTTAAAAGTTGAAAGCAGTTAAAGTTTTCACTCATCATTCCTTTACGGATTGAAGACGATAACATTTTGGAGAGCCGATTTATTCTGAAAGAACTTATAGCAGCATACTCACCTTTATTTGTTGCTTTTTAACAATTTTTTGTTGGCTTTTTACTTGGTACTTAAATGAGAGAAGCCAAAGAAAGCAGGAAATATACAATAGTAAAGAAGAACGTTACGCTAAGTTATTAAAAGCTATAAAAGGCTTTTATGTTAATTCTCAAAATCCAGAGCTAATATTCATTTTTATTGATTAAGTTATTTGTGCTGATTGTATTGTCCTGATCAACTACTATATTAACTCTACAACTTTTTGGAAAGTGTTAAGAATAGTTCAACTGAAGTACAAAAACTAAAGACGCTTTGATAATTAATCGTTGAAAGACTTAATTAAAAATTCAAAACTCAACTCTGTTTTAAACAAGATATTTGATAAAAATAATCTAAGTCAAAATAAGGTATGTAAATTAAATTGAAAGAAGGTGATCCCATGCCAAACAAAAAAATACCCAACCGATTAATCACTGAAAAATCACCCTACCTCCTTCAACACACCCACAACCCTGTTGACTGGTATCCTTGGAGCGAAGAAGCCTTTCAAAAAGCAACACACGAAAACAAACCCATTTTCGTGAGTATTGGCTACGCCACTTGTCACTGGTGCCATGTCATGGCACATGAGAGCTTTGAAGACGAGGAAGTCGCTGCCATATTAAATGAGCATTTCATTTCAATCAAAGTTGATCGTGAGGAGCGTCCGGATATTGATTCGATGTACATGTCTGTGTGTCAGATGATGACAGGTCAGGGGGGCTGGCCGCTCAATGTCTTTTTGACGCCTGAGCAAAAGCCGTTTTATGCGGGGACGTATTTTCCGAAGAGGAGCCGTTATGGTCGTCCTGGGCTTATCGAGGCACTCACCCAATTGATAGACGTGTACCATCGTGATCGACAGCATGTAGAGTCTTTGGCAGAGAAAGCCACAAACAATTTGCGGATCAAAGCATCAGGAGACACAAATCATACCTTGCAAGAAAAAGTCCTTCATGAGACGTACTACCAACTGATAAGCAACTTTGATACAGCACATGGCGGTTTCGGATCAGCACCCAAATTTCCCGCTCCACATATGATTGGTTTCCTATTCCGCTATGCTCAATGGTCCAAGCAAGAAAACGCGCAATATGCCTCGATGAAAACTTTGGACGGTATGGCAAACGGAGGCATCTACGACCATATCGGTGCTGGCTTTGCACGCTATTCAACAGATGAGAAATGGCTTGTGCCTCATTTTGAAAAAATGCTGTACGACAATGCCTTACTTATGATTGCCTACACCGAAGCTTTCCAGATCACAAAGAACAAGCGTTATCAAGACATCGTCAACAACGTTATCACCTTCGTGAAACGAGACATGACGAGTGAACAAGGGGCTTTTTATTCAGCGCTTGATGCTGATACGGAAGGGAAAGAAGGACGTTACTACGTGTGGTCAAAGGATGAGATCATGACCCATTTAGGCAAAGACCTCGGCTCCCTCTTTTGTGCTGTCTACACCATTACAGAGGAAGGGAATTTCGACGGACATAACATTCCTCATACGATTTTCACTCATTTTGACAAAGTGAAAGAACAATTCTCGTTAGATGACGACCAACTTCATAAGCAATTATCATCCGCTCGTGAAACATTGCTTCACATCAGACAAACCCGACCAGCGCCACTCGTCGATGACAAAGTGCTCACCTCTTGGAATGCGCTGATGGTTGTGGCACTTGCAAAAGCAGGCAAAGTCTTTTCATCCTCTGAACATGTGGACATGGCAAAGACGGCGATGTCTTTCATTGAACAGCAACTCACTATAGATGGCAGGCTCATGGTTCGCTACCGAGAAGGAGATGTAAAAAACAAAGGATTCATTGAGGATTATGCTCATGTGTTGTGGGCATATTTGGAACTGTATGAAGCAACCGATGACCTTACTTACCTTGAAAAAGCCACCACAATTGGTGAGCAAATGTTTGAGCTGTTTTGGGATCATGAGAAGGGTGGATTTTACTTCTCTGGTACAGATGCAGAAGCGCTCATTGTTCGAGAAAAGGAAGTATATGACGGGGCAATGCCATCAGGCAACAGCACCGCACTCATTCAGCTTCTCACATTAAGCAGATTGACTGGAAGGCTTGATTGGACAAGGAAGTTAGAATCCATGTTTTCTTCCTTCTTCATTGATGTTTCCTCTTATCCAAGTGGACATACTGCCTTTTTACAAGGATTCATGCAACAGTTCGCCACCAAACGTGAGATTGTCATCCTCGGACGAAAAGACGATCCAAACAGACAGCGTCTCTTGCATTCTCTCAGACAAGCCTTTATGCCATTTGATGTCATACTTGTCGCTGAAACAGGGGGCGATTTAAAGAATATCGCGCCATTTGCAAAAGATTACAAAAGAAAAGGCAATCAAACAACCGTCTATATTTGTGAAAACTATAGCTGTCAACAGCCTTTAACGAATATCGACGAAGTACTGAATCAGCTCATATATTAAGGACTATGTCATATGATGACTAACAGAAGTCAGAGCGAAGACAACCACATTAAAAACATGTCATTCCGCTAACAATTCTTCTGTACGGTTTTCTTTTCTCTCGCAAACAGTTAGAATGCGCACTAGATGTTCTCATACCGAAGGGAGAGAAAATGATGAAAAAATTCTCATATGCACTCGTCGCTGGTCTGTTATCAATTGGACTTGCCGCTTGTTCTTCAAACGATACCAAGCAGAGCAAAGATAACGATCAATCAAGCGAAAAGCAAACAGCGCAAAGCAATCAGAAAGAACAACAAAAACAACTAGAAGAAATGCAAAAAAAGTTAGATTCTCAAAAAATCGATGACAAAAAAGTCGTCGCTACAGTCAATAGCGATAAAATCACAGGCAGTGAATACAACAGCGCATTATCTACAATACAAGGTCAGCTTCAGCAAACAGGTCAAGACACAACGACCAAAGAAGGGTCAAAGGAAGTAAAAAAGCAAACAGTTGATGCACTCGTTGGACAACAGCTCATTTTACAAGACGCAGAGAAAAAAGGCTTCAAAGCCTCTGAAGACCAAGTGGACAAACAGCTAAAAGAAGAAAAGAATCAATTCAAAGATGAAAAGAAATTCGAAGATGCACTCAAACAAAGCGGACTGACCATAACGCAGCTAAAAAATGACATTGCTGACAGCATCAAATACAGTCAATATGTCGACAAAGAAATCAAAGGAACCTCCATTGCTGAAAAAGACATCAAAGCCTACTATGATCAATATGCTGAACAAGCAAAAAGTCAAAAGCAAAAGGTTCCAGCATACAAAGACATCAAATCACAAATCAAAAAACAACTAGAATCACAAGAAAAACAAAAGCAAGTACAAAAAGAAATCAAAAAACTAAAGAAAAATGCAAAAATCGACATTTCCATTTAAAAGTGAAAAAGAATCCGTCACCGTGCGGATTCTTTTTTTATAATGAACTCTTGCAACACGATTTAAAAAAATCACCCAATTAGCTTCAGTCCGTTAGCCGATCATACACATATAGTTTCACCATTTTAAATCTTTTTCCAAAATGATGACAAACGACTCATCATAAATTCCCTACATAACCGATATGATGAGAGTACAAAAAAGAAAGCGTTAACAACTTTTTTTCTCATTACAATACAGGGCATTCAGCATGTCCCTGACTTTTACTATATGGAGAAAAAAGACCAATTTATTGTAAAAGGAGGATCATCATGTTTCGTTTTTTCAAACCAGCTCCACATATCGAGAGGGTGGATGATGCCAAAACAGACGAAACGTACAAACGATTACGACTACAAGTATTTCTCGGCATCTTCATCGGCTACGCCGGCTACTACTTATTAAGAAAGAACTTTGCCTTTGCCATTCCTTATTTGCAGGAAGAAGGCTATAGCAAAACGGAGCTTGGCTTTGTACTTGCAGCTGTTTCAATTGCCTATGGATTTAGTAAATTCATCATGGGCATGATCTCTGATCGCTGTAACCCCAGATACTTTTTAGCGACTGGATTATTCTTATCAGCACTCGTCAATATCCTGTTTGTCTCATTTCCTTGGGTCACATCAAGTGTCTGGATCATGTTCCTATTTATGTTTTTAAACGGCTGGTTCCAAGGGATGGGCTGGCCACCCTGTGGACGAACAATGGCACACTGGTTTTCAATTAGTGAACGTGGAACGAAAATGTCGATTTGGAACGTCGCACACAATATTGGAGGCGGCATCCTTGCCCCACTCATTACACTTGGTATTGTCATGTTTGCTACGTGGAAAAGCATCTTTTTCTTCCCAGCATTCATTGCCATTATTGTCTCTTTTGTCATCATCCTGCTTGTACGCGACACGCCTCAATCTGCCGGACTCCCACCTATCGAAGAGTACCGAAACGATTATCCATCAGAGAAATATGAAGATCAAGAAAGAGAATTAAAGGTAAAAGAAATTTTATTTAAATATGTCCTTAATAATAAATTTCTTTGGTACATCGCCATCGCCAATGTGTTTGTCTACTTTGTCCGATATGGGGTAGTCGACTGGGCTCCAACGTATTTAACAGAAGCTAAAGGATTCTCACCTGAGGATTCACGCTGGTCGTATTTCCTTTACGAATATGCAGGCATCCCAGGAACACTGCTATGCGGCTGGATCAGTGACCGCTTTTTCAGAAGTCGACGCGCACCCGCAGGGGTCCTCTTTATGGTCGGTGTTCTCATTGCGGTACTCGTCTACTGGCTGAACCCAGCAGGCAATCCGCTTGTCGATAACATCGCACTCATTAGCATCGGCTTCTTAATCTATGGACCTGTCATGCTGATTGGACTTCAGGCAATTGATCTCGCACCAAAGAAAGCCGCAGGAACAGCAGCCGGCTTGACTGGTTTTTTCGGTTACATCGGCGGATCAGCTTTCGCAAACGCCATTATGGGTGTAGTGGTCGATCACTATGATTGGACTGGAGGATTTATCCTGCTTATCGGCTCGTGTGTACTAGCGGTTGTCTTCTTAGCCCTCACTTGGAATACTGGCAAACGTGTAGAGCACGTTTAAGAAAATCACATAAAAGATTTATGTCCGCCAAACATGGGCTTTACATCTATTATTTATGATAGAGGCAGTTACCGTAAAAGGAGGATATCATATGAAGAAAAGTAGATTACTTGCTTTCGTGTTGCTCTCTTTTGCTTTACTGTCGCTTGTGGCGGTGCCGACATCACTTTCGGCACATGAAAATCTTTTGTCTCCTGATCGAATCTTAAACATTGCACACCGCGGGGCATCAGGGTATGCACCAGAGCATACCCTCGCCTCTTATGAGCTTGCCAAAAGCATGAAAACAGATTACCTCGAACTCGACCTGCAAATGACAAAGGATGGACACCTCATCGTCATGCATGATGAAAAAGTTGACCGTACAACAAACGGAACAGGTTGGGTCAAAGACTTAACCCTCGCTGACATCAAACAGCTCGATGCCGGCTCTTGGTTTAATGAAGCATATCCTGACAAACAACAGACAAACTATATCGGCCAACAGGTACTCACACTAGATGAAATCTTACAGCGCTTCGGCAAACGAGCCAACTATTACATCGAAACAAAGAAACCAGAGCTATACCCGAAAATGGAAGAAAAATTACTCGCTTCCTTAAAGAAATACCGGCTGATTGGAAAACATAGTAAAAAAGGGCAAGTGATCGTTCAATCCTTTAGCCAAGAGAGCTTGCTCAAACTGCACCACCTTGCCCCACACTTACCAAAAGTACAGCTCCTAGATACAACACAAATGTCTGCCATCACAGACGACAAGCTGAATGAAATTCAAACATACGCTGTTGGTGTCGGTCCCAATTACAGAGCCCTAACGGCTGAAAATGTATGGCAAATCCGCAGCCGCCATCTACTGCTCCATCCATACACTGTCAACAATGAATCTGATATGGCTCGCCTCTTACAATATGGCGTTACAGGTCTATTTACAAACTACCCCGACGTCTTTCATCGAGTCAAAACTTCACTGTAAAAAAAGCCTTGCGATGTGTTCGCAAGGCTTCTCATTTAATTCAATGTCTCATCCCTCAAAGCAGTATCCAAGGGCTTTCGCTTTCCAATCCCAAAGGCATAGAAGCTTAATGTCACAATGGCAAGGAACACGATCCCTACAATCAGTGAAATACGTGTATCCTGATTAATAAACATAAACACAAGAACCATCAGTAAGAAACCGATTGTGACATAATTAGAAAGTGGCGCAAGCGGCATCTTGAATGGGTGCTGATCAAGCGCTGCCCCCTTTGCATTTCTAAAGCCAATATGACTAATTAAAATCACAAACCAAGGCACCATGCCAGGAAGGACGCTCGCACTGTACACATAGACGAAAATATTTGGAGGAGAAACATAATTTAGGACAACTCCTACCGCTAGACCGATCAGCACAGCGAATGTCCCAAAATACGGCACACCGTTCTTTGAGATTTTTGTAAAGAAAGCAGGTGCCTGTCCATTCACACCTAATGTATAAAGCATACGTCCCGCACTGAAAATACCACTATTACAGCCAGACATAGCTGCGGTAATCACGACAAAGTTAATGATACCTGCCGCCGCTGTAATTCCAATTTTCGCAAACGTCGCCACAAATGGACTGCCAAGGGTATTCAGCTGATCCCAAGGATACACAGTCACAATGACAAAGATCGCACCAATATAGAAAATCAAAATACGCCAGATAATACTTTTAATTGCATTTGTCAGCGTCTTTTGCGGATTTTGCGCCTCACCTGCTGTAATCCCAATTAACTCTACGCCTTGATAGGCAGCAATGACAAGAGACAACGCAAACAAGAATCCACTAAATCCACCTGTAAAGAACCCACCATGCGCCCAAAGATTAGACAACCCAATCGCTGTTCCGCCATTTCCAAATCCAAAGAAAATAATCCCTAGACCCGCAATGATCATTAAAATAATCGTGACAATTTTGATCATCGCAAACCAAAATTCAAACTCTCCGAACGACTTGACCGAAATCAAATTGGCCGCTCCTAAAATGATCATCGCAATTAATCCTGGAATCCACGCCGGTAATTCTGGAAACCAATATTTCATATAAGCGCCTACTGCAATGATTTCAGACATCCCGACAATGACCCACTGGAACCAGTTACTCCAAGCCGTCATATACCCCGCAAGCGGATGAATATATTGATGCCCAAATGTAGCAAACGATCCAGTACTCGGTTCAAGATATAACATTTCTCCCATAGCACGCATAATAAAAAAGATAAAGACGCCACACACTGCGTACGCAAGAAGAACCGATGGACCTGTCCATTGAATGGCTTTGGCTGAGCCCATAAACAACCCAACACCAATCGTACCCCCAAGCGCGATCATTTGAATATGACGGGCACTTAATCCCCTCTTCAATTCCTTTTGAGCCACTCTAGTTCCCCCTCTTCAATCTGTCTACTAAACAACCAGTGATGATCAAACAGCGATAATAAGTAAAAATAATCAGAAAATTCGTTCTGATTTTGAATAATAAATGAATTGACATATATCATCATAATAAATCTACCTATAAAAAACAATTGTTTTTTTGAGAGGAACACTATGGACTGAATATTATGACATAAGAAATCGTTCAAATTATTTTATGTCAATATAAAGGAAAATCCAATCCATCCCTTTTGAAAAGAATAAGGCTGAATCCATATCGTTATATCAAAAACAGAAAATTTCTGTCATAAAAAAAAGACCGATCTAACGGTCTTCTTCGTCAAAATATAAATTAACAGGTTCTGAAGGAAGTGCTTCAGCTATCGTCATATTGGTCACTGGTATATTATTGTCGACTGTTTCAAAACGGAAACCATCTGCCCAAACCGTCCCTTTCCCATTGAGCAGAACCCCAAAATGAATCGCCTCACTACTAGACGGAACATCCAATACGATAGAATACTGATTCCAGCCAGTCGTACCAGTCACCGCTCGATTTTGCATATTATCAAATTGTAATGTATCACCCTTTTGATCATCCACTCGCATCCAAATTCCACAGGACAACACATCTTCTGTTTTTAAAAAGGCTGATAACCTTACACGCTCACCATGATATGCCTTCGCCTGAAAACCTTGCATCATCGTGGCAAACTGGTCTCCCTGCACCTCTTGCTTTGCAGACAGTACACCAGACTGTTTTCCTGAATGAAAAACGGCTGAATCCACGCGCATCTCATATAAATCTGGACGTGATCCACTCAATCCCCAACCTAAAACTGCATCACTTTGCTTCATAGCCACCTTCTCCTCCTCTTTCATTTGCATCGCTCTCATCAACCTACGATATGCACCTGGAGGCAAGGAATAGATGTCCTTAAAGGCACGCGTAAAGGCTTCCTGAGATTGAAACTGTAAATAAAACGCAATATCTAAAATCCCCTGATCCGAATATAAGAGAAGCTTAGCTGCCGTCGCCAAACGACGAACCCGTATATATTCGCCCATGGACATCCCCGTTTCCTTTTTAAAAATCCGCAACAAATGAAAATACGAATACCCCACTTTTTGCGGAACTTCACGAAGGGATAGCTCATCCATCAAATGAGCCTCAAGATAGGCAATGACCTCCTGCGTCACCTTACTGTACATCATTATGTCTCACCTCCTCTTTATCATAAATCACTTCACAACAAACGTTTTGATCAAGATTGCGATATTACCAGTTGAAAAATAAAAACTTATTAAAAAAATACCGACAAAATGGATTATAATGGTCATAAACAGCTCAGCAACTCTCTCACTCAGAGGAGAATCTATGCAAAAACATTTCTTCAAATGGACAATCCAAAAGGATTGACTGTTCAAACTAACTTGGGATGGCATGACCACGGGAAATGCAGAAAACAAAACCATCACAATTCACCAGTCAGAAAATGGATTTAGAAATAACAAAGAAAAAAACGCTTTAAAAAAGGATAGATGACGAATGATTAAAACAATCTTTTCAGGCTTTATGATTTTCTATTCCATATTTAACCTTGCCCTCTTTTCGTATCGATTCACACAAAGTGGGTTAGAAGGGAGCAGCGAGATAGTCATCTATATCATCTTACTTCTATCCTACATTCCAGCTCTAGCGGTGTTCAGCTATTTGATGTTTGATTACATGATTCGCTTTATCCATATTCGACCGGTTCTCAAAAACGTCCTTGTTGCAGTTTTAACCTCTACTTGTATAAGTATCTTTTTAAAGATTCAATTAAACGACCTGTTTTTTACCCTCACCTCTTTTGCTTCTGCGCTTATCATGAGTCTGAGCTTATCCTATATGAAAAGAAAGGGCTGAAGATATGGATATAAAGAGCTTATTTTCAATTACATCTATTTTTTTGATATTTATAACAGGTTGCCAAAACGAAAAACAGGTGAACAAGGAAAAATATGATTCAAGCATAAATCAAGTCATAACACTAGAGAATAAAAAGCTACAAAGCGAAGGAATACTCAATGAGCATGAAATATTAAAAAGAGAAGATGTATCAATAGTAGTTTACACAAATGGAGACTATATAGAGTTGATCTATGAACTGAAAAAAAACAAACAACAAAAAGAGACTTTATACAAAAAAGAAAAATCAAACATGTTCACAGTTATACCAACAGCCAAAATAAAAAATGGAGACGTGGACGAACCAACTGAAAATACAGATTATGTAGAAAATTTAATACTTAAAGAATAAGCAGGTTCATTTCCTAGCCTGCTTTTCTACTTAATGATCGTATTCTATCCAAAAAAAAGCCCATGAAGAAACACTCCATGAGCTTTGTAAACCTTATTATTTCAAATACACCCATTTCCCCATCAACCATTCAACAGGGCCTTTTTTCCATTTCTTTAGATACCAATGACTCAATAATAGCTGTACTGTATAAAGGCAAAGGGCTAGCACGAAACCAAACAACATACCCATTTGTCCAAATAACCCTAAACCGTATTGATAAAAAATCGTCGTGCAGATGAGCGATTGAGCCAAATAATTGGTTAGCGACAGACGTCCAAGTCCCGCGAATAGACGCTTGACACCAGTCGCCACGCTAGAATAGTAGAACACAATAAATCCTTTGATATATCCAATCGCCAATACATAAGCACCAACTGTCACAACGACTTCACTCAAAGGATGGTCACTAAAGGTCGCGCACTTCAAAGCCCACCCAATCAAAATGAACCAGAGCCAGCCCTTACAATACGCCTTCCCCTGATCCTCTTCAGTCAAGTGCCCTCTCTTTGCAATCGCCATACCAAGTAACGCAAAAGGTGCAACCATGATTGGTCCCATCACAGAGCTGAGTATCAATACCAACACAATCATAAACACCGCAATCAGGATAGAGACAACGAGCATATCATCTGTCATCCCTAAACGATGCTTCACCACATCCGCATACATTCCTTCTGCAAAAACATCAGTGAAAAGATCAGTGTCCCCATATAAAACAATCATAAGATACGGAATGACAACTAGAGATAGAGCGCCCAAAATACCTGCCCATATCAAATCTATCTTCTCCTTACAGCCAAGGAAAATCATGAGGAAAATCGTACACGCCCCATAAAACATGAGAATATCTCCATCCCACACAAACACATAATGCAACAGTCCTAAAAATACGAGACCAAATCCACGCCGAACAAGAATGGCATTCGTATTCAATTCCTTCGCTTTCGTCAATTCGACTAGTTTAATCAGTGAATATCCGAAAAGGAAAGAAAAAATTGGATAAAATGAGCCTTGCACAAAAATGGCAGTAAAATAATAACCAAACTCATTTCCCCATTGGTTTAAGGAAAGTAACTCCTCAATATCGGCATTGTATTGAAATGACAACATATTCGCAATTAAAATCCCTAACAAACTAAAACCTCTTAAACTATCAATCAGTTCAACTCTAGACCCTTTCAATACGCCAGCTCCTTAAAAAAATACAACAAATTCTACCTAACACTCATATATTCTACCAGATACTTTAAAAATTGGTACATGAATCTTCCATCAGATAAGACCATTTTTACATCATTTTCAATTTATAATGGTTTCCCTTATAACTATTAAAAAACTACAAAAAAATAAAAAAACCAGTGAATTGTGATCACTAGGTTCTCTCATTTAGATTTAGGAACGAAAAATCAACGTGTTTTGCTTAATCTAAACTTTCCGCCTCTTATTTCTATATCAAATAACTTCAATCCATCCTTATACACGTATTTCCCTTTTTCAGCAACAGAGATGAACTCATTCTGAAAGGCACCTGATACTTTTTTTAAACGACAAGTAAATCCATTATTATCTGGAATCACAACGTGAACAGACGCTCCCGTTGAAATAGAATGGAGAGAATTCAACATAGTTGAAGAAGTAATATGTATACGTCTAGCCGTTGAATTTACATGAATGTCAGAAAACTCTCCAGATAGATCTACTCTTGACGACGTCGTCTGTACATTTAATTTCTGATTGAACAACTGTCCACCCGAGATATGGCATCCCACTGCATGTATAAAGAGATTCTTCATATTCCCTGATAACACAGCCTTGCCTGAAGTCAATTGCGCTTTGAAATGTTCAACATCCATATCATTCGTAAAAAGGTGCGCACCTTTACTATGAATAGAAAAAGAGTTAAATATCCTTTTAGGAAGATAAATGTCCAAATCAGTACGATGAAGATGAAACCCTATACTCATTCTCCTTTGCCTTCCATCCTGAATCAGCAACGTTCCTTCCCTCAGTTGATAATCAAACAGATACCGCTCAGGAAAGGAGTTACTCGTTATTTGATGAACAAGAATATCAGGTTGATCATGCTGATAAATATGAATCTTTCCTGTCAACCAATCTATCGACAAATCAGATACCACTTCTTCAATCCGAACCGTATGTTTCACATTTCTCCCCCTCTTTAATAAATGATTTCTCATTTCACTTCAAGTCGGTTCACCTCTTTCATTAAATCAAGGGCAACAACGACAACTATTACGATCATTCCTCCCAAAAAAACAAGATTCAATAGATCATTTCCGAAGAGAGCCATCAAGACGTTTCCAAAAACGGCACATAGTATAATGGCGGTTAAAATAGTGGTCGGAATAGATTTTTTGATAAAACCAATTCTCATCGCAATAAGACCGATGCAATTCATACAACACGTAAAAATAAGGAATGTCTTGATCAAAGAAAGTAGCAAATCGACTGTCAACGTATCTTGAACAATAGGTAAAACAGATTCCGTTAAACTAAAAACAACAAAAGGAGGAATCATACTAGCAATCATGGCAACAGTTGAAAAACACACAACCAATAAAATTTTTGAAAGCAGTATTTTTTTTCGATTGATTGGATAAGAAAGAAGAAGAATTAATTGACGTCCCGTGTATTCAGTGATAACAAACCGACAATACATGACAGCCGTCAAAATGGAGAAAAAGATCATACATATGGTGCTCGTTAGCAAATAAATATTGGCATATTGTTGAAAGTCTGCTTCCTGTTCAACCTGAGCGACATACGCAACAAAATAAATAAATCCAATGAACAACACACTCGCCATTATACTGGCTCGAATGTATTTTCTGATGTCGCTTTTCCTCAACTCAAGTCTCATTAATTCAAACACGAATACCACCCCTATCTATCACATGAAAATAGTACTCTTCTAATCCTGAAAAATTGTGTTTAATGCGTGATAATGACGCTTCTTCCTCCAGCACTCCATTTACAACGATACCCACAGTGTCAGCAATTTGCTCCACTTCACGAAGAAGATGGCTAGACATTAGAATCGTGATCCCATGCTGCTTAACGAGATCTACAAACAACTCTCTCATCTCAAGAATCCCACTAGGGTCCATTCCATTTAACGGCTCATCCAAAATCAATAACTCTGGATTATGAACAATCGCTCTAGCAATCGCTAAACGCTGCCTCATCCCTAAAGAAAACTGTGAAACAGGCTGAGAAGCCGTATCACTCAGCCCAACTTTATCAAGAGTTTGCAAAACATTTGTCTCTGTTACACCTAAATAGGCAAGATGTAAACTCAAGTTCTCCCTTGCAGAAAGATGCTCGTAAAACACCGGAGTTTCAATGAGGCTACCGATTTTCCTCAACATGCGTTCCCGCTGATCCGCCACGTTCAATCCCAAGACCTCAATCATGCCTGAAGTAGGCGAGAGCAACCCTGTTAGCATTTTAAAGATCGTTGTTTTCCCCGCACCGTTTGCTCCTAAAAGTGCATAGATGCTCCCCTGCCTGACAGTCATCTGACAATTTCGAATCACTTCAACACCTGAAAACACTTTGACGAGCTGATCCGTTTTAACACTCATCTCATGATTCATCCTGTCCGTATCCCCCAATACCTGCATAATGCTCTGCAACCTTTTGAATAAATTGATCACTCACAATATCAGCCTCAAGTCCTTTCATCATGTGTTGTAAAAAGAGTAAACGCTGAACAGTTGCCTCTTGATTACGTTCAAAAAGAGTCGGATTGATCCATATGTTCACAAGAAGCATAAACACTTCTGCACATTCAGCAGGAAATGCCGTCGTCATAGAACCATCTTCAATGCCTTCAAGAATAAGATTCTTGATAATGGAAGCATCCTGATTCACCCCTGCCTTGATTCCTTCAACAACGAATTGTGGGTTTTTCATTTGATCAATCAAAATACCATCAACAGAATGAGACTGTGGGTCTGCCACAAGATGCTCTAAAATGAGCTGCAGCTTCTCCTTAGCATGAGCAGCTTCCGTATGTTGAATCAGATAATCAAGCTTCTGCGTCGCATAACGAAATTGCCGATCCATAACCGCACGTAATATTTCCTCCTTAGATTTAAAATGATGATAAATAGCTCCCTTAGACATATCCAACTCACGAATAATATCCTGCAAACTCGTCTTTTCAAACCCTTTTTCCTTAAATAATTTCGTGGACACAGCCAAAATTTGTTCCACCGTCTTCTCCGGATATTTATTCCGCGCCATAATAAACACTCCTTTTTACATACCGACCGTTGGTATGTATATTAGTCTAAATCATGTTAAGTTGTCAATACATTTAGTACATGATATCAGTCAGAAGAATGATATAGATGAATAAAGAAACTCAGTGAATATGGATGTTCACTGGGTTTTCGGTGTCTATTCTGCTAAGGATGAGGAAGCGAAAATTCTAAATTTTTTTAGAAATCGCGTCGCCCTAACGATCTTTTTCAATTTTGGATATAAAACCTCTAAAATCTTCTGCAATTTCTTTTGATTTCGTGTGATGCAAGTAGTGACCACCTTTAAAGGTAACGACTCTTCCATCATCTGAATTTCTCAATAAATCCTCATGCATTGGTTTCCAACTTGGTGTTTCTGCCTCGCTTTGATCAGCTAGGTAGAAAATAACAGGAAGTTTCTTAGGATAATGTAAGCGTTGGGCGCTTTTAAAATTATTCGTGAAATTATCTGCCTCACTAGCTTGGCTTTCATTCAAGAAGTTTTTAAATGTAAGCATTTTTATCTGCTCTTTCGTTTTGTCATCCACTTTAGGTGTAATCAGTTGATCTGGATTCAGTTTCAATAACAACCTGTAAAAGCCTGATTGATTGAGTTGCTGTAAACTGGAGATTGGCAATTCTTCTGAATCCTGTTTAGGAACACTGCTATCAATTCCAACAAATGCTGTGACTTCTTTTTCATACTGATTGACATATTCCAAGTCATATATCCCAGAAATCGAATGACCCATCAGCGTGTATTTTTTAATATTGAGCTTCTGCAAACATTCATGAATCTCATCCACAATGTTTTGACTTGTACGTACTTTATCAGTATCATCACTTAATCCATAACCAAACGGTTCAATGACTACGACTCTGTAATATGGCGATAATTCTTTCACAAGCGGCATAAAATCAATCACTGGTGAAGCAGTTCCGTAACCTGGGAGTAGCACGACTGTTTCTTTTCCTTTGCCTTGAATCAGCACGTTCATGTTTTTACCATCAACCGAGACCATCTGCCCATATGCTTCTATTTTATCCTTCTCTCTCTCCTTGCTAAATATGTTGATAAAGTAAACACTTGCTATAAAAACAACGATGACGGTAATAATTGATATGATGAATATAAGCATAAACTTCATTACTTTTTTCATTTTTTTCTCTTCCTCTCATTAAGGACTACAGCTTACATCCATAGGTTCAATAAACTAATACTTTTTTTCACAATAGATAATACCTATTGCATTTGCGCAAACACTTGATACATACATAAAAGTAATAGCGATATAAAACCATTCTGTTGGAGAGGAAAATTGATGAACTGAAGATTGAATGACAGCAATCAATATATACGCTAAAGCTACGCCAACAATAGAAAAACTTCCTGCTTTCGCCAAAATAAACTGCCCTCGTTCATCATGTTTATACTCACGGTTCTTCTTGAATTGAAAACCTGTGCTTATTAATGAAATGATAATTAAAGCATAAAGTAAAATAGTCGTCATCACCGTTGTTCCCCCTCACCGACTTCTTGAAATACGTCATACAAGTCAACGTCAAATGTCCTAGCAATTTTAAAAGCTAGTTTTAAAGACAAAGAATATTTACCGTTTTCAATAGATGCCACCGTTTGACGAGTCACACCTAACTTCTCTGCCAAATCTTTCTGGGTCCAATCTCTTTCTGCCCGTAGCACTTTTATTCTATTTTTAATCATCCATTTCAAATCCCTTTCTTTAAGGATGTTTTATTTAACTTAATGTTAAAAATAATTAACATTTTGTAAAATAATAATAACCTTCATTCTGTTTCATGTCAACTTCCACTCATTTTTCTCTAAAAATAAAAATCATCCATTTAAAAAATGGATGATCCTCGAACCGTTTTAAGCTACAGTGTTATTCATATAAGCCTTCTCTTCCGAACTAGAACGCTTTCCTCAGATAAATCACAGTAGATAATCCCCATGACATCATGTACACCACCATAATCACAATAGCTGATCCAGTATATAAAACTGGAATGGATAAATTCATTATGAAATGAGTGATGACTGTTAAGTGTTCAGCTAAATACATGACAATTGGCGGACCTATCGCTGTTAAAAGAATAAAGCTAATAAGCACCATAGTTGTAATATAACCGGGTTTTAAAATATAAAACAATGGAAAAGTACACGCAGCAAATAATAAAAACAAGCCACTTCCAATCGCAATATCCGTCATAGTAAACAACCTACCGAAACTAAATAACGCAAGACTTGTCAGCCCAATAGCCAATATCATATAAACGAGTGCACCAAGGTAACGTGAGGCAATGATTTCTTTACGTGTATACGGCAAAGAATTTAATAAAATATTCGTTTCTGCTTTTTCATCGTAAGCATATGTGTTAAAGGGAATGAAAACACTGGCTATGAGAAACGTCAAAGCTGGATGTACATCCATAATGATAAAGAATAGAACAAAAGGGGGAAAAATGATGAGTTGCTTTTTCTGCAAGATCAAATCACGTCTGATTAAATTAAACATGCGACAAGCCACCTTTCAAATAAAACATAATATCTTCGAGAGATGCTCGTTCAATGACAACTGTGTCCCCAAAAATATGTTTCACTTCTTCAATATGATCCGTTAATGCTTCAAAACCTGTGGATGTACGCTGAATATGAACAAAAGCCTTTTCTGTGTCTCTGTCCAATAGATCCAACCTTCCTTTCACAAGCGCGTAACTCTCGGCTACATCGTGAATCGACTTTTGAAAGATCAACTCCCCATTTTGTATAAAAGCAATATAATCTGCAATCCGATCTAAATCAGTCGTCATATGTGTAGAGAAAAAGATCGTCCGATTCCCATCAACCATTAATTCCTGTAAAATTCCCAACAACTCTCGTCTAAAAACAGGATCTAGACCTGCTGTTGGCTCATCCATTATAATCAGCTCTGCATGATGCGACAGCGCAATTGCCAATGAGGCCTTCATCTGCATCCCTTTTGAAAACGTTTTGATCGCTTTACGAAGTGGCAGACCAAATTGTTCAATATACTGATAAAATATTCTGTCATCCCATTGTTTATAGGCGGGTGCAACAATCCGTTTAATATCTTTTAAGTTTAACCCCTCAAAAAATACATTACCATCGTATACAAACCCAATCCGTTCCTTTATCTCTTTTTCATGTGTATGATAATCTAAGCCAAAAAGCTTGATCTCACCAGCATCTGGCTTTAATAAATTCATCATCATTTTAATGGTGGTCGACTTACCAGCACCATTCTCCCCAATAAACCCTGTGACAAAGCCTCGCTTGACTTGTAAATCAAGATGATTAACTGAAAAACCCTTGAATTTTTTCGAGACATCTTTGAATTCAATCACATTTTCCATCCCACTCACTCCTCATATAAGAACTTCATTAACTGCTGCAACTCATCAAAAGACAATCCCAATTCCTTGCTATTCGTAATCACTGCACTCAGCTGCTCCTCAATCACCTTCAGCTTCTTCTCTCTCATCACTTCTATGTTTTGCTCTGCAACAAATGAACCCTTACCAACAATGGAATAAATAAAGCCCGCCTTCTCCAACTCCTCATATGCACGCTTTGTGGTGATGACGCTGATTTGCAAATCCTTTGCAAGCTTACGAATAGATGGCAAAGCTGCACCCTCTGTAAGCTCACCCGTTAAAATCAGCGACTTGATTTGATTCGTAATTTGCTCATAAATCGGCTCCTTTGATTGGTTGGAAATCATAATCTGCATATTAAAACCTCTTTTTCGTCATGTCTTGTACTGCTGTTTGAAATAAAGAAACCCACATAATGTATATACTCTATATATACATTATATACACACTTAAAGAATATTCAACAACTTTAAAAAAAGTTCTCTACAATTTTTGATGAAGGTTAGATTCAGCTTCTCGCTTCTGTATGTCTGAATATAAGTAAAAAAACCGCACAGCCTTTAAGCTATGCGGTCTTTAAAACAAAAATGAAAAAATCGGATAAAACAAACCCTGAAACAAAATTATGTTCTAAATAAATGATGAAAAGGAAAATAAATCATTTACAAAACAAAAAAGATTGGGCATCAATATCCCAATCTTTTTCTCTTAATATGTTTTTCTCTATATTGCATGATTGAAAAACTTCTTATCTCAGCAAGCCATTCCATCAAACCGACTCATCAACTGAAACCATATCTCGGCACGCCCACGCATCCACCTCTACCTTTAAAGCAGGAGAAGCCAAGGCAACCACATAAATCATTGTCATACAAGGCAAGTGGTCACCTAAGAACTGACCCATGATTCGCTTTCTGCTCTCAGCATCAAACTCCCCAACTAGATAAAACACAAGTTTCGTTATATCTTCCACTGTCATATCAGCCGCTTCTACATTTCGTTTCACATTCTCTAACGCTAGTTCGAGCTGCTCCATCGGACTCTCTGGGATGGTTCCATCTACTTCCATCCCCACTTGACCTGATAAGGTTAACCATCGCTGTGGTCCTGTTGTCTCTATTTGATGGGTATACGGTGCAACTGGTTTATGAACTGTCTCAGGATTACGTGATGTTTTCATATATAGAACCCCTTTTCAGAAAATATAATAAATTCAAACCAATAAATCTATCATATCAAACTTTCTTTTACATTTCAGATTTTTATGCTCCTAGAAAAATGCAATAAAGAAAGTCCTTTCAAGAGAAAAGACACAGACAGATTGTTGACAAAGGGCATGATAATGTGTGTTTAGATTTCTTTATACTTCTTTTCACTATTTACTAAATACATATCTCTTTTCCATAAAAAGACCCTTTAGATACTCATATCCGACTCAATGAGTACCTCCTGCTATAATTCTTGAAAAAACATATGTTGATCTTGAACGTTCTCTTTTTTCTAATAGGATTGTTCCTTTTTTAGAAATCATGTGTTTAACCCATCATAAATTTCTATAACAAGCAAGCCCGGGAGCCCATGAAGCAGGTAAGACAACGACAATCCGGTCACTTGCTCATGTCCTTTTTAAGTACAACAGAGACTGTAATTTATGATGAACCTCGCAAAATCTTTTCCATCGCCTTCCCCTTAGCTAACTCATCAATCAGCTTATCCATATACCGAATGTTTTTCATGGTTTCTTCCTCAATGTCCTCTATTCGAACACCACAAATGACTCCTTTGATTAAGCTACGGGAAGGGTGAAGCTCAGGAGCCTCAGCAAAAAAGGCTTCAACATCTGTCTGTTTATCCACCTGTTTCTTTAACTCTTCCGGACTGTACCTTGTCAACCAACAAATGATCGCATCAACTTCAGCCTTCGTTCGTCCCTTTCTCTCTGCCTTTGCGATGTAAAGAGGATAGACTTTTGCAAAGCTCATTGTGTAAATTTTTGGTTTAGTCATGTGTTATTCTCACTTTCTTCGTTAAAAGTTAATACTGTAATGTCTCCGAAAATTGCTACTCTCTCATGAATATGATGCCTATTCCTTTTATTTTCATGCAAACTTGGTATTCTACCCTTGATGATGAAAATAGCATGATTAGCTCTTTTTAAATCTTGACGTTTCTCCTAAATTTCTTCATCTACGCTATTCACAGTCATACACTTTGTAAATTCTTTTATGCTCTATCTATAGACGATGATATAAACCTTTTTTATTTCTTTCATTTTTTTTAAAATCCCTAAATTTAAGAAATTGAACGAAACAGAATCCTAGAAATACACAAATCGGTCCTTCGACGGTAGCAGGACCACCAATCAACAAATAAGAGCTAATAAACAATGCGATATAAACGATGAAGAAAAAAGTAATTCCCCATTTTTCCTTTTTTAAATATTCACTCATAATGACTCCGCTCTCTTGAAGATGTACGATCTTATCGAATCTATCTTTCATTTTAATTAGTTCTTTAGACACAAAAATACCCCTTTAGACAATTATATCTAGTATCAAATGTTGCTTTGGAATAAAGTTTGATTAAAAATACCTCACAAATCCGTATTTTCGGCAAATAAGAAGAATCCATTTTGAAAAAAGTTTGATCAAAATAGATCCCCATCTAGCAAATTTAAGTTTCAGTTTTATAAAAAAGATTGATCATTTTTACCTTTAGTCTTCCACAATTGCGTCCCTTTGCTGAAGATCGTTTCAAAGACGTTATTAAAAGCCCTTTATAGTACAATAAGGGCGTTGAAAAGTTGACTAAAACTGCGTGGTAATCTTTTAGTTTAGACAATGGTTTGGACTTTCTAACTAGTCGGAAATTTGGGTTTGATCATCTCCTCTTGCGGAATTGATTTGTGACTGTGTTAGAAAAAGAGCTTCTTTCAAGTTAGCGCCACTTATCTCTGCGTCTCTTAGGTCAGCTACAATAAAATCAGACCTTCTCAAATTACTATGGCTTAAATTTGCTGCAATCATTAATGTTCCTCTAAAACCTCGGCCTTGTAAGTCCAACCCTTTTAGGTTTGCTTCTACGTAATCTAGATCTTTCTTTACTCTTTTCTTTTTATAAGAAGACTTACTCCATTACATGGTCTGATTGCGCAACAAGAAAAAAAACTGCATTTCATTACCGCAGGATTTTTGATCAAACTTTATTATAAACGATCAGACTTTTATACATGATCGAACTTTATTTCGACGTCACTGGTCATCCGTTTTTTGTTTTCAGCCATAAAATGACCAGCAAATGATCAGCCATGGACATACTGAACCTCATAAACAAAAAATGTTTCCACAATTCCCCTGAAGAAACAGTAGATAAAAGATGATATTGTTGCTTCTTTTTACCCACTAAAGAACTTTATTTCAATAAAGCATCAACGAAAAGTGGAATCACAATAACTATTCAGATAACCCCTTTTTATTATGCTGCCAAAAAAAGTTCTTCTTTCAATTGAGTGAAGAAAGCTAGCCATTCTGACCTATAAAATGGTATACAAACTAAATTTCCATCTTTTTTCCTGAGCGTAACAATTACGTATGAAGTTCCGAATCCAACAATTGGTTGAATTGTCATCTTTGGATTAGAACCTGATAGGGTAGTTATTTCCACCATACGTGGTTCACCAATTTCTTTCCGGAAAAGATCGACAATCATTTCAGGTTTTCCACTTTGGAATGCGGTAATATACGTTTTGACGTTGTCGTCCTCCGAATAAATAGTAGCTTGATTTCTTACTTGTTTTATTTTCCTTCGGGCCCGATGAAGAACCGCCTTTACGGCCCCCTCAGTTGTCCTCATCATAATTGAAGTTTCTTGCATTGTGTAATTAAATCCATCAACGAGTAACACTGCTGTACGCTGTTTTGGCGAAAGTTCCTCCAACAATAATTGCATTCCTTCTATAAGAATATCTGAATTTGTTTTTTTATCGGCTAGTTCTGAAACATCTTTATTAAAGTCTTCGTTAAGCCTTTGTTTCCGGTTTCCATCAATCCATGTATTGCTTGCAATTCGGAACAAATAAGATTTGGAAACTGGATTTAATGTTGTTGAGTAACTTTTATATGCCTTCGTCAATGTATCTTGCATCAGGTCTTCTCCATCCCAAGTCGATTTCATCAGGGAACGGCAATAGTTCTTCAAGTCTTTCATGTAGGGTTTAACAGCATTTTCGAAGTTTTTATTCGCTTCAGTAGTAGCGTTTTGATCAATCGCTCGCATTGAAATCCCTCCTTTATTTTTGCTTTTCATTTATTATAAACGAAATATGAGATCAAAAAGGGACTGCGAATACAAAAAATATCGACATCCCCGTAACTATTTATAACGCTTTTTCGTTTTGTTAATTGAGAGCTGTATTTTTCAAGGCCACCCTATTAAAAATATGGATATCAAATTCATCTTAAACAGGCATTATCCTTATAATTACTGATCCACTAAGTAACCGATCCTCAGAATATTTAACGTATTAAAACTAGAAGGGAGAAAGAAATATGGAAATTTCGAATGGAGTAAAAATGATTGAACTACAGATTGAAGCCTTTGGTGGTCGTCAAGAATTGAATCCTACTCTTATTTGGGATGATGAGACTGCTGTTCTGATTGATACTGGAACACCTGGTCAATTGGAGCAAATACGAACAGCAATGAATGATGCTGGAGTCTCTTTTGAAAAATTAAAAGCTATTATTCTAACACATCAGGACATTGACCATATTGGTAGCCTTCCTGAAATCTTGCAGGAATCTGATTCGCATATTAAAGTTTACGCTCATGAAATTGATAAGCCCTATATTGAGGGTAAACTCCCCCTCTTAAAGGCAAACCTTGAAAGTATGGCTTGGCAATTAGACGACCTTTCAGATGATAAACGTCGGGTAATAGTGGCTCAAGTTAACAATTCCCCAAGGGCTAAAGTTGACAAAACATTGTTTGGTGGAGAGGATCTCCCATTCTGCGGAGGAATCCACGTTATTTTTACACCCGGGCATACACCCGGGCATATTAGCCTTTATTTGAAGCAAAGCAAAACCCTTGTTGTAGGGGATGCAATGTATAGTGTAGAAGGTGTTTTGCAAGGACCTCATCCACCGTCCACTCCGGATATGGATACAGCATTCCGTTCCATAGCAAGCTATTTGGATTTCGATATTGAAAAAGTGATTTGTTACCACGGAGGATTAAGTAAAAATAATGTTAAAGAACAGCTTAAAGGCATAGTTGAAAAGGAGTAACAGCTAAAAGCATTGGAATGGGCTACTAATTTAATTTAGCATTCAACCATAAACAGACGAGGGATGTTTATGGTACGTATTTAGTAAAAGTTGCGTTTGGTGTACCTTCTTGTGTTGTATTATTGTTACAGATTATAGAAACTCTTATCGCTTACGGCGGTGACAAAACAAGCGTCCTATGAGATAGCTCGTTTTGTCATTAAATAGAGGATTTCATTAAAAAATGAAATCATACTGTATGCTACCGCCTTAATCCCAGAGCAATTCACATATTGTTTATATCAACTTATTCAGCAATAGTTCTGCTCGGTGTCTACTATTTTTCTTACTATGTTTCATCTTCCTAAAGTTTACGCCCTTATTTTCAAGGTTTTGCAAAAATTGGCTTGACCAAACCCCACTACTATTTACGAGATTTAAAAGTAAACTCTTGTATATATAATTCCATTCTTTAATCTTATTAGATGATAAAATAAGTATGGATAGTGAACGATCTTCACGCTCAATCTCGAATTTCTCTAACACTCGTCCATCTAATAGCTTATGTTTCATCTGATGAGCGTATGGGATGCATCATCTGCTAGGGTGAACGTTCAAAGGTCGTTTGATTAGGAAAGTTATACTAATGAAGCGGCATCCAGTTCAGAAATTAACATCGTTAGGATTTTTCATCATCGTCGTAACAAGGTTCATGGCCATTAGGGAGAGTCATGAACCTTTTTATTATTTAAGAACAGGGAATACATAGGAAGGGAACCAGTACATTTTCTTATCATTTTGTCATTAATTGGTGAACACTCTTGTTATCCAACAACAAAGTGAATAGTTAAGGTTAGGTCATTTTACTTCTTTGTTCTGTACCTATTAAAGATTCTCACAATCTAGACCAATCTATCTTGACTCTCGCATAGAAAAAGATAGTGGGAACTCTTTTTAAAACACTTATGACTTAAATAGCCCTTTAGACGTATCTCTAAAGGGCTAAAACAGTGCAACTTTTTTATAATCCGTTCATCTTTTTTTAAAATGGTGCAACTTCATTTTAAAGCCACAAATGATTGACCATGTCAAGATGGAAAATATGTTAAAAAGTTGGATTTCCACATGTCTTAATCAATGAATGACAGATCATTAAAGGGTAACAAGGATCGTGAAGGGTCATCATTTTATTATTAAAATAGCGATGTGGTGTTTGTCAATTTTATTTCTTGAAAGCACATTCTAAAATCATATTAAAAGTACTAATTCTCATTATCCCCACGAAACGTTAATTTAACAACTGAATAAGTTGTTAAACTTTCTTTTTTCTCTAAATTAAACACTCTATAATCCATATCCAAACTTTATCCCAATAGAAAAAAACTGTCAGCGGGTTCTGAGTAAGTAAGTGTTCCCAGGCTGACAGCTCTAACAACTTTATTAACATCAATAAAAGTGAATAATCTATTTAACCCTACTCCACCGTCACACTCTTCGCAAGGTTACGTGGTTTATCCACATCACACCCACGATGAAGTGCGGCATAATAAGCGATCAACTGTAACGGGACAACAGATGCAAGTGGTGCAAGTGCTGGGTGTACAGCTGGAAGGACGAAACGGTCGCCTTCGTCTTCTAGGCCTTTCAGTGAGATGACACATGGGTTTGCGCCGCGTGCAACGACTTCTTTGACGTTACCGCGAATGCTGAGGTTCACGTGCTCTTGCGTTGCAAGGGCAATGACCGGTGTGCCTTCTTCAATTAAAGCAATTGTGCCGTGTTTGAGTTCTCCGCCAGCAAAGCCTTCTGCTTGGATGTAAGAGATCTCTTTTAGCTTCAGTGCACCTTCAAGACACACATAGTAGTCAAGTCCTCTTCCGATAAAGAATGCGTTACGTGTCACTGTGAAGAAGTCACGAGCGATTTGCTCCATTTCATCCTTTTGATCGACAAGAGCCCCCATAGCATTTGCGACAATTCCAAGCTCTTTCACAAGGTCAAAGTCAAGGGATTGACCGTTAAGTTCAGCTGCCACAGATGCTAGGATCGCAAGAACAGCAATTTGTGCTGTGTACGCTTTTGTTGAAGCTACTGCGATTTCTGGACCAGCATGCAAGAGTAATGTGAAGTCAGCTTCACGTGATAAGGTTGATCCTGGTACGTTTGTGATCGTTAATGCTTTATGACCAAGTTCTTTCACTTGGACGAGTACTGCACGACTGTCCGCAGTCTCCCCAGATTGAGAAAGGAAGATGAACAGTGGCTTTTTCGATAGAAGTGGCATGTTGTAAGAGAATTCACTTGCTACATGGACTTCTACAGGTACTTTTGCCCAGTCCTCAATATATTGTTTACCGACAAGTCCGGCATGGTAGCTTGTTCCACAAGCCACAATGTAAATGCGGTCTGCTTCTGCTACTGCGCTTGCGATATCGCCTGCGACTGACAGCTTGCCATTTTCGTCTTGATATTCTTGGATGATTTTACGCATTACAAGAGGCTGCTCATCCGTTTCTTTTAACATGTAGTGAGGATATGTGCCTTTCTCGATGTCGCTTGCATCTAGCTCAGCGATGTAAGAAGGGCGTGTCATGACATCACCATCAAGGTTTTTAATCACAACCTCGTCTTTTGTGACGATGACCATTTCTTTATCCATTAGTTCTGCATACTCATTTGTTACTTGAAGCATCGCCATTGCGTCAGAAGCCACAACGTTAAAGTCTTCACCAAAACCGACAAGTAGAGGACTTTTGTTTTTTGCGACATAGATTGTTTCTTTGTTTTCATTATCGAAAAGAGCAATTGCGTAAGAGCCTTTTAATTGAAGAAGTGTTTGACGGAAAGCTTCCTCTGTATCAAGACCTCTATTCACAAATTGTTCGATGACTTGAACAACAACCTCTGTGTCCGTGTCGCTTTTTAATGTCACGTCTTGTAAATATTCGCGTGTCAACTGTACATAGTTCTCGATGACACCGTTATGAACAAGCGTAAAACGACCAGAAGTACTTTGATGCGGATGCGCATTTAGATAACTTGGCACACCGTGTGTTGCCCAGCGTGTATGTCCGATACCTGCTGTTGATGCTACATTTGCATCTACTACTTCACGAAGCTCAGCAATACGTCCTTTTTCTTTGAACACATGCACGCCTTCTTCGTTTGCCACAGCGATACCTGCTGAGTCATACCCACGATATTCAAGCTTCTCTAAGCCTTTTAGCAAAATTTCCTTCGCATCACTCTGACCAATATAACCTACGATTCCACACATAAAATTTCTTCCTCCCGAATATGAGACAGGGACAAAGAAAGCCTACTAAATGAGAAGGGACTTTCTTCTGTCCCTCTCTACATGTTGTTTTTGGAAGATCATGTGTATTCCCTTTGTTCAAAGAGTCACCTCTTTGGTTTAAAGAAACACTTACGGCTGTGATCTCTTTTGATCAGCCGGGAGGCATCCGCCGAAAATTCGATAACCTCCATCCTCGTCAACTAAGCATCTTTCGTCCGATCGCTTAGTCCGGGCGCTATAATTATAAGAGTTCTGAACATCTACCCTTCCTTTCCTCCTAAAATAAAATCCAGTAACACAAGGATGATTGTACTATAAGGTCTGACCATCGTCAATTAGGCATACTCGCTCGCCCTTCAGATGGCTCCCACTCTACACTATATGCGATGCGGCTTGTCACGTTCTATCTTCAATGCACTCAACACATTATGTACAAAAAGATAAAATTTCACCATCCTTTATATGATTCGTGATAAATCTCCTTCTTATGCCGGTTTTACCAGAAAAAATAAAAAAACAAACCACCTCAAGGTGATTTGCTTCCATCTCTTTATTCAATTCCCATTTCTTCTTTCACAACAGCTGTGATACGAGACACATACTCATCACAAAGTTCTTTCGTTTTCGCCTCTGCCATGACTCGCACAAGCGGCTCTGTGCCAGAAGGTCGAACCAGAATACGGCCATCACCGTTCATTTCCTTTTCAACCTCTGTAATTACAGCTTTTACTTTTTCATTTTCTTCTACTTTATATTTATCCGACACTTTAACATTTACAAGTAGTTGTGGAAATTTATCCATTTCCGCTGCAAGCTCTGATAAAGGTTTACCTGTCGCCTTTAATGTATTTACAAGCATAATCGCAGAAAGCATGCCATCGCCTGTTGTGTTGTAATCAAGGAAAATCAAGTGACCAGACTGTTCACCACCAACATTGTAGCCATCATTTTTCATTGCCTCTACCACGTAGCGGTCACCCACAGCTGTTTGTACACTTTTGATCCCTTGTTTCTCAAGCGCTTTATAGAAGCCTAGATTACTCATGACAGTCGATACAACTGTATCATCCTTTAAGCGACCTTCATCTTTCAAATAGCGTGCGCATATGTACATGATTTGGTCACCATCAACGATTTGTCCTTTTTCATCCACAGCAATCAAACGATCGCCGTCTCCATCAAAGGCAAGGCCGATGTCAGCTCCCTTTTCTTTCACAAAAGCAGCAAGTGTCTCTGGATGTGTCGAACCAACGCCGTCATTAATATTTAAGCCGTTTGGCGACGTGCCCATCGTGGATACATCTGCATCTAAATCAGCGAACAAATGCGTGGCAAGCGAGGAGGTTGCACCATGTGCACAGTCAAGGGCAACGTGAATGCCTGTGAAATCTTCATCCGCTGTTTGTTTCAGAAATTGTAAATATTTCTGCCCGCCTTCAAAGTAATCATTCACAGTTCCTAAGTCCGCGCCAACTGGGCGAGGTAATTCATCTACTGGCTGATCCATTAACTGTTCAATTTCATTCTCTTGCTCGTCAGACAGCTTGAAGCCATCACCGCCAAAAAATTTAATGCCATTATCTTGCACAGGATTATGTGAAGCAGAAATCATTACACCTGCTTCTGCATCCATTGCTTTTGTTAAGTAGGATACGCCTGGTGTTGAGATCACACCAAGACGCATCACTTCTGCACCAATGGAAAGCAAACCTGCTACCAGCGCTCCCTCTAGCATATGACCGGATACACGTGTATCTCGTCCAACTAGCACCTTTGGACGTTCTTTATCTTTTGTCAGGACATAGCCGCCAAATCGCCCAATTTTAAAAGCGAGTTCTGGCGTTAACTCACTATTTGCCACACCCCTTACACCATCAGTTCCAAAGTACTTGCCCATGTTTCAATCGCTCCTTTTTTCCATTCAAGAGGTAGCTGAATCCTCTTTTGTATCTTTTTTGATACTTTGCTTTTGACTTGATTCTTTTTTGGATTTATTCTTTGTCGACTTCTCTTCGCTCTTCTCCTCTTTATCATTAGAGTCAGAAGTAGCATCATTTTTGTCTTTTTGCTCATTTGTGGAAGCCGGCTGATCATTTGACGTGTCAGTAGATGTCAATTTGACCTTCGCCTTTGATTTCGATAATCTCCAAGTCGCATTTTGAGGACCATTTACTTGCACCTTGACTTCATGCGTTCCTTCGTTTAAGTCGGTCAAGTTGACATATAGTTCAAAGTCAGATGCCTTCAGGCTGTTAATTGTGTTACGTGAACCCACGACATTCAGCGTGAGCCTGCCAGAGGAAGGGCTCACAAATTCAGACTTTACATCCTTGCCAAGCCCAACGACGGAGATCGGTACATTATCAATCTTTTTCTCCTCGGCACTTGCCACCTTCACCTTGATTTTCACTTTTTCAGGTGAAACCTTCTTTACACCGTCTGGCAACGGGATGTCTGCATTTATTTCTGTATCGTCTTTTATTTTACTTAAATCTAGTTTGACTCCATCAATAAAGTCCAACGCATCCAATACCTTTTGTGAGCCATAGACCGTCACTTCACTCGGGCTTGTCTCAATGCTAGAAATGCTAATACCATCTGGTAAACTGCTTGTACGGTCGATTTTAAAAGGTACCTTTTTGCTTGGGCTTGTGATCGGCACCGTAATATCCACAACAGAAGGCGTCACTTCAACCGGCAGTTCATTGCCACTGCTGTCATATACAGTCAACTTCGCTTCTTTTTCGATTTGTTCGTCGACATCCTCTAAGTTAATAAATGCCTTAATCACAGAGATTTTATCGATGACATCTTTAGAGCCAGTTACAGTCACATTTTTCGGATTGACAATTGGCTGCTCCGGTGAATATCCATCTTTCATCTTATTCTGATTATAGAACTCTGTCTCTACAGGAAATTCCGCTGATGTCCGTTCCTGAATCGTGACCGTTGTCACAGACGGATTGATTGTCAATGTGAGACCTTTCGAAACATCTCTCGCTTTCAGCTTTACCTTATGCGTTCCTGTGCTTAAATTCTGCATATCTGCGTAAATTTCAAAATTTTTCGTTTGCCTAGCAGTCTTGACTGCACTAGTTGAGCCCTTAATTGTGACATTGACCGTCTGCGGTACACCTGTCACTACATATTTTTCATCATCATAATAAGCCTTTACGGGAATGTCCGTTAAAGTTGCTTCATCCGTCGTAGATGTCGGGAAAAAGGATTCACCGATTTTTTTCGGTGTGGGCGCTTGCGCTGAATTGACTGCTCCATACAGCAATAAAGCGAAGACCAATGCAAGAAACTTCACTGCCCAGCGATTATTTAAAATCTTATCCATTTTTCTTGCCCCTCCAATACCATTTGGTCGAGGAAGCATCCTTGGTGTTTTTACTGAATTCCGCAACCAGCATTTCTTCAAGCGCTTCTTCTGTCAACTCTCTATAAAGATCCCCGTTTTTCGCGACACTGATGGCACCTGTTTCCTCTGATACAATCACCGTCAAACTATCGGTCACTTCACTGATCCCGACTGCAGCTCTATGCCGAGTACCGAGCTCCTTTGAAATAAACGGACTTTCAGATAGCGGCAAATAACAGGCCGCAGCTGCAATTTCATCTCGCTTCATAATGACAGCACCATCATGAAGTGGCGTATTCGGAATAAAAATATTAATCAATAGTTCAGAGCTTACCTTTGCATTTAAAGGAATCCCTGTTTCTATGTAATCATTCATTCCAGTATCACGCTCAATCGTCAATAGCGCACCAATTCTACGCTTCGCCATATACTTTATTGCTTTTGTTATCGCCTCGATCGTTTTCTGCTGCTGCTCCTCAACAGGCGTTCCGCTCCTTGAAAAGAAGCGACCACGGCCAAGCTGTTCAAGCGCTCGCCTTAACTCTGGCTGAAAAATAATAATGATCGCAAGAAAACCCCACGTAATCGCTTGATCCATCAGCCATTGAAGCGTGTTCAGACCAAGATACGCACTTCCCATCCTGACGAGAACAATGACCACAATTCCTTTTAAAAGCTGAACCGCTTTTGTTCCGCGGATGACCATCATTAGTTTATATATCACATACCAAACAACGAGAATATCAACAGCATGACCGAGGTACTGCAAAATAGGAATATCCCCTAAAGCCATTTCCTCGTCCTCCAGAATTTTCAGTTATTCTTCGTATGGTGCATTTTCATAAAAAAAGAGACTATGTGTATCTACATAGCGTGGCTATTATACCACATTTTGTTTGAGCAAGGAAAACAGATACGCCATAACTACCTGTCCCTTCTTAATTATAATATGCGCCGCGTCCTTGATCACAAGAAAAAGAGCAGCTCTGAAAATGAACTGCTCTTTGACGGTTTGATTATTTTTGCTCCTCTGGGCCAATGACCCGCATGACATCTTGCGTAGCGGATTTCATTTTGTACCAAACCCAATCAAACACTTCATTAATTTCATTGATTTGACCAGTGACTTGTCCGGCAGAAGCTGTCAACTGTTCCCCATTGACGATCGTTACATCTCCTTCGACCTTACCTTCTACAATCAACTTCCCGTTTTTCACAGTGACATCACCTTTGACTGTTTCGCCCTTAGGCACAGTCACTGTATTGTTTTCCACAACGAGATTCGGCTGTTTTGATACACTGAAATTGTGATCGGTGTTCCAGCTTGTAAACAGGCTGCCTCCCATGAGAATCATGAAAAGGGCGGCTGCCACAATCAGCGGATGGGCCTTAATCCACCTTTGAATGGATACACGTTTCTTCTCCTTCGGCAAACCTGCCATAACCTTTGCAGTAAAGTCAGACGGAGCCTCTATATGTGATGTACTTTGCACAAGCGCAATGGATTTCTCAATCTGCTGAAAATGAGTATGGCACTCCTCACACGAATACAAATGGTCCTTTAATACTTTTTCGTCTTCGGGCAGAATATCCCGATCTAAATACTGATGCATAAGCTGGACGATTCTGTCCTGGCAGCTCATCAAATCACCTCACTCAAAGGTCTCTCAACTGTTTCCGGAGAGCCTCTCTACCCCTGTGTATCCTCGTTTTCACCGTACCAACAGGTATATTAAGAATTTCACTAATTTCCTTCAGTGAAAGCTCATCAATATACTTTAATACGATGACAGAGCGATATTTATCGGGTAATCTTAAAATTTTCTGCTGAATGGTGCTCGACAGCTCAAGAGACACCACTTCATCCTCAGGCAATACACCGTCGGCAGCAATTTGAGAATACATGTTCAATCCTTCTGTTCCTGCCACCTCTGCATCTAAATAATAATCCGGCTTTTTTTTACGGATACGGTCGATGGTCAGGTTGGTTGCAATTCGATACAGCCATGTGGAAAACTTACGGTTCACATCAAAGCTTTCAATATTCACAAAAGCACGAATAAACGCCTCTTGCGCAATATCTTCCGCCTCGTGTGCATTCCCAAGCATACGATAGCACAGCTGATAAATTTTGTCTTTATACAGGTCTACGATGTCTGCAAATGCGTTCTGATCGCCTTTTTTCACTTGCTTAATTCTCTTTTTTATCATTGTTTCCATAGTATATTCAACCTCTGCCTTCACCGGTCTTTATGTATACGAACCTCTTTTCAAAAGGTTTCATCATCCTATAAAAATAGTTTAACAAATTTTTGACACCGTGTTATGCTTATCAGCCGTTTAAAACCTTAACATATTCTTAAATTTCATGCCGCCCGTTTTAAAACAAAAAAGATCGGGGGTTATTCCCGATCTTTTTCATCCTATCTATAATAATTTTTCACCCATTAAAGAACCAATAAGTGCAACAGCAGCTTCTGCCGTTTTATTTCGTTCATCAAGAACTGGATTAACCTCAACAAATTCAGCAGAAGTCAAAATCCCTGACTCCTCTAAAAGCTCCATCGCCAAATGACTTTCACGATAGCTAATTCCTCCTGCAACCGGCGTTCCAACCCCCGGACATTCCGCTGGATCTAATCCGTCTAAATCAAGTGACAAATGCACACCGTCTGTTCGCTCCTTCAAATATGCAATGGCCTCTTCGATCACCTTCGTCATACCAATTCGGTCAATTTCATGCATCGTATATACCTTAATGCCTTTTTCCTTAATCAATGCCCTTTCACCTTCGTCTAACGAACGCGCACCAATTAAAATAAGGTTTTCCGGTTTAATTTTCGGTGAATAACCACCAATATCTGTTAAATCAAAATGACCTAGCCCAAGGCTTACAGCAAGCGGCATCCCATGAATATTGCCAGAAGGAGAGGTTTCCTCCGTATTCAAATCCCCATGTGCATCATACCAAATCACACCAAGATTCTCATAATGCTTTGACACTCCTGCCAACGTACCAATGGCAATGCTATGATCTCCACCTAAAACAAGTGGAAATGAACCTGATTGAACAATACCGTCTACCTGATCAGCCAATAACGCATTTGCACCAGCATTCTCCGTCAAGTTTTTCAGTTTCCCATCCGTTTTAAGCCCTTTCTCATCATCTCGTTGAGCGACTGGAATGTCTCCTAAATCCTCCACCTCAAAAGAAAGCGATTCCAATTTTTCTTTTACGCCTGCACAACGAATAGCACTCGGGCCCATGTCAACGCCCCTTCTCATTTGACCAAGGTCCATTGGAACACCAATCAGTGCAACCTTCTTTTTACCCACCATATGAATAACCCCTTTCCATCCATCCTCCTTATTTTATATTCCGAACGTCTCTTGACTCAACTGGACAATTTTTTGAATAGTTATACATTTCACCACAAACGAAAAAAGACACCTTTCTGAAAAAGGTGTCTTGACTGGGCTAGCTGGATTCGAACCAACGCATGACGGAGTCAAAGTCCGTTGCCTTACCGCTTGGCTATAGCCCAAAAATGGTGGAGGGGGGCGGATTCGAACCGCCGAACCCGGAGGGAGCGGATTTACAGTCCGCCGCGTTTAGCCACTTCGCTACCCCTCCACATATAAAATTGATAAAAGTAAAACAGTGCCGGCAAGAGGACTTGAACCCCCAACCTACTGATTACAAGTCAGTTGCTCTACCAGTTGAGCTACACCGGCATATGGTGGAGGATGACGGGCTCGAACCGCCGACCCTCTGCTTGTAAGGCAGATGCTCTCCCAGCTGAGCTAATCCTCCACATTCAAAAAAATCATGGTGACCCGTACGGGATTCGAACCCGTGTTACCGCCGTGAAAGGGCGGTGTCTTAACCGCTTGACCAACGGGCCAGTTTGTCAAGTTTATTGTCTCTCTGAAGCTGACAAAGGTTATTATATACATGATAAGTGCCCTTTGTAAAGGGAATTTTTATTTTTTTTATTTTCAAACTTTTTGAGCGCTTTTATCCCTACTTTTTTCTATATATATTTCCTCTATCTAAAATAATATTTCACAAAATAAAAAATATATTGAAATTTTATACCGCGACGAATATACTGAAAATTAAGAAAGAAAAAAAGTCCCATAAACGCCAGGAGGTAGGTTTAGGATGCAGCCATCCCAATTGCGATCTTTGACAACAGAATCAAGAAATCCAAATACAACGAACATTTCACAAGCAGATCCGCTCGATATGCTCAAAACCATTAACCAAGAAGATATGAAAGTCGCACAAGCCGTAAATGGCGTACTAGAGCAAGTCAAAATAGCGAGTGACTTTGCTTATGAATCCATCTCAACTGGAGGAAGACTCATTTACTTAGGAGCTGGAACGAGTGGCAGAATTGGCGTCATGGATGCGGTTGAATGTCCGCCTACGTATAGTGTTGCACCCGATGTGATTGTTGGCATTATGGCTGGCGGTGACTCCGCATTCTCACATGCAGCTGAAGATGTTGAAGACAGTGAAGAAGCAGGCAGACAAGACCTTGAACACATCAGCCTTTCGCCTAAGGATACGATTGTTGGCATCGCAGCAAGTGGCAGAACGCCCTATATTATCGGTGCACTTTCCTATGCCAAAACTGTCGGAGCCAAGACTGTTGCACTTAGTTGTAATGCCCAAGCAGAAATTAGTCAGCTCGCAGACTGCGCCATCGAAGTCATTGTTGGCCCTGAAGCCATTACAGGCTCTACAAGAATGAAAGCCGCAACAGCTCATAAAATGATTTTAAACATGCTTTCCACCTCTGTCATGATTAGACATGGGAAAGTGTATGAAAACCTCATGGTTGATGTGAAAGTAAGCAATCACAAATTAAAGGAACGTGCCATCACCATTATTCAAACTGTCACAAACGCCTCATACAACCAAGCAAAACAAGCACTTGAAGAGGCAGATTTAGAAGTCAAAACAGCCATTGTCATGCTTCAAACACAAACAGACAAAAAAACAGCAAAAACACTACTCGATCAAGCAGACGGACACATTAACAAAGCCATAGAAATACATCAATCATAAAGGAGGCGATCACATGTCAGCGGGTGGACTTACCCTTTTACACGCGATCAAACCACAGCTTCCACAATCTGAAAAAATCATCGCAGACTACATGCTAGCCCATCCCGACAAAGTCATCAAAAGCACTGTACATGAAATCAGTCAGGCAGCTGGGGCGAGTAGCTCAGCTGTCATTCGCCTCTGCAAATCCCTAGGCCTTGACGGATTTCATGATTTGAAAATGCGTATCGCTGGAGATTTAATGTATCCTGAAAAACAAGGATATCGTGACATTAAGCAAGATGAACCCATTCACTCTATTATTCAAAAAACAGCAGGCAACTCCATTCAAGCTATTAAAGACACCTCGTCTATTCTGAATGTAGAAGCATTAGAAGAAGCCATTCAACTGCTTCTTTCAGCCAAACAAATTCATTTTATCGGTGTCGGTGCATCAGGTATTGTCGCCTCAGATGCACAACAAAAATTTTTAAGAATTAATCAACCTGCAACTGCCTTTTCTGATATGCATATCGCCTCCACAGTAATTGCGAATGCAGGAAAAGATGACGTTGTCTTCGGTATCTCTTTTTCTGGAGAAACAGAAGATATCATCCAAGCACTACAGCTAGCAAAAGACAATCATGTCAAAACAATTGGTCTAACACACCCAGGTCACACAAGCGTCTCATCTCTTTGTGACGTTCAGTTGTCGACATCCGGATCTAATGAAGCACCATTTCGCAGTGCAGCCACTTCCTCCAGAATGGCACAGCTTTACATCATCGACGTGTTGTTTCTCGGCTTAGCTGCCCGCCAATACGAGAAAACAGCCCAATATATAGATAAAACGAGAAATGCCATACGCTCCATGAAAAGAAAATCAAAGGGGGATTCATCATGAAAGATCAAAAAAAGTATCAGCAACTAGCTGAAAACATTCTTGCGCTTTGCGGTGGACCTGATAACATCACCTCCCACACACACTGTATGACACGACTCCGCATAACACCCGTTGACAATGAGAAAATAAAGACAGCAGAAATAAAAAAAATAGACGGTGTCATCGGGGTCGTTGAAGCAGAATCACTACAGATTATCTTAGGCACAGGTGTAGTCAATCAAGTATCGAATGCTTTTGAAAAGTTGCTTCTTAATTCCAAGCAATTCGATTTAAAGAGTGAAGCAGACAAAAACAAACAAGCGATCTCACAAAAGAATCGAACACCCTTCAAATTATTCTTACGTCGAATCGCTAGTATCTTTATCCCTATCATTCCCGCACTCGTTGCATCAGGACTCATTACTGGTATCACAAAGGCTATTGTTCAAGCAGGTTGGCTCGATCAGAAATCTCAAATTGCCATCATTTTAACCGTTATCGGCTCAGGTCTCTTCGCTTATCTTGGCATTTTAGTTGGATCAAATGCCGCGAAAGAATTCGGTGGATCTCCCGCCTTAGGTGCTTTAGCCGGAATTTTAATCATCAACCCTGCATCTGCCGACATTACACTATTTGGCGCAAGTATATTACCAGGTAGAGGTGGATTAATCGGGGTTCTGTTAGCAGCCATCTTTATGGCATTGATTGAAACTCGAATTAGACGCACAGTCCCACAGTCACTTGACATCATCGTCACACCAACCATCACACTTCTCATTACAGGAATCGTTACCTATGTCATCTTCATGCCAGTGGGCGGATTCATTTCGGATACAATTACCTCCGGACTGACATACTTATTAAACATGGGCGGCATCGTTGCCGGTTTTATCCTAGGCGCAACCTTCCTTCCACTAGTCGTTACAGGTCTTCACCAAGGTTTAACACCCATTCATATGGAACTGATTAATTCAATTGGAGATGACCCACTTCTTCCGATTTTAGCGATGGGTGGTGCTGGTCAAGTTGGAGCTGCATTTGCCATTTATCTCAAAACAAAAAAGAAAAAACTAAAAAGAGCCATCGCAGGCGGGCTTCCGTCAGGTATGCTTGGTATTGGTGAACCCCTTATCTTTGGTGTTACCTTGCCGCTCGGCAGACCTTTTCTCACTGCCTGTCTCGGCGCTGGAATCGGCGGTGCATTTCAATCGGCCTTTCAGATTGCTACTACGTCCATCGGAGTCTCTGGGCTACCACTCACCTTCTTAGTGCACACACATCAAATTGTCCTTTATCTCATCGGCCTATTGATCGCCTATGTTGCCGGATTTATCTTCACCTTCCTCTTTGGCTTTCATGACGACATGGCTGCTGAATTTGACGAAACTGCATAATAAAAAGGAGGACCAACGATTGAAGAAAAGCTTTCTTTTGACTACTTGTCTGCTTCTGTTCCTTGTCATACCTGTACAAACTTTTGCAACGAGTCCCCTTCCTGCTTCGTCTTTGTCTAAAACAGCACCTGAAGAATATCCGGTATTAACAAAAGCAAAAAAACCAGAACAAGTTGGTTTTTCTTCTAGGCAGCTTAGGAAGGTTGACCAAATGATTGAAAAAGACATCAAAGCTGGATTTCCAGGAGCAACACTCATCATCATTAAAGATAACAAAATTGTTCATCACAAGGCATACGGCTATCGTCAAAAGTATGATGGCACAAGTGAACTCAAGTCTTTCAAAAAAATGAAAAAAGACACCCTCTTCGACCTTGCATCTAATACCAAAATGTATGCCACAAACTACGCTTTACAAAAGCTAGTCTATGAACAAAAACTAGATATCAACGAGCACGTTCAGTCCATTCTTTCTGACTTTAAAGATGATCCAAATGAGAAAGTAACAGGTAAAAACAAGCTTCGTGTAAAAGATTTACTAACCCATTCCGCCGGGCTTCCATCAAGTGTTCTTTTTTACAGCAAAGAAGCTGCCGGCTCCTTCTTTTCTCAGGATCGCAATCTGACCATGAAACTCTTACCGAAAGTACCACTTCAATACGAACCAGGAACTCAGCATATTTATAGTGATATTGACTATATGTTGCTTGGAATGATCATTGAGAAAAAAACAGGAATGACCCTCGACCAATATGTCGAGTCCACCATCTATAAACCACTAGGTCTCAAACATACCAAGTTCAATCCACTGCAAAAAGGGTTTCAACCAAAGCATTTTGCGGCAACTGAACGCCTTGGCAACACACGCGATGGGGTCATTACCTTTGAAAACATTCGACATCATACAATCATTGGGCAAGTACATGATGAAAAAGCCTATCATTCAATGGCGGGTATTTCTGGACACGCTGGACTTTTCTCAAATATAAGCGATATGGCGGTTCTCTTACAGCTCATGCTAAATGACGGCGGGTACGGAAAGAAGACCATTTTCGATAAAAAAGCCATTGACCTATTCACCAAGGCATCAGATACGAACCCTACCTATGGATTGGGCTGGCGTAAAAACGGCAACGCTGATATGGAATGGATGTTTGGAAAGCATGCAAGTAAGGAAGCATATGGACACACCGGCTGGACAGGAACGATGACATTGATTGACCCAAAGCATCAGCTAGGTGTTGTTCTACTCACCAATAAAAAACATTCACCTGTCATTTCACCGGAAACCAATCCGAATCAATTTGAAGGCGACCTTTTTCCGACAGGCACTTACGGAAGCATCATGACCGCTATCTATGAATCATTAAAGTAATAGGAGGAATTCGATGTTAAAATCTTTGTTCCCCGCAGCGATTCTTTTTGCCCTGCTGATCTCTTCTATACCCTTGGAAAAGGTCAGCTCTGCCCCTGTTACACCAGGTGCGAAACAAATCGTTCAAAGCATGACATTAGATGAAAAAATTGGGCAAATGCTCATGCCTGATTTCCGTCATTGGCAAACAAAGGATGAAACAACTCCCACAGGATTGACAAAAATGAACGATGAAGTCGCTGATATTGTCAAAAAATATCATCTTGGCGGAGTGATTCTATTTGCAGAGAATGTCACTGGCACAGAACAAACAGTCAAATTAACACATGAGTTTCAAAAGGCTTCTCCAACCATCCCCTTACTCATTTCCATTGATCAAGAGGGTGGTATTGTCACACGACTTGAAACAGGCACACATTTCCCAGGAAATATGTCGATTGGTGCCGCAAGAAGTAAAAAAAACGCCTATCAAACTGGCAAAATCATCGGGAAGGAATTAAAAACGTTAGGAATCAACACAAATTTCTCTCCTGTCCTTGATGTGAATAATAACCCAAACAACCCTGTGATTGGCGTTCGTTCTTTCAGCTCAGACCCAAAACTCGTATCAGAGCTTGGCTTACAAACAATGAAAGGTCTTCAAAAGCAAGACACTATCTCTACCCTGAAACATTTCCCAGGACATGGTGATACAGCAGTAGACAGTCATTACGGATTACCTCTTGTAAAACATGGCATAGATCGTTTGAAAAAAGTAGAGCTTTATCCATTTCAGCAAGCCATTAACGCAGGTGCCGATATGGTCATGACAGCACATGTCCAATTTCCCGCGATCGATGACACAACCTATACAAGTAAAAAAGATGGAGAAGACATCATGGTTCCAGCCACACTGTCTAAGAAAGTCATCACTCATTTGTTAAAAGAGGAAATGGGCTTTCAAGGCGTTGTCGTCACAGATGCCTTAAACATGAAGGCAATAGCAGATAATTTTGGTCAGGAGGAAGCTGTCATTATGGCACTAAAAGCAGGTGTCGACATCGCGCTCATGCCCGCACCTGTCACATCGCTAAAAACCGAAAAGAATTTAGAAAGCGTTTTCAAATCAGTGAAGGAAACTATACAAAGTGGAGAAATCCCTCTCTCTCAAATCAACCAATCAGTCGAAAAAATCATTCACTTAAAGATCAAACGTGGCATCATCACCAAACAAAAACAAATCAACCTAGAGAAAAAAATCAAGCAAGCACAAAGAATGGTTGGAAAGAAATCACACCTGAAAACTGAACTTAAAATGGCACAGGCAGGCACCACCATTCTCAAAAACAACCATAAAACCTTGCCGTTCAAGCCAAAGAAAAAGGATCATGTACTAGTAATGGCACCTTATGAAGATCAAACAGAAGCCATGTCTAAAACCATTGAATCCTTAATCAATCAAAAGAAAATCAAACCTGTATCCATCGAAACATATGCCTTTGCAGACAAAACATTTTCTTCACAAACAGGCGACCAATTAGCAAAAGCCGATTACATCATTACTGGCTCTTATGTTGTTCAAAATGACCCCGCTGTGAATGACGGTGTCATTGATGACAATGTTCAAGATCCGAAAAAATGGGCAACTGCATTTCCCCGCGCTGTGATGAAGGAAGCAAAAACACAAAACAAACAGCATGTCATCATGAGCTTACGAAACCCTTATGATGCGGCAAATTTTGAAGAAGCAGAAGCCTTAATCGCCGTCTATGGGTTTAAAGGCTATTCAAATGGTCGATTCAAACAACCGAATATTCCAGCCGGCATTGATATCATTTTTGGCGCCGCAACACCTAAAGGAAGACTCCCAGTTGATATACCATCAGTGACAAATCCAGATCAAGTCCTTTACCCTTTTGGCTATGGACTCAATATGAATGGAAAACCAATCAAATAGGAGGAACACTCGTGAAAAAAACCGCATGTATATTGCTCGCTAGCATCATGATGATTGGTACACTAACTGCAGCCTCTCCCACTGAATATCAGCTTTCTAAAGGACAAAAAACAACTGTCAAAACTGGCATTGAAACATTACTTACAAATCAATTGTCATTGCTGAAAGGAAAGAACGTCGGACTCATTACCAATCCGACTGGTATTGACGCGAACCTGCAAAGCAGCGTCGATCTCCTATACGAGCATCCTGACATTAGATTGACCGCTCTATACGGTCCTGAGCATGGCGTTCGTGGCGACGCTCAGGCAGGTGAAGGCGTTGAATCGTATATTGATGAAAAAACAGGCATTCCCGTATATTCTCTATACGGTAAAACAAGGAAACCAACAGCAGATATGCTAAAAGACATTGATATTCTGTTATTTGATATTCAGGATGTGGGAACACGCTACTACACCTATATTTATACGATGGCTTATGCGATGGAAGCCGCAAAGGAAAACAACATTCCTTTTGTTGTACTGGACAGACCAAATCCAATAGGTGGGTTAAAAGTAGAAGGGCCTGTACTAGAACCGGAATATGCATCATTCGTTGGGCTTTACCCAATCCCATTAAGACACGGGATGACGACAGGAGAACTAGCTCGTATGTTCAATAAAGAATTCAACATCAATGCAGATCTAACCATTGTCAAAATGAAAAAATGGAAGCGCTCGATGACCTTTGATGACACCGGACTCCCATTTGTCTTGCCTTCACCAAACATGCCGACTGTAGACAGCACCTTTGTCTATCCAGCAACAGGCTTAATTGAAGGAACGAACATCTCAGAGGGACGAGGAACAACGAAACCCTTTGAACTCATAGGTGCACCTTATATCAATAGCAATGAGCTGGCAGATTACATGAATAGATTAAAACTGAAAGGCGTTCAATTTAGACCCGCTTCATTCACACCAACTTTTTCAAAACACGCAGGAACGCTATCTCATGGCGTTCAGTTATATATTACGGATCGTACTTCCTTTGAAGCTGTCAAAACAGGAATATCTCTCATAAAAGCCATTCATGACTTATATCCAAAGGATTTTCAATTCCTACAAACAGGTAGCTTTGATAAGCTGATTGGCAACGGCTGGATCAAAGAGGACATCAACAAAGGGACATCTATCAAACAAATCATGAAACGTTATGAACATGATCTAAAAGCTTTTGAGAAAAAACGTAAAAACTATCTTATTTATTAGACAACAGGCTGCTTCCCAATCGGGGCAGCCTGTTTCTAATTAAGGTTCACTCATTTATAATGCCTTTGTCGCCATGACGTTTTTTAGCTCAAACCGATTCAACAAGTACCCAAACAACGCTGCGAGCACCTGCTGAAACAGCATCCCAATCACGACTGGTACAGCAACAGCAGATGGGAAAAAACTAATAGCAAGAACTGCACCAGCACTAATATTTCTCATACCGCCTGTATAGACAATCGCCACAATTTCCTCTTGGGAACATTTCATCAGCTTTCCAATGAGCCAAGCAAAAATATAACCGCTCAACGCAATCAAAAACACAACAGCCGCTTTACCAAAAAACGCCGCATCCAATACACGCAAATATGGTGCCACCACAGAACTATTAATAGAAACAACAACAAATAAACCTATTTTTGAAAAAGGAGCAAGGGTTTGATTGATGCCTTTCGTTACAGAAGGCCTCGCATACTGGTTTACTAGCATACCTAGTATAGAGGGAAGAACAACCATACCAAATAGCCCCTTCATCATTCCCATAATATCCATATGCACGTGCGTTCCAACAAGCACCGACATACTGGCAGGCACAATAAAAGGAGAAAGCATCGTATCAATTAAAATAATGGATAAAGTAAGTCCTACATTGCCTTTATACATCGCTGCCCAAATCAAACTAGACACACCTGTTGGAATAACCATAGCTAATGTTAAGCCTGCAATCGTCATTGAATCCCCTGAAAAGATTAGGTGCCCTGTCATCCATGCGTATAATGGCATGAAAACATGAAGTATCAAAAATGACAAAATCAACGGTAATGGATGCATGACTGTATGCTTTAAAGAGGAAAAATTAGCGCCTAAGCTCCCCACAAATGTCATCACTGCAAATATCCACGGCACCAAAAACGTCAAATCCTGCAAATATGCCGCAAATAAAACACCCAACAATACACTTGCAGGTGTAATAAGCGGCATAATACGGCCGAGCACTTGATTCAACCGCACAAGCATGTCGGCCACCCCCATTCTTCTCTTTCAATTCACTTCATTCAGTGTATCAAAGATAAAGCAAAAAAGCCCAATATCCACAAAGTGTATAAGAGGCTTTTTCATATGATGTGAGCAGGTTACTTGCGGTATCCTTTCTGACTACATCAATTGGTATACCAGTTGCTCGATGTTTTTCTGTCATTCGTTCAATAGCCGACACACCTAATTCATCATTTTCGCAACAAAAAAAGCAGCCACTCTACCTGAGCTGCCCCCTTTTTCTTCTTAATCTCTTACCCCCAACGAGTCATCATGCAATTCCAATCGTTTAATTTCTCCTACAATCAGCAAGTAGCTTAACATAGCAACAATCGCATTGACGCCTACGAAAACGAGAGCTCCATGAAATGAACCGGTTGCATTTATGATAAAACCAATGATAATAGGTGTTGTAATGCCAGAAATATTGCCAAATGTATTAAATAAGCCGCCACTTAACCCTCCAATTTCTTTTGGAGAACTATCAGCCATTACCGCCCAGCCTAATTGTCCAAATCCTTTGCCAAAGAAAGCCAATGCCATAATTCCAACTACAAGCCATTCTGCATTTGTATAATTACATGCGATCATACTGCTTGATAGAATCATCCCAATAATAATTGGCGTCTTTCGAGCAAAAGTGAGCGATTTTCCTTTTTTCAGCAAATAATCCGAATAGATTCCTCCTAAAACACCGCCTATAAAACCGCTAAGCCCAGGCAAAACTGCTACAAATCCCGCTTCTAGTATTGACATCCCTCGTTCTTGTATAAGGTAGACAGGAAACCATGTCATAAAAAAATATGTGAGTGTTGAAATGCAGTATTGTCCAATGTAAACACCAACGAGCATACGACTTTTCAAAATTTGCTTAATATAAGACCATTTCATTCCGTTTTTATGTGCGGTCCCTTTATTGGCGTTTGAATCCATCATATCCAACAGACCGCCACCATCTTCAATATAATCTAACTCTGCTTGATTCACACGAGGGTGATCTTTTGGATTATGAATTACTTTTAACCAGATAAAAGAGATAACGATCCCTAATGCACCCATGATGGTAAAGACATGTTCCCATCCCATGTACGTTGTGATCCAAGACATAAATGGCGTAAATACAATAATCGCTAAAAAGGCGGATGCACTAAAAATAGCGGATGCAGTTCCACGCTCATGATCAGGAAACCACGAAGCTGCGACCTGACTATTCCCCGGGAACGATGGGGCTTCTGCAAGACCTACAATAAATCTAAGAACAAAAAGCAAAATAATAGCTGTAGAAGCATTAAAAAAACCAACAAATCCTTGTAATAACGTAAAGAATGACCAAAGAAAAAGACTCCAAAACAATACTCTCTTCGTTCCAAATTGATCTAATAACCAACCACCAGGAATTTGACCAAGTGCGTAGGACCAGCTAAAAGCTGAAAAGATAAACCCCATCGTTATTGCACTGATACCTAAATCACTTTGTAAAGGCGTTGCCGCAACTGAAATAGTGGCACGATCTGCATAGTTAATTGTCGTCACAATGAATAAAAAACTGACAATGAACCAACGAACTTTCGTTTTCTTTACTTGCACTGGAACTGCCTTGTTTTCAGGAATTGGATTGCTGTCTACCCTCATCATATTCGCCCCTTTGTTTGTATTTCTCTTACACACGTAAGTCAGATGCACATAACGAAAACGCTTTCAAAAAGGAAGGGAATCCACTCAGCATGATGTATCTTCAGTGCCCCCTCTTTTTATCGCTCACGGAGGCACATCTTAAATTGCTGTTCATTATCGTCCAAGCCAACCACCATCAACAGCTAGTAAATGACCATTCACGTAGTTTGCAGCATCTGATGCTAAGAAAATAGCCGCACCTTTAAAGTCATCTGGATTTCCCCAGCGACCTGCAGGAATTCGTTCTAAGATTTGCCTACTACGAACAGGATCATCAATCAGCGCAGTGTTCATTTCAGTCGCGATATAACCTGGCACTATCGCATTTACATTAATTCCTTCGGAAGACCATTCATTTGCAAGTGCTTTGGTCAGTTGACCAACTGCCCCCTTTGCAGATGCATATGCAGGAACATATAACCCTCCTTGGAATGTAGCAATAGAAGCGATATTGATGATCTTTCCACTTTTTTTGTCAAGCATATGTCTTCCCGCTTGCTGACAAAGAACCCATACAGCTTTTAAATTTACTTTGATCACATCATCCCAATCCTGTTCAGTAAACTCAACAGCTGGCGCCCTTCTTTGAATACCTGCATTATTCACTAGAATCTCAACCGAACCCATAATCTCGATTGCCTTTGGAATCGCCTGTTTTACTTCATCTAAATTTTCCATATCACAGCGAACTATTTCACACCGGACACCTAAAGCTCTAATTTGTTCTTGTGCCGATGTATCATCCGATCGTTGGAGCAAAACAATATCTGCTCCCGATTCAGCTAGACCTAGAGCAATTGCTTTACCAATCCCACGCGTTCCCCCAGTTATCACAGCAGTTTTACCTTGTAAATTAAATGCCTGATTCATAAACACCACTCCTATAGTTCAAATAAAATTTTCAATGCCTGATCGGGATTTTCCATCAAATCAAAGCCAGTCTGTATTTCCTCTAATGGAAGAGTGTGAGACACCAATACATCAAGTTGAATCTTTTGTTGTTCAAGTAATTCAATCGCTTTTGAAAAATCACTCGAACTATAACAACGTGTCGTTGTTAATGAAATTTCTCGGAAATGCATCGCTGCAAGTTGTATCGTTGGAGATTTTTTATAGACACTAACCACCACAACTTCACCTTGATATTTCACACATTCAATCATTTGATTAGCTGTCGCCTGATTGCCCGCTACTTCAAAAACGACATCAGCCCCAACACCATCTGTATATTTTTTAATGACGTGAGAAATATCCGTATGTCGTGCATCAATTGCTTCAAATCCCATCTCGTTAGCAGTTTCTAAACGCATTGAACTTACATCAGAAATAACAATCCTTCCAGCACCTGCCTGTCTTGCTATTAAACCTATCAAAAGCCCAATAGGACCTGCCCCAAGAATTACAACTGTATCACCAATCTTTAGCTTCGATCGTCGAACGGTATGAACAGCTACAGCCAGAGGTTCTATCATTGCCCCCTCTTTTTCTGTAACGGATTCTGGCAAGACCCTAAGCCTGTGAACAGGAATGGCAACATACTCAGCAAAACCACCATTCTGGTCAATGCCTATATATCTCAAATCCTTGCAAACTTGCGCTTGCCCTTGTTGACAAGCTGAACAAACCCCACAGTGTAAAAGTGGTTCTATCACAACCTTATCTCCCTTTTTAACATGATGATTTTCATCAGCTTCTATCACAATTCCACTAAATTCATGTCCAAGAATAAGGGGTGCTTCTGCCCTCGGATGTAACCCATGATAAATCATCATATCTGTGCCACATATCCCTGCATAAGAAACTTTAATTAATGCTTCATCCTTTTTGGGTACTGGAATTTCCCTTTCCGTCATTGCTACACATTTTGGTGATAGATATGTCCCTGCTTTCATTCAACCCGCTCCTTCTACAAGAATTATTTTGTTTTTTAGCAATAAGCTTCATCATCTTTTTCATCCTTAAGGTCGAACGGCAGTCCCGTCTGGTGTACGAGCAAGTGTCCATGAAGGAATTCCGCCTAAAGGTGGATATTGTTTCGCTTTCTCTTCATCAATGTCAACACCTAAACCAGGTTTGTCATTCACATAAGCAAATCCTTTATCAACGTTTGGACAGCCTGGGAACACTTCCTGTAACGCCTCATTAAACACTGTCCATTCTTGAATTCCAAAATTCGGAGAAGATAAGTCTAAATGAAGATTAGCAGCCACACCGACTGGAGAAATATCCCCTGGCCCGTGCCAAGCTGTTCTTACTCCAAATAATTCACTGAATACAGCCAATTTCTTCGCTGGCGTAATTCCTCCGATTGTACTGACATGACACCTAATAAAATCTATTTGTTGATTGATAATCAAGTTTTTCCACTCATTTACGTTGGTAAATAACTCCCCTATCCCAATCGGTGTTGAGCTTTGCTGCCTAATCGTTTGAAGCCATTCGATATTTTCTGGAGCAACAGGATCTTCTAAGAAAAACAAGTGATATGGCTCTAAATTTTTGGCTAGTCTTACAGCTTCGATTGGTGGAATCCGTTCATGAACATCATGAATGAACTCCATATTAAAACCTATCTTAGATCGAAGATAATCAAATAGCTTATCAACGCTCTTTACATAAGCTTCAGGATCAAAATAGCAGCCAGGTAAAGCACCCTTTGGAGAACGTTTAGGTATAATTCGATTGGATTTCTCATAAACCGTTGCAATTAGACGTGTATCCGTCGTCCCGCTCCCACCATACATTCCCATTTGACACCTTGCATATTGATATCCCTCTTCCATTAATGCCAGAACATTTTCCTCAACAGCCTTTTCATCTGCACCATCAGCATGGCGATAAAGAGGAATACCATCCCGACATTTTCCTCCTAATAATTCATACACAGGCAAATTAGCTAATTTACCTTTAATATCCCAGAGTGCCATATCAATGCCAGATAGAGCATTATTCATGATTGGCCCGTTCCTCCAGTAACCGCTTACATTAGAAGACTGCCAAATATCTTCAATTCTTCTCGGATCTTTCCCAATAAGAAATGGTTTCAAATAATCCTCAATTGCCGATTTCACAGCAAATATCCGCTGTGTAAAAGTAGCACACCCTAAACCATATAAGCCTGGTTCATTTGTTTCAACTTTTACAACGACTAAGTCAATATTTCCAGGTGCTGTTAAAATCACTTTGACATCACGAATTTCTAAATCCATCATGGTAGAGCTCCTTCCCTATAAAAACATTTTGGTTATTCTTGTCAGTTGTCCTACAAGTTTATGAAAAAATACTACCTCTTAATAAAGAGGTAATGTTTAATCCTTGATCATATTGATTTTTTCTATATTATCTTCCATCGCCTGATTCAATATCTCTTTGGCATTCTCGGCATCTCTGCTCTGAATGGCCCTGAATAATTGCAAATGAACTTCAATACTCTCCAGCGTAACACCGATCACTCGATTCAGCTCTTCTAAATAACGATAGTACAGATCTCGTATAGAATGGATGACACTATAAAACACCTTATTGTTCGAAGCCTTAGCAATAGCTAAATGGAAGTTAAAATCAGCCTCTGAATATTTCTTATAATCATCACGATATCTTAACATCGCATTGAGTGCATTCTCCATATTTTCAAAATCCTCATCTGTTGCATGCTTCACAGCCAAATCAATGCATTTGTATTCAATTGTCTGCCGAAAATCCATCATATCCAAAAATTCTTTCTCACTTAAATGCAAAATCATTTGAATATCATGTATGTCAAATTGACCAACCTTCTCTGACACAAAAGATCCTTTACCATGATGAGTAACAACAATCCCCTGATCCCTTAGTCGTTGAATAGCACTTCGAACACTTACTCGGCTCACATTAAACATTTTCTGTAACTGCGGTTCAGATGGCAGTTTGCTTCCAGGCTCCCAGTTACCATTTGCGATATTATCTTTAAGCTGTTCATATACCATATTCACAATGTTTTGTTTGTCTATAGAGTCAAATTCCAAATTTATTCCCTCTCTTGTAACATGTCATACAAGTTATGAATTGATCATAGCATGAAGTTACCCTCCAAGTAAACGCTTTCTTTTTGTTTTTTTTAATAGCCATGGAGAGCCTACGGAACCTCAACTGAAAGCCTCTTACAAATTAGCATTTTCTCATAAAAAATGATTCAAAAACAACTCTACTTTACTTTCATTATCTATAAAACCAATGAAAGAAACTGATACTCTCACAGAAATAGTAATATCATTCCGATCCCAAAATCATCCACAACTTAAAAATCTAAACATAAAAAAAGCCTACTCATCATCGAGAAACCTTGCCAGATCAACCTATTGAGGAAAGCTTCCAAGCGGGCTCGAACCACTGACCTCTTCCTTACCATGGAGGATGTCAGCAAAAGTCTTAGAAAATGTATGTATGGAATAACCCGTTATAATAAGGTTTCGTTTATTGTGTTTATGGTTTAGAAAAGATTAGAATGAGGGTGACAATTTTAGTTCGTCCCCAATTTGTCCCCCTTAAAGAAAACAGACCAATCAAGGTCTGTTTTCATTTTGTCTATATGTTATGAGATGTTGTATTCCGATCGATCATGGTCGTGTTTGGATCGATTTTTTGTGGAATGAAAGTTGTATTTCTATTCGACTTCTCCATTGTTGTATTTCGGTTTGATGCTGGTTTAATCATACTAGATACTTCATATACACCTGCACCTAGAAAGATAATAGAGCTTATAACAATCATTTTTTTAAAACTCATAAAGACACTCTCCTTTTTGAATATTATGTTGGGTTTGAAATGCCATCCTGTAATATTCTGTTGCTTTCTCAAACTTTCCTCTTTTTTCATGAATAACTGCAAGATTTTTAGTGAATTCTTCTACGAAAACAAACAACTGCTTTTCTTCAAATGTCTGAAGCATAGCTTGAATCTCATCCTCATCATTACTTTCATATGTTGTTCTTATAGAACGTATTAATAAAATTTCGTGTGGGTTCTCTTTATGAGAGACAAGTTTCAAAGCTTTATCCACTAATTTGGATGCTTCATCATTTTCTCCTGTCTTATATAGCGCCCAACAAAGGTTAACATATATGACCGATTTTACATCGTCCACACCATCTTCTGATATTTCAAGGGACTCTTGATAATATTGGATAGCCTTTGCATAATCTTGTTTTTTTTCATAATTGTTTCCTATATTTAAAAGTACCTTGGCAATCAACCTATTATCCGCTATTTCTTCAGCGATGGAATAGGCTTTATTCAGATGTATTAATGCTTTTTCATACTGTTTAAAATCATCATAATTTCCTGCTATCACAAATAAGCATTGAACTTTTCTAATCTTGTATAACTCATACTGATCGTAAATTTCAAGCGCCTTTATTATGTGATGCATAGAAACATGAGTTTGTTTCATAATATAGTAGGCTTCAGCCACTTTGAAATGAAACTCCGCTTGCTCAATATCATCTACAACCAGTGCGAGCTGCCTCTCAGCAATCTTGTAATATTGAATAGCCTGTACGTATTCTTTCTTACTGAACTCATACATGCCTCTAAAGAAAGCATTATAGTATTGCAACATTCCGGAAAGTTGATGATTAGAATTTTCTATTTTATCAACCAGATCAGAAACGGAAGGCGACCTCTCTTCTGATGGTTTAATGTAATCTAACATAATTTGATGCCGAAAACACATCAATTGATAGTAGATCAGTAAATCCTGATCCTCTTCCATCCTCTCAATCTCTTGTTCCACTTCCGCTTTCAAAATCTCTGCATCTGGAACACTAAATTGACGTATCATTCTATACCATTCATTTATTTTCACACCAACATGTGAAGAAATAACTTTCTCCATCCCTATACTCCCCTTCCACCAAAATCCCTTATATTACATATATTATCATATGCAATAATTTACAAGCACCGCAAGGAAACCGCAAAAAGAACAAAAAAAGACCTGACTACATATATCAATAGTCAGGTTTCAAGACTTCTTATAAAAGGGGTGAATTACTATTTAGATTATAATCAAAACCGATCAAATGTTCGTTCGCAAAAATAACTCCCTTTTCTTTAGCTGTATACATTGTTATTCTTTTTTTACTTTTAATAAAGTAGATTACTACTGTGATAATTACTACGAGTATCTCAACAATTATACTGGCAGTGATAAATCATATTCCCATGCATGTTACTATTTTGGTGGATGCTTATCATCTAATAATTTTATAATTTTTTCATTAGATTGTTTAATATTTCTCAAAAGCGACACCATGTTCCCTGTAAATCCAATCAATACAATCAGCAAAATAATAATGATCCACATAAAATTGCCTCCTAATCCTAAGGTTGAATTAACGTTCTGATAGAAGAATAGCCTCTAAAATTAACTTGCTCAAATTTAGAACTATTATCAAAAGGTGCAGGAAAAGCAATTACTTGAAAATTCTTTTCCTCTTTAACTCTTGGCAATTTCATTTTATAAACATTTGTTTTTTCCTTTTCTACAGATACATACATCACATGTTTCCCATCGAGTTTTTGTTGTTCGTGTTCCAAGAATGCGACTAAAGCATAATTCATTTTCACATCACTTGTATTATCAATTTGGAGATAGACAGGCATTTGGCTTTTAGAGGTATATAGCACTTTATTTGAAATTTTTGCTGAAGCCATGAAAATTTCCTCTCCAGTCAATTCATCTGTTTTATATATAGGAGGTTGTTCACTTCTAATTTTGTAAGATGAAGCATTTTTTGTAATGTATCGCATAATGAAGTTCTCTTGTAAGCCTGTGGCTATATCTATATCGTTGTCTTTCAAATGATACTTTGCTTCAGGAACGACAACAAATGCTATTTCTCCAACATTTTTTGGTAATATGGCTTTGATAGGTAATGTGATCACCTGGTCTTTAGTCATCTCAAATGTGTATGAGTTAGCTGGTCTTTGATCATCTGCAGAAAATTCTATTTGCTTGAAATTTGCAAGTAACAATAACGTGTACTTTCTATCCGCGTCTATATAGTGCGAAAAGGATAGAACTTTGTTAATCTGGTTGTTTTTAATGACTCCTATATCTAATTTATCAAGTAGCTGTCCTTCAGGTTCGTAGATACCATATGAAACGGTTTCAGTTCCTGGACCAGTAACATCCATCATTTCATCATTATATTCTTTTTCATCAGAGACTTTTTCTTGTCTGACAAATAAAATAAATGTCACTAGTAATAGTATGGAAGTTGTTATGAATAAAGTCGTTCTTCGTCTCATAATCACTATTAAATTTTAAAAGTCTTTTGGCGACTCACAGTTTTATAGCCGTCATCTTTATATAATGAATTTCCAATTGCTTTGCCTTTACATCCCCAACCTGCATCTACGGGACCGGCAGCATTAGCTCCAGCATAATTTGATTTTTTCGCAGAATCGGTTTTACTTTTGGAAAGGCCGCCATCTCCACCGTATAGTCGTGATTTTGCTTCAATATAATCAATTTTCCCTTTTGATTTCGCTGTCGTTAACATGCTGTAGTTACATTTAAATATCTCCCCAATCACTCCACCGGTTTTTCTTAGTTTCCAATTAGTAACATAGTCAGCTTTGGCCAAGATTTTGTTAGTTGAATGTGATACAGAATCAGTTGAGGAATCTTCTGCAATCGTTATCCACTCAGTTTCATCAACATTTGTTGCTGAAACAGTTACAGGAAATATTGTACCAGCTAAAAGTATTGAAGAGAGTAGTAATGTATTGATTTTTTTCATAATTTAAACCACCTTTAAGTTTAATTTAGTAATTATGCTACAACAATACAATATAATGGTATTCACATTAAATGAGCTTTAAGTTTTATATATTCGACATTAAGCACTATCCCTTCCCTTTTTTACAAAATTGCTAATTACGTAAAAAAGAAAAGCAATAATTGCTAATACATACACTGGCAACATTAATTGAGGCACAAAAGTGTTTACTGCATATAATCCTAGACCCGTTAAAATCATGATACTCAAAAAACGTAATATGACGATCATTTTTATAGCTGCCTTCACCGAACTAATTAAATCCTTATTTCAACAAATTTACACACTAAAAATATATAGGGATATTTATGCTTTTATACGAGGATACACCTAAGCAAATTGACATATTTTATATTTTGTAATAATATACCACAAAATGACATTTACACCGAGGAAGAGATCAAATATCTCTTTAAATTGCTAGATGAGGAAGTGGAACTATTTCATATTCATAGGGTAGAAATCAAATTTGCTCTTACAGGTGGTTTCAGACGCGGTGAACTAATTGCAATTGATGAAAGTGATCTCTCATTTGAAACGAATGAAGTACGAATTGATGAGAGCCTACAATATACTAAAAAGTATGGATACCGCTTTAAAGAGCCTAAATCTAAATCAAATCGCACCATCTCATTACCTGTGGAAATAATGAAAGAAGCAGCGATCTTATTAAGAGAAGTAAAGAAAAACAGATTGATGTTAGGTGAGCTGTGGGAAGGTTGTCCCGGAGATAAAGATAAGCTTTTACTATTTGGTGGTGATCGTGGCAAACCGCTTTATCCAACGTCTTTGAATACATGGTGGGAGCGTTTTACTAAAAGACATGATATAAAGAGAATACGATTGCATGATATGCGACACACACATGCTACTATGTTAATTAATCAAATCGGGAAGATACCTGGCTTTAATATTAAAACGTTTGGGACACGCAAATGTAAAAACAACACTTGATACGTACACACATGCAGTCAAAGAAGCAGACACTTTGGTGGCTGATGCTATATCAAACTTATTGCAAATTCGATAATGCGTCCCCATTGCGTCCCCAGGCAATAAAAAAAGACATAAAAAAAAGCCTTCTCATCATCGAGAAACCTTGTCAGATCAACATTTAGAGGAAAGCTTCCAAGCGGGCTCGAACCGCTGACCTCTTCCTTACCATGGAAGTGCTCTACCTACTGAGCTATGGAAGCATGGCTCCGCAGGTAGGACTCGAACCTACGACCGATCGGTTAACAGCCGATAGCTCTACCACTGAGCTACTGCGGAATGATAAAGAACTTCTTCCATTGGAAGGATATAATCAAAAGGCTTGGCGGCGTCCTACTCTCACAGGGGGAGACCCCCAACTACCATCGGCGCTGAAGAGCTTAACTTCCGTGTTCGGTATGGGAACGGGTGTGAC
>NZ_JBNNIO010000004.1:0-273337 GCF_050269555.1 Bacillus sp. NPDC077027 | reverse complement strand
GACTGACTACCTATGATGCGAATCATAGGATTTTTTTATTAAAACTCGAATTAACAGGTACGTTTTGTCTTGTTTAGTTTTCAAAGATCATTTCACATCGCTCAGAAGCGACTTTCTTAATATAACATTTCAGCACCTTGTGCGTCAAGTGTTTTTTAAATTTCTTTTTCGTCAGCTTCTCATTCAACACGATGTTGTTGTTTGTTAGCGACGTTTAATAATATACCATCATAATATTCATACGTCAACATCTTTTTTCACAAAATATCCTCTGTGATAGATTTTTTGTCCCTTAGTTTCAAGTGACTCAACCTGGATAAGACCTTTCTCTACAAAAAAATCAATCATTACACTAAGATCAGGTGTGAAATACTTCAAGTCTGGATGAGCAAGAAGCTCTCCAAATAACCAAATATCTTTTTGTTCCATGACGTTACGCAAGTGGGCTGCCCCTATTTCTGCTTTTGAATGAATCAGAAAGTCATTTGCTAAAAACAAAAGCTCTAGTCGCTTATGTAGACTTTCATGGCTTTCAATCAATTCAGAATACAGCTTATACACCTCTGGTTCCATGTGTCTCACTTGATTCCAAACAGTCACTTCTGGATGAAATCCTTTATCAATAACTTCAATTCGCGCTAAATGGTGTAAAGCATGCACAACAGAATTATATGCATCAAGGAATTGATTTGCTTCAAAAAAAGCTTTCCCTTCTATATATCTTCGAATGAGCTTGCCATATTCTAATCCGATCTTCAACTTGCGATTTGAGAATGGGAATGTACTTAGTTCATCTATTAAATTAAAGATGTATTCATTGCGATCAAACAGCACTTTTCCATTTAAGATCCAATCAATGATTCTACGGTTGGTCCCAAGAGTAATCCATTCCTTTAATTTATCATCAGTCACGACATTTAAAGAGGCAGTTTGCTGTTCAGATTCGTAGTGTTTAATAAAAAGCGGTGCTTCAGCATCCTTTACAATGACAAGAAGTGCTGCATCAAAGTTATCTGTTTCAGATGAAACTTTATGTCGTCTTTCTACTATAATTACTGCAAGTGTATCTGGATGGCTTGCCCTCTCTTGATAAATAGGACGGAGAAGATTTTCCATAGTGATTCCTCCAATACGATGTAAAGTTCTTCTCTATTTCTATGTATTTCTCCTCATTGAATCAAAATTCCTTCAATATCGAAAAAGATCATTGAACAATTATAAGCAATTTCCTGATAAAACTCTATAACGAATTCAAATGATCAGGTAAAATGTGCTATATTTAATATAAGGGGGACTAGGGATGGCGAAATACTCCAGTAAGATTAATAAGATCAGAACGTTTGCACTTAGTTTGATTTTTGTTGGTTTTCTCATCATGTATATCGGGGTGTTTTTTAAAGAATCTGTTTGGCTTTCGACACTATTTATGTTGTTAGGCGTATTATCCATTGGTCTAAGTACAGTTGTGTACTTTTGGATCGGGATGCTTTCAACAAAGGCAGTCAAGGTTATGTGCCCAGGGTGTCATAAGGAGACAAAAGTGCTTGGGCGTGTGGATATGTGTATGCATTGCAACGAGCCACTCACACTCGATAAATCATTAGAAGGTAAAGAATTTAACGAATCCTACAATCGAAAAAAGTCATTAAAATAAGCTGACCGCTCTATGGTCAGCTTTTTTATTAATGACTTTCTTTTTTACTACACTCTTGACACATTCCGTATATTTCCAAGCGATGATGACTCACTTTAAACCCAGTCACATGTGATGCAAGCTGTTCTACTTCATCAAGGCCAGGGTAGTGAAAATCAACGATCTTACCACAATTTTCACAAATCGCATGGTAATGGTCAGATGTTGCAAAATCAAATCGACTTGAGGAATCGCCATATGTTAATTCTTTTACTAAGCCGGATTCCCGGAAGACTCGTAAATTGTTGTAAACCGTTGCTACACTCATATTTGGAAATTTCCCTTCAAGTGCCTTGTATATATCGTCCGCGGTTGGGTGAGTCATAGAATTTACGAGAAATTCCAAGATGGCATGGCGCTGCGGAGTAATTCGAACACCGGTTTCTTTTAGTGCGTCTAAAGCTTCTTTTAGTTCGTGAGCAGCCATTTCATCATGCACCTCTCTTCAAAAATATTCTTATATTGTAATCTTTATAAATAGTGTACCTCTATCGTTAAAACTTTGTCAATTACAATCCTCTTTTTTACCTATTCTTCTTTATAAAAAAGACCGGCGTCTGTGCCGATCTTGTCTTATTTTCCATTTAGGCGTGTGCTTTTAATTCCTCTAAAGCTTCTTCTACGTGATCTTTCACTTTCACTTTTCTCCATTCTTTCACTAACTCTCCTTCTTTATTAATGAGGAAAGTGGAACGCTCAATTCCCATATATTCTTTACCAAAGTTTTTCTTCAGCTTCCAAACACCAAATGCTTCAGATAACTTTTGCTCATCATCAACAAGTAGTAAAAATGGTAGGTCATGCTTTTCTTTAAATTTCTGATGCCTTTCCTGACTGTCAGAACTGACACCAATAATAACAGCATCTAAATCAGCAAAGCTTTGATGATGATCACGGAAGTCACATGCTTCAGTTGTACAACCAGGCGTCATATCTTTCGGATAAAAATAAAGGACAATATGCTTTCCCCTAAAATCAGAAAGCTTTACTTTTTCTCCTTTGTCGTCAGTCAATTCAATGTCAGGTACTTGCTTCCCTACTTCAATTGTCATCTAAAATCCCCTCCAACATGCTTTTATATTAGCCTATCCAATTTTTCAAAGTTATTCAACTGAGGGCGCTTGATCACCATGCTTGCATTGGCATGTTAAAATAGTGAAAGACGACGTGATACGTTGAGATAGGAGGCTATTTATGAAATTTACAGAATCAGAAAAACTGCACAAAGAGGCACTCGAGCATATAGTTGGTGGAGTGAACAGTCCATCTCGTTCATATAAAGCTGTAGGTGGGGGTTCTCCCATTGCAATGGAAAAAGGAGAAGGCGCATATTTTTGGGATGTAGACGGAAATCGTTACATAGATTATTTGGCGGCGTATGGACCAATTATTACGGGCCATGCTCACCCTCATATTACAAAAGCCATTACAAAGGCAGCAGAAACGGGCGTTTTATTTGGAACTCCGACAAAACATGAAGTGACTTTTGCTAAAATGCTAAAAGAAGCAATGCCAGCACTCGATAAAGTCAGATTTGTGAATTCTGGTACAGAAGCTGTCATGACAACCATCCGAGTTGCACGTGCTTATACAGGCAGATCAAAAATCATTAAATTCGCTGGATGTTATCATGGTCACTCGGATCTTGTGCTAGTGGCAGCAGGCTCTGGTCCTTCTACGCTTGGTACACCAGATTCAGCAGGTGTACCAAAGAGTATTGCAAACGAAGTGATCACAGTTCCATTCAACGATATCGAAAGCTATCAAGCCGCTTTAGACAAATGGGGAGATGAGATTGCAGCTGTACTTGTAGAACCGATTGTTGGTAACTTTGGAATCGTTGAGCCAAAAGAAGGCTTTTTGCAACAAATCAATGACCTCACACATGAAAAAGGGGCACTTGTTATTTACGATGAGGTAATTACAGCCTTCCGTTTCATGTATGGTGGTGCACAGGACTTACTTCAAGTGAAACCTGACTTAACAGCACTAGGGAAAATTATTGGCGGCGGACTTCCCATTGGTGCTTATGGGGGCAAAAAAGAAATTATGGAGCAGGTGGCACCACTAGGACCCGCTTATCAGGCTGGTACGATGGCAGGAAATCCTGCATCGATTCTTTCTGGGATCGCATGCTTAGAAATATTAAAGGAAGATGGCGTTTACGAACATCTTGATCATCTAGGGAAAATGCTTGAAGAAGGTATTCTCGCTCATGCTAAAAAACATCAAGTAGATATTACGGTGAATCGACTAAAAGGCGCACTTACCGTTTATTTTACAAAAGAAAAGATTGAGAACTATGAACAAGCCGAGAATACTAATAGTGAAATGTTTGGTCAGTTCTTTCAACTTATGTTAGCCCAAGGTATCAACCTCGCACCTTCAAAATATGAAGCGTGGTTCTTAACTATCGCCCATACTGAAAAAGATATTACTGATACATTAAAAGCCGTTGATCATGCATTTGAACAATTGAAAAATAAATAATCGCCCTAAGAACAGACGTGAAAAATTGCGTCTGTTTTTTTCTTGCTATGGTTAATCGTTGTCAAAAGTATTTGAATCTGTTACATTCTTTCTCAATACCTTTTTTAAATGTTTTCATCAACTTTCAAAAACCACTTGAATATTTCGGAAGTCCGTTGTATATTACTTAGTTGGTTCATAAAAATATAAAGATATATGACGAGTGATCATCAATTATCAAAAGAAAGGAATGCAGGGACAAAACCAATGAAACTTGGAGCCCGTATTTTAAAAACTGGTATTGCTATTGTACTCGCGCTTTACCTAGCAACATGGCTTGGTTTACCTACTCCCGTCTTTGCGGGAATTGCGGCTGTATTTGCCATCCAGCCATCAATTTACCGATCATTTTTAACCATTGTTGATCAAGTGCAAGCAAATATTATCGGAGCTGCACTTGCCATTATGTTCGGTCTGCTTTTTGGTACTGGACCGGTCATTATCGGATTAACAGCCGTTATGGTCATTGCCATTAATTTGAAATTAAAAATCGAACATACCATTCCGATTGCACTTGTAACAGTCATCGCCATTTTAGAAAGTGCCGGGGATCATTTCCTCTCCTTTGCCTTGATTCGAACCGCTACTGTGGTTTTAGGTGTTCTTTCTTCATGTCTTGTGAATTTGGTCTTTTTACCACCCAAGTATGAAACAAAGCTCATGCATCATATTATGGAAAATACAGAGGAGATTTTAAAATGGATCCGACTGAGTTCCAGACAGTCTACTGATCATTCCACCTTGAAAGATGACATCGATCAAATAAAAGAACGCATCATAAAATTAGATCAGATTTACTTGCTGTATAAAGAAGAAAGAAGCTACCTAAAGAAAACAACCTATGTGAAATCCAGAAAACTTGTGTTGTTTAGACAGGCGATTATGACCTCTAATCGAGCACTTCACCTGTTGAAAATGCTTCATAAACTAGAAAATGAAATCTATTTAATGCCAGAGCATTTTAGAGAAAGCTTAAATGACGAAATTGACTATTTGCTTTATTGGCATGAACTTATTTTAATGAAATTTGTCGGAAAGATGAAACCACAGGACGACGATTTTCAAAATGAATGCTCATTACGTCTTGAATCATTGACGAAGTCATTTTTAAAGCACCAACAAAACCAGGAACACGACTTACTTGATTACAACATGCTGAATGTGATGTCGAGCATTATCGAATATCGAGACCAGCTTGAGCATTTAGATACACTCATCACAAGCTTCCAAACTTATCATCCGAAAGATAGTGAAATCGAAACGGAAGAAAAAGAAGCTTAAACAAGAGACCGATTCAACGAATCGGTCTTATTTTATTTTTTTCATTTTTGGATCAAGCGTATCTCTTAGACCATCTCCCATTAAATTAAAACCGAGCACTGTCAGCATGATTGCTATACCTGGAAAAAAGAGCGTCCAAGGTGCTTCGACAAGATATGGCCTTGCATCGGCAAGCATTTTCCCCCACTCAGGATTTGGTGCTTGTGCGCCTAAGCCTAAAAAGCCGAGTGCCGCTGCTTCAATAATGGCTGTCCCAATTGCAAGTGTCGCTTGTACAATCACTGGCACCATGCTATTAGGCAAGATGTGCCGAATCACAATACGCTTGTGTGACATTCCTATCGCTTTAGCAGCCATGACGTACTCTTCTTGTTTGATGCTTAGCACCTTTGACCTAACAAGTCGTCCAAAGGTCGGAATGTTAATGATAGCGATTGCAATGAGCGCATTTTGTAAAGAAGGACCTAAAATTGACACGATCGCAATTGCCAGAAGGATACTTGGAAAAGCTAATAAAATATCAAATAGTCTTGAAATCACTGCATCAAGAACTCTTCCTCCATATCCAGCCATTAGCCCAAGCAGGGTTCCAACTACAACAGAACCGAGTACGGAGAAAAAACCAACCCATAATGAAATACGCGCCCCATACACAACTCGAGAAAAAATATCTCGGCCAAAATCATCTGTTCCAAACCAATGAGTAGCTGACGGTGCACTAAATCTTTCACCTAAAGATTGCTCGTTTAAACCATAAGGTGCAAGTAGCGGGGCAAAAATCGCAAGCACAAGAAACAAAAAGACAATGACGCTACCAATCACCGCAAGCTTATGTTGAAAGAACTGGCCCACCGTTTCTATCATAAGAGATTGAGAGCCGGTACTTTTCTCCTGAGGAATTTGACGTTCTTTATGTGCCTCCATAGCAGCGCAACTCCCCCCTCTTAATATTTAATTCTCGGATCTATCACAGCGTATAACACGTCAACAATAAAATTAATGAGGACAAAGATAAGTGCAACAACGAAGATCCCAGTTTGAATTACCGGATAATCACGATAGCTAATCGCATCGTAAATATATCGGCCAATACCTGGCCACGCAAAAATGGTTTCTGTTAAAATCGCACCGCCTAATAATAAACCTGTTTGAAGACCAATAATCGTCAAAATGGGGATCAGCGCATTTTTTAATCCATGCTGATAGATGATGAAGAATGATTTGACTCCTTTCGCCTTTGCCGTGCGAATGAAATCTGAATGAAGGACTTCTAGCATACTTGCTCGTGTAATTCTCGCTATAATGGCTGCGGGAATCGTTGCTAATGCGGTACTTGGCAAAATTAAATGTTTAACACATTCTACAAACTGATCAAATCGACCTTGTAAAAGCGTATCGAGTGTATGAATATATGTGATCGATTCTACAGGGTTTCTCACATTCTCTCTTCCCGTTGTTGGCAATAAGCCAAGCTCGAGAGAAAATAACCACTGCCCCATCAGACCTAGCCAAAAAATCGGCATAGACACACCTATTAAAGCAATAAACATGGCGACATAATCAAAAAAGGAATGTTTGAACCATGCACTAATGATTCCTGCATTTACACCAATGACAATTGCAAGCACCATAGCGAAGAATGTCAATTCCAATGTGGCAAAGAGATATGGCTTCATTTCCTGGGCAATAGAGGCACCTGTGCGAATTGATGTTCCTAAATCACCTCGAAGTAAGCCAGTCATGTAATGAAAATATTGAATATACCAAGGCTGATCAAGACCAAGCTGAATAGTCAGTTGCTCTACCGCTTCCTTTGTAGCCCGCTGTCCTAAAATCACTTGTGCCGGATTTCCAGGTATGAATCGAATGATCGAAAAAACAACTAATGTCATTCCAAGCAAAACAGGTATGAGCATCCCTGCCCGTTTTACACAATACGCAAGCAAACGCCATTCACCGCCTTTTCTTATACGTGAAATGTAAGGAGGATGCGAGCATCCTCCCTTTACTTATTCAAAATACACGTCAGACAGAGCTTCTGATCCGGTTGGGTGTGGTTTATAATCTTTCAAATCATTTGATGAAGCGAGCATAGGAATGGAGTGGACCAACGGGATCCATGGTGCTTCATCATGAATGATTTCTTGTGCTTGCTTATACAATTCATTTCGTTTCTTTTGATCTGTATCTGTTTGTGCTTCAATAAGAATATCGTGCATTTTTTTGTTGTTAAAGAAGGTATAATTGTTTCCTCCGATACTGTCTTTATCAAGCAGTGTGTAAATAAAGTTGTCAGGATCTCCATTATCTCCTGTCCATCCTAGCAAGAATGTATCTGCCTCTCCTTTGCTCGCTTTATCAAGATATGTCGCCCAATCATAGGTAACAATTTCAGCCTTTACACCAATTTTCTCAAAGTTTGATTGAATCACTTCGGCAACCTTCATTCCATCTGGCATATATGGTCTTGGTACCGGCATTGCCCAGAGCTTGATGCTAAAGCCATTTGGATAGCCTGCTTCCTTTAAAAGCTCCTTCGCTTTTTCGGGATCATATGGATATGGTTCGATATCATTGTTATAGCCTTCTAATGATGGAGGTAATGGATTTTTAGCCGGTTCTGCTAACCCTCCATAAAATGAGTCAATGATAGATTTTTTATCAACAGCATAATTGAGTGCCTGACGTACTAGTTTGTTATCAAGTGGTTTCCTTGTCACGGTTAAACCAATATACCCCACATTCATTGAAGGTCTTTCAATCAACTGGAGCTTTTGGTCAGATTTGATTCCCTCTAAATCTGACGGATTCACACCATCCATCAAGTCGATTTCACCTGTTTTTAAAGCATTAAGTCTCGCTGAATTTTCAGGGATAGAGCGGAAAATGACTTGATTGAGCTTGGGCTTACCTTTTTGCCAGTATTCTTTGTGTTTTTCAAGGACAATGCGATCATTTTGTTTCCACTCTTTAAATTTAAAGGGTCCTGTCCCCACTGGATTTTCTCTGAAGGACTTCCCGCTTTTCTTCACAGCGTCAGGACTCGCTATTCCAAAAGGAGACATGGCAAGGTTTTTAAGGAATGTCGCTTGGGGGCGCTTTAACCTAAATTGAATCTCGTGCTCTCCTTTTACAATAATGGCTTGAATGACATGTCCTTTATCCTTTTTATAACCGCCAAACATCCCATAGTACGGGAATTTCTCAGCATCTCCATTCATCCAACGATCAAAATTAAACTTTACTGCCTCCGCGTTAAAATCTGTGCCATCATGGAATGTCACACCTTCTCTTAAATAAAACGTGTAGGATTTTCCATCCTTAGACACATCCCATTCAGTTGCCAATCCTGGCTTGATGGTTGTGTCTTGTTCACCGTAGTTCAACAATTTTTCAAAAATATTTTCTGTCACTTTAAATGTTTCACCTTCTGTGGTTGTAATTGGATCAAGTGAAGTAGAGTCTCCACCTCTGCCAAACACAAGCGTATCCTTCGTTGCTTTTTCTTCTGTATGTGAATTGGATGAGCATCCACTAAGTCCTACTGACAATGCCAACACCAAGATGAAACTACTGAACAACCATGTCTTCTTCATTGGTTTCCTCCTCATGATATAAATAACAGGCGACAAAATGGCTGCTTTCCTTTAAACGTAAGGATGGGATGCTTGTTTGACATATGCTCTTTCGCTGAGGGCATCTTTTATAAAATGGACAGCCAGCGTGGGCCACATCGTCATCCGCCTCTTCTTGTGATAAATCTTGTCTATCCATTACCTGATCCATCTGTGGAATGGATCTTAGCAGAAGGGTCGTATATGGGTGAAGCGGGCGATGAAAAACTTCCTCTGCAAGACCAAGTTCGACCATTTTTCCAGCGTACATGACAGCAATCCGATCACTCATATACCTCACCACTCCAAGGTCATGAGAGATAAATAAATAGGTGAGTGATAAGGTCTTTTGAAGATCGAGCATTAAGTTTAATATTTGGGCTTGCACTGATACGTCTAATGCAGAAACAGGTTCGTCCGCAATGACGAGACTTGGCTTTGTTATGAGGGCTCTTGCAATTCCGATTCGTTGTCTTTGTCCACCACTAAATTGATGGGCATAGCGGTCACCATATGATGCATCAAAACCGACTGTTTGTAGCATGTCTTGTACCATTTGTTTCCGTTCAGCCTTTGTTCCACGTTTGTGTACGATGAGCGGTTCTTCTAAAATATCTTTGATTTTCATGCGTGGATTCAGAGAGGCATATGGATCTTGAAAGATCATTTGAATATCCTCTCTTAAAGCGCGCATTTCTCTTTCTTTTAAACAGGTAAGTTCTTGCCCTTTGAATTGAATAGAACCTGTCGTTGGTTCTGTTAGTCGCATCACACTTTTTCCAAGTGTCGATTTCCCGCAGCCTGACTCACCGACAATACCAAGCGTTTCCCCTTCTGTCACTTGAAAAGAAACGTGATCAAGGGCCTTTGTGACGGTTCTATTTTTCGTAAACATAGATCGCTGTTCATATCGCTTCGTCAGATTTTCCACTTGAAGTAACGTTTGGTTCAGTGTCTCCCCCTCCTTCCGTAAGAAAACAAGCGACTCGATGATTGCTTTCTGTAGTACGTAATGATGGTTCTGTTTCATGACAGATCGGCATTTGATAAGGACAACGTGGCGCAAATTGACAGCCTGAAGTGATTGTTCCTGGTTTTGGTACATGTCCAGTAATGGAGATGAGTTTCTCTTCTTTTTCTTTAAAAGATGGAACTGAGGCGAAAAGACCTTTCGTGTAGGGGTGTTGAGGTTTAATAAAAATACGTTCGACTGTGCCTTCTTCCACAATACGTCCAGCATACATCACCATGACACGCTGACAGATTTGCCGAACGACACCGAGGTCATGGGTGATAAATAGAATGGCTGTTTCAAGCTTTTCATTCAGCTCTTTCAATAGTCGAAGAATTTGGGCTTGGATGGTGACATCTAGTGCTGTTGTTGGCTCATCCGCAATCATTAATTTAGGGTGACAAAGCATGGCCATCGCGATCATGACACGTTGCCGCATCCCCCCTGATAATTCGTGTGGATATTTTCTCAAGAGCATTTCAGCGTTCTTTAATCCCACTGTTTGAAGCAAGGTTACAGATTGTCGATTCGCTTCTTTTTTGCTCAGCTTTTGATGTGCAAAAAGGGCTTCAGTCATTTGTTTTCCAATGGTCATCAGCGGATTTAACGACGTCATCGGTTCTTGAAAGATCATCGCAATATCATTTCCTCTAAGTTGCCGCCACTGTCTCTCACTAAGTGAAAGCAAATTCTTGTTTTCAAATAATACCTTTCCTGTCGTTTCTGTTTGTTCATTTAGTCCCATTAATGACATGGAGGTGATGCTTTTTCCACAGCCTGATTCACCAACAATTCCTAACGTTTCTCCTTTATTGATTGAAAATGAGATTTGATGGACGATAGGCACACGTTGCTTTTTTTGCTGAAATGCAATGGATAAATCTATGACATCAAGTAACACTTCCTGTTCCTTCACATATCCACCACCCCGTATGACTTTTTTAAATTGTATTGAGACAAGCTGGGAAATATGTCATGTTTTTGACAAGTAGAAAAAAGCCTATCCGGTATAAGCGGACAGGCTTTACGTTAGTTTAATTTTTGAATTGTAAACAGGTGGCGGTAGTGACTTTCTTGATTCATTAATTCTTCATGTGTTCCTTTTTCAACGATTCGTCCTTTTTCCATGACGATGATCTGATCCGCATGAGTAATGGTCGATAGGCGGTGAGCCACAATAAAAGTGGTTCGTTCTTTCGCCAGTTTTTGCATGGCTTCCTGTATATAATGCTCACTCTCTAAATCTAGAGCCGAAGTGGCTTCATCCAAAATGAGCAATGGCGGGTTTTTCAAGAAGACCCTTGCGATGGATACCCGTTGCTTTTGACCACCAGAAAGTTTCACTCCCCGCTCGCCAACCTTTGTATCATAGCCTTCTGACAGCGACATGATGAATTGATGGGCATTCGCTGCTTTAGCTGCTGCTACAATGTCTTCAAAGGGTGCTTCTGGATTCCCAACCGCAATGTTTTCTCTAATCGTATCACTAAATAAAAATGTATCTTGGAGCACCATCCCAACGCTATTCCTCAGGCTACGTGCTTTGTATGCTTTAATATCCAAACCGTCGATCTCAAGTGTACCTTTTGTCACATCATAAAATCTTGGAATTAAACTGACAAGGGTCGACTTTCCGCCGCCACTCATTCCAACAAGTGCCACTGTTTGCCCTTGCCTCACCTTTAAAGAGATGTCATGTAAAATCGCTTCCTGTGTATCCTCATATTGAAAGGACACATGCTTAAATTCAACTTCTCCCTTTAATTGCTTCGCCTCTTTTGCGTCTGGACGATCCGTTACCTCATATGGCTCATCAATAAATTCAAATATCCGATCCATTGAAGCAATCGACTGAGTGAGCGTTGTTGATGAGTTAATTAAACGCCGTATCGGATTGTACATCCGATCAATATAGCCGACAAACGCAATCATTGTCCCAACTGAAAGTGATCCATTGATAACAGCGTATCCTGCAAATGCAATAATTAACAGTGGTGCTATATCTGTAATCGTATTGACGACTGCAAACGTCTTGGCATTCCAGTTCGTATGAGAAATCGCTTTATTTAAAAAATTTTTATTTTCATCTTGAAAATGCTCTTGTTCATACTCTTCAATCGCAAAGCTACGAATGACTGGCATTCCTTGCACTCGTTCGTGGAGATGCCCTTGTACTTCAGCCAAAGCCTGTGACCGCTCTTTCGTCAGTCTTCTTAATCTTCCATAAAAATATTTCACCGCTAATCCATACAATGGAAAAATAATAACAGAAACAATGGTTAGTTTTATATCTAATGTACACATGATGACAATCACGATGAGTACTGTCATCATATCAAGCCAGATGTTCATTAAACCTGTAATGACAAATTCCTTCGTCTGCTCTACATCATTAATGACTCTTGAAATGATTTCCCCTGTTCTCGTATTTGCGTAATACCGCAAGCTTAATTTTTGAATATGAGAAAAAAGCTTTGCTCTAATATCAAATAATACCTTACTTCCGGTCCACTGAGCATAATATTGCCGGTAGTATTCAACAGGCGGTCTCATGATTAGAAAAATGACGAGCATGATTCCCATGACCGTTAACAACGCTGTCGTTTTCTCTTGGTTTGTTCCGCTCCCTTGAATCACATCATCAATGACATATTTTAAGAGCAGAGGTAATGTTAAGGGAATTGAGAATTTAATCATTCCGATCACCATTGTAAGAGCGATCTGTTTTTTATAAGGTGTGACAAAAGCCATGTAACGTTTTATGACCCCCATTTAGATCTCCTTCCCAGTCTAAAAACCTCTCTATTGAAACGCAGTCAAAAACCTGTTAGATGCCCAACAGGTTTTGACTGTTCTTTTATTTAGTATAACGTAAAAAACGTTCATACCACATATCCACAAATTCTGGAGCGAAAGGACCTTTTCTTTGGTGAATCCAATGCAGTAGTGTACTCAGGTGCTCTCTTAATATACTGTCGATTTCTTTTGGATAATTCATTTGTTTCTTATGGTCTGCGTATTCATCCTCATCCAAAATATTGTACGTCATGTCCGGAAAAACTTTGACATCTAGATCGTAATCAATATATTTAATTGCCTCTTCGTCCGCGGCAAAAGGAGAGCTGATGTTGCAATAATAGTATACCCCATCATCTCTGAGCATTCCGATGACGTTAAACCATTGTTTTGCGTGAAAATAGCAAATGGCTGGTTCTCTCGTCATCCATGTACGGCCATCCGATTCAGTTACCATTGTCCGGTCGTTTGCACCAATGATACACAATTCTGTTGCTTTTAGAATTGTTGTTTCATTCCAAATCCTGTGGATCAAGCCATTATGTTTATAGCTATGGATTTGGATGGTTTCTCCTTCCTTGGGATAGCCCATATTTTCTCCCCTACTTTCTATGACAAAAACCTAACAGTCCAAAGACCTAATTTATTCCAAATCTAACTTGTCTCTTTTATATTATAACGTTACATAAGTAAAAAATGAAAGAAAAAGAGCCATTCAAGCAAATTGAACGGCATACTGAATTTACACAACGGATGAACGGCTTTCTATCTGCTTATACGACCTGATGACTTGCTCCGTCTGTTTTGTAAATAATATCTGCACCTTTTGTAATTCAGCCCGTTTCTCTTTGATTTGATCATGAAGCTTATCAAGCTCTCCTTCTTTCTCATCATGCAAAAGGCGTTTTTCATTCTCTACAAACACATCTAGTTCTCTTTGTACGTCAAGCAGTTGATCCATGAGCTGCATTTGCTTTTTCACTAGTTGGTCAAACTCTGACATCAAATTCCTCCTTTTCTCCTTACACCATTGCTTGTATCTATACACATTCTTGAAATTATCTAGAAGTCCTTTGACTGATTATGTAAAGGTTTTACAGGTTTTGTCGGATGGTGCAGACAACAAGAAAAACACTTCATTCGTAAATGAAGTGCTTTTCTCTGTTTCAGTGATTAGCTGTTTTGTTGTTTGTTTTGCTCAGCTTTTTGGTTGTATTTTTTCACCTGCTGTGCGTCAGTCTCACTAGCAAATTCTGTGCCGTATTGACCTTGTGCATTAGCTTGGTTTTGTTTTTTCACTTGTTGCGCGTTTGTTTTGTTTTGTTGTTTATCCATCTTTATCACCTCCACGCACATTAATTTGTGCAGAAGGTGATGATTCTATTCATGATTTTTTAAACGAGCAAAGAACGTCCTCCATCAACAATGATCGTTTGTCCTCTGATCATGTCTGCCTTACCAGAGATAAGGAATTCAACAGAGTCGACCATGTCTTTAATTTCCACCATACGGCCAGCTGGTGTATTTTTCTTCGCATCTTCTAACAATTCTTCACGATTTGGGAAATGCTTGAGTGCATCAGTGTCGATTGCACCACCAGACACAGCATTGACCACGATGTTCTTTCGAGAAAGCTCAACAGACAAATAACGAGTGAGCGCTTCTAGTGCCGCTTTAGAAACACCGACCACTGTATAGTTCTCTAGGTAACGAATTGAACCTAGTGAGCTAATGCTGACAATGTGACCGCCACCATTCTTCTCCATTAATTTTGCCGCTTCTTGTCCACAGAACAAAAGCGCTTTTGCATTAATATTCATCGTCCAATCCCAATGATTTTCTTCAAGCTCCATAATTGGACGTTGAACGCCAGATGCCGCATTGTTAATAAAGACATCAAGACGGCCAAATGTTTCTTCAATTTGCTCAAACATATCCTTAATTTTTTCAGGCTGACCGACATTGGCTTTCACAACCAATGTTTTTACACCTAAGGCTTCAATTTCTTCAGCCGTTTCTAGCGCTGCTTTTTTACTTCGTGCGTAGTTGATGACAATGTCATATCCACTTTCAGCAAGACGGAGCGCTACTGCTTTTCCGACGCCTCTACTACTTCCGGTAATTAATGCACACTTTCTTTGACTCATTGTGGTTCATCTCCTGATTTGTATAGTTTTTGTCGATTCGCTTCACACTAATAGGAAAGTTCTATTAGGGAGGTTACATTCATGTATGTCGGACGCGATTTAAGCGAGCTTGGCATGATGTCCAAAGACAATTGGAAAGATTCTGAGCTAGCTTTTTTTCATCATGCTTTCCAACAAATTTTACCTTATTTAAATGAAGAAGGGCAATCAAAGTATCGGGGCATTGTGTCAGAAATTGAAACACGTGGTGGACTGCACCGCAATGAAGCGGATTACACCCACGGTACGACCGTTAAATATGATTAGGTTAATTCACCATTTTCCAGATTTTCTGATGGGATACTGGGAGTGCATATTCCTGCAATTCCGCTTTTGTGACCTTTTTCAAATTGGTCTTGTCTGATACAGATGTGACAGTACCAAAAAAGACGGAGATATTCCAAATGAGGTGGGTAAAGACATGCTGAATGGTTCCTTCTAAGTCACCAAGCTCAGCTGTGATGCCTGCCTCATTTTTTAAAAAGGCGATTAGTTGCTCCTTTTCTGTTTGTCTTCCTTTGGCGGTTTCTATATTGGGGAATTCCCACAAGTTTGCCAGAAGGCCTGTATTGGGTCGTTTATGGATATACACACTTCCATCATCAGCAAACAGGACAGCCGCTGCCATAGATTTTGCGGTCGGTTTTTTCTTTTTACTTTTGACTGGTAGCTCATGCTGAACACCTTCTTCAACTGCCGAACAATGCATGTTTACTGGACAAATCAGGCAAGCTGGTGAAGTTGGTGTACAAATAAGTGCACCTAGCTCCATTAAACCTTGATTAAATTCAGAAGGTTTATTCTGAGAAATGAGCTGATCAACGGCAAATTCAAAGATGTTTCTTGTCTTTGACTTTGCAATATCATCCCAAATCGACAAAATGCGTGAAATCACTCTCATCACGTTACCATCAACCGCTGGATATGGTTTATTGTAAGCGATACTGAGGACAGCTCCGCTCGTATATGGTCCAACGCCCTTCAGCTTAGAAAAGTCTTCTTTCGTATCAGGTACGATGCCGCCATAGGATTCATGAACTTCTCTTACCGCTGTTTGTAAATTACGGACTCTCGAATAATATCCTAGTCCCTCCCATGCTTTCATCACTTTTTCTTCATCGGCTTCAGCAAGGTCGGCGACTGTCGGGAATTGTTCAATAAATCGATTAAAGTAGGGAATCACCGTGTCGACCCTTGTTTGCTGTAGCATCACTTCTGACACCCATACTCGGTAGGGGTCTTGATTTTCACGCCAAGGTAATATTCGTTTTTCTTGTTCATACCAACTAATCAAATCGTGCTGAAACGCCGCAATGTTCTTGCTGTCTAGCTTTTCTTGTATGTCTTTCATCATAATACTCCTTATCATGACCGAAGGCTTCTGTTCTTAAAAAGAACCTTAATTGTTGTATACTGAATATAGATACGTTAACATGTTACATTAAATAATGATAAAGAAAAAGGGATTTTGCACATAGTCATACGAGAAGGCGTATACTTTGTATGATTGTTCCTGAGCATTTGATTGAGGAGGTTATCAATGGATACTGGTACTCATGTAGTAATGGGCATTTCCCTTGGGGGCCTTGCACTTCTTGACCCAACCGTCAGTGCAGATCCACAGATGGCACATGCAGTCATGATTGCAACGATCGCCGGCTCTCAAGCGCCAGATGTTGATACTGTATTAAAGTTGAAAAATAATGCTGTTTATATAAGAAACCACCGCGGGTTTACACACTCTATCCCAGCTGTGTTATTTTGGTCCTTGCTCATTCCCGCTGTGCTGTTTCCATTTGTGCCTGAAGCAAATATTCTTCACCTGTGGCTATGGACACTTCTCGCTGTTGTTCTGCATGTCTTTGTTGATATTTTTAATGCATATGGTACACAGGCCATACGTCCTTTTTCAAAAAGGTGGGTGGCACTCGGGATTATTAATACGTTTGATCCGTTTATTTTCTTTAGTCATCTCGTTGCCATTGTCGTTTGGGCGATCGGTGGACACCCTGGCTATACCTTTATAACCCTTTATGCGGTAATCGCTTGTTATTATGTGGTGAGGGTATTGATGCAGCTACAGATTAAGCGCCAGCTACGTGACCGATTTGACGACATTGAGGAGATTATTATTTCCCCAACGATGAAATTTAGACAATGGCGGCTTGCAGTGAAATGTAAATCTGCCTTTCATGTCGGAAGAAGCATGAACGGACAAATCGTGATTGTCGATACTTTTAACCGAGTCCCTGTGCCAGATACAGACATAATGAAAATTGCCAAACAAGACGAAAACATCTCCGCCTTTTTGTCCTTCTCTCCTGTCTACCGATGGGAAGTAGACAAATACAAGGACCATTATGAGGTGAGGTTCATTGATTTGCGCTATCGAAGCAAAGGGCATTACCCCTTTGTCGCCATCTGCCATATAGACATGGATCACCAAATTAAAAATTCTTACACCGGCTGGATTTTCAGTGAAGAAAAACTGCAAAAAAAATTAAGACTCGGCTCTGTATGAGCTGAGTCTTTTTTGGTGATTATTTCTTTCTGAAAGTATTGAGATGGGGCAAGTTGGATGGATATGATTTATGTACTTGTGTAGCGCCTTTAAGCTTTAATATCAATATCTTCCATGTTGATATTTTGATCTACACTTGTGTAGAGTGCGACATGCTTGGCTATGAAAGAAAAGTTATGAGTATAGATATTTCAATCTACGCACTCATGTAGAGTGCGACGTTATGGTTTTTGAACCGCTCCAATACTCTACAATTTCAATCCACGCACTCATGTAGAGTGCGACGAGTAGGAAAACTATCTTCTCCAAACCCCAAAGGATTTCAATCCACGCACTCATGTAGAGTGCGACTACAATCAGATGAAAAAGTAAGTGCATCTGTTCCATTTCAATCCACGCACTCATGTAGAGTGCGACACCAACCTTTTGGCGATATGCCGCTTGTACTAGCTATTTCAATCCACGCACTCATGTAGAGTGCGACTCGAGCCATTGGACTTCACTTAGGTTTATCCCGTATTTCAATCCACGCACTCATGTAGAGTGCGACGCTATAAGAAATCATTGGCTCTACGAAGAAGATAATTTCAATCCACGCACTCATGTAGAGTGCGACGACATATTGCCAATCGGTTAGGGAGACATGCTGATATTTCAATCCACGCACTCATGTAGAGTGCGACGTGGCGCTTCAACCACACTCTCTATGTTTCCATAATTTCAATCCACGCACTCATGTAGAGTGCGACGCCTCTTTCAGCTTCTGCGGCCTTTTTCTTGCTATTTCAATCCACGCACTCATGTAGAGTGCGACACAGTCTCTTTATCTACTAATTCGTTGTTAATACATTTCAATCCACGCACTCATGTAGAGTGCGACCTGGCTTGTCTTTGTGTGAGTTTATCTTCTCCCATTTCAATCCACGCACTCATGTAGAGTGCGACACCTTCTTTTTTAGCGTCAATGTATTCTTCTTCAATTTCAATCCACGCACTCATGTAGAGTGCGACGGCGATTTTCTTCCTTATCATAACATTTTTCGGTATATTTGGTTCAAAATGAACCTGTTTTTCTAAAAACTGTTCTAACTTTTGTTTTTTCACTTCATTTTTGGATGTGTTTTTGTCGAAAGTGAGGTGCGAATCCCCCAGGGATTTTATGTGCGCCTCACATTCGCACCTTCTTTAAATTTTCCGCCATTTCCTTCAGCGACAATTTCTCCACATGTTAACGTAGAAAATTGTCATTTGACCGGAGATGTAACTAAAAAGATTTATTTAACTTGAATGTCATGTCATTCATCGTTTAACTGGAGCGAATTGAACATTCGCGAGCACAAGTGCACAGATCTGACAACGAATCCAAGGGTTTGTCTACACGCTGAAACACCACTTATGGATGAAGTGGTGTTTTACGTTTTCTTTTACTCTGATGTCGTCCGTATATAACGGCGAGCACAAGGCTTATGACAGAGATCAATAGGAGTGGCCTGATAAATGGTGGATAGTATGTTAAGACTATCTGATTCTGTCCTTTTTCTATCGGAAAGCCGATAAAAGCATAGTTCGCTTTTTCAATGTTTTGTTTCTTTCCATTGACCGTGAGCTCCCAGCCCTTTTCAAATGGGACAGGTATCACCATATAACGATCGCCTTTCTGATTATCATAGAATATCGACAAACGTTGATTGGTCATCTTCACCTGCTGTTTTCCATGATCCTGTTTTTCTTTTGCAAATTCCTTATTTAATACTTCATAGGATTCAGGATACAGCTTGAGTTTGTCCAGTTCATAGGTACCTTGAGGCAACCGAATGGACAAGGTTTTTTGAGCAGGGACACGAATGGTGACATCATTGACACCTGTTTTGTAGATGGATGTGTTGCTTTTTCTGGAGGTGACATATTGATCGACCGAAAGCTGGAAGCCTTGATTTCGATCGACACGCTTGATGTAAAAGCTCGCATAGACATCCCCGCCCTTGACCATGTCATCTGGCAAGGTGATGTTCAGTCCACCGGTTTTTCCTAGCACTTCTAGCTTGCCGTTATGGTAGATTGCCTGTTTTGTGTGTAGGTTTGCATCCTTCATTCGGTCAGGAATCGTTTTTGTCACCGCATTCCCCTTTGTTGGTAAGATCACACCTTGCAGCATGGCATGCTCTTTTTCAAGAACCGATGCCTTTTTCAACGATTCTTCGGAATAGACTGTGCTTGTTGTCCTTGCAAACGGAAGTGTTCGTGTATTCTCGTATACGACATAATGTTCACTTTCCATGATCGGTTTAAAGCCAGCTGGCGGAGAAAAGGATGCCGATTTTTTTCGCATGTAATACTTGCCGTATGTGAGACTATATAAATTGCTTCTGTCGCCCATTGTGGCGTATCGGCTCACGCTTTCTCTCCCCATATCAATTTGAAGATCTGTCCAATAAAAACGCAATAAGTGTTGATTCAGAATGCTTGAGTATACACTCATTCCGTTAAAGCCTTCAAATAGCGGAGTATTATTGCGAACACCATTCATCCAATCAATGCGGGTAAGCGGATCTTTTTCTCTTTTTTGAATACGGTCAATGAGTGCTGTTTGTTCCTCACCTGCATATGCCTCACTCTTTAAATAGGTGCTGGATAGTTGTTTTATACCACTGTTTTCCGATAAATAGCTTTTTTGATAAACGCCCGCAGTGATTAAACTAAAGATGAGTAATGCCCCAGAAAAGAATCGGATATGACGCTGGCTCCTCACATTCATCCACAGAAAGATCGCACTAATCAACAGTAATCCAATTCCAGTTAATGCAACGACATCTAGATGACGAAACGCTCGTTCAGAAAGGAGAACCGATAAAACAAATACGAGCCATGCACCAATGACGGCTCTCTTCCGCCATTTCCATTCAATTGCCTGAAGTTCTTTGATCGTAATGGCAACAAGTGCTCCGACTGTAAATGCCAAGATATATTCAAATCTGTATTGTGGCGCAGAAAAGCCATTAAACACACTTGCCATCTTTGGACTGAAATGAAACAACACGAACAAGAAGCTGATACTCGCAAACATGAAAAACAAGCGATTTCTGTAAAGTGGCACAAGAAACATACAAATAAGAAAAATGACTGGCAATAAATAGACCCTGCTTGTAAACAAAAGATGATCATGGAATTGAAACCACGGTATCCTTTGTTCATAGGACGGTCTTAGGTTATTTAAAAAACCATAAACCGATGGAATAAAGAAAACGATGCTGATACCAAAGGATAGAATGGATGAAATGGCAAGCGTCCAAAATACTTTCCATCCTCGCTCTTCAAAGCCTAGCTTGATTAAATACCGAAAACCAATATAAATCAGCAAAAAGATCATATGAATGTAGGCAAAATAAAAATTATTGATCAGTGTGAGACTGCATGCAATGATAAACCAAGTGGGTCTGCCATCTCGGAAAATACGTTCAACACCGAGAACGAGCAGCGGTAGCCAGATCATACTGTCGGTGAAAAACTCCCAGAAGGTTTGATGTCTAAAGTAAATAATCGATAAGCCATAAAGACATGCACCAGTAAACGCAGCCAACTTATGGTGAACAAATCCCATTAAGACAAGGTATGTGATGTATATAATAATGGTCAGCTTTATGATGCTCAGCCAAATGACCGCATTTGCCCAAAAATGGATGTCTGTCGACTGAATAAGATGGACAAGGCTCAAGATCCACACAATCAAAGATGTGATGATGAAAACGGTGGAAGTGGTAAAATAATAACCTAATTGTGTATAAATACCTCCGCCTAGCCCAAACCGATATGAATAAAAGAAATTCCCTTTGACATACTCATCGTAGAGCATCTTTTTAAAAGGGAGCATTTGCGAAATGCCATCACCATTACCGGTCATGTACCTTCCGTTCATCAATTCATATAAGAAAAAGGCGTGACCAACCACAGCCAAAATGAGGCATAAACCAATCATGATAAATCTACGTTTCATGGTACATTCCTTTCCCAAAAAAATCAGTCAGTTTCTAAACAAAACAATCCAGCAAGCATGCTGTGCTTGCCGGTTATGATTCATTGAACAGTTATTTAAACAATTGAGTTAGTACCTCATCTTGTTGAGGACTTGTCTCTTGTTCAGTTATTATATTCGACTCTTGGATCAAGTAGTGCGGACGCTTTTTGGTTTCATTGTAAATGCGGCCAATGTATTCCCCTATGACACCAAGACTCAAAAGTTGAATTCCTCCAAGGAATAGCACAGCAGAAATTAATGTGAAATAACCAGGAACAATCACACCTGTTCTCACAATTTGGATAAAGGTGGCCACAATGTAGATAAGGGATAGAAATAAGATCAATATGCCCGTATAAAAACAAATTCTCAGTGGCCGATTATTAAAAGAAATCACACCGTCAATTCCATAGTTGAACAATTTTGATAATGACCATTTCGTATCACCATGTTTGCGCTCAACATTTTCGTAGTAAATGACTTTTTCCTCATAGCCAATCCAGCAAAACAACCCTTTTGAAAAACGGTTTCCTTCTTTTAGTTTAAGAAGGGCGTCGATCGCTTGGCGTGAGAGTAATCTGAAGTCACCGACCCCATCTCGCAAATCAACATCCACCACTTTGTTCATGACTTTATAATACATAGAGGATAGATATGACCTGAATTTACTATCTCCTTTGCGATTGCGCTTAGCAATCACTTGATCATATCCTTCTTCATACCCTCTTACAAAATCGTGAAGCAGATAGGTTGGGTGCTGCAAATCAGCGTCCATAATGATCGCTGCTTCTCCTTTTACATGCTCAAGACCTGCCAAAATTGCTGCTTCTTTGCCGAAGTTACGTGAAAAGGAGATGTATTTCACCTTTGCACTCTTACACGATAGCTCCCTCATATGCTGAAGGGTGTTGTCTTTGCTTCCATCATTAATAAAGATGATTTCATAATCATAATGAAAATCGTGAAATTCAGCTTGGAGTGCCTCAAAGATTCGCCTGATGTTTTCACCTTCATTGTAGGAAGGAATTATAATAGAGAGCAGTTCCCGCTTCATATCGCACCTTCTTTTCATTTTTTCAAATTTTTTGTTATAATCATTATTCCTGTTTTGTCTAAAATTGAAACCTTTTTTAAATATCCATAAATTACTTTTAACCGCTTCATTATAACAAAGTTTTATTTTCATTCTTTATCTAAAAGATGAATTTAATGTAATTTTAAGTTTCGACACTGTAAAAAGCCTGCAACGTTCATTACAGACTGGATGTTCGTTCAATAAATTGTTTTTCATCTCATACATTCCCCTAATTTCACAATCTTATGAGGAAATCAAATCACCGAAAAGGACAGCGCATCTTTAATGCAACAGCCCTCTATTGTTTTGAAGATGTTCATTCGCTTTAGAATACTTCGACTGGAATAAATGCAATTGATCGCCGTAGTGCTCAATCCACTCAAGGACAATGCGTTCAGTTGTTTCCTTGCCTTTGTATTTACGTCCAGCTTTTGCATACGTCGTCTCAAAATCACTCCATAAAAGCTCCACCCATGTTCGGGCTTCGTCGTATGTCAGCATGTTGTTTTTTTCCATAAGATGTTCAGTTAATCGTTCAAAATAACGATCCATCATTCATCCTCCTCCTGCTAACAAAAAGTGCCTTTTTAAAAAAGTGCCTTTTTTCATATACTACCCTTACGTCTTCAAAAGACGCAAATGATTTGTATTCTTTGGAGGGAATCAACATGCGAAATAAAGCAAATCGGTTTCCAAATCAAGTGAATCATCAATTTGAAGGCGATTCGGATGAGAAGGATGCCTTTGCCTCAAAGCGTCCGAATGGAGAGACGAACACTCGTCCACAAGAGCGCATGAGGGCTTCAAGTAAACGCTAACTTTCCGAGGGGAGTGCTTGAGATATGAGTGTAAATGGCAAATCGTATATGAATGATTTTGTTGAATCAAGAATCACACCTTATCCCCAGCCATGGGCGAATGCAAAGCATTCAGCTTCTCAGGTTAATGGAGAAACGCAACAGACGCAGCATGACATCGTACTTCAGAACAACGTCCGCAAACAACGTTCGAAGTAAACGAAAGGACTGATCAAATGATCAGTCCTTTCAAATTATTGACAAAGGGCTAAAATGGTTTTTATTTTAGCCTTTTGTCTTCTTTTCAGCGTGAATTGAAAACCCTTGAAGTCTAGGAAGATTGAGCACTGGAGCAGAGCGAATTGAACATTCGTGAGCACCAGCGCGCAGATCTGACAACGAATGCGAGGGTTTGTCTACGCGCTGAGGACTGATCAAATGATCAGTCCTTTTTCGTTAATAATGAAATCGGCAGTGCTTCCTCTTGGTCCGGTGTATTCACCCGATGTCCCCAGGCAAAAACGCCATTTAAATATTTGACATAAAACTGTTCGCCAGCGTCTTTTATGTGGTAGACGGTTTCTGTCTCAATTGTCTGTGGGTCCACAAGGTACGCCTTGGCCATGTCAATTTTTCGTTCTAACACAGCGAATTCATTGACGATGCCAAGCTGTTCCGCTTTTCTCGCCTTTTCAGAAATTGTAGCAATTTCCTGTTTCAGTTCGTATTCCGTCATTTCACTATAGCGTTTTTCCACCTGTCATTCCCCTTTGTTTAAAACTTGATCAATTGCATCAAGGTCAAAGCCCTTTCTGTATAAAAATTGCTTCACCTTCATTTTCTTTTCATATGAACCATCATAGCCCACCTTGCGTATTGCTTTTTCTAGCATATAGTTTAGCGCTTCTTCTTCTATTGACTCTTCTTGTCCATCATAGGCTTCTTGAAGAGCTTTATCAATGAGGTCAAAGGAAAAGCCTTTTCTTTGCAATTGTAGTTTGATGCGCTGTTCAATTTCTTTTGAGGAGCGATTCTTTTCTTTTTTCACTAGCTTTTGAACCTGTTTCACTGCTTCTTCTAGCTGGAGATCTTGAGAATATTGAATGAGTGCTTGTTCAATAAAATCGTCCTCGATCCCTTTTTGTTTCAATTCTCTTTTTAGTACCGCAGGCCCTTTACTATTTGTTTTTCGATGTGTGCTGACATAAGCTTCTGCGAATTCAAGATCATTTATATACTTAAAATGCTTTAATTTGTGTATAATTTCACTTATAGCAGGTGCTGGCACTTCTTTTTTCTTTAAATAATCTGTTACTTCTTTGATAGACCGCATTCGATAAGATAAATAGTCAACCGCCTGCTGAAATCCTTTTTTGACGGAATCACCGAATTGAATTTCAATCATATCAGATTCATCCAGTTCCATTCCTTTTTTCAACTCATGCTGAACAAGTACGTCCATATCCACACTAAATGCGTATTTTTCATCAAGAAAAATATTGACGCGGTCTGTACGATTTTGTTGCGCAGAAATCTTAGTAATAAAAGGCATCCTGTTTCACTTCCTTTCTTAAACTGTCAAGATGTTTCTTATATGTCAAAAACGTGAATAATATATGTACACATGAGAGAGGAGCGATGCAAGTTGAATATTGCAATTACCGGTGGAACCGGTTTTATCGGCAAGCATGTTACACAAGTTCTCGCAAATGAAGGACATCATCTATATATTTTATCAAGAAATCCGAAGGAAACCGAACAAAATCATCTGCATTATGTGAAATGGTTAAGTAACGGAGCGACGCCAGAGGATGAGCTACCACATATTGATGCGTGGATTAACCTTGCAGGAAAATCAATTTTTACCCGTTGGACACGTGCCGCCAAGAAGGAAATTCTCGCAAGCAGGCTTGAAGCAACAAAAGAGGTAAGGCGAATCATTGAAGCCAAGGAGACAAAGCCATCTGTCCTCATTCAGGCAAGTGCAATTGGTATTTATGGCACATCACTTTCACACGATTTCACTGAGGATTCGCCGCCTCAAGATGTCGATTTTTTGAGTCATACGTCCAAGCTTTGGGAGGCAGAAGGGAAGAAACTTGAAACGTTAGGCATTCGTACAGTGTTTACACGCTTCGGGGTTGTGCTTGGTGATCAAGGTACTCTTCCACTCATGACACTGCCGTATAAGCTGTTTGCTGGTGGAACAATCGGCTCTGGCTCACAGTGGGTATCATGGGTTCATGTCAAAGATGTCGCTCGCATGATTGCCTTTGCCATTCATCAGAAGAATCTCTCTGGTCCAATGAATGTGACATCTCCAAACCCCGTTCAAATGAAACAGCTAGGTCAAACGATTGCATCAGTATCCCATCGTCCACACTGGTTAAAGGTACCATCATTCGTTATAAAGACGGCACTAGGTGAGATGTCTCTGCTTGTCCTTAAAGGACAACGGGCAATTCCTAAAAAAGCATTGCAATTCGAATATGAATACAAGTTCCCTCAGCTAGAAGATGCCATTTTACATTCGAAAGAATAAAAAAGCAGAAAAAAGCTACGCTAAAGATAACACCATTTTAGGGGGGGCTGATGACATGAAGAAAAAAGAACATCAACCGACTTCTCATTTGAAAAAACAACAAGAAGTCACTTACAGACAAGAATTTAAGAAAGCAGAAAAGGTAGAAAAAAGAAACAAATAAAGCGAATAATCCTTCTCTACAGGAGAATAACTAAAGTGATCTTGTAAAGGAGGAGAAAGGCTTTGAAAAAAGACCGAAACAAAGGGCCTGTCCCAAAAGCGTATGCGCATGAGACTGATGGTGAATTTGTTGAATTTTCCAAAGAACTTGCAGATCAGAATGACTTAAAAGCGATGGCACGCATGAAAGCAGCCGATGAACGTGCCAAGCATAGATAGAAGCAGATCCTGACATGGATCTGCTTTTTTTGTGCCTTAACGTAATTCTGTTAGCAATGTTTCTGCTTTTTGACGCAGTTTCGCTTCGGGCACTTCTTCAGGATAACCAATATGAAGAATCCCTGCAAAGCGTTCATTTTCCGCTAAGCCCATTTCTTGTTGAAACGCTTTGTCATACAAAATTCTCCCGCTCTTCCACACCATACCGATTCCTTTTTCCCATGCAAGCAATTGTAAATTTTGAATGAGACAGCTTACAGCAGCAAAATCGTCATTTTTCACAACAGGATTCTCATCTTCTCTTAAAACGACAAATAAAAGGGCAGGAACTTTTGCAAAGTATTCACGATAGTTGTTGATCTTTTCCTCTTTTGCGTCAGGATTATTGCGCTTAAAGAAAGCAATGAACCTTTCTAAAAAAAGGGCTTTCGCATCATCAGTCGTCGCATAAATAAAACGCCACGGCTCTGTCAGCTTATGGTTCGGTGCATATACAGCATCTTCTAATAAAGCTCGGAGCTGTTGGATAGATACTTTCTCATCTTTAAATTTACGAATCGAGCGTCTATTGCGAACAGCCTCTCCGACTGTTAACGTTTGTTGTTCACTTTTTAGCATCATTTTCATCCTTTCAACCAATCTAATTGAAATTGATTATCAATTATAATTATAAACATAATCATTATCAGTTGCAAATCATCTACGATCCCTTCTCTTTCTGATACGAAGGAGTTGTTTGATTTTTTAAACTAATGTTACAATCATATTACGATTTAAACAAAAATTGAAAAAGGAGCCAATATGATGATTTTTTTGTATTTATCCCCATTTCACCATCGATACGGTTGGCTGTTTTTTTCAAGCCGCTTTTCGACCAATGATAGGAAGGGAGGCTTCTTGATCGTATGAAAATGAATATTGGCCAGATTATCAAACTTTACAGATATAAATTGAAATTGACACAATCAGAACTGGCAGACGGTATCTGTTCTGTGTCTCACTTAAGTAAAATTGAAAATGGTTCAAAAGAAGCCAATCAGGACACCATCAATTTATTACTAGCTAGGCTTGGGATTAGCCAGGAAACATTATCTCAAAAGGCACGCCATTTACTCTCACTGCTCGATGAATTTCAAGTGAACATGTATTTCTATGCACTGACACAGGCAGAGCAAAATGCAGAAATTATTATTAATCATGAGGAACAGTTTTTTTCACTAGATTTAGGAATTCAATACCATTTGTCATTATTTCAATACTATTTAGTGACGGAGCAACAATCGCTTGCTTTGAAAACACATCGCGTGCTCAAGAAATTCGAAAAAACCTTTATTGAGACAGAAAAAGAAACCTTTGATTATTTGGATGGCATTCATCAAATCAAGAACGGTCAACTTGAAAAAGGGCTTAAAAAGCTGGAAAACTGTTTTTCATATTCTTCTGTTGAACAAAGCGATCTTTATTATAACTATGCAAAAGCACTTGGAAAAATGGGACGCTTCGGTGATGCAATTGAGGCATCTTATAAAGCAATGGATTTATATAGACAAAGAAACAATTTTAAGCGGATCATTCATTGTACACTTATACATGGTGTCATATTACTCGAACTGAAAGCGTTCCAAACATCAAAGGAATATTTAAAAGAAGTGATTTTGCATACATCACTCTCTCAAAATCATTTTATAAAAATGACTGCCTATTATTATTATGGTGTTCTTTTAAAGCGTGAAGGTGATTTTTCATCGGCTGTGCCTTATTTACTAGATTCACTCAATTATTTTAATCAAGAACAATTAGATGATCGTTACTGTGAAACCTTATACGAAATTGCAACGCTCTATGCTGAATATGACAGAAAAAAAGCTTTGCCCTACATACATGAGCTTCTTAAACAGCCCCGTATAAAGCCTCAGTGCTTATATATGATTAAGATTTATAAGTTAATGATTGAAAATACACCTCATGATCTTAAAACTTACCTGATCGAAGCGGCTATTCCTTATTTTGAGAATCATGCTTTACATGACGAGTTTCTTTTTGCATTGAAAACCCTTTTGGCTTATGCGAAATCAGAGCTTTCGCAATCCGAATATTTCAACTACACAGAAAAGCTCCTTCAGCATTTACATCAGTTTCACCCGTATCACAAAAAAACATGACCTCATTAAACGAGCAGGTCATGTTTTTTTATGCGATTATATTGTTTTTTGTTGATCTCTATCAGGTCGAGTAACCGTTTCGACTGTTTGGATATATCGTTTTCTTGCAAAGTAGTCGTACGCATGCTGTCCGAATCCAAGCCAAATACTCAACATGATGAATGGAATCGTTCCCCATAAGGCTGGGATATGGTAGGCAATTCGCAAAAGCGTATAAATCCCTGAGCTCTTTTTATTTTCAGCTAAGGAAATAGACATGATTCGCTTCTCTGCTTTCTCTTCACTGATCTTATTGAGCCGAAGCAGTTGAGATTGCCGGAAGGATTCAAAATGAATTCTATTTTTCCAATCAAGTGCTTTTAACATCTCAACCACTTTTGTACATTTAGGACTTTGTCCATCGAAGAATACAAGTAGCCTTAGTGACTTAATGGAACGTTGTTCTCTTTTTTTCGTTTCAGCTTGTCTCTTTTTTTCTTGATGAAGATAAATAATTTTTCTCATAGATATAACCGCCTGTCCTTTTCCGACTTTTGTTTTTTAGTTCGTTCAAAGTAGATTACAATTAGATTACTATAGTTGCAGAGCCTCTTGTATTGGGAAAAAGCAGGATGATGTGCGTTATATGAGCCTTTTGTATATAGGATATAGCGGTTATTTCATGGCATTTATGAGGTTTTTCAACTAAAACTGGTTGGGAAAATCGAGATGACTTGCGGTTTTCTGCGGATTTTGATAGATTTCTGCGGTTTTCTGCATCTTTATGCGGTGTTTTGTAGGTAAAACGCAAAAAAAAGATGTAAAAAGACTACTTCCCTTTGCGGTGAAGTAGTCTTTTGGTTTATATTTTCGCTAATACTTCTACTATTTCTTTCTCAATATCTTTCCATAAATGACGGTCTGTCGTATAGAACTGTGCGGCTTCCTTCGCAAATCGTTGGAATGCCTCTTCGTAATCTGATGCTTCTTTCTCAGGTTTCTTCTCATCTACAAAGCGCTGAGCTTCTAAGGAACGTGGCCCCCATTTGCCAACTTCATTGCCTTCTTGATCAATCAGCACAATAATCGGAATCGATCTTGCGGTCCCATTGGTTAAATACTGATCCATCAGTTCTAGATTCTCATCCCGAATGAAATAGCGTGCGTCTATGAGAGCTTCATTGGCAATCCTCATGAAGATAGGAATATTCACCATTGCATCCCCGCACCAATCCGCTGTTATGACGAGCGCTCTCAGTTTCTTTTTTTGCAATCGGTGTAACACTTCTTTTTCCCTTTGATGAATTGAATGTTGATTGTACACTGTAAGCAAATTCCCCTGGTTTTTTTCCATTTTTTGTACATATGTACGCTCTGTTAATCCCTTTGTAAACCATTCATTTAATGTCATTCTAACATCCCCTTTACTCTTTCACTTTACCACTTCTCATATTCGTTTGTCTAAAAAAACCTTTCACCAAGTAAAGGAGAAAGGTTTTGAGCCATTATATGCGACGTCTCCGATGTGGATCCTGTCCGATCAGCTTTGTGACAAGTGCCATTGTGACTGGGAGCGATGTATTTTTTTTATAAGCCAAATATTTTCCTCGCCACTCTGGTTTATATTTTTGTTTAAATGATCTTAAACCGCTAAAGCTGTACATGAATCTCACGTTATTAAAAATCACACTCGCCAAACGTTCTGTTAAAAATGACTGATGAAATGTTCCGACGTTTGACAGAGGTGCCATTCCCATATTAAACGATTTATAGCCTTTTTCCTTCGCCCATTCAAATAAATGAATGAAAAGAGCATCCATCATCCCATTCGGTGCATCCTGCGTATGGCGCATTAAATCAATTGAGATTTCTCCTTCTTGATACATTGGCATAAGAGAAACAAAGGCAATGATTCGTCCATGCTGATCTTTTAATAAAGCAATCGGTGCTTGTTGTAAATAGTTCTCATCAAAATATCCTAAAGAAAAGCCTTTTTCCTTTTTCTTACCTAGCCAATTATCTGATATTTGTTTAAGTGAATATAGAAATTCATTTGAAAAAGGAGGTTCAGCTATTTCAAAGGTATAGCCTTCACGTTCAAATTTATTGGCTACTGCTCTTAAGTTAGATTTTTTCTTTCCTGATAATGAAAATGTCTGCAAATCCACTAGTGCTTCTTCACCTAATTTGAAGAAGTGGAAGCCTAAATCATGATATAACGCCATTCCTTCTCGTTCAACTTGATAAAAGGCAACACGATAGCCTGCTTTCTCAGCCTGTCTTAGAAATTCTTCAAGGATGAGAGGAAAGGACGCTTTATTTCCTGATGGATCCCCCAGCACAATGACGCAACGACCAATGCGACCAAATTGTAGCATCGCCTCCCCATCACTAGAGAAAAATAATTGTTTGTCACCTAAAAAACCGAGGTGACTAAGAGCATTTCCGCCTTTTTCGTCTAAAAATCCCTTCAATTTTTGTTCGTTTGTCAGTTCCCCAATCGCAAATGCTCTTTTATTAAAGATGAGTTTACTAACGAAAAAGAAAAGTGGTACACCAATCAGTGCAATCGTTGTCGTCATTGAAATATGTTTTTCGTTGTGGACAAGATAATCTTTGCTTAAGAAATGACCAATTCTTGTCCAAATAAAATGACCAATTACATTATAATTGAACAGGACAAGAAAATATCCAACCGCCGCGCTGATAAATTGATACAGAGAATAGGGTGCCTGTTGCTTTACAAATTGATTTCGTAAAGAAAAGAAAACGGCTAAAATGGCTGGTAAGATAAAAATTAGGCTCAAGTTAAACCCCTTCAGCAAAGTAAAAACAAAGCCACCGACAAGTGAAATCATCGTCAATATGTAGGAACGCTTTGTACGTTTGTACACCTCTATCGACAAAATGATTAAATTGATACCAAACATTAATGAAAGTCCATTAAATCCAGACAAAAGCACATGTGGAATATTTGGTATGATGCCCATTCTGTCAACAGGAAGCACAACAGAGGCAATGATGAGCAAACCACTTCCAAACGTCAAAATCGATAATGATCCATACAGTAAGCGGATCAACAGTGCGCGGTGTAATACAATGATGACGTTGGTCGTTTCAATGGCAGGCGCCATCTTCGGATTCCCTTCTAGCCTTCTTAAAGTTGTACCCGTAATGTCGTAGGCCGCAAGACATAATCCAAGAATAAACGGAAAGATGGAATAGACAAATCGGTACAGGACGAGTGCTGTCAAGACCATTTCTTTGTCAAAACCGATGTATTGCATACTCAGTAAAAAGAGCAAATCAAATGAGCCGAAACCACCAGGAATCATACTGATTAAGCCACCGATTGATGCGATGGCAAACACCCCTAAGACGATTCGAACATCAACATTCATTCCCATTGATACAATCGCCATATACATGACAAGTCCTGCCGCTAGCCACTCTAAAAAAGAGACACCAATGTAGGCAAAGATAGGATGTTTTAACCCGTTCTCTCCACCTTGAATCGATTTCTTTCGTACAGAAGCGAAAATAATATATATTGGCACAATACAAGCGAAAATAATGACAAATGCCCAGAGCCAAGGCTTCTGGCTAATGATGGCTTCTACAGGCAAAACTCGGACTAAAATTAGATCACTAAAAATGGATAGGCCTAACAGGACAGAAGAAGTAAGAAGGGCAATTCCCTTCAGTAATTTTTTCGTATCAGTTGTGTATTCTTTATACAACAGAGTTCTAAGGCCTGCTCCAGATAAACCGCCAAAACCTAGAACGTTATTAAAGGAGTTGGCAATCCAAGAGATTCGAATCGTTTTCCAACCACTAATCGGCATGTCGAGACCTTTCCTTAAAATAAAATCATATAAGGACATAGATAGAACTGCAACAAGTCCAAGAAAAACAAGGATAAATAAATCCATCCGATTCAAGCTGTCAATAATATAAAAGGTTTTTTTAATAGAAAGTCCACTAAGTTCTTGTTTGGCGACATAAATAAGTACCAACAAAATCACGATCGGAAAAAGCAATTTTAAGATCGTCATTCCTGTTTTTTTGTTCCACATGTTATTCCCAACTTTCTAGGCTGTTTCTTTTGATAGACTGAACATTATTATACAGCAAATGCCACCTGATTCATTCAGTTTATCGTCGAATCATCGGATGATGCTTTCTTTCGGAATTAAAAATCAGTAAGATAAAGACAAAAGCCGCTTAAAGGAAGTGAAGAGAGCTTGAAATACAATATTCATGACACCACCGTACTAGAAGAGGAAATTCTTTCTCCTGAAGAAAAAAAGACATGGGTTCTTTATATGAAAGTGCTCACCGCAGCTGGACTTGGTGATGTTTCTGAATGGATGAAGCTTGATATGAGTATGCCACAAATGAAAGTACTCATGCTGCTGAATAACCACGGCCGTCTAAAAGTATCAGAAATTGCGGAGAAAATGGGGGCGTCCCTTTCAAACATGACGGGGCTACTTGATCGTTTGGAGCAATCAAATTTTGTTGAACGCAAACATTCAGAAAGCGATAGACGTATTATTGTCGTGGAACTAACGGAGACAGCAAAAAATATTTTTCGTGGTATTTATCAAAAGGGTCATGAAAAAATCAAAAAATCTCTTCAACGATTAAATGATGAAGAAAAACAAAAAGTAAATGAAGGTCTTGCCATTTTGGAGAAAGCCCTTCGCCCTGAGAGAGGATAGCGTGAGTCCGCAGTTTGTCACTGCGGGTTTTTTCGTGATACCACATTCTTCTGTTATGAGAATCGGCAAAAAAGACGGAATCATTGATCCGTCTCTTGATTTGAACGTTTATTATCCTGAAAAAACACCTTGATTGCTTCACGATCATCCCACAATAAATAAGTCAGCCCAACGGCAAAAAAGATGATACTCATCCAGGTTCCTCCCGGAAGTAAATCTTCGAGTTGCTCAAAGCTTAGTTCATCAAATCCATCGAATCCTCTATAGTGAATCGCGGCAAAAAGATATTTCCCTACATATATGATAGCTGCCATACAAATAAACATGGCACCTACAATTCTTCTACTAGACATGCTGTGACCTCTTTTTCAATAAAATTTCTTAGGACCATCCACTTCGTTTTTTCAGCTCAGTAATATGGGCAAGGTGATGCTTGGAATGCCAAACATACATGCCTGTGGCATGATATAGAGCAATGGTCTTTTGATAAACAGGATGATAATATGTTTTCTCAAAGTCGCTGTCGTTCATCCCTTCTAATAACAACACCCATTTTGCATGCAGTATATCTATTAATTGTAATGAAATCTCGATTGGTGCTTTACTATCTGGTAGCTCTGCAAAACGTTGCTGATCAAATGGACGTATGTGTGGTGCTTCCTCTGTTATTGCTATCTTGAAGCGAAGATACGCATTCATATGAGTGTCAGCCATGTGATGAACCACTTGTCTGATGGTCCAGCCTTCTGGCCGATAAGGTGTATCTAATTGAGCTTTTGTTAAATGCTTTGTTGCTTCTTTTAATTGCTTTGGTATGTCCTCTAGCACGCCAATCCATTCTTTCAGCTGCTGTTCGCTTCTTTCACTTGTTGGCTCATACTGACCAATTGGATATTGTAATGATGTCAATGTCTGCTCCCTCCTCCTAAATGTTTATTCCTTGTGAAAGCCTTCAATCACTAATTTCCCAATCATTTTTCCTTTTTCGAGCTCTGTATGTGCTTTTCTTACATTTTGAGCATCCACTGGTCGAAGTACCTTTGTTAACGTATGCTGTAGCTTTCCTTGCTCAAACAGGTCACGTACCTCGGTTAGTAGTTCATGCTGTTTGAGCATATCCTCTGTTTGATACATCGGACGTGTAAACATAAACTCCCAGACAAAAGCGACACTCTTACTTTTCAGTAATTGGATGTCTAGATTTTTTTCATTTTCAACAATTGTGCATATGGTTCCCTGCGGCTTAATGGCTTCTGCCATCCCTGGAAAATGGCAGTCGGTATCGTTTAAACACAAAATATAATCGACCTCACCGATTCCCTTTTCCTTCAATTGATCAAGTAATGAGTGATGATGATTGATGATGTGATCGGCCCCTAATGTGCGACACCATGCTTCTGTTTCGATTCTTGAAGCCGTAGCAATCACTGTTAAGTTAACTATCTTGGCTAATTGAATAGCGATTGAGCCAACTCCACCTGCTCCACCGATGATTAAAATCGTTTTTCCCTTTGCATTCTTTTGGATATGCATACGATCAAATAATGCTTCATAGGCGGTGATGGATGTCAGCGGCATTGCCGCTGCCTCTGCAAAGGATAGATTCGTCGGCTTCTTTGCCACAATGCGTTCATCGACAAGCTGGAATTCACTATTTGAGCCTTGACGGGTAATATCTCCTGCATAATACACATCATCCCCCGGTTGAAACAATGTGCAATCATCCCCAACTTCAACGATAGTTCCACTTGCATCAAAGCCAAGAATTTTCAGTACATCTTCCTTTTTGTCTTTTGGTGCTCGGACTTTCGTATCAACAGGATTCACAGAAACAGCTTCGACTTTGACCAGCAAATCACGACCTGCCGCAACTGGTTTTTCCACATCTCGATCCACAAAACTGTTTTCATTCGTAATTGGCAAATACTCGTACAATCCAACAGCTTTCATTCAAATCACTTCCCCTGAAAGATTCGTCTTTTCTAATAGCTTATCATAAAATACAGTCAGAAATTGGATGATTATCCGATCTATTCCACACTCGATATTCTTTATTCAATAAAAATACTGCCGATATATCTCCGGCAGTAGGTCATTTTTTTTCAAAGCAAAGTGTTTGAACCTGAGCTGTTTTAGGATGCATGCTGTCTCGCCTTTCGTTCCCTTGCCAAATAAGAAGGTCTAGGACTTCGAAGAAAAGGAATATTAAATTGACCAGAAGTTGTACGAAAGAAAAACTGTACATAATAAAATTGAATATGCTCCAAGAACACAACGAAAAAGATAAATACTGAAAAACAAGCGAGCCAAAATGATGTATGACCAGATGCAATTTCATAGACAAAGAACACACCATATAAGCCCATAAAGCCTTGTTGTAGTCTTTGAGTCACATGAAAGGGGACGTGCCATCTGTTTGATAAATCTGCTGATCGACCTTTCTTGATGTTCACCCATTTATAAAACCAGAACACCATATCTTGAAGATTCTGAAAAAGCAGTAAAATGATCACAGGAAGTAGAATAGGTTCCTGATAGAGTGATGGTTGTACTATAAACGTAAAGGCCCCCATTATCATAATCAATGTAGCATGACGTGTCATGATTAAAAATAGTTCTTTTTCCAATTCTTTTTTCATTCGAACCACCTCATGATGTACATACGTTTCAAGACAATAAAAAGTTTCCATAAAAAAACTGCCCCATGTATAAACTGCACTCCCATTGTTAGATTCGTATTTACCCAATTGGAGGTGACGTTATTCTTATGGCGAAGTTTACAGTCATTCGATTGTAGCAAAATCATCTCTCCCATCAATTCATCGCTTGATATCAAGGATTGAACGAATCATGTACAATAGGTGGCAATCATACGAATAGGAGTGGCATTTGATGTTAATCACGATTTTTTTATTTTTGCTAGCTGGCCTTGCTGAAATTGGCGGCGGTTATCTCGTTTGGCTTTGGTTACGTGAAGCGAAGCCATTAAGCTTCGGTATTGCTGGAAGTCTGATATTAGTCGCATATGGCGTGATTCCGACCTTTCAGCAGTTTCCTACGTTCGGAAGGGTCTATGCTGCCTATGGTGGCGTGTTTGTTATATTAGCCGTTCTTTGGGGATGGTGGGTGGATCGTAAAACACCTGATTTGTACGACTGGGGAGGCGCTCTTATTTGTTTAATAGGCGTAAGTATGATGCTCTTTGCCCCTAGAAACTAGGGCAAAAGATTGCGATACATGTCATGAGAAAAAAGCCGGCGCTCTTTTGCCGGCTTTCACATTTCTCCTAATGGACTTTTATGCCCCGAATTGTGTTTCATAAAGGCGCTTATATAAACCATTTTGCGTTAGTAATGTTTTGTGATTTCCTTGCTCTGCAATGCCACCTTTTGTCACAACAACAATTCGATCTGCATGTTGAATAGTTGCAAGGCGATGCGCAATGACTAGCGTCGTTCTACCTTCTGAAAGCTCTTCTAGTGATCGTTGGATCGAAGCCTCTGTTTCAGTATCTAGTGATGAGGTCGCTTCATCCAGTATTAAAATAGGTGGATTTTTCAGGAAAATACGTGCGATTGATACACGCTGCTTTTGTCCACCTGACAGCTTGACGCCTCTTTCACCAATCATTGTATCAAGACCTTCGGGCAGGGATTCGACGAGATCTTTTAGCTCTGCTTTTGAAACCGCCTGCCATATTTCATCCTCAGTTGCATCAAGCTTTCCATAAAGAATGTTCTCTCGAATGCTCCCATTAAATAAATAGACGTCTTGTTGGACTATTCCAATTTGTTGGCGCAGTGAAGACAGCTTCATCTGTCTACTATCAATGCCGTCTATCGTAATGGTTCCAGATTGCCATTCATAAAACCTTGGTAATAAACTGCATAGCGTTGATTTACCAGCACCGGAAGGACCTACAATGGCAACCGTTTCCCCTTGTTTGATCTCCAGATTAATATGCTCAAGGATCAAACTGTCCTTCTCATAACCAAAGCTGACATCATGAAATGTAATCTCACCTTTTAGCCCATCAACATGAATCGCATCAGGGACGTCCTTTTCGTCTGGGGCTTGATCTAAGAGCGAAACAAATCTCTTAAAGCCTGCAACTCCCTTTGGATACGTCTCAATCACTGAATTAATTTGTTGAATGGGTCCTAAAAAGATTCCAGATAGCAGGACGAATGAAATGAATTCGCCATAGGTCATATTCTTTTGCATCACAAACCATGTCCCGCATACAAGTCCAAAGATGGTGACGCCCTTCATAAGCAGGTGACTAATCGAAGCGTGTAATGCCATCATTTTGTATGTGGTTAATTTCGTTTGTTTAAACTGTTCATTGTGTTCAATAAAGCGATCAACCTCATGTGTTTCATTCCCAAATGCCTTCACTACTCGAATTCCGCTCACATTATTCTCAACCCTTGCATGGAATTGACCAATACTTGAAAACATGTGATCAAAGGCAATCGACATTTTCTTCGTAAAATAAACCGATAGACCTATTAAGAATGGGACAATGAGAAACGTGAGGACGGCAAGCTGCCAATTAATTGATAGCATCAGGGCAAATGCACCTGTAAGAGTCATAATTGCAATAAATAAATCTTCAGGACCGTGGTGAGCGATTTCACCAATATCCATTAAATCGTTTGTCATTCGTGAAACAAGCTTTCCTGTTTTCTTTTGATCAAAGAATCGAAAAGACATTTTTTGTACGTGGGTGAATAGCTGACTTCTCATATCTGTTTCAATATTGATACCTAGCTTATGTCCGAAATATGTCACTACGTAATTCATCACTGAGCTGACGACATAGACTGCCATTAAAATTCCACTCCAGATGAGAATCATTTCCCAGTTTCTGTTTGGGAGAAGGTCATCTACAACCATACTGATCGCAAGTGGAAATGATAATTCAAGTAGTGCCGCTATGACGGCACAGGAAAAATCTAATATAAACAGCCCCATATATGGCTTATAATAGGAGAAAAATCGTTTTAACAAAAAGCAGCCCCCTTACTTCTGAGATAATTCTGTCAATATCTCAACGTATTTTTCTGCTTGATTGGCGATAGCTATTGGATCAAATGGCCAGAAATACGCAATATCCAAGTCATGTACTTGATTCTTTTTCACTGCTTTTAAGCTTTTCCATATTGAATTGTTCTTATCGAACGTACCTCCGTTGGCTTCATCAACAAATATATAATCACCTGCGTACTTTGGTAGCACTTCATATGAAATATGTTCAAATCCTGACTTTCCATTTAAAATAGTGTCTGCAACATCTTTTGGCGGCTGAAGCTGCAATTGTTCGTAAAGTGCTTGTCCACCTCGATAGATACCATTCCCATACACATAGACATCATTTCTAAATGCACCCAAGATTGACACTGTTTCGCCTTCTTTGACGACTGTTTTCACTTTCTTTCTAGCAGCTTCCATACGTTGATTAAATTTTTTCAAAAACGCTTTTCCTTCTTCTTCTTTGTTCATGATGCCGGCTAATGTAGTGATCTCTTCTTGTGAATCTTTAAATACACCGAACGGATAAACAATCGTTGGGGCAATTTTTTTGTAGACGTCAAGTACCTTTTCATCGTCTACAGCTGAAATGATGAGGTCTGGTTTCAAGCTTGCCACCTTTTCGGCGGAGCGTTCATCACTAATGTCGCCCACACCATCCACTTTGCCTTTGAGATGTATGTTTTTTAAATCTTGTGTCGTGGCACCAACTGGTTTTACTCCTAGTGCAATAGCACTACCCAAATAGCCATCTACGAGAATACGCTTTGGATTTGCTGGAATCTCGACCTTGCCTTTCACTGTGTCAACCGTTCTTGTTTTTTCTTCGGCTGGTTTGCTTTCTTCCTTTTGACCGCAGGCTGCTAGTGCGAATAACAACACTAAAGCCATTAAACTAAGAATTATGCCTTGTTTTTTCATAACTGCTTTTCTCCTCCATATCATGATGAATCACTGAGAATCATTATCATTTATTTGTCTCTCGTATTCTATCAACCGCTTGTCTATTGGTCTATGGATAATCGTCATAACTTGTTTATGGACAATTGTTAGATACTCTTATTCTTTTATTAAAAATTGAGAGAATCGTTTCATGATTTCTATCGCTCGTTCCCCTTCACCAAATCTAAATTCTTCTAGTTTTAACAAGTAGAATGTATCATTTTGCACTGCGGGTAAATTACGCAGGACTTCACTTTCCTTCATACGTTTGTCCATATGTCTGTACCATCCATTCCGAACAGCCACAATAAAAAACATATGATCTGCTGCATAATCTGCTAAACGTTCAAGCGGAATCACGACATGTTTATCAGGTTTCAGCACCTCCTCTTGAATGGCTTCAGGGGGCATCAACCCCAACGTTTTATATAGGTTGATTGCTCCTCTCGCATGAAAAGACCACATATACACCTTGTCATGTCCCCTCACTTCATATAAAGCAACTGTTTCCTTTTTTTTAAGAAATGGCGTCAAGCGAGCTCTTTCTTTCTGTGCTTGCTTCTCATAACGCTCTATCCATTGCTTGGCTTCTTCGCGCCTTCCGATGAGGCTACCTAAACAAAGTACCTCTTCTACAGGGCTCAGGCGACTATATGGAAAGACAAGCACAGGTGCGAACTGCTCCATACGTTTCATCCATTCTATGTTTGTATAGAAATAATCAGGCATTAAAATGAGGTCTAAGTTCATGTCCGCCAAAACGTCGTCAGGTGTATGCTCATGAATGACGATGACATCACTGAGTTGACCTTGAAGCACATCTGAATAAAGAGCAATATCTTCTTCAATGCAAATCGGTTTCACTCCAAGCGCAAGCAAAGAGCCTACAAATTGAAAAGCGGCAATTCGTTTTGGTTGGCGGCTCAGTCGATACTGACTAGGCGATCTGCCCGTTTTTTGACGAAACTTTCTGCTGAAATAGAGGCTATCAGTATAGCCTACTCTTTGTGCAATCGCCTGAACCTGTTCATCGGTTTTGAACAATAGCTTTTTTGCTTCATCCATTCGAATTTGTGCAATATAATCTGTGACACTCATCCCGACGCTTTTCTTAAAAAAAGTAGAGAAATAGCTTTCATTAAAGCCCATTTTATGCGCTAAGTCCTTACGGTTCAGTTCTTGTTGGTAATGCTCTGCAATGTATTGAAGAATCATTTGAATTGAATAATGATCAGCATCAGTTGTTTTCTCATTTTGTTGCTGGAATATTTGCAGCACTAGCTTTAGTAGCTTCACTTGGCTACTTTCTGAATAAGAGGGATCACTTAAACGTTTAATATGATGAAATAATACCGGTGAGCCCACCACCACTTGCCCGTTATCAGGCAGGGTATCATAATTAATTTTATAAATTAATTCATCATCAGAATCATTTGTGAGCATGTAATGTTCAAATGAAACAGCAAAGACTGTGACTTGCTGATTAGATAAAGAACGGATGACAACAGGGATGTGAGAGCGTATAAACAGGCTATCTCCACCGTCAAGTTGGTACTCCATTCCTTCTAGCTGAATGACAACGGTACCATCAGCTGTTAAAATGCTTGGAGATTTTGTCTGCCATCTGTTCGTTTGTTTTGCTTGCAGACACATTTGAATTTTCTTTTTCACATGTAGCATCGTTTCCATTTGTGCGTTCATCTTTAGATACCTCCTTTCAGCGATAAAAAAGGTGATGCCATTGCGGCACCACCTCAGCGTGTAGACAAACCCTCGCATTCGTTGTCAGATCTGCGCGCTGGTGCTCACGAATGTTGAATTCGCTCCGCTCCAGTGCTCAATCTTCCTAGACTTCAAAGGTTTTCAATCCACGCTGAAAGAAGACAAAGGGCTAAAATAAAAATCATTTTAGCCCTTTGTCAACAATCTGAGGTGATGCCATTGCGGCACCACCCTTCTTGTTTTGTTTTCTTTAGCGATCTGCACCGGCTGCCATCAATTCTTTGTTTTTTTCCTTAAAACGTTCATTATGAGAGGATACATACGCCACTTTCTCCGCATCTGGTTCGATATATAATTTCGCACTATTGAGTGCGTTCACACCATCTACAAACGTTCCTGCAATCAAGCGGACCTTGCTTTTATGTGTACATAAATCACCTACTGCATACACACCTGGTAAATTGGTCTCCATCTGCTCATTCACTTCAATGAGTCCCCATTCACCTTGCTTTAATCCCCATTCTGCAAGAACACTTAAATCGCCTTTCATGCCATGGTTGACAATGACTGCGTCTGTTTCAATACGCTCTTTTTCACCTGTTTCTAAATGCTGAACAGTGACAGCTTCGATTTCTTTTCCGTTACCATGTAGGTCAGTTAGTTCATGTGGGGTTAAAATACGTGCACTTGATGCTTTCATATTCGCCACGTTTTTTTCATGCCCACCAAACATATCCCTGCGGTGTATAACAGTGACACTTTTCGCAATTGGCACAAGGGCATTTGCCCAATCCACCGCAGAATCGCCGCCCCCAGAGATAACGACTTTTTTTCCAGCGAAGGTTTTAAGCTCTTGAACCGTATAATAAAGGTTTGTTACTTCATAGCGATCTGCATTTTCAACTTCCAGCTTTCTTTGAACTGGAATACCATGCCCCATTGCCAAAATCAAGGTTTTGGTTAAATGACGATCACCATTTTCGGACGTAATCAATATATTTCCATTTTCTAAGCGATGAAAGTCTGTTATTTTTTGGTTTAGCGCAATGACAGGTTCAAATGTTTTGGCTTGCTGTTCAAGCTGTTTAATCAATTGCTCTCCTCTTGTCGGCACTAAGCCACCTACATCCCAAATGACTTTTTCCGGGTAAAGGAGCACTTTTCCTCCAAGGGTTTCATTGTATTCAAGGACCTTCGTTTTTAGATCACGCATTCCGCTATAAAAGGCGGTATACATGCCAGCAGGCCCACCACCGATAATTGTCACGTCAAACAATTCAAGTTGCTCTGTCATTCGTGTCCCTCCTGTTTTGTAGCTATCTATGCTAAATAAGTGATATTGATTCTCATTATCATACATATTCATTGTAGTCTACGGGAGTAAGTGGTGGCAATAACTTTCTACAAAAATAAAAAGACGAGCCCTAAAACTCGTCCTAAACGTAGCTTAAACAAATGACAATCCAATATCTTTTAGTTCAAGTGAAACGAGTCTTGCGATGGCATCTGCACCTGTTTTTGTAAAATGTGTACGATCATCAATACCAGTTGAAAGCATAAAATATGATGCTGTCTTTTCATGACCTGATGCCTGATAAAAGCCAAGACTTGCTGTCATTAAATCAACGATCAGCACTTGTTCTTCATCAGCCAGCTCCTTCATCGCCTCACAATATGCAGGAAAATCATTGATATATACCCCATTCTCTTCGTGAAAGCGGCCAACTGGCGTCAGGAGTAAAGGGTTTGCTCCTTTTTCTCTTGCCCCTTGAATGTATTGTGATAAGTAGGCCTTATACGTAGTAAAAGGGTCAGTATGTCGCTCCGGTTTTTTGGTGGACGCATCGTTATGCCCCATTTGGATAAAAAGCCAGTCTCCCGGCTGAATCTCGGCTAATATTTCGTCGAGCCGTCCTTCTTCAATAAACGTCTTTGAGCTTCTGCCTCCAATTGCCTTATTGATCACCGTCACATCATTTGCAGTATATAAGTGGAGATACTCCCCCCAACCTCCTTGAACAGGACGATCTGGGTAAGAACAAACGGTCGAGTCACCAGCTAAATAGATTGTTGTCATGAGTACTGCCCCCTTTTAATATAGGATCAATTTCCATTCATTCGTCGGTAGAAAAGGTGAGCTGATCTTTTTTGGCATCGCTTACAAACAAACAATTCGCTTTTCATTCTTTAAAACCCTGCATAGAAAGACAATAAGATATCATTTTATTCATGTGCTGTTAGTTCTGTCCCAGTTTCAGTTGCTTCTTTTAGTGCTTTTAACATATATCCAATTCCTTTATATGGTGCGAGCGGGTAATTCGCATGCTGATGGTCTAGTAGAAGTGGATCAATGACTTTTCTAAATTTTTTCCCGCCAAGCAGCACCAACTCATCAAAGGCTGTTAGCTGTTTTTCATAAAATTGGCGTCGGAGCTGTTCTTCTGTAATTAGCTCTATATGATTTGTACCGAACGTCACATCATAATTTGCAGGAATGATGTCGCCTTCACGCAAGAATCCGTACTTTCCTGATAGAATCATCCAATCATCAAAAAACATTTGTGCATAGGTTTTTGTTCGTTGATGTAGTGGGCTTAAATACACAAGGTGCGCTGGCTGGCTACCGGCATCTTGTGACACATCCCATATTTTCTTAGCTCCGCACGGAATGATACAAATTCGTTTCACCTTAACACCCCCTTTTTGCTTCGATATAAGATGTAGAACATGCAGCCAATCGCTGTACCAAGCGTGTTTAAGATCATATCATCAACATCACTACTTCTTGTAATGATGCCATATGTAGAAAACAAAAATTGCAACATTTCAATACTTGTCGATAACAGAAAACCTGACAAGACCGCTTTCTGCCATGTCATTTTTTTAAAACCGCAAAAAAGCAAAAAGCCAATCGGTACAAATAGCAAAATGTTCCCAATGATATTTAAGTAAACGAGTGCAGGGTAACCATGATGCAGTGCATGAAAATTTTGATAGATCGAATGAAATGGAATGAAGTTGATACTCACTTGATCTTTTGCTGCGGAAAATTGATTGGGTAATACCGTTAAATAAAGCAGTGTGCTCGTATAAAAAAACAGAAATGCAAGGGCAGTTTCTGTGAACAAATACATGGATTGATTGCGCTTCTTCGCATACCTGAATCGCATGTAAACAAACAATAAAACAAGTAGCAGTAAGGAGCCGATTGGAAGTGATGATAATAATTTCATAGATGTGTAGCTCCTTTCTATTTGTTTATTAGATTGCTTGGACATATTACAGCTTATTCATACAGTCCATCATCTATTCATAGCTTATCCCTGATTGTACTACAGCCTATATGAGGTTAGCACCTCAAAAGGGCTATTGACAAATCGTCAGTTTCTACATAAAATGAATGACATTCATTCATTTAAGGGGTGATGATGAAATGTCTAAACGAGAAAAAATTATGCTCGCAGCCATAGATGCTTTTCAAGAAAAGGGGATTGAAAAGACGACTATTTCAGACATTGTGAAAAAAGCAGGTGTCGCACAAGGAACATACTATTTGTATTTCCCCTCTAAGTTATCGGTGATGCCAGCCATTGCTGAGCACCTGATTTCGCAAATGGTTCCTGCTATTGAAACAGAATTAACGCAGCATGCTGATGTGCTTGATCAGGCAAATGCGCTAGTTGAATTTATTTTCTCTTTCACAAGGCAATATCGGGATGTCCTCGCCCTCACCTATTCAGGACTTGCAGCAACTGAGCATTTAAAAGAGTGGGAAGATATTTATGAACCTATTTACAAATGGATTGCATCGTTTTTAGAAAAAGCCAAGCAAGAACGGCGCGTTAGATCAAATTTGAACTGTCAATATGCGGCGAAATTTATTATTGGCTTACTAGAGTCATCTGCCGAGCAAATGTATTTGTTTACCGAAACAGATACAGACGAGGTGCTCATTCAAAAACGAGAGGTCAAACAATTTCTCATATACGCACTTGGCATTGAGGCCTCTTAAATGGGTACAGCACAAGCTGTACTGAGACTTTGAAGGTGATTGAATGATGACGAATGGTTTAGCGATTTTTATTGGTTTATTGATGTACATTCTATTTATTTTGTTCAGAATTTGTAAAGTTGTATTTTTGAAAGGAAAACGGTATCCAATTGAAAAAAGTATCTTTATTTTCGGCTTCTTTGCTTATCTTAGTGGACTTCTATGTGTTACATTATTCCCTATCCCAATAGATATGGATTTGATGAATGATCGAATCTCCGAGGGATTTGCAGAAGAAAATAATTTGATACCGTTAAAAACCATAATAAAGACAATTCGTGCAAGTTCCTTATCTATTATAGTCACTCAAATAGGTGGAAATCTAATATTGCTATTTCCTTTGGGTATATTTATACCATTCTTTTTTAATCAATCATCTTTAAAAATTCAAGGTGTACTAATAATTGGTTTCTTTGCTTCATTTATCATTGAAATGAGCCAGTTGATGATTTCATTTTTAATTGGTTTTACTTACAGAAGTTTTGATGTAGATGATTTCATTTTAAATACAATTGGTTTTTGTCTAGGTTACTTATCATTTAAATACCTTTATCCATTAAGAAATTTCATTTTTGAATAATCAAAATGAGGTTGCCAAAATGGCAACCTCAGGCTGTCCAGAAAATCTCGACAGCCTGAGTACAGCTTGTGCTGTACTCTCTTTTATGGCTCAAAAATGACGAATCGTCAGTTTAGGAGGAGCTCCTGTGAAAAGAAGCTGGATTTATGTTGGATTAACATGTTTATTTGAATTAATTTGGGTATTTGGCCTAAATAAAGCAGATGCCCTATGGCAGTGGGCTATTATTATTTGCCTCATTCCTGTTGATTTTTATTTTTTAATGAAGGCCTGCGAAAAATTACCGACTGGAACGGTATATGCGATCTTTGCAGGTGTCGGTACAATTGGAACTTCTATTATGGATTTTGCATTGTTTGGTGGTTCTTTTTCAGTAGAAAAACTGCTGTTTATGGGAATTTTAATTGTCGGCATTATCGGTTTAAAAGTATCAGATGTGCCAGAAAACATCCAAAAAGGAGAAGCGATATAAATGGGTTGGCTTTTTGTCCTGGTAGCCTCCGTCTGTGAAATCGGCGGTACGGTTGGACTCAATTTATTTAGTAAACAAAAGAAAGTGAGCACTGGCTTATTATTTGTCGGCGGCTTTGCGGCATCGTTTTTATTTTTATATGCGTCATTTTCTTCCGTTCAAGTGTCTATTGCCTATACAACTTGGATCGGACTTGGCACTGCTGGATCAGTACTCGTTAATATGCTGCTCTTCAATGAGCCGAAAAACCTGATCCGATTGCTGAGTTTACTATTGGTCGTCGTTGGTGTTGTTGGTTTGAAATTGTATGCGTAAACGTCTTTACTACACAAAAAAAAGGAAAGGAGCATCTACTCCCTTCCTTTCTTTGTTGCATTTAATGAACCATCCCCTGCTCATTCAAGATATCAATTGCGTAAAATGACTCGCCCTTTTCATCTAATAACAAGTACACCATCAAGGGATCTACCATGTATGTTGTCTGCTGGGTGAACAAAACACAGGTGAATTTTTCGACGCCAATCGGCAGCTTTTTTTTCAATAAAGGGTGAAGAATTGGTGATGTTCTGATGGTATCAACATCAACTAGCCAATGCTCACCTTTTAATGATGGATAATGCTCATCTAAAAATTGGTGTAACATTTCCTTTGTACGCAAGAGACACTCACTTCCTTGTCATTGAAATCAATTAGGCTGTGTACAATCATCGCTACATACTCTTACCTTTTTTGGCGTCTATTCGTATCCCGTTTAAGACAAAACGTTGCTTACCATCAAGTGTGCAAGTGATCAAGGTGATTTCATTTTTTTGCTGATCCTTTAACACATCAACCTCATTCGGTTCAATGATGGCAGATCTGACAATTTGATACGTATATGTCTCGTTGCCATGACGCAATAGCACTTTGTCTCCTTTAAGCACTTCTGGCAACTTGCGAAAAAGCCGATCCCCTCTATAGCCTCTATGACCTGCAATCGCAAAATTCCCTTGCCCTGGTACTTGATGAGGTTTGATTTGTGTAAGTGCAATACTCAGATTCTCTTCTGACGTGACAGGCAGCACCTTTTCAATTAAATCAATAGAGGGAATCTCTAGCTCCATGACATTGTTTAGCTCTTCCTCTGATACTGTTAAATGTTTAATTGAAGAAAGATCAGCAGTGTCGTTGTTATTCCCTTCGATCATGTCTAATGCACGTTCCATTGCAATGACCTCTTTATTTTTTTGCCATTCATACAAAAGAGGGACCGATATCACAATAAGACCTACGAGTACAAGTAAACTACCTACCAAGATTTTCGGTTTCCACAATAGACTCGTTCCTTTCTTTTACTGGTCCGTTCTTCTTTTTCTTCTGACAACAAGAAGAACTGTCCCTATGGCAACAAAGAAAATACCTGCATACATGAAATAGCGCATCCATTCTTCTCCGGTCTTCGGAAGTTCACCGTTTGTGTTGTAAGGTGGTTTTTGATTACTTGAACTAGGTGGATTTGGCTGTTTTTGATCACCTTTGTTTGAATTAGGTGGATTTGGCTGTTCCTTCTCGATCTCCACCGCTGTGTTTTTAACGATGATGGTCTTGACATCCACTTGGTTCATTTCAATCGTAAACCGGATTGGCTTTTTCAAAGCCACATAGCCGTTCGGTGCTTTCGTCTCTATGAGCGTGTAGTCACCTGGTTCAAGCCCTTTCGTGATTGCTTCTCCGTCTTTTCCAGTCGTCACAGATTGGATCGTTTTTCCGTCTTGTCGACTGATTTCAAATGTTGCCCCTTTTAAGGTTCTATCAGTTTCGCTGTCTACTTTTAAAATGCGTAAGCTTCCTAATACCAATTGGTTTTTCACCGTCAATTTAAGCGTTTCTTGCTGATTTTTAGCAATTTTAAATGGAATCGGTTTATCATCTTGCTGATAGCCATAAGGTGCCTTTGTTTCAACAAATTGATATGCTCCTGGTTTCAGGTCATCGACAGTTATTTTGCCATCTTGATCTGTCACAAGTGCTCTCTTCAATGACTTTCCTTCTTTATTCAGAAGAGAGAATTCCGCTTTTTCAAGAGCATTCCCCTTCTCATTTACTTTGGTCAGTTCAACTGAGCCTGTCGTTAGCTTGTTGATGACTTCTACTTGCGTCGGTTTGTCTTGCCCTAATTGAATTGCAAATGGGATCGGTGTTTCATCCAAGTCATAGCCTGCAATACTAGATGTCTCGACAAACTGATAATGCCCTGGCTTTAGGTGATCGACAGTCAACTGACCGTTTCGATCCGTTTTCAGCCCTTTCTTTAGTTGTTTGTCTTTGTCAGTTATTAGATCGAAGGTCACTCCAGCTAGTGGCTTGCCATCTTCCCCTTTTTTCTGAAGTGTCACAGAGCTGGTCATACGGACATTATCCTTTGTGACTTTTACAATCTTCTGCGGGTTAAAATTGATCTTAAACTCGACTGGTGATTGATCCAATTGGTGACCAAATGGTGCTTTCGTTTCGATCAATTGGTATGCCCCAGGCTTCAGATCGTTTACAGTGATGATTCCTTTCTCATCAGTGTTCAAACCAGACAACAATTCTTTTCCTTTTTCATTCAAGAGCTTAAATTCTGCTCCTTTTAGCACTTCTTTTTCTTCCCCTAATTTTGTCAATTCAACTGAACCTTTCTTCAGTTGATTGATTGCTTCAACGAGTACGGGTTCATTTTGACCAAGCTCAACCTCAAATGTAAGTGGGTTTTGATTTAACTCATAACCATCAATGCTTTTTGTTTCGACAAATTGATACGTTCCCGGTTTGAGACCTGAGAAAGTAATCTTTCCTTCTTCATTCGTGGTTAGTCCTTCTCCTCCTGCAACAACCTTTCCACTTTCTTCAAATAAATCAAAGACGACACCTTCTAATGACTTGCCATCTTCCCCTTTTTTCTGTAAAACGACACCGCTTGTTTTGCGGGTATTTTCCTTCGTTACTTCCACCATCTTTTGAGGATTAAATGGAATGGCGAATGTCACAGGTGTTTCATCTAATTCATGACCAAATGGAGCCTTTGTTTCAACAAATTGATAGGTTCCTGGCTTGAGATCACTTATCATGATCTTTCCATCTTGATCTGTCATTAAATTGGTTTGCAGTTCTTCTCCATCTGCATCTAAAAGTTTGAACTCCGCTCCCGCAAGCGCTTCATTCTTTTCACCAAACTTGATTAACTGGACTGCTCCAGTCTTCAGGTCATTGATGACTTTAAGAGTTGTTGGTGTGTCTTGTGCAAATTCGATTGTAAATAGGTACGGTGTAGCCTTCCTTTTATATCCTTCAATGCTTTCTGTCTCTACCAACTGGTACTTGCCTGGTTTGAGGTTGTCGATCAGCAATTTGCCATCCTGATCTGTTTTTAAATCCTTGCGAATGACTTCTCCATTCTGATCATGGACTTCAAAGTGAACACCCTGAAGCGTCTTACCATCTTCTCCCTCTTTGGTTATCTCTAATTCACTCGTTTTATACATGTTCTTTTTCGAGATTACCACCGGCTCTTTCGGATCGAATGGCACTTCAAATTTGAGCGGTGTATCATCTAATACATATCCTTCTGGTGCTTTTGTTTCCACAAATTGATACGTCCCAGGCTTGAGGTGATCGATGACGATCTTCCCTTTCTCTCCTGTCACAAGCTGACTTTGCAATTCATGCCCATCTTCGTCTAATAGCTTGAATTGTGCACCCTCTAGTAATTCTCCGCCTTCACCGGTTTTGCTTAGCTCCACTGAACCTGTGCGAATTTCATTCATGGCTGTTACAAGTGTCGTTTCGGTTTGATTCTGTTTGATCGTAAACGGCCATTTTTGAACATTTAATTGATAGCCTTTTGGCGCTTTTGTTTCAACAAAATAATAGGACCCAGGTTCAAGGTCTTTTATGAGAATTTCCCCGTTTTCATCCGTTTTCAAATTTGTTTGTAATGGATCTCCTGCTTCATTTTGCAGTTCAAATTCTGCATTCTCTAACGTGACACCAGTTTCTTTGTCTTTTTTCGTCAATTCTACATGCTGTTTAATTTCTTGGTTCTGTACTGTGATCACAGTCCCAGATTTTGTTTGATCTCCTGATTCGTATGGATGGTCGATTGTCACATACATCGTTTCATTGTTCTTTAGATAACCATCAGGTGCATTCACTTCTGTGACCGTATAATCACCGTACAAAAGGCGATCAAATATGAGGCTTCCCTCTTCATCTGTCGTCTTTGTTCCAATGACTACCCCACTAGCAGCATCTGTCAGGGAGAAGCTCGCTCCTTTTAGCGCTTTTCCACTGCTTGCGTCCGTCTTTTTGATGGTTAAAGCGCCAATGTCACCCGTTCCATCTCCCATTCCAGCCGTACGTTTTACTATAATGGATGCTTCTGATTCTTTCTTTATTTCTTGAACATTTTCTCCTTTAAAAGTCACTTCATTTTGAAGCGTACTTCCAACCTTATCGAGAATAAGAGATTGGTATTCTAGAATATACGGCCGGTTGATTTCTTCTGTAAATTGGATTTGAAAGGAATCTGGATTTAGTTCTAGGTTTAGCTCATAATCCTTCCCTTTTTCTAGCTTATCCTTTTTTGTGACCTGCCCACTTTCATCTATTGTCGTCATATAAAGATGAAAGGAATCTTCTATTAATGCTTGATTACCACTCGGATTATCAATGATTGTTGCATCTTGAACCGTTGATTGACCGAAATTGATATTCAGCTTCCATTCGATGATTTTCCCATTTTGACTTCCTGATTTGCTCGTATATTTCCCACCATTAGGGATAGGTACAGTCGCATTCACATCAGATTCTTTCGTCTTTCCTTCATAGAGTGTAGCTGTATTCTCATATGCTTTCTCTACTAGATCCATTCCTTCGAGACTCGTTTTATATGTGATTTTGTATGGTGAGTCGATTGCTTTTTTGAAGATAACTTCAAATCCTGTCTCTCCTTTAGCATTTTCAAGGAAATTGATCTCGTAATCTTCTTCTGGTAAAACCTCTTTCTCTTCTGTACCGTTTTCTTCACCCTTTAGGTCAAGTGAATAAACGGTAATCGAATCTTTTAACAATTTCTGATTTCCTTGAATGAAATCTTCGACTCTCGCCTCATTTAGATTTTTCAAGTTGTAGTTCACACCAATGTTCCATGTGATCTCTTTTGTCACCGCATTGTATGAACCGTTCTTAAAGCCATTGGATTGAGTATAGTTGTCAGGCGTGAAAACCGATTGATTTTCCTTAGAAAAATCATTTCCATCTTCATCAATCCATTCAAGCTTCACATGATTTCGCAGATTTTTTTGATCCTTATCTGCTCTTTTCTCATAATCAAACGAAGTCGTATACGTCACTGTATGCTCGGTCTTGATTTCTTTTAAAAATTGAATATCAAACCCGTTATCATGTTCGACAATGTCATAATCAATTCCGTTCTCAAGAACCGTATTGCCTGTGATGATCTTCAAACTGTCCTTTTGTAACGTTAACCCTTCATTCGTGAATGTATCTTTTAACAAAAGATTCTTCATGATTTTTTGGTCTTTGTTAAATGTAATACTCCACGATATGGTTTTGTCTTTGTAGTTCGGTGTTCCATGATGTTTCGTCAGAATTTGTTGATCAATTCTTTGATTTGCTTGTTTTGTCTCCTTGCCAGTCGTAACGGTATTCACAATATTTTCAGCATCAAAAATACGCTCAGTGGCTTTTGTTTGATATGTGATGAGATATGCTGATTGAATATCATGGTTGAATTGAAGAGTAAACCCGTTTTGATCTCCATTTTTTTGATCTTGAATTGTGTAATCGTGATAATCCTGAGTCCCTGATTCAGCGCCATTCTGATCAATCGTGACTTCCTTCACACGAAACGAATCAGAAATGAGCTCCTGCGTGCCATTAAAAAAGTCCTCCAACAGGGCATCCTTTTTGGCAATGGTTTTTTCATTGTAGTTATAACGAATTTCCCATGTAATGGTCTGAGTCACGGGATCATAATGTACAGCCTTTTTATCTAAAGGACTTCCTCTCGTCACATTCACCGTTCCTTCTGCTGAACTGATCACCTTGTCAGCAGAGACAAGCGATGCTTTATTACGAAATGTAGACTGATCTTGATCAGTAATGTCGGTCTCATAGACCAAACGATAGGCGAGGTGCATATCATCCTTAAATTCAATCGTGAAATCTTGACCGTCTGCTGTTTGACCAATTGTGTAATGGTCTTGATCAACCTCCTGACCAATTGATGTTTCACCATTTAGCTTTGTGTCAATGCGATAAAGCTTGATTGAATCTTTCTTTAATGCCTGACCGTCTTGAATAGGATCCATCAGCTTGGCTTGTTTGATATCATCTAAGTCCATATTAAAGTCAACTGTCCATTGAATGGTTTCAGCATTGTAAGCTCGATTTGGCTCTCCCTTTTTCGAAACGTTGGGACCGTTTGGGATATAAGTGATTGGAATAGTGACGATATCCTTACCTTCAATCGGGGTAATCTCTATTTCTTTTTCTTCTGTGATCACTGTTTGTTTATCTAGTTGCGTCCAGATTTGTAGCGTGCCATGAATGTTTGAATATTGTTTTACAAAATCCGTAAATTCTATAGAGGCATTTCCACTTTCATCTACAGAAAAATAACCAATGGTAACCTGGTTAAATTTCATCTCAAGACGATTTATTTTTTCATAAATCACTAATTCTTCTGGGACCTTGAAATGGAATTCATCTCCGCCCTTATAACCATGACCATTTGGAAGCGCCCACTCATAGTTAATCGAAATGAGCGAGTTGATATCAGGGGCATCCACTGGATTTCCTTGCTGATCTTCATACGTTAAATGAGCATCGGTGAGAATATTTTCTGTAATAAGACTATTTTGCACAGCATTTTGTAGTCCTATTTGTTGAGAGAGCTTTACTTTATTCGTGAGAATCTCTTCTTCATTATTTTGTTTTTGTTCAGTTTGAGTGTCTTCATGTATCGTGCTTGAATCTGTATCGTCTGCGGAATGATCTTCTGCAGACTGATCTTGTTTTTCTTTGTTATTTGTTTGTTTTTCCTGTTCTTCTACATTGGTTACTTCAATGTCTATTGAACCTTCTATACTTGGATCAAGTTCAATATCTTCTTTAAATATAATCGTCACTTCATTTTTTTTAGAAATTGTGTAATCTCCAACATGTATTTCATTGACGATGATTGAATCTTTTTGTTCTTTTTCTACCTGTATCGACGAAGGCAGAGATAGGACATACGGATGCCCTTTCTTCGCGTCGATTCCTTTCAGTGACCAATGAACAATGGCTTTACTGATGTTTTGCTCTTCATTGTTTGATACAATGTTTCCTTCGCCATCAGCAAACTCAATGCCGCGATAAATTTCTTTGTGGAATTCTTCGGCTTTTACATTCCCTAAAGGGAAGATTCCTAATATACTCGACTGTATGATTAATAACACAATGAGAGACAGCGATAAAATTCTTTTCAATACGACCACCCTTTTTTAAAAATTAATTTCCAAACAATGTAAAATCACTTATGATTGATCTATAGACTCACTCCGCCTCTATATGTTATTTTTTCAAATTGATAGCACCCTTAAAGACCTTATGCATTCTAAGAGGTGAATAATACTTCATATTCAGGATGCACATTGATTTGAATTGGCCTGTTTGTGGTTGTGTAAAAATGGGGGGATAAAGAGGAATCATGATATGAACAAAATTTTCATCATCTACAACATTTAATACATGCTTATATAAGCATGTATTCATGTACTATTCAGAAATATGAAAATCCAGATTATTTTGAGTGTAGTGAAACTTCGATAACAGCAGCAGCATTCAGCGATCTTTCATTTCGCTGACCCCCTACAATATGTTAATCAAAAATCTCAAGCTTTTTATTCTTACATTTGCCATCTTGCTAGCAAAAAACTAAACAATAATTCTAAACAGATCCATTTTTATTATATTTATGGTTTTTTTTAATGCTTTTATAAGAAAAACATGCCAAATAAACCAATAACATTTGTTTTCGTCTAAAATTTTTCTCTCTTATAATGAAAAAAAAAGACAAAAGGATATATACCAGAGATTACAATCATTTCATGCTTGTTCTGACATCAACATATGGTTTGAGAATAAAAAATGGGAAGGAGTTATGACCTTAATGGAACTCATTGATAATAAATCAAAAAGATGGATACAAATATTAAAACTGCTTGTATCCAGAAATAAGTGGTGGACTTTTCAGGAAATAGCTGATGAGAAGATTGGCTCTGTTCGTGCCATTCAGAGTGATCTAGAGCAAATGAAGACCTTTAAAACAGAGGATGGAGAGCCTTTAATTCGCATGAAGCCAAGACAGGGTGTCTCTATTTGCTTTAAACAGAACTTACGAGTGGACTACTATATAAAAGAAATTTTAAAAGATAATATTGAAATTCGATTGATACATGGCATTTTTTTCGAACATAAAATGTCTTTCCACAAATGGATGGAGACGCTAAATATTAGCAGATCCACTTTGTATAACACGATAAATAAAATCAATACCGCGCTTGAAGAATATGACATCGAATTACGTCCGGATAGCATGCAATTCTATGGTAATGAGAAAGAAATACGGCATTTCTTTGTCGAATTCTTCTTTGAAATTTACGGTAACAGACTTTGGCCATTCGATCAGATTAACAAACAAGACACAGCTGACCTCTTACAAGACTTATTTCAGATTCTTGGAGTAAATGTTCCTGATGTCGCCATTGATAAATACTGTCTGTGGTTTGCAGTATTTGTTCATCGAATCAGACAAAATTTTACAATCAAACGCAAGTTTACATACTCCATGCTTGAAGAAAAACAAACATCAGAAGCAAAGGTCGTATCCAATAAGATTAGTGCATGGGAAGAACATATTCGCGAAAAGGCTAAACAAAAATTTAATATTACGTTGGATCATCATGAATTTGTATTCTTATTTTTAATTGAGCCATCCATTGGGCACTTTAAATCAATTGAGTCCATTCAAGAGAAGCTCGCATTTTTCCGTTTGCATACACCTCGTCTATATGAAGCTATTCAATCATTTATTGATCAACTGGAGTTGATTTATCATAAAGAAATCAGTAATCGCAAATTACTGTCACTACTTTTGCTACAATATCATGTATACACGAACGAAATTACTGGAAGAGACGGCTTCCTTTTCAAAAAGAAAGCACGTTTTGTGGAAGAGGTGAAAAAGCAGCTTCCATACTTCTATTCAAGGATCACTAATATGATCCAACAATTAAAAACAGATGATATATTAGCACCCTTTGTCAGAAATCAGCAAGAATTGATATGTATGATTACTTCAAACTGGAGAGGACTTGTTCAATTAGAAATGGAACGAAAAACACATGTCAATATCTTCGTCACTTCGACTTTAGGATATAATCACAGCCTGTTTATTGCGGATTTGATCAAAACGAGTGCGGTTCACCCCATTCAAATTTTTACCAGTCCGGAAAATTTTTTAAATGAATCTTATATGGCTCAATCTCAAATCGATTTAATCGTAACGGATACGGATCTTTCAGATCGTTGTGACCGACCCACTTTGATGATCAGTTCTTTCCCAACAAAGAAAGAATTAGACAACTTACATCGCACTTTATCTGAAATGACCAATTCGTAAATAGAATCATTGATCGCTCGCTACAAAACATTGGTGAGGCTGCTTCATCTGCAATTGATATTCCACTGGAATCGAAGACTGGCGACTCCTGTGGGATGAACTAGAATAAAATATTTGATAATTGGCATAATTCGTAGAAAATACACCTCAAAATATAATCAAAAAAAAGCAGTTCATCACTGCTCTTTCGATAAATGTTTAGCAATATGCTTTGCCGTTACAGATGGGGCATATTCGACATGATAAGTTGAACCTAATTCACTACGCACCTTTTCTGTTAACAAAACACCTGACTGATTATATTCATCTTCTAATTCAACCCCGCTTGGCAGAAGCTCATCTGTTTCTTCATCAAACCACCTGCCATATGCCATTGCCCAGCTAAATAGTTCCTGATAAAGCGCATCGCTCACTGGAAAGTCTTCAACTTCTAAATTACAACCACAATGACCGCACCAAAAAGGATCAGCACCATAGTCTCCTTCAATTCTTAAACTTTTTTCTTTTTCAAACGTACTACAGCATACATATTCATTTTGATTCTCAGCATGTTCTGTCAGTTTGATATGATAATAGCGCATTGATGTTAAACGACCTTTCATGTCAAATGCGCCTTGATTAATTAACTGTCTCAACCGATATTGCAAAAATTCATCGCTGACATACTGCTCTAAACGACCAATTACCTCACCAATCAGCCGAGTAGCCACCATGAATTCATCTGGTTTCTGTGTAGACTGTATGTTTTTTGCCATTTTGATGATAAATCCATCAAACTCATCTTCCGATACACTGATGATTTCTCCGCTTCTCCAAATTCTCAATGTATGATGTTCCTGAGCAAAAGGGACCCATTCATTTTCAAATTTTCTTCTTTCGTCACCAGTTAATGTAGTATGAGGCCATTTTTCATAGATATGTTGAAATATTTCGTGAGAGATTTCACTTGAGTTTCTTGGTGTAAATCTACTTCGTTCTACTTGTAATAACTGTTCATAAGCCTCTGACGTATTGATGATAGTGATCTCTACGTCCTTCCCCTTTAACAAATAAAGAGCGTATCTTAAACCAATTTGTTCATGGGCACTATCACACGTCCATATGATAATTTTCTCCCCACCTGAAATAGCTCTTACTTGTTCACGTGCTTTGTCCTCCATTTCAACCATGTCATCGAACTGATAAAACTCGTTTGTGACTACTTGTTTCAACCATTCAACTCGCTTCTTTCTTCCTGATGCTTCATGTAGCTGCCACAAGGGCCCAATCGAATATATATCATCAAATGCAATGATCTGTTCTTTTTGATGTCTCTTCATTTTTTTCAATGTCATTTGAAAACATCCAGCAGGTGATGCACCGAATAAAATATGTATCATGTAAATACTCCCTTTTATCTCACATTTATTCCTTATCTTCTTGTATAGATTGATGGTTCGTCAAGCAATCACTTCAAAAACCAACACAAATAGGGAAAGTGCATTTTCCTCACTTCCCCTCCTAAAGGATCTCAGCTTTCACCTAGTCTATTTTTACAAATTATCCTTCACGATGGTTCTCTTGGCTTTCTTCACAATTCTGACTGTCGCTTTTGTATCAGATTGTTTTGACCACTGTTCACACAGGCTCTCTACCCACTTTGGTTGCGTTTTGCTCGCATCATTTAGCCAGTTCCCTACAGAATCTTGAACATATGTCGATGGATCAGATTTTAATACATCTAAAATAGGAAGTGCTTTTTGTGGTTCTTGTTTTAATAGATCAATATGCTTTGTCCATACACCTCTTGGGCGAATAGCCTCTACAGAGAATCGACGAATATTTTCATCTTCACTTTTTGCCCATTCCGTTAATTGTTCTATACTTTGATCAAGCTGATGGGTGAGGCTTTCTCTCACCGACATCCAAGAAATTTCCCGAACGCCAAAATGATGATCGGCTGCAAAAGGCTGGATGTATGCCAATTTTTCTTCTAGCGAAGATGGATGTTGTTTGTTCATATATGCAGCCCAACAACGAACGCTATCTGATACATGATGAGCGCATGCTTGCATCACATCCGCTTGTTTTTTCTCACTTTCTCCCATCATCACTTCATCTAGCAAGTTCCCTATCAAACGAATTGCTTTCATTCCAGACTCCGCTTTTTGTTTGGTAACTTGAGATGAAATATAGCCTAACTGATCTTCTAAGCCGATGGATGGCAAGACATGTTGCAATAAAGAAATATGATGAACAGCCAACCATTCAGTTAGATTCACACTCTCTATTTTGCCTTGATTCAAAAGCTTCAAGACTTCGTCAGGAATGTCACTAACTTTTCTGGTCCCTTTTCGATTTAAAATATCCTCACTTATCAGCATGATGTTTTCTCCCTTCGACTATCTCCGTTGTTTGCATTCTTCAGCTTGAATTACTGAGCTCGCTATTTTGGCTACAGACTACGTATCAAAAGGACTGAGAGAAGTTTAATTTAATTAGACAAACAGAATGATAATTTACCAAATTTAGAAATAAAAATGTCTCTTGACCTTATATCTATTCACTAATACTATTTAATGAATAATGGAATGAGACTAACTCATTTACAAAAGCTTGACACCTTCTTTTTATATCTTCTGCTGCTAACTCTCCACCGATATAATCAGCTCTACATGTAGCAATTTGATTAGGTATAACGATTGAATTAAATGCTCTCATTACTATACGCAAATGATCCAATGGTTGAACATTTCTATGTTTTCCTCCCCCATTACACACTAATCCTACAACCTTTCCTTTTAATTGATCGAAATTTAAATGGTCTAGTGCATTTTTAAGAATTCCTGAATAAGAGTTATGATAATTTGGTGTCCCTATTAAAATAGCATCTGCTTTATGAATTAGATTTACAAACTTTTTAACATTTGTATCTGAATGATCTTCAGGGGACCTATGGAATTCTGGATTACAGTTCGGCATAACAAATTGTATTAATTCTATTAATTCAGTGTCAATTCCTTTACTTGATATTATCTCATCCAAGAAATTTAATAAGTTAGTTGTATGAGAATGTGGTGAGGCGCTTCCAGATATTAAGACAATTTTCATAAGTTAACCTCTCTCTTTTTAGGTATTTTGAGTTCATTTTTGTTTCCACTATTCCACAAAGATATTGCTATAAAAGTTCCTATTACAGAAATCACTCCAAAGATTAAAAACGCTAAATTAGCAGAAATATTTGATAAAACTACTCCTACAAACAAGTAAGACAATGAATCACCTATATTTCCTAAAGTTGATCTTAAAGCTAAAGTTCTCCCTAACATATTATTTGGTGTATTTGATTGTATGTAAGTAGTGAGAGTCACTCCGCTGATGACATAACTAATTCCTAATATAAAACTCATAATAAAAAGACCCATTAAATTGGGCAAAAATAATATTACAATAAAGGATATTCCTCTTATAAAATACCCCCCAAAAATCCATTTGTGAGGATTTTTAATATCTATCTTTGAAAAAATAATAGTCATGACAACTGATGAAGCCGCTATAAAGGCCGTAATATATCCAAATAGAGATTCTACATTTTCTACTTGAGCTTTTCTTAAAATTGTTGGAACTCCTAGCTGAACTATTCCTGAACTTACAATTAATTGAATTACAAAAGCAAACATCATGATACCTAGTAACTTATGTTTACTAAAAACATAACTAAAACCTTCTGCTGTTGAGGAGAAGACATTTTTTTTAGTTTTTATCAAGTTAGAGTCTTCAACAAAATGAATCCTACTAATGAAAGCTGCTGATAATAAGAATGTAAAGGAGTTTATTAAGAAAAGTGTTATGGTTGACCAATTAAAAATAAGCAATACTCCCCCTAAAGCTGGACCTAACATAGAACTTAAATTTCTGGTCATACTTAGATAAGAATTAACAGTATTGAGTTCCTTATCATTGGTAACTAGTAGTTTAACTGATGCTTGATTAGCAGGAAAAAATAAAGTTCTAAATACTGTCATTAATATACCCACTAAAATAATATATCCATAGTTTAGATAACCTAATGCATCTAGCAAAGGAATCGATAGTACTAAAATCGCTCGGATGAAATCACAGAATAACATTATCTTCTTTTTATCTACTTTATCGATAATACTTCCACTGATAAAACCAAATACAAAATACGGAATTGTTGTTAGAAATAAAACAATCCCTGATGAGAAAACATTATCTGTAACTTCAAATGCCAAGAGTGTCAATGCTAAGCTATAAAGTGAACTTCCAAATACGGATGTGAAATCTGCACTCCAAAGAAGTTTTGAATTTCTATTCATTTTGTCACCTGCTTTTAAAATTAATAGAAAATATTTCTTCTATATGTTTAGAAACATCACTTCCATTAGGCTTTCTAGAAAAATCTACGCAAAAGTAATTAATTCTTTCGCTATCTCTTAAAACTTGATTTACTGAATATTGATATGAGCTATTCTGAGACAAAAATAAAATTCTATTCCAATTTATCACTTTTGTTGCATTCATTTGAATATAATAAAGCCAATTCATAGTTGTGTTTTTGAATTTGTGTGAAGTAAGTGAAAAGTTTGAAACCCAATATATATAATAATCTTCTCCTAACTTAAACATACTATGAGAAATATTATAAATATACATATTAACTCTCATAAAATCACTCAATGTTTTAAATGGAGAACCGTTGGCAATCGCAGCCTCTTGTAACAGTAAATTTAAACTAGAGTTGGGCGGTAGTTGAATTAATATTCCAGAAAGGGATTCTTTAAGATTAACATTTACAGATTTATTTGTTCTATGGTACTCTTCAAATTTCAAATGAGAAAGTTTTTTTTCAACAGCCTCATTTAAATCAATCATATCTTTCTCAACACTATCTGGACTAGCAAGTATGAAAAGGTTCTTTAAACAAATCTCATAAACATCGAATATATAATAACTATTTATCAACTTTAACATATTAGACTTTAAAAAGTTGTCGTTATTTATATAGTATTGGTCTTGGGGTGTTATTTCTTCATCAACAGCAATTGCTATTGGTAAATCTTCTATAAACTTCTTACCAATTTTAGCTTCGTTAAAAGAAAATTCTAATAAAGTATCTATCCCTTCAAATCTTATACCTGTTAAAGAAATACCAGGAGATAATATTTTTTTTATATATTTAATAGGCATATAATGTCCAAGGCTAATACAATTAAATCGAACTAAGACTCTATACACATTTGTAAATGGAGATTTTACAAGATGCTTCTTGGGTTTTATAATACTTTTTTCAATAGTAGATTTTAGACCCGTTATGAGAACATCATGCTTACCTTTATTTATATTTGTTTGTGTGCTTTTTCTATTCTTCTTCCCCCAGGATATCTTGAAATTATATGATCCTTTAAGGAATTTAATTATATCTCCCATAAATTTTTTTATAGATTCATATCTTGGAATCTCAACGAACAATAGGTTATAATTCTCTGCCATGGATCTTAAACTACAAGATAGGGATTTTCTCACTTTATTAATATGCAACAACGCTGATGAATACTCGTTCTCAGACATGGTAGAATTGAATAATACACTAAAATACTCTTTGTAATTTTGATCTATATTTATATCAGTATGCAAATTTATAATAAGCTTATCTAATATCTTATCGATTTTAATTCTTGAATTATTAGATAATTTCACCACTGATAAACGATTGTTAAGCACATATTCTAAAAAATTTTTTTTTAATATAGTATCTTCTTTTAAAGAATCAGTATCTAATACCCATGTGTACGTATATTTAAATTGATAGCTTTCTTTGATATATTTATTATTATTGTGCTTAGATTGGTTAAACAATTCAGATTGTTCGTTTTCATACTTCTTTATAGGTTCACTAATATCCAATTCATTTAATACTTCTTTAAATGTCCATGGACCTATTGTATAAATATTAACAGAAGAACAATATTTATTTTTAATTATAGAATTTAACCTTTCTAAACGAATTCTATCGACATCTTGATATGTTCCAGGAATAGGTTTCTCAAGGGATGTCCCATAAAAGATCGTCTTATATAAACTTTCAAGTAATACTATTTTTTTATTATGTTCTCTTAATTCAATTTCATTTTTAATAATCATCTTTTCTTTATTTAAATCTTTTATACTTACCTCTAAATCCTTAATAGAGGATAAAATATTTTTACACAAATGAACCTCATTTTCTAAAACTATACTCCAATACAATGTTTTATCTCTAAAGGTTTTACCTTCGATACCAATCCCGTGCTTGTTTGCTATGTGATTACAAATCAAATGTTCTAACATATGGGCTTCACCACCATTTAAATGTGCTGAGCCAATTGGGAGTTCAAAGCATACAATACCTATTTTTAAATTGTTTATAACTTGTGTTCTTATGTTATTTATCATTTCAATCACTTTCCGTTAGCATTTTTTGTATATATTTTAATGAATCTTTAATTTCATATTGAGGTGTATATTTTATTTTTTTAAATAGCTTTTCGACATTAGTTTTAATAATAGATCCTTGGTTTTCTGAATCAGTCATTATATTCATCAGTTGAGTATTCCCAGTATTCTCAGTTACTTCAATAAAAGATTTTAATAACTCTTTTGCACTCACGACATTTCCAGTACCAACATTATAAATACCCGCTACATTGTTAGTTGCTATAAATAATTCAATAATATTAGCAATATCCCTTACATCTATCATTTCTCTCTCCTGAAAAAAATCCTCTGCATTTCCAGGTATTTCTTTAAACATTTCCCTTATATATTTACTCATCCAGTTACCGCTCCTGCTACTTACGGGACCAATTACGCCTGTTGGCCGTAGAATGATAAGTATTTCTTCCGGAATACATTCTATTAATAATCTTTCATTATATAATTTAACAAATCCATAGTTTGACTTAGGAAACACTTCCTTTTCTTCGTCCCTTTTTCCATTTCCATATATAGCAAAACTGCTAATATAGATTAGTTTTTTAAGCTTCAACAATCTTTTTGATCTAATTAAACTCCCTATCAATTTAGATTCGTTTGTTATTGCTCGCTGAGGGTCTATGATAAGAGAAGGTGTTAATGCTCCTGCACAAACAACAATATTATCTACATTAAACATATTTATGATTTCATCCAGTTTGTTAGGAGTATCTAAATATGTTTCAATAATTTGCACGTCTTGTAATCCAATTTTATTAATATAATCAAAATCAATATTTCCATCAACTATTATTACATCACTTAGATTTTTTATTAGTACAAGACCTAAATGACTTCCAATCATTCCTGAACCGATAATAAGTGTTTTCATATAATGCCTCTTTTTTTAATTTTAATTAAAGTAGTATAGGAGACGTCTCAACATCTGTTTCAATGTTTCTGTATTCATACAAAGATTAATTCTAATCCAATCATTTCCGAAATCTCCAAACTCAGAACACGACATAACTAATACATTCTTCTCTTTATAGAATAATTTAGTGAAACTAACTGAATCTAATCCTAGATCTCTTACATTTATTAAAATAAATATGCCTCCATCTGGCCTTATATACCGTACTTTCTTTGCATCTAAGAGTTTCATCGCTATAGAAAGGTTTGTGATTGTTAAACCATTCAACAACTCACCAAAGTGGGGATACTTCTCAATAAATAAATTGGCTATATCTTGTGCAATAAAGCTTGTAGACATGTGTCTATTCCAGATCCTCGACGCTAATTCATCTATCAAATCTTTATTAGCAATAATATATCCTATCCTAAATCCCGACATTAAAAATGTTTTTGAGAAACTGCTTATTACAATAGTTCTAGTTGGATCAATAGCATATGGGCTTACTACCTTATTTGTATGGTGGAATGAAGAATATACTTCATCACTTATAATGAAAGAATTATATTGATTAGCCAAGTTGCATAGTTGTTCTGTAACATATAAAGGAGCAATTTTCCCAGTAGGATTATGAGGTACATTCCATAGTATATGCTTACACCCCTGCTTCAGAGATAACTCTATATCACTTAAAGTTTTATTCCAATCACAACTCGAAATATTGTATTCATACCTATTGATTCCTTGATACATAATTTCTCTCTTGTATAAGGGAAAAGCAAAATCGGGAATCGCAATCCCAGGATCTCTGGACCCTACCAAGCTATAACAAACACTAAGTCCTAGTGATGCCCCTGGAACAATCAGTATATTCTCTTTTTTTATATCCATATTAGTGAATTGGTGTATGTTTATCCATTCTGTTATGTTATCCAAAAGTATTGTATTACCTTTATGGGGTTGATATCCTTTCCACTTTCCTAATAAAAAGGAAGCTCCTGTTTCTTTAATATCTATGGGAGGATCTATGTTTATATCTCCCATAGAAGAGTTTATAAAATTCATAAATTCACCCACTTTCTTTGTTTACCCGGCTAACTAATAAGCCGCAGTTATCGATAGGAAAATCAATAGATTTCTTAATATCTGCACATTTATTTAGGTAATATTTATAGATATTAAAGTCTGATTTGTATTTCTCAACTACGCTATCGTGTGCAAGCACTAAAGAATTATCTTTAAGTTTTGGCAACCATAGATCTAATAATTTATAGTAATCACTCTTACTATTATTTATTTCAACATCCAAGAATAGTAAGTCAATTGAATTTTTGTCATGATTAGCATGCGCTTCAAAAGCATTCATGCAGTAAATATTACCTTTTACGTCATTACTTAAAGTTCTCATATTTAATTCTGCTTGCTTACATGCTTCTTTATTTAAATCATAGCCTACTATTGTATTTTCTTTTTTTCCCACTAAACCTAATGCCAAAAACAATTGAGCGTAACCATAATAACTGCCCAACACCACAATATTCTGAATATTGATTTCAGAGGATATTGTGAATAATAACCTTTCCATAACAGGAGATATAGTTGTTGAAGGAAGAGAAATATTTCCAGAAAACATTTCCTTATATCTCCAAAACAAATCATTATTATAATTAAGTTCTTTTTCTAATACTTTCTGACGATTAGCCCACTCTATTATCAAACTAATTTTTTTATCGTTTAGGTTTTTCATCATTAAAGAGAGGCCCTTCCCATATTATTTCCGATAATCTTTCCAATTCTGTAAATTTTTTTGCTTATTTCTATCTTTTCAGACCCCTCCATTTCCCTAACATTCCCGATTTTGATCGGTTGCGTAATTTCTTTAACTGATAAACTCGAGAAAATTAATTCTACTTGTTTAGAAGCTTCTTCTGCATCTCTATATTGTGCTCCTACAATGATAGGGATAATTATTTTTTCCTTAAAAATTGTATATTCATCTTCTTTATCATATAAGGGGCCCGTAAGTAGGTTTATTAAATTAATTATTCCACCTGAAATAGTGCTCCAATAAGAAGGTAAAGCAATAACGATTAGATCATTCTCATTAATATCCAAATATAACTTATCTAAATATTCATTATTATATTCATGTGGCATTCTACCATCATAAAAAGGTAAGTTAGATTCTCGAATATCATAAATGATACAACTGTCTTTAGATTCTTTTTCAATTGCGCTAGCTAATAAATTCAGGTAGCTTCGAGTAGCTGAGGCTGTTTTTTTTTCTTTTGATGGCTTGTAACTTCCGCATATAAGAATAGCTTTTTTAGCTTGATTGGACATTATCTATGCTCCTTTTTGTAATTGAGATGAGATATTTATTTAAATCAACCTTAGGTGTATCCTCTAAATCAATAATTGGATTATAAGAAGATAGTTTAGTCTTAGGTGCCTCAAGGTTACTACTTATTGTATATTGTTTAAAGTTCCCCTCCGAATTTTCGAATATTTTATCGTAATATTCTTCTAATTCTTCTATATGACCATTTTGATTCACTTTTCTATTAATAGCTTTATTAAATCCAACAAAATGCTTGTAGGCACCAATTTTTTCTTTAACAGTTAAACAAGCATCTATACCCAATTGGAAATATTGTTTTGCCTCTTCGTAACGTTCTAAGCCAAGATTAATGTAACCCAAAGAGTAATATATCTTTTCCAAGGTATAGAAATTGTTTTTGGGTTTCAAAAGATTAGAAATAGTTTCTAGGATTGAAATTGAGAAATCAACTTTGTTGCATTTGTAAGCTAACATCGCAAGCCTATAATTGTAAGCTACCTTTAAATCAGATTGACGGTTTGAGAAGAACTCTCCCATTTTGTTTGACCATAGAGTAAATGCCTCTTCATATTTTTTATTTATTTCAAGTAAAAATGTAATATTAGAAATTAAATTGAATCTTAGATACACTGGGCCGTAACCTTTAGAAGACTTTATTAAATCCATTGCTTCAATTTCTCTTTGTAAGATATCTGTAAATTTATGAAGCTTGTATCCAGTTGAATTTTCCAGAACATCCAGAAAGCTTAGCCCGTTGTATACCCATGCTTTTTCTAATTTACCTTGGCTTGTCTCACAAGTCTTAATAATATCTAAAGCAGTATTATAATGTTTCCTAGCTAATTTAAAATCGTATAATCTCTTTGTAGCAATTAACCCGCATAAGTAGTTTAAATGTGTCTTTTCTTCTGCTTCTTCACAACATGAAAGTGCCATCAAAAAGTATTTATATGCTATTTTGTAATAGCCGATATTAGAGCATACAAGCCCTATAATTTTAAAGGTATCCGATTTCTTTTCTGAATCGAGTTGTTTCTTACAGATAAGTAATGCCCTATCATAGTTCTGCGTAATAAGTGCTTTAGCAGATTCGTCTATTAGTGAGGATCCGAAAGGAAAATCACCCCAGTTAATTTTTTCTCCATATGCTGGAATATCCGCAGACATGGTTATAGCTGGATTCGCATTATTTGCAACTCTTTTAAAGATGTCAAATCTCCCATTAATAAAAATGTCTTCTATATTAGAACTTTCCACAGTACTATCGTTTAAGACATTTTGTTTAAAGTTCCATATTAAAACAAACTCTTTTTTCGTCGAAATTTTTATTAACTGAGTAAAGAATCTTAAACTACCTCTGTCTAGCAATTCAGCATTATTTACGATAATTGCAAATTTACTCTTTGTGTCTTCTATTACCTTATAAATTAGATCTAAGTTCGCCATACACAAATCATTTAATATATTCATACTTGCATTTGATTCTCTACTTATTCTCCTTATTACACTGTATAAAACAGAATCACTTGTAACATCCATACTCGATATGTATTCATTTAGGCTTTGTTTTATAGAATTTATGTTTCGAATCTCAGAAAGATATTTTTTTTTATAATTTTCATTGAGTCTGTCCAACAATATTTCTAAGGATTCATAAGAATTATAATAATTATTATCTAAATTTACATTTATAATATTAGAGTTTTTTAAATCTAGATTTGCAGGATTCCAATAGAAACTATTCTCTCTCAATTTTTTCAATCCTTTCAATAAAAAGAAGTACAAGGTCATAATCCTTGTACTCTTTTTCCTATTTTCACCATTCAACTACTACAAGTGCAGCTTCAATTTCTTCTTCAGTTGCCTGAGAGTTATCAAAACCTAGTTGATCCAACTGTTTAAGTAGTTCTTCATTCATGTTATTCACCTCCTTCAGTGAATTTTCTTAATACATTAATTATTTAAACATTTCCAAATATTTTTTTCAACCCATTTAATGAAATTTATTCAAATAAAATGCATAATTGGTAATATATCAATATCAAAATGCATATATTTTTGACTTTATTATCAATCTAAATGTGCTGTATTCTAATAGCTATATTTTTGGAGTAAACTATGTTGTTGGTATTTTGAAGTATAGGATTGAGATTCTTTCTAACATTTTTTTCTCAGATACAGTAAAAAATTCTCCTACTATACTAATTCATTATCTCCTCCTTACGAATAGTACTCAAATTAGGTATTAACTTTTCTCTTCTTGGGATTCTGAATATCTATATCATTAGCATTGAATCAACCCGATTCTGATTTCGATAGTACATATCTCTGAAAAACTTCAAGCATGGATATCTGTACAAGGGTGAAGTCATTCCCGAGAATTCTGACTACTATTATTTTCCTGCAATCTCCTCCACAATTCTATTAAATAATTCTTATACATAATAACTATTACAAGTAGCACAAGCACCTCAGTGCCAGTATCAAACGTGTCTGATTAGCTTGTTACCTTTAACAACAAGTCCATATTTAATTAGCAATCTTAAAAGATTTTCGAAAAAAAGAAGAAAGAGAAAATCAAAAGAAGAGAGTCGTGAAATTAGCACAAAAAAGACCCAGAAATCGGAATTGTTTATTTTACCGAAATCCAGATCTGTTTAGGAAATGATTCATTTATTTTTACTGGGAAGAGTTTATTTTAATTAGATTATTTCAACGTCATCGACACAACACACTCCACATGCGCGGTATGCGGAAACATGTCGACTGGCTGAATGTAGTCAATTCGGTATTCATTTGAGATGTATTGCAGGTCTTTTGCTAATGTTGATGGGTTGCAAGACACATAGACGAATCGTTTTGGTTTGACTTTTTTCACTGTGTCTAAGAAAGTTTGTTCACAGCCTGTACGTGGCGGATCGACGACGATCACGTCTGGGCGGAAGCCTTCATTCACCCATTTTGGCAACCAATGTTCTGCTGTACCTGTCACATATGTGGCGTTTTTCATACCGTGCTTTTTGGCATTTTTCTTGGCATCATCAATGGATTCTTTGATCACGTCCATTCCCCTGACTTCTTTCGCTCCATCTGAGAGCCACATGCCGATCGTTCCAACACCACAGTATGCGTCGACAATTTTTTCTTTCCCTGTCAGTTTTGCTGCATTTTTCGCTTCATTATAAAGCTTTAATGTTTGTCTTGGGTTCAATTGAAAGAAAGCACGTGCACTTAATTCAAAGGAAATATCTCCGAGAAATTCCTGTATGACCATGTTTCCGGCAAGATTCGATGTTTTATGTCCAAAGATGACAGACGTTTTTTCGCCATTCACATTGTGCATAATCGACGTCACTTCTGGCAGACGTTGTTTAATGGCTTGAGCTATTTCTTTCTTTTGTGGAAAGTCATGTTTGGCTGTTACAAGGACGACCTGTACTTCTCCTGTTTCAAAGCCGACTCTCGTTACAATCGTACGGATGTCGCCTTTTCTCGTGCGTTCATTGTAGACTGAGACACCGAATTTCTCCAGAATCTTCCGAATAACTCCTGTCGTTTTGTTTGTTTTCGGATGCTGGACAATGCATTCTTTAATCGGTACAAGTTTATGAGAATCCATTCCGTATAGCCCTGCAATGATATCGCCACTTTGGGAACGACCAACTTGAAATTGACTTTTATTCCGGTAATGCCAAGGGTTGTCCATACCAATTGTTGATCTAATATCCAATTTTTCGATATTGAGTTTCGTGTGACGTTCAAGTGATTGAATGACAATATCTCTTTTTTCTTTTAATTGTTGTTCATATGCTAAATGTTGGAGCTGGCATCCTCCACATTGTTCATACACAGGACAAGGTGGTTTCACCCGATGTTCCGAGCGTTTCCTCACCTTTCTCACCATTCCTTCAGCATATTTCGGTTGTACTTTTGTTGCTTCTACGACAACTTCCTCACCTGGAAGTGCTCCTGGGACAAAAACAACCTGCTTTTTAAAATACCCGACACCTTCACCATTTATGCCAAGACGTTTAATCGTTAGTGGGAACTGTTGACCGTTCTTTAATAATGCACCTTGTTGCTCATTCACTTCGGTTCTCTCCGTTCTATTTAAACCCCTAATGGGTGTAATGATTTGATTCCATCTCTTTAGTATACCATGTCTTTTTATAAGAGAAAAAATACCTTTTTATATGTGCTCTATTTTTGATTCAATACTTCTCCACAAATAAAGAGAAGCATAGCTTAAATAGGGCTCCCATTCCTTGCTCATCTCTGCCATGTCATCTTTTGTCGGCTTAGCTTCTAATTGTAAATGTTGTTTGATCGCATTTTGGATACCAATATCTGCAGCAGGAAAAAGGTTGGGTCTGCCTAGTCCGTTTAAGAGTACATTTTGTACCGTCCAAGGTCCAATACCTCTAAAAGGAAGTAAGCGCTGTGTGATTTCTTCATCTGACATGTGCTCAAATTCATCCAAACGCAGTTCGCCATTTACAATCACCTTAGATAGATCAATGACGTATTCGGCTTTCCTTTGACTGAACTGAAGCTGGCGTAAATCCTCTGGGTGGAGCTCAGCAATAGTCTCTGGTAGCGGATCAAACCAGACGCCGTCCTTTTGCTCTCCGTAGGTTTGTACAAATCTTCGTGTCAGCTCATAGGCAAAGGAAAGGTTTAATTGCTGATGAATGATACATTTCATCAAACAATGGTACAGGTTGAAGTCTAGCATGAGCGGTGTTCCGATATGAGCTTCGAAGATGGAAGCAAGCTTTGTCTTTGAAAAATGCACCGTCACTGAACGAAGGTCATGATTCAATCCAAAAATCCGTTCTATTTGTGCGACCATTAATGTTTGCGGTCCCTCTCCTTTAATCAGTAAACAAGGCGATTCTGTTGTACCGATCGCTTGAACAGATGCGATATTGGCACCATCTGCAAGCCTTATTGGCACTTTTATTTCTCGCTTTTGCATATCAACTGCTTTCAGTGGATCATTTGATAACCGTTCAAGTACCCGATCAAAATTGTACGGTGGCTCGATGGTGCATTTTTTCTCCCACATTTTTTCCTCTCCCTTTCTCATGTGAAGGCATATATAGACTATTTTCACCCCATATGGTTATTCACTCTAGACGAATTATTCTCTAAATTGAATAACGTCTTATATAAAGAGTACAAGAATTTATCAGTTAAATCTTCCTGTTCTCACCTCTTTTTCCTTTCATTCACCGATTGTTTTTAGTCAATTAACACCAAGAATCGACACTTCTTCTGTGATTTTAGTTAGATTCTCCTTAAATTAGAAATAGATATTACGGGTGATATCAAAACTCTATGAAATTTTTGTATAATTATGACATATCAAGGAGGTGAAAAAAGGAATTAGCGGAATAGGCAATCATTTGTATCATATTGTAGGAACATATTTACCTCATTGATTTACCGGTTTCACCTAGTATCACGTTTTACAAAATGAAGACCCTAAAATTTTTTAAAACAAAGGAGATCCGACCAATGAAAAAAACAATTCTTTCTATTGCCCTTGCCACTGCTGTTTCTTCTACTTTACCTGTCTTCGCTGATGCTGCTGAGCAAAAAACAGCTCCAGTATCAACTACTTTGCAACAAACTGTTCTAAACAAAGCTGCTGAAGGAAAAGGAACTACTAACGCAACTAATGTCAATATTAACTTTGACGTCCTTGGTATTGCAAATGCACTGATCAATGCTGCTAATGCAAACACAAACCGTGAAGGCTTTGTAAAAGGCTTAATGGAAACTGCATTTTATGCTTCAGGTGCTAAGTACAATGTAATGGTATTTAACTTGAGTCAGGGGTATGAAACTCGTTTTAACGGTGTAAAAACTTTTGCTACAATTAAGTATGGAAACATCACTTACGGCGTTTGGGTATTTGAAAGCGGATCTTTCACAAACAAAGGTGATGGCGGCTACATCAACTGGGCATTCAGAGGTTGGTTCGACCGTAACGGCGGTTTCGTTAACTTCCGTCGCCCTTAATCCATCTTATTTATCATCAATCATACACGCACATCGACCGGCCTCATTCATGGGGTCGGCTTTTTTGTTTTTCTCTGATCAAACGTATAAGTTGCTTCATTCTGCTTCATGATATAATGCAAGTCTGGAGGGGTGCTCATGCTGAAAAAAATGGCAGTAACAAAAGACGGTGACTTGATAGAACATGCTACTATGCAACAGATTTCAAGCCCCGACATTGCATGGTATTGGATTGATTTTGACGCGCCAACTGAAAAAGAAGCAGCCATGCTGAAAGAATATTTTCAGTTCCATCCACTTGCGATTGAAGACTGTTTCCATTATTTACAACGACCAAAATTGGATTTTTACGAGGGTTATTTATTTTTTGTTCTTCATGCGCTCAATCAAAAAACATTAGGCTCAGAAGAAGTCGATCTTTTTGTTGGTGAAAATTATATTGTCACATTTCATTTAAAAGAAGCACCATATATAGATCGGGTGATGCGAAAATTAAAGACATCTGAAACGGCTCGCAAAAATGGACCACAGCATATTGCCTACGTATTGATTGATCAGCTTGTTGATGACTATTTTCCGATTATTTATCAAATTGAAGACCGATTGAATGAAATCGAAGATGAAGAAGGACACAAAACTTATGGAACGTTAATGAATGAAGTGTTTAATATTCGTTCAGACCTATTGAAGCTCAGGCGAACCGTTATTCCAATGAGGGATTTGCTCTATCGCATTGTGAATATAGAAGTGATAAGAAATGACACGCATCAGCGGGCCTATTTCAACGACATTTATGATCACCTGCTAAAACTAACTGAAATTGTTGAGTCAAACCGAGAGATGACATCAGACCTTAGAGATAGCTATCAAACACTTAACTCCAATCGGATGAATGCGATTATGATGACACTCACCATCGTCTCGACCATCTTTATTCCGCTTACCTTTATCGTTGGTGTGTATGGGATGAACTTCGATAACATGCCTGAACTTCATTGGAAGTATGGTTACTTTGCGGTTCTTATTTTGATGGGATTCATCGTATTTGGGATGCTTCTTTGGTTTAAGCATAAAGGCTGGTTTAAAATTTTCAAGTAAAAAAGCTTGCATCACTGCAAGCTTTTTCTTCTACAATTGAGGGAGATCCCATACTTTTTCGATCAGGAGATCATCTAAGCTTTTAAACGAGTAGCCTTTTTCTTTTAAAGAAGTAATGGCATCATCTAACGCTTCAGCATTGTCACGTGAGACCGTATGAAGCAAATAAATAGCGCCAGGATGCGCTTGTTTCATCATTTGATCATAGGCATATTTCTTTCCCTTTTGATGATGAATATGCCAATCAACAAACGCGACAGACCAAAAAACGGTTTGATACCCTAGCTTTTTTGTTTCATTCAGCACTCTTTCACTAAACACACCACGTGGAGGCCTCAAATATAAGTTATCTTGTTTTCCCGTGATCTTGTAGACCGCTTCATTCACACTCGTTAGTTCCTCTTTCATTTCTTCTGTATTCTTTTTCGTTAAATCCGGATGATGATACGAGTGGTTTCCAATAATGTGCCCATCATTTGCCATTCGTTTAATTAACTGAGGTTGATCCTTCACGAAATGACCCGTGACAAAAAATGTACCAGGAACCTTGTGTTTTTTTAAAACATCTAGAATCTTTGGTGTATAGCCATTTTCATAGCCATTATCAAAGGTGAAATAAATGACTTTCTGTTTTGTATCTCCTAAATAAAAAGCATCATATTTTTTCAATAGTGCCTTTAGTTCTTTTCCAGCGTCTGCTGGCTCGTGATGTTTACTTTTTGCAAAACCCCAATGAATTGGTTTGTTTGAAACAGCCAATGCAACCTGACCTTGTAGCAACATCATCACAGCACAAATGCACATTAAAAAGAGTTTCCTCATGTTCTTCACTTCCCGCTTTTTCTTATATTGTGCAGTATTATCGCAAGACTCATACGACAGATCTCCTGCCAATTTAAAGAAAAAGCCCGCAACTCATGTGCGGGCTCGGGCTACTGATCTTTCCAATCATTTTTAAAGCGTTCATATTTCGCTTCTAAGTCATCAATCATTTGAATCAATCTGTCTATATCCTCTACGACTGTCGATTCAGGATCTAATGAATCAATCACGTTCATAAACATATCTAATCGGTTCTTTAAGTAATCAACTTGCTTTTCTTTGCTATTCGCTGCCTTTCCCATGGAGACAACTCCTTTCCTTCACTATCGTAACTTACATTCTTTTCGGTTTCAAATCGCGTCGAATACTTGCGTACAAATGAAATGAGGCTTAAAATTAACTGTTGGCGGGTCTTAGTTTGCCCGAATGAAAAGGAGATAGATAGTCATGAGTCAAAAAATAGCACTTCGTCCAATTACAACTGCATATGACCCTTGGGAAGCCTATCTCGATGTGCAGGAATATGGAGAAATGAAGCTGACAAATATTGAATTTACAACAACAACTCTTTGTAACATGCGATGTGAGCATTGTGCGGTCGGCTATACCTTGCAGCCGAAGGACCCTAGTGCACTTCCGCTCGATTTAATTCTTCGCCGCCTTGATGAAGTTCCTTTGCTCCGTTCACTTAGTATTACAGGCGGAGAACCGATGCTTTCACTAAAATCTGTTCGAGAGTATGTGGTTCCTTTATTAAAATATGCACATGAACGTGGTGTGCGCACACAAATCAATTCTAATTTGACATTAGATTTGGCAAGATATGAAGAGATCATCCCTTACTTAGATGTATTGCACATTTCGCATAACTGGGGAACGGCTGAAGAATTTGCTAAGGTTGGTTTTGCAATGATGGATAGGAAACCTACCTTCGAACAACGCACTAAGTTATTTGATCGAATGATCGCTAATAGCCAAGCGCTTGTCAAAGCAGGTGTGACGGTATCAGCAGAAACGATGCTGAATAAGCGAACACTTCCATACATTGAGCATATTCATCGCCAAATTGTTGAAGAGATGAAATGCCAAAGACATGAAGTACACCCGATGTATCCTAGTGACTTCGCAAGTGCGCTAGAGTCATTAAGTCTCTCACAAATGCGTGATGCCATCCATCACCTATTAGATATTCGTGACCAAGATACATGGATGTTATTCGGGACATTACCATTTTATTCATGTAACACAAATGAAGAAGATCAGCGATTGCTACAAAGATTGCGCGAAGCAAAAAATGTGACAGTCAGAAATGATCCAGATGGTCGTTCTCGTCTGAATGTGAATATTTTTGATGGGAATATTATCGTTACTGACTTTGGTGATACACCATCGCTTGGTAATATTGAAACAGATACGCTACAAGATGCGTATCAACGTTGGATGAATTCAAAGCTCGCAACAGAGCTGAATTGTTATTGCCCAAATGTTCAGTGCCTCGGACCAAATGTTCTTGTCAAAAACAGCTATTATCAAGATGTTGACTTTACTTCACGCACTGCCAGGGGGTAACCATTAGATGGAAGATACATTTCTGACTGTTATTAAGAACAAATACATTGAAATTCTTATCGTTGGATTGATTCTATGGGCGGCTGTTTTCATCATCAATAAAGCACTTCAGCTCTTCTTTAAACGAACTGACTTTATTGAAGAAAAGAAAGAGAAAACCATTGTGAGTTTGGTCAGATCCATTACAAAATATACAGCTTCTATTTGTTTTGTGTTTTATGTGATTTCGCTCTTCTTTCATGACTTTGGGAAAGTACTTGCTGGAGCAGGCGTAGCAGGTATTGTGATTGGCTTCGGTGCCCAGACGCTCATACGCGATATTTTAGCAGGTATCTTTCTCATTTATGAACGACAAATTCACAAAGGTGATTATGTCACCGTTAATAATTTGTTTAATGGCACGATTGAAGAAATTGGGCTTCGTTCTCTTCAAATTAGAGAGTGGAGTGGTAAGCTTTTAACGATTTCAAATGGAGACATTCGACAAATTCAAAACTACAATATCCAATTTATGCGAATTACGGAATCCGTTTTGATTAGTGCAAATCAAGATCCTGACATTGCCTTTCAAGCACTTGAAGAAGCATGCCGTGAGCTGAACTTACATTATCATTCAATGTTAAAAAAGGACGAGTTCCTAGAAGCCATTGAACCCTTTCAAGTTCATGGGATTATGGGCTTAAATAAGGTGAACCGCGGCATTGAACTGACCGTCAAAGGAATGGTTGAGGATGAAAGCTACTTCGAAGCCGCTCTTGCCGTCCGTAAAGAAATGATCAAACAGCTTCACAAGCATCAGGTAAAACTGTTAGAAGATTTTGCCTATCCTCAGCCTGCAAAATAATTTTATCTTTTGTGAAGGGGTCATTCCATTTTTTTCAGTACTCTTACTTCTATCCACTTGCATGATTCATGTATAATAAAGAGCAGGATTCATTTTAAACAGCATGGGGACCCTCTCATACTGTGTATTTTATTAAGTGAAAGAGAGTGAAAAAGATGGGTCGTAAATGGAACAACATTAAAGAAAAGAAAGCATCAAAGGATGCCAACACAAGTCGTATTTACGCCAAATTCGGACGTGAAATCTATGTGGCAGCCAAACAAGGTGAGCCAAATCCAGAATCAAACCAAGCACTTCGCTTCGTTCTAGAGCGTGCAAAAACATATAGTGTCCCAAAACATATCATAGACCGAGCAATTGAAAAGGCAAAGGGTGGTTCAGAGGAAAACTTCGATGAACTGCGATATGAAGGGTTTGGTCCTAATGGATCAATGATCATCGTTGATGCACTAACAAACAATGTGAATCGTACTGCATCAGAAGTTCGGGCGGCATTTGGGAAAAACGGCGGAAACATGGGCGTAAGCGGCTCTGTTGCTTATATGTTTGACCAAACGGCTGTCATCGGTGTCGAAGGAAAAAATGAAGAGGAAACCCTTGAGCTTTTAATGGAAGCAGATATTGATGTACGGGATATCGTCCAAGAGGATGACACAGTGATTGTTTACGCAGAACCTGATCAATTCCACATTGTCCAAGAAGCGTTTAAGCAAGCCAGCGTTGAAGAATTTACCGTCGCTGAAATCACCATGCTTGCCCAAAACGAAGTCACATTAGATGATGAGTCCAAAGCACAATTTGAGAAATTGATTGATGTGTTAGAGGAACTTGAAGATGTTCAGCAAGTGTATCATAATGTCGATTTAGGTGAATAAATGAAAAAACAGACCTTGGCACGAGGTCTGTTTTTTCATTTCCCCATGTTCCATTTTATTCATCAAATAGGATCACGAAAATACGGTAACCTAATGATGATTAAAATACTGAATAGAGGGATAAAAAGATGTACATTTTAACTGAACATGACTCAGGAAAACTTCTACAGTTAGGAGTTGGAGAAGTATTTTTTTTAGCTTTAGAAGATAATGATTCTATAGGGTATCGCTGGAGGATTGACCCATCACCTTTATTAGAAATAACATTGGAGGATTCTATTAAAGGAGCAGATGTAGTTGGTGCCCCTGGCTTAAAACTATTTCGTTTTATGGCTAAAAAAACTGGGGAAAATGAGCTTTTGATTAAAGATCAAGCGCTTACTGGATCACCTGGCCAAAAACAACTTCATTTTAGAATTCATGTGGATTGATCAGAGGTTTAATATGACAATCGTCTTAAATGAGTTTTCAAAACTGTGATGAATATCATTGCAGTTTTTTCTTTTAATGAATATAATAAGGAAAAATATAGAATATTATGGTCATTTTTTAGGAGTGTTCCTATGGAAAAATTCAAATGTTGGTGGTTCGATTACTTCGGTTTTATGCTCATACCCTTTGTCACTCTAGCATATATAACACTTGATGGTCAGCACTCTGGCTTCTCCTACTTGTTCCTTGTGGCGTTGTTAGGCTGGATTGTATTGAATGCCTTCTCCTTTTATCGATACGAAATCAAAATGGTAAAATGAAAAAAACCTCTTTAACCGTTAAAGAGGTTTCATTTGATTTAATTCATTCCCTGAAACCCAAAAGTAAGGTGATCCTGTACAGGAATCCAAGCGCCAATGCCTTGTGACGTCACATTTTTGACAACGAGCTTGCGTTTATTTCCCTTTAAGACAAGGTAAACCTCGCCATACGTCACCTTCCCTTTTTCATTAATGGCAGGTGCATAGGCATTTAGAGCTGCCGCCTTTCTCGCTGGGACGTGATACGTTTGTTCTCTTTTTGTACCAGTACCAATCACTGTATCAAAGGCTAAAGGCAATTTTGTTTTTTGAATGGCTTTTTGCATCATTAAGTTTTTCACATCTTCCGGACTTGGTACTTTCGCCGTTAGTCCCCCGCTTATTTTGACCTGCTGCTTTTGCACATATTTTGCAAGGGCTGTTTTGTTGCCGCCACGGTTATCTATATGATTTGTATTGACCTTTTTGTACTCCCAATTGGCAACCGTTTCATTTGATTCATAACTCAGTGCCCATCTTCCAAGAAAAATGGTGGCCCGATAGCCGACTGCAAGCGGTGATCCTGAAATACTCGATTCATTTAGCATCTTAATCAAATGCGTATTTTCGATAGGTACATTTGTTGTTTTAAACAACTCTGTAGTTAGATCGCTTGGCTGAAGAAGAGGCTGATCCTGTGAAGCATTCGGATAGGTGTTCTCTTTTGAAATACTAGCAACAGATGATGGAACTTTAAATGGCTTTGCCGCTTGTGCTGGCAGACTGCATAGAAGACTTAAGGATAGAAGAACAAATAACATGATGCGAGGCGTCTTTTTCATATCATCACTCTTTCTCATTCATTTTCCCTTAGTATTTTCCCTAAATACGTCCATTATCCAAAAAAGATTACAGAAGGAAAAATCCAATCGCAATGATGAAATAAGCAGCGAGTAAGGTCGCTCCTTCAAACCAGTTCGTGTCACCATCATTTGAGATAATGACGGTGAGGAGAACAGACGATGACATCGCAATGAGTTCAGGTAATGAGAAAATGAGAGGCATCTGCTTCTCGAAAAAAAGAGAGCTGATGACTAAAATAGGTGCAACCATCATGGCAACCTGTAATGTTGAGCCAAAGGCGATTTCAACTGCTACGTCCATTTTGTTTTTATACGCCATGATCACAGCAGACGCATGCTCAGCCGCATTTCCGACAATGGCGACGATAATCACCCCAATAAACAGCTCACTCCAGCCAAATTGCTCTGCAACGGTGTCAAACGTATGCACGAGGTGTTCAGAAATATAAGCAACAGCAATGGTTGACAGTAGTAGAACACCCGTTGAAAAGAAACCAGACCATTCTGGCACTTCTTCTGTTTCTATCCCCTCTTCTGAGTGCTCTGACTTTGTCACATACACCCCTCGATGGCTGACAAGCTTGAAATATAATGCGGCTACGTACAAAAGAATCATCACAATACTAATCCCAATACTTAGAACAAATTGTTTCTCCTCAACCATTTCAACCGAAAATACTTCTGGAATTACAAATGCTACAATGATCGCAAACATCAGTAGCCCCGAATTATGGCGGGCATCATAAACACTGAATTCTTGACGTTTATATTTTAAACCACCGATAAAAAATGATAAGCCTGCGACAAGCAACAGGTTGCCAATGACAGAACCAGTTAGAGAAGCAAGCACAATGCCGGTTAACCCCTGCTTTAGAGCAAAAAAAGAAATGATCAGTTCAACTGCGTTACCGAATGTTGCGTTAAGTAGTCCACCGATTCTAGGACCTGTAATAATCGCCAAGCTCTCAGTTGCCCTTCCCATAAAACTTGCTAAACCAATGATCGTCACACAGTATATTGCAAACAAAACAGCCTGAGAAAAATGCATCATGCTACCAATGACGGATAATGGTACACCCACTATTACAATCAAAAGAAATAAACGGTTCATTCAGTCAATCTCCTTTAACATAGATTCTGACTGTTATTCTTTGACGAGCGTTGTTTGAGTATACACTCAGATCGTTTGAAATGATGCCGTCAGCTCTAAACTTCCCTTCACTGTTTGTGCCATTGAGCAATGTTTCATTGCTAGGTTCACTATTTTTTCTAACTTGTCAGCAGTTACGTCAATATTTTGAATCACAAAATGCAGGTGAATGCTTTTGATCTTTTGTGCTATCCCCTCTCTCGTCACATTCGGTTGAATCGTCAGCTCATCAAATGACATGCGTTTTTTCCGTAATAAATGAATGAGCATTTCTCCGCTACAGCCTGCAATCGCAGACACAAACAGCTCATAGGGTCTAAATCCCCATTCGTCTTTTGAAGAAATGACAAGCTTTCCAAATGAGGCATCCGCAAAGAAACGCCCATTCTCAAATTGAAACTCCATCGTTCATCCACCTTTCTATTGAAACCCTGTTATGAACATTGTACGATGAAAGTATGAACTTGTAAGGAGCTACTTATGTCACGTATTCATTTTATGATTTTAATTTTACTCGTATCCGTTTCAGGTTTTTCACAGGGGGCCCTTTTACCTGTCATTTCCATTATTTTCGAGCATGCAGGTACCTCTCCAACTTTAAATGGCTTGCATGCAACTGGCTTGTATCTTGGGGTTCTTATCGCCTCTCCTTTTATGGAGGCTCCTTTACGAAGGTTCGGTTTTAAACCGCTCATTGTCATTGGAGGCATTGCTGTATTTAGCGGTTTATTTGGTTTTGTCTTTTTTGAATCATACCTTGTCTGGTTCTTCTTACGACTGCTCATTGGTGTTGGTGATCATATGCTTCATTTTTCCACACAAACTTGGGTGACTTATGCGTCTACTTCACGGAATCGAGGGCGCAACATTTCTTTATATGGTATATCCTTTAGTCTTGGGTTTGCGGCAGGACCGTTTTTAACGCCACTGATTAAGATTAGTCCATCTCTACCGTTTATTGTCACAGGTGCTGTCAGTTTATGTATTTGGGTTCTTGCCTTTTTGTTAAAAAATACATATCCAGACACTGGTGAAGTACAAACAGATCATTTCAACAGCCTACAGCGGTTTAAAAAGGCATTCCAATATGGCTGGGTGGCATTTATGATGCCCTTTTGCTACGGTTTTTTAGAAACAACCTTAAATAGTAACTTCCCTGTCTACGCCTTGCGAAGCGGAGTAAGTGTGGATGCCGTTGCTCTTATTCTTCCTGCGTTTGCAATTGGCAGTATTGTCTTTCAGCTTCCTCTTGGCATGTTAAGTGATAAGTTTGGCAGACGACGCATCATCTTATATGTCACGCTCATTGGGGCACTTTTATTTTTAATCGCAGGACTCTTGATTCAATCCGTTCTGGCTGTTGCCATTTGTTTCTTTATTGCTGGCATGGCAGTCGGTTCTACTTTCTCACTTGGTATTAGCTACATGACGGATTTACTGCCAATAGAGCTACTACCAGCTGGCAACCTTATGTGCGGTATGGCATTTAGCGCTGGGAGCATTCTAGGTCCAGTACTCGGCGGGTTCTTTGTTCAAACCTTTGAAAAAGCGAACTTGCTCTACTTGGTCAGCTTGGTGATTTTATTCGTCTTTTGTTGCGTACGGTTTGGTAAAGCTTCAGCTCACGTTAAAATAAGTCAATGATCCAAAAGTTTCCTTCATAAAAAAACCCTGCAACAACTGCTGATCCGCGTTGTTGCAGGGTTAATTGATTTAGTGATACCCATTTTGGCCGTTGGCACCGCTGCTTGTTTTTTGTTTTGGCTTATGACCTTTGCTTTGTTTCGTATGGTTACCGTCTTTTTTCGATTGTTTAGCCATTCGTTTTTCCCCCAATCTTCAAATGAACTTTTGACGTTCACATTTAGAATGCCCATTAGAAGATTAAATGTTCCCTGGTACGTTTTTACGTTTATGTAAAAGCGCATTTAGTTCTCCGCCAAGGATAATCATAATACCGGTTAAATAAAACCAAATCATCAATATGATGATTCCCCCAATACTGCCGTACATCGCACTGTAGTTTGCAAATTCCCCTACGTAAAATGAGAACAGCATACTGACGAGAATCCAGCCAATTGATGCAAAGATGGCACCTGGCAGGACAAATTTCAATTTGAGCCGAATATTTGGGGCGAAATAATAAAGTGCTGTAAACACGATCATTAAAATGAATGGACTAATAATCCACCTTAAAGTAGACCATGTTGTCAAAAAGGCATCAGACTGACCAATCAGCTTGGCTATAAACAAGCCTAGCTCCTTCCCAAAGACAGGAAGCATTAATGCGAAGATGATCGTGAGTACCATGGCAATCGTTAAGATAATAGACGTGAGACGAACGAGAATGAAGGAACGATTTTCTTCCACTTCATATGCATGATTAAATGCCCTGACCACAGCATTGATCCCATTTGACGCAGACCAAAGTGCTGCAATAATCCCGAATGACAGAAGACCACCGTTTCGGCTATTAAGCGTCTCCTCTGCAATCGATTCAATCATTGATAAGGCGCTTTCTGGAGCATATCCAGAAATGACACTTAGAACATCTGTTGATGTCAGTGGCAAATACCCGACAAGGGTGAGCACAAAGATTAAAAAGGGGAACAAGGAAAGCAAAAAGAAATAGGCAAGTTCCGCTGATTTTGCCGGTCCTTCGTGAAGTAGAAAGCGTTCTATTAACGCTTTAACAAATCCCATTCATTTCAGCTCCAATGATGAATCCTTTTGTTTTGAACGAAAATGATCTTTCGTTTCTTCGATAATTTCAAGCACTTTTGGTGTTGTTTCTTTTAGCTGGTTCAATTGCTCGTTTAAAAATGACAAATCATCTGAGACAGAGCGTGCCAGTTGCTTCGTCTCTTCCATCTTTTCTTTCACACAGTTAGTTAAGCTGCCAGGCTCATGACGATATTGCTCTATTGTTTGCTGACAAGTGTTCCATTTTTTCCTTAAAGCCGCTCTTGTTGGCTGATGAAACAATGTCAGTAGCATTCCGCAAGCGGCACCGATCATCGCCCCTCGAAGCACAATCTGATTCTTCTCTTCCATCTCATCTGATCTCCTTTCAGCTATAGGTTTTGTTCTTTTTTCACATATGTGAGAAATTGCGTTAATCCTTTTTCAATTAAATCATGTACTTCCTCGAAGTTTCCTGTGTAATACGGGTCTGGTACATCATCTCTGTCTTCGTCATCAACAAAATCCAGCAGACGTCCTATGAAATGGTGCTTCCCATAACCTGCTTGACTACGAAGTGCACCGACATTTTCTGCATCCATCGCAATGATATAATCATACGTTGTCATGTCCTCATCGACCACCTGTCTTGCCGTTATTCCTTCATAGCTAATTCTTTTTTGATCTAACAATTGTCTTGTACCTTCATGTGGTGGATTCCCTTTATGCCATCCGCCAATTCCCGCTGAATCGATGTCAAAATGCTCAGATAGCCCCTCCTCGGAAACGAGCTTGCGGAACATCGCCTCTGCCATTGGTGATCGGCAAATGTTTCCTAAGCAAACAAATAATACACGAATCATCCTTCATTCTCCTCCTACCTTTTCCCTGAGTTCTTACAAAGGAAACCTTTTCTTTATCATACCAATCCCCATTTCTTTTTTAAACTTTGCAAAAAAACTCCCAGCGTCATTGACAAATTATACAAAAAAGAGCGACACTTTAGGAGATATGCACAAACAAAGGGGGATATTATATGGGATTCATTGAACAGTTTGTTAACAGAATGAATGATTTTTTATGGGGACCTCCTCTTTTAGTCCTTATCGTCGGAACTGGTATTTACCTCACCTTTAGAATTCTCTTCATTCAAATTAGATTGCTCCCTTATTCTCTAAAGCTTGCGTTCTCAAAACAAGACAAGACCTCAGAAGGAGATATCTCTCACTTTCAAGCATTAATGACTGCCCTTGCTGCTACAGTGGGTACCGGTAATATCGTAGGCGTTGCATCTGCCGTTATTGCTGGTGGTCCTGGCGCCGTATTCTGGATGTGGTTTGCTGCCTTTTTCGGAATGGCGACCAAATATGCGGAAGCAGTGCTTGCCGTTAAATATCGTGTAAAAAATGAAAAAGGTGAAATGTCAGGTGGACCGATGTATTACCTTGAGCATGGTTTAAAGCAAAAATGGCTTGGGGTGTTATTCGCTATTTTTGGTGCTTTTGCTGCCTTTGGTATCGGCAACCTTGTACAGTCTAACTCTATTTCAGGAGTCATGAATTCGACTTTTCAAATTCCAACTTGGCTTACTGGAATCATTATTACTGCTTTTACAGCCCTTGTGATTCTTGGAGGCATTAAAAGCATTGGACGTGTCACCGCCATTTTTGTCCCAGTGATGGCTTTATTTTACGTCATTTGTGGATTAATCATTCTGATGATGAATGCTGATCTTGTCCCGAGTGCAGTGGGACTTATTTTTTCTGATGCCTTTACAGGTCAAGCTGTTGCAGGTGGTGCAATTGGTACAGTCATTCGTTGGGGTGTGGCACGTGGTGTATTTTCAAACGAAGCAGGTCTTGGATCTGCTCCAATCGCAGCGGCGGCAGCAAAAACAGATATGCCCGCACGCCAAGCCCTTGTTTCCATGACACAAGTATTTATTGATACATTGATTGTCTGTTCAATTACTGGTATCACGGTCGTTATGGCAAATATGTATCAAACAGAAAAAAGTGATGCACTGACCTCTATGTCGTTTGCCCATTTCCTTGGTCCTACCGGTTCAATCGTTGTGGCGATTGGTCTTTTATTATTTGCCTATTCAACCATTATTGGATGGTCTTATTATGGCGAGAAGTGCTTTACATATTTAGTAAAGGATTCATATGTGGTGTATTATCGCCTTGTATTTGTAGCCGCTGTCTTTTTCGGTGCAATCTTTAAAAACGATTTTGTTTGGGGTGTAGCTGATATGCTGAATGGACTCATGGCAATACCAAACTTAATTGGGCTTATCGGTCTTTCTGGCGTTGTCGTTTTTGAATCCAAACGGATCATCGAAAAAATCAAACAAGAGAAAAAAGAAAAAAACATTAGCGTCTCCTCTTAAAAGCCCTTTTCTTCTGCCCCATTTCTGTTAGAATATTATTCGACACATGCAGGAAAGGACGTGCCGCCCTTGTCAGAACAAAAAGCGGCTGAAGTCAATCAGCTTATTGAAGAAATTTCGCAAAAGTTAAATATGTTAAACATCGGAGTTATTAAAGCTGAAGACTTCAGTCCGGACAAATACGAAGATATTGAATTCCTTCACCAAATGGTGATGAAAAAATCTTCGTTTAGCCCAAGTGAAATGCAAGCCATTGCAAGTGAATTGAAAAATTTAAGAAAATAAAAAGAGCGAAGGATGTGCAATTGAAGCACACCTTCGCTCTTTTATTTATGATGCTAACAGCTTTAACGACTCGTGGTTAAAGGCTGGAATATCTTCAGGTGTACGGCTAGTTACAAGCTGATTTTGGCAGACAACAACCTCTTTGTCTTGGAATTTCGCACCAGCGTTCTCCAAATCAACTTTAATGGATGTGTAGCCTGTAGTTCCTCTTCCCTCTAATGTTTTGGCTGTAATGAGAAGCTGTGGACCATGGCAGATCGCAAAGACTGGTTTTTTCTCGTCCATAAAGGCTTTTGCAAATTGAACATAGCGATCATCTGCACGAAGAATATCCGGTGAAAACCCGCCTGGAATCAGAAGTGCATCAAAATCTTCTGGTTTTACATCATCAATAGAGGCATCGACTCGCACCTCTGCTTCTCCTTGTTTACCTTTAACCGTTTTTCCCTTTTCGTTTTCGATGACTGTCACTTCATGCCCTGCATCTTTAAAAGCTTTCACAGGTTCGGTAAATTCAACATCCTCAAAATAATCTGTTAATACAACTGCAATTTTCTTGCCCATGTAAAAACCCTCCTGCATCAATTTTGTTCACATTACACAATATACCCCCTGTAAAATGAATCAAACATGGTGACGTATATCCAAAAAATTCTCCTTTTTCATAAAATAAGCATATAGACTCATTCTTTCAGAATATTAAGGTATTTTGTATCATTTATGCAATCTTTACAATAATCTGCAACAAATAGCTACAAAAGTTAATGAAACACTTCTACAATAGGTATTGTGATCAAAAAAATAGGAAAGGCGGAGATCAGGTGAAGAAACAAAAATATAGGACCAACTTAAAGAAAAACCTGTCCATCCTGCTCACTTCAATCATGTTGATTAGTCTCATTCTCCCAGCAGTACCCATTCAGGCTGCAGATACACAAAACGAGCAATCCGTTCATGTGAGCATTTTAGCAACAACTGATGTTCACGCAAATATGATGAATTACGATTATTACAGCGACAAAGTGTCGAATGAATTCGGTCTTGCCAAAACAGCTGAATTGATTCAAAAACACCGCTCTGAAAACCCTAATACCCTTCTTGTCGATAACGGGGATCTCATTCAAGGAACACCCCTTGGTGAATATGTCTACAAAAACGACAAAAATAACATTATCAACCGAAGCAAAGTTCATCCTATCATGCGTACACTAAACAAGCTGAATTATGATGCCGGCACACTCGGAAACCACGAGTTCAATTACGGACTTGATTTTCTCGATGGAACAATCGCTGGTGCTGACTTCCCAATTGTAAATGCCAACGTCAAAACATTAAATGGTAAGCATCGCTTTACGCCTTATAGCATTCAAGAGAAAGCATTTCAGGATAAAAGCGGTCAAACCCAAACAGTCAAAGTAGGTTACATAGGATTTGTCCCTCCACAAATTATGACATGGGACAAAAAACATTTAGATGGCCAAGTTCAAGTACAAGATATTGTGGAATCTGCCAATGAAACGATTCCTAAAATGAAAGAAGAAGGCGCTGACATTATCATCGCACTTGCCCATACTGGTATTGAGAAAACAGCACAACCTAAAGGCTCAGAAAATATGGTTTTCGATCTTGCAACGAAAACCAATGGCATTGATGCCATTGTCTCTGGACATCAGCATGGTACTTTCCCAGATGCATCATACAGTGGTGTAGACAAATTTGATGTAGCAAAAGGCACAATTAACGGCATTCCTGTCGTCATGTCTAAAAACTGGGGAAGCTACCTCGGTGTGATTGATTTAACAATTGAAAAAGAAGATAACGTATGGGTAGTGACAAACGGAACAGGAAAGATTGAATCCGTTGCACAAGTCACCTCCCAAAACAGTGATGTCAAAACAGCAATCGAGTCAACACATCAGAACACGCTTGATTATGTCAGAAAACCTGTTGGTAAAACAGAAGCTGATATTAACAGCTTTTTTGCACAAGTCATTGACGATCCTTCTATTCAAATTGTGACAGATGCTCAAAAATGGTATGCACAAGAGAAAATGAAAAATACACAATATGAAAACCTGCCAATTTTATCAGCAGGCGCACCATTTAAAGCTGGTGGCCGTAATGGCGTAAATTATTACACGAATATTGCCAAAGGTGATCTTGCCATTAAAAATATTGGTGACCTGTACCTCTATGACAACACCGTGCAAATCGTCAAATTAAAAGGCAGCGAAGTCAGAGATTGGCTTGAAATGTCTGCAGGCCAATTCAATCAAATCAAAGCAAACGAAACAAGTGAACAAGCTCTTTTAAATGAAGAGTACCGCTCCTATAACTTTGATGTCATTGATGGCGTTACTTATCAAATTGATGTGACTGAGCCAGCAAAATATAGTACAAGCGGGACATTGGTCCATTCAAAAGCAAACCGGGTCAAAAACCTGTCTTATAACGGCAAACCAGTAACAGACAATCAAGCGTTTTTAGTCGTCACAAACAACTATCGTGCGTCTGGGGGTGGTGGATTCCCTCACCTTACGCAAGACAAAATTGTCTTAGCATCTGCGGATGAAAACCGTCAAGTGTTAATGGATTACATCATTGATCAAAAAACGATCAATCCAGCAGCAGATCAAAACTGGTCGATCTCACCTGTGAAAGGTGCAACATTAACATTTGAATCTTCTGTTCTTGCTAAACCTTTTGCTGAAAAATCAAGTGAAGTAAAATTTGTGCGCAATGCAGATACAGACGGTCTAGGTGTATATCAACTCTCATTCGATGAAGATCAAACAACAGAGCCGCCTAGTAACAGCGATCATTGGAAACTGACTGTGATGCATACAAACGATACACATGCCCACTTAGATGATGCAGCAAGACGAGCAACAAAAGTAAAAGAAGTACGCGCAAACAATGAGAACAATATTCTATTAGATGCAGGTGATGTATTCTCAGGTGACCTGTATTTCACAAAGTGGCAAGGACTTGCAGATATGAAGCTGATGAATTTGATGAAATACGATGCCATGACATTCGGAAATCACGAATTTGACCAAGGGCCATCGACTCTGCGCCAATTTCTCACAGGGGATGCATCTACAGTTGACGCAAACAATAGACATGGTTTTGAAAAACCTGATTTCCCAATCGTCAGTTCAAACGTTGATGTATCGAAAGAAAAACAGCTACGTGACTTAGTGAAAAAACCGACAACCTTTAAAGCGGGTAAAAAGAAGAAATCTGGTATCTATCCGTACATTCTTTTGGATGTAAACGGTGAAAAGGTAGCAGTGTTTGGTTTAACAACAGAGGACACAGCGATTACGTCTAGTAGCGGTCCAAATATTACATTTAACGATGCGTATCAAAAAGCAAAAGATACAGTCAAAGACATTCAATCAAAAGAAAAAATTAATAAAATCATCGCATTGACTCATATTGGATATCAGCGTGACCTTGAGCTTGCGAAAAAGGTAAAAGGCATTGATTTAATCATAGGTGGTCATACCCACACATTAGTTGACAAGTTAAAGGTCGTTGACAATAAAGAGCCTACAATTGTGGCACAGGTCAAGGATTACGGTCAATTTTTAGGAAAAGTAAATCTTGCCTTTGATAAAAAAGGGGTCGTTCAAACAAAAGAATCTTCCTTTGATCTCATCACCATTGATGATTCAGTCAAAGAGGACCCTGAAGCAAAAGCGATATTGGATCAATATAAAGCGGACATTCATGATTTAAAAACAGAAAAGGTTGGAAAGACAGATGTACTGCTAGATGGACAGCGTGAACATGTCCGTACGAAAGAAACAAATCTCGGGAACTTTATTGCGGATGGAATGCTGAAAAAAGCCCAAGAATCTGCTGGTGCTGATCTAGCAATTACAAACGGTGGAGGCATTCGCAGTAGCATTGAAAAAGGGGATATCACCCTTGGTGATATTTTAACAGTCATGCCATTTGGTAACACCTTATATGTTGCTGACCTAAAAGGCAGCCAAATTAAAAAAGCACTTGAACAAGGTCTCTCAGGTATCGAGGAAGGTGGAGGCGCATTCCCACATGTCTCAGGCATCGAGTATACCTTCACGTTAAATAGACCAGCTGGAAAGAGGCTCATTGATGTCAAATTAAAAGACAAAGATGGTCGGTTATCAAATATAGATGATGACAAAACCTATCGTGTGGCAACAAATGCATTTGTCGGTACTGGCGGAGATGGTTATAGCGTCTTTACAGAAGCAGCCTACGGAGAAGATTTAGGTTATGTTGATTATGAAATCTTCAAGGAACAAATCGAGCAAGCTGGCGGAAGTATTTCCCCAGCCATTGATCATCGCGTGAAAGAAGTATTTCTTCCTGATGCAAAAGGAAAAGGCGCTTTCGACATTCAAAATAATGAACAATTTCAAACATATGTTCAAAATACAAACAAAGCGCTTCTCTATTTAGATAAAACAAACGATGCCAAAAACATCAAACTGTCTTTATCTAAAACACAAATCACGCAATTGCTGGAAAGAGAGCAAGATCCTCGTGTAACAATCTATAATGACATACTTGGACTTGAACTACCGCTTTCTAATGTATCGAAAGCAAACACCGATATTTATGTTGCCAAAACAAAAAAAGTAGAGAAAGCACTGACAGATACGTACGATTTTCGGATCATGCAAAACAAGAAAAACATCTCTACATTTAAAGAAGCTGTCGGACTTTCGTTCTTTTTAACTGACACAGCAAAAGCCAAGAAGCCTGCGGTCTACTATGTGGATCGGAAGAATAATCGCCTGTCTCAAACGAACAATGGCTCCTTTGAAAATGGTGTTGTCACAGGATATACTGAACACTTTAGCGAATATACGGTTTTAAACAAAGAAGAAGTAGCTGCATCTACGCCTGGCAACGGGACAGATGATGACGCAACGAGCGGAGTTGGGGGCAACGAAACGGATCGTGACGGGACAGGACTTCCTGGCGGTACCCTTCCTAACACAGCCACCAAAATGTACACGGCTCTTTTGATCGGAGTACTTATGCTCTCAGCTGGCGGAATCCTTTACTATTATCAGCGCAAACGAACAAAAAAGGATGTCTCATCATAACTACAAACGGACAGAGCCTATGCTCTGTCCACAGCGTGTAGACAAACCCTCGCATTCGTTGTCAGGCCTGCGCGCTGGTGCTCACGAATCACACATTCGATCCGCTCCAGTGCTCGTCCTTCCTAGACTTCAAGGGTTTTCAATTACGCTGAAAAGAAGACAAAGGTCTAAAATAAACATCATTTTAGACCTTTGTCAAAAAGCTGACGGACAGAGCCTATGCTCTGTCCGCTTTTTACCTTCTTGCAAAATCAACAAATCGAAATCGATCTAACCGATGCCTGCTTTCTGTATATTGAAACAGACTAGTATCCTCTAAAAAGACATAGTTCTTCACGACCACAATGTGTTCAAAGCCATTCAAATCAAGGTAGCGGGCATCCTCTTCAGTACATGGCTCAACGACAAATTCCTTTTGAGCATAACTAATTGATACACCAAGCTCTCCCTCGATATACTCATAAATTGATCCCTCACAAATGTCCTTCGATAGTGTCGGCACATACTTTTGAAGAAAATAATCCTTATCTAAGATCACTTCTTCTCCACTAATATTGCGAGTGCGAACGACCTCCCACACTTGCTCGTTCTCATTCACCTTCAATTGAGACTGAATGTAATGATTTGGCTTCTTTAAAGCAAATTCATGTACGGTTGTAACGGTTTTTCGCCCAAGCGTCTGTGACAGCTCTTTAAAACTGACAAGGCCAGAAACAGGAAACGGCATCTTTTCTCTATTTAAAAGAACAGAGCCCTTCCCTCTGATTTTTTGGATATAGCCATTCTGCACAAGAATGCTTAATGCCTTTCTCACCGTCTCTCTTGATGTACCGTACATAACGGATAATTCGTGCTCTGACGGGAGTATCCCTTTATCCTTCCATTCGCCTTGTTCAATTCGTCTTGCCAACTGCTCATAGATCGTTCTAAATTTGTTCTCCTTCATTTTTCCTCCGTCTCCATTTACTAACGTTTGGTTAAATGATAAACGATCGACTCGTAAGGACGCAACGTAAAGGCCTTGAAATCATGGGTGACATCCTCATAATTTGATAATAGAACGTTCACCTTCATGCCCTCCATTTTATCCAAAACTTCAGATGGAAGCTGAAAGGTTGCCTCACCAGGAAAGAAATGATTGACAACAAGTAAGGACTCATCAGCCGTTTCTCTCATATAAGCAAAAATCGACGGGTCATCAGGAAGAAGCAGCCTGTAGCTTCCATATGTGATGACATCATATTTTTTACGCAAACGGCAAAGTGCCTGATAATGATAAAAGATCGAGTCAGGTTCTAAAAGTGCCCTCTGAACAGAAATTTCATTTGTCGCCGCCTCGATCCATGGTGTTCCACTTGTGAAACCAGCATGTGCTTCATTTGTCCATTGCATCGGCGTACGTGAATTATCTCTTGATTTCATCTTTAAGATATGAAGTGCCTCTTCTTCAGATTTCCCCTCTTGTAACATCAGCTCATACATATTTAATGATTCGACATCACGATACGAAGCAATAGAACGAAATCCGGGGTTACTCATCCCAATTTCTTCTCCTTGATAAACGTAAGGCGTTCCTTGCATCAGATGAATGGTTGTTGCTAACATTTTTGCCGATTGTTTGTGATATTTGCCATCATCTCCATAGCGTGACACGATGCGAGGTTGATCATGATTACACCAGAACAGCGCATTCCAACCCCCACCTTCATGCATTTTTATCTGCCATTCAGATAAAATAGCTTTTAGCTGAAGAAAATCAAAAGGAGCAACCGCCCACTTCTCTCCATTTGGATAATCGACTTTTAAATGGTGAAAATTGAAGGTCATATCAAGCTCTTCTCGGTCAGGTCTTGTATAGCGGATACAGTCTGCAATATTAGTAGATGACATTTCACCTACTGTCATACTGTTGTATTTTGAGAAGACCTCTTTATTCATTTCATGGAGAAACTCATGGATACGAGGCCCATCCGTGTAGTACATTCGCCCATCCCTCTGAACAGATTGCCCCGCATCATCTAAAAAGCGCTGATCCTTTGAAATGTTGTTGATCACATCTAAACGGAAGCCATCCACTCCTTTTTGAAACCAAAAATGCATGATGTCATAAACCTGCTTACGCACCTCTTCATTTTCCCAATTCAGATCAGCTTGATTGACATCATATAGATGTAAATAATAGGACCCTGTCGCTTCATCAAGTTGCCAGGCAGTACCACCAAATTTCGATTGCCAGTCATTTGGCGGTGAACCATCAGGTTTCTCTTCCTTCCAAATATAAAAATCACGATATGGATTTTCCTTTGACTGACGAGATGCTTGAAACCATTCATGCAAGGTCGATGTATGATTGACAGCAATATCCATGATCACTCGAATGCCACGGCTATGTGCTGCATCTAACAACCGCTCAAAATCAGCCATTGTTCCGTACACCTCGTGGATCTTTCGGTAATCACTAATATCGTAGCCATTATCATACTGAGGTGACTCATACATCGGTGTTAGCCAAATACAATCCGCACCAAGTTGCTGAATATAGTCTAGCTTTTGAGTGACTCCATTAATATCACCTGTACCAGATCCGGTCGTATCTAGGAAACTTTTCGGGTAAATTTGATAGACAATTGCTTTTTTCCACCAAGGTTTATTTGTTTGTTGTTTTTTCAATGTACTTCACCACCAACTAAAAATAGAGTAGACATTAAGCCTCTTCCTTCTTTCGCTTTAATTTTGCAAATAAAAGTGTTCCAACAAACGGGATGACCAAAACAATGACCATACCAATGGCAAATGCACCCCAATATTGTGGAATGATTGAGAAAATCCCAGGAATACCACCGACACCAACAGAGCTTGCAAGCACGCCTTGGGAGGCGATAAACATTCCTGCAATACCTGAACTAATTAGGGCAATGATAAACGGGAAACGATAGCGCAAGTTAACCCCAAACATCGCTGGCTCTGTAATACCTAGATAAGCTGAAATACCCGATGTAAGCGAAAGCCCTTTTTGCTTTTCATCCTTTACAACAAACATCATCGCAAGTGCCGCAGACCCTTGTGCAATATTTGACAATGCTAGCATTGGCCATAGGAACGTTCCGTGTAGTTTTGAATGAATAAGCTGAATATCAACAGCAAGAAACGTATGATGCATACCTGTAATCACAAGGGCTGCATACAAACCACCGTATAGCAATCCGCCAAGTGCAGCAAAATGCTGAAAGACTGCCACTAAACCAGATGTGAGAACATTCCCCACTGCAAACGTAATCGGTCCGATCACAATAAATGATAAAAAGCCAATGAGAAGAAGTGTGATCGGAGCTACGACTAACAATTGAATGCTCTCTGGTGTACGTCTCGTTAAGAAAATTTCAAGTTTTGCCAATAAATATGAAGCAACCAAAATCGGAAGCACTTGCCCTTGATAGCCGACCTTCTGCACTTCAAGTCCGAATAGATTCCAGACCGGAATATCCCCTGCCTTTTCAGCCGCTCCATATCCCCATGCGTTCAATAAATCGGGGTGAACAAGCATTAAGCCGAGAACCATACCTAAAAGTGGATTCCCCCCAAACCGCTTGACCGCTGACCAACCAATTAATGCTGGCAAGAAAGTAAAGGCAGTGCCTGCAATTAATTGAATCATATTCGCCAAACCGGCCCACGCTGGGTATACATCCACAATTGATTGATCGGTGAAAAAGATATCTGTCGCAGTTAAAATATTATTAATCCCCATCAATAAGCCAGCTGTCACAATCGCTGGTAAAATCGGAATAAAAATATCCGCAAGCGTTTTCACAGCACGCTGAACAGGATTCAACTTTTGAGTAGATGCCTGTTTGACATCCTCCTTTGTCGCTTCACCAATACCTGTCTGTTTGACCATTTCCGCATAAACCTGATTGACGACACCTTGACCAATCACAACTTGAAATTGACCGCCTACCGCAAATGAGCCTTTTACAATTTCAATTTGCTCTAATACTTCTTGATCTACTTTCCCTTCATCCTTTAACACAAATCGAAGCCTTGTTACACAATGAGTCGCTTGCGCAATATTTTCCTTGCCACCAATGGCTTCCACAATCTGAACGACAGATGTCTGATAATCAGCCATATTATCCCCTCCGAAACCGTTTTCTTTTATCAGAAAAAAACACCCGCATACTTGTATATACATGTTATCCATATATTTTATACTTGTATATACATGTAGTCAATTAAAAATATAACGCTTACATAAAAAAAAGCTACCCCTCTTTATCTGTCAAACTGCTTATCCCTCTCTGTCTTCACGTGTCGTTTAGCATAGCAAAAAAAGCTGACTCCCTATCACAGGAGCCAGCTTTTTTACTTATTTATGATCTGTTTTAAAGGTCGAAATCATTTGTGCTAAGTCATCAGACATTTCAGAGAGCTGTTCAATCGCACTTGAAATTTGCTGCATCCCTGCGCTTTGTTGTTCTGACGCTGCGGCAACCTCTTGAGAGCTTGCGGCTTGTTCTTCTGATACAACAGAGATTTGTTCAATCGAAGTTGAAATCGTTTGGTATGCACGCTTGACTTGCTGTATAGATTCAAGCAGATTGTTCGTTCTTTCGGAAAATTGAGAAACGCCATCATAAATGCCAGTAAAGTTTTGAGACGTCCCTTGCATTTGCTGACGTCCTTCTTCAACCGCGCGGCTACTTTCTTCCACGCTTTCTAGCACACGCTGACTGTTTTCCTGCGTCCCAATAACAAGTTCAGATACGGATTTGGCTGCGTCTGCCGATTGTTCTGCGAGCTTCCTGACTTCCCCAGCAACGACAGCAAAGCCTTTTCCTTCTTCTCCTACACGTGCCGCTTCAATAGAGGCATTGAGCGCAAGTAAATTCGTTTGTGCTGAAATATCTGTGATAATGGAAATGACACTTTCAATTTTATTAGAATGTGACTGCAACTCGACTGCTGCCAGTTTTGAATTGCTCATCATTTCATGTAAGACATCCAAATGCGTTAGGACGTTTTTAACAAGATTTTGACCAGATTCAGATTGTTCTTGGACGTTTGATGAGACAGCTTTCATTTCATCTACTTCTTTAGTCACGCCCTCAATCTGTATATCAATTTCAGCCACTGATGTTGTACAATCCGTAATATTCGCAACGGAATCGTTAATTCCTTCACTCATATTCGCCATCGCTTCAGACACTTGTTGAGCACTTTGACTAGATTCAGTTGTCACTGTTCTAAGCTGAGAGGACATCCTTGATACTTCGCCAGATGAATTGGAAATCTTGGAAATGAGTTCTTTGATCCGTTCTTGCATCTTCTTAAAGGCCTCTGCTAATTGACCAATTTCATCCTTGCTTTGCACCTCAATTTTTCCAGTCAAATCCCCATCTGCAATCAGATCCGCTGTTTCCATTAATGAGCGAGCAGGTCTAGCAATTTTTCTTCCCATAAAATAAGAGAAAATGAGTCCACCAATCAGAATAATACTTGAAACAATGATAATATAAATTGTGAGCTTTTTCGTCGTCTCTGGAACAACTGATGCATCAAGATCAATACCTAGAATACCTGTAACTTCACCACTTGAGTCCTTTATTGGAAGTAAGACAGATTTATGAGTTCCGTAGGAATCCTTGTATATATCACTTTTGACCACTTTGTTATCAGATATAGCTTCATTCATTTCCTTTGTAAAAGGGTAATCTTGATTAAAATCATCGTCTTCTCCAGTTAAGACGATGATTCTTTCCTTTCCACCTTCTTTTGATAACACATATAAATTTTCAAGCGTATGATTTTCTTGAAGTTCAGAGATTTTTTTCTTCACTTCTACATAAATTGGGTCGTCCTTTCCAGTAATATCAAGGACATTTCCATCAATGCTTTCAAGTTCATGCTCAGCAGTGTCAATATCAGTTGTTAAACGATAATCAAATTGCTTTAGCAGCTGAGATGATAAGTCTTGACTCACCATATAAAAAGTAAGTACAAATAATGCAACAGTTACGAATAGTATTACGACAACGACTGACATGATTTTGGAGGATATCGTTAATCCTCCAAGTTTCCTTTGTTTCGTCATTTTTTTCTACATCTCCACTCTCAAATTAGGTTTAAGCATATGCACTTTCAAATTGTCCACAAACAGATGCAATCACTTCTTTTAAATAGGTAATAATATGAGGAATATGCTCTGGCATTGTATACGGCGAGATGACAAAGAACTTGCTTACACTTAAATAAAATTCTTTATCTTCTTTTGATTTCACAAGTAAAAACTTCGTTGTATCGCCGAAGAACATCCGCTCTCGCATTTCCCCAAGTTTTTCAAAGAGCATTTTGTTTAAGTCATTATTTCTTTCAATCTCAAGTGAACTTGCTTGTCCTGAAATTTCTGCTGCAAATCGAGGCGAATCCTCCAAATAAATACGGAACAATGTTGACATTCCGACGTTGTCTGAATTCACAACTTCAGCCTGTGGAATCTCTCTTTTCATCGCCGCTCTAAATTGAACATTCACTTCTAAAAATTGCCCAAGCAAGCGTTGGTAGCCCTCTACACCAAGTGTCAATAGAACGCTAAGCATACTAATTGAGCTTCCCATTCTCGTGCACTCCAGTGTATATCCAGTGTGATACTCACCATAGCCTCTGTGTCCGACATACGGTGTTTCCTTTTCCTCTAGGTCGATCCGCTTAAGGTCTGCTGCCTGTTTCACCAAGAAAAGACTTGATGTATATGGCGTTTGACCAAGCTTTTGAAAGTCAAAACACATCGAATCCGCAAGGTAAAGGTGACGAAACTTCGTCTGAATTTCTTCTAGCATGTGCAGGACACCTTCTGAAAACTGTAATGGATTTAGTGCTAAATCATACTCATTAAAGAAGGCAAAAAATCCTCCAAGAGCAGAGTCGGCATGAATGTGCGGCACGTTAAATCCATACTTTTCAGCGACTGCCTCTGCGGTTTCACGAATCCCTTTCACATCATCAATAGCAATTGCATCTGTTGTCCCAGTTGTTGCAACAATATAAACGGGAATCCCGCCATTTTGTGCAACGAGCTCCATTTGACATTGCAAATCTTCCATATCCATTGAATGATCTTTATTCGTTTTGATTCTGATCAGGTTGTCAGTCCCAAGCCCTGTCGCCTCCATAGACTTGAACAAACTATAATGCGCTGCATCAGAACAAAAAGCATAAAGATTTTGTGGAACACCTTTCCTTAACGACTCCGGTGCAACTTTGGCAACCGCCAATCGAAGGCCAGAGAAAATAGCACCTTGGCCTCCCCATGTGGTGTAGCCCCCGCTCACAGATGGATCATATCCAATAAGCTTAGACATCATTGAGACGACTCTGACTTCTGCTTCAGCACCAGCAGGCCCATAAACATCCCACAAATTGTTACCGTTGACGAGCATGGCAGTCAGCATCCCAAGAATTCCTGGCGTACTTGCCATCGGCAAAATGTTGGTGAAGAAATACTTTGTATGATATGGATGGTTATGCAGTAGTTTGAGTAGTTCATCATTCACCAGTTCAGCTTCACTGCTGCATGCTGGAATTTCACTTGTTTCAGTAAGCATTTGGTAGAAATTATCATCGCGGTTCTTCTCTCCTTTAAGATGAGCACGCTCTGGATCTTTCAGACGATCTACCCCTGAAACGATTTGTTCAATTAATTGCATTAACTCTTGGCGTTCTGTCTCATTTCCGTCCTCACTCGGAAACCAGTTCTGAACGAGATTCGTTGCTCGTACAGTCATATACTATCAATCCTTTCAATGGAAGATTCCTTGTCAAATTTTATATCGACCTATATCGAAAAGTTTATAGTGCCGAATTGTCCACTTAAGTATATTCAGATAATTTGTTTGTTAACATTTTTCAATAAAACCCTTACATTATAAGATAAAAATATTTAATTTAGTTAAACAGTAAGATATATTTGAATACTATTTAATAGTTAATATTATCCAAAGGATTCCCCTCTTCATTTCAATCATTTTTTTAGAATAGAATGCATAAACTTCAATAAATCATAGTAACACTGATAAAAATCCCCCTGTAGCTGAATAGATATATCTTTAGACTTAAGTCTATTTACCTGCTTTAGCGGTATAGCAAAAGTTTCTATTATTGTAAAATAAAGAATTTTCAGTTAATAAAGGGAAGACGATTTAAAATTTTTATTTGTTCACATATTCTACAAAGGGACAGGCCTCATACGTAGCTGACTGGTTATGACTTTTCTATTCCTTCATTTCATGATATATTTTAATGGTTCGTTTTCTTTCGTTCCCTCTTCCGTGTTTCGGAGAAAAGGAGTGTTTATATGAAAACATTTATTCAAAAAAGAGGTCTCGGCTTTTTTGCCGTTGCAGTCATTTTACTTTGGCTGAAAACCTATACAGCATATTTAATTGAATTTAAACTCGGTATATCAAATCTGCTCCAACAGATTTTGCTTTTTGTGAATCCTATTAGCTCCAGTTTATTTTTTCTTGGCTTTGCCTTATTATTCAAGAAAAAATGGCAGCCTGCTGCTATCATTGTGATTCATTTTTTCATGTCTTTTTTACTTTACGCAAACATTGTGTATTATCGATTTTTCAATGACTTTATCACGTTGCCTGTCGTAATGCAGGCTGGAACGAATGGCGGACAATTAGGAGATAGTGCATTCTCTCTCATGCACGCTGCTGATATTTTTTACTTTATCGATACAATCATCTTGATTGCACTGGCGATTCGAATGAGACGTCAGCAAAAGACAAACATAGTACCAGTTCCAAAACCGAAATCATTTAGGTTGGTTCTTGTCTCATCTGTTCTTATTTTTATTTTAAATTTGGTCGCTGCGGAAATTGATCGTCCAGAGCTTTTATCTAGAGCGTTTGACCGAAATTACCTTGTGAAATATCTAGGGACTTATAACTTCACGGTGTTTGATGCTATTCAAAACGTGAAATCAAATAGCCAACGTGCATTAGCGAACTCTAGTGATGTAACAGATGTAGAGAATTATCTAAAAGCCAATAATGCTGATCCAAACCCAGCCTATTTTGGCAAAGCAAAAGGGATGAACGTTATCTATATTTCCCTTGAATCGCTACAAAACTTTGTGATCGACTATAAGGTGAATGGTCAAGAAGTAACCCCATTCTTAAACTCACTTGCGCATGACAATCAAACGTTCTATTTTGATCACTTCTATCATCAAACAGGACAAGGTAAAACGTCTGATGCTGAGTTTATGGTGGATACTGGCTTATTCCCGCTTTCCCAAGGCTCTGTATTTATTAATAAGGCACAAAATACGTATCAGGCACTCCCAGCCATCTTGAAGAAAGATGATTACACATCAGCGGAGTTCCACGGAAACACAAAAACGTTCTGGAATCGTAACGAGATGTTTAAATCCTTTGGGTATGACAAATTCTACGATTCTGAGTATTACGATATGAACGAGGAAAATACGAAAAACTATGGATTAAAAGATAAACCGTTTTTTAAAGAATCCATGCCACTATTAGAGAACTTAAAACAGCCGTTTTACACGAAGTTCATTACATTATCCAACCATTTCCCATTCGGTATGGATGAAGGTGACACTGATTTTGAGCCAGGAGACTTCGGCGATTCCGTCGTTAACAACTATTTCCAGTCTGCTCATTATTTAGATGAATCGATAGAGCAGTTCTTTACAGATCTTAAGAAGTCTGGTCTTTATGACAATACGGTCATCGTTATGTACGGTGATCATTACGGCATTTCTGAAAACCACAATGAAGCAATGGAAAAAGTGACTGGACAAAAGATTGGCGACTATGAAAATGCACAACTCATGCGTGTGCCACTTTTCATTCATGTCCCTGGCGTCAAGGGTGGACAGATTCATAAGTATTCAGGAGAAGTGGATGTTGCACCTACGCTCTTACACTTACTTGGCTACGAAACAAAGAATTATTTAATGTCCGGCTCTGACATCTTGTCTCAAAACTTTAAAGAGCTCGTTCCTTTCAGAAATGGCGACTTCGTTTCAAAGGATTACACGAAAGTTGGAAACAACTATTACAGTAACAAATCAGGTGAAAAAATAGAGCCGACTGACAAAACAACACAAGAAAATGAAGCGGTCAAAAAGAGGCTAGAAACGTCAGATAAGATTGTCACAGAGGACTTGTTACGTTTCTATACACCAAAAGGCTACACACCAATTAACCGTAATGATTATGACTATACTAAGAAAGTGCAGGATGAAGAGAACACTTCTTCCACTGAAGACCAGTCAAGCTCTTCAACAAAATAATCTGCACAAACGAAAGAACCAGATGAGCACCATCTGGTTCTTTTTATGTTTTACTCCATCTAATTGGTAAATAATTAGAACAAGGAAGGATCAACTGGGTCCTGCTGATTCAGCCAGTGATATGACGCAAACGATAGAAAAGAAATATGTATACCGAACAAGAGATTATGAGCTTGAATTCATCGTAGGACACGCTCCACATGTCAGCACAAGACACCTGACTGTTCGACACATCAACCTCATAAAAGATGAAGATTAACACAAACGTTCACCTTTCAAAAACAGGCCTCCTCGACATACTTGAGGAGGCCTGTTTATTTATTGTGGTGCCACTTGTACATGTGACTTTCTTTTGATGATACGTTTTATGGCTGGTCTTGCTACATAATCCACACCAATTTTTCCTGCATTGTGCTTACCTGCCATAATGATAATTGCAATGATAAGTAAAATCGGATTCACAGAGACTGTCCCTGCAAGTAAAAAAGAGGCATTCATCACGCCACCGAAAAAGGCAGCTGTCGTCGTAAATAAACCAACGATAAGTCCGAGACCAACCAAGATTTCTCCCCACATGACCATGTAGCTGAATAGCCCGGCATTTGGAAGTGCGACATTTTCTAAAAACCACACATAGAACGGATAAACAACTTGCCCTTCTTTCACAACTGGTTCAGACACCGCAAATTGCAAAAATCCAGCTGCATCGAATCCGTCTGTTAGCTTGCCAATTCCAGATGTAAGCCAAGTCCAACCAATATAGAGTCTTGCTGCAAAAAGTAGGATAGCTGCCCAAAGGTTCGTTTGTAGAAATTTTGTAAACATGATGTTGCCTCCTCTTATTTATGTGAATTATTTCACATATTCTTTATGATTTTATTATACTACCTTTTTTCTAATTTGTGATCTTTTTCACATATAAATTCACAAAATGTACACGAATATTATAATAGAGGTAAACTTTTCCCATTTTTATTACGTCTTAATAAGGTAATCATCCAAAAGGAGATTGATGCTTGATGAAAACCCTCCTCCATTTTGCCTATTTACAAGCGATTTCGTGTCTATTTCCAGTCATGATTTTTACTGCACTTGCCTTATCCAAAGTCATATCTGTCCCGCATATATATCGATATGACTTTATTCTTTTGCTCTGTTTGCTTGCACAACTTATCATGCTTATCTTTCGATTTGAAACGTTGGATGAGCTGAAAATAATTTGCTTATTTCACTTCATTGGCATCTGTTTGGAGATATATAAAGTTCATATGGGCTCATGGTCTTATCCAGAGGAAGGCTATTCAAAAATATTCGACGTACCGCTCTACAGTGGCTTTATGTATGCAAGTGTCGCCAGCTATATATACCAAGCCCTCTCTCGTCTAAACGTTCAAGTAGTCAATTGGCCAAAACCGCTTCTCACGCTTGGAGTGAGTGTATGTATTTACATAAACTTTTTCGCTCATCACTTCTTATACGACTTTAGATGGTGGCTCACACTTTGCCTCCTGCTCATTTTTTGGAGAACGATTGTTCATTTTAAAGTAGGAGCAGTACCTTTTAAAATGCCTCTTACTCTATCCTTTTTGCTGATTGGCTTTTTCATTTGGATTGCTGAAAATGTAACGACCTTTCTTGGTGCATGGCAATATCCGAACCAACAGCAAACTTGGTCGATTGTTCATCTCGGGAAAATCAGCTCCTGGCTTTTGCTTGTGGTTATTAGTATCGTTCTTGTCCTTGAACAACGCAGAAGAAAAAAAGACATCCAGCATAGATGAAGATGCTGAATGTCTTTTTTTTATTCTTCTACTTGCTTACGTAAATCATCCGCCACGAATTCTACATTTGTCCCAATGATAATTTGAACAGCGGTTTTACCAGAGGTTAAAACACCTTTTGCCCCTGCTTTTTTTAGTTTTGCTTCATCAATCACACTTGTATCCTCAACAGTTAGCCGTAAGCGCGTTGCACAATGATCAATTGTTGTTACATTCGCTTTCCCGCCTAATCCTTCTAAAAGTGGGTGTGTTCCTTGCTTGTTGTCATCGTCATCTTCTTCCACATCTGCAAGCAAATCGTCGTCTTCTCTTCCTGGCGTTTTTAATTTTAAAAGCTTGATTAAGAAATAGAAAACGGCAAAATAGATCACTCCATACATGAGCCCGACAACTAGTAACAGAATTGGTTTTTGGGCAATGCCGAAGCTTAATACATAATCTATCGCGCCCGCCGAAAAGGCAAAACCACTATGAATATCGAGAACATTCACAATAAAAAGAGATAAGCCCGTTAATATCGCATGAACAACATATAATAGTGGGGATAAAAACATAAATGAGAATTCAATCGGTTCAGTGATCCCTGTGATAAAAGAAGTCAATGCCATCCCAATCATAAGTCCAGCAGTTGCTTTCCGTTTCTCGGGTTTTGCTGTGACAATCATAGCCAAACATGCAGCAGGCAGCCCAAACATCATGACTGGGAAAAAGCCTGTCATAAAGACTCCAGCACTTGGGTCTCCTTTAAAGAACCGCGCTAAATCACCGGATGCCCCATTAAAATCACCAAATTGGAACCAAAATAAATTATTCAGTACATGGTGCAAGCCAAGTGGGATCAAAAGTCTGTTAAAGAAGCCAAATAATCCAGCTCCTGTTGCGCCTAAGCTTAAAATCCACTCTCCTAGTTCATTAATAATCCCTTGAATCGGTGGCCAAACATACCCGAATATAGCTGCTAATATAATAGATAAGAGTGCCGTGATGATGGGTACAAGTCGTCGCCCGCTAAAGAACCCTAGATATTCAGGCATCTTTGTATCCTTGAACTTATTGTAAACATATCCTGCAAGTAACCCGCACAGAATTCCACCTAAAACACCCATATTGTTTGTGGAATTAATCGAAGTTGTTCCTGCGGATAAGATAAAATACGCTATCGCTCCGGATAACGCAGCCGCTCCATTACCGTCCTTTGCAATTCCTATGGCTACACCCATTGCAAAAATCAGTGCCAAATTTGCAAAAATAGCATTACCCGCTGCGTGAACAAACGGTAAATCAAAGACATCTTCACGTCCAATGGCCAAAATAATTCCTGCTGCTGGAAGCACAGCGATCGGAAGCATGAATGACTTTCCTAATTTTTGAAAAAATTGAAATATCACTTGTCTTTTCCCCCCTTATATCGTCATCATGATCTATTTCCATGATGTTCATAAAAAATATATCATATGCACGTCTAGTTATCTATACCAATTTGTCCACTTTAGATCAAAAACTGACTTTTACTCTTTTACTGTAAATTGTGGTAAGCTATAAGCAGAATTTAGATAAAGAAAGCGGGAATGAATCGTGATCGTCAAACATGACCATGAGCTTGAAGCATTAAAAAAAGTAGGCCGAATTGTTGCTTTAGCACGGGAGGAAATGAAAAGCAAAGCAACACCAGGCATGAGTACAAAAGAATTAGATCTTATTGGGAAAAAAATATTAGAAGAACATGGAGCAAACTCAGCACCAGAAAAGGAATATGACTTTCCTGGTACAACATGTATTAGTGTGAATGATGAAGTGGCGCACGGAATTCCGAGCGAGAAAACGATCTTGCAAGAAGGTGACCTCGTCAACATTGATATCTCTGCTGAGCTCGATGGCTACTATTCTGATACAGGTATCTCATTTGTATTAGGGAAAGGTGACCCTCAGCTAGAAGCACTCTGTCAATGTGCAGAAGTCGCTTTCCTTGAAGGGTTAAAACAGGCAAAAGCAGGCAAAAGACAAAACCAAATCGGCCGTGCTGTTTATCATACCGCAAAAGAGCATGGCTTTACGGTCATTAAGAACCTAACAGGACATGGGATTGGAAAAAGTCTGCATGAAGCTCCAAACCATATCCTAAATTACTATGATCCGTTTGATAATGCACTTTTTAAAAACGGAACTGTGATTGCATTTGAACCATTCATCTCGACGAAGGCAGAAACAGTTGAACAAACAGATGATGGCTGGACCTTTAAAACACCAGATAAAAGCCTTGTTGCACAAATTGAACATACCATCGTGATCACAAAAGACGAGCCAATCATCTTAACAAAGCTATAAACAGACAAACCCTCATGATTGCATCGGGAGGGTTTTTGCATGAATGGCTTTCACGAATCTGTCACGGTTAAACAAAAAGCGCTGTGGTAAAATAAGCAAAGATGTGTGAAAGGGGTTCATATTTTTATGTGGTTTATTATCATCGGTCTTATCTTTTTCATCGAAAGTATTGTGCTTACTGTCATCGGCATTAAAAAGAAACAATCTATGATGACGTATATCGGTGTGATTCTCATGATCATGACACTTGGTATGATCATTGTCTCATTGACTACGTCTAAGTGATGTTTTTCATTTTCCAGCATATACATAGACCATAGGCAAATAGATTCAGTTTTCTATTTGAACAGCCTGCCCACTTTTCACTCCCTTTCTGGAGATGTTACTATGCAGGCAGTTTCATTTGAAAGGAGTTTTCTATCGTGCATTATGGTAGCAAAGGCTGGTATGTCGCAGAATTGAAAAAGCTTGGTGTCACCAATCATGAAGGCAGAAAGCTTCAAAGCTTTAAAACCTATTTTTTAGCCAATCTGCTCGAACAAAAAAAACCTAGCTCGTAAACTACTTCAGCCGTACATTTTCGATATGTACGGCTTTTTTACGTTTGTTGTTTTAGACGTTTTTCAAACGATTTCTTCATATGTTCAGCAAGCGTCTCGACTTGAAGGACGCGCCTGAGCTTTTCTATATCACTTGTGTGACGATACTTCAATTCATTGACTTCATGAACCGTCACCTGATGAGGATCACGCTCTAATTGAATAAGCTGACTATTTGTTTGCACAATTCCCTCTTCCAGTACACGCAAATAATAGCCTGTAAAACCTGTTTCTTGCACCTCTTTCACCAGATTCTTTTCCCCATGCTTCTGAGCGAGCTTGAAGCATGGCTGTCTAGGCTGGCTCACTTGAACGATGGCTTCCCCCAACTGAAATACATCCCCAATACATACCTTTGTCTCCACAAGCTGATGAACCGTGACATTCTCACCAAAAGCAGCAGCCTCTAATTGGCAGCCAAGATATGTTTCAAAATAAGCATAGTGATCATACGGAAAGACACAGACCGCTTTATCATAACCGCCATGGTGGACAAGGTCTGCTTGTCCATCTCCGTCAAAATGTAGCTTGTTTAATAAAATGGGTCCTGCTATACGGTTTTTATGTATGCCTGTTTTCATTTCTCTCCCGTTTACACAGGTAGTGACAGGCAAACCTACTTGAATGCCTTGAATGTCATAAGTCTTTTGCTCCATTTGTGACTCCCTTTTGTCTCATTTTTTATATTTTACATTTTTTCCATCGAAAAAGACAGGCATGACTGGCTATGTTACGATGAAAGAAAAGGAGGAAAGAGCGTGATACATTATCATGTCATCGTCAAAGGACGTGTACAAGGCGTAGGATTCCGTTATTTCGTGCAAGGTGAAGCATCCACATATGGTGTGAAAGGCTGGGTGCGAAATACAGAGGATGGCGATGTTGAAATCAAGGTTGAAGGTGATGAACAGCAGGTCAGTCCCTTCCTATCAACGGTTCGAAAAGGAAGTCTTTTCTCAAAAGTGACAGACATGCAAACTGTGCAGCTTACACAGCTTGCATCCTATTCAAGCTTCCGCATCAAAGGGTAGCCTTCACTCGCTTATCTTGATACAGAGAATGGATTTGATACGTAGTAACCGACAAGTGTTGAACGAGAAGCGTCCTTGTATACACTTACATGTACATCATAGTTCACTGTGCCGCTTGGTGGAAGAAGTGTGCTGACAGGTGCAGTGAATTCTGTTTGTGTACCTAACGTTCCTTGTTGTGTGAAGACATGTGTGACAGGAAATGTGAGTTTTCGAATACCCGCAGTATAATAAAACTGCTCATTCGTGTTTGATTCAAGTTTCACTTTTACTTGAGATTGAAGTGGTGAATAAGCAGAACGATCAGTTGAAACCTTAAGATTGAGATTATTTTGTACACTTGCTTGTCCATCTAATGCATGTACTGGCTCAGTTGAAATGGTGAAAAAACCAACAGTGCCCAGAACAACAGTGAGCATGACAGAAAACCATTTTTTCATACAAAAACCTCCTATTTTGAAATCACTTTCATTAAACCATAAACTCCCACACGCTCCCATAGAGCAAATGAATCATTTTCAGCATTAAAAAACCTAGCACAAGGCTAGGCTTCTTCACCGCTATGATAGGGCTTTTTTTGATAAAAGTAGTTCGGCTTCACGATGGTATTGTCATACATTTTGTGAAAAATGTGAGTTGCTGCTGGTGATACAGGTGGAATGAGCCAGCTCCAATCTCCTGTTAGCGATCTACTCGCTTTTTCTTCCTGCTTTTCAAATTGTTTGAATTGATGAGCAGCTGTATGATGATCTACAATGGTGACGCCCGCCTCTCGATACGAATGAAGTACCGCTACATTTAATTCAACAATGGCTTTATCTTTCCAGAGGGATGCATTTTTCGTTGTTTCCAGCCCTAAGATAGAAGCGATTTTTTTGAGCATGTTGTACCGGTTTTCATCAGCTAAATTACGCGCACCGATTTCTGTTCCCATATACCAGCCATTAAAAGGTGCGGCATGATAATGAATACCGCCAATTTCAAGCTTCATATCGGCTATGATTGGAACACCATACCATTTTAAGCCTAAATCATGAAATCCTTCATATTCAGGGTGGATAATGTCTACCTCCATGACCATATCTTGTGGAAGGTCATAAAGTACTGGCGACTTGTCCCCTACTTGAAACATCAAGGGCAGCAAATCAAAATGAGTTCCTTTTCCTTTCCAACCATACGCTTCACATAGCTTTGTCAGTTCAAGCGACGCTTCATCGCCAATGATGCCATACTCGGTCTCATAGCCTGCATACCGAATTAACTGATGGTTATAAATGACAACTTGTTTTTTGCCATGACGTTCTGGCGGGAAAATCGAAATAGACGGTCTGATTTTCCCACCATTTGTGGCATATTCGATATGGTGAAACAAAGCATCTTTCACCTCTTCTTCTGTTTTGACATGTCTACAGTCATGCACATGAAGAGTTGACCAAAATAACCTGCCAATACAGCGATTGCTATTACGCCACGCCATCTTTGCCCCATGCTCCAGCTCTTCTTTTGTATGGGAATAATAGCCTGTTTCTTCGATTTCTTCTTTTATCTGAACCAGCCGTGCTGTTTTTTCATCATCTGATTTATTTAATTCTTCATAGCATAAAGAAATAAAGTCTTTCGCTTCATTCCATAACACTTCTTGTTTGAACAAACATACTCGCCTCACTTTAATACGAATATATTCATTGTAGCTTTTTCTTCGTATAAATTCACGTTTTTCTGATGTGTCATTTTCCAGATGTCAACAAATGAATGGGAATTTCACTTTTGCTTATACGCAATTTGTTCATTTACTTCAGCGGCATTTGTAGCCTCCTTTCTTAATTCAGACCATCCTGACTCAGCCATCTGATACACATTTTTCTCCAGTCTGGTTCCTTGAATTTGGACACTCGTGATAGATATGAAACGTATCTTAAATATGTTGTTGCAGAATTTGCGGATATTACCTATATCAATCAGGCAGGGATCAATGGTGAAATGCTTATATCAGACATATGAAAGTATAACAAATGAAATTCGAGCAGGACGACGATAAAGAAAAGTAAGGACAGCACGCTTGGTGCCGTCCTATTATTCGAGTCCAAGAGCTCGCTTACCAAGAGTAAAACGGTATATCGGGAGCTCATCCCCATCTTTTGACGCAATAAAACCAGTTGATACGTAGCTGTCAGGTGATTCTGGCTCAAGTGCCAAAGTCAGTATGTTTGTGGCTCGCTGTGCTGTAAAGTAAATCTTTGTCCCTTTAGATAGTTGCCGTTTCTTCTCCACAATTTTTGTTTGAACTGCTATCTCCATCTCGCCCTTCTCCTGTCTTGATGTGACTTGATATGCTTCTACCGGTACTTTTATACCCGCTGGCAGTGTCACACTTTTTAACCCAAGCGTCTTTAATTTTTTCTCTATCCCTTCATGACCAGGGAGAACAATGTATGCAGTCGGTCTTTCTCTTGATAATACGGGAGTCGCTTCACTAGAACTATAATAACGAACAGGAACTTCAATTGTTTTTCCTTCTTCAATGTCGACCATTTCAAGCTGATCACAGACAGGTTGACTGAAGGCATCCTGAATCACGACATTGTCGTCATCATTTGTTTTTAATCCTTTTGCAATGAGCTTTAATCGTTCAGACATCAACTGTTTCTTTACTTGAGCGGCATACTTTACGGTTGTATCAATGATCTTTTCATGTGTTGTGATCTGAGCAGCAACTCGGCGCTTAAAATTTTCTCTACCGATGCCGATTCCTCTGCTTTCCACTAAAAATGATAGGGCAGGAGACAATGCAAATGCATTTCTACCAATTCGTGCAGCTGTTCCTCCCTCATAAATTTGAATTTCTCCATCCTTTCCTCTTGAGGACGTATAGTATAAATCATTTGAGAATCCTTTCTCCGTTAAGGTTTCTCTAACCCCATTGACATAAAGTTCGTTAGAGGTGAGGCGTATGCTTTCTGGAATGTTGAGGTTTTTACCTGACAGAATCAACAGATCATGATATTTCAACGCTCCCTGTGCGCCCATATCTTGAAACTGTTTTTCTCCCAGATCGTATTCATGTGCATCAATGACAACCTCTGGAGCGTATTTATTAAATTCCCGATGTAAAGCTTGTAGCTCTTTAGACTCTAATTTGATATAATCTCGATTTCCATCAATACCGTTTGAAAGCCTTCGGTCAAATTGATAAGAACCATCAGGATTTATTCGTGGCACAATGATGATATTGACAGCATTCAATATTTTTTCTCCATAAGTACCTGTTAATTTTTCTGCAATGACAAGTGCTGATTCACCTGATGCTGGTTCATTTCCATGAATTTGAGCTTGAAGCCATATGGTTGGTTTTTTTGAAAGTGAAGATATTTGGCGATCTTTTGTGAAATAGAGGGCTGGAATTTGGCGACCTTCAATCGACGTTCCAATGGATTTTTGCGTGGCATATGGGCTTTTGCGGACAATGTCGTTTAGAAAGCTTTGCAGTTCTTCTTGTGTTGTAAAAGCTTCTTCTTTTTTAACAAAGGCTGGCGTGTGAAATGTCACTTCTGGTTCTGGATAATCTGGATAGAGTTTGTTTACTACCTCTGGTTGTTCATAATTTTTTCCATAATAAGGCGTATTCTGTGCTCTTGCTGGTGTTCCAACAGAAATACTGGCGGCAATCATGACGATTGCGACAAAAAGAATCAAACCATTTTTGTAAGACATGCTATCCTCTCCCTTCGTTCGTTTGCATGATAAAGAAAAATCCGTCTTGCATGTCGAATATTTCTGAAAATCAATCTTATGAATGACTTTAACACTCTGAAAATTGACCTAAAAAAAGAGCGTCTGCCACAAACAGCAGAACACTCCCCTCATCAACCTATGGAAATGGCTCCAATCAGAATGGATACAACTGTCATGGCGACAACTGCAAGAACAGCCCATTTCATCCCAAATTTTTGATGCTGATCCAGTGACACACCGACAAGTCCAACGAGTAAATGTGTAGAAGGCACAAGCGGACTTAACATATGAATTGGCTGTCCAATAATAGATGCTCGTGCAATTTCAATTTTATCGACCCCATACGCTGTCGCTGTTTCTGATAGGATCGGTAGCACCCCATAAAAATATGCATCGTTTGGCATAAAGAATGTAAAAATACCACTTGTTAGCGCTACAATCACAGGAATAAACCCACCTAATTGTTCTGGAATCGCAGATACAATCGAAATCGCCATTTCATCGACCATTTTTGTCCCAGTGAGAATGCCTGTAAAAACACCCGCTGCAAAAATCATTGATGCAATCGCAAGTACATTTGTTGAGTGAGCCGCAATTCGCTCCCTTTGTTGCTCCAAATTCGGATAGTTGACAATAATGGCAACACAAAAGGCTAACACAAAGAGCACTGTTAAACTAACTTTACCTGAAACCAATAGGGCTACTAATAGAAGTGTTAGCGCAAGATTAAACCACCATAGCTTTGGGCGTTTGATGTCATCTTGAAGGGCTGCTGCCATTTCATTTGCATGAATCGGTTGCTCTAGTTCAATGACACCAAGACGCTTTCTTTCAGCTTTCCCAAGAAAATAAGACACCACAACCATACTTAGAAACCCTGCACCGATCACCGGAATCATTGGACCAAATAAAAGAGATGGGTCGACACCAAGTGCACTTGCCGCCCTTGGCGTTGCACCTCCCCACGGAATCGTGTTCATAATCCCCATCCCAACACCTGCAATCCCTGCTAAAATGATCGGACGAATACCGAGTAGTGTAAATAACGGGAGCATCGCAGTTGTTGTAATCATATATGTTGTTGTGCCGTCTCCATCAAGCGCGACCAGCATCGTTAATACTGCCGTACCGACCACAATTTTTAACGGATCACCTTTTACAATTTTTAAAATCTTAGCGACCATCGGATCAAATAGACCCGCATCAATCATAATACCGAAATAAAGAATAGCGAACATGATCATCACAGCTGTTGGTGCGACCTGTTGAATCCCTTGTACAATCATTTCAGAAATATCTGTGAATTGAAAACCTGCAAAAAGTGCAAAGATAATTGGCGTTAATACAAGTGCTGTCAAAACTGACATGCGTTTTGTCATAATTAAAACCATAAAAATAAGCATCATGAGAAATCCTAAAATAGCTAACACTTTATTCACCCCTTATTTTGTATACGCTTTCATTAATGTTTACATCCTTTTCCCAATCCTTTCTGTCATCTTATATGAGGGTGAAATTGAAGTAAATATTGTGAATTTTAATTCTTTTTTGGGCGTTAAATACGTTTTGTTCATTTTGTTCAAATGATCGCTTTTTGCGAGACAAAATAAAAAAGCAGCTTTATTTGACTGCTTTTTCACCTTGAATGAATTGTTCATATCGTTTTAACTGATCTTCCATAAACAGCTTCGTTTCTTTACTATTCATATAATAGGCAGACCAGCCTTTTTGCTTCAGGATCTTTTTCCATTCTTTTGAATGCGTCATTTTTTGCAACAATCGATCCCATTCCTGTACTTCGCTTTGGCTCATATGGTTAGATCCCATCACACCACGCCAGTGAGAAAAGACAAGCGGAATTCCTTGTTCCTTCCATGTAGGCACATCTTCAAATCCGTCTAATCGTTTGCTTGTCGTTGTCGCAATGAGCTTCAACTTCTTTGTTTCATAATAATCGCGAACCTCCGTAATGGTCGTTGAAGCAGCATCTATTTTATTCTCCATCAAGCTATCAAACAGTTCATCCGCACTATTAAATTTTAAAAATTGGATTTGATAGGGATCAATTCCAGCCATTTCAGCTGCACGCGCAATTGAAATCTGATCATCATTCCCAAAGTCTGGGGCAAATCCAATGGTCAATGAATCTGGGTTTCGTTTTAAAGCGTCCAGCAGTTCTTTTCCATTTGAAAAAGTGGATTGTTTGTGAACAGCAAGCACTTGCCATTCCTGTGCTAATATAGCAATCGGCATGAAATCATTCATTGTCACGTTGCTACTCCCTAGTAAATTACGGCTTAAAAGAAGGCTAGAGTTTAAACTTAAATAATTCGCATCACGATTCATCATATACTTCCACCCCTTATCAACGGTTCCACCTTGTTGATAGAGGATATGTACAGGCTGATCGACAAGCTTCTCCTTTTCAAGCACTGTTTTCATGACATGAGCCGTTTGATCAAAACCTCCATCTGGCACACCAGAGACGACAATGAATAGTGTCTTATTTTTCAAAAATGGTCCATTCATTTTTTTCTCCTCAAAAGCAAGGGATATACATACACACATCACCAAGACGAACAACATGACCTTTTTCAACATATCTTCACTCCGTTTTATTCATCGCTGGATAATATCTTCTTTCAGGTCTGCCGATGATGCCGTACGCCAATTCCGCTCGACATTCTCCCGTAGAAACTAAGTATTCTACATAACGCCTTGCAGTCGTCCGAGATGCCCCCATTTTCTCTCCAAGCTCCTCTGCTGTTATCCCTCTTCTTTCGACCATCATCAGTTCTTTCACCTTTTCAAGTGTAAGTGAATTAATTCCCGTCGGTAAGTCCCGTTCATCCTTTTGCTCCTGCTGCATTTGACCAAAAAATAAGTCGATCATCGTCTGACTCACTTCGTTTTTTGAATTGATCAAGTTTTTTTTCTCTTTATATGCTGTTAAAACCTGTGAAAATTTATTTGATGTGACCGGCTTAATCAAATAATGAATAATACCGTAATGAAGCGCTTCCTTCAAATGCTTTATTTCCGTTGCCGCTGTAATCACAATGACATCGACTTCTGGATAACGCTCACGAAGCAATGGCAATAAATTTGTTCCAAGTTCGTCCGGCATGTACACATCAAGTAAAATTAAATCAACATGCTCTTTATGCAAGACGAACCACATGTCTTGTGCACTCTTTGCCTTGCCTATGACATGGAATCCATGTATTTGCTGAATATATGACTCATGAATCGCCGCGATACGAAAGTCATCCTCTGCAATTAATACCTTAATCACTGCTTAAATCCCCCTTTGTTTCTTTCGGTATGTATACAGTGAATAATGCGCCGCCTTCTTTTTTATTGGTGACTTCGATCCAGCCCCCAAGCTCATCTAACACTTCTTTCACATTGGCTAGTCCATAACCGCGGGCTTCTCCCTTTGTTGAATGACCTCTTGTGAAAATGTTTATGCGCTCTGCTTCTTTTACTCCATCACCAGAATCAGAGACTTCAATAATAATATCAAGCCCAATATCTGTGATAAAAAAATCTACCTCTCGCTTATCTTTATGTAGGACTGCTTCGAACGCATTATCTACGAGATTGCCAATAATCGTAATAAAATGGGATAGACTCAGGTGATTCGGAAGCGGTTCCAATGAACTGTTTTCATCAATTCGAAAATTCACTTTTTTCTCAGATGCCTTGCCAAGTTTCCCTAGGAGAATGGCCTGTATTTTGGGAGATTGAATTTGCTTCATCAATAAGTCGTGTTGCCTATTTTGCAATGTATACTCGTCTTTGATTAACTCGATTGCTTCATCAAATTGCTTTAGCTCTAGAAGACCTAAAATCGCATACAGTTTATTTGAAAACTCGTGTGTTTGCGCCCGCAAATCCTCTGAATATTGGCTGACCTCAGTCAAAGTATCCAATAGCTTCGTCAGCTCCGTTTTTTCACGAAAGCTCACAATCCCCCCATACACTATACTCCCTTGAACCACCTTTTTGACATTCAATACAAACGTCTTTTGGTTAACTTCTGTCTCTATATTAGGTTCAATTGATTCTAAAGTGAGCAATGATAACACATCTGCTTTTGATAGCACCTGATCAATATGAAGCGATTGTGTAGAATGAACGCGCAACATTTTTTCTGCTGACGTATTCATCATGGTGATGCGCCCCTTTCGATCAAAGGCAATGATTCCTTCTTTAATCGCAAGAAGCATCGCTTCCCGCTCTCGATATAAAGAAGCGATCTCATGTGGTTCAAGTCCTAGCGTGTCCTTACGAATGCTTTTCGCTAAAAAAATAGCACCGAATATCCCTGGAAGTAAGACAAGCAATGCCAAATAACTTAACGTAAAAAGCTGCTTTGTCGTGGCACGATCGATATCCTTTTTTAAGAATTCAACCGTAACTGTTCCAATAATTTTTTCAAATTCATCTGACTCCTTCATGATTGGCGCACTACCTCTTAACACGGTCTCTCCATTAGAAGTGCCTGCTGAAATAGATGTCCCACCAAAAAGTAAAGTACTTCTGCCATCAGCTAAACTAATGGTCCTTCCAACATGTTCATCATCAGTATGTAAAAGCACCCTCCCCTTTTGATTTGTGATAAAAATAGCATGAGCTGACACCTGTTCCTTCATCTGTTCAAGAACTGCCTGCTCCTCTCCCGCAGATGCCAATGATGCTGCCATAGATGATTTAATCGGTGGCATATATGAAATTGTTCTTGCTGTTTGTACGGCTAATTGCTCTGCCTGCTTTTGTCTCGCTGAGGATTGAAGAAATCCGAAGCAAATGGTAAGTAAAGCAATGACAAAGAGCAAAAGCACAATGATGAGCACCAATATTCTTGTTTGTAAGGATACCTTTCTTTGCTCCATCTTCACCGTCCCACAACCCCTAGCCCAAATAGATGAAAAGTATATCGTATAAGAAAATCATATCACTTTTTCTTTCAAGATTGAGAGAAAAAAATCCCACTAAAAGAACGGATAAAAAAAGATGACTCAAAAATGAGTCATCCCTTTGCTAGTCTTACGTGATGGATAATCCCGCACTTGCATAGCCTGCAACTGCGTTTATTAAAGATAACCCTGTTGCCGTTGCTGAGAAAACAACAAGCAATCTTGTTTGTGGTGTGACTGGGATATTTAAACCAGTTGCAATACCATTTGAAATGGCTCCAAGTGTTAAAATACCCGTTAATGGTGGTGATAATGCGACACTTGCTATTTCGGTAAAGCTGTTATTTGGTGTTGGTGAAGCAAACAGTCTAGCTGTCACTGTAATACTTGTTCCAACTAAGGTTAAAGCAGCTGTAGTACTGAAATATCCAGCAAATGAAGTAATCGTTCCACTTCTTGGAACAGAAAATGCCATGTTAAGAAGTGTCCCTGCTGCACCGGTTAAGTCGATAATTCCACCAACGATAGTAACACCTGTCGCAGAGCTACCAAATCCAACTAAACTAGAAGTTCCAACTAAACCGCCTGCAATTGTTGTCAAAGCAACAGGTAAACCTGATGCAAATGGAATAATGGCACTAGCACCAGTTGCTCCGGTTGGACCTGTATCTCCTGTCGCTCCGGTTGCTCCCGTTGCTCCTGTTGCTCCCGTGACTCCTGTTGCGCCGGTTGCGCCTGTTGGACCTGTATCTCCTGTCGCTCCGGTTGCTCCTGTCGCTCCCGTTGCTCCGGTTGCTCCGGTGGCTCCCGTTGCTCCGGTTGGACCTGTATCTCCTGTTGCTCCCGTTGCACCTGTAACTCCTGTTGCTCCGGTGGCTCCGGTTGCTCCGGTTGCACCGGTTGCGCCTGTTGCTCCGGTTGCTCCGGTGGCTCCTGTTGCTCCGGTTGCGCCTGTTGCTCCTGTTGCTCCGGTTGCACCTGTTGCGCCTGTTGCTCCCGTTGCGCCTGTTGCTCCCGTTGCGCCGGTTGGACCTGTATCTCCTGTCGCACCGGTTGCTCCGGTTGGACCTGTATCTCCTGTCGCACCTGTCGCACCTGTTGCTCCGGTGGCTCCGGTTGCTCCGGTTGCACCTGTTGCTCCGGTTGCGCCGGTTGCTCCGGTTGCTCCTGTTGCACCGGTTGCTCCTGTTGCACCGGTTGCTCCGGTTGCGCCGGTTGCTCCGGTTGCGCCGGTTGCTCCGGTTGCGCCTGTTGGACCTGTATCTCCTGTCGCACCGGTTGCTCCGGTTGCTCCTGTTGCACCGGTTGCTCCGGTTGCGCCGGTTGGACCTGTATCTCCTGTCGCGCCTGTTGCTCCCGTTGCTCCTGTTGCGCCTGTTGCTCCTGTTGCGCCTGTTGCTCCCGTTGCTCCGGTTGGACCTGTATCTCCTGTCGCACCGGTTGCGCCTGTTGCTCCCGTTGCTCCGGTTGCACCTGTAACTCCTGTTGCTCCCGTTGCACCTGTAACTCCTGTTGCTCCCGTTGCGCCGGTTGCTCCGGTTGCACCTGTTGCGCCTGTTGCTCCCGTTGCGCCGGTTGGACCTGTATCTCCTGTCGCACCGGTTGCGCCTGTTGCTCCCGTTGCTCCGGTTGCACCTGTAACTCCTGTTGCTCCGGTTGCACCTGTAACTCCTGTTGCTCCCGTTGCTCCGGTTGCACCTGTTGCTCCAGTTGCGCCGGTTGGACCTGTATCTCCTGTCGCACCGGTTGCTCCCGTTGCTCCGGTGGCTCCCGTTGCTCCGGTGGCTCCGGTTGGACCTGTATCTCCTGTCGCACCGGTTGCGCCCGTTGCTCCTGTTGCTCCGGTTGCGCCGGTGGCTCCTGTAACTCCTGTTGCTCCTGTTGCTCCGGTGGCTCCTGTTGCACCGGTTGCTCCGGTTGCGCCGGTTGGACCTGTATCTCCTGTTGCTCCGGTGGCTCCCGTTGCTCCTGTTGCTCCGGTTGCGCCGGTTGCCCCTGTTGCTCCGGTGGCTCCGGTGGCTCCGGGATCTCCTGTTACTCCCGTTGGACCTGTGGCTCCTGTTGCTCCTGTTGCTCCTGTTGCTCCCGTTGCTCCGGTGGCTCCGGGATCTCCTGTTACTCCCGTTGGACCTGTGGCTCCTGTCGCTCCTGTGGCTCCGGTGGCTCCAGGATCTCCTGTTGCTCCCGTTGGACCTGTGGCTCCGGTGGCTCCTGTTGCACCTGTAGTTCCTGGTAATCCTGTGAGACCGGTCGGACCTGTGGCTCCTGTGGCTCCGGGATCTCCTGTTGCTCCTGTTGCACCTGTAGTTCCTGGTAATCCTGTGAGACCGGTCGGACCTGTTGCTCCTGTTACTCCCGTTGGACCTGTGGCTCCTGTGGCTCCGGGATCTCCTGTTGCTCCCGTTGAACCTGTGGCTCCCGTTGGACCGGTGGCTCCGGGATCTCCTGTTGCTCCTGTTGCTCCGGTGGCTCCTGTAGTTCCTGGTAATCCAGTGAGACCTGTGGCTCCTGTTGCTCCTGTCGCTCCGGGATCTCCTGTTGCTCCTGTTGGACCTGTGGCTCCGGTGGCTCCTGTTGCACCTGTAGTTCCTGGTAATCCAGTGAGACCTGTGGCTCCTGTTGCTCCGGTAGCTCCGGGATCTCCTGTTACTCCCGTTGGACCTGTTGCGCCTGTAGTTCCTGGTAATCCAGTGAGACCTGTGGCTCCTGTTGCTCCGGTAGCTCCGGGATCTCCTGTTACTCCTGTTGGACCTGTGGCTCCTGTTGCTCCGGGATCTCCTGTTGCTCCTGTTGGACCTGTGGCTCCGGTGGCTCCTGTTGCACCTGTAGTTCCTGGTAATCCAGTGAGACCTGTGTCTCCTGTTGCTCCTGTCGCTCCGGGATCTCCTGTTACTCCCGTTGGACCTGTTGCTCCTGTCGCTCCGGGATCTCCTGTTACTCCCGTTGGACCTGTTGCGCCTGTTGCTCCGGGATCTCCTGTTGCACCTGTAGTTCCTGGTAATCCAGTGAGACCTGTGGCTCCTGTTGCTCCGGTGGCTCCTGTCGTTCCAACTCCTGGTCCTGTTGGACCTGTTGCGCCGGTTGGACCCGCTGGACCTGCTGGCCCCACTGGGCCTCGTCTTCCTCGTCCTCCTGATGGTACTCGTATCACACAAGTACAAGGATCTTTGTCACAGCAAGTCTTTTTCACTTGCTTTACATGCTTACCTTTCTTACAAATATCACATTCCCAACCATCATCCTTATACGCATCATACCAACTGCCTTTTTGGTAGGCGTCTTTTGGATGAGGCGGAAACGTTTTTCCACATTGTCTACATCTTTTCATAGAATCACCCCTCTCCATCGTATTCAAGCATCTAGAGAAAGGTGTTTGTACAATTTAATTATGTTACGAAACTTTTAAATAACCTTACACACATGGCGCAAGATTTTATTCATTTAATGTGACGAAAGCCGAAGTGTGAGTTTCATATCGCTCCCCATCATGTCTGACTTCATTTCTGTGACACGGATTGTTTCAGCTAGTCTTTCAAAACCATTTCCTTCGAAAAATGTCGGTGCCTTTTGTCCACCTATGAATATGGGTGCCATATAGATCACTACTTCATTCACCAATCCCGCTTCAAGAAAGGATGCATTGACATGACCACCTGCTTCAATGAGAACCGACATCATGGAGCGCTCTCTTAGCATCCTCAATACATCGGGAAGATTTGTATATTTTCTTCCGCTCGTTACAAATACATTGACTCCTTTATTTTCTAGTTGTTCACGTTTTTCTTTATCATATTGGCGAGACGTACAAATAATGGTTTCTGCTTTACCATCAGTCAGGCATTTCGCAAAGAGCGGGATTCTCAGCTTGGAGTCCAGGATGACACGAACAGGCTGTATGACCTCTTTCCTCCTGACGGTGAGACTAGGGTCATCTTGAATGACCGTCTCGACTCCAGTGATGATGGCATCTGATTCTTGACGTATACATTGCACATCTTGCCTTGCTTCTTCACCTGTGATCCACTTGCTCTCCCTTTTCGATGTCGCAATCTTTCCATCCAATGAAATGGCCGTTTTTAATGTCACGAAGGGACGATTGTATTGAATCGAGTGAAAAAAAGGAGCATTTAACCGAACTGCCTCCTCCCTACACAAACCTTCCTCTATTTCTATTCCTGCCTTTTTCAGCATGGCTACACCTTTCCCTGAAACGAGCGGATTTGGATCTTTAGAGGCGATTACAACTCGTTTCACTCCGCTTTTCATTAGTGCCTCTGTACAGGAACCAGTTTTTCCGTGATGTGCGCATGGTTCAAGTGTGACAAACATGACAGCATCCTTTGCCTTTTGTCCAGCCATTTGTAGTGCATGAATTTCAGCATGCGGTTCGCCAGCCTGCAAATGGGCGCCAATCCCAACAATTTTCCCATCCTTCACCAGTATCGCACCAACAAGCGGATTCGGAGAAGTTTGTCCCTTCATCGCCTTCGCATTTTCAATAGCTAGTTTCATATAATAAGAATCGTCCTTCATCCTAATCTCCTTTCAATATCAAAGGGAAAAAGCTCCTTCATATCAAGAAGGAGCTCTATTCTCATGTTCACTTTCTACACTTTTATAATTCGCTTCTTCTCAGAACGATCATAGTAAGGTAGCGAATAAAACAATTTATATGATGCTCTTTTTTTGCAGAAGCAGCATTTGCGCATTTCGTATTTATTGATCAAGAGAACATGTGGACAGTTGAGGACTGAGAGTCCTTCTTTCATATGTTCCTTGCAAACACTTATCATGAGAAATCCCCCGCTTCAATCTGTTTTCTTAATGAGAGACCACTTCTTCAGGAAATTGCTCAAACAAGCGAAGCACTTCCGTATGCGTTCCATCCTCTTTAATATGAAAAATCCCCCCATCATATGAGCTAGCATAGACGTCATTTTTCAAATTTCGAATGGCACTAATGCCGTTTTGGGCGATTCTGAACGGACCAGTAATGATGTCAAAATCTGGATTCCACACAACAACATATCCCCAGTAATCCCCGCTTACGATATACCCTGATTCTGTGACAGCAATTGACTTGATTGAATATTGATGTTTGTTATGCTGAGCGATGATTTTCCCCGTATTTAGATCAAAGATTCGGACATTTTTGTCACGGCTCACAATCGTAATGCGTTCTTTTTCACTTTCGATGAAAACATCATTGAGCAACTCGGTTGCACCTACATACTCTGCTTTTAATGACAAATCCTGTTTATCAAAAATACAGACGACACCTTCCACAGCCGCAGTCACAATGAAGCGATCGTCAACCTTCAATGCTTTAACTGCGCACTCGTGTGCTTTTGTTCTGCCTGTTTCTTTCATGGTTTCTGTCGATATAATATGGACATATCCGCCATAAGTGCCAATGTAAAAGTGTCGGTCTTTTTCATTAAAATAGATGCTGTTCACCGGTCCAGTATTTAGATTGAATGATGTCATTTGTTCATTATCACCTCTCACAATATGAACCTGGCTTGCATGGTCACCCCACGCATAAAAGCTTCCATCGCTAGCTGCCGCAACTCCATTCGTCAGAACCCCTGTTGACTTCACAATTTCAAGTCCGTTTTTTCTGAATTTTCCATCATCTGATGCGGTGATCATATCACCGGCGGCAGTGATGGCAATATCGTTAATAGAAGGTGTCGCCATCTCAATATCGTTTGAGACAATCTTCCCTTCCGCAATCGACCATTCACAATACGTTCTCCCAAAGCTTGCGCCTAAAATAGATTGTTCATCCTCTGTCCAAACAAGTGACCGTTCCCATTGGTAAATATGTGGAAACAGAGTATTTGTCAGTTCTCCAGTCTCATAATCCCACAGTTTGATCAAATGATCATAGCCTGCTGTCAGCAAATAGTTCCCACTTGGGGAAAAATTGACTCGCTTGACTCCCTGTAAATGAGCCTTGATCGTTTTCTTCATTTGTAAAGTGACTGCATCATAAATAATAACCGTTCCGTCATCGCGCCCAAGGGCAAACACTTCCTTTTTATTGTTGCCGCTTATTGTATCAAGCTCATAGTCGAAAGGCCCGATTTCGCCAACCACTTCCCCAGTCTCAATAATCCAAACAAGCACATAGCCATCATCGCCTGTTGTGAATGCTTTGTCACCATGTATCCAAATAGATAAAACATCTTTACTGTGACCGTTAAATTCACTTAAAATCGCACCTGTTTTTATATCCCACACTAAGCATCTTCGGTCTCTTGACACCGAGATAAGCAGTGTATCCTGCTTTGCAAATGCAACAGCCTCAACATCATCCGCATGTCCATATAATGTTCTAATCAGTTTATTTGTTTCAGTATCATAAAGATTAATCGTGTAGTCAGAAGAGGCACTTGCAAGCAGTCGTTCATTTTCAGACAGGGACAGTGAATTGATGATGTGCTTATGACTTCCTACAAAGGTATAGTCACCCGTTGCCCGATCCCATTTATAAATACATCGATCATAACCACCTGTGTATACTACTTTGTCATGCTGGCAAGATAAAACTGACGTAATTGGTCCATTATGCATTTTTTACACCCCTACTTTTATTTTTTGTTTTTGTTGTGTGATCAAGCGGAAGCCTGTAAAGCGGAAAACTGGATCTGGATGCTTGCCATGTCTTCTGGCAACCCTGCACAAATCACCACCTCTTGCAAAGGACCCGCCTTTTAAAATGTGATAGTTACGTCCAAGTGTTTCTGTCAAATCATCAATTACTTCATGCCCACCCTCATACACGTGATAAGTGGAGTTCACCCATTCTTCCACATTGCCTCCCATGTCATAGAGTCCAAAATAAGATTTTCCTTTCTCAAAATGACGAACAGGCGTCGTTTTTTCGATACCCGACTCGTGCGTATTGCAAAAAGCCGAATTAAATTCATCTCCCCATGGATATTGGTTTCTCGTACTTCCTCGTGCTGCATACTCCCATTGTTCCTCATTGGGAATAGAGATGTCATAACCGAGCTTTCCGCTTAGCCACTTGCAACAATCAAGAGCCTCTTCAATGTCCATCCCCCATGCAGGGTGGCTCTTGCCTCCGCCCAGCTCAGGGTTTGTCAGGCTCTCCGGGTAGGGATGGCCTGTATCATCACAAAAGGACTGAAACAGATCATTGGTTATTAACGTGTCTGATATATAAAATTCAGCCATATACCTTTGATAGGATGGATATTCTTTATAAAGCCATTTCTGAAATTTTTTTTCACGGCCATAGGTTGGATTTAGTAGCTTGTCCTTCCAAAATTCAGCTGCTTTTTTCATATCATCTTCATTGCTTCCGATCGTCGCATAGCCGCTAGGTATATGAATCCATTTGATTTCAGATTTCACAATTTTCTCCCGCCTTTATCTCAAAATCTGCTATTGATTGATTAACTTTTTTTCATCCACCATATGTCCAGAAGCAACTTTGGCTTTTAAATAGGCTTCATTGTATTCAGATGCCTCAACCGTGTGATCACTTCGCACTACAGGAATACCATATGCCATAATAGAATCAACTTTATCTGGATTGTTGGTCAAAAGATGAAGCGGCTTTCCTTTGTTAAGAAAGTTCAGCACCGCAGCCGCCTCCTCGTAATGGCGGTCATCATCGCCACAACCGATTATGCGGTTCGCTTCAAATGTATTGACCTTCATTTCCTGAAGCTTGTAAGTAAGTGCCTTCGCCAAAAGACCGATAGAGCGCCCCTCTTGGTTGGCCAAATAGACTAGCATTCCCTTGCCGTAATCTGCAATTTTCTCCAATGACGACGCAAGCTGTGGGCCACAATCACATTTTAGTGAGCCAAACACATCACCTGTTTGACAGACACTGTGAATTCTCACTAGTGGCGGCACCTCATTTTCAAAATCACCGAGCATCAAGCATGAAGAAAACGTCTGCTGCATCACACTCATTTGTACAACTGTTTCGACAGTAGGAATAACGCCTTTTTCTATTGGAGCAAATGCATACCATTGAAAAACCTTTTCTTCATTGGCAATGGAGATGGGCAAATTCACCGGTCCTATCAGCAAATAGTTTTTCTGCCGAAATGTAAAATGGTCAATAACCGATTGCAATTCAGATATAAACTCGTTCATATGTCTCCCCCTCTTCATAACCATTCAGCAGTCTCCGTTCAGGATGGGATGTGCGCCTAGAAAAATGGCGTCATAACTCACCGCCTCCTTTGCACTAAACCTTCACAGCGATAACATGATGTTGATTTAACCCTGCCTTCGCCTTGATTTGATGAATAGAGACAAGCTCAAGGCCTGATGTACATATTTTTTCGCCAATCTGTGAATCTGAAAATGAAAAATGAAATCTGCCGTCTTCTCCAATCAAACCAGACTTCCACTCTTCTCCCCATACAACGAGAGAGAACACACCGCCTTCACGTAACACAGAAGCCGCCTGCTGTAAGTAGGTTTCATGGTCATCTGGATGCTGGTGATGAAAACAGCCATGGTCCAAAATTAGATCAAACAACGGCTTATCGTCTTGCTCTAAAGCCCATGACAGAAAATCTCCATGAATAAATCGCACTGAAAAATCAGCAGTTCTTTCTAATTGGCTCCACCCTTCATGTCGATAAAGATCAATACCGGTATAAGCCAAAAGCTTATCTAATCGGCTCAGTCCCCTGCCATTACCACAGCCTATATCTAAAACAGAAGGAAGTGTGTCCTTTTGCTTTGAGCGCCAAGCAGAAAGTGCGATAGCTGCAGCTTCCGTTAAGGACGTATCATTTGACCACATATCTGTATTCTTCTGATAGTGTTCCTCGAACGCCAAACGCATATTGTCCAAATACAAAACACTGTTTTCATGGTATAAAACCTTTTTAATCATATGGGACCTCCTTCGCCATGTTTTAAGTCAGCTTCTCCTAATATGTGAATAAACTTTGTATTTTTTCGCTTTTTAGGGTTTTAAATCAAATAAACGTATGATATGATGGAAAATGTTTATGCTAGATTACGTATTTGTCTTCATTTTTTAAAATGGAGAGCCTTCACTCTCACTTGAAAACTCTCCATTTTTGGAACGACACTTTAACCAATTAATTGAATGATGTGGTCGTTGTGTTTTTTAAAGTAGCTTGCCTCTCATGATTTGGGATAAGAAAGAGAAAGGCATAGAACAAATTAGCCAACTAGTTGAACCATACGGCGATTGGTTTATTTCATCCTTTTACATTGTGTTTCACCCCCTTTCAAGCAACAGTGTAATAAACACCCTTAGTCCTGACCTTCGTGGAAATATCACCTCTGTTTTGTAATCGCAATCACTAATCGTTCGAAAGGTTTTTTTTAAAATCTATCAGCCTTGCATTCGGAAGAAACGCCTATAAAAAAACTAGCGGATTCATTCGAAAAACCATGTCAAGTCTAGCAACATTGCTACAAGAATGATATGATAACGCTTTCAATATTTATTGATCCCCAATCAGTAAATATGCTTTTCTCATATTCTTGGAAAACAACAACACCTTCCGTTCCTCCATCTTCTTTTTTTCAATTTAACATCTCCATTTCATTATCTTTCGCTTCTCGTTTTTCATTGGATACTACGGGTGAAAAATGAATCTTGTAAAAATCCAGACTCAATTTCATGATGTCAATCCCTCATATCAAAGCCAATCATTACTTGTTTGCGAGATAAACACTCGATTCGCAACAGGCAATTTTGATCGAACAAAATTAACAACTCCTTCCATATCGTTTTATTTACAACCAAATATAAAATTTTACTATTGTTTTGTCAACAAATTTATTTCCTAAACATTAAATTTAATTTTTAATTGAAAAAATGTGGGGTTTTCAAGATTTCCCGACCTTAAAACACACAAAAATATCTTCTTAAACCAATATAACCAACTTTTTTATCTTTCATTTTACATGTAACATAATAAGTATTTGGTTTAAAAAGTAAAAATGTAATAATTATTTCCCAATGCAAAAACAGTATCCATATAACTAAAAAACCTCGTTTTACAGCCCCATTCCTTGTTCTTTCTACATTTTCAATTAGCAATTCAACCCGCGATCTTCTAGTAAGTTTCTATTATATAAAATAGAAACTTACTAGAAGATCGGAATCTGTTAAAACAAAAGGCATTATCATGAGGATATCCCGCAAAGGGACGTCACCTGATAATGCCTCCATCGAACCGTTTCATTTCTAATGTTCATCTTAACAGCATGGATTCGAAACGATTGAACAAGACCCTAAAGACATGTTGTCCACATACTTGAATATTCTTTTTCCTTTTGTGACTTGCGATATGATGACAGCCTCCATAGAAAATGCCAACGAATATTTGCTAAAAAAGCGCGATGCGAACATGTACAAGTTGTTCGTATCACTTCCGCCGTTTTTAACAGTATCCATTCATAAGAAGTAGTCTGACGAACTCCCGTTTAGGCTGCTTTTTTGTATGTGTCCATAAAAGACCGTATGTTTTGAATGATAAGTAGCATCATGTTAATGTAATCCTAGGATCAAATGAAAGGGAGGATTTTACATGGGTGATCAAAAACAACAACAAATTCAATTGGCATCTCGTCCGAAGGGTATGCCAACGAAAGAGGTTTTCCACTTTACAACAGTCGATATACCGGTTCCAAATGATGGAGAAGTCCTTATTCAAACAAAGTACGTCTCCGTCGATCCTTATATGAGAGGCAGAATGCAAGACACAAAATCTTATACAGCGCCCTTTAAACTAAATGAAGTGATAAAGGGGGGCGTCGTTGGAGAAGTCATAGAATCGAAATCAGATCAACTACAAACTGGTGATTTCGTTCTCGGCTTTCTCGGGTGGCAGGAATATTCAACTGCAAGTGCTGATTCACTCACCAAAATTGATCCCTCAATTGCACCACTATCCTACTATTTAGGTCTATTAGGAATGCCTGGTCAAACAGCCTACTTTGGCTTACTGTCAATCGGTCAGCCAAAAGAAGGAGAAACGGTTGTCGTATCAGGTGCAGCAGGCGCTGTAGGTTCAGTTGTCGGACAAATTGCGAAAATCAAAGGAGCACATGTCGTAGGAATTGCTGGCTCAGATGATAAACTCGCTTATTTAAAAGAGCTTGGCTTTGACGAAACCATTAACTATAAAACAACCCCAGACATGAACGAGGCAATTGAAAAAGCATGTCCAAATGGGGTCGATGTGTATTTTGATAACGTTGGCGGAGAAATTTCCGATGCGGTCATGAACCACCTCAATCAATTCGCACGGATTCCAGTTTGTGGTGCAATTTCTGCTTATAATGTCAGTAATGCGAACGAAGATATCGGTCCACGTGTCCAAACAAAACTCATCAAAACAAGTGCGCTTATGCAAGGCTTTGTCGTCGGCAATTATGCTGATCGATTTGGAGAAGCAGCGAAGGATTTAGCGCATTGGGTAAAAGAAGACAAACTCGTATACAAAGAAACAATTGTTGAAGGCTTTGAAAAGATTCCAGATGCTTTCCTCGGCTTATTTAAAGGAGAGAATATTGGGAAACAACTTGTGAAGATTTAATCCAAAGCAAAAGACCCAGAGTATAACTTTGGGTCTTTGCTTTGGATTACTTCGTATCTATCGCAAGCTGAAGCTGTCCTTGTTTATAAATGATTTCTTCCACTGTCACATTCAGCTTCTTCACTATCTTCTTCAGCCTTGTTTCTTCTTGTGGTGTGACAAGACTAATGACAGTCCCTTCCTTCCCTGCTCGGCCTGTTCTGCCTGAACGATGGATATAGCCGTCTTCGTTTGGCAAATCAGCATGAATGACATAAGGCAAGTCCTCAATATCAATTCCTCGTGCCGCAATATCTGTTGCCAATAAGAGTGGGAATTCTCTTTGTTCAAACGACTGTAACATGACCGCACGATCTGTCTTTTTCGCTTCACTATGCAGTACACCAAGATCAACATGGTGATACACAAGCTTTTCGGCATAAATACTCAAATTCGTAATATCACGGACAAAGACGAGTGCTTGCATACCTTCAAAACGAGAAAGTTTTTGCAGTAATTTTACTTTATCACGTTGATCACATAATAAATAATAATGCTTTACCTTCTTTGCTTCTTCCTGGCTTCTGCCGATTTTAAGCACCTCAGGTTCAGAAGCAAGCTCTCTCATCATTTGAATGGTTTCTTCTTTTAATGTCGCTGAAAAACAAAGAAGCTGTCTTTCCTTTAATGTCGATTTAATGATCGCTTGAATTGTTTTGATATGCTCTGGCACAAGAAGCTGATCTGCTTCATCTAAAACAATTGTCTTGATTTCATGCATTTTAAGCTTTTTGATCTTGATTAATTCCTGCACACGTCCTGGTGTCGCAACAATGATATGCGGATGCTTTTTTAGTTTTTCTTGCTGCTTTTTGATATTCGCTCCGCCGATAAGTGAAATGGCTTTTACATCAGATCCTTGTTTAAAGTCCTGCACCACTTGAAAAATCTGCATCACTAACTCTCGTGATGGTGCCAAAATAAGCACCTGTGGATGTTTAATATCAGGTTGTATGTTATTTAATAACGGCAGTACATAAGCAAGTGTTTTCCCAGTCCCTGTCGGTGACTCTGCAACGACATCTCGTTTATTCATGATCCATTCTACTGTTTTCTCTTGTACTGTTGTTGGCTTCTCAAAGCCTGATGCTTCAAAGTTTTCCTTAATAAATGGCTTTGCTTGATTGAAAAATGCCCAAGTTTCCTTCATGTCGTTCTCCTTTATTCTCATTCAGTCTACTCCCAAGTATCTCAAAATCAGCTTTGAAACGCAATTTTTCTTTTGATGCTTTTATCCTGACGAACAGTTCGATATAATCATGAGAGGCATTAGCCGTTTTGAATCTATTTGAGGTGTGAAAACATGATATTATCTGTTAAAGATTTAAGCCATGGCTTCGGAGATAGAGCCATTTTTCACGAAGTCTCTTTCCGCTTACTAAAGGGCGAGCATGTCGGTTTGATCGGAGCCAATGGTGAAGGTAAGTCGACGTTTATGAATATTATTACTGGTAAGCTTGAACCTGATGCAGGAAAAGTCGAATGGGCAAAAAATGTCCGTGTTGGCTACCTTGATCAGCATACGGTCCTAGAAAAAGGGAAAACCATCCGTGAAGCCCTTCAGGATGCCTTTCATTACCTATTTTCAATGGAAGCGGAAATGAACGATATTTACGGCAAGATGGGTGACGCTGACCCAGATGAGCTAGAAAAGTTGCTTGAGGAAGTTGGAATCATTCAGGATGCTTTAACTAACAATGATTTTTATGTCATTGATTCTAAGGTAGAAGAGATTGCAAGAGGTCTTGGTCTAGCAGATCTTGGACTTGACCGAGATGTAACAGAGCTAAGCGGTGGGCAACGGACGAAGGTTCTGCTTGCTAAGCTATTGCTTGAAAAGCCCGAAATCCTTCTTTTGGATGAGCCGACCAACTACTTAGACGAACAGCATATTGCATGGCTGAAGCGTTATTTACAGGAATACGAAAATGCGTTTATTCTGATCTCACATGACATTCCGTTCTTAAACAGTGTCATCAACTTGATTTACCATGTGGAAAATCAAGAGCTGACTCGTTACGTTGGCGACTATGATCAATTTAAGCAAGTATACGAAGTGAAAAAGCAACAGCTCGAATCCGCTTATAAACGTCAGCAACAAGAAGTGGCTGAACTAAAGGACTTCGTGGCACGTAACAAAGCGCGTGTTAGCACAAGGAATATGGCGATGTCCCGCCAGAAAAAGCTCGATAAAATGGACATGATTGAATTGGCTGCTGAAAAGCCAAAACCTGAATTTCATTTCAAGCCAGCGAGAACATCTAGCAAGCTTATTTTTGAAACAAAGGATCTTGTCATTGGCTATGACGCACCATTATCGCGTCCACTGGATCTACGAATGGAACGCGGCCAAAAGATTGCTCTTTATGGTGCAAATGGAATTGGTAAGACGACCTTATTAAAAAGTTTGCTTGGAGAAATTACGCCAATATCTGGTCATGTAGAGCGTGGTGAATTTCAGCATATCGGCTATTTTGAACAGGAAGTAAAAGAGAAAAATAGCAATACCTGCATTGAAGAAGTATGGGATACGTTCCCTTCCTACACGCAATATGAAGTCAGAGCAGCACTTGCGAAATGTGGTCTGACGACAAAACACATTGAAAGCCGTGTCTCTGTCCTAAGTGGTGGCGAAAAAGCAAAGGTACGTCTCTGTAAGCTCATTAACCAAGAAACCAACCTTCTTATCCTTGACGAGCCAACAAACCATTTAGACGTAGATGCAAAAGAAGAATTAAAGCGTGCCCTCAAAGAATATAAAGGTAGCGTGTTACTCATATCCCATGAACCAGAATTTTATCAAGATATCGCAACAGACACATGGAATTGTGAATCTTGGACAACAAAAGTACTATAAACAAAAAAGCCTTAGAACTCATTTGTTGAGAACTAAGGCTTTTCCTTTTTAGTATTCTGGTTGGATGTCCATCAAATGCTTCCTACCTAAAAGTAAAACAAGCTTTTCCTTTATGCACTTGATGTTAAATCATGATTTCCCCCAAAAAAAGAATGCCCGATTTCCAAAACGTAGAACAGTCGATCTTGAACAAGTCGGTGTACCATGAATTCTCGGGTCTGGCTCTCTAATCGAATCCCGAAACGAGGAATCCATCCACCTACGTGATGCCGTTGCCAAGCTCACTTATCAAAAACAAAGATAAAAAAACTGTAGACAAACGATCATGTTGAAAACGTTTGTCTACAGCCTTGCATCATTCTTTCTCTAATCCTTCAATGATCATGGATAGCTCTGTCCAACGTTCCATCGCTTGTTCAAGCGCTGTACTAACTGCCGTTTGCTTTTCCATTAGTTCTTGAATTTCTCCAAAATCACTTCCTGCTTCCGCTATACGTGATTCTAGCTGACTGTGTTCCTCTTCTAGGGCTGAAATACGATCTTCAATTCCATCCCATTCAAGCTGGTCTTTATACGATAATTTTTTTCTTTTTTTAGGCGCAGATACTTGCTCTATCGCCACAGGCTTTGCCTCTTCCTTTTTCTGATGCTTTTCCTGCTCGATATAATCGCTGTATGCTCCTTGGAAATGAGAAACTTGTCCATCACCTTCAAACACAAGCAAGCGATCAACCACACGATCTAAGAAATAACGATCATGCGATACGGTAATCACAACACCTGGGAACTGTTCTAAATAATCTTCAAGTACACTTAAGGTTTCTGTATCCAAATCATTTGTCGGTTCATCTAAGAAAAGCACATTCGGCTCTTCCATGAGCACCTTTAATAAATAAAGCCGGCGTCTCTCTCCACCTGATAGCTTGCGGATCAGTGTTCTTTGCATGGACCTTGGGAATAAGAACCGCTCTAGCATTTGCTCGGCAGTCACAACTGCACCATCAACAGTTTTGACAATTTCAGCTGTATCTTTTATATAGTCAATCATTTTTAATTCATCGTTCATTTCCCGATGATCCTGAGTGTAATAGCCGATTCTCACCGTTTGTCCAATCGTCAAATGACCGAATGCTGGTTCAATCTTGCCCGCAAGACAATTGAGCAATGTGGTTTTTCCAACACCATTCGGCCCAATCAAGCCAATACGATCTCCTGGCATAATCAATTCATTGAATTGCTGCACCAATGTTTTGCCACCAAATGCAATCGTGATATCTTCCGCCTCGATCACCTGTTTACCAAGACGATGCGAGCCGATAGCAAAATCAAGATCGCCTTTCGCTTCAGGCGCCTTCTGTTCTTTCAGATCCTCAACGCGCCCAATTCTTGCTTTTTGCTTTGTTGTTCTTGCCTTAGCACCCCTTCTTAGCCATGCCAGTTCACGACGAAGTAAGTTTTGGCGCTTCGTTTCTTTTACCTGTGCTTCTTCTTCACGCTCTGCCCTTTTTTCTAAAAAGACCTCGTAATTGCCTTTATACGTATAAAGCTGACCTTGATTCAGCTCATAAATACGGTTAGCGACTCGATTTAGAAAATACCGATCATGCGTTACAAGTATGACTGCACCTGGATATTGACTTAAATAACCCTCTAGCCATTCAATTGTTGCATTATCAAGGTGGTTGGTCGGCTCATCTAATATCAATAAACCCGCTGGTTGAATTAAGTTTTTTGCAATGGCTACTCTCTTTTTCTGTCCACCAGACAGCGCTTTGACAGGTCGATGAATGTCCTGAACACCGAGCTTTGTCAAAATGGTCTTTGCTGCTAAATTAGTGTCCCAAGCACTTTCTTGATCCATACGATTTTGCATGCGCAGCAGTGCTTCCTGCTTCATTTCGTTTTGGGGATCAAGCTCTAAATCAAGGAGTGCCTGTTCATATGCTTTCATCGTTTGAATCATCGGTGCAGTTCCAGAAAAGACATAGGATAGAACGGTTTCATCCCCGTCCATCACAGGCTCTTGTTCCAAGAATTCAATGTCAAGCGTACCTGCTTTCGTTATCTCGCCCGCTTCAACTGATTCAAGCCCCGCAATCGCCTTAAGCAATGTTGACTTACCAGTACCATTTGGACCGATTAACCCAATTCGTTCCTGCGCTTCAATATGAAATGAAATATGATCAAACAACGTTTTTTCGCCGTAAGTTTTAAATAATCCTTCTACTTTCATTAAACTCATTTTTTATCAGCCCTTACCTATGTTCTTTCCTTATTTTAAATCAGCATCAGGCAGAAAACTAGTTTTAAAAAAACCTCTTTAAAAAGAATGTTTCCATTCAAGTGTTTATACACTAAAAAGAGGTGATCAAACGATGATCAGTATCAGCGTATGTATGATTGTCAAAAATGAAGAGGAAGTGTTGGACGATTGCCTGTCCTCCATTCAAGATATTGCAGATGAGATCATTATTGTGGATACAGGCTCAACCGATCAAACGAAAGCGATTGCTCAAAAATATACAGAGCATGTAATCGACTTTGAGTGGGTCAATCATTTCGCCAAAGCTCGGAATTTCGCATTCTCTCATGCAACGAAAGAGTATATTTTATGGATGGATGCAGATGATGTATTTCTCAAAGAAGATCAAGAAAAATTCATTCAACTCAAACAAACGCTCAATACAACAATTGATGCAGTGTCGATGTTTTATCATGTTGGCTTTGATGCCGAAGGGAATGTGAACTTTAAATATAGAAGAAATCGACTAGTGAAGCGTGAGCGAGACTTTCAGTGGCATGGGGCGGTTCATGAATATCTTCATGTATATGGACACATCATACCTGTGGACATTGCCGTCACTCACCAAAAAAGAAAGAAAACGACCCCTTCCGAGCCAGGACGAAATCTTCGTATTTATGAAAGCATGCTCGAACGAAATGAAGAGATGACGCCACGTGACCTTTTTTATTTTGCAAATGAATTAAAGGATCACGGTCAACATTTAAGAGCAATCCGTTTTTACAATGAGTTCTTAGCGACAAAGCAATGCTGGATCGAAGATGAGATTAGAGCCTGTCAATATTTAGCTGACTGTTATTTGGCTGTCGATTACAAAGAGGGCGCAATGCAATCACTTTTAAGATCATTTTTGTTTGACCAACCACGCCCTGAATTTTGCTGCCGTCTTGGTGATTATTTCAAAGAAAAAAGCAAACATGAAGCAGCGATCTTCTGGTATCAGCTTGCACTTTCTGTACCCGTAAATGATACAGCATTTACGTTAACCCAATATACCACTTGGTATCCGCACCTCCAATTGTGCTACTGCTACTGGCAGCTTGGAAACTTAGACCAAGCGAAAAAGCATCATGTGCAATCCGAACAACACTACCCGACGCATCCTAGCGTCATTCATAATGGTGAATTTTTCAAAGATCAAGAGAAATGAGACCTTACGGGGTCTTTTCTTCTTTTACATGACAATATCCTTTAAAACTTTAGTGATTTAAAGCATCGTTCAAGCAATTGACTAAATCATTAATTACGCATATACTAACACTCATCTTAAGAAAAGCTTTATCCATTAGGAGGTCTTCATGAGTTCTTTATTTCGAAAAAAGTCCCTTGACCAGCTCATGCTTGAAAGCCAAACGAACCGACTCAGTCGCTCACTTAATACGATTGACCTAATATTACTTGGGATCGGCTGTGTGGTCGGGACAGGTATCTTTGTCATAACAGGGGTTGCTGCTGCAAAAGATGCAGGGCCTGCGATTATTATATCTTTCATTCTCGCCGCAATCGCATGTGCACTCGCTGCTTTTTGTTATGCTGAATTTTCATCGTCTATTCCGGTTTCAGGCAGTGTCTACACCTACTCTTATGCAACGCTTGGTGAATTCCTTGCCTTTTTAATGGGCTGGGATTTGATGCTTGAGTATGTCGTGGCACTTTCAGCTGTTGCAAGCGGATGGTCATCTTATTTTCAATCGCTACTCAGCGGATTTGGGCTTCATATTCCAAAAGCCTTATCGGCAGCACCAGGAGCTGCTGATGGTGCCATGTTCAATTTACCAGGGGCACTCATTATTTTGCTGATTACATTTATTGTGTCGAGAGGTGTGAAAGAAAGTACACGCCTTAACAACATCATCGTTCTTTTGAAAATTGCCATCGTCCTTCTCTTTATCATTTCAGGTATCGCTTATGTGAAACCGGAAAATTGGACGCCGTTTATGCCAATGGGCATTGATGGAGTTATCGCTGGAGCAGCAACCGTGTTTTTTGCGTATCTTGGGTTTGATGCCATTGCGAACGCTTCTGAAGAAGTGAAAAATCCTCAAAAAGCAATGCCAGTTGGCATCATTACTGCTCTTGGTGTTTGTACGATTTTGTACATCGGCGTTTCCTTTGTACTAACAGGAATGGTTCATTACACGAAGCTAAATGTAAGTGATCCTGTTGCTTATGCCCTGCAAGTCGTTGGCTTAAATGGTGTGGCTGGTATTATTTCAGCAGGAGCAATAGTTGGTATTACAACTGTACTTATCGCACTTGTCTACGCACAAGTACGCTTAACCTTTGCGATGAGTCATGATGGGCTGATGCCAAGGATCTTTTCAAAGGTTCACCCAAAATCAAAAACACCATTTGCAAACACCTGGATCACTGGACTCATTGCGACGTGTATTGTTGGTTTTGTGAATCTGTCAACACTTGCAAACTTAGTGAGTATTGGTACACTTGCCGCATTTACGGTCATCTCCATTTCTGTCATCGTGTTAAGAAAGAAGTACCCGCACATTAAAGCGGCTTTTAGAGTACCGTTTGTCCCAGTACTTCCTATCATTAGCGCAATAATTTGCATCAAACTGGCAACAACGCTTCAGCCAATGACCCAAATAGCGTTCCTCATTTGGATTGCAATAGGTGTAGTTGTTTATTTCACATATGCAAGACGTAAAAGCCATCTAAATGATGCGAACCATTAAAAAGAGACTAGAGGACATTTCCCCTAGTCTTTTTTTCATTAAATAATACTGTTTTTAGCTGAGTTGGAGTCGTTTAAATCGGGATCTAAAACACTTGAAATCGGAATTACAAGCGGGGAGCAATCCCCATTGTCTTCACCGAATCCCTGATTTAATTTCATCGATAAAAAATAATCGACTTGCTGATATGGACCAAGTGTCAGTGAAGCCCCTCGATCCATTGCATTGACTTTAAAAGCACCGACATTGACGACAGAGGGCGAAAATAACATGAGATCACTTCCTTTGAGTTGGTTTGTTCGTTGCTGGTGTAAAAGATGCAGGCGAATCCACTTGATCTCTATCATCAACATGACTTTTCGTTCCGACAAAGCCGCTTCCATCTCCAAAATTCTGCCCGTATCCTTGGTTTTTTTTGTCTGAGTTATGCCATTCTGCTAATAAATTTTGCCCGACATTGACCGCCGAAGCATTTTCAAAGGAATTAATTTTCAACATGAAAATATTAATATTGATATACGGAGTTGGTTGAACCACAGATAAACCTCCTTTTTATAGTTATATGCCAGCACCAATCAAGTATGTTAAAACGGGAGGCCTTCAAATGGACTTCGAAAAAATGAAACAGTGGATGGATATTGCCCAACAAATGCATGGTGATGATTTCTGGAAAATGATCTTTGACGATGAACAAAGATCGCCTTTTATGACAAATGGACAATCTCCATTTGCTTTTACTCAACAAGATCATAGAGGTGCCGACTCCTTTCCCATGATGGACATTGTCGAAACCGCTTCGGAATTTCAATATTTAATTTATTTGCCTGGTTACCGGAAAGAGGATGTACAGGTGTTATCATACGGAGAATATTTGGTCATCAAAGGGCAACGCATTTCTTTTTTTAATGAGCAAGACTTCAGGCAAAAGCAAGGCAAATACGGAAACTTCGAAAAGAAAATTCGTCTACCAGACATCGTCCTCGGGAAAATGAATGCGGCATTTAAAGATGGTGTTCTTTACATTCGTATGCAAAAGGATGAAGGAAAGGCAACCGCCATTATAATAGATGATTAATTTTAATACTGACAGCGTCCACTTGATCGCGATCATCAATGGTTTCAATCGGGAGGAGTGTGACCACACCATCTGCATTTTGCTCGCCAAAGCCACTGTTTCTTTTTACTGTACAGCATCTGTTTTTCACAACAGTAGAACCGAATGTCATGGTCGATCCAGTACCAAAGGAGTTATTTTTCACATAAGCGATGTTGATTCGTGTTGGAAGCATACCCTTCTCTCCTTTCATGGTCATCTATACAGTATATTTCCGATAGCTTTTCCATAGAATAAAAGAAGGAGTAAGAAAAGGTCGTGGTGTACTTGAAAAAAATGATTCAATCACTCTTCCAAAAAATTGGACGTGATGATGCCAAAAAACTCGCTGCAATCGAAAAAAGAATAGCAGCACTAGAAAAGAAATGTAGCGCACCGGTTTCTGAAGATACCCATATACATATTGACTCACTTCATGTTGACAAGATTGACTATCATGTGGAATTCGGAGAATTATCTATTGATCAGCTACAAGGCAGGCTCAATATTGGCGCGACCTACTATATGCCAAAAAAAGAAAAACAAAAAAAGCCCAAGCCAAAAACGAAGGAGTCCTCATCCCCCATTGTCTCCATTCGTTCTAAGCCGGAGTAAATTTCGTTCACTCATTTTCATATTCAGTTTAAAACAATAGGTAGCCAAAAGAAAACAGCGAGAACAATAATCACAATACTGATGACATTCAACCAAAATCCTGCCTTGATCATATCCGAAATCTTTAACACATCTGCGCTAAATACAGCCGCATTAGGCGGAGTTGAAATCGGTAGCATGAATGCACAGGAAGACGCAAGCGCAGCGGCAGCCATCAATCCATATGGCTCAACACCGACGGCAAGCCCCAAGCCTACCGTAATCGGAATCATCATGTTGGCGACAGCAGTATTAGACATAATTTCAGTCATAAACAAAATAGCCCCCGTTAACATCAGCAAAATCATAAAGTAAGAGAATCCTTGCAAGTGTTGAAGATTTTGACCAATCCAGCCCGTTAAATCTGTTTCAGAAAAACCGGTCGCAAGGGAAAGCCCTCCGCCAAATAACAGCAAAAGCCCCCAAGGCAATTGTTTCATGTCGTTCCACTCTAATATTCTCTCGCCAGACGAAGCTGGGATGAGGAACAAAAGCATTGCCCCAAAGATGGCAATCGATGTATCGGATACTTGAAAATGCCCAAATAGAAAGGCTTTAAAAATCCACAAAAATGCGGTCATCGAAAAAACAGTAAACACCCATTTTTCCTCTCGTTTCATTTTTCCGAGCTGCTGCATATCCTTTTTGATAAATTCAGGCTCGATGTCACTCGTGTGTTCCACTTTAAATTGAACCTTTGTTAAGTAGAAGTATAGTGAAATCAGCAAAATCACAGCGACAGGAAATCCGAATAAAAACCACTCAAAAAACATGATTTCTCGGTCTAATAGTTTTTTTGACATTGCGGCGAACACTGCATTTGGCACAGAGCCGACTAGCGTTGCCAATCCACCAATTGACGCAGCATATGCAACAGAGAGCAAAATACTTTTGCTGAACCGATCAAGTGACTCACCGGTTAAAATTTGATTCTCCTTTACTTGTTTGATCACAGCAAGTGCAACTGGTAGCATCATCAGTGCAGTGGCCGCATTAGATATCCACATAGATAAAAAAGCGGTCGAAATCATGATCCCTAGTACAATTCGGTGACTTCTCGTACCAATGACCCTCAGAATATGTAAGGCCATCCTTCTATGGAGATTCCATTTTTCAATCGCAATCGCAATCATGAAGCCACCCATATACATAAAGACAATCGGATCTCCGTACGACCTTGCCGTTTGTTCCATATCAAGACCGCCAAGTGTCGGGAGTAAAATAATGGGCAAAAGAGATGATACTGGTATAGGTAGTGCTTCTGTGACCCACCATGTCGCCGTCCAAGCGGTAATGCCAAGCACCACTTTTGGTGCATGATCTAATTCTGCTTCTGGTATGAGAAGCATCGTCATGAAAAATAGCATAGGTCCAAGCAGTAATCCCGTCAATTTCACTTTGTTGTAAGCGATAAGAATCCCCCCATTGTGTAAACGCTTAATAAAATTTTCTCTAATTTTTTAACATTCGATGAAATAAAGGCATATCCTTTTCAAAAAACTAGGAGAAAAGAATGATTCTATGCAGATTTTCTTGATCTGTTTTGGGAGAAGAACGAGGCTGTCTGTTGGAAAGAAACTATACAAAGCACGTTCGAAAACTGTAAAATATATGATATCTAATACAAATTGAGGTGTTTTGCTTGTACACAAGCCAACGTAAGTCATTACTCAAACAAAAGAAAGTCATCTTACCTCTTTTATTTGCCGTACTGACAGCTATCGTTCTATTTATCTTTAAAGACGCCATTTTTTCAAATGATAAGGGTGCACTCAATGCAGTCAAGTCATTTACACAGAACATTGAGAAGAAGTCCTATACGAAACTAGCAGACAACGTGACTGCCTCTTCATTAAAAACAAATGATTTCACAAAAAAACAACTAACCGAGAAATATAACAACATTTTTAATGGAATCGGTGCTACGGACATCAACGTATCAAATGTGAAAGTTGAAAAACAAGAGAAATCAAATCAGTATACATTCACCTACGATATGACCTTGACGACATCACTTGGAAAATTATCAAAACAATCCTATCAAGGTCTCATCTCCGAAGAAAATGATCAATGGAAGGTTGAATGGAAACCAAATCTCATCTTTCCGCAAATGGAAAAGGGAGATACACTCAAAGTCAAAACAGACCCTGCTGTTCGTGGTAACATTGTCGATCGAAACGACCAGGCAATTGCAGAAACCATCGAGGGAAGCGAGCTCGGAATCATTCCTAGTAAGCTTGGCACTGGTGAGGAAAAAACAAGCAATATCAAAAAAATCAGCCAAGCGTTTGACCTAGACGAAGATTCAATTAATGATCTATTAAACAAAAAATGGGTGACTGATGACGTGTTTGTACCGCTTAAAGTCATGCGTGATCAGATCAAAATTCCAAGTAATGTGAGCGGCGTGACCTATCAAACAAAGGAAATGCGCTATTATCCGTACAATGAAGCGGCCGCACAATTAACTGGTTATGTCGGTAAAGCAAATGCCGATGACATTAAAAGAAACCCGTCGCTACAAGCCGATCAAATCATCGGAAAAACAGGACTAGAATTCACGTATGACAAGGAGCTAAGAGGGCGAGATGGTGGAAGCATCATCATTGTTCACGATGAAACAGGAATTGAACAAACCTTAAAGAAAACAGCGAGGAATGACGGCAAAACCATCAAGCTAACAATTGACGCCTCTTTGCAAAAGAAAGCCTATCAACAGCTAAAAGATGAAAAAGGTTCTGTCACCATTTTGAGCCCAAAAACAGGAGATTTACTAGCACTTGTCAGCACACCTTCCTATGATGTGAATTTAATGACAAATGGGATCACGCCTAAGCAATACAAATCGTATAGTGAAAATCCTAATTTGCCCTTCCAAGCACGTTATGCAAGCAGATATGCACCCGGATCAACATTTAAAACAGTGACGGCCGCAATTGGACTTGAAACAGGTGTAACCAAGCCTAATAAAGTGCGCACAATCAATGGATTAAAGTGGCAGAAAGATTCATCTTGGGGGAATTATAGCATTACGAGGGTACACGAAAAAGAAACTGTCAACATGGTCGATGCGCTCGTCTACTCAGACAATATTTATTTTGGCCAAGAAGCACTTGAAATCGGAAAATCAGCGTATGAAAAAGAAGTGAAGAAATTCGGCTTTGGAGAAGAGTTAAACATGCCGTTTACCATGAAAACAGCACAGGTATCAAATCATGGCATTACCTCCGATATTTTACTTGCCGATTCTGGTTACGGACAGGGCGAATTGCTCATGTCGCCAATTGAACAAGCATTTGCTTACTCCCCTTTTGCCTCAGGAGGCAAATTGGTTTATCCAAAACTATTGGAAGATCAAAAAACAACAGAAGCGAAGCAAATCATCAAAAAATCGTCGGCTGATACTGTGAAAAACGCCCTAGTTCAAGTAGTGACGAATCCGAATGGAACTGCACATTCTTTAAATATAAATGGAGCTGACATTGCAGCAAAAACAGGAACTGCGGAACTAAAAAGCAAACAAGGTGCAACCGATGGAACTGAAAATGGATTTTTACTTGCATTCAATCCGAAAAAAGAAGATTACTTATTAGTCGGTATGATTGAAGACGTAAAAGACAGAGGCGGCAGCGGACTTGTCGTTCAAAAAATGAAACCAGTTATTGCGTCATTCTATCAATAATAGGATCAACAGACACATTCATTTAGCAAGGAATGTGTCTGTTTTTATTCCATGATATTTATGAATACCTATTGATTCATTGTTCACCTTATGAATAAAATGAGAGTAATGTCAAATGACAACATTTAATTAAAGGAGGGTGTCTCATTGAGTATCGCTGTCGAAGCAAAGGATAAACGCCAGAAATCCGTAACAGGGCAAACAGTTTATCCGATTTTATTGATTATTGGCATATGTCACATGTTAAACGATACGCTACAAGCAGTTATTCCTGCGATGTTTCCAATTTTAGAACGTTCAATGGGGCTGACCTTTACACAGTTAGGCTTTATTGCCTTCACTTTAAACATGGTTTCCTCTGTCATGCAACCTGCGATTGGATGGTACACAGACAAACGTCCAATGCCTTATGCACTTCCTATTGCTTTATTCTTAAGTGCAATAGGCATCTATGGACTTGCATTTGCACCATCCTTTGGCATGATTTTGCTTTGCGTTCTATTTATCGGACTCGGATCTGCTATTTTTCATCCTGAAGGTTCTCGTGTGGCGAATATGGCTGCTGGTCCTAGAAGAGGACTCGCCCAATCGATTTATCAGGTTGGAGGCAATACTGGTCAAGCCTTTGCTCCACTGATTGCCGCTTTAATGCTCGTACCACTCGGTCAATCAGGTGTTGCATGGTTTACGATTGTTGGGGGTGTTGCTGTCTGCTTCCTCTTATACATTGCCAAATGGTATGCAGAGAAATTACAAATCGTTAAAGCACAGGATAAAAAGAGCGGCTCGACCTCTACTAGACCTGCCGCCTATCGCAAACCTGCTCTTACAGCACTTGGAATTATTGTATTTCTCATTTTTGCACGTTCATGGTACGGCAATGCCATTTCGAATTTCTATGCGTTTTACGCCATTGAAAAATATGGGCTGACGATTAAAGAATCACAAACCTATATCTTTTTATTTTTAATTCTAGGTGCGGTCGGGACATTTTTAGGTGGTCCACTTGCAGACAGATTTGGCAAGAAGAATGTCATCCTTACTTCATTGCTTGCATCATTTCCATTTGCACTTATTCTCCCTTTTGCTGGACCAATTCTTGCATATGTCCTTCTTGGACTCATAGGAATCATCTTAATGTCTAGTTTTTCTGTAACAGTTGTTTACGCACAAGAACTATTTCCCGGGAAAATTGGCACAATGTCAGGTTTAACCGTTGGACTCGCTTTCGGGATGGGTGCAATTGGTTCAGTCGCACTCGGCTCTTTTATTGATGCCTTTGGATTGACACCCACGATGTTTGGAGCTGCTCTTCTACCGATTTTAGGTCTCCTAGCTGTCTTTCTCCCAAGTGATCAAACGGTCACTCGTTGGAACAGTTATTAAAGAGAAAACCGCTCAAATGAGCGGTTTTCTTACACTTCATAAAAATGAGTATCAGGCACATACTTTTTTGGAATAAAACCTTGTTTAAATTCTGGAAAAATACGCTGTACACGTTTGACAATCATTGCGATTAACTTGGCATATGGGATGTATACATGATCAATTAGTTTCTGATCCTCCATATAAAAATACCAGTTGAAGTTAAAAGTTGTTTCATCAATGATCGTAAAACCAGAGAAATGATAAAAAAGCAGTGGGTGTGTTTGAAGATAAATCTCTCCATCCTGTAAGGTGATATCATAGTTTTCAATATTCCAAAGAGCGGCATTGGCTCCTGGTGAATGGATAATATGGACACCCTCAAAATTCTCAACCCATCTTTCTACATAACGCTGATCGCCATACGTCATTTTTTCTTTATCCATTTCGACTGTACAACGAGCAATACAGTTATCTCGCCACTCAGCTACCGCCTTTTTGGCAATGTCCGTATTTCGGCACCCAACAAAGCCGGTATTAAATTGTCCAGACAGATCGTAATAGTGATAAAACCGCTCAGAATTATGATGATCCGTCAAGAACAAGTGAGCTAGTGGATTCTCAGCAAATATCACCTTTGGATCATGATAAAAATACAAATCAGTATCTAAATGAGCTAGATAATCTGCATCAGAACTTTCAAGCACTTTTAATAAAAATACAGGCTTTAATGTCCAGCAATACTCATGAAACGTGCGATTATTTTTAGCTTCCAGCAACTCATCATCTTCTACATATGATACCTGCTCATATTGAACGGACGGATTTTTGAACTCACCCAATATTTGAAAAGCCAGTTCATCAGCACATAGAACAGATAAACGAAAAGAGCGACAAACTTGTTCAAGTGAATGGATCATTGCAAGTAGCTTAAACACATGAGTATTAGACACAATGGTTGTAAAGTGATAAGTCGTCATCTACACCACATCCGCTTTAAAAAAATCAACGTTCAACAATTCTTTGCTTAATCCCTGAACAGCCTCAAGAAATACTGCACAGCCATACTCCTGTCTTGCTTTTCCAGCCACCTTTGCAAGCTTTGCTAATGGGAATTTTCCAGCAGAAAAACGCTCTCTATTGTCACGTATCATCCCTACATTTCGTTCGGTCACGAGGTGAAGCAATTCTAAAAAATACAAAAGCAAACCATCATATTCTGAATTTCCACGTAACTTGCGAATTTCTGCAACAATATCATTTGTCACCGTATGAGTAAATGGTCCTGAGAACGCAAGGTGTACATCAATGGCATCAATATGATTGTATTTTTCACACATGTACATGATGTTATATTTGATATCCTCAAAAGAAGTTAAATTACTTGGATGCTCTTGGTGAACACTTAAGATATCCTCTCGCAGCTTAAACGACAGCCCTCGCTGATGTAGACGAATCCCTAGATCATAATCCTCAAATCCATACCGTACAATGTTTTCATCAAACATCCCAAGCTCCATCACATGCTTCCGTTTGACAGAAGAATGATTTGTGATAAAAAAACGCCAAGGCAATTCATACCGACTAAGATCATGGCCATATGCGGTTAAAATCTCTTTCAATGTTTCAATAAAATCTGACTGTAAATCAAAACTTTTTTCTAAAAACGAACCATTTTTAATATCTTCCACTGCTAAAAGTGGCTCATAATCCTTCAATTTTTGATGATAGAGTCCCTGCTGTTTCATCCGATTCATATGGTCTGAATCAAATTTGGTATAAAAATGACTATAGATTCGCTTCCAACATACACCACATATCACGATATCATCGCTTTCGCCATGAGCATCTGCATGCTTTTGGATAAATTGCGGTTCTGCAATCATATCACTATCATGAAAAATCAGTAGTTCTCCCTCAGCCTCCACAATGGCACGATTTCGTCCTTTAGCAATTCCTTGATTCACAGGAACGCGGACTTTTTTGAATGGGAATGCCATGTTTAACTCTTCAAGCATTTCCATTGTTCCATCGGTAGAACCGTTATCTGCAACAATGACTTCAAACGTGACATTCGTTTCTTGTAGCTCTAATGAAAGCAGGCTTTTCGCTAAGCGCTCCTTTGCATTGTAGCTTGGAATAATGACGCTTACTTTTGGTTGATTGTTCATGCGCCATCCCCCTCCATTTTTGCATAACCATCAAATGCTGGATCAGTCTGTTCTACTGCCTCAATGACATGACGAATCACCTGTTTGTATCCTTCTTGTATAAACGGAAGATCCGTTCGCCCTTTTTCATGGATCTGGTGTATTTCATCCTGATTCACGATACGAAAACCACTGAAATGATAACAAATTAGTGGATATACATTATCAAGTACAATGCGTCCATTCTTTTCAGAAAACGTATACTGTCCATAATTCCAGTGTCCAATATTAACACCTTTTGTTTGAATATCTTCCACACCTTTAAAAAGCTGTGGCATATAATCAAGATAGCCTTGATCTCCGAATTTCCCCTCACCTGGAGCATTTTTACACTCTTTGACACACTCTTGCTTCCACCAATTTAAACATTCTCTTCCAGCCTCATCCCCTTTAAAATGAATGAAGCCAGAATTATAGCTTCCGAGTAGTTTCTGTAACATCCTAATTTCTTCTTGATCAAAGCTCGGGATCACAATGTCTCCTCTTGATATGAGAACCGAAGCGGTTGGCTGATGTCGAAATACAACTATTGGGCTTTCATAAAAGAACAGATCAGCATCCAAATAAGTGACCTCACTTGCTCGATGCTTTTCAAATAACCATTCAATCCAAACTGGCTTCATCGTCCAGCAATACTCTGCATCGTCGCGTTCTTGTTTTATTTGCAACAGCTCAGGGGTTTCAAGCTGACTGACATGAATAAGCTCAACGTGAGGAAAATTCATTTTGTTTAGTAGTTCAAATGCCGCATCATCCATACAGAGCGTCATGATGACAGCATCTTTTTCAACTTGCTTTAATGATAAAAAAAACGCAATCGCCTGATACAGCCTTCCACTTGATAGAACCGTACAAAATATGCTGTTCATCCGCCTTTTGCACCTCTACTTTTTAAGAAATTCTCGATACCATTCAATTGTCCTTTCTAACCCCTCGTCAATAGAATACACCGGCTTCCAATCGAGTCGTTTCCTTGCTTTTTCCGCTGATAAATATTGATGCTTAATCTCATGTGTTCCTTGATTTAAAATCCGTGGCTTTAGCTCACTTCCCATTGCCTTCAAAATCTTATCTACGAGCTCAAGAACCGTAAGCTGGATCTCATTGCTAAAGTTAAAGGCTTCACCCATCAGCCCTTTCTCTTCCATCTTTTCAGCTAACAGCAAATACGCCTTTACGGCATCTTCAATATAAAAATAATCACGGATAAACGTCCCATCACTTCTGATTTCAGGTGCTTCACCTTCTAAAACAAGCTGAATGGTTTGTGGGATAATACGGTTAAAATTCAGATCACCGCCCCCATACAAGTTGCCACACCTCGTGATACAAACAGGAAGTCCATACGTGTTATAGTACGTGTGCGCAATCAAATCAGCACAGCTTTTGGATACATCGTACGGATGTTTTCCGTTAAGTGGCATATTTTCATCATATGGCAGCTGCTCCTGATCTCCATACGCCTTATCACTTGATGCAACGATCACACGTTTAATCAACGGATGCTGTCTACATGCCTCAAGAACATTCCACGTACCTAATATATTTGCCTCAAACGTCGAAATTGGATGGCGATTGGCTACACCTACAATTGCCTGTGCAGCTAAATGAAACACCGTATCTATTTCATACTCTCCTAGAGCGCGTTCAATCACCCGCATATCCTCTAGTGAGCCGTGCACCACATTTATTTTTTGAAATTGACTACCTTGATACAAATTCGACCTTGGCACTTGATCACGTACAAGTCCTGTCACGTTCGCCCCTTGATCCACTAGCTCTTTCACCAAATAACTTCCAAGTAAGCCCGTACAGCCTGTTACAAAAACGTTTTTACCATTCCAAAATCCGCTCATTCCGTCACCAGACCTTCCATGGTTGTTTTCCTTGCTCCCACATCTCATTGACTTCTTTTAAATTTTTATACGTGTCAATCGCTGTCCAAAAGCCATGATGATGATAAACAGCAAGCTCACCATCTTTTGCTAACTGTTGCAAGGGTTTTTCCTCAAACACACACGCCTCATCACCTGTTAAATAATCAAAAACCTTTGGAGACAAAACAAAAAAACCTCCATTGATCATCCCAATACTTTCCGTCTTTTCAGAGAAAGATTCTGCCATCCCGTTATACACCTTCAATGTTCCGTACTGTGACATCTTTTCAATACCTGTCACAGTGGCAGTCGCTCCGATGTCTTGATGTCGCTTGAGCAAATGAAACATATTGATGTTTGCAAGACCATCGCCATAGGTCATCATAAACGTCTCATCACCAATAGAATCCTTTGCCTGCCTCAGCCGTGCGCCAGTCATCGTGTGCTCTCCTGTATTTAAAAACGTGATCTTCCAATTCTCAGATTTCCCTAAAAGCTGCATCTCCCCGCTGGACATGTCAAGCTTCATATCATGATTCCGCCAATCATAATTCAGAAAATATTCTTTAATCTTTTCTCCTTTATATCCAAGCAGTAGAATAAATTCGTCTACTCCGTAATACTGATAGATTTTCATAATGTGCCAAAGTATTGGCCGATTACCAATCATAGCAAGTGGTTTAGGAAGCGCTTGTGTGACCTCACTCATTCTCGTTCCCTTTCCTCCGCAGAGAATGACTGCCTTCATCTTCTCCCCTCATCTCTCTATGAATATTTTGATTTAAAACCTCTTATTTATAGAAAACAAGTACATCTCTCCATACTTTGTCCGACATCAGGTTTTAGAATCTACTCTATTCATATGTAAAAGAGAGAGAACCTGCAACCTTGCATTCAACTATTTTTGACAAACAAAAAAGAGCGAGAAATACGTCTCTCGCTCTTAAAAAGTTTAAATTGTATATTTTCAGGGTAGGTGGTATGATAAGCATGTGCACAACAAACAGCCTCTTAGCAATAAGAGACTACTAAATTGAATGAATACAAGTGGTAGCTTGCTTCATTCTTCATATGAAAAACGGAGGTGAAATCCTATGGCACAAAACGTACTTTGTGAAGTGAACTCTTGCCGTTTTTGGGCTGAGAACAGCTGTACAGCTTCTACCATTAAAATTGGTAAAAGCACAATCACTGATGTCACTCGTAACGCAGATACAGACTGCGAAACATTTGAAACGAAATAATCTAATACTTACTAAAGATGAAGGAACTTGCCGGTTCCTTCTTTTCTTTTATCATTCTATCAAGAATGATAATTATTATCAAGTGTTTTCAATAAACATTTCTCGGGAAATAATGACAAAACATTCCCCTTTCATTGACGAGTTTCGCTCCTTTTTCTATACTCAACATATCTGACGAAGAAAAAGTGGTGACAGTTAATTGGATTTTACAATACGTTTTCTTTCATTTTATGTGATTGAAGTTGAAGGAAAAGATGAGCAGGCAAATAAAAGATTTAAGCATTACCAAACTCTTGATCAAGAAGAATTTGAACAAAGTGAACTAAAGGATTTTCTAGACGGTGAACTAAAAAAAATCGTCAAACGGAAGGTAGATAGACATCCTAAATCAGAACAAGTGCCAACCAAAATTGGGCGCTTTATCGTGGAACCTGGACATGAGTTTGATTCCAATCCTAACTATAATTTATTTCATCAAACAAGATTTGCTGAAACAAAGGAAGACTTTGACGAATGCAGCGAGCTCTTTGTTCGGACATATTTAGACACAAGTGCTGTCAGAGGCGGTGTCTTTTTAGTCGCTTCAGCCGTTCCTAAAAAATACTTCGACGAGTCTTTCGTTTTTATCATGAAATGTGACTTTGAACAAAAAGTTGCCTCTATTTCAGATACATCTACGTTAATTAAAAAAGTTGAAATGGCCATCACTACGAAAAATATGAAGTCCATTCAGTACCCATACATGCCAGAAGAAGGAATGACGGAGGAAGCTGAAGTCAAGATTCATCAGTCGTCACATGCACGATACTTTGAAGATTTTTTGAAGTTTGTCGAGTATGGGGAGTCCATGCCAGAAATCATGAAAACACAAGTCATGAACATGGTACAAGAGCAAGTAGTGGAAGCCTATGAAGAAAATAGTGAGGAATTCAAACAATTTGAGCAAGATTTAGAAATATGGGAAGCGAGTGAAAAAAGAGAGATCAGAGAAAGACTTGATACAGAGCAAGTTGCGATGGCAGCCGCACATATTGTTGAGCAAACGCCAGAAGCCACCATCAAAATGCGACTTGGCGAAACTGAAATCAAAGGTCTTCTCGCTGACTTCGGTCAATCTATTCATATCGCAAAGCTCAATAATCGATATGTTGTGCTTGTTGAAGCAGATCAAGTCTTATTTGAAAAAGGAAGCACCCCTGTTGAATTCCACAAACCAAGTGGCTTAAAAGAGGTTGTCAGCCACCTCACACAAAAGGCATACGAAACAGATGAATAAAAATGACCCGCCCTCCCAATTGTTAAAACTTATCGCTTGTTGGCATGGCAGTTTCACAGAGAGAGACTTTTTAAAAGGGGCCTCTCTCTGTTTCGTACTGTTATTCTTCCATGTTTAGTTGTAGTCATTATTGTGAGGGTGAAGAAACAGCTTTAGCGTGCCCCCTTTTCATCCACAGACCTAATAGCAGCAAACAAATCACGATCATCATCCAAAACACACCGCTTGATCCATATAATTGAATCAATGAATAACCACATAGAGGACCGATTGCTGCACCAACGTCTTGAACGAGTGAATAACTCGCAATCAAACCATTCTTCGTCTTCATTGATGCTATCTTCGTTAATACAAATGCATCAACAAAGGTGGTAAGCATTGTAGAAAGAAGTTGAAGCAACAAAAGTATGACAATGAACCAACCTATTGGCATGAGCAATATACTGAACCCACTCATCATACCAAAAAAAATAAAGATCCAACAAAGCACCAACTGTTTAGATTTTAATTGATCAAACCACTTCCCTGTTCGTGGTGCAATAAATGGCTCCCATCCCCATCTCATCGCTTGAATGCCTCCACTTAAAGCAGAAACACCCAACACATATCCAAATAGAACAATCCCGCCTCCCGATACCCTTTCTTCAAGGATACTGCTTAAGGTTGAAGCAAACAGCCCTTGTATTATAAGTGCCACAAGCATGCCTGTTATAAGTAATTTCACCATATCAAGTTCTAGCACCCGTTGCCTTGCTTTCACTTTCGATATCTTCTGACCATCCTTTTCAACATCGGCTAATGGAAAATAGAAGATAAAAGCTGTCAGTGTCAACAGTCCGAAAAACAACGTAACCTCTCGAAACCCAATCACACTTGCAAGTATTCCCCCAAACAACATCCCAAATAAGCTGCCTAAACGATACAATCCATTATAAAGCCCTGCAAATTGCCCCTGTGATGTTGCATCCATCTCTGCAATGATTCGCATTCCACTCATTCTGAGTAAAGTCCATGAAATTCCCCAAGTACAACGACAGAGTAAAAACAGCCAAAATCCACTTATTCCATAAAGCATCGTTGTACTTGCGGCTAATAAAATGGCGATTAAAATTCCTTTTTTTATTGACATATACCGATAAAGCCACCAAACGACAGGATTTAATGGAATGCGAATCAAACGATTAATCGACAGTAGCACGCCTACTTCCCATATAGATGATAAACCGATTTCTCTCCAATAAATGGGGAGCACAATATAGAGCATTGAATCTCCAATCATTGATAGTGCTGTGATAAGTGATATGAATACGACTTGCTTTCGACGGCGATCCATTTAAACATTCCCCCCAGCTATCTTTACAATAAGGGATCAATTATAATAAATCTAATGAATGTTTTTGAATGAATCATCAAAATAATTGATAGGTGGAAGAAAGATGAATTTACATGCGCTCAGAATTTTCTCGAAAGTAGCAGAAACAAGAAGTGTCACACAAACGGCTGAACAGCTATCCTTGACACAGCCCGCGGTAACTGCACAATTGCGAAGTATTGAACGAGACATTGGTTTTCCTTTAATCAAACGAAGCGGGCGTGGCATCGCATTAACGGAAATGGGAAAAACCTTATATCCGTATGCTAGACAAGTATTTGAAGCAGAAAAAGAAGTAGAATACCAAATTGAGCTTTTGCAAAACGGCAAAAAAGGAAAACTAAGAATTTCCGCTACATATGTGCCATTAAATTTTCTGCTTCCAAACTGGCTCGCTGTCTTCAAAATGAAAGCACCTCATACCGAAATTGAATTAAACAGTGGTAACTCCACAAAGGTATTAAATGATCTCTTACAATATCAATCGGATGTGGCGATTGCTGTGATTGAAGATATAGAACATGAGGGGATTCAAACGTCACATTTAATCGATTTAAGTTACAATTTTATTGTGCCAGCACAGCATCCATTGAATGGAAGAACCGTTCCGCTAGAACGCCTCGCGCATGAACCGTTTCTAATGAGAGAGGAAGGCAGTTCCACAAGAGAGAAATTATTTTCTTTATTTACCTCTAAAGGGATCGCAAAGCCAACCATTGATTTGCAATTTAGCGGGGTGCATGAAGCCATTCAAATGATTAAAGCTGGCTACGGTATTGCCTTAGTGCCAAACGATGCAGTTCGTATGAGCCTTAAACGTGGAGAAATTGGTCGTGTGCATGTAGAAGGACTTGAAGTCGTGCGCCCCATTTACGTTTGTAAACGTGCCAACGATCTTGAAGAAAGTATGACAGTAAATGCTTTTTTAAATATGAAGAACATCCATTCATTCACGCCTCCTTCCCCTATATAAAAGGTACCTGAACAAGGATTCAGGCACCTTTGGGAATTAAGAAGGTTGAACAATATCAAAAGGTACAGCCTTTGCCGCTTTAAGCAAACGGTCAGGTGTGATTAAAATTTCATTTCCCCATACACCAGCACCTACGCCGAGTATGTCTTCTTCTAACAAGGACTCCTCAATAATGGTTCGAAAACCTTCTGGCTGCCAGCAAAATGGCGGGATCGAGCCAATGCGATAACCCGTCACTTCAATTACCGTTTCAGGTGATGCCATTTTGATATTACGAGAGCCAACGGCTTTCTTTAACTTACCTGATTTAATATGCTGATCAGCCCCGACCATCACTAGCAGTTGTTCGCCTTCCCCTGTTTCAAAGATGAGTGTTTTGATCATCTGTCTTTCTTTAAACCCTAGTGCATCTGCAACATTTGCTGCACCTTTTTCGGTTTCAGAAGAGAATGCTCTCATTTCATATTCGATCCCATGCTTGTCCAAGTATTCGTGTGCTGGTAGTTTTTCCAATCCCAAAGCACCCCTTTCACTGACGATTTCTTCAATCATTTTATCATATCCGCTTCATACTTAAGATGTATTTTTCGCTTTAGTTCTTACTTCCTATTCTGTCTTCATGCTATACTGAGCATGCTTTCATAGGGGGGAGTTACGATAGATGAGAAAGATTTTTTGGCTATACATAAGCGCTAAAAGCTTACTAATATTCAGTGATATTTTATTTATCATGACGATGACATTCTTCATGTACGAAGAAACACAATCTGCTGCATATGCGGCCTTATTTCCTTTGATTAGAACATTCTGTCAGCTACTGTCTGGATTTGTTTCACCTGTTTTGACAGATCGTTTTGGCGCAAACCGGCTCCTTTACTCGATTCCACTTGTTCGGTTAGGATTGATATTCCTTTTTACCATACAATTTGACCTTTTTCAGGAGCACTCCTCCTTGCTTTTTGTTGCACTCATTCTCATATCCATTGCGGGCGGGATTGTTAGCCCATTAAATCAAGCAATCATGCCTATTCTGATACCTGCTGATCAGTTGGTCAAAGCAAATGGTATCAGTTCTATTCTTAATCAGATCGTGCAAGTTGCTGGATATTCCTTTACTGGTGTGATAGTCATGTTCATTGGACCTGCACCCACATTTGGATTGACTGCAATCGTCACTGGGACCTCGTATCTTCTTTTACTGCCTATCTTACCAATGCTAAAAAGCGAGAACACGAAGCAGACTGCTCACGCCTGGCAAAGTATGAAGGAAGGTTGGATGGCTATTTGGCAAAACAAAACCATTCGCACACTCACCTTCATGGATTTTTGCGAAAATATGGCAGGAGCCATCTGGATCGGTGCCATCACCCTCGTCTTTGTCACACAGGAGCTAGGCGAAACAAAAGACTGGTGGGGCTTTATCAATGCGGCTTATTATGTTGGAGCTATATTGGGGGGAGTCGTTGCCGCTCTTCTGAGTCGATTGATTCAAAAACATTTGCTAATCAATATGGCAATGGGTTCAATCATTTATGCAATACTGACCATCACCTATGGCTTTACAGCCATACCTTGGGTAGCAATTTTCCTTTGTATTCTCATGGGACCTGCCTACCAAATACGAGATGTGTCTCAGCAAACTATTCTTCAAACGGAAGCACCTGTCCATCTATTATCAAAGGTGTATGCTGCACATTATGTACTCTCTTCCGTATCTGTCGGACTCTCTGTTTTTATGGTCGGTGTGATCGCAGACATCTATGGTGTAAGGGTTGTGTACATCCTTGGAGGCAGTTTTGTACTCCTTTGTTCTAGTTTTGCTATTCTTTATTTATTAGCAAAAGCATCCATCACACAAAAAGGGAGCAGCTGAATGAATCAGTTGCTCCTTCCATTTTCTTCTTTTAGCATTGCAAACATGTCTCTTGCCATTGTTTCTAATATATACACGACCGGTGTTTGCGTTGTGATATTCGACCTGTGCACACGTTCGTCTGTCACATAATACGCAATGTTCAAATCAGAGATACGTGAAATCGTACAATGCTGGTTATTTGTGATACTAATAATCTGACTACCTTCTCTTTTTAATTTGCTAATATGGTCAATCGTAATCCGATTTTCTCCTGACACTGACAGCACAATCGTCACACTATGATCTAAGTACTGCATGTTCATCGGAAAGAACGGATCGTTGATATAAAACGAAAACTTCTCAAGGCTGGAGAAATACCTTGCTCCGTATTGCGCTAAAATACCAGAGCTTCCCGTTCCAATAAACAGCACATTTTTCGCTTTTGCAATCATTTGTGCCGCTTCCTTAATCTTATCCTCAAAGTCCCCTTTGAGCGTCCGCTCAATGAATTCATACAGGAAATGTTGTGTACTTTTCAAGGAGGCAGTATGCTCTGTTTCTAAATACATCTTGAGCTTCACCTTAAATTCAGAAAACCCATCACAATGAACTTTTCGACAAAAGCGAAGCACAGAAGAAGTTGACATATGGGCAGCATCGGCAAGATCACGAATTCGCATATAAACAACCTTCTCACTGTTCTCCATGATATATCGGTATAAAGAACTTTCCAACTCATTAAAGCTTGCAATGACTTCACTCGAAAACATCCAGCTTCCCCCTATATCTGCATGAAACAAGGTGTTTCATTTATGTAACAAATCCCAAATTCAGACACCGTTCCCTAAAGATGCGTAAAGCGTTTACAGTGCCTTTCTTTCCATGTAAGCTAAATAGTGAACATAGCTTTTACAATAGCTTTCACCCTATTATAACATTGTGCGTTACAATATTCGGAGGTGCAGAACATGGCAAAAGGATTAAAAGTTGTCACAATCGGCGGAGGATCCAGCTATACCCCAGAGCTTGTCGAGGGATTTATTAAACGTTATGATGAATTCCCAATCAGTGAGCTATGGTTAGTCGATATAGAACAAGGACAAGAGAAGCTCGAAATTGTCGGAGACCTTGCAAAACGAATGATCAAAAAAGCAGGTCTTCCAATCGAAATCCATTTAACATTAGATCGCAAAAAAGCGTTAGTAGACGCTGACTTTGTGACAACTCAATTCCGTGTAGGTCTCCTTGAAGCACGTATGAAAGATGAACGCATTCCATTAAAATATGATGTCATTGGTCAAGAAACAAATGGTCCTGGTGGACTGTTCAAAGGACTCCGAACCATTCCAGTCATTCTTGACATCGTTAAAGACATTGAAACGCTTTGCCCAGATGCTTGGCTTGTCAACTTCACAAACCCTGCAGGTATGGTGACAGAAGCCATTCTTCGCTACACAAATCACCGCAAAGTCGTTGGTTTATGTAACGTTCCGATCGGAATTCGTATGGGAATTGCCAAAGGGCTTGATGTGGATCCAAGCAGAGTCGAAGTGAGCTTTGCTGGATTAAATCATATGGTCTTCGGACTTAATGTCTTCTTAGATGGCAAAAGCATTATGGATCAAGTCATTGAAGATATGGCAAATCCAGAATCTACAATGTCGATGAACAACATTCAAGCGATACCGTGGGATGCAGATTTCTTAAAAGGACTTGGCGTCATTCCGTGTCCATACCATCGCTACTACTACAAAACAAGCGACATGCTTGCGGAAGAGAAAAAAGCAGCTGCAAATGAAGGCACACGTGCAGAAGTCGTACGTGCACTAGAAAATGATTTGTTTGAACTATATAAAGACCCAGATCTAGACATTAAACCACCTCAGCTTGAAAAACGTGGTGGTGCTTACTATAGTGATGCCGCTTGTAACTTAATCGCTTCGATTTATAATGACAAGCATGATATTCAGCCAGTCAACACGATCAATAATGGTGCTATTAGCGACATTCCTAATGAATCAGCCGTTGAGCTCAACTGTGTGATTACAAAAGACGGTCCGAAACCAATTGCTGTTGGCGAAATGCCTGTTGCCGTCAAAGGGCTCATTACTCAAATTAAATCGTTTGAACGAGTAGCAGCGGAAGCAGCAGTGACTGGAGATTACAACACAGCACTTGTTGCCATGACCATTAATCCGCTTGTGCCATCAGATGCCACTGCAAAAAGCATCCTAGATGAAATGCTAGAAGCACATAAAGAACACTTACCACAGTTCTTCAACAAAGTAGAAGCATAAAAAACAACCCACCATTGCCCATGAACGGCAGATGGTGGGTTTTCTTTGCTATAATGACCTTAACAATAAATATAGGAGGCACCACCATTGATCGCAAATGAATTTGACGTATTTCTATTCGATTTGGACGGCGTCATTTATATCGGAGACGAACCCGTCCATCACGCAGTGACTGCACTTGACAGACTTCGTCGTGAGAACAAGCAACTTCGATTTTTAACAAACGATCCATGTGCCACAAGAGAAATGATTCAAAAACGCCTGAATCGCCTCGGCTTTGAAGCCTATACAAAAGAAATTATAACAGCTAGCGTTGCTACAGCTCAATATCTCAAAGACCAGAAGATCAAAACAGCATTCATACTTGGCAATGATGCACTCTATCACGAGCTTCATCAAGCTGGCATTCAAGCAACAAATGACCACCCAGAAGCGGTGATTGTCGGTTGGGATGACCAAATCACGTTTGCCGACATCCGACAGGCTGTAGAGTTCATTTATCAAGGCGCTTTATTTATTGCAGCAAGCGCTGACTTGAATTTCCCAACACCAAATGGCCCTGCACCAGGCGCTGGGGCAATCACAAAAGCCATTACAGCAGGATGTGGGCAAGAGCCTCTCATCATCGGAAAACCAGCACCGGCAATGTTTGAAACAGCAATATCAACATGTAATCAGAAAGCCAAATGTGTCATGATTGGGGATAATCCCTTAACAGACATTATGGGTGCTCATCAAGCGGGCATTCCTGCCATTCTCGTCTCGGCTGAACAAGAACAAATAATGTATCCATCTTGGCATGATGCTCGCCACGCAGATGCCGTCATCTCAAATTTGGCTTCACTATTTGATTCCACCATTCAAATCGGTAATTGGCTCCCACCAAGTCACCCTTGGGCAGACCAACTAAAAGCCGGTGTTGCAGGATGGATCATGGATGACACCCATTCATCTGTGTTGCTTTTACAGCGAGCAGACAACGGCAAATGGGGCATTCCCTCAGGACACGTCGAACCAGGCGAATCCATTGAAGAAGCCATTATTCGCGAGATCAAAGAAGAAACAGGATTAACCGTCAAAGTTGACCGCCTAATCGGTGTTTATTCAGACCCCACCTCACAAATTTTCACGTATCCAAACGGACAAAAAAGCCATTTTGTAACGATTTATTTCGCCTGCACGATTACTGATGGTACGTTACTGAAACAAACAAATGAAACCCTGGATGCCGCATTTTTCAAAGTCGATGCTCTCCCTGAAAACCTCATGACGATGCACCCTAACTGGCTGAAGGATGCCTTGGCAAATCAAAAAAGTGCATTTATTCGTTAAAAAAAGCAATTGTCATATGACGATTGCTTTTTTTATTTTAATCATGCGCACTTAGCCGCCTTATCTAACACGTACGATTGCTCGCCGAATGACCAAAACACCTTTTGACTACTTGCCCAACTGTTATGTCATCAAGATAATCAATCCATTACAGCAATAAGATTCATTGAACATCAAACACTTCACTTATCAAATCTTGAATCACAAAACGGACAACTAAACATCGTCTTTTCGTAAAAATCATGTATTCCCTCAATGTCAGTTAACACATCTGTTAGCCCTGTTGCCAAAATCACTTTTTCCGCTTCAAAGTGCCACAAGAGAAATGATTCAAAAACGCCTGAGTCGCCCCGGCATTGATAAATTAATACACTCCTTCACGAGATTCAGCAAGCAATTCATGACAATATTAATGAACCATACCTCTTTTTAAAAGTTCATTTTTTAAAGTTTTATACATATTAAAAATTTCAGCATCGCTAGTGAGAAGATCGTAATCTTTAATTTCTCTATATTTCAAATTATTTAAAGCCTGAGCACTAATTAATTTAGTATTATCTTTTTTTGTTTTAAAAACATATTTACTATAGAAAGTCGAAACAGGCATATACGTAATTTCCTCATCTTTTTTATACTTATACCCTTTAGGAGTTTTTAAATGTTTTAAAAAAAGTAGATATGATCTGTTTGATTCCATTAGATTATATCCCGATTGTACATTGTAAGTGTCGAATGAAAAATAACTTGGTTCAAAAACCAAAATTTTTTTAAGTTGATTATTTTCATCAGAGTCAGACTTCAAAATTTTTTCGATTTTAAATTCCGACTTAATTGCTTGATTATAATTAAGCCTCTTATCAGCTATTTTCCCCACAACTACTAATTCTGATTTTGCAAACAAATTGTCTACATTTACTATATTATTATTAAAATAAATATCTGTGTACTCGGACGCATCATCATTAGATACAATAAAAGAATCGAACTCTTTTAAACTCTTATGAATATGAACATCATCTTTTAAAGAAGCCTTTACAATAAAACCGTATACTATGCTAAATAAAAATAAAAAAAATGTAATCGAGTATAAGAGTTTCACCTTAAATTTCATGAAATTGTATCCCCCTCTACTTCATTTAAACATCCAGCTTTCACTTTAAATATCTTATCAGAAAGTATATTGATATCGTCTTTATTATGACTAGCTATTAATATCGTTGCCCCCCTTTTTTTCTCTTCTAAAAGAAGACTTCTAATTAACTCGACACCATCTTCGTCCAATGCATTAGTTGGCTCATCAAGTATCAATAGGTCTGGTTTCTCCATAATAGCCTGTGCAACTGCTAACCTTTGCTTCATACCTAATGAATATTTCTTATATGTTCTGTGATCTTCAGGATTAAGCCCCACCCTCTCGATAGCAACTTTAATTCCCTCATCATTGATACTATTTTTTATTTTAGATAGTAACTTTAGATTTTCAAAACCATTTAAATTATCCCAAAATCCAGGATTTTCAATAATAACTCCTACACTTGGAGGAACATCAATTTCTTTATACAATATCTTATTGTCAATTTTTATTTCCCCAGTATTTGGACGAATCAAACCACATAGAGCTCGAAATAACATCGTCTTACCTGATCCATTACTTCCTAAAAAACCATAAATTTTATTTTTCTCTAACTTTAAATTAATATCATTCAATACTTTGGTTTTTTTTATACTTTTACTTAAACTTTTGACTTCAATCATTTTAAAACCTCCCTTTAAATTATATCTCTCCGTTTAAAAAGAATTATATTCGTAAAAATTATTATCAAGCTTAAAATAAAGAAATAGAGTATAGAAGAACTTAAATTTAACTCTTTTATATAGAAAAAATTATTTTCCATTTGAATATCTCGAATAATATCATTATTTTGCCAACCAATGATCGTTCTAGGAAAAGGTAAAGTCATCATAATTGATTTGTTACTTAAATTCATTCCTATAAATAATGTTTGAAACAAATAGACACTAAAAAAAACAATATAGCTGAAGGTAATTTTAAGATATAAATTGATAGAATTAATGATTAAAACAACACAAAAAGTTGAAACTACTTGAATTATAAATACTAATAAGAGAACATAAAAATCATTAAAATTAAAATTCAAGTGCATTACACAACCAAATAAAATGATTGCCACAAAGAATATTATGTAACATAAAATGATGTATATAAAGAGCTCTGAGTATCGTTTAATTAACCAATTATACCTTTTGCTTGATCTTGTAAATATATAAACAGCGCTTTTTTCTAATTCTTTACTAATATGATTACCCAATATACTGATGAAAAGAAATTGTGGAAGTAACCATGCTAATAAAGGAACGATTTCAAGCTGCATTATAGAATCAGGTTCTAAATATCCTAAAACGAGCATAGTTAAATAAGCGATACTTTTGTCTGAATTAATATAGAATTGGTAACCGTCAAAATGGTATAAAATGAGTAACAAGCTAACCAAAAATACAAATGCTATATTTTTAAATGGAAACTTAATAATGATGTTAATTCACCTTCTCTAGCGTTAAGTCTTTTCTTTTCCATAAATAGAAAATTGAAATTTCTGCAAAAATTATGCCGGCACATATTGTAAATATTATAAAGAACATATCCATAAATATTGACTGATGATTTAAATTCATATAAAAGATGTAGTCAATATAACTGTAGATAGGCGAATAAAAAACTCCTTTTATGAACTCTGGTAGTATCAACAGTAAGTAGATACACAAAAAAGATAAAAATTTATTCATCATGATAAATCCTATTAGAATCGATATCTTACCGATTAAGTACATCCCTAAAACAGATAAAATCAATCCAAGAAAGACTATAATCCCTTCAATCAGATTATTATAATGATTAATCCCCACTAAAGATATGTAGATGAAAAATCCCGAATTTAGTAGTAGTGTATAAAAGATAGCCATTGATATGATGATTACATTCTTTTGAATCCTCCGCTTTTTTGAATTTAATCTCGTAAACACCACAAGCTTATTCAGTTTTTCAAGTAAATCCCCAACACAAAAAATAAAAAAAGGAATAACAAAATAAGGAATGAGTGCTGTATTAAAGAAATAATGGTGTACCAAAACTAGAGATTCCTCAACATTATTAAATCCTTTGACTAATTTTACAAGGCTATATATTTGTAAAATAAAAACTATTAATATAAAGATCATATTTTTTCTTGTCTTTAACATGTCCATTATAATCTGCTTGGTGAATGCATTCATTTGAAATCCCCCAACTTATATTTCCCATTCCTTTTTTATGCCACTAATGATCGTTAGAATTAAGGACAATATTAAGATAAAGAGGAACCAGATTATCATTACAGTAAAACTCCCTATGTGCTCTGGACTAAGCTGATCATAAAGTGAATAACCAGTGAGTCCTACTACATTGAATACGATAATAGACGAAACATATAATCCAAATACTACAATTACACCTACAATTCGATTCTTATCCAAAAAGAAAAAGTAGACTGAAAATGTTAAAATTGATATTGCACTAGCAAATAGACTAATCACAAAAATTTGAACAAAAATATATAATTGAGGGGACTGTATTCTTATAAAATCAAATAAGTACTCCTTATGGAAATTTTGCACTCCTATATCAAATGGTGGAAGGGAATACTTATTATCAAATCCTTCTGATGGAAAAAACATAAAACACAATAACTGATTTAAAACAAGAGGAATTAACACCACTAAGAATGTAGTGAAAAAAACTACAACTGCCTTAGATAACACATACGTTTTTTTATGTATTTTTGTCAGAATATTTTTATAAACACCGGAGTTATATTCTGTATAAAGAGAGTCAGAGAAAACTACTCCACTTATAATAGGAAACAAGATTAAGATCATCATTAAAATTGATATAGAGTACGTCCCTTGTATCATGCTAGATTCTGCTGAAGATCTAACACTAGACATTTTCCCACCGTAGATTGCAAAACACTCCATACAAAAACCTAATAGAGATAAAATTACTAAAAAGTTGAATGTAAAATGTATTTCACTTCTTTTTAAACAATTTTCAAATTCATATTTTATTCTTCTCATTTACAACTTCCTTCCTTCTAAACTTCGAAGTTCGAATATATCAAAAAGCACCTTTATAAAAAAGTGCTTTACGATTTATATAATTCATCTAAAATCAACTCTGCCAGAAACAAATGCTTTCTGACTCCAATATTTTTCATTTTCCATAGCCATTCTTACCTTTTGCCCTTCAGTTACCTTCTCATTAAATGTAATTTGAGTGGTGTTACCTTTTTTTGAGCGTATTTTGAAGAAACCTTCTTAGAACCATCTCTTTGAGCCTAGAAGTTAGCTGTAGTATCATTTTGAAAGTTCTTTACAGTATTGATAATATGTTGATTCAAAGTTTGTTTAGAATGGTAACAAGTATTATTATTTTTTGAACCTCCACCTAAAACATAACCACTATAACTTTTATAAGCTGCTTCAGCTCCTAGAGGTAGCATTAATGTTATCCCTAAAATTCCAACTAAAATTTTCTTTTCCATGATAAATCCTAATTTAATATTAAATTACGGACTTTATTCTTACATAACGATCCTTTAATGTCAACTATTACATTAAAATCAAAATAAATCACTTTAATATTAAAGACTAATTATTCATAAAAACAAAATAAATGAATTGTGAAACAATCATAAATACATTCCAATCATATTTGATTTTTAAATATACATAATTATAATTGACAATAAAAAAACTTAATAATTCAAATAAACTTTTGGCTAAAAAAACTTATTAATGAATTACTTTATCTAGCTTAACTATAAAACACTTGATTGTCTTTTAGATAACAAGAGTTTGTGTTACGGTGAAAAATAATACCTTTTAAACAACTCCTAATACTTTTCTCTTGAGTTTGACGGCAAAAACTGCAAGAGATTGAATTGAACACACTTATTTAGAAAATTCCACATTTAGAAATTTTTTCCGATAATAGAAGTGTAGCACTTATACATCTATCATAATAAAAGAAGGAGTGAAGGAAATGTCTGATCAACCAAACAATGCAGCACACGAAGAAGAAGAGGAATTTAATGTATACGAGATGCTCCCGCCCGCAGGCACCATCATAGGAGAAGCAACTGAAGAAGAAATGGAGGCAGCCGCCGCATTAGAAGTAAGGCATTACGCATTTATGCGTCTGCAGGACTCATACATTCAGTTTGACGGTTCTTCCTATAAAGAATTACTCAAAGACTTCCAAGAATTAGAATTCGATGCCGTAAAGTTCTGGAGAACCATCGCCAGACGCCTACAAGTCCCTTACGAATGGCCAATCCGAATCGACCATGCAAATGGCCCAATTTACATTGGTGAAACTGAAGATAGCCGTGAGGTTGTGGAGAGTGCGGAGTAGTTTTGAATGGATCCCCTGTGGCTAAAACAGGGGATTTTTTTTAAAAGTAAAAATCAAGGGTAGCGTAACTTGATGATATCTGTGGTGCGAATGTGAGACGCACATAAAACCCCTAAAGGATTCTTCGACAAAATCTAGTTCGACACGAAGCTGAATTGATGAGAAAAATCCTTTTCTCCTTTAAATATCGTGTTATTGGGAAAGAAATATCGAAAAATGATATGATTAGGGAAGAAATGGATGTCGCACTCTATGTGAGTACTACAAGTGAAAAATACATAGAGTGCGAACACTTTTTTAGCTAAAAAAATACTATCCTTTTGTATATGATTTTTTGCCATTGAATTAGGGTGATCTGTCGGAAACGCATTGATTGTATATCCCCCATTCTGTTCAAGAATGAATTCCTTATATGTATCTGGCAAAGTGACGCCTAGTTTCTTTTCAGCCTTCGTCATTTGTTTCTCATTGATTTTTTTAAAAGTAGGATAATCTTCACTATCTTTCTCCCAAGATGGTTTCAATCAACGTACCCCTAAATTATCATTTCTATCTAATAAAACCCTTTGCCTGAACTGGTTTTATAGTCCTAATTTAAGATAGAAGAAAAAAAGAGAAGGGACTCATCCCTCCTCTTTTCAATCATTATTGTTCTTTATTCTTCGCCTCAAAATCATCAAGCATCGCACGCACTTCATTTGTTGATGCTGTGCTCATTAATTGATTTCTTAAATGGCTAGCTCCTCGAAATCCTTTGACATAAATCTTAAAAAAGCGATGAAGCGCCTTGAACGGACGCAGGCCTAATGTTGAGTATTGGTCATGGAGATCAAGATGTAATCTTAAGAGATCAAGAAACTCCTGACTGCTATGATCCTTCTGTTCTTTTTCAAAGGCGAATGGATTATGGAAAATTCCACGTCCAATCATCACCCCATCCACACCATATTGATCAGCGAGCTTCAGGCCAGTTTGACGGTCAGGAATATCCCCATTGATTGTCAGAAGGGTATTTGGTGCCACCTCGTCACGAAGTTTCTTAATCTCTGGAATCAGCTCCCAATGCGCATCAACTTGGCTCATTTCCTTCCTTGTACGCAGATGAATAGATAGATTCGCAATGTCCTGCTCCAATATGTGTCTCAACCATTCATGCCATTCTTCTACCTCCGTAAAACCAAGCCTTGTCTTCACACTGACAGGTAAACCTCCTGCTTTTGCGGCTTGTATCAACTCTGCGGCAACGTCTGGACGAAGAATCAATCCGCTTCCCTTCCCATTCTGCGTCACATTTGGTACAGGACAGCCCATATTGATATCAATCCCCTGAAACCCTAATTCCGCCATTCCAATGCTCATTTGTCTAAAGTTTTCGGGCTTGTCCCCCCATATATGGGCGACAATTGGTTGCTCATCATCAGTAAACGTCAAACGCCCTTTGACACTCTGAATGCCCTCAGGGTGGCAATAGCTTTCACTGTTTGTGAACTCTGTGAAAAATACATCAGGTCTCGCTGCTTCACTCACTACATGACGAAAAACAACATCCGTCACTTCTTCCATTGGTGCTAATATAAAAAATGGTCGTGGTAAATCACGCCAGAAATTTTTACTCATCTTTCATCCAATTCCTCTCTTGACATGACACACTATAAAAGCAAGTCAGCTTATAAAGTGATCGTCAATTTTCATCATTATATACTTTAATATGAACTAGGCAAAATTGCAAAAAAGCTCATTTGATGATGAAATGCAAGGTTAAAAAACAATTTCCCATCGGAAAGTCGTTTTTTGGTCCAATAACGATAAGAGAAAATAGAAATTAGCGTTATTTTGGGTATTTTTCATTGAATGGGGAAGCTTCATACAGTAGTTTAAGTGATTATTTTTATAATGCATTCTATAGTCTAAGTGCTATTTCATAAAACATCTTACTTATACAAAAAAGACGGTGACTTACATAAGTCACCGCCCAATTCTACTAATGATTCACCGCAATCATCGCACTCGTCTGCCGACCCTAAATGATCTACTTAACTGTTTCATCTTCTCCGACCGGAAGATGAACAGTAAATGGTTTTAAATCTTTAGCAGAGACAAAGCTTGAAAAGTTGAATAGTAAAACAGTGTTTTCCATCTTAAAGTTCTTTATTTTTTCATTCCCGTTTAATTCAAATGTAGATTGATAGTGTGCTGTTGCTTTATCAATTATTTTTACTTTATTCAATGAAATTGAGTGGTTTTTAGGAGGCCACGAATTTTCAGAGTCAATTCTTGATCTATATTTATCATCCACTAACGAAAATGCATATTCAAGGTTATGATGAATAAGATCATGACTCAAGTTTTTTGTAAGTCCTGTAAGTTGATAATCTACTACCAGTTTCTCACCATTTTGGGTAACATCATTTACCTGCAGGCCTAGATTAAAGCGCTGGCTTTTTAAAGTAAATGATTTTTTAACCAATCGCTGCTCTACTGTTGGATCTGCTATATCTAAGCTCGGATAAAAAGTGAGAGATGTAGTGTCGACATTTAGCTTCGGCATACTTGTCCGAACGGTATTATAATATCCATTTTCTTGTTTAGAATCCTCGTAATCTATATCATTTCCAAAATGATATACAGTTCCTTTATTATCAATAGCTTTTAAAATATAAATACCATCACCCTTAAATTTTTTCACAGTCTCATAAACAAGTGAAGACGAGGCTTTAGCTGTCAGAATTTCTTTAAGACGGATTTTGATTTCATCGTCCGGATACTCTTTATCATAATTGAGTGCAATTGTCCTATTTTTTTCTTGTTGAATGGGTATATTAAAATTCCATTCACCTTTGATGCCATTAATCGTATGAATCTTGATCGGAAGTGTGAAATTCTCATTCAATGATTTAAATGGATATACCATTTTCCATTGAAAATGATATCCATTTTCTACTTTCTTTATGTCCTTTGACATACCCTTTAACCAAGGATCATGATCGCCTTTATAATGTTCAAAGTTAACGTCAAAACTGATTTCGCCTTTTTCGTTTATCCCATTTTCAACTGTTTCGTCTACAATGCCCGTAATTGACACTACGCCACCATCAACGTACGCGCTAGTCAATTTGACAGTTACTCCATTTCTTGTAATGGTTTGATTTAGTTCAGTAACAGCATTTTGATAAGCTAAATCAACACCTGTTGAATCATCAAATCCTTGAAAGATTGCGCCTATTACAGGGGCATTAGCCAGTACCTTATTCATAGTAGGGTTAATAAATCCTGAGGCCATGGTGATTCCAAGAATAGCAGCAGTGGTCGCAACAACAATAAGAATCTTCTTTTTCTTCCCAAATCCTCGATCCACATCCATGTTTATTCCTTTAGAAATGGCGTTAAATACTTTTTCTTTTGGTACAGGTATCTCTTCCATTACATTATTGAATTCTTTGTTATCCATGACATTTATCCTCCTCACTTTTATAAACCTTTCTTAACTCTGCTTTTCCTCTGCTTTTCCTCTGCTTAAATATGTTTTGACGGTATTCTCTGGAATTCCCATCACATGACTAATTGTTTTGATAGAGTAATCGTGATAGTAGAATAATAGAATGGCTGTACGATAATTCAGTCTAAGCTGTTGAACCGCATGAAGAAGCTCTGAAGACTCTTCAATGTTTGCATTCGATTCATCCGGCAAGTTTGTTAATAATTCATCACCCAATGAAATGACATTGTCCCTTTTCTTTATCAGATGTCCAGAACATCGAATTACAATTCTAGTGAACCAGGTCGTAAAATACTCTGGATTTCTTAACGAGTTGATGGATTTATAGGCTTGATAAGTTGCCTCCTGTACTACGTCCAATGCATCTGCTTCGTTATGTACATAAAGATAAGCTGTCCGATAGATTCTTTCATAGTGATGTTGAACCAATTGTTCAAATGCATTTTTGTTACCTCTGATTGCTTTTTTAACTAATCGGTGGATTTCTACTTCCATCAATTATCCCCCCTTCACCTATTAGTGGACTCTAGACCTAATAAAAGTTTCAAGATATTATTTTTTTCATTACCATGCAAATAAAATATCTTTAGCTCAAAAAAAAACAGAAACTATTTTGAGTTTCTGTTTTCTGAACTTTAATATTTTTAAGTTTTTACTTCGATTATTCAAACATCAATTAGATGATCAGTTAGTATATTCGACAGGCAATACGATTAATGGAGCTCCGATCATGTTTTTTTCGGCTTTTTTGTTTATGCTTTCATTCTTTTCATCAACACACAGCACTCCACATGGTAGAGTTGTAGTACAACACCCCTGCTCAAACAGGAAGTCTAGTCCACACCCAAAGAAGAGACTACAAAGTTTTTAAATGACTCTGAAAGTTGACCTTGAAAAACAAGTCCTTATAAAAAACGCTCATTCCCCTCTTACTTCGGAAGAAGATCTTATAGCGATTCAAGAACTAATGAAGAGCAATGGAAAAGAGAGTTTGTTTACACATATCACTAAATGCACAGACTATGGAAGCGGAATGCACTTTAAACCAATAGACGTAGTTTGTGGGGGCTATGTAAAGTTCACAACTGCTCATTGCTCTTCACATATCATTGAGGAAGGCATTCTCTTACATACTGTTAAAGATGACCTCAGGGAACTAATTAAAGATAATCTTAAACTAGAAAAGCTTTAAGATATCGCAGATAAAAGGCTGAATTACAATCCGCATTAGCAAATAGAAAAGATACTACAGAAGAATGACAGTTCTTTAAAAAAGAAGTAGAACGTTTTGCTAACCTTGCCATTGATGGTGAACAGGTATTAAAGCAAGTTCTCCAAAGGCTCATTAACAAGATAGAGATTTATAAAGAAGGAAAGGTTAAAATACATTGCAACCTTTCCCACTCACTTTCTTCTTAATTAGGTACAGTTTATTCGACTGTACCTTTTAAAACAAGCTTCACTATCACCTCAACATGACTCGTATGCGGGAACATATCCACAGGCTGCACTTCCTCCGTCACATACCCACCATCTTCAAGAATACGCAAATCACGAGCAAGTGTACCTGGATTACAGGACACGTAGACAACGCGGTTCGGTTTCATTTTGAGGATCGTTTCAAGAAGGGCTTCATCACAGCCTTTTCTTGGTGGGTCTACGACAAGCGTATCTGCTTTAATACCTTCTTTGTACCAATTCGGAATGATGGTTTCTGCTTCGCCGACAGCAAATTCAACATTGTCGATACCGTTCAGTTCTGCGTTTCTTTTTGCATCTTCAATCGCTTCTGGCACGATTTCAACGCCATATACTTTGCCTGCTTTTTGTGCGAGAAATAGTGAAATCGTTCCGATGCCGCAATACGCGTCAATGACGGTTTCTTCACCTTGAAGCTCGGCGTATTCAAGTGCTTTGTCATAAAGAACCTTTGTTTGCTTAGGATTGACCTGATAAAATGAACGAGCTGATATAGCGAATTTGATGTCGCCAATCGTGTCATAAATGTATTCTTCCCCCCACAAAACGGTCGTTTCATCGCCGAAAATGACATTTGTTTTCTTAGAATTCACGTTTTGCACAATTGACCGTACGTGTGGGAAGCGTGCTATAATCTGGTAAATGATTTGTTGCTTGTGAGGAAAATCAGCCGTTCTTGTGACAAAGACGACCATCATTTCACCTGTTGTGATACCGTAGCGAACCATGACATGACGAAGCCAGCCTTTGTGGCGCTCTTCGTTGTATGCTTTTATGCCAAACGCATTGCATGTGTCTTTCACCGCCTGTACCACTTCATCATTTTCTGACTGCTGGATCAGACATTTTTCCATATCAATGATTTCATGGGTACGCTGCTGATAAAATCCTGCAACTAATCCGCCTTCATGCTCTCCTATCGGTACTTGCGCTTTATTACGGTAGTTCCACGGGTCATCCATACCAAGTACAGGATGAACTTTTACACGGCTCATATCAAGCTTTCCAATACGCTCTAGCACGTCTTTTACTTGCTTTTGTTTAAAAAACAACTGTCCTTCATAGCTCATATGTTGGATTTGGCATCCGCCACATTGATTATAAATTGGACATGGTGCTTCCTGCCTGTGCTTGCTTTCCTTTGTTAATTCCATGAGTCGTCCAAAAGCAAATCCTTTTTTAACACGAGTGACTTTGATTTTACCTTGTTCGTCTGGAAGGGCATTTGGTACAAAGATCGGGAATCCTTCAATTTTAGCTACGCCTGCCCCTTCATGCGTTAAGTCCTCAAAGGCAACATCGTAGTATTCGTTCTTTTGAACCGGTGGTTTCATTTTCACCAATTTAATCACCTCATTTGCATAGAAAAACTTGGTCGTCCTGAGAGACCAAGTTACGTTTCTACCCCATTTTTTCTGCTTTTTCTTTCGGAATAATAAATTCAATGTGACGATACAGGTTTTCGAATTCACCTGGTAGCATACCGCCATATTCACCATCTAAATTCAATTGCATTTTATCTTTCACATCTACTTTGACGCGATTCGCTTTTGTGTAGATGACATTATTATCATTTATGTGTTCACCTCTTAAGGCGAGGCTCGCAACTCTAATTGCTTCTGCTAAGTTTACTTTTTTCAAAATAATTAAGTCAAACATTCCATCATCTAATATGGAATCAGGGGCTAATTTTTCAAAGCCTCCTACAGAGTTTGTCAGTGAAACAAGAAACAGCATGATTTCCCCATGAAACAATTTGCCGTCATATTCAATCTCGACTTCAGTTGGACGAATTGATGGGAGCATTTCCATCCCTTTTAAGTAATATGCCAGTTGTCCGAGCATTGTTTTCAGCTTGCTTGGCACTTCATAGGTGAGCTCAGTCAAACGTCCACCACCAGCAATATTAATAAAGAAATGTCCATTGACTCTACCAATATCCAGCGGTTTTGGAACGCCTTCAATGATTGCGTCGGTTGCTTTTAGAACATCCTCTCTTGGAATTCCAAGTGCTCTCGCAAAATCATTGGTTGTTCCAACAGGAATAATTCCAAGTTTCGGTCGATTTTCAAGAGGAGCCAGTCCATTCACGACTTCATTAATCGTGCCGTCACCACCTGCTGCAACAATGAGATCAAATTCCCTGAGTGCGGCTTGCTCGGCCGCTTGTGTTGCATCACCAGCACACGTCGTTGCATGACAAGATGTTTCATAGCCTGCTTGTTCAAATTTTTGTAAGACTTGAGGTAAATTCTTTTTAAAAATTTCTCGTCCTGATGTCGGATTATATATAATTCGAGCACGTTTCATTCATCATCATCCTATATTCATTATGCAAACTATTTTCACCACTAACAACCTTTAATTATACTATGAGATTTAAAAATGGCAACAGAACAGCCGCCTAATATTTGAAATGATATGGTCCTATTCATAAAAACAGCCAATTTTCTGATAAAATGAAAAAAATGATACAAAGGGTGATATTCATGAAGAAACCTGTTTATTTTAATCATGACGGTGGTGTAGATGACCTCGTTTCCTTATTTCTTTTACTTCAAATGGAGCATATTGAAGTGATCGGTGTTTCTGTCATTCCTGCTGATTGCTATTTAGAGCCTGCACTTAGCGCTTCTCAAAAAATCATTGATCGTTTCAGCCCTTATGAAATGGAAACAGCGGCTTCCAACTCTAGAGGAGTCAATCCCTTTCCTAAAGAATGGCGTATGCACGCTTTCTATGTCGATGCCCTTCCGATCTTAAATGAAAAGGGCTCGGTTGAGACAAGGTTGTCCAAGCTTCCTGCTCATCTCCATTTAATCGAATCAATCAAAAAATCAAAACAGCCAGTTACCCTGTTGTTTACTGGACCACTCACTGACCTTGCTCGTGCGTTAAAAGAGGACCCTTCTATTTCAAATAAAATCGAAAAACTAATCTGGATGGGCGGTACGTTTCTTGAAAAAGGCAATGTAGAAGAGCCAGAGCATGATGGAACGGCTGAATGGAATGCATTTTGGGACCCTTATGCAGTCAGCACTGTATTTCAAGAGCACTTCCCTATTGAAATGGTTGCTCTTGAAAGTACAAATCAAGTCCCACTTACACCTGATATTCGTCAGCGCTGGGCAGCTCTTCGTTCCTTTATTGGAATTGATTTTATTGGTCAATGCTATGCTCTCTGTCCACCGCTCATTCATCACGAAACCAATTCCACCTATTATTTATGGGACGTGTTAACAACGATGACCCTTGAATCTACTCAATTTATTCGTTCAAAGGAAGTAAATGCTATTGTCCATACAGAGACTCCTTCACAAGGAAGAACGGAAGAACACTTAGATGGAAAAATGATCAATGTCATCAATTATGTTGAACGGGATGCTTTCTTTCATGCCTTTGAAAAGCTCATGAAGAGAGCAATTTGCCAAATTTCCTCATAGAAAAGCCCCGCCATCAAAGCGGGGCTCCATCTCAATCTTCTTCTACGTATTTCTTTTTGCGTTTAAATTTGCTTAACACTTCATATACGATTGGTACGATAACCAATGTCAGCAATGTTGAACTTGCCAGACCACCAATGACTGTGACGCCAAGGCCTTTTGAAACAATTTGGCTTCCGCCTTCAAATCCTAATGCTAATGGAAGAAGTGCCCCAATTGTCGCAAGCGCCGTCATTAAGATTGGGCGTACTCTTATTGTACCAGCTTCCAGTAATGCCTCTCTTGTTGAGAGTCCTTCTTTCTCTTTATTAATGACTCGGTCAATTAAGACAACGGCATTTGTTACGACGATTCCTATCAGCATCAGCAAGCCAATCATTGCGTTTAAGCTGATCGTTTCTTTCGCTACAAACAATCCGACCAAGGCACCAATGACTGTGAACGGTAGTGAGAACAGGATCGCAAATGGTGCAAGCCCTCCACCGAATGTGATAACTAATACCAGATACACAATGGCAATGGCAGCTAGCATCGCAATCCCTAATTGCGTGAAGGATTCCTGAATATCTGCGCTCACACCGCCTGAATCAATAGTTACACCAGATTTCAAGTCAAGCTTGTCGACCTTTTTCTGTACGTCTTGTGTGACACTCGCTACGTTGTCCGTTGTCATATCTCCGGATACTTCAGCGTAGATTTTACTGTCACGTTTCGTGATTGTATTTGCCGTTGTTCCTTCTTTGACCTTCACGACATCTCCAATTCGGATTTCTTGCCCTGTAGGTGTCGTGATTTTTTTGTCTTCTAAATCTTTCTTACTCTTGTATTCGTCTTTATCTGTTTGAAGCTTCACATCAATTTCTGTGCCGCCCTCTGTCACCTTCGTTAAAGTGATTTCGCTGCTTTGAGGTGCAATCTCTTGTGCAATTTGTGAAGCTGTAAGGCCTAGTTTAGCAAGCTTCTCTTGGTCTGCATTAAATGTGTATTCAGCATATTTATCAGCCAAGCTTGTGCTCACGTTTTTCAAATTCTTCTCGTCTTTTAAAATCTTTTCTACATCGTTTACTGTGCCCTCAATGTCACTTGCTGTATCGCCATACACATAGTAAGTGACAGAATTGCTCGCACCGCCAGATGAGAAATCTTGTAACTTCCATTCACCTTGAGATGCATTTTTTTGAAGATCTTTGCTAATTTTTTCTTTTTCTTTTTCAAATTTCGGTGTGTCATCTTCATATTTGACAAAGAAGAGAGCACCATTTGAAGTTCCGCCAGCATTTTCTATCAGAGCATTTGACGTACCTAATGAATATTGAACTGTATCGACATGCTCACGTTCCATTAAGTATTCTTCTGCTTTCTTCGCTTCATTTTCAGCCTGTTCTCTTGTTTGTCCAGGCTCAGGTGTGTACGTGATTATTGCTGTTTTTTCACTTTCCTGTGGCAAGAAGCTAACGCCAACAAGTGGTGCTAAGAATAAGCTTCCGACAAGCATAAGAACGGCAATTCCAGACGTAATCCATTTATGATTTAATGTCCAGTTCAACACACGTCTGTAGCCAAGTGCTAGCTTACTTGGTTTGTGTTCTTTGAGCTCTTTTCTATTGCCATACAAGTTTTTCTTAAACAAGCTATGTGCCATCATTGGAACGATCGTAACGGCAATAAGAAGTGATGCAAGTAAAGCAAACACAATTGTTAATGCAAATGGGATAAATAATTCACCGATCATGCCACCAACAAGTGCTAATGGCAAGAACACAGCAATTGTGACTATCGTTGAAGACATAATTGGCAAGAACATTTCTTTCGTTGCTTCTCGTACAAGGGCTTTTCCTCGTAACGGTTCATCTTTGAGTGCCATCCGTCTGTATATGTTTTCTATGACGACAATGGAGTCATCCACGACACGACCAATTGCAACGGTCATCGCGCCAAGGGTCATAATGTTCAGCGTAATATCAAGCTGATTTAAAATTAAGATAGCAATTAACAGTGATAATGGGATCGAGATGACCGAGATCAATGTTGATCTGATGTCACGAAGGAACAAGAGAATAATAATAATTGCAAAGATGGCACCAATGATTGCTTTATTCAGCATTGTGCTGACAGATTCTTTGATTGGCTCTGCCTGATCATAAGTTGAACTTATGTTCATTCCATCGTTGTCTTTTTTAAATTTGTCTAGTTCTTTTGTGACTTCTTCTGCAACACTGACTGTGTTTGCATCAGAGCCCTTCATAATTTGAAGTCCGATACTATTTTTACCGTTAGTTCTTGAGATTGATTCTGCTTCTTTTACTACTTTGATATTGGCTATTTCAGATAACTTCACTGTTGGAAGTTCTACAGACTGACTGCCTGCTGCTGCTTGTTGCTCAGCACTTCCACCTGCACCTGCACCTGTATTTCCTATTCCGCCAGAGGCATTACCGGCCCCTCCTGTCACAGGAATACGCATATTTTTCAAGTCTTTCACGCTTAAAATGTTACCGTCCACGACAACCGATTTTTGCTTGTTGCCAAATGTGTATAAGCCAAGTGGCAAGTTTACATCGGAACCTTTGATGATGTTTTGAACGGTTTCTTCATCTAAACCATATTCTTCGAGTTTCTTTTGTTTAAATGAGAATTGCACTTCTTTGATTTGTTGACCAGATGCTTCTACAGATGAGACACCACTCAGACCTTTGAGTGCAGGGATCAAATCATTTTCAACTTTTTCAGTTAATTCCTGTAAGGATTCTTTATCGCCAGACACACTGAGTGCTAAAATTGGAATGGCGTTAATGCTGAAACGTGCGATTTTTGGTTGTTCTGCATTTTCTGGGAAGTTGATATTGCCAATCGCATCTTCAATTTCTTTTTTCGCCTCATCCATGTCTTTGCTATAGTCATATTCAATTTGAATGGATGACGCATTTTCATATGAATTTGAAGTGACGACATTCACTCCATTTAGGTTTTGGATCGTTTTTTCAATTGGATCGGTCACCTTATCTGATACTTCGTCCGGCGTAGCGCCAGGATACGTTGTAGAGACCATAATCACTGGGGTGTTGATATTTGGGATTGATTCTTGTTTCATATTCAATCCGGCATATAGACCAGCAACTGTTACGATAATTGTCATGAGCCATACAGCGAACTTATTCTTTAATACAAAATTAATAATCGAATTCATCGTGTCCTCCATTTTCTTTTATGTATTGACTGACTGGTCATTCTATATCATAATAAACGTTGATATACAATGTCGTCAACCATTTTACGTACGTTTGGCAAAACATTTTAAAGCTGAAGGGGCCTCATTTAATGAACGAAAAAAAGGAAAAAATCATTAAAGTAAGCATCCAATTGTTTGCGAAAAAAGGTTTTTCTTCCACGACCATTCAGGAAATAGCAGATGAGTGCGGAATTTCTAAGGGTGCATTTTATCTGCATTTTAAATCAAAAGAACAGCTCTTAAACAGTGCCTTTGAATATTACATAGAAAATTCCATGCAAGGTCTTGCAAAAGTAAGAGAGATATATCACGAGCTACCTCCAAGAGACATCTTTAAAAAACAAATCACTTACCAATTTCAGCAGTTTGCAGAAAACAAAGATTTTATCATTTTGGTCTTAAGTGAAAACATTATTCCTGAAAACCAGCAAATTAAGGAATATTCTAAAAAAGTAAAGAAGCAATTAAACGAACAAACTCAAATTTCCATTTTATCTACCTATGGATCAAGCATCGAACCTTATGTAACTGACCTGTCAGTCATGATTCAAGGAATCGTTCATTCGTACGCCCAAGTGCTGCTTTTACAGGATAAAGCCGATTTGTCTTTTGACGAGCTTGCCTCATTTATCATTGAACGATTTGATGATTTGGTACATGGTCTTCTTCGTTCAGAAACGCCTCCTATACTTGATAAGTACATTTGGGAGGAACAACCACCACCAAAAGTAGCTCTTTTGGAAGAACTGAGACTGTTAAAGTTGGAAAACGTGCTCTCCGATGATACTGTCATTTCGATCGAAGTGATTGAAGAGGAACTAGCAAAAGACTTACCAAGAAAACCTGTCATTCAAGGGATGCTCTCCAATTTACTAAGTAGTGATGAACCTGCTGTGCTGATAGTTGCTGAACGGATGAAACTGTTCCTTGATTGATCAAACAATCAGGGAAGCGTTTCGTTCACCTTTTTTATTTTTGGATGCGCTCATTGCTCTGCTTTATTATAAGAAAAAGATGCTTCAAAAGATATACGGCGGTGGTCTGAATATATCATAAGACCTCCATCTTTTGGCGCGCGAAAAAACCGCCTTGCTTTTATAGCAGGCGGTTTTTTGTGTATCTATCGTTTTTTGATTTCTTCAAGTAGGATCTTATTGACCATCGGTGGGTTTGCTTGTCCCTTCGATGCTTTCATAATTTGACCAACTAAGAAACCAATCGCACGATCTTTTCCGTTTTTAAAGTCTTCAATAGATTGCGGGTTGTTGTCCAGTGCTTCTGTGACAAGCTTCAACAATGCGCCTTCGTCAGAAATTTGGACTAAGCCTTTTTCTTTCACGATTTTTTCAGCATCTCCGCCGTTTTCGATCAGCTCTTTGAACACCTTTTTCGCAATTTTAGAGGAAATGGTGCCTTTTTCAATTAGCTTGATCATGCCTGCAAGTCCCTGTGGTGTCAGTTTCGTATCTTCCAGCTCTTTTTGAGCAGAATTCAAGTAAGCAGAAACCTCACCCATGAGCCAGTTAGAGGCTTGCTTTGCTTCAGCACCTTCTGTAATGGTTGCTTCAAAGAAATCGGACATTTCTTTGGTTAGCGTTAGTACCATTGCATCGTATGCAGGTAGGCCAAGCTCATCAATGTAACGCTTGCGACGTTCATCTGGAAGCTCAGGAATCGATGCTCTCACGTGCTCTTTCCACTCATCATCAATGTATAGCTCCACTAAATCAGGCTCTGGGAAATAACGATAGTCGTCTGAGCCTTCTTTCACACGCATTAAGAGTGTTTTCTTCGTTGCTTCGTCGTAGCGACGTGTCTCCTGTTGAATGACGCCACCTGAAAGTAAAACTTGTTCTTGACGTTTTTCTTCAAATTCAAGTCCCTTTTGAACAAACGCAAAAGAGTTCAAGTTTTTCAATTCAGTTTTTGTCCCGAATGGCTCTTGTCCAATCGGACGTAGCGAGATGTTTGCATCACAACGAAGTGAGCCTTCTTCCATCTTACAGTCTGATACTCCTGTATATTGAATGATGGATTTTAGCTTTTCTAAGTATGCATACGCTTCTTCAGGTGTACGAATATCTGGCTCAGATACGATTTCAACAAGAGGAGTCCCTTGACGGTTGAAATCGACTAGTGAATAACCATCACCTGTATGTGTCAGCTTCCCTGCATCTTCCTCTAAGTGAAGACGTGTAATGCCGATACGTTTTGTTTTGCCCTCGACTTCGATTTCAATCCAGCCATTTTCACCGATTGGCTTATCAAATTGCGAGATTTGGTATGCCTTCGGGTTATCTGGATAGAAGTAGTTCTTGCGGTCAAACTTCGTTTCAGTTGCGATTTCACAGTTAAGCGCCATTGCCGCTTTCATTGCAAAGTTCACTGCTTCTTTGTTTATAACTGGCAGAACACCAGGGTAGCCAAGGTCAATGACACTTGTTTGTGTGTTGGCAGCTGCCCCAAAAGGTGTCGGCGAGCTTGAGAAGATTTTTGATTGTGTTTTTAGCTCTACGTGGACTTCAAGTCCGATTACCGTTTCAAAGTTCATTCTGTTCACCCCTTACAGTTCAGGTTTTGCTTTATGATGGTCCGTTGCTTGCTCATATGCATGAGCCACGCGATAAACCGTTCCTTCATCAAAGTGCTTTCCGATAATTTGAAGACCTAATGGCAGGCCATTTGCAAAGCCACAAGGTACGCTAATTCCTGGGACACCGGCAAGGTTCACAGGGATGGTTAAAATGTCGTTTGCATACATTGTGAGTGGATCGCTTGTCTTCTCACCAATTTTAAATGCAGGCGTTGGTGTTGTTGGCCCAACGATGACATCATATTTTTCAAATACATCTTCAAAATCTTTTTTGATCAGAGTACGTACTTTTTGTGCTTTTATATAATAAGCATCATAATAACCTGAGCTTAAGGCAAACGTCCCAAGCATGATTCTGCGTTTGACTTCATTTCCGAAGCCTTCAGAACGTGTTTGTTTGTACAAATCAATCAGATTTTCTGCATTGTCTGAGCGATAACCATAGCGAATCCCATCAAAACGAGCAAGGTTCGCGGAAGCTTCTGAAGAAGACAGCAAGTAATATGTTGCAAGTGCATATTTAGAATGCGGAAGAGATACTTCTTCCCATGTTGCACCAAGTCCTTCTAATACTTTGAGCGCTTGAAGAACGGATTCTCTTGCTTCTTCGCCAACGCCTTCTCCAAGGTATTCTTTTGGCACAGCAATCTTTAAGCCTTTGATGTCGCCAGTTAATGAAGAAAGAAAATCAGGCACATCGACATTCGCACTTGTTGCGTCCATTTGATCAACGCCTGAAATCGCTTGAAGAACATATGCGTTGTCCTCTACAGTCCGAGTAATCGGCCCAATTTGATCTAAAGATGAAGCAAATGCGATTAAACCGTATCTTGATACACGGCCATACGTTGGTTTAAGACCAACGACACCACAGAATGATGCCGGCTGACGGATCGAACCGCCTGTGTCAGATCCAAGTGAAAACGGAACCTCACCTGCTGCAACAGATGCTGCGGATCCACCGCTAGATCCCCCTGGAACTGTATTCAAATTCCATGGGTTTTTTGTTGTTTGATAGCCCGAATTCTCAGTAGAAGAACCCATTGCAAACTCGTCCATGTTTAATTTACCAATTGTGACAGCTTGCGCATCTCTTAAACGGTTCACAACGGTTGCATCATAAATAGGATCAAAGTTTTGTAAAATTTTGCTTGATGCTGTTGTACGTAAATCCTTTGTCACAATGTTATCTTTTACACCAATCGGCATACCGAACAGCAGACCAAGCTCGTCTTTTTCCCCAACAGCCTCGTCTAATTCCTTTGCATACGCACGTGCTTTTTCTTCGTCCAGTGCAAGGAATGCTTGTACTTTCTCGTCTACTTCATTGATTCGTTTATAAGACTCGTCCACTAAATCAGAAACAGACAGTTCCTTTTTATGTAAAAGCTCTTTTAATTCAGAAATTTTGTGATCAAACAGTGACATGTCTCCGGCCTCCTTTAGTCCAAAATAGATGGCACACGAATATAGCCGTCTTTATGATCAGGCGCATTTTTCATAACTGCCTCAATTGAAAGACCTTTATTCGGAACATCTTCTCTCATGACGTTTTTCATTTTTAATACGTGTGTTGTTGGTTCAACGTTTTCCGTATCAACCTCGTTTAACTGCTCTGCAAATGAAATGATGCTATCAAGCTGTTCTGTAAACATCTCAGCTTCTTCTTCTGTAATCGCAAGTCTTGCTAAATGCGCCACGTGCTTTACCTCTTCTATTGAAATTCTTGACATGCAGGTTCACCTCCAAAATTGATGCGTGTTGATGGTCATGATCATAAGCCACATACACTTTATCATATCAAATTTTACTGTTCTAAAGCAACTTTACCAAGGCATGGGTACAGCGTATTTTACTTTACACGTCTTTGGCTTTTTATTTTTCAGAAAATTTTTACTTTATTTTGTTTTTGTAATCGTTTACATGCGGATGATTATCACCGATCCGCGCATTTTTCTTAAAAATCAAGAGGTTTAAGAAGGTTGATCACTTGGGAATACTCTGGTAGGTTAAGTAACCATAGCAGTGTGCAGGCAGTCCAAGCGGATATGCCACCAACACTCCTGTATATTTCGAATGAGGTGATGTCAAATTAATACGAAAAAGGTGAGAAAGCAAAATGAATATTGAAGTTACGATTTCCTTAACCATTTATTTTATTGGGATGCTTGCTATCGGTTGGTATGCGTTTAGGAAAACACATACTTTAAATGATTATATGCTTGGCGGACGGGGCCTTGGTCCATTCGTTACGGCACTTTCAGCAGGTGCTGCGGATATGAGTGGTTGGATGCTGATGGGTGTTCCAGGTGAAATGTATAAAACCGGTTTATCGACAACCTGGCTTGCAATTGGTTTAATTGTCGGTGCTTACTTGAACTATTTAATTCTTGCACCTCGTTTACGTTCTTATACAGAAATAGCTGATGATGCAATTACCATTCCTGATTTCTTTGATAAACGATTTAAGGGCTCATCATCCTTATTAAAAGCTGTTTCAGCCATTATCATATTAATTTTCTTTACCCTGTATACTTCGTCTGGGATGGTATCAGGTGGACGTTTATTTGAGTCAGCATTTGGTGCTCATTACATGTTTGGACTCATTTTGACTTCAAGTATCGTCATTTTGTATACATTGTTTGGCGGATTTTTGGCAGTGAGTTTAACGGACTTTGTTCAAGGCGCTATTATGTTTTTAGCATTAGTGCTCGTGCCGATCGTTGCCTTTACACAATTAGGTGGACCTGTTGCCACATTCCAAGATATTCAACAGATTGACCCTAAATTGCTTGATATTTTTAGAGGAACGAGCGTCATTGGCATTATTTCCTTTCTCGCGTGGGGACTGGGTTACTTTGGACAACCGCATATTATTGTGCGCTTTATGGCTATTACGTCAGTAAAGGATTTAAAACCAGCACGCCGAATTGGGATGAGCTGGATGATTATTTCAGTGATTGGTTCACTATCAGTCGGTTTAGTCGGTGTGGCATATGTTCATGAAACTGGGATGAATCTTGCCGACCCTGAAACCATTTTTATCGTCTTTTCTAAAGTGCTGTTCCATCCATATATTACTGGATTCTTACTCTCAGCCATTTTAGCTGCGATTATGAGTTCGATTTCTTCTCAGCTGCTTGTCACAGCAAGTGCATTGACAGAGGATTTATACCGTACATTCTTTAGAAAAAAGGCTTCTGACAAAGAGCTTGTCATGATTGGGCGTATGTCTGTATTGGTTGTAGCCGTGATTGCACTTTGTCTTTCACTCAATCCAAGTGACACCATTCTTGATCTTGTTGGTTATGCTTGGGCAGGATTTGGCTCTTCCTTCGGTCCCGTGATCTTATTATGTCTCTACTGGAAACGAATGAATCACCAAGGTGCACTTGTTGGGATGATTGTTGGTGCAGTTGTTGTTCTCACATGGATCACAACTGGTTTGAATCATTCAACTGGCGTATATGAAATGATTCCTGGCTTTATTTTAAGCGGACTATCAGCCATCATTGTAAGCTTATTGACAAGAAAGCCGTCAAAAGCATCAAAACAGCTGTTTCACAAGATGGAGAATCATCTTGAGGAAGAAACAAGATAACCCCTTTTTTATGAGTCATCTGTGCTATGCGGATGACTCTATTTTCAATTTAATATAAAAAGCTTTTCTTTCTTCCGATTCTGAATAAAATAGAAGTTGTGCAGCCATATGGGCTGTGAGAAGATCATATACATGTTGTGAAACGTAAATGAAGTGAAAGGAGCGATACGCATGTCTTGGACAATTGAATGGGATACTGTCTTAAAATTAGCCGTGGCCACCTTAATTGGTCTGATCATCGGTCTTGAACGTGAGCTCAAGAAAAAGCCGCTCGGCTTAAAAACGTGTATTGTCATTGCTGTCAGCTCCTGTGTATTAACCATCATCAGCATTGATGCAGCCTACAATTTCCCTAGAGTTCCTAAGCTCCAAATGGACCCGCTTAGGTTACCGGCGCAAATTATATCTGGTGTTGGTTTTATTGGAGCAGGTGTGATTCTTCGTAAAAGCAATGATGTGATCTCGGGACTGACGACTTCCGCCATGATTTGGGGAGCGGCAGGACTTGGTGTTGCAACAGGTGCAGGTTTTTATAAAGAAGCCTTCCTCAGTCTTTTCTTTATTCTTGTCAGTGTAGAATTCTTACCATGGCTTTTCCAAAGGATCGGTCCGATTCGCTTACAGGAAAAAGAAATCCGCATCAGAATGTCTCTTTCAGACAGACACCGGATGACGGACATTTTAAAAGAAATGAAGGCACTGAATATTCGCATTCATTCTGTACGAATTGATGATTTAAAGGAAAAAGAATATCCAATCATGGAAGTGCGCGTTCGCGTGCACAAGGATCGTTATACAACAGACGTGTATTATGATATTAAAGATTTAGAAGGTGTTGTTGGTGTGAAGTGTGATACGGTGTAAAAAGTGATGAGACAAAGGTCTCATCGCTTTTTTTATGAGATAAGGGGTTGATCCAATTATCTCATTTAAATAAAATACATGATCAAAAGGAATTTTCAATGGGTTATATGGATAGTAAAAATCGCAGACTTTTATTCACCGTTCTTCTTACAGTTCTATTGCTGGCTGTCATTTCCTCACACTACGTCTCTCCCACATCAACGAATGCAGCAGACAAAAAACAAACAATTACTCCAAAGAATATCATATTTGTCGTTGGCGATGGGATGGGGATGCCAGTCATCAAAGCCTATCGTACGTTTAAACGGGACCTAAAACCCGACATCCTCTCCTGTATGAACAAAGGTTGTCCAGCCCAAGAAAGAGCGCTGATCAAATATGTTCTGAATACTTTATTAGATCGTAATCATCATCATCTTATCGCCCATAAATAAGAAACCCCGCCTGAAAGAAAAGGCGGGGCATTTTTTATGATTGATTGAGTTTTGTAAAATCAAACGTCGTAATTGGTGTCGCTTGCTCGATATCTGATCGGAAGCCGGCGAGCATGGCTTTCTCTTCTTCTCCGATAGTTGCTAAATCAAATGCTTGATGCAGCAGACCGTAAATGAGCATGTGGCGTAAGCGAAGGAAATCAGAAATGTAAACGAGCCACTCATCCTCAAGCTCATTCTCTTCACGATAGCCTTTCAAGAACTGCTTCATAAAGTTCCGTGCAAAAGCGGCTTTGTCTTCGTATGGAATCACTGGATACCACAAGACATTATATAGCAATATGCTAATGTCGTTGATAAACCAGTTGTATCCAATATCATCGAAATCAAAGGTCGTGATTTTCCCATGATCCCAGTGGAAGTTTCCGTGATGTAGATCAGCATGAACCAATCCGTAGGTATCCTGATTTTTCGGAAGTTTTGCGAGCTTTTGCATGAGCCGATCCGCTTGTTCAAACACAAAGGTCTGATCCGCTGGAACATATTTTCGTAATTTTAGCTGCTCTTCTTCATCCCATTCTTGTCTTTTGTAACGAGAGTCTGATAGTTGATAGCTTTTTGTGAGCTGGTGCATACGTCCTGTATATTGCCCAAGTGCATAAAATAACTCATCGTTCCAATCCGCCTCTTCGACTTTTCTACCAGGGGCTTTCTCATACACCCGAAGTAAAAATGCGCCGCCTTGACCGTCTTCTACTTGCTCAATATCACGGCCATTTAATGAAGCAATCGGTTTCGCAACTGAAAGACCGCCCTTCGCTAAATGATGCAGCCACTCCATTTCACCTAAAATATAGTCAGGCGATCTGCGAATGGTATGTGTGATTTTCAAGATAAAAGACTCCCCGTCTTTTGTCATTTCATACACATAGTTTTCGGCATCTGCGATGAAATGGATGTCACTTCGTTGGACCCCGTATAAATGAGTCGCCTCATCTAAAATGTTCGATTCTTCATAAATGGCTTTTACATCTTTATGCATGCTGATTCTCCCTCTTCATATATTTTGCTAATTCGCGAATGATGTGTTTTTCAGCAAAATTCAAATCATCAACATACCAACCCTTCTTTTCTATCTCTACTTCCATTTTGACAGCAAGGGATGAATTTCCTCCTAAATCGAAATGAAAAGTGTAGACTGTAGCTCAAAATCAAGCATCCAAAGAAAGTAATTTGACATATTTATAAGTAGACAATGAGTTTTTTTAGTCTAAATTGAGACATGCATAATATACCAAGTGCTTGTCCAACAAACTGTGAGACAGCGACCATTGAAGCAATAAGAGTAGAATTTGTTAATTGATATGTCAGGATATTAGAACAAGGACATATAGAGAATCTCCAAAGTTCGCTAGGGTTTGATCCCATAATAAAAATGATTTATTTTTTATATTGATCTCCATTTCCTCCTCCATAATTTCCCACGCTTCTATTTCAGGCAACACTTATCTCTATATTTGATACATTTTTACCAATTTAAAAAACCGCCTTTTGGCGGTTTTTTGTTAGTCATATATATGCACAGTTGGTTCTTTATCTTCAGCATTTTTTGTAATCAGTGCTTCTTGTTGATCAGAAGAGGTGATGTTGATTTCAATATTGGTACTCTTATAATAATCCATCACTTCACCCGTTAAGTACTGGGTAAAGGCAACAACTTCTGTTTTTCCGTAAAATTGCATCGGAATCTCAATTTTCATTTTTTGCAAATTCCCGTTTTTATAGAAGCCTTTACCTACAACACCCGTGTAGTTCGGAAAATAATCTTCAACTTTTGTTTTGAAGCGATCAAATCGTTCTGAGTCATCTTTAAAACTCGCTTTTGCATCATTTGAAGGGAAGAAGATATTCTCTTCTTTTAAAGTATCCCATTTGCCAATATCAGTTGAACCAGCTTTCACATCTGTTTTGGCAATGAAGTTTCCTGGAACGATTGAAGATTTGGGCGCTTGCTTGTAGAGAGCAATGGTCACAGGAACCTTTTGTAAGCCATCCATTTGACGAATTCGTTTGATGACTTGTGCTGCGATTTTTTCACCTTCTGTTAACAGCTTCTTCGAGTCTTTGGACGAGTCGATGGTGACCTCCTGCTGTGGGTCTCCAATGTTCTCTCGATAGTAATAGACGGAGTTTAGTGCAAGACCGATGACGACACCGCCAAGCTGCAAACTGTTTTTGTCTTTACGGATTAAGTAATTGTGTTCTAGCATTGAAGCGAGATAAATCGGGCTGTTTTCATTTTTAGACTTTGTTGACCCTGAGCTTGGCAACGCAGGATTTAGTCCTATATTTTTAAAGTCTTTATCTTCTTTTTCTGCTTTTTTTAAGTCACTGCCTGTTTTCTTACGTGCCAACCAGCTCAATACTGTATCCTCATCCAAGTACTGTCCTTCTTGGAAAAGGTAGTCGTTTGTATTAAAGGATTCAGTTGCAAGACGCATGAGGCCTGTTTCAAATTCATCAATATCTAAGCGTGTGTTTAAACGCTCCGCAGTCAGTCCTCGTGCTGCACCTTGTTTAAACGGAAGCACCATTTTGTAGTAAGAATCCGAGATATTATACATCGGGATGATCGCGGTTTCCTTCGTTTCATCCGTTTTTTGCGTCACCTCTTCTTCATCTTTTCCCCCAAAAGGTGCGCATCCTGACAATACAAGTGTGAGCATTGTCAGTAGCATTAACAACTTTTTCAATAGAAAACACTCCTCTTATTTCTTTAGCTCCTCAATCATTCTTGCCTCGTCCCATATTTCGATATTTAGCTCCTCTGCCTTCGTTAGCTTACTTCCAGCCGCTTCCCCAGCAATGACTAAATCTGTTTTCTTACTCACACTTCCTGTTAACTTACCGCCTAAAGCTTCGATTTCTGCTTTTGCATCATTTCGAGAAAGTTGTTCTAGTTTTCCTGTAAGGACGATCGTTTTCCCAGCAAAGTAAGAGTCACTTTCTTCTGCTTTCACTTTCTTTGGCCCAGTGTAATTCATATTGACACCGAGTTTTCTCAATTCTTCTAACAAATCAAGAATTTCTTCTTTTTTAAAGTATGTGACGACAGCGTCAGCCATTTTTTCACCGATCTCATCGACTTCAAGCAATTCTTCCTTTGTCGCCTGTTTCAATTGATCAATGCTTTCAAAATGCATCGCTAATGTTTTGGCAGCTTTCGATCCGATAAATCTGATGCCTAGACCAAACAATAATCGTTCTAGAGAGTTTTCTTTCGATTGTTCAATTGAACGAAGTAAATTGTCTGTTGATTTCTCACCCATACGCTCTAGCTGAATGAGTTGCTCTCTCGTCAATTGATATAAATCTGATACACGATGTACGAGATTTTCTTTAAAGAGCTGTGTAATCACACGTTCTCCAAGTCCATCAATGTTCATGGCATTCCGAGAAACAAAATGAATGAGTCCCTCACGAATTTGAGCTGGACATTCAGGGTTTATACAGCGCAATGCCACTTCTCCTTCAATTCTGACAAGCTCACTTTGACACTCTGGACATTCATCAGGCATCTTGAATTCTTCTTCTTCGCCAGTACGCTGATCTACAAGGACATTGACGACTTCTGGAATGATGTCCCCTGCCTTCTTTATAACCACTTTATCATAGATACGAATGTCTTTCTCTTTGATTAAGTCTTCATTATGAAGGGATGCTCGCTGTACAGTTGTGCCCGCAACCTTCACTGGTTCTAAAACAGCCGTTGGGGTAATCACGCCTGTACGTCCGACATTCAATTCAATAGAAAGTAGCTTTGTTATGACTTCCTCTGCCGGAAATTTATAAGCCACTGCCCACCTCGGACTCTTCGCTGTAAAGCCTAGTTCTTCTTGTTGAGCGAGAGCATCAACTTTAATGACGATTCCATCAATTTCATAGGGGAAATCTGCACGTTTTTGCTGCAAGTCTTCAATCAGCTTAATGACTTCCTCAATCGATTGGCAGGTACGTCTTTCTTTGTTTGTTTTAAAGCCTAATTCATCCAAAAGCGCAAGACCTTCGCTTTGCGATTCGACACCTATCTCATCTAGCTCCGCTATACTGTAGACGAATATATCGAGATTTCGTTTCGCTGCGATTTTTGTATCTAGCTGTCGAAGTGAGCCGGCAGCCGCATTTCTTGGGTTTGCAAACGGTTCTTCTTCATCTTGTAATCTTTTTTCATTTAAGGCTTCAAACGAGTGCTTTGGCATAAATGCTTCGCCTCTTACTTCAATAGAAAGCGGACGATTGATTTTGAGCGGAATGGAGCGAATGGTCTTTAGATTCTCAGTAATATCTTCACCGATTGATCCGTCACCTCTAGTGGCGCCTCTGACAAAAATACCATTTTCATATCGAAGAGATACGGCAAGCCCATCAATTTTCAACTCGACATTGTACGCGATATCATCACCAACCGCTTGACGGACACGTCGATCAAAATCAAGCAGGTCTTGTTCGTTAAACGCATTGCCAAGGCTGAGCATTGGTGTGCCATGTCGCACCTTTTGAAAGGCTTCTAAAACAGCGCCTCCGACCCGTTGTGAAGGGGAATCAGACGATTTCAAATCGGCATGCTCTTCCTCCAAAGAGATCAGCTCATGCATACGCTCATCATATTCAGCGTCAGGAACACTTGGAAGATCAAGTGTGTGGTATTCGTAGTTGTATTGATTCAGAATCTTGTGCAGTTCCTCAATTCGGCGTTTCGCTGTTTCTTTATCCATCTGCTTCTTCCTTTCAATTCATCCATTTTTTCAACATGAAGATTTATTGTTTTTCAATTGGGGCAAACGCGGCAAGCAATCGTTTAATGCCTGTTGGGCTCGGGAATGCGATATCAAGCTCTGTGCTGTCTCCACTTCCTTTCACACTGACAACCGTACCAACACCCCATTTTTTATGTGCTGCCTTATCTCCAACTGCCCACGAAAGACCGCTGGCACCTGTTTGCTGGATGGTCTGCACCTGAGGACGTGAAACAGGTCCTCTTCGTTCAGGTCGCTGTCTTTGCTGACCAAATGGCGTTCTGACGTCTTTCTTTTCATTTAGGTTGTCCAATAATTCCTCTGGTATTTCCCTTATAAATCTTGATTCAGGATTCATATTGGTTCGACCAAATAATGTCCGCATTTGCGCTCCGGATAAGTATAATTCTTCTTCAGCACGGGTGATCCCAACATAGGCTAGTCGTCTTTCTTCTTCCATCTCTGCATCTTCCATTAACGAACGGCTATGTGGAAAGACACCTTCTTCCATGCCCATTAAGAATACGATAGGGAATTCAAGCCCTTTGGCCGCATGGAGTGTCATTAAGGTCACTGCATCTTGCTCTTGGGCTTCATCTTCATCCAATTTATCAATATCTGCAACAAGCGCTAGATCCGTCAGGAAGGTAACAAGCGATTTATCTTCACTTTGTGCTTCGAAATTTTTGGTAACCGATAGGAACTCATCAATGTTTTCAAGGCGGCTCTGTGCTTCAATCGTTTTTTCTGCTTTAAGTGCCTCACGATACTCTGTCTTTTCTAATATTTCATCTGTTAATTCAGTAACAGATAAGTAGTCTTGCATGTTCGTTAATTGTTCAATGAGTTGCTTAAAGCCGTCAAGGGCATTTGCAGCTCTTGCACTCACCCCAATGAAATCCACTTGTCCGAGGGCTTCAAACATTGAAAGATCATTTATTTCAGCATAAGCAGCAATTTTATCCAAAGTGGTTGCACCAACCCCACGTTTTGGAACATTGACAATCCGTGCAAAGCTAATATCGTCATCTGGATTGGCGACAAGTCTTAAATAGGCAAGGATGTCCTTGATTTCTTTTCTGTCATAGAACTTTGTTCCGCCCACGATCTGATATTGAATGTTTGCCTTCAACAGTGTTTCCTCAATGACACGCGACTGGGCATTGGTCCGGTATAATATCGCCATATCAGATAGCTTGCGGTTGCCGCTCCCACTTCCTACAAGCTGACGAATCTTTCCTGCTACAAATTGACCTTCTCCGAATTCATTGTCAGCACGATAATAAGAGATTTTTGCCCCTTCATCATTTTCTGTCCAAAGATTTTTCGGTTTACGGTTTGCATTGTTTTGGATCACTGCATTCGCTGCATGTAAAATTCGCTTCGATGATCGGTAGTTTTGCTCAAGAAGAATGACCTCAGCAGACGGATAGTCTTTTTCAAAGGACAGAATGTTGGTAATATCAGCACCACGCCAACGGTAAATCGACTGATCTGAATCACCGACAACACAAATATTTTGGAAGCGCTGTGCGAGTAATTTGACGAGCATGTATTGCGCCCTGTTTGTATCCTGATATTCGTCGACATGGATATATTGGAATTTACGCTGATAATGCTCTAACACTTCCGGTACTCGCTGAAACAGCCTGATGGTCATCATGATTAAATCATCGAAATCAAGCGACTGGTTTTTGAGCAAGCGTTTTTGATAGTCTGTATATACATCACTTACGACTTGATCAAAATAGTCACCTGCTGTTTTTGCATATTCCTCTGCATCAATCAGTTCGTTTTTTGCACTGCTAATGGAGCCTAGGATGCTACGTGGATCAAATTTTTTCGGATCAATATTCCGTTCCTTTAAAATGTTCTTGATGACCGAAAGCTGATCTGATGTATCTAAAATTGAAAAATTACGATTTACCCCGATGCGATCTATATCTCTTCTTAAAATACGGACACACATACTGTGAAACGTTGAGATCCAAATATCATCTGCACCAGGCCCTAAAATTGCCTGTACACGGTCACGCATTTCCCGTGCTGCTTTATTCGTAAAGGTAATCGCTAAGATGTTCCAAGGCGCGACATGCTTCTCTGCCATTAAATACGCAATACGGTGCGTGAGCACACGTGTCTTTCCGCTTCCCGCTCCTGCCATGAGTAATAACGGACCATCTGTCGCCTTAACTGCTTCCTGCTGCGCCTGATTCAGCCCATTTAAAAGCTGATTTGATATGTAATTCATTTCATTCACCGCCATTTCGAACTTATGTTCTATTTTAAACCGTTTCTTTCGGTTTGACTACTTTTTTACAGCCTGAACTGTGCGCAAAGCTTCTTTAAAATCTTCATAAATGACATTGCCTATAACGACAACATCTGCATACTGCTTAAATTCGGCTGCTTGTTCTGCTGTTTTGATTCCACCACCATAAAAAAGGACGGTATGCTCAAGCACTGCTTTTGTCTCTTTTACAAGCTCAATATCGCCAAGGGCTCCGCTGTATTCTACATAAAAAATGGGCAGTTTCATTAGGTGCTCTGCCACTCTAGCGTATGCGCGAACGTCGTCAATATCAAGTGCTGTATTGGCTTCTGTAAGCTTTGCCGCCTTGCAATCTGGGTTTAAGATGACATATCCTTCTGGCACAAGCTCTTCCATTGACATCAAATCTCCATACTCTTTCATTGCGTCCTTGTGAAGACCAACAATCCAATCAGGATGAGTGCTGTTTAACACGGTCGGAATGAAGTAAAGATCAAAGCCAGGTACAATCAACTCATGAACTGAGACCTCAAGCACACATGGCACAAGGAAGCGGCGCACTTTTGACATCAAATGCAGGACATTGTCCTCTGTCACATTGTCACTTCCACCGATGAGAATTGCATCTGTACCAGATTCACAGATCGCCTCAAGCTGTTCATCTGTTATTTCTTTATTTGGATCGAGTTTAAAGACATGCTTCCACTCGGTAACATCATACATGAAAAACGTTCCTCCATTCGTTTCTTTCCATTTAAATATTATACCAAAATCAGTGACCGCAAAAAACGGGTCAACCCATTTCATATAAAAGTTTCATTCTTTTGAAAACACCACGTCATGAAACTGTCATTCAGGAGACATTAAAAAAACCGCTTTGACCAATGTCAAAACGGCGTGTTTATCATGATTGTCTATTTTCATTAAAATAATGAATCGATGTCAAAGCCCCTTCATCGACCATTTTATTATCTGGAATATCCAAAGGATCAGGGTTTCCGGCTTTCTCTGGCACTTTCTTATTTGACTGAAGCATGCCCGCCCATCTTTTTAGATGTTGTTTGTTTTTTAATGCCAAATATACAGCACTTCCAATTCCGATCCCTGCAAGAACATAAGCATTCACTGGACGTACATTCATGTGTGTTCCCTCCCCTTTTGTTCTTGGTTGTATCTTACCCTGCAGATCAAAATCTAAACGTTTGATGTGTTCAATGGGCTTCGTTCTTTCCCATTAAATTAAAAAGACTGTAAACTAAGCTCTCTCAAAGGAGCATTTGTCTACAGTCTTAATAGCCGCTATTTTGTTTCTTCTTTTGATTGTTGTTCCGCTACGCGGTCAAGCGTCATAATATAAGCATCGTTTCCGTAGTTCAAGCATCGTTTGACACGTGAGATCGTTGCGGTGCTTGCACCTGTCTCCGTCTCAATTTTATGATACGTATTTCCCTCACGAAGCATTCGTGCTACTTCAAGACGCTGTGATAAAGATTGGATTTCGTTGATTGTGCACAAATCATCAAAGAATCGATAGCATTCTTCTAGGTCTTTAAGGGATAAAATGGAGTTAAATAACTGATCTAAGCTTTTGCCCCTTAATTTATCAATTTGCATCTTTATACATCTTCTCCTTTACTATTGGCACGCCGCTTCAATTCAATCCGAAAGTTGGCATGATGCCTGTCTATTTCCGAGGCTGCGAGCCGGCTCTCGACTCATGTTTTTGTTCTAACGCTGAAACGCGGTCAGGTTTCTTTCGTCTGCCGAAGTATCTTTATCGTAAACAGTTTCAACAAGTTTTGTCCTATTTCTTGTATGAAAATCTGACAAACTTGCTTCATTGCAATATGAATCTGCTCAGCCTTTTCCTGATCTGCCCTTATTGTAGATTATAGTATGAGTGAGAACTTAGCGAGACAAATCTCTGCCTCGCTAGGCTCCTTGCTTTATATGTCAAATTGACATGATCGGCCAGCGTCAACCGATTGTTTTTCATATGTTTCCATTAGGGCACTTCGGTCGTCAACAAAATGGACTGTCAAACCCTTTTCTTTTGGCTTTTCCGGCTAAACAGCCTGACTCATGCAAGGCAAAAAATTTTGCCTTACAATAAGAGAGGAGCATTGGACGTCTTTTCAAATACTGTCCTGTAACAGGTAGAAGAAAAAACGCATTTCATGATACAGCTCTACTCTGTTATATTTTAACGCATTATAGACGGAAAGAGTACAGTTTTTTTCATGACATCAAATATTCCTCTTGGTGTCACTCGAATGTACGGTAGATGCGTGCTTTGGAAAAAGAGCAATGTATCAATCGGATCATCAAATGGATACCCTCGTTCAATGAGAAGCTCACGTAGCTTCATCTCTTGTTCAAGGACGGTGTCAAATGGTTCGGCAGATGCACAGCCTGATAACTGTAACGGGATTTCATGAAGAACTTTGCCATTCTCCGTTAGGACAATCCCACCACCTATTTCCTTCATTCGCTTGTGCGCGAGCATCATATCTTCTTTGTTTTTTCCAATGACTAAAATATCACCTGTTGTCGAAAATGAACTGACAAAGCCTTGTACCTTACTAGCAAACCCTTTAAGCATCGTGTTAACTCGCCATTCTCCTTTGCGGTCAATCAGGCTAAAAAAGCTCTCATCATGATCACATGTGAGCTGATTAACAGAGTTGTCAATTTCCACAGTATACGGCTCCATGATGACGGAGTTTCTCATTTTCACACCGAGCGGCATTGAAAATTGCAAGTCACTCATTGTTAAATCATAGCAAAGATCTAGTGGAACAAGACCGCCATTTTCCCATTTTGTTTGCTGGAATTGATGCTGATTCTCACCATCTAGCTTCAGCAACTTCCCTTTCGATAGAACAGTCTCAGGATTTGGATCCATTGGATCATTTAAAATATTTAAGGTGGCCAATCTACCAGGTCCAACAACCCCTAACAGATCATCGATTTGATAGTATTTTGCAATATTAAAGGTCGCCATGTTGTAAGCATCAATGACAGGCACCCCTTCTTCAAGAGCGATAGAGATCAGTCGATTAATCATTCCATCTTTATAAAAATGCGGGGCAGCGCCATCTGTTGTATAGAAGAAATGATCATATTGTCTAAAATCACGTTCGTGAAGCTCTTTTAGGATTTGTGCTAAATCCGGTCGAATGGAAGAATGACGTAATGACACATAGTAGCCTAATGATAGACGCTTTAACACATCGTCTGCATTCATGGCTTCATGATCACTGTCTGCTCCAAAGAGTTTCATTTTTGTTAGCGTTTTCTCAGAAGCGCCAGGGAAATGGCCTTCAATTCGTTTACGCTGCTTTTTTGTTTCCTGCATGCAATATAAAATGAGATCATCGCCGTCCATCAACCTTGGCCAGCTTGTCAATTCACCACCCTGAAGAACATCGGGATGATCAATCCATTCTTTTCGATAATTAATGGGTAGCATTTCATCTTCATATCTCACTTCTGTTTGAAGATCATATCTGGACCACCAAAAATAGTGGAATGGCTGTTTTTTTAATTCGCACAAAGTGGAAAGCGCTTTCTTTTCATTGCTCTGCAAGAGAAGAAATAAGTTATCACTAACCATCGTTGTTGTGCCAAATTGAGACACATATTCTGCAAGAGATTGGGGATTATAAATATGAAAAGGGTGTGCATGAGGTTCAATATACCCTGGTACAATGTATTTTCCTTCACAATCAATTACACGTTTTGCTGATTTATTTTGAGGAAACTCTGCTCCGACATAAACAATTCGATCATCATGTATCCAAATATTCGCCTTCACCCATTGCTTGAGAAATGGGTTTAGCACTAGTCCATTCATTAAAAGGAGTGTTGGAACTAATTTTGAGTCGACTACATCGATTTGTGTGCGGATGTCATTGTTTCTCCAATTAAAAGTACGTTCGGACATTCACATACTCTCCTTCATTTGTATTAGCACTATCGTAACATACCGAATCAAGTTACGCATTAATGAAACGTTACAATTTCTTGAAATCACGTTTTAAAAAATTAAAAAAGGAGATAAACTCATGAAACCTAACCTTGGATTAATGGAAGCTGTCATCAGAATTGCGTGTGGTCTCACGATACTAACAGTGGCTGGTTCAGCCTTCACAAGAAAACCTTGGTGCAAAATGCTTCTCCTTAGCATCTTTATCGGCGGCTTAAAGACAGCTTCTGGTATACTTCGTTTTTGTCCAGTGACCTTTATGTGCGAAAATCAAGACAGCCAAACACATAAAGAAAAGGCTGAATAGTCCAACAGCCTCTCAGCGTCGATAACATCAAAGGGTTGATGTTATCGACTTTATTTCGTGAATCAGAAAATATATACTTACTCTCCCTCCGCAATTTCACACCATTTCACAATCGTTCCAGCAATCATTTCTGCTGCTTCCATCACATGTTGAAGGTCAATAGATTCATTTGGGTAGTGAGCAAGTTCTGTTGTACCAGGTCCAAACACAATGACTGGGATATTTGCGACATGTGAGAGTAGTCCTCCATCGGTTCCCCAAGGTGCCGCCTCAATTTTTGGCGGTTGACCCGCCACTTCTGCATACTGTTCCATGAGTAGTTCTACAAGCGGGTGATTCGTTTCAATCGAACTCGGTAGCCATCGTGCGCCAAACCACTCGACCTCTACTTGGTGCTTTTTAAACCAATCATCTTTTTGATCAAGCGTCGCTATATATTTTTCAAATTCCTCTTCTGCCTGTTGAACCGTTTCCCCTGGCATAATCCCTAGTCTACCTTCTAACAACACAAGATCTGCCACCGAGGATGGCCAGTCGCCTCCTTCTATTTTTCCTATATTAATTGGTACTGGGATCGGAATATCCTTGAAAAGTGGTTCTGTGATTCGTTCGTTTCTTAATGCTTCAAGTTCTGCAACATGTGATAACACAACATGGCTTTTTTCAATGGCTGATACCCCATGATATCTTGTTCCACCATGCGCCGCTCGCCCTTTTACATGAAGCCTAAACCATTTTGAGCCTTGCTGAATCGGAAAAATCTTCATATGACTTGGCTCTGGAATGATGGCTGCATCTGCTGTATACCCTTTTAAAATGGCTGATAGTGTCCCTGCTCCTCCGCTCTCCTCTTCGACCACACTATGAAATATGACATCACCTTTTAGTGTAATATCAAGTGCGTGAAAGGCTTCAAGCGCAAGCAGTAAGGAGACATTACCACCCTTCATATCGGTTGCCCCACGACCATAAAGTCTCCCGTTTACTATATGACCACTGTATGGCGGATATGTCCATTGCTTATGATCTCCCTCAGGCACGACATCCACATGGCCATTTAACAGAATAGATTTACCTTTCCCTTTGCCTCTTCGTCTTCCTGCTACATTGGGGCTTCCTTCAAATGATTGCCTGGGAGAATAAAAGAACGGATGCTTGATTAGCTCCTCGCCATCTGGCTCCCACATTTCTGTTTCAAAACCGATTGATTTCAACTTTTCAGCGACAATATGCTGAACCTTTTTCTCACTCCCTTGAACACTGTCGCACTGAACGAGCTTTTGCAGTAGCCAAACAGCATCTTCTCGATGCTCCCTTATCCACTGCCTGATTCGACTGATTTCTTCCATCGTTTTCATCCTTTCTCAGACAACCAATTTCACATCAGGGGATACGATAAGGGGTGCTTCAGTTGATCGGATCACGTCTTCTGGTTGAAATGGTGGCATCACTTCTCGCAAAGTAAGAATATTTGACTCGACTTCTATTACCGCCATATCTGTAATGATGAGATTGACACATGCTTTAGCAGTCAATGGAAGGGTACATGTGGATTTCACCTTAGATTGACCGTATTTATCGAGATGGCTCATGACAACAATGACCTTCTTCGCTTTTTGAGCTAATTCGATCGCCCCGCCCATACCTGGCACTCTTTTTCCTGGAACAATCCAATTGGCTAAATCACCCTGACTGCTTACTTCAAGTGCGCCTAAAATCGTCATATCCAGCAAACCTTTACGAATAATACCAAATGCCGTTGTACTATCCATATAAGAACCACCTTTATTCAAGGTAATCGGAAAACCTCCAGCATTACATAAATGAGGATCTTCTTCACCAATCTGCGGGGAAGATCCTGCCCCCATGATGCCATTTTCTGCATGAAGCCACACATTGAGGTGTTCTGGAATATACTCCGCCGCAAGTGTAGGGATGCCAATACCTAAATTGACAATCATCCCATCTTGAATCTCCTGCGCGGCTCTTTTCGCAATGCGATGTCTTACATCGACTTCTCCCATGCCCATGTCCAGTTCACTCCTTTTGATTGCACGACTTTATCCACAAATACACCCGGTGTGACAATCTCTTCAGGATGAAGACCACCGATTGGCACAATCTCTTCAGCTTCTGCAATGGTCAAATCGCCTGCCATCGCAACTATTGGGTTTGTATTTCGAGCGCTTTTATCAAAAATGAGATTGCCGGCTTCATCGGCTTTGAGTGCACTCACAATCGCTAGATCAGCGGTTAACGCAGGTTCAAGAATATAATCTTTTCCCCTTAACTGCACCAATTGTTTATCTTCAAGTCGCGTGCTATCCATTCCTATGTCAGTGACAATGGCTGCAAGCCCCATCCCGCCTGCTCTTATTTTTTCTGCTAAGATACCTTGTGGATAAAACATAACCTCAAGAGTACCTTCCTGCATCTTTTTACCTGCGACAGGATTTGAGCCGATGTGAGAAGCTATTATTTTCTTCACCCTGTTCTCTGAAATCAGTCTCCCTACACCAATATGTGGGAAGCCGGCATCATTTCCAATTAAGACTAAGTCGTGGATATTTGCGTCAAGTATGGCTTCAATTAAAGTGGGCGGTGTCCCGACACCTCCAAACCCGCCAAACATGAGAGACATCCCGTCCTGAAAGACTGTCATCACTTCATCTAATGTAGAGGTTTTCTTCATCATCATTCCTCCTTACATTGCAGATGGAAAAAGCCCTCGCTTCATCACTTCCTGCTCCACTTGATTCATCGTTACTTGGAATACATCAATTAGTTCATCAATTTCGTTCTGAGTGATTGAAAGCGGTGGGGCGATAATAATCGCAGCTCCTCCCACGCCTTGCTCGCCAGCATTTGCCGGATAGACAAGCAATCCATTTTGTTTAGCAGTGTCAACCACTAATTCCGTAATACCAGCATGCTCTGGGAATGGTGTTTTTGTAAAACGATCTGCGACAAATTCAACCCCGATTAATAAGCCTCTCCCCCTCACATCACCGATCATTAAACTGTTCGTTTGTATATTTTCAAGTGCTTTCATTAAATAGCGACCTGACATCGCAGCACGATCGGCAAGCTGATGTTTTTTGATATATCGGATAACGGCAAGAGACACAGCGGCAGAAAGCGGGTTGGCACTGTACGTGTGTCCAGCCATGACGACACCTGATCCTTGTAAAATAGGCGTAATCACATGATCAGCAATAGCTGCTGCCGCAATCGGTGTATAACCAGCGCTCATCCCTTTTCCGAGCACCATTATATCTGGCTCCACTCCCCAATGCTCCATTGCGAACATCTTCCCCGTTCGTCCAAATCCTGTCATCACTTCATCCGCGATAAATAAAATCTCGTGCTGCTTACACACTTCCTTCATCGCTTCAAAATATCCATCTGGCGGTACAAGTGCAGCTCCTGACGCGCCAACAATTGGCTCTGCAATAAAGGCAGCAATTCGTTCTTTCCCGATCCGCTGAATCTCTGTTTTAAATTCACTGACATACCATTCGACCGCTTTATCTTCCTCTTTAGGAAGCAATGATCGATAAGCATATGGTGCAGAAAGTGCTGGATTATTTTCTAACAACGCTTCAAAGCGTTCTCTCCTTACCAAATGTCCCGACATCGAAAGAGCGCCAAGAGTGATGCCATGATAGCTCATCCATCTCGATATGATATGATTCTTTTCGCTTTTTCCTTGCTCCTGCCAATGCTGTATGGCAATTTTCATCGCCGTTTCGGTTGCTTCTGAGCCACTTCCAACAAAAAATGACCAATTGATTTCACCAGGACAAAGGGTGCTCAGCTCATAAGCAAGCTCTTCTGCTGGTTCATTTGTAAATTGAGAGCGATAGGTGAAGCTCACCTTTCTCGCTTGCTCTGTCATTGCCTCAATCACTTCGGACAGCCCATGCCCAATACTTGCTGTCACCGCACCTGATGAACCGTCTATATATTTTTTTCCGTCCAAATCATATAAGTAAATCCCCTCTCCTTTCACGGCAATAGGGTATTTTTTATGCAACATCGGCTTGATTAAATAATCTCGGTTGTCCATTCTGTCATTCCTCCTTTTCTTTACGCGGCGGGCTGTCAACTTTTCACATGAATCGAAAGAAAATTTTGTATACTTGTTATATGAATAGTTTAATCAAGAGGGCAGCCATCCTCCATTCGCCATACGCCCGAAATTCAAAGGAGTTTTTTATACATCATGTATAAGTCCGTTCAAAAAGGAGGAAAAACACATGGCGATTCTTGTCAAAGATGCTCTCTCGCTCGATATCATGAAGGAAACAACACTCATTGCCGGTCAAAGTGGTTTACATCGAGAAATTCAGTGGGTAACCATCGTAGAAATCATTGAAGATACTTCAAGATTGTCTGAAGGTGAATTGCTTGTGACGACGGGCTTTGGATTAGCAGAAAACAAACAAAAACTTGAACAGTTCGCGCACTTAATAAGATCATGTCGCCTGTCCGCTGTTGCCATTTATAAAGACTTTTATTTGAAGCACATTCCAGACGCACTCATTACAGTAGCAAACGAGAGCGGCACCCCACTCATCGAAATTCCTGCCCATTTAAACTTCTCAGATCTTACAAAAGCCATCTTGGAGCAGATCGTCAATAGTCAACTGCACCAGTTGAAATACTCCGCTGCTATTCATCGACGGCTCACACATTTAAATGTGAGTAACAAAAATGTGAAACAAATTACAGACGAACTGGCACAGTTAACGTCTGCGAATATTGTAGTATTGGATGTTTTTTTGAATCAAACCGCGGCACATTTGAACAAAAATGAAGTCACCTACTCTCCAGCAGAAGGCTTCATCACAGACAAAGAAACCATTCACATGAATTCATTACTCAAACGAGCCGAGGAAAAAGGGCTCCTTGTATATGAACATTGTGGGGAATATGTGTTGGCCGCATGCCCTGTGCTAGCAATGGGAGATGTGTTCGGTTTTATTGTATCTTTGAAAAAAAAGAAGGAATGGCTTAGCCTTGATGCGATTGCCATTGAGCATGCCGGTGCCGTTTATGCCATTGAATGGTTAAAGCAAAAAGCCGTACAGGATACACAAAATCAAATGCAAGGTCATTTATTGGATGATATTTTACAACAGCAATACACAGAAGAAAGCTATGTCATGGAACAGGCAACAAAGCTTCACTATGAAATGAAAGGTGAACAAGTGGTGATTTACTTTCAATTCCAGCATCAGCACACACAGCTTGATCACCACATGGTTCAACGACTGTCTCAACTATTGTCCTCTATTTACGAACGAAGACAGATTCCATTTTTACTCAAAGCAAGGCTTGATTCCATTTTTGTGTTAACTCATGCAGGTCAAAAGGCGGTTCAAGAGACAGAGTGGTATGACGCGGCAGAGGAGTGTCGGAAGATGTGGTCGTACTTTTTCCCCATCCATCCCATTGTCATTGGAATAGGGAAAGCCTATGACCATATGAGTCTATTTGCTAAAAGCGCAAAGGAAGCCCAGTATGCAGCAAGGCTTCTCCCACTACTAAAAACAGACGACTCTATCATTCACTATCAGCATTTGGGCTTATATGGAATGCTACTTGAAATGAATGAAGCTGGTATGAATTTACACGATTTTTACGTTGAGCTACTTAGTCCCTTGCTCTATACAAAAAAACAAGGTGCGGATCTCATTCATACACTCGAAGTGTATTTAGCACATAATGAAAATATTCAAAAGTCTGCGGGTGAATTATTTATTCATCGACATACATTAAGCTATCGCCTCAAACAAATTGAAACAAAAACAGGTTGCAGTCTCAAATCAACCGATGATCGAATGAAGCTCCAACTAAGCATCATGGCATATCGCTTGTCTGGACTGCTTGATCAGATGAGGACGATTTAAGGTTTAATTTGGCGTTTTCACCCATATATTCATGTCTTCGATCTTATCAAAAATATAACAATTGTTTTGAAAACGCCCTGTATACGTGTAGCCTAGCTGATAAAACACTTGATTCATGCCATATGACAGTGCACGTGCAAGTGAGTAAAAGACATAGATATGCATGGATTGAAGCTCTTTCTCCAATGCAAGAATCAAATGATGCATGAATCCTAGTTTCCGATAGGTTGGAAGGGTTGCACAATCCGTCAATTCAGCATTTTCATACGTTTCATTGATCTCAGCAGACGCCGCACTCACAATGTGACCATTATGCTCAACCACGTAAAAAATGGTTCCTTCCTCCATAACCTTTCGTATGTAAGCGGCATCATTCATTGGAGTTGGATACGTTTCAAACACCGTATCATAGAGCTGAGCAAGCATTCGAGCATCACTTGTATCCGCTCTCCTCATCACATAATCATCATGCCATTTTTCTGATTCACGTTTGATTGGTTTTTCTTGAATGGATGCGATCATCTCATCTTCCTTTAGCCAAAAAGGACTAGTCATTCGTTTCTCTGTTAAAAAGAGCGACATCCCAAACGCATCACTTCCACGAAAATAATGGGAAAATACCCCTTCAAGTCGGAAGCCTTTCTCTAAAAAAAGGAGCCAATGCTCACTTCTCGCCTTCACAATGATTTTAGAAGCGTCACTGTTCTTTGCCTCCTGTAGTAGTGCCACAATGACTTCACGTACATTACCACTATAGTCGTCTAAACGAATGCGTTTGTTGAAAGGGTCAATGAGAAACGTTGCAGTAAATTGGTTCGTAGCATACTTTTGTATTTGTGCCATCCTTTCATTCCTCCTAATCTTTTGTTCTACAATCAATATATCCCAATTATCATGATAGAGAATATGGTTGCTGGAATAAAATTCATCTAGTTATTTGGCAGATATGACATCATTTACAAAAAAGTATAATATAATGTATGATATATAACAGTTGTTATTTATTAAAATAATGGAGTGATTTTTATACCACCAAAAACAAAATTTACAAAGGAAGCTATTATTGAAGCCGCCTTTGATATAGCGAAGACAGAAGGGATTGATCGTATTTCTGTTCGAAAGGTCGCAGATAAATTAGGAAGCTCTATCGCCCCTATCTATTTGAATTTTACAGATGTAGATGAGTTAAAACACGTGATCCTAGCAAAAATTCAAGATATCGCACAGCAAATGCTTACGACACCCTACAGTTCTGATCCATTCTTAAATATTGGGATTGCGAATCTTAAATTTGCTAGAGAGTATAGTGTCTTGTTTAAAGATCTCATTCTGAACAGCAATCGTTATTTAGACCGCATTCAACCTTTAAGCATTCATTTACTTGAAAAAATGAAACATTCATCCTCTTTAAACAATTTATCTGACGAAGAATTACAAGGGATTTTGTTTAAAATGCAAGTTTTTCAATTAGGACTCTCCGTCATGGATATGAATGACATGCTTCCAGAGAACTTTGATGAAGAAGCAATGATTCAACTGCTTGAAAACACAGGTAAAGATGTGATCACTGCTGCACTTTTACGAGAAAACGAAAAGAAATAGAGGGAGGTAGTGGAATGGATAAGATAAAAGCACAAAGGGATATTGAACAATTTTTCAAAAAGAAAGTGAAAAAGGACTCGAACATTCATAATGCTTACTTACTTGTGCATTCAGCCAAACATGATTTTGACATCAAGCTGGCTACTGGAAAAGAAGCTATATCTGCCCAACAACCTTATTATATCGCAAGTGTTAGTAAACTGTTTACCGCTGTTCTTTTTGGACAATTAATTGAGCAGGGGGTCTGTTCATACGATGACAATATCTCACGTTACTTACATGCAGATATTTTGACAAATCTGCATATCTACAAAGAAAAAGACTATACAAACGAAATTAAAATCAAACATTTATTAAATAACACTTCGGGTTTACATGATTTCTTAGAGGATAAACCATTAAAGGGAAAGTCCATGATAGAACTTATATTAGATGAGCCAAATAGAACATGGACCCCACTAGAAGTGATCCATTGGGCCAAGGAGAATATGAAAACACATTTCCCTCCCGAAAAGGGGTTCCATTATTCCGATACGGGATATCATCTATTAGGATTAATGATTGAAAAAATCACTGGTTTTCCTTATCATGAACTGCTCAAAAAAAATATTTTCGAACCTTTAGGGATGAAACATTCACACTTCAATCGTACGGAACCATTAGAAAAAAGTCCATTTGATGTAGCCAAATTGTATGCTCGGGATACTGAGATTACGAATCATCAGAGTATGAGTATTGTGTTTGCTGGAGGTGGTATAGTCTCCACTACAGGTGACTTGTTAAAGTTCCTAAAGGCACTCGTGCATCATCAACTTTTAAAGAAAGAGACCATTGAACGAATGAAAAGCGATACAGGTAGGTTCACTTTAGGGATTGATTATGGATATGGAATGATGAATATTAAAACGGTTCCTGTCTTAATGCCAGCAAAATTTAACTCTTGGGGGAATGCTGGTTCTACCGGTTCGTTCATGTTTTATCATCCTGTGACAGATGCGTATATCATAGGGTCCTTAAATCATTTTGGATATGGTCCAAAGGGGATTAGATTAATGCTTCAAATTTTGGATAAACTTCAAAGAGCCCAAAGAAAATAAGGCATCAGACCGTAACGTGTGAATAGTCTACACTTCTTATGGAAAGAGAGATTCATGTACCTCCCAAAATTGAAAAAAACACCTCCAAGTTGATTTAGATAACAACGATCCAAATGACAACCTAAAGGTGTTTTTTATTTTCTCCACTCTATTAAAGAAATTTCAACTACCAATCAAGCACGGTTTATTCACTAACTTTTCCTGCTGCTTTTAATGCACGCGCGCCAATATCACGTCGATAGAAAAGACCAGGTTGAACAATTTCCTCCACGGCTTGATACACTCTCGTTCTTGCCGCTTCGAACGTGTCATCAAATGCGGTAACGTTGGCGACACGTCCGCCATTTGTGACAAATTGATCGTTTTCTCTCTTTGTCCCTGCATGGAATGTCACCACTTGTGGAACCGTTGTATGAAGCTGACCGATAGGCGTGCCTTTTGCATAGCTTTCAGGATAACCTTCTGATGCCAGAACAACACTAACAGCCGCCGTATTTGTCCACTTTAGTTCAATCTCTTTGCCAGCAAGTAAATCAACTAGCACCTTCACAAGGTCTGATTCCAAGCGAGGAAGGACGACCTGTGTTTCTGGATCACCGAAGCGTGCATTAAATTCAATGACTTTCGCGCCTTGCGTTGTAAGTATTAATCCTGCATATAAGATCCCTGTAAATGAGCGATCCTCTTGAACCATCGCACGAGCTGTCGGTTTCAGAATGTCTTGTACAGCCTTTTCAACTGTCTCTTCAGAAATTTGTGGCACTGGGGAGTATGCACCCATTCCACCAGTATTCGGCCCTTTGTCATCGTCAAACGCACGCTTATGGTCTTGCGCAATGACCATTGGATACACTTTGTCACCACTTACGAACGCCATTAATGAAAATTCTTCACCTGTTAAAAACTCTTCGATAACAACAGATGCACTAGCCTCTCCGAACTTCGCATCTTCTAAAAAGTCATGTAGGCAGTCTATGGCTTCTTCTAACGTCATCGCAACCGTTACCCCTTTACCAGCGGCAAGACCGTCTGCTTTGATGACAATGGGTGCTCCTTTTTCTTCTACATACGCCTTCGCTTCATTAAACGAGGTGAAAGTTGCATATTCAGCTGTTGGGATGTGGTACTTTTTCATTAAGTCTTTTGCAAATTCTTTTGAGCCTTCGATGATAGCGGCATTCGCATTTGGCCCAAACACACGCATACCTTCTTTTTCAAATGCATCCACAATCCCTGCAATGAGTGGTACCTCAGGACCAATAATGGTGAGTTCCACCTTGTTCTCTTTTGCAAAACTGACGAGTTCCCCGTGATTGCCTTCATCAATTGGCACAAGCGTAGCAGAATCTGTCATTCCGTCATTGCCGGGTGCGACAAATACTTGCTCGACAAGTGTACTTTGCTTCACTTTCCATGCAATGGTATGCTCTCTTCCGCCTCTGCCGATAATTAATACGTTCACACTGTCATCCCCTTAATGTTTGAAATGTCTAACGCCAGTGAAGACCATGGCGATACCGTATTCATCTGCTTTTTGAATAGATTCCTCATCACGAATAGAACCACCTGGTTGAATGATCGCTGTCACACCTGCTTTTGCAGCAGCTTCCACTGTATCAGCCATTGGGAAGAATGCATCTGAACCGAGTGCACTTCCTTTTGCCTTTTCACCCGCTTGTTCGATAGCAATTTTCGCTGAGCCAACACGGTTCATTTGACCCGCACCAATACCTGCTGTCATGTTGTCTTTTGTAAGAACGATTGCATTGGATTTCACATGCTTTACGACTTTCCAAGCAAGCTTCAAATCCTTCCATTCTTGTTCAGACGGCTCTCTTTTTGTCGGAATCGAAATGTCTGCTTCTTCTAAACCATACGTATCAATATCTTGAATGAGCAATCCGCCATGTACGCTTGTTAATTGCTTGTCTTTTTTGTTTACATCTACTTGTACATCTAGTGTTAACAGACGGATGTTCTTTTTCGTTGTTAAAATATCAAGCGCTTCTTGACTAAAGGATGGTGCGATCACAATTTCTAAGAAGATGGTGTGCAGGACTTCAGCTGTCTGCTTATCGACTTCTCTATTCAGTGCAACAATTCCGCCAAAAATAGATGTTTCATCTGCTTTAAACGCACGATCAAATGCTTCTGCAATCGTCTCTCCTGTTCCAACCCCGCATGGGTTCATATGCTTGACTGCTACAGCAGCAGGCTCTGAGAACTCACGCACAATTTGCAACGCCGCATCTGCATCTTTGATATTGTTATACGAAAGCTCTTTCCCATGCAATTGTTTCGCAGTTGCTAAAGATCCTTTACTTGGCAATGCGTTTTGATAGAAGGTTGCCGCCTGATGAGGGTTTTCACCATAACGAAGGGATTGTTTTTTCTCAAATGTTACAGTGAATTGCTCTGGCTCACTTTCGCCAACAAAGGTTGTTAAGTAGTCAGCGATCAGCGCGTCGTACGCAGCCGTATGGCGAAATACCTTCGCCGCAAGCTCACGTTTTTTCTCTAATGAAACGCCGCTGCCTTCTTTTAATTGTTGGATGACTGTGTCATAGTCACTTGGATCCACGATCACTGTGACATCTTGATGGTTTTTAGAGGCCGCTCGTAGCATGCCTGGTCCGCCAATATCAATGTTCTCAATTGCTTCTTCATATGTGACATCTTCTTTAGAAATCGTTTCTTTAAATGGGTATAAGTTGACAACGACAAGATCAATTGGCTGAATGCCGTGTTCTTCAATTTGTGCCATATGCTTGTCATTTCCTCTAACAGCTAATAGTCCACCGTGAATGTTTGGATGAAGTGTTTTGAGTCGTCCATCCATGATTTCTGGGAATCCAGTCACTTCAGAAATACCAATAACATCAATGCCGTTTTCTTGAAGGAGTTTGTGTGTACCTCCCGTTGAGATCACTTCCACGCCAAGTTCTGTTAGTTCTTTCACAAAAGGTACAATATTCGTTTTATCGGAAACACTGATTAGTGCGCGTTTGATCGTCATGCCTTCGTCACCTCATTAAGATAATTCTAAAAGTGATTTGATCACTTTTGGATATAGTGTATGTTCAAGTTCATGCATTCTTTGTTCAATGGCTTCAAGGTCTTCCCCTTGTTCAATATGAATCGCTGCTTGATCAATAATAGGTCCTGTATCCATTCCTTCGTCAACAAAATGAACGGTAATGCCAGCCACCTTTACACCCGCTTTGTAGGCTTGTCCGATGGCATCTAGCCCAGGAAATGCAGGCAATAATGAAGGATGGATATTCACAATCTTCCCACGGTACGCTTCAAGTAATGTTGGCCCAATCAGCCTCATATAGCCTGCGAGAAAGATCCACTCGACCTCATGTAGCTTTAGTTGTTCGATGATCATTTTTTCAAAGGCTGCTTTATGTTCAAATGATTTCGGTTCAAAGGCAAAGGAAGGAATCCCTTCCTTCTCTGCTCGTTCAAGCACTTTCGCACCTGGTTTATCACAAATTACGAGTGCAACCTGCGCCTGCCATTTCTCTTGTTTCAAACTATCCACAATGGCTTGAAAATTTGTTCCGCTCCCAGATGCGAAGATAGCAAATTTCTTCATGAGAGGTTACCACCACCGAAAGTGACACCTTCTCCTTTTTGAACACGTCCAATTAAGTATGCTTTCTCACCGTCTCCTTCAAGACCTTTGATCACATCATGTAAATGTTCTTCTTTGACAGCAAGAACAAAACCAATCCCCATGTTAAATACATTGAACATCTCTTCTGCTTTCAACTCGCCTTTTTCTTGAATGAAAGAGAAGATTTGCGGAACTGGCCAAGAGCCATTGTCAATCTCAACCCCAAGACCTTCAGGAAGCATACGAGGGAGATTCTCAATAAAGCCGCCGCCTGTCACATGTGCCATGCCGTCGACTTTACCTGCTTTCACTTGTTTAAGAACAGGCTTCACATAGATTTTAGTTGGTTCAAGCAATTCTTCCCCTAGTGGTCGAGCAAATGGCTCATACGTTTGATGCAAGTCAAGACCCGCATCTTCAAGCAATACTTTACGAACGAGTGAGTAGCCATTGCTGTGAATACCGCTAGAGCTTAAGCCGATCAGCAAATGACCTTCTTTGATGCTGTTACCTGTTACGATTTCGTCTTTTTCCACAACACCAACGGAAAAACCAGCAATATCGTATTCATCTTCTGTATAAAGACCTGGCATCTCAGCTGTCTCTCCGCCAACAAGTGCAGAGCCTGATTGCTCACAACCGTCTGCAACACCTTTGACAATGGCTTCGATTTTCACTGGGTTTGCTTTTCCAACTGCTAGGTAATCTAAGAAAAATAATGGCTCTGCACCTTGTGCAAGGACATCATTGACACACATTGCAACTGCGTCTACGCCGATCGTATCATGCTTATCCATCATAAATGCCAGCTTCAATTTCGTTCCGACTCCGTCTGTTCCAGAGACTAGAACAGGCTTTTGATAAGGTAATTCTGATAAATCAAACATACCGCCAAAGCCGCCAAGTGCACCCATTACACCTGCTCGTTTTGTACGCGCTACGTGTTTTTTCATGCGTTTTACCGCTTCATAGCCTGCTTCGATGTCGACTCCTGCGTTTCTGTATGCTTCTGACATCCCATTCACTCCTTTTATCCGCTTCTCTTCGTCCTATTTTTGGCAGAATGAAAGAGCAGCATATCAATGCATGTTGACTGCTGCTCCTGTATTCTATTATTTCGTCAGCACTGTTTCCTTCACATGAGGGAGTACAGTATCATCATATATCTCTGTCGGGTATTTTCCAGTAAAGCATGCAAGGCATTGACCACGCTGCGGGTCGTCATACTTTCTACCGATACCATCCATTAAACCGTCTACAGATAAAAATGCGATCGTATCTGCACCAATTTCTTGTCTAATCTCTTCTACCGAATGAGAGGAGGCAATGAGTTCTTCATGTGTGGATGTATCAATTCCATAAAAACACGGATGCGCAATTGGCGGTGAACTAATGCGTACATGTACTTCTGTCGCACCTGCTTCTCTGAGCATCGTCACAATCCGCCTGCTCGTTGTACCACGTACAATCGAGTCATCAACCATCACTACACGTTTGCCTTCGACCACACCACGAACAGCAGATAGCTTCATGCGAACACCTTGTTCACGTAAGGACTGGGACGGCTGAATGAATGTACGACCGACATAACGGTTTTTAATTAATCCAAGTTCATACGGTATTCCCGTTGCTTCTGCATAGCCGATGGCAGCAGAAATACTTGAATCAGGTACACCAGTGACAACATCTGCTTCTACATGCGCTTCCTCTGCTAGCTTCTTGCCGAGATTCTTTCTAGCGCTATGAACATTGATCCCATTAATATTGCTGTCTGGTCTTGAGAAATAAATATACTCCATGCTGCACATACTGCGGTTAATGTTTAAAGAGAAACGTTCAGACTTTAAGCCTTCGTCATTGATAATGAGCATCTCGCCTGGTTCAACATCTCTTAAATAAGAAGCACCGACAACATCAAATGCACAGGTTTCTGAAGCCACCACATATGCATCTCCTAGCATGCCAAGCGATAAAGGTCTCAGTCCATTTGGATCAAGCGCAACGATCATTTCAGTCTCAGTCATGATTAAGAAGGCATAAGCACCTTTTAGCATAGAAAGCGCATTTTTGATCTGATCCTTTAATTCAAGATGACCACTACGCTTAATTAAGTGCGCGAGCACCTCAGTATCAGAGGTTGTTTGAAAAATACTTCCTTGGTTCTCAAGCTGCTGTTTCAGCTGTGAGGCATTCACCAAGTTTCCATTATGGGCAAGTGCTAGGCTTCCATTGTTTTGAGAACGGAATAAAAGAGGCTGAACATTTTCAAAGCCGCCACCACCTGCAGTTGCATAACGTACATGCCCGATTGCGCCTCTTCCCTTCAAATGCTTGAGCTGACCGTTTTGAAATACTTCGGTAATGAGACCAAGGCCTTTGTGAGCAGTGAGCTTGTCACCATCGGTTGCGATGATTCCCGCCCCTTCTTGACCACGATGCTGAAGGCTATGCAGACCGTAATAGGTGATTTGAGGCGATTCGTCATGCCCCCAAATTCCAAAGACACCACATTCTTCGTTTAAGCCTCTGATTTCAGCAAGCATGGGATCGCTCCTTTCCATGCGCTTTCAAGCTCTTCAACTGACGCATGAATCCATTGTTGTCCGTCATGTCCTTTAACAGTTAATGTACCGTTATTTGTGACTTCGCCGACTTCTTTCGCATCTTTTACAGTTTCAGCAAATGCCGTGCGATGTTCTGGTTTTACTGTGATCACAAAGCGCGATTGAGTCTCACTGAATAATGCAGCCGCTTCGCTAAAGTCTACCTGTACATGAGCGCCAAGACCGTTTGTACCAAATGTACTTTCTGCAAGCGCAACCCCAAGACCGCCTTCTGATACGTCATGTGCGGATTGAACAAATCCACTATGAATTGCAGCTAGTAATGCTTCTTGACGAGCAAGCTCAACATCTAGATCAATTGCAGGTGCTTTTCCGTAAATACGGCCTTCTGTCATTTTTTGAAGTTCGCTTCCTGCATATTCTTCTTTCGTCTCACCGATGACGAAAATGATATCACCTGCTTGCTTGAAGGACTGTGTCGTAATATGATCTGTATCTTCAATGAGTCCAACCATCCCAATGACTGGTGTTGGATAAATCGCTGTTCCATTTGATTCATTGTATAAAGACACGTTTCCGCCAATAACTGGTGTGCTTAACTTACGACATGCTTCGCTAATTCCATCAGCAGACTTTTCAATTTGCCAGAAGATTTCTGGTTTTTCTGGGTTACCGAAGTTTAAGTTATCTGTTACTGCGAGTGGACGAGCACCAGAGCAAACGATGTTTCGTGCTGCTTCTGCTACAGCAATTTTACCGCCCACTTCTGGGTCGAGGTAAAGATAGCGTGCATTACAATCTGTTGTCATCGCAAGTGCCTTTTTTGTGCCTCTGATTCTGAGTACACCTGCATCTGATCCTGGTGCAACGACTGTATTTGTCCGAACCATGTAGTCGTATTGATCATAGACCCATTCCTTGCTCGCAATGGTCGGCTGTTTGAGAAGCTGCTTGAGTGTTGCTGCTACATCCGTCATTTCAGGTGCGTCTACCTTCATTTCAAGGAATTCACGATAGTATGCTGGCTCAGCTGATGGCTTGTGGTAAACCGGTGCTTCCTCTGCAAGCGCATCTACTGGAAGTTCACAAACAACTTCGCCTTGATGTGTTAGACGCAGCATTTTATCATCTGTTACGTGACCTACAGAGACTGCTTCAAGATCATATTTTTCAAAGATATCAATGATTTCTTGCTCACGGCCTTTTTCAATGACAAGTAGCATTCTCTCTTGTGATTCAGAAAGCATCATTTCATATGCTGTCATGCCTGTTTCGCGTTGAGGAATCAGATCAAGATTCATCTCAATACCTGAACCTGCTTTACTTGCCATTTCTGCACTTGAGCTTGTTAAACCAGCAGCACCCATATCTTGAATTCCGACAAGGGCATCATTTTTAATCACTTCAAGACACGCTTCAAGCAATAACTTTTCCATGAATGGATCTCCAACTTGCACTGCTGAACGCTTTTCTTCAGATTCATCAGAAAATTCTTCTGAAGCGAATGTAGCACCATGAATACCGTCACGACCTGTTTTTGCCCCTACGTACATGACTGTATTGCCTACACCTTTTGCTAGGCCTTTCTTAATGTCTTCATGGTTGATCAAGCCGACACACATCGCATTGACAAGCGGGTTGCCTTCATAGCTATGATCAAAGTGTACTTCTCCGCCGACTGTTGGAATCCCAATACAGTTTCCATAGCCTGCAATCCCAGCCACTACTTCTTCAAACAAGTACTTCACTCGTGGTGAAGTCAGTTCACCAAAACGAAGAGAGTTTAAGACAGCGATCGGACGAGCTCCCATTGAGAACACATCACGAATGATCCCGCCAACACCTGTTGCTGCTCCTTGGTATGGTTCAATCGCAGATGGATGGTTGTGTGATTCGATCTTAAATACAACCGCCTGATTGTCTCCAATATCAACAATTCCAGCTCCTTCTCCAGGACCTTGAAGAACATGTTCTCCTTTAGTCGGGAATTTGCTTAGGACCGGCTTAGAGTTTTTATAGCTACAATGCTCAGACCACATGACAGAAAAAATGCCTATTTCCGTGTAGTTTGGCAGTCTGCCGATAATTGACTCGATTAAAGCGAATTCTTCATCACTCAATCCCATTTGCTGATACAATTTCTCTTCTTTAATTTGCTTGTGACTTGGTTCAAGCAGTAGTGACATGAGTGTCCCTCCAATTTTTCACGATAGATTGAAACAATTTAAGTCCGTCTGCGCTGCCTAGTAATGAATCAACCGCGCGCTCAGGATGTGGCATCATGCCGAGTACATTGCCCTGTTCGTTCGTTACCCCAGCAATTCGATTGACACTACCGTTAATATCATTCCCGTAAGTGAAGGCAATTTGGTTGCGCTCAATCAGCTTCGCTAATGTCTCTTCATCACAGTAGAAGTTACCTTCTCCATGTGCGACAGGAATCGTAATCGATTCACCTTTATCGTAACCGCTCGTAAATTGTGTTTCGTTGTTTTCTACAATGAGTTCAACTGGGCGACAGATAAACTTCAAATCTTTATTGCGTCTCATCGCGCCAGGAAGAACGCCGAGCTCCTGAAGAATTTGGAACCCGTTACATACTCCAAGTACAGGTTTGCCTTCTTCTGCTGCCTTTTTCACAGCGGGCATGATGTTTGAGAAACGGGCAATCGCACCACATCTTAAATAATCGCCGTAGGAGAAGCCGCCCGGTACTAATACTCCGTCAAATCCGTCAAGGCTTGTTTCGTCGTGCCATACATATTCAACTTGTTCACCTAGCTCATCTTGAATCGCATGGTACATGTCAATATCACAGTTAGATCCAGGCAAAACGATTACTGCAAACTTCACTGTGCGACAACCTCCTCAACTTCGTATCGATAATCTTCAATGACTGTATTGGAAAGCAACTTTTCACACATTTCTTTGATAACTGTGTCTAAGTCACGCTCTGATTTTTCAATGACAAGCTCCATATATTTCCCGATACGGACATCTTTCACTTCTTGATAAGACATGCTGTGCAAGGCGTGCTGAACGGCACTTCCTTGTGGATCAAGAACGCTCTCTTTTAAGCTGACAAAAATCTTCACTTTATACATGTTTATTTGCCTCCAAGTCTTTTGAAAATTTCTTCGTATGCATTCGTTAAGCCGCCCAAGTTTCGTCTGAACACGTCTTTATCAAGCTTTTCATTTGTTTCTTTGTCCCATAGCCTGCACGTATCAGGTGAAATCTCATCTGCTAGTAAAATACGATTTTCATGATCTAAGCCGAATTCAAGCTTAAAATCTATTAAATTTACATGACAGTCTGAAAAGATTTGCTTTAGCTCTTCGTTCACTTGTCGTGTAATCACTTTGATTTCTTCAACTTGCTCTCTCGTAGCTGCCTTTAATATCTGAATGTGATCTTCGGTAATGAGTGGATCACCGAGCGCATCATCCTTGTAATAAAATTCGACGAGTGGCGATTCAAGCTTCGTGCCTTCTGGAATGCCAAGACGCTTTGACATGCTGCCTGCGACAACATTTCGCACGACGACTTCTAGTGGAACGATTTGCACTTTTTGAATGAGCTGCTCTGTTTCAGAGATGCGTTTCACAAAATGGTTGCGTACACCCTTTTCGTGGAGCATTTGAAAAATGAGGCTTGAAATTTCGTTGTTAAGTCTACCTTTTCCCTCAATCTCAGCTTTCTTTTCACCATTAAATGCTGTCGCAGAGTCCTTGTATTCCACATATAAAATATGTTCGTCCTCAGTCTGATAAATTTTTTTCGCTTTGCCTTCATAGAGAAGTTCTTGTTTCGCTGTCATGAAGATAGGCCTCCTAATTTGAATGTTGGCAATTTTCAAGGTTTGACAGCCCGACAAGCAGGCTGCCCATTTCTTACACTAGACCTAGACGTTCAAAGATCATATCAACATTTTTAAGGTGATAGTTGTAATCAAAACAATCCGCAATTTGTTCAGGTGTCAGACGAGATGTGATCTTCTCCTCGTTTTCGACAAGTGTACGGAATTGAACTTGTTTGTCCCAGGCTTCCATCGCTTTTGGCTGAACAGTATCATAGGCTTCCTCACGTGCCATGCCTGTATCAATCAAGGCAAGAAGAACGCGTTGAGAATAGATTAAACCAAGCGTACGATCCATGTTACGTTTCATGTTTTTTGGGAATACCGTTAAGTTTTTGACGATATTTGAGAAACGGTTCAGCATGTAATTCAGTGCAATGGTCGCATCCGGTAAAATGATACGTTCTGCTGAAGAATGAGAAATGTCACGCTCATGCCAAAGTGGAACATTTTCATATGCAGTCAGCATATAACCACGAATAACACGGGCAATCCCTGTCATATTTTCAGAGCCAATTGGATTACGTTTGTGCGGCATTGCAGAAGATCCTTTTTGTCCTTTTGCAAAGAATTCTTCCACTTCACGTGTTTCACTTTTTTGCAGACCACGAATTTCAACAGCGAATTTCTCAACGCTTGTTGCGATTAAAGCAAGTGTTGCCATGTAGTCAGCATGACGATCACGCTGCAAGGTTTGGGTAGAAATTGGTGCAGCTTTGATGCCTAGTTTTTCACACACATATTGTTCAACAAATGGATCAATGTTCGCATACGTACCGACAGCACCAGAAATTTTTCCATATTCGATGCCAGCTTTCGCTTGTTTGAAACGCTCTAGGTTACGCTTCATTTCTTCATACCAAAGAGCAAGCTTCAAGCCAAATGTCGTCGGTTCTGCGTGGACTCCATGTGTACGCCCCATCATCACCGTATATTTATGCTCTTTTGCTTTTTCTTTTAGTATGTCAACAAATCTCTCAATGTCCTTGAGTATGATATCGTTTGCCTGTTTTAATAAGTATGAAAGCGCCGTATCAACCACGTCAGTTGAAGTTAACCCGTAATGTACCCACTTTCTTTCCTCTCCAAGAGATTCAGAAACAGCACGCGTGAAGGCAACCACGTCATGGCGCGTGTCTTGTTCAATCTCTAAGATACGTCCGATATCAAAGCTAGCATTCTTGCGCATTGTGACAACATCATCTTTCGGAATAACACCAAGATCTGCCCAAGCCTCACAAGCTAAAATTTCTACTTCAAGCCATGCTTTAAATTTGTTTTCCTCTGTCCAGATTGCTGACATCTCTGGTCTAGCGTAACGTTCGATCATTTCCCGTTTCCTCCATCTCTTTCAGTCCAAATCTTTGTTATGTCTGTGATCCATTTTTCATCGTTTTTTTTCAGGAAGGTCATATGCCCCATCTTGCGTCCGGCTTTTACCTCATGCTTACCGTACAAATACAGCTTCGCGTCTTTTAAGAGCTCGGGGTGCTCCTTTGGAATCAAGATTTCATCCCCTAGCAGGTTGACCATCATTCCTTCAGATAGCAGAGCTGTTCCACCAAGCGGCAATCCACAAATGGCACGAATGTGCTGTTCGAATTGGCTTGTTTCACATAAATCCATTGTATAGTGCCCTGAATTATGCGGTCGTGGCGCTAGCTCATTCACCAGCAATTTCCCTTCTTTCGTGAGAAATAGTTCGACTGCAAGTGTACCAACAAGCTCTAGCTTTTCAGCAAGCTTCACTGCAAGCTCTTTCGCTTCCTCTTGGATACGCTTATCAACTCTTGCCGGAACAATGCTTTGAAACAAGATGTTCTGCTTATGAATGTTTTCTGCGACTGGGAATACTGCAACTTCCCCACGGACAGAACGCGTCACGATGACTGACAGCTCCATTTGAAAAGGAACCCAGCTTTCTAAAATACATGTACCATGTGCAAGGAGATTTGCCGCTTCATCGAGCTGATCTTTTTCCTGTATGACATACTGTCCTTTTCCATCATAGCCGCCTCGGCATGTTTTGAGCACCGCTGGCAAGCCAAGTATGAGGGCCGCTTCCGTTAATTCAGCTTTGTCATGAACAATACGGTATGGCGCAACTTCACAGTCAGCTTCTTCAATGCCCTTTTTTTCTGTTTCACGGTTTTGCGTCATCATTAAAAGGTCGCTTTCTTGCGGTAAATAAGCGGCTTCTTTTAACTGATTCAGTGCATCGTAATCAATGTTTTCAAATTCATATGTGACGATATCACTCACTTGTGCGAGCTTGCGAATTGCATCGTGATCACTATAGGCAGCAGTAATCTCAACATCGGCAACTTGTCCACAGGGTGATTGCACTATAGGATCAACCACAGCCACGCGATACCCCATTTGTTTCGCACTAACAGCCATATATCTGCCAAGCTGTCCACCGCCGATTATTCCTATCGTTGCATTTGGAAAAATTGTTTGCTTAGCCAAGCTGACCACTGCTTTCTAATACCGTTTGTTTTGTTTGTTCTCTTCTTTGCTCAAGACGAGCTGTCACCTTTTCATCAAAGGCTGAGATCATTTGAGCTGCAAGTAAACCTGCATTGGTTGCCCCTGCCTTCCCAATGGCAACTGTGGCTACTGGAACACCGCCTGGCATTTGTACGATTGATAAAAGAGAATCTAGTCCATTCAGCGCTTTTGATTGAACAGGTACGCCTATGACTGGCAAGGTTGTTTTTGCTGCAACCATTCCTGGTAAGTGAGCTGCGCCCCCAGCTCCAGCAATAATTACCTTCAAGCCTTTTTCTCTTGCTGAGCTTGCGTATTCAAACATCAAATCAGGTGTACGATGTGCAGAAACAACTTGTTTTTCATACGGAATGTCTAATTCCTCCAAGATGTCACACGCATTTTTCATTGTTTCCCAATCAGATGTACTTCCCATGATGACACCTACAAGCGGCTTCATTTTGTCCCCACCTTTAAGCTAATATTCGATTTTGAATCATTTGACATGCTTCCCAAACCATGTAGCTTGTCAAACGCCGAACAAAATAGCCCGGTTCGCATTGCATTGTTTAGGAAGCAACACAAACCGGGCCATGGTAAGCGCTGTTCGCTTTTTTTTTCGTCCATGTCAGTTTTTTGTCCACTTTCCTGCATAGTCCAGTCATTTACGGTCACTGGGTAGAAACTTATGGGCCTTATTCCCAAGATTATATGAGGTCGTGTTTTTATTTCATGTTTATCTTAACAACGGACGATCATGATGTCAACGATATTATCGAACAATCTACGATGACGTCCATTTAATGTTCGGATTTAGACTAATTTCCCCTCGAATACGATTTTTTTCCCAATCGGAATGATCTGAATCGCACCATTTTCCTTCTTTTCCTGAAAAATAGGCTCCTCCATTCTGCGGACTGGCATGTAGCCTTCCTTGGTCATTTGCGACAAAACTTGATCGATTGTCATATTCTCTTCTACGTGGAATTTCTTTTTCTTTGGCTTTGCCGTCATTCTTTAATTCTCCTTTTCTTTACAGCCTTGACCCAGAAGCCTCCATGAATGGATTTCGGTTCATAAGAAATGATAAACGCTTTTGAATCAAGTGTCTTAATCGTTTCATATAATTGTAGTTCGTATTTTCTCGGTGTTAAAATTTGCATCGCTGAACGATCTCCTTCAAGACCTCCTGCTACCCAATTGGTTACCCCGTAGCCTTTTTCCCTTAGCTGTCTTGGAAGGTCAAGGTCCAGTTCTTTTGTAATGACGTTCACTGTAATATAGCCAAGGGCCAGCTTTTCTTCAATTTTCATCCCGACAATAATCCCAATACCATAACCAAGGGCATAGGCCATGATATTTTGTATCTGATCCAAGTTATCAAGTACAATACTCAGTCCAATGACATAGATAATCATTTCAATGGTTCCGGCAAAAGCCGCCGAGTAACGTCTGCCCTTCATTGTTAAAATTAACCGCATAGTTGAAAACGAGACATAGATGATGTTAATGACTAAAATAATTAAAACCATTGTGAAAGCATTGGATAAAAGTTGTTGAAACACATTTAGGACCCCCCGCACTTGAAATCAAATAAAGCACTCCATATTCTACTAAAGAACAAACGCTGATACAATCTAGCTTATGTGAAGAATCGCATAAAAATTTTCAAGCAATTCTAGTGATGTTTGCTACAAAGAGTTTACCCCTTTTTCTCATTTTCTCAACATGAAAAAGCCTCCCTTATCATAAAAGGAGGCTATGAATACAGGTGGAGAGTGTAAAAATTCATCCAAAGTGAACCGGAATAAGTGATGGAATCACAAATGGACCAATCACACTCCATAGAGCCGCAACCAGTGCAAGCTCAATGAGAAGAACAAGCCAAATCGCATACATCAAATCTCCGCGTGGCTCTTCCGCCTTCGCCTGAATGGCGCGAAATAAAAGAAATACAATCAAATGAAGACCAAAAAACATCATAATAGAGATCATCACAGTCACATAAGGAACATTGATGATTGCAAAAGTGAACCACAGTATTGATAAGACCATGACAGGAACAAGTGCCGCACCAAATGTCATGACGATCTCCTTGAGCGACATTGGACCTTTCAGCATGTACTTTCCAATAAACCAAGCTGTAAGCATCAATATAATCACAAGCACAAATGTAAAAAGACCTACTGTAAAGAAAGCTTCTGCAAAAGGAAAACTCACACCAAATCCTAATAGCCGATCCTTTGAAGCTTTTAATTGAAAATAATTGCCGAGTGCAAAAAACACACTAAACAGGACAATCGAGATCCATGCATACTTCATTCGTAACTGATCTGAACGTTCAATTGCTTTAGCAGGTGATTTTAGCATCGCAAGAGCATACGTGCCATATCGTTTAAATGCTTGACCTACACTTGTTGCCATACGGCGAAATGTCGATTTATGATCATCTGAGGCTTGTGTTTTTTTCGGTTTTCTCGCTTGCCTACTTGCGCTTCGGCTTAATCGAGATTGTCTTGTTTCTTGATCTATGGGTGTTTCTTCCCTTGCTAATTTCGATTGTTTTTGATCTTTCTCTTCATTTAGCATATAAAGCCAACTCCTATCCAAGACTGCCGTACATCTTCATCCCGACCTGATGAAATGCCAGAAGACTCCTATATAAAGTAGCGAAGTCTTTTTCGTCAGTCAAGAAATCATTCTAATGATACGCTCATTAGACGCTTCGAAGGATCAAGAGGTTTTAAAAAGGTGCGAAAAAACACAAATGATCAAATTTACCATAAATACAAATAGAAAAAGGAACAGATCACAAGAACCGCTTTAATAACCTGACCTGCATCGCCATATTTTTCTAGCGAAAGCGTCCTACTTAGCTTGAGCTTACATGCACGTTTACATTATTTAACCCTTTACTAAAAATGATGCAAACATCTCTCTTCTCATGTCTAACGGTGATTGACTCTTTGTGGCTTTTCCGATTATTTTCAAGAAAAAACACTTTGATCCTTCATTAAAGGGATTCAAAGCGCCTTAGGTTTTCCAATCAGCGAATTATTTCTTCTTACCATAAACATATTATTCCTACAACTTAATTGAGTTTTTAGGATTTTTTCAATCAAAAAACAGTAGCTATAGAGAGCTACTGTTTCATCAAACATTAATGATTTAGGAAAGCAAAGTACAGGATAAAGATGACAAACAATCCGTACATAATCGGATGAACCTCTTTCGCCTTTCCTTTGAAGATCATCGTAATCGGATAGAAGATAAAGCCGATCGCAATCCCTGTTGCAATACTGTACGTGAGCGGCATCATAATCATTGTCAAGAAAGCTGGTACCGCAATTTCAAAACGATCCCATGCGATTTTCCCAAGAGGTGCCACCATCAGTGCACCAACAATAATAAGAGCAGGTGCTGTTACATTTGGTGTCACAACCGATAGAAGCGGTGAGAAGAACATCGCGAGCAGGAAGAAGACCCCTGTAACAACCGCTGCAAATCCAGAACGCGCACCTGCTGCTACACCTGAGCTTGATTCAACATAAGACGTTGTTGTAGAAGTTCCAAGTACAGAACCGACAACGATAGAAGAAGAATCCGCAAGTAATGCTCTTCCTGCGCGAGGAAGCTCATTATTTTTCATTAACCCAGCTTGCGTAGCAACAGCGACAAGTGTACCTGCTGTATCAAAGAAGCCAACGAATAAGAACGTCAAAATGACAACAAGCATTTGTAATGAGAAAATTTCCGGCAAATGAATGATTGCTTGTCCAAAGGTTGGCGATAAACTAGGAATACTGTCAATGATCTGAGATGGAACAGGAACAAGTCCAAAAATCATTCCCACTATTGCTGTCACAAGCATGCCAATAAACACACCTGCATTTACGCGAAGCACCATTAATATGACTGTCACAACAATACCGAATACTGTTAAAAGCACAGGACCGCTATGAATATTCCCAACTGTCACGAGCGTAGCATCACTGTTTGCAATAATGCCAGAGCCTTGCAAACCAACAAAGGTAATGAACAAACCAATTCCTGCCCCAACGGCTAGCTTCAGCTCAGCTGGAATGGCATTGATGATTTTTTCCCGAAAGCCTGTTAACGAAAGCGCAACGAAAATCAAACCAGAGACAAACACACCTGATAAAGCCGCTTCCCAAGAAATTCCCATACCTAACACAACAGAAAAGGCAAAAAACGCATTTAATCCCATTCCCGGTGCGATGGCAATTGGGTATCTAGCAATCAATCCCATCAAGAAACAACCTGCGGCAGATGCAAGCGCCGTTGCTGTAAAAACAGCCCCTTGATCAATACGAAGTTTATCTGGAAAATCCGGTACAGCAACTAATGCCAATGTAATCGGATTAACAAACAAAATATAAGCCATTGCCAAAAATGTTGTCAAACCACCAACGATCTCTCTACGATAATTTGTACCTAATTCATCAAACTGAAAAAACTGTTTCAAGCCAACTGACTCCCTTCGTGTTCTTCTCAATAGTCTGCCCAAGATCAAGTCAAATAAAAAACGTCCCAACATGTTTGGGACGCTTGACTACAATTGAACTCAGAGCATGACATAAAACAAGAACAATACATGATTTATATCAAACGAGTGTGAATTGACGTAGTCAAGCTCTTTACGGTAGCCTGGTAGAAACTTGCGGGCCATATCCCCGCTATTATACGACTTCTATCAATTTGATTTCTGTGTCTATTGTACCAACTTCATTTTTAAAACACAATACAAAAAGCGAACATTTCTTTCAAAAATGTTCGCTTCATTCGTCTTATTACACTAATTTGGTAATTAGGATTTCACATTTGATTTTTCTTTTTCTTTTTTGACTGGAATTGTGACAAGTATATCTTCTTGCTTCGTTAAACGATTGAGATCGGTTAAATCAACATACAAAAATACCCCATATTGATATAATGTGAGATATTGAAGCATCACAGAAAAGGAGAATGCCGCTTGTTTTTAAATGAAGAACCGAAATGAAGAAAATGTCAAAAGAAAATTGAAGGTGAAGAAGAGATATATGTAAAACTCATCTATCCAAAAAGACGAGACATGTCAGAAGTGAAAGCTCGGCTTAGGACTGAAGGCGTGTTTTATTGTAAAAATTGTATAGAAAACAGACCAAAAGCAGATACGTGCAACTAACTAAAATGACCAGTTAAAGGAAAATAAATGAAAACAAAAATCGAATTGATAGATAGGCAACAACTTGAATATGTTTCTTTTCACATCCATGAGCTAAATGAGCAAATTGAAAGGCTTGTCCAGCAAATCGAACAATCAACTCTCTTTGTGTTAGCCAAAGATCCTGTGAAAGAGAGCATGCATAAAGTCTTTTTCAAAGATATTCTCTATATAGAAAGTGTTGATAAGCGCACTTTTTTATATACAGATGAAGGTGTGTTTTTATTAAAAGAAAAGCTGTTTGAGCTTGAAGATTTGCTGAAAGATTTTGATTATGTAAGGGTCTCAAAGTCTATGATTTTGAATTTAGATAAAATCCAGGCAATTGCTGCAACGACAAGCGGGCGTTTTCGAGCAACCCTTAACAACGGTGAATCCGTCATGATCTCACGATTTTATGTCAAAAAGCTAAAAGAAAAGTTAGGAATACGGAGGAAATGAACAGCATGAAATCGTACGCAAATCAGATTGTCTTCATTTTTTGTATACTATTCACCGCTTTGGTCTTAATTTACTTTGCCACATTTGGGGACATGCCTGCCCATATTTTAAAAGCCATTTTATGTAGCTCGTTTTTCTCTAGTTTGTTTACTTTTCTGTTATATCCGAAATCAACGCATAGCCATCGGCGTATCCTATTCCAACAGTTCATTTATGTCTTCATAGTCATGTGTATCATTCTTTTTATAAGTTTTATCTTAGATCTAGAAATCAGTATTTGGTCAATTGGCATCAATTTATTGACGGTGATTGCCTTATTCGTTGGCATCAAGTGGCTCCTTTATCAAAAAGATCAAAAAACAGCAATTGAAATCAATGAACGAATCAAGCAACGTTCACAATCAAACTCATAATTTCTGCATCTTAGGCTTGAAAAAATACATCTTAGGCAAATTTCATTGGAACATCTCGTTGATTCTACTACTCTTGTCTCAGAGGAGGAATCACAATGACAAAACACTTCAAGCCCATGACAACCATTTTAAAAGTTGGCTTATTACTTATTTTTTCATTAATCATTCCAACGATAGCAGGTGTCTATTTATCAATAAAAGAAATAAACGATCCAGTCATGATCAATATCGTCAATGGCTGTGCGATGCTATTCGGCTTTTTTTTACTACAACTGTTCATTAAAAAAAGCCCCTTCCGAATAAAAGAAGTTGGTTTTCAAAAAGGTTCAATTGGCATTTGGATATATCCCCTTCTGCTCATTGAGCTCATCCCTTTTATCTCAGGCATTCAACGTGAAATATCTATTGAATACATTGTCACCCTCTTTTTCTTTATGGGGTGTGTCGGTTTTTTTGAAGAAAGCCTATTTCGAGGTTTGATCTTTCAATATCTCAAAACATTCAATGTAAAAATTGCCATTTGGGGAAGCGCTGTCCTTTTCGGCATCGGACATGCAGCAAACCTGCTTAGCGGAGAAAGCATGGTAATGACCGTCTCACAAATTGTGTTTGCCTTCCTATTTGGTTTCGTTGCAGCCGAAATTGTCGCACTAACGAAAAGCCTTCAATGGGTCATCGTGTGGCATGTGATGCACAATGTGATTGATCAAGTCACTACGGACACACATCATATGCCCATTCTGTTCATTCAATGCCTTATTTTATTGATGATTGCGCTCTTCATGTGGAGACGTATGAACATAAGAACATGATACTGCTCGCTTAGCTTGGGAAAGTAGTAAGTTTTATTGTAAAGAGTGTCTTGGGTAGGGAAATAAAGTGAAAAAAATCTTTTGGAGGGCAAAATGACGAAAAACAAGGTTACATTTCCTGAATCATTTCCTGTTATTCACACTAAAAGATTAATATTGAAACAAGCTACGGTTTCAGATGCTGCTGATATGCATGTTTATTTATCTAATGAAACAGTTAGTCAGTACATGGGGATCCAAGCCCATGAATCTATCGAGGAGACCAAAGAAGAAGTTCAATGGTATAACAATATTTTCAAAGAACAAACAGGCATCAGATGGGGAATTTCTTTGAAAGATGAACCCAACATCATTGGAAGCTGTGGATTTCTCAATATGAAGAAGCAGCATCGTCGCACTGAAATTGGATATGAGTTACACCACCATTACTGGCGAAAAGGTCTGATGAAAGAAGCACTAGCAGCTATTTTGCAATATGGATTTCAAGAAATAAATCTTAATAGAATCGAAGCTCTCATTGATCCTAAAAACGTATCTTCAATTAAGTTATTAGAAAACTTCGATTTTATGAAAGAGGGATTATTAAGAGAGTACGAATATGGAAAAGGGAAATCGATGATGTTTATATGTATTCTATATTAAATAGAGATTATAGGATTCGCTAATTTATATAGAAAATTCTCTCTTCCAAGTTAGTACATAAAGTCATCATCCCTACTAAAAGTCCTAAAACCTTTTTGAACAAGGGTTCGGGATTTTTTTATTTGTCCTCCCACACAACCATATAAAATCATGTGAAGTTGAATTTCCAGAGGCATTCATCATACATTATTGACACAACTCATCGCTATTTATTGCCTCAGTTTTGGTTTATTAATCCTAACCCGGTCATCTGTAACGCAAATAACACACAAAAAAACCAAATGAAAATAAATCTCCTTTTTAGGATTGACGCTTTTCTACTACTACATGATGTACTTTTCGATATTGCATCGGTGGCATGCCATAATGCTTTTTAAACACCGCTGCAAATTTACTTGGGTTTTCGTAACCAACTTTGATCGCAATATCTGTAACACTTTGCGTTGTATTCATTAACGTTTCGATTGCAGCTTCGATTCTTCTCTTCTGAATATATTGGTATACTGTCACACCATAGCTCTGTTTAAATTGATGCTGTAAAACAGCTATTGGTACATCGAACTGTTTTGCTAATTTATTGACTTGCAATGGTCGATCATAGCTTATGTCTATTTTTTCTTTCACTTTGCGGATTCGAATATGGGGAGATACTGTCAATTCGTCAACCATCAGATCATTCACACAATGTGATAATAAGGCTAGCACCCTCGATTTAAATAGGAAATGGTCACCCACGTTTTCTTCAAAATTCCCCATGAGCTGGGCTGTCATGGAACGATGAACAGGCAAGTTTTTCACTTTAAACATCCTCTTGTTTGAATCAAATAACCTTTGCAGTAGCGTTGCCCACTTCTGGTGCAGTGCTTTTCCTGCTGGCAACAAATCCATATTTAAATAAAGAGAAATTCCACTCGCTTGTTCACACCGATAATCATAATAAGAAATTGGGTCTGACCAGCTAAAGTAGTGCAACTCCTGTCTGTCACAACAAATCCACTCTGCATCAGGCGCATATCTCACATACAACGCCCCTTTTGAAAGAGCAGTTATCTCAACCATATTTTGTTGATGATAAGGAAGCGACTCAGCCAGCCTTTCGTGTGTGCAGTGACGCATAATGGCAAGTTCAATTCCCGGTTCAATGCTGTACCGTTCAATGGTTCCCTCACCACAATGAGCAGCATACTCATATATTTCACCTAGCCACATGTCGGATCTTTTTTCAAGATAAGCTGGCGATAAAAATTCATAGCTTCGAGTTAAAATATCAATCGTCAAATGAAACAGCACCTTCTCTGATTTTTTGTAAATTGAATGGATTATGTTGATCAGAATGGAGTAGTCCATCTAAATGATAATCGATATCATTTATCTTAGCAACGAAAGAAACGGGGCTCCGCTCCATAAAAGAAGGTGTTGTTTCTAATGGAACATGTTCAAGTCAAAACAAACAAACGATCTATGTATCTCTTTATTTTTCTCGGAATGGGTTTACTGATCACAACAACTGGTTTCGGAAGATTAGCATACGGAGTCGTCCTCCCCTTCATGCAGGCTGATCTCTCTTTTACAACAACTGAAGCAGGGATGCTCGGCACCTATTTATTTCTAGGGTACTTAGTAACGGTTGGCTTATCTGGCATTCTCACTAAAAAATTAGGTCCGAAACTGACTGTGTTAATTGGAAATATGTCTGTATTCATTGGTCTTAGTTGTCTTATCTTTGTAAACAGTTATGGATTTGCTGTAGTCAGCGTATTTTTATTAGGGCTAGGGAGCGCACTAGTCTTTACACCACTCATGTCATTAGTGATCATTTTCTTTCCGCAGCATCGCGGAACGGTTATGGGCTTTTTAATGAGCGGTGCCGGAATTGGAATGCTACTTAGCGGATTTATCGTTCCTCTTATCATGCATGTATTTCCTGTTGAAGCTTGGCGTCATGTTTGGGGGATATTTGCATTCCTCACTTTGGTATTTCTTTTATTCACCTTTTTCTTTTTAAAAGACGCACCGAATAGGACAACTTCCGTTCAGCATGAAGTTTCAAATCAGGCTTGGCGCTCACCGTCCCTTTATTTACTTGGGATTATTTATTTTTTGATCGGCTTTGTCTACTTAATTCCCACACTCTATCAAACAAGTTATCTCATTGATTTAGGCGTAAGCGAATCCCTCGCTGGCTCCATCTATTCGTTTGCCGGCTTTGTTTCGATTTTCGGGCCACCGCTTTGGGGATGGATTGCTGATCGTATTGGCATAAAGAAAGCTTTAATTACCGTCATCACGCTCTCTGCTTTCGGAAACATCATCCCTGTAATTCTGACGGACACCGTATTCTTTACATTCTCGTCTTTCTTTTGGGGAACATCTTTAGGCGGAACCCTCGTCTTAATCCAACTTCAAGTTGCCAAACTCGTCAAACCGCAATATGTGCCTTTAGCCATCAGCTTTATCTCCATTTTTTACGGAATAGGACAAATGGCTGGTCCTGGTGTATCCGGTTTTCTCATTGATTATTTTGACACGTATCGCGCAGCCTATCTATTTGGCACAGGAGGATTTATCACTTGTACCCTATTGAGTTTCTTCTTGCCTTCAACTCGATTGAAGTCACTTAGATGATAGAAAAGGCCATCATAATGTTTGATGGCCTTTTTTAATGACTGAATCTAAAGGGAAAACTTGTTTAGCAATGGTGAGAAATTCCTTTACTGCTGGCCCTGCGTCGGCAATTGATTGACAAGCTAATGCCACTTCACGATGATTTGTGACATTCAACTTTCGTATTTGAACATTGGACTGTGTGTTTAAAAACAATTCAGGACCTATGGTCACTCCAAGACCTTCCTGAACCATATTCGCAATCGTGCTGCAATCACGCACCTTAAATCGGATGGATGGACGCACTTGCGCCTTCTCAAATAGTTGTTCAACTAGTGATTGATACATTCCTGTTGGCATAATGAAAGGCTCTTTTTCTAAATCCTTTACTTCAATCGTATCTTGAGCGAGAAGATGATGCTCTGAGTGAAGAGCAACGACCATTTGATCCTTAATTAAGGAAACAAGTTCAAATCCTGGATTTTCGTCCCCATTTACAACAAATCCAATATCAATTACACCTGATTTGAGCCATTCAATAATTTCTTCATAAGTTCCTTCGTACAATGTAAATTCGATGGCTGGGTGCTTTTTTTGAAACTTCGATAGAATCTTTGGCAACAAACAGGAAGATGCACTAGCAAACGTTCCAATACGAATTGTCCCAACTTCTAAATGAATAGCCAACGCCGCTTCTTGATTGATTTTCTCCACTCTGCTTAACACTTCTCGCATATGCGGAATAACCCTTTGTCCTACTTCTGTCAAAGCAATGTCCTTTTTACGATCACGAATCAATAATTGAACACCTAATTCGGACTCAAGATTAGAGATCGCATGGCTGACTGCAGATTGTGTCATGTTTAAAGATTCTGCTGCTTTTGTAAAGCTTCCTAGCTCTATGACTTTCAAGGTAATCTCATAACGAACAAAGCTCATGAGTATTTACTCATCTCCTATATGAAAAAGATCAATTTTACTCATGTTATCACAGCCTTTAAAATGAAAGCAATTGAAACAATTATGAAGGAGATGCGCATGAAAAATCAATTGACCATCATTTTATTAGCTTTAGGTGCATTTGTGACAGGCACAGCAGAATTTGTGGTTTCTGGCATTTTAGAAATCATTTCGATGGATTTGCAAATATCCATTGCTTTAGCAGGACAATTTATCACCATATATTCGTTATGCTATGCCATTGGTGCATTCATATTAGTGTTACTCACTGCAAAGTTCGAACGCAAAAAAATCTTATTATATGCGGTGTTCATGTTTATTGTAGGAAATCTGATCGCATTTGTTAGCCATCAATCTTTGTACCTCATGATCTCAAGAATTGTGATGGCGTTAAGTGGAGGTTTATACATCGTTGTTGCAACAAACTACGCAGCTAAAATCGCAAAAAAAGGGGAAAGTGGGGCCGCCATCGCAACAGTCATTACCGGTTTTACAGTCTCATTGGTATTAGGGGTACCCATAGGAACCCTTTTGGCGACTTATGTGGATTGGCATTATATTTTCCTTATCATTGCATTTGTTACAATGATTCTCTTCATTTTCTTATATCGATTATTACCCAATATGAAAGGACAATCACCATTACCCTTTCATCTACAGATGCAATTGTTAAAGGATACACCATTAATATTAGGATTTATTACAACAATTTTATGGATATTTGGATATACAATGGTCTTTGCCTATATCTCTCCTCTTTTAAGTACATCAGCCAATATGTCAATTGGAATGATCAGTGCCGTCTTATTTGTATTAGGTACTTCTGCCTTTATCGGTTCACGCTTCGGAGGTTATGCGGTAGATAAATGGGGACCAAATCGAACGATCTCCATTAGTTTGTTCATACATGCTATAGCGTTACTATGTTTCACATTTACCAGTCATTCAACAATCGGTGTATTCATCACCATCATCATTTGGGGAGCAGCCACTTGGACCACAACCCCCGCAAAACAATACTATTTGATTTCATTGAAACCACAATTCTCTGAGATCATTTTAAGCTTTAACACAGCATTCATGAATGTAGGCATGATGATCGGTGCTGCTTTAGGAGGTCTCGTCATCCAATATACAAACATTTCACACTTGAGCTGGATTGGTGGATTATTCATCATTTTGGCGTTTATCTCTATTCAATATTCTTTTCGGCTACATGCCACAGCACAAAAACAAGAATAAGAGCGCTTCATCACCTGTTGACAACGGTGTTCAGCTTGTAGACTTTGTCTACAAGCTTTTTTGTATCATTAGGGTAACAGCTCAACGCTGACGAAGCTCAATAAGATACACCTGATCATCGTTAAAATAGAACTCTAATACAAGTTGATTCTTTTTATCTTGATATTGAATACCAGTTTCATATCCTTCTACAAACCAAAGTTTCTTATACTGATTTCCATAGGTCTTGACGACATCTTCAACAGAATCCCCAATGTTGATCCCCTTAGATGTTTGATTATTCGCTTGTTTGGAGTGGTTAGAAATAGACTTAATCTGATCATTTTGGTCAACAGTTACAAATAAATCATCATCATTCCCTTTTAGTGAGAATACCACTTCATTTTTATGAGAGAACCGGTCATCTTTCTTAAATGCTTGATGGTTCGATAGTTTTTGATTAATACTTAAATGGCGTATGGATTCATTTTTTAGTGACACCGAGTGGAAATTTGTCAATAGAACAACAAAAATGAGTGCCAAAGCAACCATAAACGAAATACTTTTAATCATTGTTTTTAACGTGATCTTTTTTTGAGTATACAAGCGACCTATGATAAGAAAAATCCCCAAAACACGAACCTCCAGTTAACGTTCATTCTGTTTAATCTAAAATAGTCAGAGCATATCATTGCTTTTTTACCTGATTAAGCGTTTGATTGTAGTATAGACAGTGAAACATGAGGCAATAAAAATAACCCATAGCATGATCTTCAATAGATTTGTAGCATTGGTTACATATGTTCCAAGTAGACTATACATAAATATTGGTAATCAATCAATTTGTTACAGAAAAAGAACTAGAGGTGAAAATGATGACAACCTATGAGTCAAAAAACATTTTAAAAGAAGCAATAAAGAAGACGTACAATCAATACGATCAAGAATTTGATATCATTCCAGAAGAAATGAAAGATGACCGAATAGAGGATGTGAGTCGAACTCCTGCAGAAAATTTAGCCTATCAAGTTGGTTGGACAACTTTGTTACTCCAATGGGATCAAGACGAAACGGAAGGAAAAATTGTTCATACCCCAGCAGAAGGTTTTAAATGGAATCAGCTCGGCGCGCTATACTCTCTTTTCAATGAGGAATATGCCTGCCAATCACTCGCCGGATTAAGAGGTCAGCTCAAACAGAATGTTTTAGCTATTTGTGATATGTTGGATCATATGAGTGAAGAAGAAGTATTTGAACCTCACCAACGAAAGTGGGCAGATAACGCTACAGCAAAGGCTGTTTGGCCAGTTTATAAATTTATTCACGTGAATACCGTTGCCCCTTTTAAAAATTTCCGCCAAATTCGTAAGTGGAAACGATTAAAACAAGTATGAGACGTTCAAACATGAGCGTCTTTTCTCTTAACATAAAAAAAGCCAAAAAACCATGTAAAGGATTTTTGGCTTTTTGTTCATTCCCCTTTTAGGGTTCTGAATATTAAACAAAACCGTTGATTTTAAAGGCTTTTCAGGGACTAATTAATCAGTTAAAAAGCTGAAGCGATTTAACTGATTCTCACGGTATAATAACCAGCGAAACTGTTTTCTCTCTACCATTACTATTTTGCGATTCATGATAATATTTATTAAATAAATCATTAAGTTCTGACTGGAAATCTTCAAATTTAGACTCATCCAAATGAAACTTTGAAATGGAAAAAGTAGATTTATCTTCTTTTTCATTAATGGTCTCGTGGTAATTCTGATAGGACTGTAAAATGTACATGAAATAAAAAGTGACAAAATTTACCTTATCATCATACTTTGCCTGGTTCCATTCTTCCTCATCAATCTTATACGTTTCTGCGTTTATCGCGTAAAATTTTTCTTCACCTGAACGTGTTTTCTTTGTTTTTACAACTTTCACCAATTTATCTTCAAACATGGAATTCATATGTCTATATAACGTGGCCTGTGGCACGTCCTCCAATAATTGATTTAATTGTCTAATCGATAAGCCTTCTTCTTTATCAATTAACTCTAAAGCTATTTTAAAACGTATTTGATTTTTAAATATTTTGAATTCCAAATTGCTCACCACCATTTCTTTATCTTAATAGTACTTGTTTTTTATGGAAAAGTACAGTAATATTATCATTATCAATAATGATAACAATTTGAGGAGGGAATTGTTTTGAATACCGATATTAGCTTCTTATTGGATTTGGATTGGGGCACTATTTTACCTTTAGTCATACCGATTATCATTTTACACTTGTTACTTTTAGCTGTTGCTTTATTTGATTTGTATCGTCGAAAAGATATTATTCATCATCCCGTCATTTGGTTAATCGTCATTATATTATTAAACACTGCTGGTCCTATTATTTATCTCATTGTTGGAAGGAGGCTGTTAAAAAATGATCAACATTCATAAGGTGAATAAGTCTTTTAGAGGCAGACAAATATTAAAGGACATCACTTTTGATATTGCAGAAGGTGAGTGTATCGGATTATTAGGACCAAATGGTGCTGGTAAAACCACTTTGATTAAATGTATCACTGGAATCATACAATATAATAGCGGCGATATTACTTTTCACGGCAAAGACATTTTAAACTTTAAGAACGATATTGGTTACTTGTCACAAGACACAGATTTTAAACAGTGGATGACTTGTGAAGAATCTTTACGATTTTTTGGAAGCTTATCTGGCCTAAGCAAAGAATACCTTAATGACAATATAAATGTCATTTTGACAGACGTCGGGTTAAAAGACAAAAACAAATACAAAGTGGAAGAATTATCTGGAGGGATGAAACAAAGGTTAGGAATAGCACAAGCCATTTTACATCGCCCAAAGCTATTAATCTTAGATGAGCCAGTGTCCGCGCTTGACCCAGTTGGCAGAAATGAAATCAAGAACTTAATCAAAAAGTTGAAAGCATATACGACAATTCTAATATCTACTCATATCTTAGATGATGCAAGTGAGTTCTGTGATCGATACATGATTATAAAAAGCGGCGAAATCATTGGAAACATAACCAATCAAGATGAAACGGTCAATAAGAAACATGTATATTTCCAAGTTAATATAGACGATTCCACTGCATCAACCATGAAACTAAATAAACCATACGAATTGCAATGTATAAAGCCCGGGGAATTTTTAGTCACTAGTAAGGAACCCATCATTTTCTCTAATCTGATAAAAGAATTAGATCAACATAACATCCAGATAAATTCTCTGGCATATGAAAAAAAGAATTTAGAAAAAATATTTTTAGAGTTGGTGTCGGAAGTATGAGGAATATATCAATCCTATTAAAAGTCGAACTGTTAGAGGCTGTAAGGAATATTAAATTTATCTGGTTAACATTGTTTTTTACCATTCTTGGCGTAACACAGCCATTAATTGATAAATACATGGAAGTCATTATTAAAAATTTTGGGGGTATCGAGGGGATAATGATCGATCCAAACGCCCCTGAACCTCAAGCCAATGAAGTGATCCTCGCTACTTTTTCAGGTCAGTTTAATCAAATCGGACTAATCGTACTAATCATTAGTTTTATGGGGATGATAGCCAATGAAAAAAACAGTGGCGTTCAAGGCTTTATCTTCACAAGACCCGTAACTAGTTTAGAATATATTAGTTCCAAACTTTTTGGAAACTGGTTTATCAGCATGGTATGTATTTCAATCGGTTCATTCGTTTCCTATTTTTACACCATTTATCTTTTTGGATATTATTCTATCACTGATTTCTTATTATTCCTTGTATTTTATAGCTTATGGATTCTTTTCATCATAAGTTTAGTCATATTATTTAGTACGATCATAAAGAGTTCGTTGTTTATTGGTGTGACAACGATTTTATTATCAATTGTTTTGCTAATGTTAGGAAATATCAATGAAACATTTTCCTTATTCTTACCAAGCGGTGTACTTACATTAGCAGAAAACCTACTTCTCCAAACGAACAGTGCCAACTTCCTACTCATCATTGCACCAATCGTATACATTATTATCAATGTTTATACAGCAAAGCTTTTCATCAATCAAGTTTAGGAGGAATAGAGAATGTTATCAATTAAAAATTTAAGTAAAACATATAAAGGTTCTAATAAAGGGGTGAAAAACTTATCAATAGAATTGCATCAAGGAGATATCTGTGCATTTATTGGGGCAAACGGCGCAGGAAAAACGACAACAATTAAATCAATTGTTGGCATACACCCGTTTGACAATGGTGAAGTAACATTATTTGATACAAAGCTAGAAGATGATCCAGAACAGTTTAAGGCTATGATCGGCTATTCTCCTGATACACCCACTTTATATAATAACATGACAGGAAAAGCCTATATTGAATTAATTGCTTCCCTTTATAAAATGGATGAAGGTGAACGAGATAAAAACTTAGCATACTTACTAAAAGAATTAGATTTCAAAAGTTCTGTTCATGAGTTGATATCAAGTTATTCACACGGAATGAAACAAAAACTGGTTCTCATTTCGTTATTCATGCATAATCCAAAACTGATTATTTTAGATGAACCATTTATCGGTTTAGATCCCAACGCTACTCACTTTTTGATCAATGAAATGAAAAATAGGGCAAAAGAAGGTGTGATCATTTTGTATTCTACCCACGTTCTCGAAGTCGCCGAGAAGGTTTGTAATAAATTGGTGATTTTAAATAAAGGAGAAGTGGTTGTAAATGATACCATGCAAAATATTATAAAAGAAGCATCGTTAGGTGAAATATTTAGGGGTGTGACATCAATTGTATAATCTCAAGTTATTATTTTTATTTCGTTTAAAAAATCAAATGAAGCTTTCAAATTTGGATAGCTCTAACAAAGAAGTACGAAAACATACTATTTACACTATTTCGTTTTACATTGCAGCTTTTTTAATGTTTTTAGGTTATGTTTTTTTTATCTCTATAGACTTAAACATCAATCATAACATACAAGCTTTTTTTGTCATCATATCCTCTATGTTGTTTTGGGCTTTTGGAATCTGGAATATTCTCAGCGGATCTGATGATCTGATAGAAAGTAGTGACAGTGATTTCATTTTCAGCCTGCCGATAAAAAGCTGGCAAGCCAAACTGCTACCCTTATTTAGTAAATATATCATTCATATTTTCATATCCTTTACTGTGTTGATGTTTGGATATATGTTAACGCTTTATTTTTTTAATATTCACTTTTTAACCATACTTTTGCTTGTGGTTTTATTAAGTTTCATCATTCCGTTACTATCAATCAATTTGGCTTTTTTCATTTCAATGTTCGCACGAAATTTACTCACGTTTATTAAGTTTCGTAACAATGTAACAGAATCTATCCTTTCTTTAGGACTTTTTATAGCACCGTTAATTTATTTTATATATAACTCAGGATCCATCGGTTATAAAGAATGGTTGATAAACGCTTCTATTTTGCGATATTCACTTTATGACATAACAAAATTTCACTTTTTATTGAATCTCATTTTGTTAATTATTTTTGCGATTGTTACCACCTTGATCACAACATTTGCATTAAATTATTTTCACCAGTTCCTTAGAAATCAAAAAAACAAACAGCTAAAGAGTAGAAATACGAATTCAACTTGGGCTTTGTATACACCCCTTAGTGCATTATTAATGAAGGAATTTAAATTATATTTTTCTTCACTCGTATACGTAAGTAATACGATGTTAACTCCTCTTGCAATGGTCGTCTTGAATATATGTCTTTTAATTGGGGTCATACCAAATATCCATTCTCTTTCTTATGATTTAATAGGATTTACGATAACAGCTCAACATATATTCATCATGTTAACGTTCATATTTCTAATACTTACAACAACAACCTCTTGCAGTCTTTCATTTGAAGGACGAAGTATCTGGATCATGTTAGTAGCTCCTGTTCGTATCACCAAAATCGCATTAGCGAAAATTTTAGTCAATATACTCTTATTTTTACCCGGTATGGCTTTAACTGTAATCGTATTTTATGTGGTATTTCATGTAAGCATCTCTTACTTAATAACAATGACTGCATTCATGTTCTCAACGTTGGTCCTCATTAGCCTTGCTGGTTTTTTAGTCAATTTAAAATTCCCTTCCTATACATGGAGTAATGATATAGAAGTAGTCAAACAAAGCAAAGCAATCATCATTACCGCCATTATAAGTATGATGACTATCCCAGTAATTATTTCAATCGTATATTTAGATAATATTTTCTTAATCCTACTAATGATTATCGTAGAAATAGTGGCAATCGTTAGAATGATGACGAAAATATCAACTAGTCGCTTGATGTTAAACTAAAAAAATTAACTATGGATCTCGAAAAACATAAAAATTACATCAGAATTCAAATGCAATGACAATAGAAAAAAGAGCCGAAACCCTTTTCATCAAAGGGTTTTCGGCTCTTTTTTCTATTATTCCCACTCGATGATTTTGCAAATTCATTTAAAGTTAATTGTCAGTCTTAAAAGCTTTTAAATCATTTAAATATACTTCATGGAACATGAATTTATAACTGTTGTTTGCAAAATGTTTGTAGTTATGATATTGTGTGTTAAAACAACATCACAATATATTTGGAAGGGAGATTCTTTTCTTTATGGTTAGAGAGTATAAAACAGTACGCTTATCTGCAGAAGCAAAAGATTGGATCGATCAACTAATAGAACGAAGGGAGCTTCTTTTACAATCTGATATTAAAGATGGATTAGTAACACGTTTAGAAGATGATTTATTCGAGCGACACACAGATAAATTAAACGGCGTTTCATTTAATGTTGTTTTAAAAGTTTCAAATGGGAGCGTTATAGAAGAGGCATATAGAAATACAAGAAATTTATCTAATGAACAGTGGTTAGAAAAGTTAAGGGAATTGGAAAGCTTATCACGAGCTAAAAATTTAATTCAAAACACCTCTTCGGTAACGCCTCGACTTTATATGGATATTGATGTTATGGAAGGTTTAGAAGAATACCGAAAAAGATTCATGACATTAGATCGTGAAAGAATTGGCAAGAGACCTTTAAAACTTAGTTTTGTAATTAAATTAGTTGTCTATGCTTATCTTTCTGAAGTAACCTCAAATAATTAATAATTATGTCATATTATATATGGCATTCTCCTTTCATATTGTATAGTTGTTCTACAACACGTTTTAAATTTAGGGGGTGGTAACTCAAAATTGTTGAATTAGTTTTTATTAAAGGTAATAACAAGCTGATTTTTGCTAATTAATATTGATTAGGAGCGATTTATATGAGAGCACAAGAAATGATACAAATCATTCGACAAGTAGAACATAGCCTTCATGGAATACCTTTTATAGACAAATCAAGGATTAGATACTTTCAAAGAAAGAATTGGGACATTATGAAAGGTGTTAAATATGATAGCTCGTTTTATGCTTTTGTTAGGGAGCTTAAACAAGTAATGGGTAGTAATATAGCTGAAATTACAGCCAAAAAAATTCTTAACAATTGGTATCTATGGGCAGAGGATAATATCAAGTCACTCGAACGGATTCAACCATTTGAGTTTAGTGCAGATGCTATCGACTTTTTATACGTGATAGATTAGGACATGAGGACATACAAACAACATTAGGAACTTACGGACATTTATATCCTAATATGAATCGTGAAGTTGCTAATAGACTTAAAAATGTTATCAACGTGCAACATAATCAAATTGCGGATAGAAAGATGGTTTCAAACCAGTACGTAAAAAGAAATATATAAACTTTTATTATTAGACATATAGTATTATAATGATTAAGAACGTGTGGTTAGATTCTTAACTTGTGTTTCGCAAGTTTTGACAAAAATGGTAGGGAGATTTGTTCCTTATTATTCGTATAATGGTATCGTATAGTATCTATTCCTAATAGAACGTAATGAGTAACCACACGTTCTATTTTTTTTGGAGGCAAACTATGATCACTTTTGAAGACATAACATCAATAGATAATCTCTCAAATATTTTAAGAACACCGAAAAAAAAGTTAACTTACATGTTATATATTAAGAAAATTCAAAATTCATATACAACTTTCCAAATTCCCAAAAAAAGTGGTGGCCAGAGAATTATTAATGCTCCATCTAAAGATTTAAAGGATATTCAAAGAAGTATTGTGAATATGTTATTAAATCAACAAAAAATATTCAATTATCAAAATAAGATTAAGACGAACATTGCTCATGCTTTTACCAAAGAAAAAAGCATTATAACAAACGCTAAAATACATAAAAACAAACGTTTTGTTCTTAATATAGATTTAGAAAATTTCTTTGAAAGTTTTCATTTTGGAAGAGTACAAGGTTACTTTGAAAAAAACAAAAATTATTTGTTTCCCAAAAATATAGCAACAGTATTAGCTCAATTAACTTGCTATAACGGTTCTTTACCGCAAGGTGCTCCTTCCTCCCCTATAATAACTAATTTAATTTGCAATATTTTAGATATGAAATTATTAAAAATTGCAAAAAAATATAAATTAGATTACACAAGATATGCTGACGATTTAACTTTTTCAACAAACTATAAAAGTTTCGATGAAAAGTCAGAAGAATTTATAAGTCAATTAGAAATCATTATTAAACAATCTGGCTTTAAAATTAATCAAAAAAAAACTCGACTTCAATATAAGCAATCTAGACAAGTTGTAACGGGGCTAGTCGTAAATAAAAAAGTGAATGTGCCCAGAAACTTTTATAAAAACACTCGGGCAATGGCAAACTCTTTATATAAAAATGGATCATTCACTATAAATGGGGTAGAGGGTAGTTTCAAACAGCTCGAAGGTCGTTTTTCATTTATAAATCATATAAACAAAGAGAATAATAAAGAAAAGAAAAAAAATGATAAAAATTTGAAATTAAGTTTCAGACTTTTAAATGGACAAGAAAAAGAATATCAAAAATTTCTGTTTTATAAATATTTCTTCAATAATGAAAAACCTTGTATTTTAACAGAAGGCCCTACAGATATTATTTACTTAAAGAGTGCCCTCAAAAATCTCTATACAGATTATCCAAATTTAATTAAAAAAGTAAATGATGATTTTATATTCAAAATTTCCTTTTTGAAGAGAGGCGAAGATTCAAAAGCATCAAAAGCAAACAAAAAAATAAAAGGAAAGAAGACATCAAAATTGCAATACTTCTTTGGGTTAGAGAAAGATGGTGCGGATACCATGAAACAAATCTATAATTTCTATGTTTCTAATAAAGAGAAAAAAGATTGTCCAAACTATAGTGAAATTTTCAAAAACATGAATGTGAATTCTAAAAATCCCTGTATATTTATACTAGATAATGAAGTTAATAATAAAGAGAAACCATTAAAAACTCTAACAAACTATATGAATTTAAAAGAAGGAAAAATTGATGAGTTATGCGATAAAAATTATTTAAAGATTACTTCGAACCTTTATATCGTTACTAATCCATTGGTTAACGAACTAAAAGAATGTGAAATAGAAGATTTATTCGAATTAGATATCTTAAAAACAGAACTTAACGGGAAAACATTTGAACGATGTGAAAAAAAGTATAATCCCTCTGAAAACTATGGAAAAAGAGCTTTTTCCAAATATGTATGGAAGAACTATGAGGATATAAATTTCGAAAACTTTAGACCTTTATTAGATAACATCAATCAAATTGTAACAAATTATAATGATTAAAATGAATTTTTTGTTTGCACACGCTTAAAAAAGAGCCTCAAACCCTTTTAAATAAGAGTTTGAGGCTTTCTTTTTACTATTCCCACTCAATCGTACTAGGTGGCTTACTCGTAATATCATACACAACACGGTTAACGTGCTTCACTTCATTCACAATACGTGTTGAGATTTTTTCAAGTACATCCCAAGGGATTCTTGCCCAGTCGCTTGTCATGCCATCAATGGATGTGACAGCGCGGATACCGATTGTGTGGTCATATGTTCTTGCGTCACCCATGACACCAACACTGCGGATATCAGGTAGGACAGTGAAGTATTGCCAAATGTCGCGGTCTAGACCAAAGTTTGCAATTTCTTCACGAAGAATTGCATCGGATTCACGGACAATTTCAAGCTTATCTTCTGAAATTTCACCTAGTACACGGATGCCTAGTCCTGGACCTGGGAATGGCTGTCTCCATACGATGTCATCAGGAATGCCAAGCTCTGAACCAAGTGCACGGACCTCATCCTTGAACAGTGTATTCAGTGGTTCGATCAATTCAAATTGCATGTCTTCTGGTAGTCCGCCAACATTGTGGTGTGACTTGATTGTTTGTGCCGTTGCTGTACCACTTTCGATAATATCTGTATAAAGTGTTCCTTGTGCTAAATAGTCGATTCCTTTTAGCTTGTCCGATTCATCATCAAATACATAGATAAACTCGTTTCCAATGATTTTACGTTTTTGCTCGGGATCAGACACACCTTTTAGCTTGTTTAAGAAACGATCTTTCGCATCTACTTTAATGACGTTCATGTTGAAACCTTCGCTAAATGTCTTCATGACCCCTTCTGCTTCGCCTTTACGAAGAAGACCATGATCAACAAAAATACATGTGAGCTGATCGCCAATTGCTTTATGGATCAATACTGCAACTACCGATGAGTCAACACCGCCACTAAGTGCGCAAAGCACTTGCTTGTCGCCTACAGTTTCACGGATTTTTTGCATTTCAATTTCAATAAAGTTCTCCATTGACCATTTGCCATCGCATTCACACACACCAAATACGAAGTTCTTCAATAGATCATTTCCATACTCTGAATGACGAACCTCTGGGTGGAATTGAACGCCATAGAAATTTTTCGCTGGCAGACTCATGGCTGAGTTTGGACAATGTGTACTTGTTGCATCAACTGTGAAGCCTTCTGGCACTTCAACCACAAGGTCACCATGGCTCATCCAAACCACTTGCTCGCTTGGAAGGTCTTTAAATAGCGCAGGTGTTCCATTGATTTGAATATCCGCTTTCCCATATTCACGTTGGCTTGCTGCTTCTACTTTTCCACCAAGATAGTGTGTCATCAGCTGCATGCCGTAACAAATACCAAGGACAGGAATACCTAAATCAAAGATTTTTTCGTCACAGCGGAAAGAGCCTTCATCGTAAACGCTGTTTGGTCCACCAGAAAGAATAATTCCTTTTGGCGCCATTTTTTTAATTTCTTCAGCAGTTAAAGTGTGTGGATGAAGCTCACTGTACACACCAAATTCACGAATACGGCGCGTAATCAACTGGTTGTATTGACTGCCGAAATCGAGAACCAAAATCATTTCATTTACTAAATTCGTCATGGTGTCACCTCTATGTCCTATATATTTTTTTATAAACGCGCAGAAAAAATGAGAGGAGAAGGTTTATCTGATGCATCATATCTCTGCTCTCAGAATGAAGTAACGCTTTTGAAGCGCCCAGACGTATATCCGAACGCTTCATTTCATGTATTATAGAAGGTTTTTAGTATTCACCTATTCTAACAACAGGACGGTAAGTGGTCAAGACTATCTCCTTTTAATTAAATTTTCCCATAACTTCTCTGCTTGACTCCAAAGGCCCACAGCATTCTCTTTTCGATACAATGCACGCTCATATAAAAGAGTAAGCTCCTTCATTTGATCGTCACCATGCTGCTCGTCCACAAAAACGGCAAACTCTCGTAAGGTCACACCTGTCCCTCTCTTCATTCCTCGTCTTGCTAGTTGTTTTAGAAGAGCTTCATATGCGAAGAAAAACACTTCATCATCTGCACGCTTTCTCACGCTTCGGACAATCACAAACGGAAGCCATCTCGCTCTCATTCGATAAAGAAGGACGCAAGTGGCTAACAGAACCATCATCACTGCCGCCATCCAGCCCCATACTGCTCCCACATTCTTCGAATCAGCATTGCTTGCTTGTGCAGCCTGCTCCTCTTGTTGTTTTGGCTGTTCTACTTCTTCTTGCTGAGGTGTTTGCTCATCTGCTTCGTCAGAAGATGTCTTCTCTTCCTCTTCATTCTGTTGACCATTTTGATTCACGTCAGCTTCTTCGTTAGAGAATTCAGTAGGATTCGTGAAGCCTTTTGTCGGTTCAAAGGTGACCCATCCACGGTTCGGGAAATAAATTTCCACCCATGAATGCGCATTGTTGTTTGTCACCTGATAAACATGATTTCCACCAGTCTCCGCCTCATAAAATTGACCTGACGTATATCCCTTGACCCATCTTGCAGGAATTCCTGCCGAACGAAGCAGGACAATCATTGCCGTTGAAAAGTTGTCGCAGTAACCAAGCATTGTATCGAATAAAAATTGATCGACGTAATCCTGATTTTGAGCGGGAACAGCAACATTTTGTGTTTCATAGGAGAACTTGGATGACCCTAAGTAATCTTCAATCGCTTTCGCTTTGTCATACATATTATCCTTTGTCTCTGTTAGGCTATTGGCTAGGTTTTTAACACGTTCAGGCAATGAGGGTGGAATCTGTAAATATTCACCACCAACTTGACGTTCTACCTGCTGACTTGAAGGAACTTGAATTCGTCTTAAATCCTCAAGTATAAAAGTAGGTGACTGAAACCTAACCTGATAGCTCCCTAAATTCCGAGGCGGCTCCTCAACAGCTGGTACAATTTTCTCTGTTTTTCCTAGCATTTGTAGCGGAACCTGATCAGCTAACAAAATATCACTTGTTCCGATTGGATATAGCGCATGTGAAAACTGGTAGTCCTCTTCAATCTCTACCCTCGTTTCATATGTCTTTGTGTCCACACTATCGGTAAACCATTGATTACCGACACGATGACCTTCCAATTTCACAGATTTCGTATCATTCGAAGCATCCTCCCAGCCCTTGCCGGTATAAATACTTTTCGTCTCGACACGGAAGTACGAAGACTCTTTACCGCTCCATTTGAACACTGGCGTACGATCTTCACTAAACGGACCGCCAAGAGAAGAATCATCTGTACTATAACCAACCTTATTTTGCCCCGACTTTCCATCCTGATTCGTGACAGCTTTAAGAAACGGCACAGGGTCTGGCCAATTCGGGTCCGATTTTGGCAATGTAGCCCCTATCGTTGCAGAAACAAGAATGATAGCCATCATCGGCAGCATCCATTTGAAACGCGCCTTTTTATCTAACCTGATCCCTTCCGTTGATCTCAAGCGATCAAAATAAAGCAGACCCAAAAGCAAAAAGCCAAATATCATAATTCTAACAATCGCAAACGTTGCATCATAAGGAGTAAACGTGTCCAAGATCGCGACATAAATAATGGTCATCAGCAGAAAGAAAAAGATTCTTTGCTGATAAACGACCCAATAGTGCAGTAAATACACCAATAGCCAAAGCAGGATGTAAAACAATAAGGTGCGAAACGAAGGGTACATCTCACTCCACATACCTAATCGAATCAATGTGAAATTGTCCTGTAAGTCAGAAAGGAGCGCTATGAAAAAATGAGGCTCTGATTGATAAAAAATGAGATATAAGGCAAACAGGACTAAACCTATCCCCACCGGAAACGTCACATACCACTGAATACGGAAAAAAATAAACAAACAAGTCAAGCCGATAAAGATCAGAAAATAAGAAGTGTGGCTCGTCTCTGTAAAATCCTGTAGTGGACGAAGCCATTCCCAAAGCAGGAGAAAAGCCACAATATAATAGGTCAACAACTCAAATCGGCTTTGCCGCTGATGAGTATCTAACATGTCTTGTCATCACCTCACAGTCACGTCATGCAGCCGATCCTCAAATATCACAGTGACCCATATCCCTAAAGATTTGAGGCGGTCTACTAGCTGTTTTTCTTTCGTCGTTAAATGGTCCACATTTGGTTTGGCAACAAGAACAGAAATATTCTTTCGATTCCCTGTTTTTTGAAGGCTAGACACAAGCCCTTCATGTAAGTGCCCTGTCACAACATATTTACTCGTATGCATATATTCACTCTTTGCCATCAGTTCGACAGAAGGATGAGCAGCCTGCTTCAATGACATCCTAGCCAAATAATAGAGGATCTCATGCAAATGAGATTCACCTTCCCCCACCTTAAAAGCGTGTGAATGATCGCCAAGCGGAATCAGTCCTACAGGAATACCACGTTTCATTGCCGCTTGTAGCACAGAAGCTGTTAACGAAATCACTAATTCAAAAGTGACTGGATTGTGATGGTCTAAAAAAACAATGAGATCCTGCGTTTGATTCTGCTCGAATTCTTTTGTCATGAGCTGACCTCTTCTAGCTGTTGTTTTCCAATCAACCCAAGCAAAACGGTCACCTTGCTGATATTCTCTGACACCTGCGGACACATTCGTTGGTTCATTCAAAAAAGAATGAATAGCCCTCGTGCCATTTTCATTGACCGATTTCTTCGTTTGCAAAGAAATATCCATGATGCGTGGGTATACTAATATTTTTCTTTCTAAAGGAATGACCACTTCTTTTTCAATAAAACCAAAGAAGTCACCCGTTTTCACACGAACAGCCGTTAAATGGTGCTCTCCTCTCGCAACGTCCTTCAGTTCATAAGCAAAACGCCACGTCTTCCGAAACCAAGGAAATATAAGCTGTTTCATCTCCACTCGCTCTTTTAGATGAAAGGTCTCTGGTGCTTCATCCTCAACAACTACATAAAAAAGCGGAAAAGGAATATCTCGCTTGATGATGATGTCACTAGATAAAGAATTTCCAGCACTGAAACGCTCTTGGCTCAGGTTTCGTTCAACTGTTAAACGAAGTGGTATACATGCAAGCAGGAGTGCATACACAACAAACGGTAAGAATGCATAAAAAAGGAACCAACTCACAAACCCGCCTTGAAACATGGCATAGCCAAATGAAGCGACACAGAGCAACAGCAACACGAACATGCGAAACCAGAATGAAAAGGAAATGCGTTTATTTCTCATCATTGACTCATCGACTTTTGAACAGGAACTTGAATATGATCAAGCATATTTAAGAGCAGTTCTTCTGCCTTCTTCCCTTCATAAATAGCTTCTGATTTTAGGAGCATACGATGCGGAAGTGTATATGGTGCCAAATATTGAATATCATCGGGGATCACATAATCACGATTATTCAAGAGCGCATAGGCCTGCGCTGCCTTCATCAAAGCGATCGAACCACGAGGACTCACCCCTAAATAGATCGCTGGATGATTTCTTGTCATTTGCGCAATCTCAACAATATATTCCTTCATTGATACATCTACATGAACAGTTTGTACCGCTTGTTGAAGCTGATGTACATCTTCCTTCGTCATCACAGCAGCAAGCGCCTCAATGGGTGAGTGCTTCTCTTGCAAGTTTAATACTTCAAGCTCCTCTAGCATCGTCGGATACCCCATCTGAAGCTTGAACAAAAAACGATCCATTTGTGCCTCAGGAAGAGGATAAGTCCCTTCGTATTCCACAGGGTTTTGTGTTGCCATAACAAAGAAGGGATCAGACAATGTCATCGTCTCGCCATCAACCGTTACACTTCCTTCTTCCATTGCTTCAAGAAGCGCAGATTGTGTTTTCGGTGACGTACGATTGATCTCATCTGCTAAAATAATATTCCCCATAATGGGCCCTTTGCGAAATTCAAATTCATTCGTCTTTTTATTATAAATGGAAACACCTGTTACATCTGAAGGCAAAAGGTCTGGCGTAAACTGTATCCGCTTGAAGTCACAGCCAATGGATTTAGCCAAAGAACGAACCATCATCGTCTTTCCAACACCTGGTACATCCTCAAGTAGAACATGACCTTTCGCCAAAATGGCCACGAGGCTTAAAACCGCAATGTCTTTTTTCCCAACCATTACTTTATTAATATTGTCTACGATTTTTTGTAAATCGGAGTGCAAAGGTTCTTCAAATGCCATTCTGATCCTCCTAACACGTTTCTCTCGATTTTCATATAGTCTAACTTTACCATACAACGCACAAAAGCATAAAACAACAAACTACTCATTACATATGAAAAGAAGCCTTTTCACGACGGAAAAGACTTCTTTTTCTCCTTGGAACCCTCTGCTGGCTCCATATGGACATGCGAATGTAAAATGTCATGCTCTTCTTTCATTCTACGTTCAATCTCATCTGCAATATCATGGCTTTCTGATATATTCAAATGAGGCTCTACCTCTACTACTACATCAACATGAACTGTACTACCAAGATAACGTGCTTTAATATCTTTCAAATCACCGACACCAGGCGTTGTTTCAATCGTCTCTTTATACTTTGACATATCTTTTATATCAAACCCATCTGTTAACGAATGGGAAGCATCTCTGAAAATCTCCCAAGCCGTTTTACAGATAATGAGACCAATGATGAATGCAACCGCTGTGTCAATCCAAGCAAGCTGTAATTGAGACGCCATAATCCCAACAAACGTACCAATACTCACATAAGCATCTGATTTATTATCAGCCGCAGCCGCATATAATGCCTGACTATTAATTCGTTTTGACAAGTTGCGGTTGTAAATGTATACCCCATACATGACGACAGCACTTGCTGCCGCTGTCCAAGCAGCGATTAAATCAGGCGTATGATGCTCTGAAGAGAACATAGATTTCCCTGCACTCACAAGTACCTGCAATCCAACAAGCATCATGATGAAGGAAGCAACGAGCGACGCAATATTCTCTGCTCTGAAGTGTCCATACGGGTGATCCTCATCAGGTGGCTTCTGTGAAATACGAAGCCCGATTAACACAGCAAGCGAGGCAACAATATCAGTTGTATTATTCAGTCCATCAGCCGAAAGAGCTTCTGAATGAAATGTATAACCAATCATCAGCTTCACAGCTGACAAAATGACATACGCAATAATACTCACCCACGCACCAGTTTCCCCTTGCTTTAATTCATTGTAGCGCTCCATCTTCACGAGAGCCTCCTTACTCATATCATTTCTATTATTCATCTTACAGAGCAAAGCCCGTGTGGGTCTACAGCAACATGATTCGCTTATGTCAGGAAAATAGCAGTTATTGAAATGTTTTGACCAAAGTCAACTTATTTTTACACGTTCAAATGACCTCAGAACTCAACAAATATCAACATTTTCTTCAAAATGAAAAATGAGTGAAACAGAAGAGGCAGCGAAAATCGGTTAATTATCTGAATATTTTTTTTTTGATCATCTATTATTTCTCTTTCGGATTTGTTCTTTTATAGAAGGAAAATGGTTGTAAGGAGGGAATATAACCTCTCAAATCTTCTGTATTTTTTGACACCGTGTTAAGCGCTTACATATGTCGGTTTGATAGCCTGTCCAATGCTACGAGTCATCTGGTGTGATAAAATTTAAAATATTCTAAAAACAAAAGTTCCTATTGAAAAAAAGTTTGGAGGTAATTCAATGTCCAATATGACAAACGGTCTTCAAAAAAATTTAAAAACGAGACATATTTCAATGATTTCGATTGCCGGAGTGATTGGTGCCGGTCTATTTGTTGGTAGTGGTGCGGTTATTCATTCAGCAGGCCCAGGCTCCATACTCTCCTACTCGTTTGCTGGACTTTTAGTTATCTTTATTATGAGAATGCTTGGTGAAATGGCAACTGCTTATCCAACAAGCGGATCATTTTCCCAATATGCAAGTGATTCAATCGGTCCATGGGCAGGCTTTACAATTGGCTGGCTTTATTGGTTCTTCTGGGTTATCGTCATCGCAATTGAAGCGATTGCTGGCGCTGCCATTATTCAATATTGGTATGGTGATGCACCAGTATGGCTAACTAGTCTTATCCTCACAATCCTCTTAACCTTAACAAACATCTTTTCTGTTAAATCTTTCGGTGAATTCGAATATTGGTTCTCTTTAATCAAAGTCGTGAGTATCATTCTTTTCCTACTAATCGGTTTTGCTTTTATTTTTGGATTTGGTGGGCAACATACACAAGGTTTTGGCAACCTCACAAGCCACGGAGGCTTTTTACCAAATGGTCTTGGTTCTGTTCTATTAGGCATTGTTGTCGTGATTTTTTCTTTCATGGGAACTGAAATTGTGGCCATTGCCGCTGGAGAGTCTGCTAATCCTGTCAAATCAGTCACAACTGCTACAAGATCTGTTGTTTGGCGTATCATCGTGTTTTATGTTGGCTCAATCGCTGTTGTCGTCACACTACTCCCATGGGATTCCGCTAACATTTTAAAAAGCCCATTCGTGGCGGTCTTAGAATACATTGGCGTGCCCGCTGCCGCACAAGTGATGAATGTCATTGTTTTAACAGCCGTACTCTCCTGCCTAAACTCCGGATTATACACAACCTCAAGGATGTTATATTCACTAGCAGAAAGAGGAGAAGCACCAAAACGGTTTATGAAATTAAATAAGCGTGGTGTTCCAGTTGCCGCAACAGTCGCCGGAACCTTCTTTTCTTATATTGCTGTTATGATGAATTACTTTTACCCTGCAACGATCTTCTTATTTTTAGTGAACGCCTCAGGTGCAATCGCACTCCTTGTCTATTTGGTCATCGCCATCTCTCAATTAAGAACGAGACGTAAGTTAGAAAAAGAAAACCCAGAACAATTAAAAATAAAAATGTGGTTATTCCCTTACTTAACCTATTTCACGATATTTGCAATTTGCGTCATCCTTCTGTCGATGCTGTTTATTGATTCCATGAGACCACAGCTTCTTCTGACGAGCATTATTACCTTTGTCGTCATTGCCTCTTATTTTTTCTTTAAACCTAATAAGAAAATACCAGCTAGCACTTCAATAAAAAATAAACATCCTTAACTCATCCCGCTGAATGTGGGATTTTTTATATTTTACTCACCTATTTGTATGTCCGCACTTATACTGTATCAAATTGTTGTTTAAAGAGAGGAAAGATGAACATGGCCCTTGAAAAATTCGTTGACGAGCTACCCATCCCAAAAATAGCAAAGCCCGTCAAAAAAAATCCAAAACAAACCTATTATGAAATTCCCATGAAGGAGGTATTTTTAAACGTTCACAGGGATCTTCCGGCAACAAAAATGTGGACGTATGACGGGAGCTTGCCCGGTCCAACATTTAAAGTTGATCGTAATGAACGAGTATATATCAAATGGATGAACAAATTGCCTTTAAAACACTTTCTCCCAGTCGATCATACAATTCACGCCGAACACCATGATGAACCAGAGGTTAAGACGGTTGTTCACCTTCATGGCGGAGTAACTCCTGCAAGTAGTGACGGATACCCAGAGGCCTGGTTTTCACACGATTTTGAAGCAACAGGCCCATTTTTCGAGAGGGAAATTTATAAATATCCTAACAAGCAACAGGCATGTACACTATGGTATCACGATCATGCGATGGCACTTACGAGATTGAATGTATATGCAGGACTTGCAGGCTTTTATCTGATTTCCGACTCCTTTGAAAAGTCCTTACAGCTGCCAAAGGACGATTATGATATTCCACTCATGATTATGGACCGATCCTTTGATGAGGATGGAGCGCTATTTTATCCAAGCGAACCAAATAATGCAGAAGAAAATAGAGATCTTCCTTTCCCATCCATCGTCCCATTTTTTTGTGGGGATACCATTTTAGTCAACGGCAAAGTGTGGCCATATCTAGAAGTAGAACCTCGAAAATATCGCTTTCGTATCTTAAATGCATCAAATACAAGGACATACGAGCTCAGCTTAGAGAACAATGCACCCATTTTACAAATAGGTTCTGATGGCGGCTTTTTACCCCGACCTGTCACACATCAATCCTTTAGCATTGCACCTGCTGAACGTTTTGATGTGATCATAGATTTTTCAAAGTATAAGAATCAAACGATCATTCTAAAAAATAGTGCTGGGTGCGGGCAAGAGGTCAATCCTGATACAGATGCAAATATCATGCAGTTTAAAGTAACACGTCCATTGAAAGGAAAAGCACCAAAAACATTACGACCAATTTTTAAACCGCTCCCGACGCTACGACCTAGCCGTGCAGACAAAGAACGTGTTCTTACGCTCGGTGGTACTCAAGATGAATATGGCCGACCTATCTTACTACTAGACAATCAATTTTGGAATGATCCAGTTACAGAAACACCAAAACTAGGGAGTGTAGAAGTTTGGTCGATCATCAATCCGACAAGAGTTACACATCCAATCCATCTCCACCTTGTCCAATTTAGAGTGATTGACAGAAGACCATTTGATATGGCTATTTATGAGGAAACAGGCGAGCTTGTGTATACAGGGCCAAACGAAGCACCACCACTTCATGAACAAGGCTATAAAGATACCATTCAAGCACACGCTGGTGAGGTCATCAGGATCATTGCACATTTCACACCATACAGCGGCAGATATGTATGGCACTGTCATATACTAGAGCATGAAGACTATGACATGATGCGGCCAATGGACATTATTTAAAACAAAATGAAACCCTTTACCGTCAAAAATCGTAAAAAGATGAACAGACGGAAAGGTCGTGACCAACTATGCTTACTCAGTCACTACAGGATAAAGTCGATCAATATGAAACAAACTTTCAAATGCTAAAATCTAATCTGAAGTGGAAGGTTTCATCTACACAAGTGCTAATGGCGATCGCATCTATTTATGTCATTCAAAACAAACCCTATAAATCAAACCAATTACTATCTATTCAGCACATTCTGAAGAAACAAACTGGTTTTTTCTCACCTCTTAATGCAGATCACCGTTTTATTCTAGCTGCACTTTTAGACGTATATGTTCAGAATCCGGACGAAGCCTTCCAACGTATTCGTACCATTTATCAACGTATGATTCAATCTGGATTTAAAAAAGACTGTTTCACCTATTTATCTGCTTTTATTCTGTATAAAAAGACAAATGATTCATCTCATCATGATTCATTGATAGATAAAGCTATGCACATGTATCAAGAAATGAGAAACCATCATTTCTTTTTAACATCTACCCACGACTATCCCTTTGCAACAATGCTAGCATTAAAAGAAACGACAGAAAAGAATGCCATCGTGATTGCTGAAACATTTTATCAAGAACTATCAAAGAATGGATTTAAAAAAGGAAATGACTTGCAAACGATGAGCCATCTTCTCATGTTAAATGGAAATATGGAACCCACTTCAGCTTGCGTAAAAATATTCGACGAACTCACACGACTTTACAAAAAACCGAAAGCCATCCATTATCCTGATATCGGGCTCTTCACGTATATAGATGAAAAGCAACACGATTTGCCAATGATCGTAGAAACCATTGAACAGTTGAACGCAAAAAAGGCATTTAGGTGGTACAAAGATGTTAACGTCAAGACGGCGTTTTTACTTGTGATGAGTGAAAGACAAGGAACACCTAGCATGCTTGAAGCAAGCATTTCTCATCACTTACATGTCATCAATCAAGCGACAAGAGCAAGAAACTCATCTCATGCCAATAGTCCCGTTACAACTGACTAACTTTATGCAATAAAACTTTATAAACAGCTTGAGGCCTATCTCAAGCTGTTTTTCACATATTTTACAGCACGCTATGAAACTTCAATATGATTAAAAAGTTGACGTAACAAACCGATAATACTACTATATACCCATCAAACATATGAGTATAGACATGATCAAATGCATGAAACAAAAAACGGAGGAGTTCAATTTTGAATGAAGAAAAACAGACTTGCCAATTAAAACATAGGGAAATGGCAAGCAAAATAGAAAAGCTTTCTATCCAAGAGAACGAGGGCTTCCGGTCAAACATTGAAAAACTTACAATTGAACTCAGTGAACAAAAAGAATTCAATCACCTCATATTAGATGAAAAACAAAAGTCGATCAGTACACTATCTGCTCTGATTACAAAAGGAAGTTGCGATGACGAGCTGAGAGCCCAGTTTCAACAAGCACTTCATATAGGACTGTCTGTTATTGAAATCATGGAAGTCCTCAAACATTGCTCGAAAATTGCAGGGCTCCCTCATTCAATTAATGCACTGTTTATTTTTCAAAATTTATTAGATGAAGATTAAAAACGAGAAAGTAATCATGTACTCTCGTTTTTTTCTATTGATGAGGACATCCTATCATAAACAAAAATAGGTGTCACAAACGTAAAAACACTTTTCTTTAACATTTGAATCGCCATTTTCAACATATCCACTTTCCATTTTAGTCTTTTTACTAAATCATTCGCTTAAAATTAAAAAACGTTCAGTTACATGACATAACTGAACGCACTTTCTTATTCACTGACCGTAAAATTATTAATAATACCGCCGCTTTTTTCCCAAGCCACTTCTACTTCTTTTGTTTTCACATCGTATTCAAAAATCGTTCGGACCTTCGCCTTTCGTCCTGTATCATCCTTCAACTGTTTTGCCCCCTTCGCAATTCCCATAAAATAGATCGAGTGTCCATCAGATGAGAACTGTGGCTGAGCTGCGCTTATAATCTGATAAGAGGATTGGTTTTTCACCAAGGTTTTCTTTTGCCCAGTTACCAAATCTAGTACTTGTATTGATGATGTTTCTTTATTATTTTGCACCTCTGTTACTGTATAGACGAGCTGTTTCATATCTGGAGAAAGAGAAATGTCATTGATCACAGCAGAAATCTTCGCTACATCCTTTAATGTTCCATTCTCCTGTAGTGTAATCTTCATTGTAGTTGGTTCAGGCATTACCCCTTTTTCATTCGCCTCATCTGTTTTTCGATAATCTTCTTTTAAAGAGTAATGCTGAATCGCAATATTGCCTGTCTTTACATCATAAGCAAACGAACTCACTGTATCATCATCATTATTTTTTTCAGGATATAAAGTGTCAAAACGTTTCTTTTTTAAATCAAACATTGCGACATAAAATTGTTCGCCCGAATCTTTGTTAAAACGAACATAAATCTCATTTCCATTCGCTGAAAGCCGCATGCTATCGACAGAGTCCTCACCAGTATAAATAGTTGTTTTTTTGCCTGTTTTGACATGTAACTCCTGTATACTCACCTTTTGTGTTGCTTCATCCGTTGATGTGAAGTAAAGGAGGCGTTTTTTTGCATCAAATGCAATGGACGGATAAGCGGTTAGTTTCTCCGTATCAAGCGCTTGACCATGAAGATAATACGTATTGTTTAATTTTTGATCGGTAAAGGACACGAGTAACTTATCTTTTGCGTCATCTTTTGTTTTCACCTTTTCACCGCTTGTTTGTTCCTGTGTTTTTAACATGAAAAAAATAGCCGCAATCGCTGCTACTGTAATGACTGTGATGATCCACCATGTTGACTTCTTCATTTCTTTCAGTCCCTCTCTACATGAAAAGAAGCCAGAAAATAAACTTTTCTCGCTTCTTCTCCTGACTATGTATTAGTAGGTGTAATGTCCTTTTACAACACCTTTGCTTGTTGAATAGCCAAGTGCTTTGAATGCCTTTGGACTAACATCTAAAACAGCGTTTGGCATTCTTCCTACATCATATTTATATACTGTAATCACTTTATGTGGTTTCGCTTTTGTTGTCACTTTTAGTTTTGTTCCCTTTTTAGGTACATCAAATCCCATTTTTGTCGCTGCATCCCAATGACCGAGTTTTTTTCCATCTGCGCCTTTTTTCCCGACACCATTATACCAAGTAATATTGCCACTTACCTTTTTAGCACTTGCTCCATGTGAAAAACTAAACGCTAAAAATAAACTAGCTACTGTTACGATTGTCGCTATAAGCTTTTTATTCATAAAAAAATCCTCCGTATTTGGTTTCTGTCACTTATTATACATGAAGATGCCCCCAGTTATTTTACAGGGACATTACAATTTGGATACAAGTTGACCACTTTTATGACCGAAATCGTTCATGAATTTCACCAAAAAAATCCAGAACAAGATAAGTAGCCTAATCTATCTCATCCGTATAATAAAGAAGAACCCAACAAAAGAGAAAGTCGATTTCAAAGCCCTATTACTTACAAACACCCAAAATTCTCCTTTTTTCTATTGCACTAGACACAACACTTTCTCCATCACAATATAGATGAAAAACAACTCTTGAAATGGTTGTTTTTCTCATTCACAGCTTTTCAACACTTCTCTTTCATACAAATAGCTGTTTCGTGTTAACATAAAAGAAAAGACCTACCTTGATCTAAAGAAAAAGGAGAACGAACATTGAAAAGAAGCAGATTGGCCTTGATCAGTTTGGCTGTAGTGCTCGTGTTTCTTACAGCCTGCTCGAATACGAAGGAACCATCAAAACCACTCGCACTACCAAAAATCAGTGACAAAATCCAAAACGAAACAAATCAAACCATCAAGCAGTCAGACTTAGTCAAAGAAACGACTATTTCTATTAACGAAAAGAAAAGAAACATTACACTGACAGTCGTTTCCACATCAAAAACAAATCAAGATTATGCAGAAGTCATTGGTTTAAATTTCGCCAAAACATTGGCAATTGGTGCGGCAACTGATAAAGACAATAACTTATCCAAACCTGAAAATGATAGTCTTGGCGCCCTTTACTCATACTATGACCTTAATGTCATCGTAAAACAGGAAGATGGTCGTCCATTAGCCAAAGGAAAAAAATTAACGAGCGAAAGCAAAATCACTTGGGATACTGTCCAATAATTGCTGGTTGCATGGATGCCAAAAGCTTGTAGAGTCTTCTCTACAAGCTTTATTTGTACTTAATTCTTTAACACTTCTTTCATGTCCTCTACTAATTCATCAATACCTGGATGTTCCCACTTGGTCAAAATGCTGAAAATGATGTCAACATCTTGAGATACCGATTCATTCGCCACAATCGTTTTCTTATAATGAGGAACAACAAAAAAATATAGTACATCCGCTAACTCCAACGCTACCTCTTCATCCTTCTCTTCTTTTAACACATCTCTCACGCTATGAATCAACCAAGCTAAATCCTTTGTATTTTTCAAAGGAACATACATGATTTGATGAATTTGATCCGTATTCCGCTCCTGTAAAATTCGCTCCACTGTTTCCTTAGATAATGCCCCGATGTCATTCGGGGATATATTCCATTCCCCAAAATCCTTTATCGTCCCAGCCCTTGTTTGAAATCTCTTTTGACCTGTATTCAATAACATTTGATCCATTACGTCTCTCACTCTCCTTGTTCATCTCATACATCTATTATAAGGAAGCGACATTTATTTTTATGGAATATCTGGATGATTTTATGTAATTTTAAACAAAGTTAAAGATTACGCTGTTCATATATGAACATCTTTTTCACCTAGATAAAGCAATTGCTTCTCTAAGCTACTCAAAAACTCATTTTTATTCATTTTCCTTACCTCCAGAAATAAAATCATAAATAGCCATCACTTGATTCCAATTATCTAAAAACTGTGAAATATGTGCCTTTCCGATTTTCGTTATTCGGTAGTATTTTCTTAATCGACTGTTATGCTCTTGGGAGTATGTCTCAACATATTTGTGTTGTTCTAGTCGTTTTAAAATTGGAGATAATGTGGATTCTGAAATTTCCATACAATGAGAGATATCTTTAATGATTTGGTAACCATAAGAAAAGACTTATGTCCATAAAATGACATAAGCCTCTTCCGATAGATGTATTCTGGATATAAACCTCAAATAGCATGTAAACTTTTTATGTTTTTCTTTTGTATCAATAACCGCTAGGACTACCATTTAAATTGATTTCAAATGTTGGAGAAAATTGACTTTCTTATTGGACTTATTCAACTTTTACGATAAGATGTATAAAAGTCATTTCCTTTTTTACGTTACAAACCCATATTATGACCTCTAGGAGGAATTTTATGCAAAAAAAGTCATTCATAATATTGATTACCTTGTTATTTACTCTTGTTGGCTGTTCATCTGAAAGTGTTGAAAGTCATTCTCCAGATTACATTAAAGAATCCTTTGGTTACTTTAAATCAATTAAATCGTTAGTTAAATCAATAAAAGATGGTGAAGAAGTTGATAAAGCAATTAAATCAAATTTCGAAAAACAATCTGAATTTAATGACTGGGTTGATGCGAACTATGATCCAAATGACGGATCGAATGAGAAAGGATTACTTATAACTTATTATCAACTCATTAAGATATCGCTAGATAATTTAGAAACGGGCATTGAGGGTGTAACCACTTCATCTATAATTAGCTCAATTGAAAATTCTCTATCTAGACTAGAGAAAATTTACAAAAACTATGGGTATAAACCAAAAGATTAAAAATAGCAGTCATCTATTCTCAGCTTGTAGAGAAACTCACGTTTTTCGACAAGCTTTTTATTTTAAAAATATTTATGTTTAAAGAATTTGCTCACTCAAGTTCTGTTTTTCACTAATCAGCAGTAGTTGTTTTGAATCTGCAAAACTTCATTCTATGTTTTCTTTTTTATAAAGCTGTGTTTTCCAGAGGCTGACGAATTTCTTTTTCAGTTTTCACTTCCGTGGAATATAAAAAAGACACCTTCCTTTAATGGATTTTTCCCCATTATAAGAAAAGCCGCCCCATAAAGGACGACCAACATGATTCGTTTACTTGTTAATGTTTTTCTTTATCTCTTCTATCTCACTTCTAAGTGATTTATTTTCTCGTTTAATCTTTATAACCTCAACCACGGTGAATAACAACGTTGCCAATATGAGTAAAATCAAAATATACTCAAACATTTTAAATGTCCATATAATAGTCATCAAAGCCGAATGTTGCTGCTAAACCTATTACAGGAACTAGTGCGGCTCTAAATGTCCATCTGTGTTTTTTATATGTTGATTTGCTTAACTGTTTGCGCTTGTAAAGTTGATTTGCCATATAGCGACCAGCACCGTAACCAGTCCCAACAACAGCAGCCATGCCAGTAATTATGCCCAGAGCAACAACGACTGGGTTATGTACCGTAACCCGATCTAAGAAAAGGCTGTCAAGTGTAAAGATGTCTTTGTCAGTAAGACCAAGCTCTAAAGCACCTTGATACAATTCCGGATCATTTTTTATGAAAGATTCCCCTGTCGTATTTTGTTCAGTCACCAACTGAACATTTGAGTTGTTTTCTTTTGCATCCGCAAACTCCCCAAGAGTACAGGAAATACCAATTGAAGCAACCACGATCATTGAAATTCTTCTTATGAACTTTTTCTTCAAAAATAACCCTCCTTTAAATACAAATCAAGCATAACTCGAATTATACAATAATTTCCATAGTCACAAATAACCGATTGTAAAACGGGGAGTTTAGCAATAAAGTATGTAATTTACGGCAAACAAAGGAATATGAATAAACTCACAACACAAAATACCTACTAAAACGTAAAAAACCTAATTACTCGAAAAGAGTTAACATGGGATAATAAAAAAAGAGAATGGGAATTTTAATTCTAGTCATAAGATCGGTATTTCTTCCGCCCTTCTTCTATGTCTTTTGTGAGAACGAACACATTCTCGGACTGTTCCAAACTCGTTATTTCAAAATCTAGCCTTTAACACTTATGTCAATCGTTTCATTTTCAAGGAATGTAAGTATTTATTTACCAATCATTCTCCGTATAATGGTAAAATCTCTATTGATTGCGACCAAGCTTTAAAGGAGAATGCCATGAAAACTTTAGATGTTCAGGCTTTGCATCATGCAATTGATCAAACACTGACACAGTTAAAACAACAATCACAACATATAAAATCCATTGAAATACAAATCAATCGAATCATTTCACTGGATGGCGCACTAAAGGGTGAGGCTGGAGAGGCCATCCGAGCGTTTTACACAAGTGCCATATCCCTTTCTTGCAATTCTTTCAAGTCACGATTGGAGAATACAGCGCCGCACTCCAAAAGGTTCAGAATGCACTTCATGCATTTGAATCAAATGAAAATGGCTTTATCTCACAATCATTTCTCGAGCATGAGCTTGATCATGGTTTGAAAAATGCCGAACGAGCCGTATCCGATATCGTGTCAGATGTGAGCAGCGCCATCGGCAAGGTAAGCCATATCATTCATTTACCAAGTGTGGACGAGTCTGTTTTTCAAGCCAGCTACCAAAAAGCATGGCTGAACATCTCAAAAACCATCGGAACGCTCCATGCCTTTGACAGAGAACAAGCCAGTGCTTTGAATGAAACCAAGAATTCCATCCAAACAATGAAGGAATACATAGACACTCTAGGCACGATGTTCACTGGTGCGAAGATCGGAATTACCACCTATCAAAAAGGATCCATTCTCAAAGATGAGGAAGACAAAAGAATCAGTAGTAACCTAAACGAATTGGATAAAAAAGTAGCCAATCCTGATGAAAATCCGATGAAAATCATGCTGCAGAAGCTGAATGATAAAGAGCGATCAAATGTGGATACGATTGTAAATAGGAAACCGTCTAATAAAATCAATCAAAACGCCGTGTTCGTAAATGGAAAAGTATATAATACAAATGAAAAAATTGACTTCGCAAATGCCAAAACAGTTGAAGTTATTCGAGATGGAATGCTGTATCGCTTACGAATATTTGAGAAAAACAAAGTAACGATTGAGAGCATCACAACGATTTCTGATGTGAAAATAGGCGACAAACCTCAAAAAATCTTAAATACATCGGTTGAATTTACAGGAATAAATGATGCAATTCGAGTCATTACAGGGAGAGACCCTGTAACAGGTGATAAAGTCGCTGACATGGATCGTCTAGTATCAAGCTTGTACATGATACCAGGAGCTAAAATCGTTAAAGTTGGAAAATATGTTTTTAAAAAAATGAAAGGAGAGAAAGTAGCCAAGAAGATTGTAAAAACACCTTCCTTCGGCAAACACTCCCTACCAAAAGGTCCGTATCGTGAAGTAAATGGTTTCCCTGCAAAAGTAAAACCAGGAGCTCAAGAAAAACATATTCCTGATGCACCTAACTATAAACAGGAGGTAGCTAACGGCAAGAAAAAAAGCATCTTCTACGGGGACAATAAAAAAGCCCAAGAATTGCTTGATAAATATGCTGGCACAGGACACGTCCCGTCAAAAGGAAGAGAAGTTGTTAAGTTTGATCACAAAATAGGTAAAGCATATGACTTAGAAACTGGAAAATATATAGAAACCAATAGAGGAACAATACATTACTCAAAAGATGGTGCTCATATAGTTCCAACAAAACCAATACCATAAAAAGGATTGATACTCTTGGAATATAACTCTTTAATCAAAATATTAAATAAATATGGTGCCAACGAATTGCGATTAGAGTGGAAAAACGGATTACAGATTAGCGGAAAACCAGATGCACTCTATGAAACAGACAATGGGTTAGAAGACGATGATATAAATTACACAGAATATTACGCAGTTGCCTTTATTGTCAAGAACATTATAGCCCACCCAACTCATAACGAAGGAAGAGTATGTGATTGGGTAATACAAGAAGGAAATTCTTATGTGGAAATTTCCCTTTATGATGATCCACCTAATGCTGTATATTTAGGAGACGGTCAAAAATTATGGGAATTTGACAGCGATGAATAACAATGAAAAGCCCTCCAAATTGGAAGGGCTTTTCATTTATTTCTTTACCTCAACATATTTTGAGACAGCTGTAATAAAAAGACCTGATTTCAATTTGTACATTTTCGATCCGTTAACTATCACGGGCTTATCATAGACCCTTAGATCCATCGGCATTCGGCTTCACCACGGCCATTTTAACGCCTTTTGGTGAAGTTTCTTTTTTAGGGCTGGTTTTAGAGATAATCAAGATACCTTTTTCAAACCGACGGCTGCTGCAATGCCTTCCACATGGCCCTCGGCCAACAGATTAAGAAATGATTTTTGTTTTAGCAGCGTAGCATCTTCTTTAAGATCAATAAAAAGGTTCTCCGTCAAAATCGCTGGCATTTTTGTTTCTCTTAAAACAGCTAGTTTTTTAGACTTGATCCCAAAATAGCCAAGAAGATTGTAAAAACACCTTCCTTCGGCAAACACTCCGTACCAAAAGGTCCGTATCGTGAAGTAAATGGTTTCCCTGCAAAAGTAAAATCAGGAGCTCAAGAAAAACATAATCCTGATGCACCTAACTATAAACAAGAAGTTGCAAATGGTCGTACAAATAAAAGCATTTTCAATGGAGATAATAAAAAAGCACAAGAATTGCTTGATAAATATGCTGGTAGATGAGAAATACTACCAAACGGAAGAGAAGTTGTAAACTTCGGTCAAAAAATAGGAAAGGCTTATGACATGAAAACCGGGAAATATATAGAGACTACAAGAGGAACAATACATTATTCAAAAGACGGTGCTCATATAGTACCTGCAAAACCAATAGAATGAAGTAAAAGGATGAATTACTATGGAATATAACTCTTTAATAAAAACATTAGATGAAAATGGGGGAAAAGAACTGAGATTAGAATGGAAAAATAGATTAAAGATTGTGGGTAAACCAGACACACTCTATGAAACAGATAATAGGTTAGAAGACGATGATGTAAATTACACAGAATATTATGCAGTTGCATTTAGAGTAAAAGAAATTTTAACACCTCCTTTTCATAATGAAAGTAGTATATATGATTGGTTAAATAAAGGAAAAAGCTCATTAGTAGAAATCTCTCTTTATGAAGAGCCACCAAATGCAGTATATTTAGCAACCGGTCAGAAATTATGGGAAATGGACAGTGATGAATAACAATTGCTAAGTTGGAATTTATATAATCTAAGAGCTCTTGAAAGAGGGCCTTTTTAATTTAATGTAATAGCAACCATCAGCATAATCAGTATCAACAACGGCAGCCATACCAGCAATTATACCTATCGCTACAAGAAAGCATTATGCACTGTGGCTCTATCTGCAAAAAAAGCCCCTCAAAATCGGGACTGACCCCATAAAGTGAGATAAATAAAAAACACCTTTAAGTTGAAAATCGGGTATAGAATACCTGAAACCAATTTGGAGGTGTTTTTCTATCGGCTCAAAAGTTAGTTATCCAATTAAAGTGAAGATGAAAGCAATTGAAATACGATTGGCGGGAGTACCAGTTAAAAAAGCGTTGGAGGAATTAAATATTCGGAATGTGACTCAACTTAAAACATGGATGAAATGGTATAAATCTGGAGACATTCATCGTTTAAGACAGCCAGTGGGCAAACAGTATTCGTACGGGAAAGGGCCTGAATATCAAGATGAGAATGAGAAATTGAAAACGGAAATTCGCTACTTAAAACAACAAATTGTGATATTAAGAAGCATTAGTGTCTATTTATGAAACGGTCAAAAACAAAGTCATTGTGATCACATTCTGGCAGATATTTGAGATTGCAAAATCAACATTTTATCGTTGGAAAAAACGAGGTCATCAGTCAAAAAAAAAGGTGTTGATCGACCTTATTTCATCACTCTGTCAAACACATCAATATACGTATGGGTATCGTAAAATAACAGCCCTCTTACAAAAATGAACCACAAGACTGTACAACGTATTATGCAAACCCTACCGAAACAAATGTACCGCTCGAAGAAACCAAAAAATACTTGGTCATAGAAATGTTGAAATTACTCGATTGGTTTATTTGCATACTACAAAAAAAGCGAGAGAAAGAACATCAGAAAAGTTCAATTCATTTGTAAATGATCTCTCTTTAAAGATTCAGTTTGTAGGCGGGAGACCAATTAAAAGAAGCATAACAAAAACCCCTATATTTCAAGGGGTTTTCGAGGGTGTTACATCATTCCGCCCATAAGCTCGCCACGTAAATCCTCGAAAACAGCTACATAGAAACCCATTCAAATCAGCATTTCAAAGAAAATCAGAAAATACAGTCGAACGATTTCAAACTCTCTCCTGACCAAAATAATGACCAAGTGTGTGACCACAGTTTAAAGAAGAACAACTTGTATAGAAGGAACTCAAATCGTTAAGGAAGACTCAACAATGAAAGTAATTAAATGGGCTTTTCTAGCCTTTAGTATAGCACTGTTTACAACAGGATGTAACCATGATTACGGAGCAAATAATGCTTCTACTTTGGAATTAAAGGTGTTTTTCCAAAGGCATTTTTCAATTTAAAATCTTCATCCTCACTACCATGACTTCCGTAATATTTAATACTACAAGTAAAGAGTTTTTCACTAGATTAAATTTATTCTCTTCGTTATAAAGCCACGACGGTAGTAACTTAGTAACCTCAATATCATCTAAGTTCTCAATATTTTTTGATTCAACCTGCAAGTAGTCCATACTGGCACCATCATGTATCACCACCGGGCTTGTTACCACTAAATAAACTTTCAAACTTACAATCAATCCATGCTCGACCATATTTATTTTCCACTTCACTCGTAACCATAATCACTAATTTTTTCTTCGCTCTAGTAAGTGCAACATACAAATAATTTATCATTTTATTCATTTCAGTTTTTTTCTTGAAAATATAGTCTGACAAATCGGTTGTTAATATAAATAAACAATTTTCGCCCTCTAGACCTTTTATTTTGTCAATAGACTGGACTAATATCCCGTTTTGTTCATTATTATTCTCTTCATTCATTTTTAAGGATGCGAACAATCTTGCCTTATCTTGTCGAGTTAACCCTATGGATAGTTCCGTACCTAATCTATTAATTATTGCCCAATGATTGGTATTATCAAAGTCTTGTAGTACTTTCTCCAATATTAAATATACTTTTTGGTCAACTTTCTTATCTTCTATATCAGTTTTTCTTACTAATGCTTTTAATTCGTACCTCAAGTTATTTTTTGCCGAATTCATTTCATCAGATTGAGTGACAAATCGCTCATTTTTTTTTAAAATAAAAGAATAACACCAATCCCCTTCATCCACATAGCTCTTGATAGATATGTCATTTTCATAGATATGACTTATCTCTCCCATTTCCTCATGCTGACACACCTGTTTCTCCTCCGGTGAAATATAAGAATTAGCAAAATTAACATGCGAAATAGGACAACGGTGATTTTCTTTTTTATATTCTACATTATGTGAATATTTTTCAATTAATTTTCTTAATTCATTCCTCCCTCTTAAATCTTGTTTAGGATCCCCAACTACTATTACCCCAATCTCCTTATTATTCAACATTTCGATAATTCCTGATAAATATTGGTCCATATCTTGGGCTTCATCTATAAAAACACAATCTAAATATCTTTGAATTATGGCAAGAATTTTCTCTCTTTTGTTTTTTATTATTTTTCTATCATCAGATTTCCCACTTATTATCCACTTAGCAACCTTCGTAGCTTCTTGTACATGAATCGTATTATTTTCCCGAAGTTCTCCTAACTTATTAGCTCTATAGCCATGATTTTCTGGCAATTTTATAAGGGATACTTGATTATACTGTTGTTCATATAATAGATGATGAAAAGGAAAGATTATTTCTTGTAACAAAAAAACATGTGATGTCTCTATTCTAACTCTTCTAGGAATACTTCCATTTAATTCAATTACTTTCTTTCTTATATGATCTCTAGCAACGTTAGTATAGGTAATTACGTATATTATTTTCCCATCAGTAATTGTGTTGTATCTTTCTAATACCTTTTGTGCCATAGAAGTAGTTTTACCCGCACCAGCACCTGCTATTATTATCTTCATTCTTTAACGCCCGTTTGTAAAAAATTTAGCACTCTACCAATGTGTCCTGGTAATTCAATCTCTTCTAAATGCCCTGAACCAAAATCCTGACAAAACTTCAGCATTGTAACAGCTTTAGCGTTTCTCCATTTATCAGACAATGCTTGAGGGGAGTTTATATCTTCCTCTCGCCAATTATGGATTTTACCAAAGTAAGTTTTAAGTTTTTCAAAGTTCTCACCTGTACTAACAAATTCAGGTTCTAAAGTATATTTGGAAGTAGTAGTAACGTATATATTGCTATTTGAATTATAATCAGAATGTCTCTCTTCCGCAGCAGGTTCATTGTCATAATCTCTAATTATCCCTATTCTATGAGATGTCAAATTGTTAACTTTCAACCAAATATCTAACATTTTAGTGAAGCCCTTATGTAATGAAATGACCTCAATATCATGCAATATATTATTCTGCAAACTCAAATAAGATTTAATTAACATTTCTTCAGTTGGTCCCTCTACTAAAATACAATTTCTCGAAAATAAAAACTTAAGGAAATCTAAGTTTGGTTTTCTAGCCAAGTAATCCAACTCTTCTTCTTCAGCAACAGACATTAAAGAAAACGCATTTCCTTCTGTAACTACTGTAATATTTTTCAACTCTAGTTTATTTATAAACTCGGAACTATGAGTAGAAATAAATAACTGCGTCTTACTACTTGAATTAATTATTGAATTAATAAAACTTGCAAATAATCGCTCATTACTTACACAAAGATGGGCCTCTGGCTCTTCAAGAGTTAGGATATTTAAAGCAATTTCATTGTTAATTTCTAATGAATTCATCATTACAAGTAAATAAACTAAATTCCTATACCCCAACCCTTGATTTTGCAAATAGTCTTCCCCAAAACCTAAACGCACATTATTTAATAAAGAATTCATACTAGGCATGTTTGGAAGTAGTGTAATTTGATCAAAAAAATCTTTGGCATTCTCTAGAGTTGAATCTTGTTGCCAATTGAGTACCCCTTCTAGATCACTTATCTCTTTTAAATCTTTGAAGAATGTTTCATATGATTGCTCTACCTGTACTTTTTGTTCATTAGTGAGCTTATTATGAAGTAAATTTACTAATGATTTCGAACCTAATTGTGTATTTTTATTTGAGAAATCATCACGCTCTGCTGCTAAGGCGTTATATTTAAAGTTTATTAAATCATTAAAAGCTACTTCTTCATCAGTAGAAGGAACAACGATTGAATATTTGAATAATTCTATAGGAAGTAAATTCATTTTTATTTTTTCTATAGAGTCTTCATCCCTGTCCGTTAAAATGCTAGTTATATGTGCTAATAACTCTTGAGGATTCTCAATACAATATCTGTACCTAATACTAAATAGCGGATCTTCTTCAACAATTGAATTAACCCACTTATGAACATAGTATTCGTCAGCACCATCTGGCTTAAATGTAACATTCACGGTAACCGAAGGGATGTATTTTACAAACTCATCGACTTCCACCTCACCACTTTTCAATCTAGCTAAATTCGCAGAAATAAAAGTAAAGTATTCTAGCTTTAATTCATTATTAATATCATGCCACCCCAAATGTTTACTAACAGTGCCTATCTCATCATTCAAAAATGGCAATGTAATAGCTCTCAGCAAATTACTTTTACCACCATTATTTTCACCTATAAAAATAGACAATCTGTTTAATACGATATCTATATCTTTTAAATTTCTATACCCTTTAATTTGTAATCTAGATATAATCAACTAAATGTCCCCATTTCATATTTAATAATGAAAGTATATACAATTGAATAAACCAAAGAACCTATTACAATGATACCAATGGAAAAAAGGTTAAACAAGGAAATGAACCATTCCTTTATGTCACTTCTTTCAAAATAATTGTATGCATACAATTAAAAACTTGTAATTTTGTAATTTCCACTCATAAACATTATTACTCTAACGAAAAAGAGGATTACAAGTTATCATTTCACTTGTAATCCTCTTACATTTCATTTGTCATTTTTTAATAAAACGTTTTTTGTCATTGATTTTGTAATTCCCCAACCCCTTGGTAATATTAGCTTCATCATAGGCCAATTACAAAATTACATAAATACACATTACAACCTACCTTATTTTACTAATGGTTTCTAGAAAAATTGAAGCTCTGTTCTTCTAAAAACTGCGGACTAACTTGCACGATACGAAACGATTGTCCCTTTATGAGTGATTGATAAATAATTTACTGCTTTAGCGTTATTCTTTTGCCGTACTGTGAACTACTAATTTTTTCCATTCTTCTCTTATTTGTTTCGTGTCCACGTGTAACTTGTTTTTCAAATAGTCAATCGACAAAAATAGCCCATTAACATTTACGATTGCATGTATTCCATTTGCAGGCTCAAAATCGGCATAAATGTGGTTACGATTCCTCTAGTTCTTCCAATATATTAGAAAAAGAGGCCTCTCAAAAATTCACTGAATTACTGAGAGACCTCCATATTTAGAGTGATTTCGGCGCTTATGACCAATAAAATGACCACGGTGTGATGAGAAGTGCTCTAACCCTTGTCACATATCAAGGGCTTAGAGTTTTCCTTACATCATGCCACCCATTCCACCCATGCCGCCCATGTCTGGCATTCCGCCGCCTGAGCCGCCTTCTTCTGGTTTGTCAGCTACAACTGCTTCAGTTGTAAGAAGCATAGCTGCAACAGAAGCTGCGTTTTGAAGTGCAGAGCGTGTTACTTTTGTTGGGTCAACGATACCTTTTTCAATCATGTTTACCCACTCGTTTGTCGCTGCATTGAAGCCTACGCCGATTTCTTCGTTTTTCAAGCGCTCAACGATGACAGATCCTTCAAGACCAGCGTTGTGAGCGATTTGACGAATTGGCTCTTCAAGAGAGCGAAGAACGATGTTCACACCAGTTTGAACGTCACCATCTGCTTCGATTGATGATACTTTGTTGTATACATTCACAAGCGCTGTACCACCACCAGATACGATACCTTCTTCAACTGCTGCACGAGTTGAGTTCAACGCATCCTCGATACGTAGTTTACGCTCTTTTAATTCTGTTTCAGTCGCCGCACCGACTTTAATGACAGCTACGCCGCCAGCCAGTTTTGCAAGGCGTTCTTGTAATTTCTCTTTATCGAATTCAGATGTTGTGTCTTCCACTTGTGCACGGATTTGATTCACACGAGCAGCAATTTTCGCAGAATCACCTGAACCTTCAACGATCGTTGTATTTTCTTTTGTCACTACAACTTTAGAAGCACGACCTAGTTGACCAATTTCAGTAGATTTCAAGTCAAGACCAAGGTCTTCTGTAATCAATTCTCCACCAGTTAAAACAGAGATGTCTTCAAGCATCGCTTTACGACGGTCACCGAATCCAGGTGCTTTCACTGCTACAGCGTTGAATGTACCACGAAGTTTGTTTACAACAAGTGTTGCAAGTGCTTCGCCTTCTACATCTTCTGCGATGAGCAATAGTGGTTTACCTTGTTGTACCACTTGTTCAAGAACTGGTAAGATCTCTTGAATGTTTGTGATTTTCTTATCAGTGATCAAGATATAAGGGTTCTCAAGAACTGCTTCCATCTTATCAGAATCCGTTACCATGTATGGAGAAGCGTATCCACGGTCGAATTGCATTCCTTCAACCACTTCTAGCTCAGTTGTGAATCCTTTTGATTCTTCAATTGTGATAACACCGTCGTTACCAACACGCTCCATCGCTTCAGCAATCAGGCTTCCTACTTCTTCATCTGCTGCAGAAATTGCTGCCACTTGAGCGATCGATTCTTTACCTTCGATTGGTTTAGAAATTTCTTGTAAGCCTTCAAGTGCTACTTTTACAGCTTCTTCAATTCCTTTACGAACACCAACAGGGTTAGCACCAGCAGTCACGTTTTTCAAGCCTTCACGAATCATAGCCTGAGCAAGAACTGTTGCAGTTGTTGTACCGTCACCAGCAACGTCATTTGTTTTGCTTGCTACTTCTGCCACAAGCTTTGCGCCCATGTTTTCAAAAGCATCTTCTAATTCAATTTCTTTCGCAATTGTCACACCATCATTTGTAATCAGCGGTGAACCAAATTTTTTCTCAAGAACCACGTTACGTCCTTTAGGTCCTAAAGTTACTTTTACAGCATCCGCAAGTGCATCTACACCACGAAGCATCGCACGACGGGCTTCTTCACTAAATTTAATATCTTTTGCCATAATAACGAAACCTCCTCAATTATTTTACCATTTTTGTTTATTTTTTATGTGATTAGCCAATAACAGCTAAAATGTCGCTTTCACGAAGAATTAAATATTCTTTTCCATCATATTTCACTTCAGTGCCTGCATATTTTGAGAAGATAATGCGGTCGTCTGTCTTCACTTCTAACGCAATGCGCTCTCCGCTTTCAAGCACACGCCCTGAACCAGCTGCAACAATTTTACCTTCTTGTGGTTTTTCTTTTGCAGAATCCGGTAAAACGATACCGCTTGCGGTTTTTTCCTCAGATTCAACAAGTTCAATGATAACGCGATCGCCTAATGGCTTTAACATAAGAAACAACCTCCTCAATTTATTATATGTAGTCTTTTTTAGCACTCAACCATAACGAGTGCTAACACATTTTCTATAATAAAGAATGTCTGCTGTAATTTCAAGTCAAACGCATTAAAATTTTTCACGCTTTCATTTTCTTTTTTTCATGATGATTCTTTCCTTTTCAACGAAAAAGACGTCTTGTGTTACAATAAATCTAGTTCGTTTAGCAAAGGAGTTTTCATTACTTGAAAAAACAGTATTGGTACATCATTTTAACCTATATAGTGGTGCAGTTTTCTATACTTCCTTATGTGATGATCATGAAGTGGCTAGGGATATTTGAACCTCCTTTTACAAAGCAGGAGCTCACTCACATTTCAGGCGTATGGACAATCATTAGCTTTCCCATTGGTGTTGTGATTATCTTACTCATTCTCAGGACATTACCGAAAACATCACTTCGGCAAGAAACACCTGTATCGGTTCGCTCGGCCATCGTTTGGATTATCGCTGGGTTTTTCTTATCCATTCTCGCTCAAACTTTCGCCGCAACCATTGAACAACAACTATTCGGCATTGGACGCGAGTCAGAGAATACAAAAAACATTTTGTCTATTATGGAATCAATCCCTTTGTTGGTGATTGTCATATCTGTCCTTGGACCGATTTCAGAAGAAATCGTGTTTCGGAAAATTATTTTTGGTGTGATATATGAAAAAACGAATTTCTTCATCGGCGCTCTCATTAGTTCAGTGATGTTCGCCGTTGTTCATGATGATTCCGCTCATCTTTTACTCTATACAGCCATGGGCTTTTCGTTTGCCTTCTTATATGCCAAGACCAAACGAATCATCGTGCCAATCGGTGCACACATATTAATGAACTCGCTCGTAATCCTTGGTCAGTTTGAACCAGTGAAAAAAATAATAGATGAACAATCTGCAGCATTGCAAATGATTATTGGAGGCTTTTTCTTATGAGAAACCCTGTCGTATGGGGATTGATTTATTTTGCCGTGGGAGCGGCTTTCACATATATGGCGATACAAAATCCTGGTGATATGTGGTCTTTCTATAGCATATTACTCATGGTGTTTGCAGCCTATAATATCAATATCGCTTTTAAAATGTTTGCCTTCTCAGTCAAGCTCAAAAAGCAGCAAAAATAAAACCACAACCATTTTCCTTTTTGATTGGAAAATGGTTTTTTGAATGGAGAGAACCATCATCGAACAGGAGTACTTGAATATCTTTAACAAGCGGCATGAATCAATCGGCATCGCCTCACGATCAGACGTACATGCAAAAGGGCTATGGCATGAAACATTCCATTTTTGGCTTTTAACAGAGAAGAGCGGCATCACATATCTACACTTTCAATTAAGAAGCAACACAAAAAAAGACTTCCCAGCGCTTCTTGACATCACCGCAGCAGGTCACCTTTTAGCAGAGGAATCACCTCAAGATGGCGTTAGAGAATTAGAAGAAGAACTTGGGATTTCCATCCCATTTGAAAAGCTAACTTATGCAGGGGTTTTGCCAGATGTAATCAAACAAGCGAATATCCTCGACAGAGAATTTTGCCATGTGTATCTCTATAATAGCCGTACACAAGAACATGATTTCCACTTACAAAAGGAAGAAGTGGCTGGCCTTTATCGTGCGCCATTACATGAAGTCATAGGACTCTTTACAGGTGAACGTGAAACCTTGACCCTACATGGTTTTGAGATAGATGAAAATGGCATGAGGCACGATCAGCTAAAGGAAGCAGACACTAGTCATTTTGTTCCACACGAGTCTGCTTACTTCGATCAGCTGTTCCATATCATCCAGCAGATACTTTGACACACAAAAAAGCATCGCCATCTAATCAGATGGTGATGCTTTTTTCATGATACATGATGATTTTTTTTCTCCTCTGCTATATGCTGCATCTTTCGATAAGTCACTCTGGAGATCACAATGCTTATTTCATACAAAGCAAGCATCGGTAGGGTGACCATAAGATGAGAAACAAGCTCTGGCGGTGTAATCAGTGCGGCAATGACAAGGAGTGCAAAATAGGCATACTTACGAATTTTCGATAAGAACATTGGTGTGATCATACCAAGTCTCGTAAAGAACATGAGAACGACTGGCATCTGAAACAGTAGCCCAAATGGAAGTGTTAACTGCATCAGAAAAGTAAAATACTCATTAATTCCAATCACTTGCTCCACATTTAAATCATTAGACATTCTCATCATGAAATCGACGACAAACGGAAACAAGATAAAATAGGAGAAAGCCACACCACAAAAAAATAAAACCAATGCAATTGGAATATAATATAATGTAATTCTTCTTTCTTTCTCATATAAGCCAGGGCTGATAAAAGCCCACAGCTGATATAAAATCACTGGACATGTTAAAACCAAAGCGATGACGAATGCAAACTGCATAAAAATATACAGCGGATCAGTCAGCCTAAACGCATTAAGGGTTAAGCTTGCTGCTTCATCAGTATTTTGCAAATAAATAATAACCGGCTTGGCTAGAAAGAAGCCTGCCACCATGAAAATGACAAAAAACAAAGCAACAATCACTAAACGTTTTCGCAGTTCAACAATATGCTCCATAAGCGGCATTTCTCTCACATTCATGAAGCTCATCCCATTCTACTGTTCTTCATTTTTCTTTTTTTCTTCCTGATCATCAGTTAAACCCTTTGTTGCATTTTTGAATTCACGTAACGTGTCTCCTGCTGCTCTTCCCAATTCAGGAAGCTTTTTAGGCCCAAAAATAATGAGCGCAACAATGGCAATCAAAATAAGACTTCCAGGACCGATCGGACCCATTCTGCTCCACCCCCTTTACCCCTTTTCATCAGTCTTCTTGTGAAACTGAGTAATGCTTTAAGAAATAAACAAGAGACTGAAGTTCAACCGCCAAATCTATATGATGAATTCGAATGTGTTCCGGCACATTCAATCGAGCCGGCGTAAAATTAAGGATTCCTTTAATCCCTAAAGCAATCAAACGATCTGTAATCGGTTGAGCTGCAATGGCAGGTACCGTTAAAATAGCTACCGGTATATCTCCTACCTCTTTCACATGCTCTTCAAGCTTATCCAAATCATAGACAGGCACGCCACCTATCTCACTTCCTATTTTACTCTCATTGATGTCAAAAGCCATTGAAATTTTTGTATTATTGTTTTTAATAAAATTATAATGGAGAAAAGCAGTTCCCAGATTCCCCACACCAATCAGCATAACATTGGTCATTTCATCCTGATCAAGTGTTTTTCTAAAAAAAGTGAGCAGATAATCCACATTGTATCCATATCCCTTTTTTCCAAGAGCCCCAAAGTATGAAAAATCTCTACGAATCGTTGCAGAATCTACTTTGACGGCATCACTTAGTTCTGCCGAAGAGACTCGTTGTTTTCCTGATGCATGCAGATTTTTTAAAAAACGGTAGTAAAGCGGCAGACGTTTAGCTGTCGCTTGCGGAATTTTTGACTGGTCTATATTCATATAAGATCCTCCAACTTAAATATCAGATGCTCTGTGAAAATCGCCGTTTTTCCCGCCAGTCTTCTCTAGAAGATAGGTCGGGCCAATCATCATGCCTTTATCTATCGCCTTGCACATATCGTAAACAGTCAGCGCACATACTGACGCGGAAGTGAGCGCTTCCATCTCTACACCTGTACTTCCTTTTGTTTTCACTTGAACATAAATTTTCAACATGTGCACATTTCCGTCTTCCTCCCAATCAAAGGAGATATCCACGCCTTTCAGTGCAAGTGGATGACACATTGGAATGATGGCAGAGGTTTGTTTAGCTGCCATAATGCCCGCAACTTGGGCAACTGACAGTACATCACCTTTGCCAATTTCACGATTTTGTATTTTGGTAAATACTTCTTTTATCATACGAACACTCGAAGTAGCAGTCGCAGTCCGGACTGTGGATGACTTATCACTAATGTCCACCATCCTTGCTCTCCCTTGTTCGTTAAAGTGGCTAAAATCACTCATCTTAAAACGCTCCCTTACTCAAATAATACACTATTTTTTCCTATCTGTCTTTCATTTGACAGTGACGATTGTATGTAAGATTTGCCGGTTTTCTGCTGATAAGCTACACTAAACATATTATAGCAGAGGTGAAGTTACATGATGATTTTACAAGTGAATCAGCTTTCAAAGTCTTTTGGCGCTGATACTGTTTTAACGAATATAAAATTAGAAGTAAAAGCAAAGGATCGCGTTGCCATTGTTGGGCGAAATGGAGCGGGTAAATCAACGCTTTTGAAGATTATTGCAGGACAAATGTCTTATGAAAAAGGCGAAATTGTAAGACCGAAAGATTTATCCATCGGTTATTTAGCTCAACATACAGATGTCACATCTGACAGAACATTGAAAGAAGAATTGCTAACCGTCTTTGACCATTTAAAAGGAATGGAAAAAGACATGAGAGACATCGAAGAGAAAATGGCTTCTTCTACTGGTACAGAATTAGATTCACTCATGAAAACATACGATAGACTCCAACAAGATTTCAAAGACAAAGGCGGCTACCAATATGAAGCAGATGTCCGCTCCATCCTTCATGGGCTTGGTTTTAGTCAATTTGACGATAACACAACCGTACAATCCTTGAGTGGCGGACAAAAAACACGCCTTGCGCTTGGGAAGCTTCTATTAATCAAACCCGATCTTCTGATATTGGACGAACCTACCAACCATTTGGATATTGATACCTTATCATGGCTGGAACAATATTTGCAAAACTACACAGGTGCCATATTAATCGTTTCTCATGACCGTTATTTCTTAGACAAAGTGGTCAACCATGTATACGAAGTGTCAAGAACAACTATGAAAAAATTCGCTGGGAACTATAGTAAATACCTTGAGCTTAAAGCAGAGCAGTTAGAGCGAGACATCAAGCTATTTGAAAAACAACAGGGTGAAATCTCAAAGCTACAAGATTTCGTAGATCGCAACCTAGCAAGGGCATCTACGACGAAAAGGGCGCAAAGCAGAAGAAAACAATTAGAGCGGATGGAACGAATTGAAAAACCACTTGGTGATGAGAAATCTGCAAACTTTCACTTTGAGATCACCAAACAAAGTGGAAATGATGTCTTACACGTCCGTGATTTAGAAATTAGCTACGATCACAAAACACCGCTTCTCACCTCTCTTTCTTTCCATATTAATCGTGAAGAAAGTGTGGCACTTATTGGTCCGAACGGTATTGGCAAATCAACATTGCTTAAAACGTTAATAAATACATTAAAACCAGTACAAGGTGAAATCCTCTTTGGTTCAAATGTGAGCATTGGTTACTATGACCAAGAACAAGCCAAGCTAACTTCATCGAAAAGAGTAGTAGATGAACTCTGGGATGAATATCCACATATGACCGAAAAAGAGATTCGCACATGCCTAGGTAATTTCTTATTTTCAGGAGATGATGTGCTTAAACCAGTTCATGCATTAAGTGGTGGCGAAAAGGCACGTGTCGCTCTAGCGAAATTAATGCTTCAAAAAGCAAATTTTCTCATCCTTGATGAGCCGACCAACCACTTAGACCTAGACAGCAAAGAAATTTTAGAGAATGCGCTGATTGATTACCCAGGCACCATTTTATTTGTGTCCCATGATCGTTATTTTATTAATAGACTCGCAACAAAGGTACTTGAACTCTCTCCAAATGAGTCTAAAGAATATCTAGGCGACTATGATTACTTTATAGAAAAGAAAAATGAGCAATTGGAGCTTGACGCACTTAAAGAGTCAGAAACAGCTGTCAAAACAAAAGCTGATGATGCCTCTCTTTCAACGAAGCGTTCTTATGCAGAGGAGAAAGAACTCAAAAAGAAAGAGCGACAAAAGCAACGAAGAATTGAAGAAATTGAACAACGCATTGCCTCCATTGAGCAACAACTAAGTGAAAATGAAGAGCAATTGTGTCAGCCTGTTATATTCCAAGATCATGAAAAAGTACAGATCATTCAAACAGAAAATGAAGAATTAAACAAAGAGCTAGAATCATTTTTTGTAGAATGGGAAGAACTATCAGAAACTTAGAAAGCGCCCTCATGGGTGCTTTTTTTCAAATCTTTGCACCTAACCTATCATCATTTGTAACAAGATATTTTTATTAACAAAACTATCCACAGTCTTATCTTTATAGAATATAGTTTCATCTCAATTACCCACAGTATCCACAGAGTTTTAATCACATATCCACACGAAAGGATGAAGTTATACACAATCACATGAATTTTATTCAAAACTTTCTAACAATTGTGGATAGTTATGATTAAATTGTGTATAAACCGTTTACATTTAAACGATAAAAAACCCCTGTGTATCCACAGGAGCTGAATTAATATGATTCAAGAGGTAAACCTGGCTGTCCATTCATCGCCATATTGCCACGGATTCCTTTTTGATAAGCTACTGTGCCAGCTGCAGCAATCATCGCTGCATTATCTGTACAAAGTGATATAGGCGGAATGGTTAACGTCACATTTGGTTGTTCTTTAAATGCTTGCTGTAAAGCTTCTCTGAGACCTTTATTTGCAGCCACTCCTCCTGCAAGTACTACTTGCTTCACATCATAGGCGGCAGCTGCCTTTAACGTCTTCCCAACAAGCACTTCCACAACACTTGCTTGAAAACTTGCAGACAAATCCTCAGGAGCAATCGTTTCTCCTTTTTGAGATGCATTGTGAAGAGTATTGATCACAGCAGACTTCAACCCGCTAAAACTAAAATGATAAGAGCCTTCCTCAAGCCAAGCACGAGGGAGTTTAATACGTGGCTCTCCTTCTTGTGCCAAACGATCTATATGTGGTCCACCTGGATAAGGAAGACCCATTGTTCGAGCGACTTTGTCATATGCTTCACCAGCTGCATCGTCTAATGTTTCACCAATCACTTCAAAGGAGCCATGCTCTTTCATCAAAACAAGTTCTGTATGACCGCCAGATACGACTAGTGCCAAGCATGGAAAGACCAATTCAGCAACTAGCTGGTTCGCATAAATATGCCCAGCAATATGGTGGACACCGACTATCGGAATTTGATGTGCAAAGCTCAGTGCCTTTGCAGCATTTACTCCGATTAACAACGCACCAACCAATCCTGGTCCTTCAGTCACCGCAATTGCATCAATATCTTGAAAGCGCATGTTTGCTTGAGCCATCACTTCCTCCAAAACAACGGTAACTTGTTCCACATGATGTCTTGAAGCAATTTCTGGTACAACTCCTCCAAAGCGCTTATGACTTTCAATTTGCGAAGCCACGACATTTGCTACGATTTCCTTACCATTTTTTACAATAGAGGCTGCTGTTTCATCACAGCTTGTTTCAATTCCTAGTATAAAAAGCTCTTTTTGTTCATTCATTTAAATTCACCCACATGACTAATGCATCTTCACCATTATCCGTATAATAATGTTTTCTCACAGAGGCTGGTCTGAATCCTAGCTTCTCATAAAGTGATTGCGCTGGTGAATTCGAAACCCGAACCTCTAATGACAGATGCTCTGTCTTTTTTTCTTTGCAAAAATTCATAACGTGCCGAAGTAGTGCTTCTCCATAGCCTTTTCCACGATATTCAGGTAAGATCGCAATATTGGTTATTTGAGCATCTTCAAGTACAATCCATACACCACAATAACCTACAGGCTGATGGTCCTTTTCAATAATAAAATAATGGCTATATTTATTATGAAGAATCTCATAAATGAACGATTCCTTTTTCCAAGGTGCAGTAAACGAATGAACTTCAATCGTATAAACCTCTGGGATATCTTCCACGTTCATTGATCTAACCTTAACAGACCCTATCTCATTTCTGTCCTTCAAGCCACTTCACTTCCGCTTCTGCTAAACGAATATAGTTTGGTACAAGCTGATGTACTTCTTCAGGAGAACGATCCACACCTATAAAAGCAAGTTCTGAGGGTCTTGGATTAAGCAATGGATCTTGTGTGAAAACAGCTGCATCTCCTAAAATAGAGCGAATTGTCTCTTGATGGAGGATCACATCATGTCCAAGAAATAAGACTTGTTTCCCCGTTTCTTTTAAGTCATTGAGCCAATCTACAAGTAACAAATTTTGATCTTCTTTTATCCCCAGCAATTTTCCCTGCTCATACGAATACAAGCCTGTATAAACTTGTCCTCTTCTCGCATCAAATAATGGAGAAATGTAGCCATTAAAATAACGCCCATTCGCAGCTAATGCTTCTAAGCTGGATACAGATGATATTGGGATAGACAGTGACCAAGCAAGCGTTTTAGCAATTGTTACGCCAATCCGTACACCAGTATAAGAGCCCGGACCTTTTGCTACAACAATTTTGCTTAAATCAGCAGTTTCTACATCACACTCCTGTAATAGTGCCTCGACCGCTGGCATCGCTCGTACAGAATGATTTTTCTTTAAATAAGTAATCGTTTCTCCAATCACGTCCCCATCTCTGACAAGAGCAATTCCAAGTGTATAATTGGATGTATCAATTGCGAGTATGGTCATAATCTTTCATCTCCTTACAAAGGCTTTCGTAACGAGCGCCTTGTGCATAAAAAGTAACCGTGCGTTCTTCTTCGCGTTCAGTTCTTAAAATTTCTATTTTCAAATGGGCTGACGGCAATTGAGGCTCTATTAAATGTGCCCATTCTACCAAGCACACACCTTGTCCTTCAAAATATTCCTCTAAACCAATGTCTTCTTCTGCATCTTCCATTCGATAGACATCCATATGATAGAGAGGCAATCTGCCATCAGTATATTCTTTGATAATGGTAAAGGTAGGACTGTTGACGATACGTGTAATGCCTAATCCCTGAGCAAATCCCTTTGTAAAAGTCGTTTTACCCGCACCGAGATCACCTTCTAGTGTCAACACATCACCCGGCTTTGCGAGTGCAGCGACCTTTGAAGCGATACGTTTCGTTTCTTCAGCACTAGATGTCTTCCATTGTAACATCATAGCCTTTAATCACCTCACTTCTTAAAATGATTATATCCTTTCTTTAATAGCTTTGAACGCTGCTCTCCTTCCAACAGGATAACCTCTGCACAATCACCATGCTGAACAATCCCGATCTGAGTCAGCTCAATTTGATTCATCTGGCATTCTTGTTTAAATGCTTTCCAGTCCTGTTCTGCAATCGTTCCCGTCAAAACAAAGTCTTCCCCACCAAATAATGTCCAATGTTGCCAATTCTCACTCAAGCGCGGCAAATCAGGATGGACTGGAAGTAGAAAACGATCTATTTCGATTGAAACGTTACTAGATTCAGCAATTTCATTTAGCTCACTTGCTAATCCATCACTTACATCATTGAGGGCAACTCGTTGAAAGCTTGAGCAAATTTGGCCTGCGATAAGATGAGGCTCCGGCAGTTTGTGACGCTTGAGAAAGAATGAATCATCAATTCCATTCATTGATTGCACTTCGCCTGAGAGTAGCGCTAAACCTGCTGCAGATGAACCTAGTTCACCCGTCACAAACACAATATCTCCCGGCCTAGCAGTGTGTCTATAGCAGGCAGTTCCCTTTGGAATATCACCAATGACCGTCACTGTTATGACTAGATCGCTTCGAGTCGATACAGTATCCCCGCCAATCAAATCCATTTGATAAGCTCCAGCTAGTGAGCGCATTCCTTTATATAGTGAAGTGATTATGTCCTCATCACAATGAGGTGGAACGGCAATAGAAACAAGATAGTATTTAGGCTTTCCACCCATTGCTGCGATATCGCTTATGTTCACAGCCAATGCTTTATAACCGATCTCATACGCTGTCGAATAATCGAAACGAAAGTGAATATGCTCAACCATTGTATCGACACAGACAATTTCTTCTTTATCCAAATGAGTTTGATACACACTGGCATCATCACCAATACCCATTGTTAATGACCGATGATGAGAAGTAGTTGGAGAAATACGACGAATGAGGTCAAATTCATCCATACAAACACAGTCCCTTCATGTAAATAAATATCTATCAATCGTTTACTATGTATTACATTTAGTATTAGTTTATCGGAAGTTGGAATCAGTTCCAACTAAAAATGATATAAAGAAAGCCTGGCATTAAAAAACCAGGCGGCTTGTGATAACCCATCACGATTTTATGACCAGTTTAGCCAAATATTTGACTTTTCATAGGACAGATCAATCTGTATCAAAAGAAATAGACATAAAAAAAAACGAAACCATATGTTTTCGTTTGCATGTAATCAAAAATGGCGGTCCGGACGGGACTCGAACCCGCGACCTCCTGCGTGACAGGCAGGCATTCTAACCAACTGAACTACCGGACCATTTTGGTTGCGG
>NZ_JBNNIO010000003.1:440794-813329 GCF_050269555.1 Bacillus sp. NPDC077027 | reverse complement strand
ACATTTTCTGATTATAAGAAAGGTTATCATATCCGACCTCATCTACAATTTCAAAGTACTTATCTACTGAAATGCATGATGGATCATCTAGTTTTACCTTTAACTCTTTGATTCTTCGTTTCTCTTTTTCTTCTTTTTTCACCTTTAAATATGCTTTCACCTGTGCATCGATTTTATCATGATTCTTGTACACATCTGTCTCGTGAAATGCTTTTGCATCATAATACATGGGCTGAGCGTTCTTACCTTTTCCTGTAGCAGCCATCATTTTTGAATAAAAAGTTTTGAGGTGATTCTCAATCGCTTCTGACTTTGCGTATTCTGTTTTCAAATCATTGTCTAATTTATGTAAAGCATCAATTGCCTCTTTCCTTTTGTTGTTCGCATCATCTAAATGCTCATCTACCTCTTTGCTGGAAAATGTCTGTAATTCAATCAAATCGCTAATATCGTCAAAAATCGTCGATAGAGCTTCTTTTTGTTCCTTGACCATATCTTTATTATTCTGAATCCCTTGTTTCAGTTGAGCATCTAGGAAGTGCTCATCAATAAATGTACTCCCGCCTAATGATTCATCATCAAGCTTTCCTTTCACTCCATCTAAAAAAGCCTTTTGCATATCGATAAAATCAAGATAAGTGTCTGTGTATAGTGCAAGATCATTATAAAAAGCTTTGATATTATCTGCACCTTTTCCGGTAAATTCATCACCTAGATTAGCTACGCCTTGCAATGCCTTTTTCAAATCTGTTATTTCTTCCCTAAGCTGTTCATATGCCTTTGACCTTTTCTCAACAGCTGATATAAGGGAGGGAGCGTCTAATATCTTCATAATAAAAAGACTCCTTTGTGAAATATTCTTTTACTAGAATACCATAAGGAGCCTTATACTTTAATCCATTTTATCAATTTTTAACCATTCACCCTCCAGAATTTCCCCTTGATGCTACTGTTTGGACATCATCATGTAGAGGTTGAATCAAACCGTTTGTAAAGAAAAGTGTACCTAGTGCAACTACAGCTATTGATAATGTTATAAAAATAGACTTTTTCATTTAATTCACTCCTTTTCCTACATACTGGCTTGCACGTAAGGCTCTTTTATAGTAATCCAATGATTGTTGCAGCAAGCCTATTCTCTCTAAATATTTCGCCACATCAACTAAGATTTCCTCTAAATCAACCCACACTCCTTTTTCTTCAAGTTCTGAGCACAAGGTGTTAATGTTATTTATTTGCGATTCAGTAACATCACAAACAAGCTCTTTCAATAATTTAAATTTAACCTTAAATATTTCATGATCGACTTGTTCAGATAAGCTATAACCATGATCAATTAATTCTATTGCTTCTTTACTTTGAGTCGATATTGCAACTCTAGATAATTCGTACAAGCATCTCAATTTCAATAAATCATTTTTTTCGATTTCACTGTAACTTAAGGTATGCCTGTATAGTTCAGCGGCATTTGAGTAATTGCCTTTCTTGCTTTCCAAAAACCCCATATTGTAATACAGGTGTATGATTAAGTGATTATCGTCTACATTCTTAATCATTTCCTCTGCTTCATTAAAGAGATCGCTTGCATCATCATATTTAAATTGATCTATTAAGTTTAGTGCGTGAAGTAACCTACAGTTAATTTGTCTTTTGACATAAGTTTCATGAGCATTAAAAGTATCTGAAGCGATTTGAGCATGATATTTAGATAAGAAAGTCATTTTCAAATCATAGAAAAGAACGGCTAATTTGTAATGAAATTCAGCTTTTTCTATTTCATCATCAACATAAGTCAACTTTTTTTCAGCTATTCTGAAGTAACTTAATGCCTTATCATAATCTTGTAAGTAGTCATGATATATCCCATTATAAAAGTAGAAGTAATATGACATGAGTTTATTTGTTTTTTCTTCTTTTTCGTCAGGAGCGTTTCTCTCAAAGAACGCTTGTCTAAATTTCTGCTAATATTCTGAAGTTTCAGCTTAAGTCTAAAGCTCAATAGTTGATAGTACAAAAGAATATCTTGATTTTCTTCCATTGATTCAATTGCCTTATCTATGTCATCTTGCATTTCAATAGCTGCTGATAAATCCCCTTTTTGTATGGCAAGATTCCAGGTGTTTATCATGTTCCCTACCTCCTGAGAGGCTATTAATCTTGTCATCCCTTTACCCCCTTGTATACAATTCCTTTGTATAATTTTAACATGATATTTACAGCATATGTAAAGACAAGGTGTTCATTTTAAAAGTTTTCGGTATCCCGCAAAAAAGCTTATTTATAAAAGATATGTTTTATGTAGAATGCATTCCTACATTCATTAACAAAATATGATTGTCCACCTAAAACACAAGTGTTAAAATGGGATATGTATATTAGAAAGGTGGGATATTATTGGCGAGTTTCCGAAAAAGAGGAACAACATGGCAGTATAGAATAAAACACAGAGATCCAGTTACTCAAGAAGTAACAGAGCTTTCTAAAGGTGGTTTCAACACCAAAAAAGAAGCTCAGATTGCTGCTTCAAAACACGAAGAATTGCTTAGAAGTGATGTTGAAGTTGGTGGTGGGGAAATAACTTTAAAGCATTTCCTTATTGAATGGTTGGAAGTGTACAAAAAAGGAAAAGTTGCAAAAAACACTTACAATATTCATCAAAGAAATGTTGAGAATAAAATTCTCCCATACTTCAAAGAGATTAAACTAAAAGACATAACACCAATGAGATATCAGAAATTCATAAACACTCTTGAGGAATCAGGTAAGTATAGCACAAGGACTATTGAGATCATACACGGCACTATGTATCATGCATTGTCTATGGCTGTTAGACCACTTAAGAAAATTGCATCAAACCCATGTGATGGGGTTGTGTTACCTAAAAAACGTAGTAAATCTAAACAAAGTCTGGAGTATATTAACTCAGAGGATATTGGGAAGTTTTTAAAGATTGCTCGTCAGGATAACTATATCTACTACATTTTCTTCAAGACTTTGATTGAAACTGGTATGAGAAAAGGTGAAGCTGCTGCCCTTCAAAGAAAAGATATTGACTTGAAGAATCGAACCATAACAATTAATAAATCACTTGATTTTCAAAGAGAACCTGGTGAAGAGCTATTTGGTAACACTAAAACATATCACTCAGAACGGACTATCAAGATTACAGAATCGCTTGCAAAAGAATTGCAATCTCATATGAACTGGATCAACGATAACAAAATTGTTTTCAACGAAATATATGACCATGAGTTAGACCTTATTTTCTGCAGAGAAAAAGGAGATCCTTTACCGAAGTCCTCACTGTTCAATGCATTAAAAAGAATTTTGAAAAAAGCTGAAATAGAAAATATCCCAATCCACGGACTAAGACATACTCATGCAGTTCTATTATTAGAAGCTGGTCAAAGTATGAAGTTCATCCAAGAAAGATTAGGACATAAAAACATAAGCATAACTTCTGACGTATATGCTCATATAAGTGAAAAACTCGAAAATAAATCTGTGGACAGTTTCGAGAATTACATCAACTCAATTTTGAGTTAAATTTTTTTGTTGAATTTGGTGGTCAAAAAGTGGTCAACCCTTATTTCGGTTGTGGTCACTATAAAATTGACCACCAAATCCTTTTCAAAAACCCTGTTAAATCAACGTTTATTTATTAATACTGAGACATATACTGATCGCGTTCCCATGGGTGTACTTGGGTGCGGAACATATCCCATTCGATTTCTTTTGATTCGATGAAGTGCTCGAATAAGTGCTCGCCTAGTGCGCCAACCATGACTTCGTTTGATTTTAGCAGCTCAAGTGCTTCTGCAAGCGTTGCAGGAAGATCAGCAATACCGTTTTCGAGACGCTCTTCTTTGTCCATGACATAGATGTTTCTGTCAATTGGAGCAGGTGCTTCTAATTTATTTTTGATCCCATCTAGACCAGCTGCAAGTAATACGCTTAGCGCAAGGTATGGATTTGCAGATGGATCGACGCTACGTACTTCAACACGCGTGCTAATTCCACGAGATGCAGGGATACGAATTAATGGGCTACGGTTTTGTGCACTCCATGCGACATAGCAAGGTGCTTCATAGCCAGGAACAAGACGCTTGTAAGAGTTTACTGTTGGGTTTGTTACCGCAGTAAAGCTTGTTGCGTGTTTAATAATTCCTGCAATAAAATGTTTTGCTGTTTCACTTAGTTGAAGGTCAGCTTTTTCATCATAGAATGCATTTTTACCTTCTCTAAATAATGAGAGATTACAGTGCATACCCGATCCGTTCACACCGAATAGTGGTTTTGGCATAAATGTTGCATGAAGACCATGTTTTCTAGCAATTGTTTTAACCACTAGTTTAAATGTTTGGATGTCATCACAAGAACGAATGGCACCTGCATATTTAAAGTCGATTTCATGTTGTCCTGGTGCAACCTCATGGTGAGATGCTTCAATTTCAAAGCCCATTTCTTCAAGCTCAAGTACGATGTCACGACGGCAGTTTTCACCTAGATCTGTTGGTGCAAGATCAAAATATCCACCTTTGTCATTTAACTCAAGTGTTGGCTCGCCTTTTTCATCAAGTTTGAATAAGAAGAATTCTGGCTCTGGCCCAAGGTTGAAATCACTAAATCCCAATTCTTCCATTTCTTTCAAAATACGTTTTAAGTTATTACGCGGGTCACCATCAAATGGTGTACCGTCTGGTTTATAAATATCACAAATGAAACGTGCAACTTTACCTTTTTCAGCTGTCCAAGGGAAAATAACAAATGTATTTAAATCTGGATATAAGTACATATCTGATTCTTCAATACGTACAAATCCTTCAATGGAAGATCCATCAAACATACATTTATTATCGAGAGCTTTCTCAAGCTGGCTCACAGGAATCTCAACATTTTTTATCGTTCCGAGAATGTCTGTAAATTGCAGACGGATGTACTTTACATTTTCCTCATTTACTAATTTTACGATATCTTCTCTTGTGTACTTTGCCATTTCGTAAAACTCCTCCCCTACAACAGGTAAAATGTTTATAGCAATGCTTTTGCTAATAAGTTAACGGAAGAACCTTGACATATCCCCTTGTCTAAAGGTTGTTCCTTGTTGGAAACGACCAGCCTGAATCAGCTCATTTTTCAATAGTTTCCGTAGTTCATCATCTGTCAAGTTGTGTTTGGCTGAATTTTTCTCCTTTGTCTCTGTTTCTGACTTCGGATTCTCTGTCTCTGCTTTGGCAAAGAGTTGTTTAATGCCTGCCATATTGACACCTTGTTCGATGAGGCTTTTTATTTCTAATAACTTATCGACATCGTGGAATGAAAATAATCGTCTATTCCCTTCACTTCTTGCAGGAAATACTAAACCATTTTCCTCATAATATCGAATTTGTCTTGCAGAAAGTTCAGTTAACTGCATCACAATCCCAATCGGGAACAAAGGCATTGAGCGGCGAATGTTATCACTCATCTCAACTGTCTCCTCCTCTTTGCTTAAATTTATTATATGTCATGTTATATTATGTGTCAACGAAATGTTAGGAATATTAACATGGGATTTATTTATCTCGTTAAATGCGAATTAATCCTTGATCTAATAAGGCATCTACCGCACTACAGATGGCACTTTTCACATGTGAGTACGTGAGGCCACCTTGTACATATGCTGTGTAAGGCGGTCTAATTGGTCCATCAGCTGATAATTCAATGCTAGCCCCTTGTACAAAAGTACCTGCTGCCATGATGACATCATCTTCATAACCAGGCATATAGCTTGCATAAGGTGTCACATGGCTATTAATCGGTGAAGCGTATTGAATCGCTTGGCAAAATGCAATCATTTTTTCAGGATCTCCAAATTCAATGGATTGGATTAAATCTGTTCTTTTTGCATCCCAAGATGGATTGGTTTGGAAACCGATTTTTTCTAGAAAACGCGCTGTGAACACGGCTCCTTTTAAACTTTGCGCCACGACATGTGACGCTAGGAAAAAGCCTTGATACATTTCTTGAAGCGCATACAACGATGCCCCCGCTTCACTTCCGATACCTGGTGAGGTCATACGGTAAGAGCATGCTTCGACCCATTTTTCTTTTCCAACAATGTATCCGCCTGTTTTCGCAAGTCCGCCTCCTGGGTTTTTAATCAGAGAACCTGCCATCAGATCGGCTCCTACGTGACATGGCTCTTTAAGCTCTGTAAATTCTCCATAGCAGTTGTCAACAAAGACAATGAGTTCTTCATCGATCTCCTTCACAAATGCAATCATTTGCTCTATTTCTTCTATTGTAAAGGACGGTCTTGTGGCATATCCTTTTGAACGCTGAATGCCGATGACTTTGGTTTTGGATGAAATGGCGTTTTTCACTTTGTCAAAATCAACAGTACCATCGCTGTTTAAATCAATTGCTTGATAATCAATGTTGAAATCCTTTAGTGATCCGGCACCTGCTTTCCCGCGTATTCCAACGATTTCTTCAAGTGTGTCGTACGGTTTACCCGTCATATATATCAATTCATCTCCTGGTCTTAACACACCAAATAAAGCAATAGAGATAGCGTGTGTTCCAGAGATGATTTGCGGGCGTACAAGTCCGCTTTCTCCCCCGAAGACATCGGCATAAATCTTCTCAAGTGTATCTCGCCCCATATCATCGTAGCCATATCCAGTTGTTGGGTTAAAATGAGCGTCACTGACCTTGTGCTTTCGATAGCTTTCAAGGACACGCCATTCATTTTGTTCACTCACCGTGTCAATGTGGCGATGAACGTGTGCAATGTCTCGTTCGGTTTCTGTTGCTACTTTTTCTAATGTAGTGCCATGTTTAAGTGTTTGAAACATCGTTTTTCTATTCCTTTCCTACATATACTTCTTGATATCTCCTAATATTGACTGTTCTTTTCCGATAAATCCAGTGACTTCATATAGCTCAGTCTCTTTTTGAAATACAAAAGATTCAACTAGGGTCTCAGATTTTAATGCGGATATCAGTTTGCCCTCGTATGCTGGGATATGCACATGATAAGGGGCTAAAAATTCTTTTTTAAGCTGCGCCATCACTTCTGTTTTTAAGCGCTTAATGTCTTCATCGTTTCTTGCACTCATTAAAAAGTGTCGCTGCTTTGATGACGGAATAAAATCGGCTCTGACTTGATCCTCTTTGTTATAGACTGTTAACATTGGAATTTGGTCGGCATCCAGCTCCTCCAAGAGCTCATTTACTGTCTTTTCGTGGCCTTCATAATCTTCGTTTGAAGAATCAATGACATGAAGTAAATAATCGGCTTCCTTCACTTCTTCTAGTGTGGAACGAAATGCGGCAATAAGTGTTGTAGGGAGATCCTGAATAAATCCAACCGTATCTGAGATGAGTACACTGTATCCAGATTGCAAGGTCATTTTCCGTGTCATTGGATCAAGCGTTGCAAAAAGCAAATCTTCCTCATAACTATCCGCATCTGTTAATTGATTGAAAAGAGTAGATTTACCCGCATTTGTGTAGCCTACAATTGCTATTTGAAATACACCGTTTTTCTTTCGTCTCTCTCTGTATCTTGTGCGGTGCTCCTTCACTGAACTGAGCTGTCCATGAATTTCATGAATTCTGTTGCGGATATGTCGTCTGTCCGTTTCAAGTTTTGTTTCACCTGGACCTCTTGCGCCGATGCCTCCTCCTTGTCTTGAGAGGCTGATCCCTTGTCCACTAAGACGCGGCAGGGCATACTGAAGCTGAGCAAGCTCAATTTGCAGCTTCCCCTCTCTTGTGCGGGCTCTTTTAGCAAAGATATCTAAAATTAATTGTGTCCGATCAATAATTTTCACATCTAACGCTGTTGCTAGTGCTTTTAGCTGACTCGGAGACAATTCATCATTAAAAATAATCACATCGCATTCAAGTTCATCACAAAGGACTTCTAGTTCTTCTACCTTGCCTTTTCCTATATAAGTAGCGCTGTCCTTTCGATTCCTTTTTTGCACGACAAAACTGACCGCTTCTCCACCAGCTGTTTTGGTTAGGGAAGCTAATTCTTCCAATGAGTATTGAAAGCGTTCATCTGTGACGTGCGGCAATTGACAGCCCACGAGTATCGCTTTTTCTTTTATTTCTTGTTCATTCAAAATGTGTTGTTTCCTTTCTATACATAAGTAATCAATAGTACCATCATACCAAACAGCACACACGTATACCACTATTCGGAAGGTTTATTTTATCTTTGATTAAAAAGGATATGCCCTTTCCTTAAGGCATATCCTCTCTCGTATGAAGGTCATGGCTTTTAATGGTTATCAGGTCTTTTTTGTCATAATGGTCAACAAGCAGAAGCCGCATTGCTTGCGTACGAATCGCCTTTTCAATGGTGTTTCTCACAAAACGACCATTGCTGAATTTTGCTGGACTCGTCGTGCTTTTTATGTGCATTAGATAATCTCGTAGCTTCCACTCTGCCTCATGTGTAAATTGATATTCGCGATCTGCCATCATTCGTTTGGCAATGTCCATCAGTTGATCTACTGTATAATCAGGAAAATCAATATTAATCGGAAAACGTGACTGTAGCCCTGGATTTAATGAGAGAAAATGATCCATTTCCTTGGAATAACCAGCTAAAATGAGAATAAATTCATGCTGTTTATCTTCCATATGCTTGACAAGTGTGTCAATCGCTTCTTTCCCAAAATCCTTCTCCCCGCCTCGTGCTAGAGAATAGGCTTCGTCAATAAATAAAATACCGCCAAGTGATTTTTTGATTAAGTCTCTCGTTTTTTGAGCAGTGTGTCCGATGTATTCACCAACTAAGTCACCACGTTCAGCCTCAATCAGGTGACCTTTGGATAAGACATTCATTTCAAAGAATAGCTTTCCAACAAGTCTTGCAACGGTTGTTTTCCCTGTACCTGGATTCCCTTTAAACATCATATGAAGTGCCTGCTTTCCTACCTTCAACCCTTGCTCCTGCCTTTTTTGGTTCACAAAAATCCAAGCATAAATTTCTTTGATGTTTCGTTTCATCTCATCCATGCCAACAAGACTGTTCATTTCACGTTCGATCTCTCGTAAGATGCTATGCTTGGCTTCGTTTTTTTGCAGAGCCTCCATGTATTCCGCTTCTGATTCGGCATCAACCAACACTTGCTTTTGCCCATTAAGTATAATATTAATTTGGCCATTGTTTTTATATGTGACAGCTCGCTCCAACGTATTCACCTCTCGCTCTTCTCTCTTTATTTCTATTCAGGCGGAGCTGTAATCGTGACAATCGCCCGCATTTTTAGAGCATGCTTCGGACCCTTTCGATTTTTATTGTCAAAATGACCCGAGATGCCGCATTTTGTGGGGAATCGTGCGCTTTCCCAGGAAATGATCTTATTTCTTTATTGTATTCACTAAATGCAGGCGGACAAACCAAGGAATTTGCTTATTCTCAGAAAAGCAGTGGATAGGCAAAGCGGTTTCATCAATCGTTGCATGAGTTCATAAAGTTTTCTCTTCATTTAAGATAGAATTCCGCTTTTGGTACAGGCAAGGTTTTTGTTTTTTCATAAAATAAAGATGAGGTGATGATAAAATGGTGAAAATTTTTATTGATCCTGGCCACGGAGGAACAGATTCTGGTGCTGCTGCAAACGGTCTTTTTGAAAAAAATATTACGCTACAAATCGCACTTTTCTTACGTGATATGTTGATTAGTGAATATGAGGATGTATCCGTCCGCTTAAGTCGCTCAAATGATCAAACGGTCACTTTATCACAGCGAACAAATGCAGCCAATAGCTGGGGAGCTGATTACTTCGTATCAATTCACATCAATGCCGGTGGCGGCACTGGCTTTGAAAGCTACATTTACCCCGGTGTATCTGCCCCAACAACCACCTATCGAAACTTCATTCATGATGAATTCGTCCGTTCTGTCGACTTCGCCGATCGAGGCAAAAAAACCGCAAATTTCCACGTCCTTCGAGAAACTGCTATGTCTGCTATTCTGACTGAAAATGGCTTTATTGATACAGCCTCTGATACAAATAAGCTTCGCAACGTTTCTTTCCTGCAAAGCATTGCTCGCGCACATGCTGTCGGTTTAGAAAAAGCCTTCCAATTGAAAAAAAAAGCAACAGCTCTTTATAAAGTACAGGCTGGTGTATTTAAAGTAAAAGCCAATGCGGATGAGCTGGCAAGTACGCTCAAAAGAAAAGGATTTGAAGCGTTTGTCTTATTAGAAGGGGGTTTATTCAAGGTGCAAATTGGCGCATTTCGTTCGAAACAAAATGCCGATGAACTTGTCAAAAGAGTCAAGCAAGCTGGACATGATGCATTTGTCTTTCAATAAGCAGTAAAAAACCGGCTCTGCTTTGAAAGAGAGCCGGTTTGTGTTCTATTAAGCTAAAATATCGACAACGAATTGAGACCATGTTTCAAGGCGGTCGAAGTATTCTGCTTTCTTGAGATCAGTGATTTTCATCCATCGACCAGCAATTTGATCGGTTTCTTTCACTTCTACAAGCGCTTCAGATTTTAATTCAAGGGCAGATAACAGTCCGATATGTACCTGACCAACACTATTTTCATCGTCATTAATCAATCCAAGTGTGTTCATATGAAGTTTGTCTTCTTCTCGAATAGAAAGCTCTTCATCAAGTTCACGATCCGTATTTTCCTTTAAAATCTCTGAAAAGCTTTTATCTGCAATAAAGTTCATGTGACCGCCAAATCCAAGGGACAACTTGTTATGAAGACGTGTTTCCCCACCGCCTTCTAGTCGCTCATATACATAAACTTCATCTTCTCTTTTGATCACTACATATGGAATTGGCTGCTTAAAGGTCGGATCTTCCTCTGCATCGCCTCTTCTCATTTGCTCGAAATGGTCTTCAATCTCCTTCATGATGCTCGTCACCTTGCTCGGTTCACTATTCACACCATTAAATGTCAATGTTTCGTTTTGAAAAACGCGCGCTCGTGGCGCAACTAAAATCACTTCATCCATTTTTCCCATCGGGGTAACCTCCAGTATGTAACAAGATATAACAAATGGCAAAAAGTCAAAACGAATGCTACGTTTTGACTTTTGCTTCTAGCTTATGAATGATCACCAAAGAAGAAATCGTCGTCTTTTAACGGTTCAACGGTTGCCTTTTTGTATCCATTCCCTTTCATGGAGAAGAAATCATGTGATTTCGTTTTCGTATTTAAACCATTTAATACGATTGGGTTGATTTCTTCTTCCTCAAAGTAAGGAGCAAAGCCAAGGTTCATTAATGCTTTATTGGCATTGTAGCGGATGAATTTTTTGACATCATGAGAGAGATTGACTTGGTCGTAAATATCCTCAGTGTAGTCTAATTCATTCTCATACAACCGATTGAGTAATTCGATAGAAAAATCATAAAGCTCTTTTTGTGTTTCAGGTGTTTGTTTATTATAGATTTCCTGCGCTAGTAGACCTACATACACACCATGGATCGCTTCATCACGCAAAATCAAGTTGATGATTTCACCACTTTGCATGAGTTTTCCTTGTCCATAGAAGTAAAGAGGATAATAGAAACCACTGTAAAAAAGGAAACTCTCTAAATAAACAGATGCGACCATTGCTTTGAACAATGAAATCGGATCATCTTTTTGAATCGAACGATAAAAACCGACAATGATATCTGCTTTCCTTTGCAGAAATTTGTTTTTCTTTACCCATTCAAACACTTCACTAATTGTTTCTGTCGGCGCAAGTGTCATGAAAATATTTGAGTACGATTTAGCATGCACCGCATTTTCCATCATCGCCATGAAGTTTAAGACCGCTTTACGCTGGTGGCCTTCTACATGTTCTGCAACAATCGGCATTCCAGTGTTGCCTTGCTCGGTATCTAGAAGTGTAAGACCAGCAAGCACCTTCATGTATGTATCTCGTTCTTTTTCACCAAGATACTTCCATGTGAGAAGGTCACCATTTAAGGAAATCTCCTCTGGAAGCCAGAATTGTTTCACGTTTTGATTGTAAAACATTTGCGTAAAATCGTCTTCGTGTTTTGACCAGTTGGCTGCATCGTAAATTTTTGTCACTTTAAACTCTCCTTTAATCAAACAACACAAGAAAGACAGCCTTCCTGCCCTGTATCCTTCGTTCTTGCATAATAAAGTGTCTTAATGCCTTTATGATGCGCATATAGATCAATTCGGTTAAGATCGCGTGTTGTCATTGTATCTTTTAAGAACAGCGTAAAGCTGATTCCCTGGTCTACGTGCTGCTGAATGGTGGCGATCATGTCTACAACTTTGAACATCTCCATATCATACGCTTCTTTATAGAAGAACCAGTTGTTAGCAGAAAGACCTGGCATTGGATAATATGTTTTTGAGTTGCCGTATGTTCTTTCCTCAATACGCTCCATGATTGGCATAACAGACGCAGTTGCAGATTGCACATAAGAAATTGAGCCTGTTGGCGCTATGCATAATCGATAGCTATGATACATGCCGTGTTCTGCAACAAATTGCTTGAGCTCTTCCCAATCTTCTTTTGTCGGAATGTGCATACCTTCAAATAGCCCAGCTGCCTTTTCTGTTTTCGGCGTGAAATCATTTGATAAGTATTTATCGAAGTATTCACCAGTTGCATAACTAGAGCCTTCATAACGATGGAACGTCTCACCTTGCTCTTTGGCAATTTCGCTTGAGCGTTTTATAGAATAGAAGTTCACCATCATAAAGAAGGTATTGGCAAAGTCTCTTGCTTCTTCACTTTCATACGCAATATTGTTTTGTGATAAATAGCCGTGCAGGTTCATCGCACCGAGTCCGATTGATTTCATGGCTTTATTTGCTTTTCTGACTGCCGGTGCATTTCGGATGTCAGTCGTTTCAGAGACAAGCGTCAATGAATCTGTCGCAAGTTTGACTGATTTTTCAATTGATTTATTTTTCATCACGTTCATGATATTTAACGAACCGAGGTTACATGAAATATCTAGTCCAATTTCATCTTCTTGATCGTAATCTGTATACGAAGACACTTCTGATGCTTGAAGGACTTCTGAGCAGAGATTCGAGAATTTCACGCGTGAAATGTGATTAAGTGCGTGCTCTCTGTTCACATTATCTTGGAACATAATATAAGGATAGCCGGATTCTGAACGAAGAACTGCTAATTTTTCAAGTAGCTTTCGTGGGTTGACTTTTTCCTTTTTCACCTCAGGGTTATCGACAAGTTCATCGTACATGACTTCCATGTCCATTTCATCGAGGTGCTGTCCGTATGCTTTATATACCGTATGTGGATAGAACGTATATGCCGTTTTATCTTCACGAGCAAGTTCAATAAACTTATCTGGGATGACAACACCAATTGAAAGTGTTTTGACGCGAACATCTTCATCCGCAGAGATTTTTTTCGTATCAAGAAAATCATTAATATCGCGGTGGAAAATGTTTAGATATGCACTGCCTGAGCCTTGTCTTTGTCCCATTTGATCTGCATAACGAAAGGCGTTATCAAGAAGCTTCATGACGCCAACGACACCTTTTGTGGCATTTTCTACATCTTTAATTGCTTCGCCTTTTGCACGTAGCTTTGATAGGTTAAGACTGACACCACCGCCTAGCTTCGAGAGCTGCATCGAGATATCAATTGCTCTTGAAATATCGTTTAATGAGTCATTTACTTCAAGCAAGAAGCAGCTGACAAGTTCACCGCGACGTTTCCGCCCTGCATTTAAGAATGTTGGTGTACTTGGCTGATATTCTTGATTGATCATCAGTTCGACATAGTCAAGTGCCTTTTGTTTATCGCCGTCAGCGAAGAACAAAGCAACAATCGAAATGCGGTCTTCATAGCGTTCAAGAATCTTCTTTTTATCATTTGTTTTCAATGCGTAGTCATTGTAGAACTTAAATGCACTCATAAAGGATGGGAACCTGAATTTTTTTGCATAGGCTGCTTCGAACACTTCTTTAATGTCTGCCATGCTATATTGACTTAGAAATTCTTCTTCATAGTAGTCATTTTCTATTAAGTAATGAATCTTCTCTTCTAGATTGTGAAAGAAGACTGTGTTTTGATTAATATAATCTACGAAATAACTATGTACAGCTTCTTTGTCCTTGTCGAACTGAAACTTTCCTTCTTTCTGAATCATAATCTCGTTATTTAATTGTATCCATTTTGGAACTTGATTTTGTGACAATTCTTTCTACCTCCTGTGTAAACAACTCAACATCCCTTTTTGTTCCGCTTAATTCAAAGGTGTGCAGAATCGGAACTTGATATTGTTTAGAAATCGTATCGGCGCTTTTTGCAAAATTATCTCCCCACACTTTGTTTCCACTCACTGCTACACCTAATAGCAAATGGGCATTCTTCTCTAAGAATTCCTGTGTGGCACTCGGGACTTGTCCAAATCCTGTCGTATATGTGACGAGAATAAACGGCGAATCCAAAAACTCTTCTCCAGTCAGTTTTCGTTTGTCTGTAAAAGGGATCTTGTCCAAAAAGCGTTGAACATTTCCTGTTTTTGAATCGAATACGATTTGAATCAATTCCATCACGACCTAATTTAGTATTCTTGGGTTTCTTTCACCTTTCACTATATATAGTATACCATGTTATTCCGAAACACAATATATAGATATGCTGAACGAAAAAAATTAACCAATCCGGCCGAACTGCTAAGAGCCGAACTCGTACATTCAAATAAATAGAGCAGAGCATGATCCGTATTGGCAGCCCTACTCACTATTCAACTCAAACCGAAATCTATCATAACACGAAAAAAATTCGCTTAGAAGACTAGACTTTTTGTTTTATTTTTTGTACGCATCGCACTGTAAATCTTCTGATACTTCTGTCAGTTCGACTTCAACACCTATTTCTTTTAATACAGCTTCTAGTGCAGATACGATCGAAGCTTCCCTTACGAGTTCCTTCCCGTTAACAGAAACACTCGTTCCGTATTCGAAGCAGGAATCATCTTCACAAGTTTGTTCCCAATGATTAATTTTAATTTGGTGTTTCATCCACTCACCCTTTTCTATCCGAGATATCTTTTCACATGTTTATAGTGTAGCGGCTTCATTTACGTTTGTAAATTTCCTTGCTTACTCCACATCTTCATCATCATCATAAAACTCATCTGTATCCTTGCTTGTGATATATTGAAGTTCGTTTGTTTTCTCATCGAACCGATATATTGTGACAAATCGATCCTCGATAACCGCAAAATGATTATTTTTTAAAGGGATTGCAGATTTCAATTCATCATCAAAAGAATCGCCATGATCATAATGGCTTTCCTCTCTCTCTAAACGTATACTGTCGTTATTCATGATTGAACAAGCTGTAAATAATAAAATAATACCAATAAGAATAAGGATCACCTTAATTCTTCTTAACTCAAGCTCCGTGTTCTCCATATGTATACCACCTTTTCATCTTTTTCCATCCTTCTCTCGTACGAAAAAAAACGGAAAAGGTTTCAGGGCATGAGAAATAGCCCCCTGTACATTGACAAAGAAAGAAGCGGTTGTATGCCGGTCTATTCGATGCTCAGGCGGGGGCTATCTCACACTACGAACAATTATTCTAGCTCGAGGCTCACATTTTTTTGTGGAGCGAATGTAGAAATTGCATGTTTATAAATAAGCTGCTGCTTCCCTTCTGTTTCAAGCAGCACCGTGAAATTATCAAATCCTTTTACTTGTCCGCGAAGCTGAAAGCCATTTAATAAAAATACAGTAACAAATGTGTTATCTTTGCGGATCTGATTCAAAAATTGGTCCTGAATATTAATCGGTTTCATGTTTCGTCCTCCTTGATTCTGATAACTACAGTTTCGCTTTAAGTCCAAGCTTTCCTGCTATATAAGTGAAAATTTCATCTTTTTTATCTGAAAAGTGGCAAGGAGGTGTCATATCAAACCAAATGACATCCATTTTGTTTCGAAACCACGTTAACTGGCGTTTCGCGTATCTGCGTGAATTTTGCTTTAATTGCTCAATGGCTTCGTTAAGTGAGGACTCACCTTTCAAATAAGCATAAAGTTCTTTATATCCAATCGCTTGAACCGATTGACAATCTTTAATACCCGCTTGAAATAAGGTCTCTACTTCTTCTACCAAGCCATCATTGATCATCACATCAATTCTTTGATGAATACGCTCATATAAAACGACACGGTCCATTGTCAGCCCAATTATCGCTGCATGATAGAGCGGAATTTGCTGATCAGCTTTTTGCATATTCGACATTTTTCTTCCTGACGTATGTATCACTTCTAATGCACGTATGACCCGACGAACATTATTGGGGTGAATCGCCTCGGCCGCTTCTGGATCTACTATTTTAAGCTTCTCATGAAGTTTCATGACACCATGTTCTTTCTCATACAGTTCCATTTCTTTTCGAAACGAGGAATCACTTCCTTCATCAGTGAAGGTATAATCGTAAAGAACGGACTGGATATAAAGTCCCGTTCCTCCAACAATCATTGGCACCTTGCCTCTTTCGGCAATTTCATCCATTTTTAAGCGAACCAACTGCTGAAACTCTGCTGTAGAAAAAGATTCCTCTGGATGCTTTATATCAATCAAATGGTGGGGCACGCCATCCATTTCTTCTCGTGTAATTTTTGCTGTGCCAATATCCATTCCCTTGTATATTTGCATCGAGTCGCCACTAATGATCTCTCCATTAAACGCTTTGGCTATATCAATACTTAATTTTGTTTTCCCAACAGCTGTCGGACCAACAATCACAATAACTGGCTGTTTTTTACTTTTCATATGACATCACTCTCTTTTACAAACTGCCTACAGTATAGCATAACTTATACTTCCTCTCCTATGTTATCCATTCTATTAATAGAAGAAACTCTCCTTTTTTACCAGCCTAGTGGTTCATTTCCTACAATTTCATACGTTTTTCCTTTTAAGCGATGAGTGTGTGTTGGTCGTTCTTCAGTACTAAAGACAACGCCGCCATAAGGAATCGGGACAGGATCTGTATATGCTGAGTAGGTAACTTCACTGATTTCATGATAATGTGTACCATCGACCCTTGGAATTGCAGGTCCTGTTATACCGTAATATCTGTGAAAATGCCCCTTCTCAAAGGATGTGATGCCTCTATAAAAATGAGTATGTTTGTCGGTGTTGCTACCGTTGACTGGCTGAGAAATCCCCTCAATTAAATGATAGTGTCCCTCTGTTACATCTGTACGTGCTTTATAGGCATGCGCATGTGGTGGACACATTGCCCAATCAGATTGATATAAGCCCATTTTTCCGCATTCCTCCCTATTTTAGGCTATGACCCAAACACATTTACGTAGGCAGAATACACTGATCCCAGTTACAGTGATTTTATGTGAAAGGAGTCTTTTTTTATGAATGAATTTCAGCCCCACTATTTCCCTGAAGATATAAGAAGGCCTTTCGGCTTTGGTCGACCTGGCTTCGGTTTTGGACGCCCTGGATTTGGGTTTGGCCGTCCTGGATTTGGGTTTTTCGGCCCTCCGTTTTTAGGTGGTTTCACTGGCGGCTTACTAGCTGGATCACTTCTAGCACCTGGTTATGGATATGGCTACCCGTACCCGCCACCTTATCCGCCTTACCCACCATATCCTTATTACTAAAAAAGACCTTTCAATGACAAAATGACTTGATAAAATGAAGCAATTAAGTCAATATTCGCTATGAGTTAACATTTACTTTACCATCAGTAAAGTAAATGTTTTTTTATGTCTCAAACAATGGTTCTACACCCTTTAAACCAAGCATACTTGTCAGTTAATGATTACCCTCTCTCCTTTTACATGTTGTCGCTGACTTTATAAAGAAACGAAGTTCACAGATCAAAACGAATTCAAGTCATAAAAAAAGTCACTTTCTCAAATTAAAAGAGAAAATGACTTTATGCTATTGACCTAATTGAATTGTTTCTTCAAGTGTGATGTGTACATTTCCTTTTACAGCTCTAGATATCATGCAGGAATTCTCAGCTTTTTGTGCGAGCTTTCGAGCAAGTACTACATCTTGCGCTGAAGCAGTTGCACTTAGTATGATGACTGGTCTGTGGATGATTTGTTCATATGTGAAAACACCGTTTGTCACATCCACAATTGCCTCAGAACTCATGAATAAATCGACTTTATCTAAATAGCTACGCTCCATCATTGCAGCCAGTGTAATGATATAGCATGTCGCAGCAGCTCCAAGTAACATTTCATCAGGATTTGTCCCAACACCAGGACCATCCATTTCTTTTGGAATGGAAATCTTTGTTTTTAATTGCGCGCATGCAATTGTGCCAATATCGTTTCGATTGCCAGGCCAGCTAGCCTGAAGGTGAAAATGATGATGTGCCATACTCGTCGCTCCTTTTAACAAAAACTATCTATAGTGTAACAGGAAGGTACGTCACTTGTCTTTAGCTAAATCTTATGTGTACTCTTCATCAAGTACTGACCGAATGGCTCTGACATATCGATAAAAATGTTCATTCTTTGTGCTTGATCGTCTGCGGTAATCAAAGCGATCAAAAAGTGCTTCACGCTGACTTCTACTAATCTCAAGCTGCACACTTTGCCCGGTTTTAGTAAGGTTATTAATATTATTAGTGCTTGTTCCACTTAGGGTTGTATGTGTAACAGCAAGCTCAGCAGAAAAACCGTTTCGCTCAAGTGAATTCACAATTTTCTCAGCACGATCAAAATCCGTACCACCAACAAGGGTATGATCTACCCCTACTTCTCCCCTATATCCATGTACTGCCAGCACATAATCATGAGCCTTGGCTAGTTGTACTCCGATTGGCTCATCGAAGTTGGTACTCGTAATATGAAGTTCAAAAGCATTCTCTCTTAAACCTTCAAACAAATAGGTGGAATATTCGTTATCAAAGAAGTGGACAATTTCACTGACGCCACCTTCAATTCTCCCCCCATGGGGTGACATAACAAGAAGCCGACTGCCTGGTTCCTGATTGTACGTAATCTGATAGTTGTCACTGCTTTCATTTTCCTCTAGTTCTTTGAAATTTCGATAAATATCATTTATACCGCTTTCGTCTTCTCCACCCGGTGATAATGGCTCCTCTTGTTCCTGTGCCTGCATTGTATAATACACTCCCCATACAATGGCAAGCAGGAGAAGCAAAGCAAACAACTTCTTCATTTCCGTTCTCCTTTAACAGATTTCTAAGCCGCTTCTATGTTTTCATTTTCGAAACATCATATCTTTTCATTTTTTCCACTTTTTCTCTCCAAGGATGATCATATCACTGTAAGTCACGAGATTCCTCAAAAATAAGATAATTGCTTTTATATACACAGAAATGGCTCTTACCGCTTGAAACACAGTTAGGATAGTATGACAAACAACTGGTGTTATGTTTAATATGTCCTAGTCCCACCCAGTCTGTTTTCTTTAATTTAGCGTTTTTTGATGGTTTTTCTTTTTCTTTTCATCAATGACCGATTCAGATTATATGAGCATTGACCCTATCATCCCCCCTTTTTTTCTTAAAAATCTAATGATTTGCTAGTTCTCCAAAAAGAACTCTCTCAATTATCATCGGCACACAGGTAATATTTTTCAGCTTTTTCAATTATTTTACAAAATGTAAGCGTTTTTCTTTTTGTATTGATCAGAGACACTAGCCAAGATTTAAAAAACAAGGGACAAGAAACCGAACAAACACTCTTTGTCTTTCATATCGTAAAGAGTGGAATGGTGATCATTGTAAATATTGGAGGTCGAAACATGTTTGGATTTTCTATGGTTCAAATGGTGAGAACAAACGCTAGCAAATTAGATCAACCGTTGCGAGAAACTGTACTCAATCTTTATAAACCATTTAAATGGACTCCTTGTTTTCTACATCGTGTGTTTGAAGGGAGATTAAAGAAGAAAAAGAAGATTCCTGTCATCATTGAGTTTAAACAGGAAGCGCTTGAGGCTGGTATTCATAGTGTAGAGCATGCACTGAAGAAGAGTAAAAAAGCAAAAATAAAAAAACACTTCTCTCATATACATTGTTGTGCTGCTGATCTCACACCTTCTGCTTTAGAGAAAGTGTTAACTGATGGCGACCATATACGAAAAGTGTATTTAGACCGAAAAATGCATGCTTTGCTCGATGTCGCCACAAAAGCAAGCTTCGCAAAGGACGTCGTGCGAAACGAAACAACTTTGACTGGTAAAGGTGTGACAGTCGCTGTCATTGATACAGGCATTTACCCGCACCAAGATTTAGAAGGTCGCATTCGTGACTTTGTTGATTTTGTCAAAAATAAAACAAAGCCATATGATGATAACGGACATGGTACACACTGTGCGGGTGATATCGCAGGAGACGGCACAGCGTCAGACGGTTTGTATCAAGGTCCTGCACCACAAGCGAAACTCATTGGCATAAAAGTATTAAATAAATCAGGTACCGGATCACTGTCTACGATCATAGAAGGGGTGGAATGGTGCATTCAGTTTAACGAAGAACATCCAGATGATCCGATTCGAATTGTTAGTATGTCTCTTGGCGCAGATGTGCAGCGTTACGATGAAGAGCAGGATGATCCAATAGTCAAAGCCGTAAATGCGGCTTGGGATCACGGAATGGTTGTCTGCGTGGCTGCTGGTAATTCAGGACCTAATGCACAAACGATTGCAAGTCCTGCTGTTAGTCAAAAAATCTTAACAGTTGGTGCCTATGATGATCAAAGTACACCTGAGACAGATGATGACATCGTCGCTCCATTTTCAAGCAGGGGGCCTACTGTTTATGGCGCAAACAAACCAGATATTTTGGCCCCAGGTGTCAATATCGTTTCTCTCAGATCGCCAAGTTCCTTCATTGATAAACTAGATAAATCAAGCCGAGTCGGAACAGACTACACAACGTTATCCGGCACTTCAATGGCAACACCCATTTGTGCAGGCATTTGTGCATTGTTACTTGAGCATTCGCCAGAGCTCACGCCTGATGAAGTAAAAGAACTCATCATCAAAAACGCTGGCCAATGGGCAGAAGAAGATCCCAATATTTACGGAGCAGGTGCCATAGACGCAGAGAAAGCGATCCCTCAATAACGGCAAAAAGCCCTTTACGCCATTTTTGCGTAAAGGGTGTTGTTTTGTCTATCTGCTCAATCATTATGTGTGAAGTCTTTCTTCTGTTTGCGTATTTGACATGTTATGCTTCGTTCTCATACATCTCATCTCCTTTTTGAATATGCGTCCGCGCTTCGATCACAATTTCAAAAAAAGTTGAGGATTCCTTGTACATGTCGCGTTCCTTATAATAATTAGCCGCATCTAGTGCTAATTCCTCTAAATCAGCAAACATTTTTTTACTTTTTAATCCAAAAAGAGCCATATTCAATTCTTCACAGTTTCCTTGGTCCATATATAACGCTTGTAAAAATTTAAATTTCATTTGATAAATCTCATCTTTCAGCATGACCGCCTGCTTCATCCCCTCTTGTAGTAAACGGCTAGCATGACCTACATCACCGACCTTAAATCTAGCAAGTGCAAGCGAAAAGAGAGATTTGATCATAGTAGACGTCTGATCTTTTTGATAAAGTGAAATGGCTTGTTCAAAGAATTCTGAAGCAATGTGATAATTCCCCATGCTGTAGTGACACGTGCCCAAATTATTTAGTGCCATTGCTTTGAAAAACGAGGTGCATTCCTGCCTTTCAATTGCTTCACAAACTTTTAATGCTTTTTCTAAATACGGCAATGCTTTTTGAAATTGGTTGACATCAATCCAATTTCCGGCTAAAACAAAATCACATTGGATACTTCTTTTGCCGTACATTCGATGTTCTCTATAAATATCTCTCGCTTTTTTTGCATAATGCATTGAAAAATACGTTTGTTTCATATGATAGTAAACTTCAGCTATTTTATAGTAAAATTCTGCTTTCTCAATTTCATCTGTGACAAGGACAAGCTGTTGCTCAGCATGCTTATAGTATGAGATCGCCTCAATGTATCGATGCTGGACAAAAGCATACATTCCATGAAAAAAGTGAAAGTAGTAACCTAGCAAACCTGTCAGTTCATCTTGCGAATCTTCAATTTCCTTTGGCAGGTGAACAGAACGAAACGGCTCACTTTCTTCATGAACGGGAGATAAGTGCCGAAGCATCATTTGATGGCGAAAATCCATTAAGGAATAATACAAGAGCAAATCCTGATCTTCTTCCATTTCATGAATCTCCTGTTCGACTAGATGCTTCATTTCTTCTGCCTGTTCTACTTCAAATTTGCGGATATGAGTATACCACTGATTGATTTTCACACCCACTTCGGAAGATGGTATTTTATGTGCCATCTACTTCAGCCCCAATCTATCATATCAAACTGATACTATTATTTTACATAAATTATGTTTTTAAGGCAAATTGTAATAAATTAGATATTTTACATTCAAATCTTGTATTTCTATCTTTTATACCAAGTTTAAACAACATCTTTATACCTAACAAAAAACACAGTATACACACTGTGCTATGAATGATCATATTTACGAATCACTTCCTTTAATGCACTAACATACGTTTTAAACGCCTTTTTCTGATCTTTTCTTATATCAAAATCTTGAAAAAATACTTTTCTCTGCCCCATACTTATTTCAAGCTGTACACTTTCACCACTTGCATTTCGATTATTTATATTCTTAGGATCAGTTCCAGAAAGCCGCTCACCTTCCTGTACGAATTCTGCTGAAAAGCCGTGTTTTTCAAGTGATTCAGCCATTGATTTTGCCATTTTCCGATCTGTCCCACCAACAAGCGTATGTCGCTTATCACTTGCATAGCCATGTACAGAAATAGAAAAAGCATAGGTTTTAATCATCTGTGTCAAAATGGGTTCATCGAACTTCGTGCTTGTCATGTGCAAGTCACGATTGTTTTCTTTTTTTGTCCCTTCAAATAAATAAGTAGAATAGCGTTCATTAAACGCTTCAACAATCTCACTAGTCCCCGGTTCAATTTCACCGCCATGTGGGGAGAAAATAAGCAGATCGCTACCGCCCTCAGCATGATATTCAATTTCATATCCATCTTTTTCATGATCAATGAGCTGTTGAAAGCTTTCATATGTATCTCCTTTTCGCTGATCCCTTCTGCTTTTTTCAATGTCTTCTTGGTAGTCTTTTTGTGTACGTCCTTCTTCTTGTGACTTGCTACATCTCACCACAAGAAGAGTACATAGCACAAGGAAAATGAATACGCATAAAATTAGCCTTTTCATAAAACAGCTCCTTTTAGATTCTTAGGTGCTCTCTCCGCCATCATTTTACTACCATTGACCGTAAAAATTCAAAGTTTGTCATGCTTTATTCAATTTTTCAGGAAAACTTTCCTGTTTTTAAATCTTTCATTGGAAAATAAACCTTGATGAAAAAAGCTTGTTTGACATCCATGTGATGCTATCATTGATAACACACGACATACTACCCTATTTCATTTTTAGTGATAAGTACCCACCCAAAAAAAAGATTGAAGTGAAAATTCTTTATCTCATTGAAAACAAAAAAAGACTGCACAACATAACCGGTCATATACCGTTTGTTTGCAGTCTGAAACATTGTATTAGCTTGTTTCTGTTACTTTTTTTAGTTCTTTCTCTAAAGCAATCATGACTTCATCTTCTGTCAATCCTTGTGCCAACGATAATTCACTGACTAAAATATCTCTTGCGTCCTCAAACAATTTCTTTTCACTTGTATTTAATGTTTTTTTACGATTTCTTCTCATTAAATCTTTCACGACATCTGCACCGTCTGCAATGGCACCTGTTTTTAATTTCTTTAAATTCAGATCATATCGCTGTTTCCATGAAAGAGATTCATCATTTGTTTCTTCTGCAAAGTTGTTCATCACGTCTTTTAACGTTGACTGATCAGCAATTGGACGAATGCCTAAATGGTTGATTTTCACGGTAGGAATCATCATTTGCATATTCGGCATTTGGATTAGATAGTATGCCTGAGTTTTTCCTAAAATCTCTTTCTCCTCAATACCTTCTATAACACCTGCTCCATGCATTGGGTAAACAATTTTATCGCCAATTTGAAACAAATCCGCCACCTCCGAGTGTATTCACATATATAAGTATAACACATTTTCTCGAAGTATAAAAATAAATATAATATCATGTTTTTTTATATGGAGTCAATTATTTTCGTTTGTATTTTGAACATTTTCCAAAAATTTTTTTCCGCTCAAAATACAGCCTCTTTTTCTTCTATTGTAAAGAAACATCCAGTCCTTTTTTAAAAGGAAGCATATACTAGCATTGAGTCACATTTAGGAGGGATGAATATGTGCAAGTGCAAGCATTCCTACTCAACCTGTTATAAAATGTATGACGATAAAAAACATGAAGATTATTACGAAAAAGAGAAAAAGTCATATAAGAAGAAAGATGATTGGTTTGAGCATGATTTTTGGGATACTTCAAGAAGCTACGATCCCTATTATCACCCTAAAAGTGTCTGCTGCTGTAAGTGCAAGAAGCGTCGCAAATTCAGATTTACTTTTTAATATGTGACGGTTCATTGCGTTTCGTTTTCCCGGCTGAAAAGCCGGTTTTTTTAGTCTTATGGCCTTGGATTGTCTTCGCTTCCCTATGGACATGACTGATATCAAATGTGCTTTATCTTCATCAGCTAATGGTTTATTAGACGAGTACTGGCTGATATTACTGATCCACAGTTTTACGGAAATGAAATCACAGCAATTGATCTTCTTATGTTTTCAATACTTGCTTTGTTTTTGAGAGGCTTTTCTTTTTGTTGGAAAGGCTCATTTCATGACGATGATACATAGTATGTGGCAACTTCAAAAAAAGGATGAGATCACAATGAATAATCAAGCAAATCATTATCATGATGCGAATCCGTATCATACGTATGAAAATGTATATACGGTCAACCATGAACATGTGCACGCACCGAACTTACATCACCCAAACGCACATCATCACCATCATCATGATAAACACGATAAACACGGTGTACACAACCACCCCCATTATGCCCACTATCATCAAGTAGGCAAGCCGGTTGATCCCTTTTATTCTCATCATATGACTAGCCCTTATTATGGACCGGGTTTCAGTTATGGTGCATCACCATATGACCCTTATGGGGCGACATTTAGTGTGCCACCTAGTGGCGGTGTTGTCACGACACAGCACGGTGCATTTACAGGTGGATTCCATGGAAGCGGAGCAGTTGGCGGATTTCATGGTTTTAGTGCGCCAAGCTCTCATGCCGGTCGCTATTTTTAGCGAAAAATAGCAAATAAGGGTACAATTTCCCATTTACTCCCATATAGGAGTATGGTAATTTTATAGGTAAATAATGGATGATTTCTTCTGTTATTTACCTATTATTATTCAAGGGGGAATGAAGTATGAAAAAAACACTTACTATGTTCACAATGGGATTGCTGACTTTAGTCATGGCATTGTCAATGCCACTAGCAGTTTCAGCAGAAAGTGCAAAAACATCGGAGGGATCTGCCTCTACAAATGCAAGACCTGCTGCTCTATATGCCAAGATAACTGGGACAAGCAAGCAGGAATGGTCTTTCTCTGACATAGATTTAACGTACAGACCAAACTCAGTGATTAGCATCGGTGCAGTAGAATTCACATTGCCAGCTGGTTTTCAAGCAACGACAAAAGATTTGATCAACGGCAAGGCATTAAAAGATAAATATATTCTCAATAGTGGAAGAACTGTTCGTTTGCCAGCAAGATTCGATTTATTCGGAAGCTCTCAATATACGTTACAGCTTTCACATAAGATACTTCCTGCTGCAGGTACATACAGCTTCCGTGCAGAAAATCGAACCATTAGCATCGGCTCAACATTTTATGCTGAAGATACAATTGACATCAACAAAAGACCAGTGGTCACCCCGCCAACAAATCCATGTGGATGCTAGAAATAAACAAAGAAGCGCACGCTGCGCTTCTTTTTCGTTTGAGTACTATTTTTTTGGATGTTGTCTTCTTAACCATCCTTTTTATCAAGCACTCACATCACATTTATTTCACATGAGTATTTGATGATTACATGACCCGTTTAAACATCTTCTCCATTTCATATGTGGAATTATTTGCAGGAAATCACACAAGAACATATATTCTCTACTTGTTGTGTTTCCTTCGTTTTATAGTTTGTCATCATTTTGTAGTCACGCCCACAAAAATCTATATTAATGAAGGAAGTGGGATACTTGAACATAAACAAAATAAGATCATTCCTTTATAAAACATCTAAAATCATGGGTGACGTTAACGCCGTTCAAAAGGGTACTATAGAGAAACGTGTCATGCGACATGCAACGGGAAATGCATCCGAGAAGTTAATGAAAAAGATATTCAAATAAAAAAGCCCCTTATAGGGCTTTTTCTATTTAGGCAAAATAACCAATACTTGATGTATGTCCTCTTTGGGCTTCATTGTAGGTATCGTTTGACGAAACATAACTAAAAGCACCTAACACACTTACAATTATTAATATGGTTACTACTGACTTAAATTTCATAAAGACAGTCTCCCCTTTTAATTTGTTGTTGGAAATAAAGAACCTTCTCATAAAATTCGTTTGCTCGCTCTATATCTCCTGCTTTATTATAATGCTTCGCTGCATCTTTCGATAAATCTTCAAGATTCGCAAAAAAGGACTTTGACTCCAAGTATTCCATTGCTTCTTTTATCCGGTTTATATTGTTTTCTATATATAATGATTTCAATAAAATAAATGTATTCACAAATATGTCATTTTTTAATTTTTCAGCTAGTTCAATGCCATTGTTTAAAGCGTATAACCCTAGATCGCTTTGACCACTTTTAAAATAGGATTTCGTCAACATGACTAGCGGATCGAGAATTTTGTTTAAATGTTCATATCCTCTTTCTTTGAATGAATTTATTGAATCGTTAAAGTATTTAATTGCAACAGATAATTCGTCGTTGTGAAAATAGCTTAATCCTAAATTATATAGCGCTGATCCTTCTAATCGTTTTGTTGAGTTGTCGACAGCTTTTTCTAGTGCGTGTTCAAAATGCGGTGAGGCTTTTTCGGGGCAGCCCATATCTATATAGTTTAACCCAATGACAAAAGAACATTGTATTTCTCTAACTGTGTATGTTTCTTTTTCTCGGTAACATTCTAACGCCTGTGCGATATGGTGCATGGACATGTGGTTTTGTTTCATGTGGTAATAGATTTCAGCCATCTTGTAATTGAACTCGGCACGTTCAATATCATCACTTACAAGAGATAGCTTTTTTTCTGCTCGTTTATAGAAGGTAATGGCGTTGAGGTATTCATAGTTTTCAAACTCATACATACCGTAGAAAAAATTAAAATAATAATCAAGTAAGCCTGTTAATTTCTCTTGATCCCTTTTGATCTTCATTGCTAATTCTCTAAAGTTGGCACGCTCTTTTCCATTCTCCAATGGATTCAAATAATCCAACATTAATTTATGTCGGAATTCCATGAGAGAGAAATATAATAATAAATCCTGGTTTTCCTCCATGTTATCGAGCAAAGATTTTAGTTCTTCTTTATATGCCTCGGCGTCCGGCACGTTAAATCTTTGAATATGGTAATACCATTCATTAATTTTCATACCGACATGAGAAGAAAGCACTTTCTCCATAAGACCCTACCCCTCCCTTGCTATTCCCTTTAATGACATATATTATCATTTTTCGAATAATTCCACACCGAAAAGAAGCCGCAATTTTCCATAAAAATCAAATATAATGAAATGGATACATGAATTTATCACATTACAAAAAAATACAGTATAAAGATACCATTTACCCTTAATATGGATGTTGTTACAATTTTTATGTATCTGCAGGAAGGAGTGATTATCTTATATAAAAGACCTATACGGATTTAAGACATATTTCACTGGATTTTCTTCAGATGCATTTTATAATTGAGGCTTAAACAACAAGATTTTTCTAGCATTATAAACAGCCTCTTCTTTAAATTTTCGGAGGCGAAATTAACATGACTTTTAGAAAAAAATTTGTTCCTGTACTACTAAGCACAACTTTATTAACTTCCGGTCTTGGTGCGACTACTGCGTTTGCAGCAGAGCCGGCTAAATCAACAACACCAGTACATGCGAAGGTGTATAAAAACTTCTTTACAACAAGCCACAACAAATAACAGTACCAGCCCTGTCCAATCCTATTCTTTAGCAACTCGAGCTACAACAAATGGGGATGTTTCTACTCAAGGTGTTGTTTCGTGGACATATAAAGCTTTCCGAGGTGCTTTACTCTGGTGGATGGTTACTGTCGAAAGCATTAAAACCCTTTAATCCAAAGGTAGCTGCATGGATCAGAAAGAATTCTGCCAAAATCGCAAATATAATGGATAAAGGGGAAAAGTGGACAGAAAAACAATTCACAAAAGCTTTTACTAAAATAGGCACTCCTAAAGATGTTGCTAAAACTCTGGCAAAGTTCATCGTTAATCTTATCTAAATATAAAAATATGTGCTTTTAGTTTCTAATAGCGCTTTTTTATGGAGGGTATTCATGTCTTTTTCTTACGTGATTTCATTAACTTTTTTAATACTCCTTTTAGTGTCTATCATATTCTATACTTTTTTAAGGAAGAAAAACGTTGTAGATGAAGCCCCTGGCGCTATTGTTGCCGTTCTTCTTATTTTACTTATATTTTTTTCCCTAAGTTTAGTTATTGTCCTTCCAACTGCCATGCTTTACCTAGTCTCATTGGGAGTAAATTTTCTTTTCGGTGAATACATAACTTATGATTCATTTTTCTCTTTAATTACCTTCTCGTTGTTAGTCAGCATCATTGTGATTTTTTGGTCATTTATCGTTTTATTTATAGGGAAAGGAATCACTTTTTTGTTGAAGGTCCCAAAATGGATAACTTATATTTTAGAATTTTTTGCTTCGTGGGCTCTTATTTACTTCACGATTAAATATGTACTAAATTTGAAGATAATTGAAGTTTCTATATGGGGAAATGGTGTATTGATTTTATCTTTCTTTGTTAGCTTTTTATACATTGGTCTTGATATCATATCCTCTGCGCTTGATCAAAAAAATCAGAACATAGAAGAAGACCCCCCCATCCAATAATGGAGAAGGGGTTTGTTTATTTCATAGCTTTTACTCTCTATAGTCGTATGTCTATAGATTTTTATTTTAATAGCTTTTCTAAAGCTACTTTAGTCTTTGGACCATAGATGCCATCAGCAGCAAGTCCATGCATAAGTCAAAAAAACACCTCTAAACTGGTGCTTTAAATACAACTTCATTGAGAGCATAAGCCAGGTCTAGGAAAGTCTTTGCTTTTAACCTTGTATACGACCTTTCACTCATGCCGATTTCATTATATACCTGGTAATCGAAAACAGGTTCTTGCTGCATGTAACGTTTTATAATGATCTGTCTCTCGTTATACGGAAGACGATTGACCGCTCTTTGCACCTTCTCAAGATAGGCATTTCGTTTCTGTTCCCATTCTATCCGTTTAATAGCTGTGCTTTCTGTGGATGAGCGGAAAGCGTTGGTAGTAGCGGGCGGCACTATGCTAAATCCTCCTGTTATCTTCGGTAGCATATCATCTGGGACCTGGAGAAGATATAAACGATAGTTGTCGAGTATCCTTTCAACTCTTTTTCTAGTTTCTTTTTTGTCTATTACAGGTGGTTCAACCAACATAAAAATACTACCCCCTTTTTATTTGCTTTTAAATGCCCCACCACGCCCTCTTTTATATGTTGGATGGTAGATACCCATGAGTGATTTAATCTCTTCTTCTGAAAGCTCCTGCGGGTGATTTTGGGCACACTCGTTCCTAGGAACATCAGTTCTTTTCGTTGACATAGATTTATAACCCGCTTTTAGAAAATCAGCTCTCAACGTTTTCATTTTGTTTTCTCCTTTCCGACAAATAAAAAAAGGACACCAACCACACAGCGCTTTGCTGTCATGATCAGCGCCCCCCGGCTTTCCGGTAGAACGGTTTTATTTACTGACTTGAATAACTCGCCTTCAATGAAACTAACACGAGTTACTTTGTTGTCATGTGTAACGATTTTTGTTTCACCGTGCGACGGCAGCGGTGCAAATCTCGCTTTACCATCAGATAAAATTAACCAAAAGACGATACGGATTAATAAATCAAGAAATGAGTATGGTGTAAAGATACCTAAAACAAAGTCCAGCATTCGTACAATCGCAATTGATGACACATTAATAACTGAACTTAAAAAATATCGCACCTGGCAAAAGAAAAACAAAATTAAATATGGAGTTGCATATCAAAAACCTAATTTTTTGATAGCATCACCAAATGGAAAAGATATAGGAACGTTTGGAATCAATAAAGTTATTGACTCGATCCTGTCAAAAACAAATTTACATCACATTACACCTCATGGGCTACGACATGCTCATGCAATCATGCTCCTTGAAAGCGGAGTTGATATAAAAACAGTGAGTGACCGACTCGGGCATGCTACCATCAACATGACAGCGGATGTTTATCTTCACGTTACAAAAAAACACAAAACAGAAAGCGTTTTGCGTTTTGAAAAGTATCTTGAAAATTAATCGGTGGGCAAATGGTGGGCAAACCAATTCTCCCACCATCTAAAATCCTGCTACATCACCCGTTTAAACATCTTCTCCATTTCATATGTGGAATGATGGATGATGATAGGTCTGCCATGCGGGCATGTAAATGGATCAGTTGTTTGGCGAAGTTCGTCTAACAATGCTTTGATCTCGTCATTTCTCAAGTGACGATTGGCTTTAATTGAACCTTTACAGCTCATCATAATCGCTGCTTCTTCACGCAATTTCTTTAGATCAATTCCTTTTTCGTCAAGGACTTGCTGGATGATATCTTCAATGATTTCAGCTTCTTCTCCTTTTGGGAACCACTGCGGATGTGAACGGACAATATAGCTCCCTGAACCAAATGACTCTAAGAAGACGCCAACTTTTGCTAGCGCATCCTTCTGTGCTTCTATTAGGAGCACTTCATTTTTCGAATAGTGAAACGTCAAAGGGACAAGCATCTCTTGAACTTCAGGTTTAATCTCACCTACCTTTTCACGATAATATTCATATTTGATTCGCTCCTGGGCAGCGTGTTGGTCAATAATATAAAGGCCTCTTTCATTCTGTGCCAAAATATATGTCCCGTGCATTTGGCCAATCGGGTACATCACAGGCACTCGATCACTTTCTTCGCTTATTTCAAATGTTGTAGATGTCTTTCCCTCCACATACATGTCTTCGGCTTTTGTATATTCTAATTCCAGCCCTGCGCTTACTTGTGATAGAGAAGATTCAGCGATGATTTCTTCTGGATCACTCACTTCATATGGCACATCTGTCTTGGCTTCATTCACAATAGAGTGAAGCGACGTAGATCGAAATGTTGATGGTTCATGCTGACTGTCTGCTTTGGATCGAGCTGCATCAAATGATAATGCTTGCTGCTCATTTTTTACTGTTTGAATCGGTGTCTTCTTAGGAAGAGTTGCACTAGGAATCAGTTGTTGTTTTTGAAAAACATCTCTAATTCCTTGCTTTATGAGATCATGAAGCTCTTGTTCTTTACTTAGCCTGACTTCGAGTTTAGACGGATGAACGTTCACATCGACTAAAATCGGATCCATGTTCATTTCAATGAATGTAATTGGGTGCCGCCCGATCGGTAAAAGGGTATGGTATCCTTCATGAATCGCTTTGACAAGCGGAAAGTGTTTAATATATCTACCGTTTACAACAGAGGACATATAATTTCGTGATGCTCTTGTCATCTCTGGAAGTGAAATATATCCTTTCACTTCAAAGTCCAGTGATTTCACATGAAGTGGCAGCATTTTTTTGGCAACAGCAGTTCCATAAATCGCTGCAAGAACATGTCTCACATCACCATTTCCATTCGTTTGCAACAGAACTTTTCCTTGATGACGTAATCTAATTGACACTTCTGGATGCGCCAAAGCGATCCGATTGACAACATCTGATATATTGCCTAGCTCTGTATGAACTGTTTTCATATACTTTAGCCGAGCTGGTGTGTTAAAAAATAGATTCGTCACTAAAATCTCAGTTCCGCGTCTTCCTGATGTTTTTTTCTCAGAAATGATCTTTCCGCCTTGAAGCGCTAAGTGGGTGCCAGCCCCTTCACCTGTACTTGTCTTCATTTCAAGGTGGGAGACTGAAGCGATACTTGGTAAAGCCTCCCCTCGAAATCCAAGCGTTCTCACGCGAAAAAGATCATTTTCATCCTTGATTTTACTTGTGGCATGCCTTTGGAAGGCGAGCTTACAGTCATCAGCATCGATCCCGTCACCATTATCAATCATCCGAATAGACGAAAGTCCTGCTTCTTCAACATCAATCTCTATCGCGGTACTGTTTGCATCAATTGCATTTTCTAATAGCTCTTTTACAACAGAAGCTGGGCGCTCCACGACTTCACCAGCTGCAATTTTATTTGAAAGGTCATCAGATAACTGAATGATTTTTGCCAACCTTGCTCACCTCACCAATGATTAGAATGATAATTTCTTTTGTAATTCGTGTAGTTTTGTCATGACATCTAGTGGTGTCATATCCATCAAGTTCAGCTTCTTTAATTCAGCTAAAACAGCCATCTCTTTCTCTTTCATTTTTGGCTTTGAGGATTGACTTTGTTTCTCTTCAAAAAAGGATAGTTGCATTTTCTCTTCTTGTTTTTCCTCTTTTTTGGGCGTGGTGACTTTCGGAATCACTTCACTACTTCCACTTTCTAGTTCTGTTAAGATTGTTTGTGCTCTATTAATAATCGCATTCGGTAATTCAGCGAGCTGTGCCACATGAATTCCATAACTTTTGTCTGCTGCACCTTCTTTGATCTGATGTAGAAATACCACTGTCCCTTCATGCTCTTCGGCACGTACGTGGATATTTTTCAGTTCACTTAATTGCGATTCTAATACCGTTAATTCATGGTAATGTGTTGAAAAGAGTGTTTTTGCCCCAATGTGATCATGGACAAATTCGATGATGGCTTGTGCAAGCGCCATGCCGTCATAAGTGCTTGTCCCGCGCCCAATTTCATCAAATAAAATCAGACTATTGTTCGTTGCATGCACCATCGCATTTTTCGCTTCGAGCATTTCAACCATAAATGTACTCTGTCCTGAAATGAGATCATCAGCAGCACCGATTCGTGTAAATATTTGATCAAAGATCGGTAGCGTTGCTTTTGTGGCAGGAACAAAACAGCCAATTTGTGCAAGAATTGAGATGAGCGCCATTTGTCTCATATAAGTACTTTTCCCTGACATATTTGGTCCGGTAATCAGTAAAGTTTGACGATTTTTCCCCATTTTGCAGTGATTCGGAACGTATTCCTGATGATCCATTACCTTTTCAACAACGGGATGACGTCCATCTACAACATCTACTTCATCATCAGAAAAATCAGGTCTAACGTAGCGACGTTTTTCACTAACTGTTGCAAAGCATTGGAGCGCATCTAGCTCACTCATTTGTTTTGCAAGTGATTGTAGCCTTGGAATATAGCCCTTTACTTGCTCTCGTAATGCAGTAAACAGTTCATATTCCAGCTCGTTAATATTGGATTCTGCTTCGAGTATGAGGGCTTCCTTCTCTTTTAACTCTGGTGTAATATATCGTTCTGCATTCGCAAGGGTTTGTTTTCTTTCATAGCGACCCTCTTCTAGTAGATGTGTGTTGGCTCTTGTGACTTCAATATAGTAGCCAAACACTTTGTTGAAACCGACCTTTAATGAACGGATACCTGTGTATTCTCGTTCCTTTTGTTCAAGGCGAGCAATCCAGTCTTTTCCGTTACGGCTGGCATCACGATATTCATCTAATTTTTCGTGATACCCGTCTTTAATGAGATTGCCTTCTTTTATCGTCATTGGTGGATTTTCATAGAGTGCTTCTTCTAATAAATCCAACAAATCTTTGCAGAGGTCAATTCGGCTTGCTCTCTCTTTTGCCATTTCATGCGCCAATGAGCCAATGAGATATTTGATGGCTGGCACTTGTTTAAGTGATTCCTTTAGCTGAATCAGATCACGAGCATTCACATTCCCAAACGCGACTCGTCCTGCCAATCGTTCAAGATCATATACTTGTTTTAATCGTTCTCTTAAATCTTCACGTTCAAAGAGTTGTTCTATGAAAATTCGAACCATTTCTTGTCGTTCTTTGATTTGGCTCAGCCTAATGAGCGGGCGATCAATCCATTGTTTTAACAACCTCCCGCCCATCGCTGTTTTGGTTTCATCGAGTAGCCAAAGAAGTGAGCCCTTCTTACTTTTTGAACGAATGGTTTCCGTTAATTCAAGGTTTCGTTTGGAATATAAATCAATTTTCATTGTTTGTTCAAGCTCAAACACTTGAACTTTCTGTAAGTGATCGAGACTGCGTTTTTGAGTTCTTCTTAAATAAGAATAGAGTTTGAGAAATGTAGCTTTTAAGTGCTCTTCAAGATGGGAAATGAGCGGTGCTGCTTCTTCGATATTGCCTTCGTCATTTTCATATGAAATGGTTGCATGACACCGTTCTTTCAGTGTTGTGACTGTTTGTTCATCTAGTTCCGATGAGACGACAATCTCCCTTGCACTGACAGAGTATACTTCTGAGATCACATCATCCAGTCGTTCAATAAACGCTGCCATATTCTCACCTGTCGAAATGTCCGAAAGCGCAAGTCCATAACCATGCGGGAACCGAGAGACAGATGCAATAAAGTTGTTTTCATTTTCACTAAGCCCTTTGCCTTCCATGACAGTTCCAGGTGTAATCAACTGAACAACTTCTCTTTTCACAACACCTTTGGCTGTTTTCGGATCTTCAACTTGTTCGCAAATTGCGACTTTATAGCCTTTTGAAATCAATTGTTCTATGTACGCTGAAGCAGCATGATAAGGAACACCACACATTGGTATCGTTCCGCCATCTCTACTAGTTAATGTAATTTCTAGTTCTTGTGACGCTTCTTTCGCATCTTCAAAGAACATCTCATAAAAATCGCCTAAACGAAAAAATAAAAAGGCGTCTTTGTAGTCAGCCTTAATCTTTAAATATTGCTGTATCATGGGCGTGTAACTTGCCATTTTAATCCCTCACTATATCACTTTCTAATTCGTACCACCTTTTATTATATCATAAATGACGAGTGCGTTTGACTATGAGACATACACAAAAAAACTAGGGGTTCATCCGCCCTAGTCATCAATTATTCCTCTGGATCGCCCGCTAAAAACTCTGGGTGGATGTCTTCTAGCTCTTCATCCACTTCTTCTTCCCACTCATGATCGTCTTTTTCTTTCCAGCTTGAGTTGACTTCGACAACGATTTTTGTTTCTCCAACAACCTCTGCAATAAACTCTCGTTCTGCTTGAACAACAATTTTGTTGCCATTCGGGGAAATCGTCACCTCGAGACAGTTCGGCTGTTGAAGTACCTTTGCAATCACTTCATGCTCATCATCCAAGAAATTTTTATCTTTGTATCTCAGCTTGATGATATCGACATACTTCACTCGCTCTGTGACGACCTCGGTTTTTGTATTGTCTGCATAAGAATACCAGACGTTGATGTCAAACGTCCCTTCGATTTCTACTGTTTTACCGACCTTTTCAGCATCATACTTATGATTAATGATCCAACCACCTAGAATACTGGTTGGTTTTTGCGATGGAGAAATGGTGTGTGTGCTTTGGGTGAATTTTCTCCCTTTTGCAACCACCGCTTTTGTAATAATCTCTCTGTATTCAGACATTCCGGCATGCCTCCTTGTTCTTGATCGTTTTATCTTATGCTGGGCATTCGTCTAGTGTGTCACGATTTTGAAAGTCATGTTAAATTCATTTCTGTTTCAGTGTATGCGTGGTTGCCCATAAACTTGCCATGAAAATTGGAAAAGTTGGAGAGCGGGAGAATGATGTCCTTTAAAAATAGGAGGATATGATTAAATGAAAGAAGCTAGAGCTCTTCTGATAAATTGGCAGCGCTCTAATATTAATTTTGTGCAATTTAAATTTCGAGAAACAAAAAACCCCGCAGGTGCGGGGTTTTTCATTAGAGTGAACAGCTTGGTGATGAATTTTTTACTTTCGATCCGGTTTCACCAGATAATAAGTTGCCGCCAGTCGATAAAATGATCTCATCTGTCACTTGATTGGAAATCGTATGTGCGACAAGCTGGAGCAATGAATTGACTTCAATTTGAGATTCTTTGAATTCTTGAATAATCGGAATTTCATCGAGCTCTACTTGAAGTGAATCAATTTTACTCTCGACTTGCTTCAGTGCTTCATGTTTTCCATAGTGTTTCAAATTAACAGCTTGCTTTTGGAGCGCCTTAATTTGATTAATAATGGAAGAAATTTTCGTATTTTCATTTATTTGTGCTTCGGCTTTTTTGAAAAAGTCGACTTCTTCCGTTTCAGAAATCATTTTTGCAAGCTCTCTGGCACGCTCTACAATTTCTTTTTTTGAATAAAGCGTCATTTTTAATTCACCTCGATTGCTTCTCCAACCATTTCTCCGTTAAGAGACCAAGTTTTCGCTTGTGTGATTTTCACGTTGACGAGTTTGCCGATGGCTTCTTTTGGTGCTTTAAAATTCACAAGCTTACTTTTACTTGTATATCCGGCCAGGATTTCAGGGTTATTTTTACTTTCACCCTCGACTAATACTTCGACAGTCTGCCCTTCATATTCCTTCATTTTTTTCGCGGAAATTTCATTCACAAGTGCATTTAGGCGTTGAAGTCTTTCTTTTTTCACACGCATCGGCACATTGTCTTTCATTTTTGCTGCTGGTGTTCCTTCTCTTGGTGAGTAGATGAAGGTATATGCCGCATCAAATTCAACCTCGCGATAAAGTGAAAGCGTTTCTTCAAATTGTTCGTCCGTTTCATTCGGGAATCCAACAATGATATCTGTTGTCAGAGATGCATTCGGCATCGCTTCTTTTATTTTCCGAACAAGATCCAGGTAACGATCTCTATCATATTTTCTTGCCATGAGTTTTAGGACAGCTGAACTTCCTGATTGCACAGGCAAATGAATATGATCAAGTAAATTCCCGCCTTTTGCAAGCACATCGATCAAGTGATCATCAAAATCACGTGGGTGACTTGTTGTAAAGCGAATACGCGGGATATCAATTTTACGAAGCTCATCCATCAGATGGCCAAGGCCATATGTCATATCTTCAAAATCTTTGCCATACGCATTTACATTTTGACCAAGAAGTGTAATTTCTTTATAGCCTTCTGCAGCTAGTCTTCTTACTTCTTGAATGATCTCTTCTGGATGGCGACTTCTTTCCTTCCCACGTGTATACGGGACAATGCAATACGTACAGAACTTATCGCATCCATACATAATGTTGACCCAGCCCTTGATTTTTCCTTGGCGTGCCCTTGGAAGGTTTTCAATGACATCTCCTTCTTTTGACCACACTTCGATGACCATTTCTTTTGACAGATAGCAATCTGATAAGAGCTCTGGCAAACGGTGAATGTTGTGTGTACCAAAGATTAAATCGACAAACGGATGTTTTTTCAAAATACGATTCACGACAGATTCCTCTTGTGACATACAACCACAAACACCTAGAATCAAGTCTGGCTTTTCGCGTTTTAACGCCTTTAAGTGTCCAAGCTCACCGAACACTTTGTTTTCAGCATTTTCACGAATCGCACATGTGTTCAGTAAAATAACATTCGCATCTTCAGTTGAATTCGTTGGTTCATAACCAAGTGCCATAAAAATACCGGCCATGACTTCTGTATCATGCTCATTCATTTGGCAGCCATAAGTACGAATATAAAACTTACGACCTTCCCCGATACCTTTGAACCGCTCGTCAATATTGAATTGATTATACGCTACTTCTTCTTTACCCCGTTTTTTTGCATCCTTTAAAGAAGGTGGAATGTAAACAGCTTCAAAGTACTTACTGTAGTCCTTCTCGGATTTTTTGTCCGATGAACTCACTTGTCCGCTTGCTTTTCTCTGCTCTTCATTCATGATTTTGTACTCCTTTCAAACCAAGTTCCACCCTACAGTATAGACTATTTTCTAATGAATTGAAAATAAATTCATATAGATCCTTTCATTCAATCACGACGCTTCTTGCAAAAAATAGACTTGCTTTTTAAAATCGGAAAGTCCTCCAACAGAAAAAGAGAGCCTTCGCTCTCTTTAAGATAAAATACCGAGTGCTTTCGCCTCTTCCTCAATAATAGCAAGTGCTTGATCCAGTTCTTCTATTGAATGCTCTGCTGTGATCATAGCTCTTATTCTAGCTTTTCCTTTTGCCACTGTTGGAAAGGCGATTCCTTGTGCAAAAACACCTCTTTCCATTAACGCTTTTGAAAAACGGAACGTTAAAGCTTCATCACCGATCATCATCGGGATAATGGGTGTTTCTGTTGGTGCAATATGAAGACCTAGCTCCAAAATTTTCTTTTTAAAATACGCAGTGTTATCCCAAAGAGTTTGAATTCGTTCTGGTTCATCTAAAAGCACCTCGATTGCTTCCTCACAGGCCCTTGTCACAGCTGGTGGATGAGACGTACTAAATAAAAATGGTCGTGCTTTATGCTTTAAATAATCAATCAACACTGCCGATCCAGCTACATACCCGCCGAGTACACCGACTGCCTTACTTAATGTGCCAACTTGAATATGCACTCTGCCATCCAGCTTGAAATGGTTCACTGTGCCACGTCCATTTTCGCCAAGTACACCGGATGCGTGAGCATCATCTACCATCACATATGCATCGTATGTTTCCGCTAATTGAACAATCTCCGGAAGCGGTGCAATGTCACCATCCATTGAAAATACTCCGTCTGTCACAATTAAGCGAGCACGATAGTTCATTGATTTTTTTAAGATTTTCTCTAGCTCTTCCATATTTGCGTGTTGATACACTTTTTTATCTGCTTTCGTCAACCTAATTCCATCGATAATGGATGCATGATTCAGCTCATCAGATATGACAATATCATCTTTTGTTAAAATGCTTGAGAGGACCCCTTGATTGGTCGTAAATCCAGATTGAAATACGAGTGATGCTTCTGTCTTTTTAAACGTTGCGAGCTTTTTTTCTAGACGCTCATGCATCGTCATCGTCCCTGCAATTGTTCGCACTGAACCTGTTCCTGCGCCAAATTCATCAATCGCTTCTTTTGCTGCTTTCATTAGTCTTGGGTGTGAGGTGAGGCCTAAATAGTTGTTGGAGGAAAGTTGAATGACTGGTTTTTCGTTTAATGTCACGGTAGAAGATTGTTTTGAATCAATCTCTTTTAATGTTTGATGTGTCCCTGCCTCTTTCATTTTCTGAAGTTCGTCTTGTAAATAATTAAATTCTTTCATTTATTTTATCCCCCTTTGTTTTTATGGAATGAGAACGACTTTCCCACAAGTACCGCTTCTCATAAGGTCAAATCCCTTTTCAAAGTCTTCAAATGAGAACGTATGTGTAATGACAGGCTGTACATCGACCGTATTTGTTCTCAAAAGATCTGATACTTGTCGCCACGTTTCAAACATCTTTCTACCAGTAATTCCTTGAACCGTTAATCCCCTAAAAACGATTTGATTCGTAATATCCAACGCGACTGGACGTTCTGGAAGACTTAAAATGTTGATTTTACCCCCGTTCGCTGCCGCTTCTAGTGCTTGTGTAATAGCAGTAGGATGGCCTGACATTTCACAAATGACATCCGCTCCTTCCATACGCGTTAGCTGTTTAATGGCACTGACTGGATCTTCTTTTCCCACATGGATGATTTGATCTGCACCCATTTGATCTGCTAATTGTAATCTATATTCATTTTTGTCAATTGCCATCACTTGAACAGCGCCTGAGGCTTTTGCTACAGCAATAGCCATCAGTCCAATTGGTCCACAGCCAAAAATGGCTACAGATTTACCTGAGACCGGTGTATGAAGTACCGTGTGAACAGCATTGCCTAATGGTTCCTGAATAGAAGCAAGTTCCTTCGGCATATTCGGCGGATTATGCCAAATATTTTGTTCAGGCACTTTGACATACTCAGCAAAACAGCCGTCAATATCAACTCCTAAAATATTCGTTTCACTGCATAAATGCTGCTGACCGGTCAAACACATGTAGCACCTGTTGCATACAAGGTGGGTTTCAGCCGACACATAATCCCCTACTGCTGCATGTGTGACCCTTTTTCCCACTTTTACAATATCCCCTGAAAATTCATGCCCAAAAATATATGGCGCTTTCACTCTTTTTTTTGCCCAGTCATCCCAGTTATAAATATGGACATCAGTTCCGCAGATTGACGCCGCTTTAATTTTGATCAGCACTTCATGCTCGTCAATTTCAGGAATGGGCATTTGCGCCAAAACCGCTCCGTAAGCGCTTTCTTTTTTAACAATCGCTTTCATCGTTCCACACATGACGTACAACCCCTTTTGTAAAAAAGTTCTCCCAATCAGATTTTAACATGTCTTTTTTCCCTCGTAAATACTGGTGTCTTCTCTGAGTGAACAGATGATCACGTCAGGAAATTTCTCTGCACTTTTTTTCAAAATAAAAGACAAATCCCCTTGCTAAAAGGAGATTTGCCGAATTTGTTACCTGTATTTTGAGATTGAAACATATAGTACAGTGTATCTGATATGCCTGGATACGCCTTTAAAGTAATGGTTGGTACACCATTTTCATGAGTTTTTGATTTTGTTTTAGTTCCAGCGGAATTCCCTCTGTAACGAGCCCAAACTGTCTATTCACTAGCTATGCACTTAAACAGTCTTCAGCTAGTTTGTCACGGTCTAGTTCATACGAATCGGAAGTTGGATAAACAAATAGCCACCAGCAATGAGGACAATAAAGAATAAAATAAAGACTAGTTTACCTCTTTTTAGAAAAGCCTCAAACATTGATTTACTTGCTTAATGATTTATTTTCGGTGCACTACTTTTTGTTCATTTTAATTTACCATCATATTGAAAAATTGCAAGCTTCCATATGTAGTTTTTAACCATATTCCAAAAGTAATATGTTATATAAGAAATGTATCTCGGTAAACAAAAACAACCTGCTTACAAGATGTAAGCAGGTTGAAAATAATAAAATTAGAATTATCGAGGCTCAACAATCAGTTTGATCGCTGTTCTTTCTTCACCATCGATAAGAATGTCAGTAAAGGCAGGAATGCATATTAAATCTACTCCGCTTGGTGCAACAAATCCCCTTGCAATTGCGACCGCCTTTACCGCCTGATTCAGCGCTCCAGCACCTATCGCCTGAATTTCCGCTGCACCGCGTTCTCGCAAAACTCCAGCTAATGCTCCCGCTACTGAATTCGGATTTGATTTTGCTGAAACTTTTAAAATTTCCATTTCTGCTCCCCCTTAAATTTACAATGGATAAGTGAGTGTTCATTAGAACAATCATTATTAGATGTTACTATTTTTGAAAATCCATCCCCAAAATGCTTTTCAAAAATAGCAGGATACCTTCCATTTTTACTATATTCACGATAGAGGGCGCATATTCCTTCTTTCTCATTAATATTTTTCTGAAATAAATATGTGAATTTTTATTCAAAGAAAATATGGTCATCATTAATCAAAATTCGATCAATTTTGACAGCTTTTTTCGACTGTTCGTCAATTTCTACTATCACTGCACTCAAAGTTGTGCGGCCATCCGCAATTTCAAATCGAACTGGTAGACTTGTTTTAAAACGTTTTATAATGGTTTCTCTGTCCACACCTAAAATCCCATCATAAGGACCTGTCATACCAACATCAGAAATATAGGCCGTCCCTTTTGGTAGCACTCGATTGTCCGCTGTTTGAACATGGGTATGTGTTCCTACAACACACGATGCTCGACCATCCGTATACCACCCCATTGCTTGCTTTTCACTTGTTGCTTCCGCATGAAAATCAATAAAAATGTATGGTGTTCGCTTCATAGCCTCAGCAATCAATTCATCTACTTTTTGAAAAGGGCAATCAATTGGTGGTAAAAAGGTACGGCCTTGCAAGTTGATCACAGCCAGTTCTTTTCCTTGCTTCTTCAAAAAAGTTAGTCCTTTTCCAGGTGTACCCTCTGGGAAGTTGGCAGGACGTACAATATTCGCAGCATCGTCAATAAATTCAAAGATTTCTCTTTTATCCCATGTGTGATTCCCCATGGTCAATACGTCTGCTCCTGATTGTAATAGTTCGCGATAAATCTTTTCTGTAAGTCCTTTTCCATGTGCCGCATTTTCTCCATTGACAATGGTAAAGTGCGGCTGATACTTTTTCTTTAATTTTGGCAAGTATTCTTTTAAGGTCTCCCTACCAGGTGAACCTACAATATCTCCAACAAATAAAATTTTCATGTAGTCTGAGATCCTTTCTTTCGTAAATTAACGTCTTCTAAGTGTTGCACATTTACATAAAAAAATAAAGCGGCGCTAAGCGCACCGCTCTATTTTGCATACTCTACTGCGCGAGTTTCTCGAATGACCGTAACCTTAATGTGGCCAGGGTAATCAAGCTCGTCCTCAATTCGCTTGCGAATATCTCTTGCTAGACGATGAGCCTCAAGATCATTAATGGAATCAGGCTTCACCATAATTCGCACTTCACGTCCTGCTTGTATCGCAAACGATTTTTCAACACCTTCATAAGATTCAGAGATATCTTCTAATTTCTCAAGTCTCCGAATGTAATTTTCAAGTGTTTCACTTCTTGCACCTGGGCGAGCCGCAGACAATGCATCAGCTGCTGCTACAAGAACAGCAATAATAGATGTCGGCTCTTGGTCACCATGGTGAGATGCAATACTGTTAATCACAACAGGATGTTCTTTATATTTCGTCGCAAGCTCAACACCGATTTCGACGTGGCTTCCTTCGACTTCATGGTCAATGGCTTTTCCGATGTCATGCAGGAGACCTGCACGTTTTGCAAGTTTCGCATCTTCTCCAAGCTCTGAAGCCATGAGACCTGCTAAATACGCAACTTCCATAGAGTGCTTCAAGACATTTTGTCCATAACTTGTACGGAATTTCAAACGACCGAGAATTTTGATTAGATCCGGATGTAGGCCATGAACACCTACTTCAAAAGTAGTTTGTTCACCCATTTCACGAATATAATCATCTACTTCACGGCGAGATTTCTCTACCATTTCTTCAATTCGTGCAGGATGAATGCGGCCATCCTGGACTAGCTTATCGAGAGCTATCCTTGCTGTTTCGCGTCTAATCGGATCAAAGCCCGATAGGATAACAGCTTCAGGCGTATCATCAATGATGAGGTCAATCCCCGTTAATGTTTCTAGTGTACGGATATTTCGTCCTTCACGTCCGATAATACGACCTTTCATCTCATCATTTGGAAGATTGACTACCGATACCGTTGTTTCAGCTACATGATCAGCCGCACAACGCTGTAACGCAAGTGAAAGAATGTTTTTTGCTTTTTTATCAGCCTCTTCTTTCGCTCGGTTTTCAGTTTCTTTCGTCATGATTGCAATGTCGTGGGAAAGCTCATTTTCAACCTGATCCAGAATGATTTGCTTCGCTTCATCACGGGTTAGACTAGAAATACGCTCTAGCTCCGCTTTCTGCAAACGAATCATATCATCCACTTTGCTTTCCATCTCTTCAATATGTTGTTGTCGTTCATGCAGAGAATGATCTTTCTTCTCCAACAGGGATTCCCGTTTATCTAAAGATTCGTCCTTGCGATCAAGATTTTCCTCTTTTTGCAGTAAACGGTTTTCTTGTCTTTGAAGCTCATTACGTCTTTCACGAACTTCTTGCTCAGCCTCTACACGAAACGAATGAATTTCATCTTTCGCTTCCAAGAGTGCTTCTTTTTTCAATGCTTCCGCATCACGCTTTGCATCTTCAACAATTTGTTCGGCCATGTTTCTTGCGCCGGATATTTTTGCTTCTGCAATGGTTTTACGAACAAAGTAGCCAACAACTAAACAGATTAGGCTCAGCAAAATGGAGATGATTGTAAACATCGTAGGCGACATATTTTCACCTCCTCTTGCTATGAACTTGGTTTTACTAAATTAAAGTGTCGGCATGTACATTGTCTTTTGTCTCAACATACAGGGCCTTCACAGGGAATGAGAACCTCACTGCCCTTGTCAAGTTTTAATTAGTTATCAATCATGTTAAGAAAAACAAGTGATACATTTCCATTGTAATTGTGTCAGAAATACTTGTCAAGCTAGTCAGGCTGAGGCGTAAGTCGTTATCTGAAGCAAACCCATATCTTTTGTCATGATGGCTGTCATGTAATTGTAAAAAAAAGACGCTTTTCAGCGTCTTTTTAGTCAGTTAACTCCATTTCTTCTTGAGCTTCTTCAGTTGATTTAACTCCATTTGTATCCAAACCATAGTGCTCTCTGATCTGTTCTTGGATCATAAGAAGGATATCTTTGTTTTCTTTCAAGAACTGCTTGGCATTTTCTCGACCTTGTCCAAGACGTTCTTCTTGATATGAATACCAAGCGCCACTCTTTTGAACAATATCTAGTTCGCTTCCAAGATCAATGATTTCGCCTTCTTTGGAAATTCCTTCTCCGTACATAATGTCTACTTCTGCTATACGGAATGGCGGAGCTACTTTGTTTTTAACGACTTTGATTCTTGTTTTGTTCCCCATAATATCGTTACCTTGTTTAAGCTGCTCAGCACGACGAACTTCTAAACGAACAGAAGAATAAAATTTGAGTGCGCGTCCACCAGGAGTTGTTTCTGGGTTTCCGAACATAACGCCCACTTTTTCACGAATTTGGTTGATAAATATAGCAATTGTTTTTGATTTGTTAATCGCACCAGAAAGTTTACGTAGTGCTTGTGACATCAGACGCGCTTGAAGACCTACATGTGAATCTCCCATGTCCCCTTCAATTTCTGCCTTAGGAACAAGTGCGGCAACAGAGTCAATAACAACAATATCAACTGCGCCACTGCGTACAAGTGCTTCAGCAATTTCAAGTGCTTGTTCTCCAGTATCAGGCTGTGATAGAAGTAGTTCATCGATGTTTACACCTAGATTTTGAGCATAAACAGGATCTAGTGCGTGCTCTGCATCAATAAATGCCGCTTGTCCTCCCTGCTGCTGAACTTCAGCAATTGCATGAAGAGCAACTGTTGTTTTACCAGAGCTTTCTGGACCGTAAACTTCGATAATACGTCCACGCGGATATCCGCCTATTCCTAGTGCCGTATCAAGTGCTAATGAACCACTTGGCACTGTTGAAATACGTGTATCTGTTCGCTCTCCTAGTTTCATAATAGAGCCTTTACCAAACTGTTTTTCTATTTGTTTAAGAGCCATATCTAAGGCTGCTTGACGATCACTCATTCTATTGTTTCCTCCTTTATCAATTCCACTATCTATACTATACCTTGTTTAAAGTCATTTGCCAAGAAAAAATCGAACACATATTCGGATTTTTTCTTGGCAGAAAATCTTAGAAAATACTATTTTCTATTAGAAGAAAATAGATTATATAAAGGAGCAAACCGGCTAAAAATCAAAATTAGCTTTCTTTTAATAATTTGAGCAAATGATGGCAGCCATACTTAACAGCTCGTTTGCGAATACCTGACCTGCTTCCTGCAAACATGAATTCATAGACCTCTGTGCTTTCTTTTGTTGAAAGGCCAATAAATACTTTGCCAGCAGGATGTCCTTCTTGCGTATCAGGTCCAGCCACTCCTGTAAAACTAATGCCAATATCGCTACCTATTAGCGTCCTCGCACCCTCGGCTAGTTCCAAGGCACATTGTCTGCTGACAGCACCATATGTAGAAAGCGTTTCTTCCTTGCAACCAAGCACACGCTGTTTGATTTCATTTGTATAGCAGACGACACTTCCTTTAAAAATGGATGTCGCCCCACTTACATCTGTAAGCCATTCAGAAAAAAGACCACCTGTCAGACTTTCAGCTGCAGCCACTGTTCGTTTGTCTTCGTGAAGCGCTTTTGATAGCTCTTTAACTAACGAAGTGTCATCATATCCGTAAAAGTATTTACCAACACGCTTTAAAATTCTTGTTTCTGTTTCTTTTAAAAGACGTGTTGTTTCCTCTTCATCAGCATGTTTTGCAGTTAATCTTAGTGTAACTTCACCATCAGCCGCAAGAGGTGCGATTGTTGGATTTGTCTGCGCATCGATCAAATCTTCAAGATCCGTTTCAAGTTGAGATTCACCGATACCGAAGAAGCGTAGGACAACTGAAACGATTTTTTCATTTGAACCAAGCTTCTCTAAAATAAGCGGTTTGGCTTCATTTTCAAACATCGGATGCAGCTCACTAGGCGGACCAGGAAGAAGCATATAAAATGTATCGTCTTGATTGATAAACATGCCGGGAGCCATACCAAAGCGGTTAACGAGTACATCAGAGCCTTCAAGTACAAGCGCCTGCTTCCGATTGTTCGGTGACATGGTGCGGTCTGTTTTTTTGAAATAGTCTTCAATCGATTCAAAAGCTTCCTCGTTTAAGATAAGCTCTTTTCCAAGGGTGCTTGCAATCGTTTCTTTTGTTAGATCGTCTTTTGTTGGTCCAAGACCACCAGAAAAGATGATCAAGTTTGATCTCTCTTGTGCGATACGAATCGCCTGTTTTAAACGCTCTGGATTGTCACCAACTGCTGTATGGAAATAAACATTTACCCCCATTTCAGCTAGCTGTTTGCTGATGAATTGTGCATTCGTATTCGTAATTTGCCCTAGCAAAAGTTCTGAACCGACTGCAATGATCTCTGCTTTTCTCTCTGACTTCAAAGCGTTCACGTCCCTTTTAGTTTGAATTCTTTAGTGCTTCCCAGTTTTTCACAAAATAATCCCATCCTGATACAACTGTGAAGAATACAGCCACCCACATCGCAAGATCACCGAATGGGAATGAAACGAGTTCAAACGGTAAATTGTGCAAAAGAAGTGCTGAAATGGCAATGATTTGTGCCCAAGTCTTTACTTTTCCAAGCATATTTGCCGCCACAACTTCTCCCGTTCCTGCAAGTACAAGACGAAGACCGGTCACAGCAAACTCGCGACTTATGATCACGATCGCCATCCATGCAGGTGTGAGGTGATAATGAACAAGTATAATCAACGCCGCAGAAACAAGCAATTTATCTGCAAGTGGGTCAAGGAATTTCCCGAAATTTGTAACAAGATTTAGCTTACGTGCATAATAGCCATCCACCCAATCTGTTGTAGAGGCGACAATAAACAAAATCGCTCCCACTAGGTGCGTGACTTCAATACTCACAGTGCCAAAACGTATCATACCCCAATCAAAAGGTGCTAACATAATGATCATAAAGATAGGGATCATTGCGATCCTTGAAAGTGTAATTTTATTTGGTAAGTTAAACATTAAAAATCCTCCAATAAACAAATTTTATGTATATGTGTGAACAAAAGAAAAGTCATCTACTTGCTTAAGATGACTTTTCCTTCTCTTTATTCACAATCACAATGTTCTGTGTCATTGTGTTTTTTGGATCAATTTCGTACTTGAGCGTTTCATCATTGATTTTTATGACAATCCCTGTGGCGTTTCCAAGACGAATATCCACTTGCGACAGATCGGAAATATCGGTTTTATAAGACTCTCCATCTTTTAACTCGCCAAGTTTTAGAACTTCTCCAGACTGATCCCTTACACGTAACCAAGAGGCTTGAGTCGCAGAAACTTCTAACTCCAGCTCGCTAGCTCCAGCTACTTCATAGGTTGTAGTAGAACCTTCTGTCTTTGTCGCTTTGATGGAGATAGCTTCATCTTCTTTTGTTGAGTCGTCTTTTTGAGCCTCATCTTTTTTCTTGCTTGAGGCTGCTTTTTCTTTTTTCTTTTGATCTTTTGCAAGTGACGAATCTTCTGACACTTCATATTTCGTTTCAGATTGCGCTGGCACCTTCTGAGCGTTTTTTTGTCCACTATCGTTATTAACTGCTTGGACAATTACGTAAATGATGGCAATGACAACAAGTATACCCGCAATCACTAATACAGTAGGCAATAGCTCTAATGCTTTTGATGCTGGCTTTGGAAGCTCTCTTTGTGGCTTAATATTGGACAATTTATCTGAAGCCTCATCATTGTATGTGCTTGGCACATCCTTACGATATTCTTCAAATAGTTGTTCAGCATTCAGTCCAACGGCTTCGGCATACTGTTTAATAAACGCTCTAACGTAAAATTTCCCTGGAATGATGTCATAGTTCCCTTGTTCGATTGCTTGCAAATAGCGCTTTTGGATTTTAGTAGCCGTCTGAAGGTCATCCAGCGACACCCCTTTTTCCTCTCTGGCTTCTATGAGCCGTTTTCCTAATTCAGTCAAAACAAACACCTACCATTAGCATATTAAAAGTCGAAACCTGAAAAACCAGAATGATCAAACACTTGTGGTTCTTCAGCATGTTCATATGTAATCTCTTCACCTGCATTATTACGCAGTTCAATAATATAGTCGAAATCATCCATTGTATATTCTGAGTTTTGAATAAAAATATCTGGGTGCTCAACCACTTTCGTTGCTGGCAATCTCATAATTTCACGAAGAAGCTGCAAATGTTTTTCAGAACCTCTTCTTGTTGAGACAATTCCATCAATAATGAATACGTTATCTGGGCTATATTCGTCCGCAATTAATTGACTGCGAATGGTTTGTTTTAAAAGTGTAGATGAGACAAAAAGCCATCTTTTACTCGCACAAACACTGGAAGCTACAATTGACTCTGTTTTTCCAACACGTGGCATTCCACGAATCCCTATCAGCTTATGGCCTTCTTTTTTAAATAGCTCTGCCATAAAATCAACAAGAAGACCGAGCTCGTCCCTTTCAAATCGGAACGTCTTTTTATCATCTGCATCTCGCTGAATGTATCTCCCATGACGAACAGCCAAACGATCACGTAGCTTTGGCTCTCTCAGCTTTGTTACTTTTATCGTTTCCATTGTGTTTAAAATGGATTCAAGGCGCTTAATCTGATCAGTGTTATCGCAGCGAAGCAACATACCACGTCTTGAGATATCCACACCATTAATTGTGACAATATTTATAGAAAGCATCCCCATTAAAGAAGAAATATCTCCTAAAAGTCCAGGACGGTTTACTTGTATCTCATATTCAAAATACCATTCGAACTTTGCCAAATGATATTACCCCCTTCATTGTGGCAAATTTTTACCTTCCTTTATCATAAAGCATTTTCTCTTAATTAGAAAGCACAATGTTGCCAAACAGCTAAAATAAAAAGAGAGGCTCACGTCCCCTCTTTTTTGTTAGTGCGAGCTATTATTTTCAACAAGCTTGACCATTATATTTGCAATCGCACGCTGCTCATCTTCCGAGGCAACGCTCCAAAGGTCTGCAAGTACTTTTTCCTGCTCGTTTTTCGACTCTACTTCATTGGCAAGATAACCCCCAATTTCATACGCAAGGTTTGAGATTGTATCATCGGACAACCCTTTATCTTGTGCATGGTTTAGACGGTCACCTAAGAAGTTTTTCCAATGATCCCAGTTTTCAAGTACGGACATGTCGAATCCTCCATTCGAAAAAGATGAGTTACAGCCATAGCTTTTGTCAAGAAGGAACGAATTATACACGCTTTTTTAACAGTACCAGCCACCATTGACTGACAAAATTTGTCCAGTAATGTATGTGGATTGGTTTGAGTTAAGAAAATAGATAGCATCTGCAATTTCATAAGGACTTGCAAGCCTTCCCATCGGAATCTCATCTTCCATCATTTCAATATCTTCTATAGAGAAATGGGTCATCATATTTGTTTTCACTGCTCCAGGTGAAACCGCATTTGCTCTAATCCCACTTGGTGCAAGCTCTTTCGCAAGTCCTTTAATAAAAGCATTTTGCGCACCTTTCACCATACTGTAAAGCACTTCACAAGATGCGCCTGCTTCTCCCCAAATCGAACTAACCACTACAATTGAACCGGATTTTTTTTGGATCATTGCCGGAAGGAGCAATTGTGTAAGTAAGTATGGGCTAGATACGTGAAGCTGCACCATTTCAGTGAGAGTCTCTTGCTCCGTGTCAGTCATGAGACCAAAGTGGCTTCGTCCGCTATTTAAAATGAGCACATCAGGTGAAACAGATAGCTTGTGAAAAAGTTCAGTGGCGCCATTCAGAGCTGATAAATCTGCCTGCACAATATTGGTTTGTACCTGATACGTCTGGTTTAAATACTTTGACAGCTTGTTCGCAGCTTGTTCATTTTGATGATAATGCAAAATCAAATGGTAACCTTCTTGGGCAAGTTTTTTTGCTGTTGCTTGCCCAATACCACCACTGGCACCAGTAATAAGCGCCCACTTACTCATAATTGTTCCTTCTTTCTTTATATTAGTGATTATTCTTTTCGTTTAAATGGGAACCAGTTCGCTGAACCAAACATACGTACCATAACAGGTACAAATAATGGTAGAACAATGAGAGCATATAGCAAAAGCCCCGTTAAAACAAGCGTCGCAATTTGAAGCAGTGACAAAACGCCAGAAGGAAGCATTGCTGCAAACGTCCCTGCCAAAATAACAGCAGCAGACATAATGACTGAGCCCATATTTTTCATTGATTCAGTCATCGCCATTTGAATATCTCTCGTTTTATATTCATTAAAACGCTCCATCAGGAAAATCGAGTAATCGACACCAAGTGCCATCAAGATGACGAAGCCAAAGAACGGCACTGCCCAGTTAATACCTGGATAGCCAAAGAAGTTGGTGAAAATAAATTCGGTTACCCCAATTGCTGTAAAGTAAGTCAAGATGAGAGAAGCCACTAAATAAAGCGGCATCACAATGGAACGAAACAGCAAGACTAAAATTAGAAAAATCCCGATCATCATATAAAAAACTGTTTTGTTAAAGTCCTGATCAGATAGCTGCTTTAAATCAGTATTCATACTAGATACACCTGACACGCCAAAAGAAACATCGTCTAAGTTGGTTTCAGGCAGGACACGTTTCACCGAAGCTTCTACAGCTTTAATCGTTGACATTGCTTCATTGCCATATGGATTTTTTTCTAAAATGACATCGATTGTTGTGATTTTTCTATTGTCAGACATGTAGGAATCAAACACTTGATTGAATGCTTTGTTCTTTAGAACTTCTTTTGGGATAAACCAGCCTGCCATATCTTGATCAGGTGCATTCTTTAATTGGTCTAGATAATCTCCAGCACCCATTAAACCACTGGAGATTTTCTCGAGTCCTTCGACACTTACATTTAGACCGTCTGACAACTTGATGAGTTCATCTCCAAAACCTTCGACTTTTCCCTTCATTTGTTTTTGGCCATCAATCACTTTACCTGCCCCATTTTCAAGTTCAGGCAAATGATCCGCAAGTTGTTTTTGACCTTTGGAGGTTCGATCCAAGCCTTTTTCAATTTTGTCTAGACCATTAATCAGTTGATCTATTTTATTTGTATAAACTTTTTGCTGCTGTGAGGCTTTTGCAATAAATGTATCGGCAGCTTCAAGCTGTTTTTTCGCTTCCTTTGCTTGTTTGGCATAGCTATCTGCTTGTGCCGAACCTGCTTTTAAAGCGGCAGCAAGCTCTGAATAAGACGCTTTAATTGCCTGATAAGATTCGTTTTGTTTCACTTCTGGAAGCTGCTGCTCAAGGGTTTTAAATTGATTGGTTGTTTGATTCAGCAGTGTCTTCACATCTTCTGTTGCAGATTGTGTATTGTCCACTTGGGATAAAGCGGCTTTCAATTCTTTAGAGATGTTTTTATAAAGGCTGATATATTGATTTAACTGATCGACTTGGGAGATCAGTTCGCTTTTTGCAGCTTGAATTTGTTTTTTCGCCTCAGCTACACCTTGTTTGCTCTGATCAGTTCCCTTTTGTAACTCTCTTAGGTTTTTCTCCACATCACTAATTCCAGATTTAATGGATTCAGTTCCGGTAATCAGCTGATTAATCCCTTTGCCAGATGATTTGATTTGTGGTGTTTGATCTTCTATTGATTTACTTGCTTTTGCAAGTCCATCCTTGATTTTATTTAATCCTTCGCTCCCAGATTCTAGCCCCTTGTTTAGCTCCTTTGCCTGTGTTTTGACATAGAGATCACTGAGGCCCTTTCCGACTGGGCGAGTAGCGCTTCGTACTTTGCTGACACCCTCTGTTTGCTCAATGGCTCGACTTAATTTCTCAATGGCAATGAGCCCTTCGTTTGTATCAAGAGCATCACTTGATTTCACAACGACTGTTGCTGGCAATGATTCACCAGGACCAAATTTATCTGAAATAGTATTAAACGCACTCACAGATTCGTATTTGTTGCCAATTTCATCAAGACTGTTGTAGGAAAGTGTCCCTTTATACATAAGGATAGGAGGAACTGTGATGATTCCGACAATTATTAAACTAAAGAGTGGTTTTTTGAACGAAAAGCGTCCGGCAGCTTCCCACACTTTCGATTGCGGGTGTCCAATATCTCCTTTGATTGGCCAAAAAAGGACTTTTCCTAGAACTGCCATGAAAAATGGCACAATTGTCAGTAATGCCACAATTAACACGGCAACACCGACAGCAACGGCAACAGCCGATTTATAAAGCTGGAACTGAGCAAGACCGATACATGTAAAACCAATTAAAACAGCAATTCCACTAAATAAAACTGTTTTTCCTGCTGTTTTATACGTAGTGATAATGGCTTCAATTTTATCCTTGCCATGAGCAAGTTCTTCTTTAAACCTACTTAATAGCAAAATGCAATAGTCTGTTCCTATGCCAAACATGATGGCAACCATAAAAATTTGTGTGAAGGTGGATAATGGAAAATCCATATATTTCACTAGATATGCCACAATTGACTGACTGACAAGATATGATAGTGCCACAGCTACCAATGGAACAAATGGAGCAACAGCAGATCTAAACACTAAAATTAAAACAATTAAAATAAAAGCAATTGTAATATACTCTGTCTTTTTTAAGCCTTCTTGAGAGCTAGCGAGAACATCCTCGTCAATGAGCGACTGACCGGTCATTTCATAACTCAGGTTTAAGCTCTTTAGTTTTTCATTTACTTTTTCTTTAAAGTCAATGGCTTTAATTTTATTCGAGTCGTATGTAACTGGAACAAGTAAGGTTGTTTTATCCTTTGATAAAAGCTGTTTTTGGATATCCTTATCTGCTTCAAAATAAGAGGTGATATCTTTAACATGTAGAGCTGGGTCACCTTCTAAGATGTCCAATGCTTTTTTTAATAAGACTTCTTGATTTTTGACGAGTTGTTGACCTTGAAAAACGATCACCACTGATTTTTGAGTATCACCATCTTCAGACATTTGCTTTAGCAAGTTATTTGCATATGAAGAGGGATACCCTTCTGGAACTGAAATCTGCCCTTTTTCCTTTGTTAAGTCTGCCATGCTAGGCGCTGACATAAGTAAGACGGCTGCTAGCACGATCCATAATGCAGAAATTAACCATCTACCCTTTATAATGGCTCTCATTTGAATGTTGTGCCTCCTCTTCGATGATCATTTGATATAATTTTTCATACGTATGAATAAACGATTCGATTTCATGTTCTTCAAATTTCATGAAATATGAGCGAACAAGATCTTGGAGCTGTTTTTCCATCCGGCTTACTACTTCTTTTCCCTTTGAAGTGGTAAATAAATGAACGTTTCTGCGATCTGCTTGATCGTGCTGCCGAATCATATAGTTTTTATTAAAGAGCCTGTTTGTCATTGACGTTACAGCACTTTTATTAACATTGCATTCCATTGCAAGATCTGTTGATGTACATCCAGGATTTAAATTGATATATCTAAGCGAGTAATACTGATCAAGTGTGAGTTCTTTGTCTAATTTTTCTGAAATTAAGCTTGAGACTTTTCTTTCCACCATTAAATAGACATCTGCATACCTTTGAATTAATAGTGCAATTTTATGCTGTTCCATACGCTGCTCCTTTTTAGTTTAAGTGTTGAACTATTAAAGAGTTTAACTAATAACCGAGACAACTGTCAATTATTTCACTTATAAAAAAACAGAATTTTTTCATCATGATCTTCCTTTCGTCACAAATTCTCCTTCGTAGTGTTTGTAATCACAAAAAGACAAACTCCTTTTTGCGGAGTTTGTCTTTAAATTGTGAAACGCGTAGTTGATTATTTAGGTACCACCTTACAAACTGACATTCGATCCTCGCTCATTTCTTCTTCCAGAATTTGCTGTATATCGCCTAGTGTCAATTGTTCAAGTACGGTTACGACATCAAATAAGCTCATATCCAAAAAGGCATATCTTGTGAACTGGTTTGCGATGTATTCTGGTGAATTCATCGCTTTTAAAAAGCTACCGATCTTTTTCTTTCTCGCTAGTTCAATCTTATCTTCAGAAATTGTACGTTTTGCATTGAGTAGCGTTTGTTTTATTTCATTCGCCAGCGCATCTGGTTGATCTGTATCTCCACCAACGGATGTGAATCCAAATCCACCTTCTTCTGTATAATCATAGTTGAATGTTTCATCAATCATTCCGTTTTCATACATCCGTTCATATTGTACAGAGCTTTTGCCAAACAGGGCTTCTAATATTAAATTCATCCCAAGCTCATGCTTTAAGAGCTGTTTCCCAGTTTTATACGGATTTTTGGTTTTTAAGCCAACAAGACATTTTGACCCTTGTACATTCATTTTCATTTCAAATTCTTTTCGGTACACTTGGTCAGGTTCTTTTACTTCTTTTCGTTTAATGTCTGGTTGATCTGTAAATGGCTTTTTCGCTTGGTTTTCTCTCACTTGGTCTAAGATTCTTTGAGGGTCAACTGGGCCAACAATAAAGAGTAACATATTACTTGGATGATAAAACGTTTCATAGCATTCATATAGATGATCCTTTGTAATAGGTGCAATACTCTCAACTGTTCCAGCGATGTCAATTTTCACAGGATGTTCTTGATAGAGATTTTCGATTAACCCAAAAAACAATCGCCAGTCTGGATTGTCATCGTACATATTGATCTCTTGCCCAATAATGCCTTTTTCTTTTTCAACAGTTTTTTCAGTAAAATATGGTTCCTGTACAAAGTCAATAAGTGTTTCAAGATTTTGTTCGACATTGGCAGTGCTTGAGAAAAGATAGGCTGTTCTTGTAAATGTTGTAAACGCATTCGCAGATGCCCCTTGTTTACTAAATGTATGAAATACATCACCATCTTCTTTTTCAAAAAGCTTATGCTCTAGGAAATGGGCAATGCCATCAGGTACACGAACCATGTCCTGTTTGCCAAGTGGGACGAACTCATTGTCGACAGACCCATATTTTGTTGTAAAGGTAGCGTATGTTTTGTTAAATCCATGCTTCGGAAGCACATACACTTCAAGTCCACTTTTCATTTTTTCATGGTAAACCTTTTCCTGGAGCTGATCGAATTCAATTACTTTTGCTGTCATGAAACGCCCTCCGTTCCTTTAAGAAAATAGGTCGTGTCCCATTCGATTTTTTGACCGACTGCAATGATGTCCTCTTTTGTTACACGTTCAATCGCTTCTAAAAATGAATCTAATGATTCATCGGATTGTGAAACAGCATATTGGTATAAATACTCAGCAGTTCCGTGGGACGTATCAATTGTTTCAAGTAGTTGATTTTTCACAACGGCTTTTGTTTGTTCAATGGCTTCTTCAGTAAAATCACCTTTTTGCATGGCATCAAATTGTTCTTTAATAATATCGACAGCCTTCTGATAATTAGCGACCTCAATCCCAGACATGACCATCATTAGCCCTTTAAAGCTTTCTAGTCTTGAAACAGCATAATAAGCTAAGCTCGCTTTCTCACGTACATTAATAAATAGCTTTGAATGAGAAAAACCGCCAAATAGACCATTAAACACATGCAGAGCAGGGTAATCAACATCAGAAATCGTTGTATTTGTGCGGAAGCCAATGTTTAACTTCCCTTGCTTAACGTCTTCTTCATCAATGATTTCTTTCGGCTCTGTTTTTTGTCTGTCAGCACTCGCCACCTTTTTCACCGGGGCTCTGTCCTTTGTTTGAAAATAGCGAGAGACGATGTCTTCTATTTCTTGTTCATCTACATCTCCAACAACATATAAGTCCAGTTGATCTTCATTGAGCGCATGCTGATAAGCTGCAAAAAGGGTTTCAGGCGTCATACCTTCAATATCTTCCATCTCACCATTCACGTGAAGGGCATATGGTTCATTTTTGCACATTTCCTGTACGAGCCTTAGGTTAGAATAGCGCATTTTATCATCGTATACTGCTTGAATACGCTGCTTTAATGTTCTTTTTTCTTGATCAACATATAATTTGCTAAATACACCATTTTCAAGATAGGGCTTAAATAACAGCTCAGCTAGTAGTGTAATGCCCTTTTCTAAAAGCGGTGTTTGATCTTTTAAATATTTTTCATTGGCGATCTCTAGACGAAATGTAATGACGTGATTTTCACCTTTTTTCGTCATGTCAGCTGATACAGAAGCGCCATATAATTCATCAAAATATGCCTGAAGCTCTCCTGTCTTTGGCATATTCTCTGTTCCTCTTAGCAGGACATGTGGGAAGAGAGAACGCATGGTTACATCATCTTTTGACAGTGGTGCAAGTAATTTAAATAGAACAGTCACTGTTTTAAATTTTTCTGTTCTGACAATATGTGTGTTCAGACCTGATGTCTTGAATGTCTTCTCTTGTAAGTATGTCATGAGAAACCTCCTTTGTTCATCCTATTTATTATGTATTAGAACATAGCTGATATATACGTCATTCAGCTATTTAATAGACATTATATCAATCAGAGGAAAGGATAGGAAATAAAAACGCCTCTACCAAGGGTAGAGACGCTTATGATTATTTTCTCATGAACGGCCACCAATTCCACTTTCCAAAAATGCGAACCATGACTGGAATAAAGAGCGGTAAAACAATGAAAGCGTATAATAATAGTCCGATGAGTACAACGGTTGCAATCTCAACAAGTGACAATACACCTGATGGCAACATCGCAGCAAACGTGCCAGCTAAAATGGCGACTGCTGAAATAATAACAGACCCCATATTTCTCATAGCGGATATCATTGCAGCTTGTACGTGTTCACCTTTCCATTCATTAAAACGATCCATGAGGAAGATGGAGTAGTCAATACCAAGGGTCACGAGGATGACAAAACTGAAAAATGGAACAGCCCAGCTCACACCATCATAACCGAAGAAAGTTTTGAAAATCCATTCCGTTATTCCTATGGCTGTAAAATACGTCAAAATAAGTGATAGTGTTAAGTAAACCGGCATAACGATTGAACGTAATAATATAATTAAAATTAAGAAGATTCCAATTAACATAAAAACAACGGTTCGAGTAAAATCGCTGTCAGAGTTTTCTTTTAAATCAACGTTTAAGCTTGATATACCTGAAACTCCGTAGCTTGCGTTTTTCAATCCGCTTGTCGGCAAGTACTGATCCAGCATTTCTTCAATCTTCGCAACACCTTTCATCGCCTCATTGCTGTATGGATTTACATTTAAGACGACTTCAAATGTTGTCAATTTACGATCAGAAGACATATATGTGTTAAAAATGCGATGAAACTCCTGACGATTCAATACTTCTTTTGGAATAAACCAGCCTGTAACTTCTTCATCTGGTGCGTTTTGCAATTGCTTCAAATAATCATCAGCCTCCGCAAATCCGCTCTTCACTTGTTCAAGTCCATTAATGCTTTGATCTAAGCCATCTGTTAACAGCATTAGTTTAGATGAGAATTGGCTGAACCCGTCTTTTAATGTTTTTTGCCCAGCTGCTAATTGATCTGCCCCATCCTCAATCTTCGGCATCTCCTTCACAAGTTGTTTCTGTCCTTTGTTCGTTTGATCAAGCCCGTCGTATATTTGATCAAGACCTGTCATCAGTGCTTGTATTTGCTGTTTGATTTCTTTTTGTTTACTTGAAATGGATACGATGACTTGGTCAGCATTAGCTAGATTTTTTTCAAGAATAGCTGCTTCATTTTCATATAAACTAATTTCTTGGGATACTTGGTCAATGACCAGTTTTGTTTCATTAAAGGTATTTTTTATTTCCTTATATTCTTCCATGTCTTTTAATTGTGGGATATCTGCTTCCAAGCTTTCAAACGGAAGATTGCCATAAGATTTTTTTGCGTTTTTTAACGTTTCTATCAATTTTTTGTTTGATTCGGTACTGCGTTGAAGCGTGTTGACCATCGCTTTAAACTCGTTTAGCATCGTTTGACTGCTTTCATATTCACGTTCAAGCTCCACTTTTGCATTTTTAATTTTTTTACGAATGGTATCGACGCCATCTTTGCTGCGATTTACACCATCTTCAAGGGCAACAAGTGACTCTTTGACTTCACCAATGCCACTTTTTATTGCTTTTGTGCCATTTATGAGTCTATCAATCCCTTTAGTTGATTCCTTAATTTTAGGCTTCTGCTTGATAATCGCTTGATTGGTTTCATTTAGTCCATCGGATATTTTGCCAATTCCATGATGACCTTTCCCTAGCTCACCACCAAGCTCTTTGGCCTGAGATGTCACGTATAACTGGCTTAGACCATCTCCAACTGGCCTTGTGACACTACGAACTGATTTGACTTCTTTAATGTCATTTAACTTGCGGCTTAATTTCTCAATAATGATGATATATTTCTGATTATCTAGCTTTGCATCGTTTTGGATGATGACATTTAGCGGTAGTGCTTCTCCTTCTCCAAATTGAGCTGAAATCGTTTCAAATGCTCGAACCGATTCATATTTTGTACCGATTTCATTTAGGCTGTTATAGGAAAGCGTTCCATCATACATCAGAATAGGCGGTATTGTTATCAATCCAACTACCCCAAGACTTAAAAGTGGTCTCTTAAATGTAATTCTACCGGCAAATTCCCATACTTTGCTTTGGGGATGACTGATATTTTCTCGTTTTGACGGCCAGAATAATGATTTCCCAAAGATCGACATAAAAAACGGGACAATGGTTAGAAGGGCAATAAGTAAAACCCCTACCCCGACTGCGACACTAACAGCCGATTGATAAAGCTGAAACTTGGCAAATCCAATACTTGAGAAGCCGACTAATACAGCTAGTCCACTGAATAGTACAGTTTTTCCAGCAGATTTGTAGGTGATGATGATTGATTCTTGTACATCGCGCCCATGCCCTAACTCCTCTTTAAAACGGCTTAAGAGAAGAATGCAATAGTCTGTTCCAATACCGAACATAATGGCTACCATAAAGATTTGAGTGAAGTTTGATAGAGGAAAATCAGCAAATTCTACAAGAAAAGCCACTATGGACCGACTTACTGCATACGAAATGCCAATCGTCAAAAGTGGTACAACAGGTGATAAAATAGATCTGAACACAATTATTAAAATAAAGAAAATAAAAACAATCGTTATAAGTTCAGTTTTCTTCAGACCTTGTTGAGAGCTTTTAATCACATCTGCATCCACGAATTTTTGACCTGTCATTTCAAATGAGACATCGTAAGGCTTTAAGACTTCCTCAATGTCCTCTTTCACCCTCACTGCTTTTTTTTCGTTGTGATCGAATTTGAATGGCACGAGAAGGGTGCTTTTATCTTTTGATAAAAGTTGTTTTTGAATATCCGGATCTTCATTGAAATAAGAAGTAATTCCGTTAATGTGGAGTGTCGGGGCATGCTCAATGAGTGTTGCTAAAGCCTCTTTCAGCTCCTTCTCTTTTGCGGGAAATAGTTTTTTTTCGGAGAAGACGATAACACCAGTGTCTTTTTTACCACCATTATCTGATAATTTATCCAATAAATGTAACGCATCAGCTGTAGGTGTCCCCTCCGGAACCTTCAATTGCCCTTTTTCTCTCGTTAATTCCTCTAAATCGGGCGCAGAAATAAACAGGATGACTGCTGTCATTATCCACACCACTAATACAATCCATCTTGCTTTAATTATTTGCAACATAGCTGCTTCAGGCTCCTTCTAATTCTTAAATCTCCTCTGTTTCATGAGCGTGTATGAAGGTGATGGCTGCGACTCCTTTTTCGTGCTAATGGCATGATGACATATTCACTTTTCTTTCGTGTTTTGAAGAAGTACAGATATAATAAAATGAATCATACACGAACATTTCTTCTATCTTCTGAAGACAGAAAATCATTGCACCCCCTAATGGAATATTTTTATATATATTACTATACATTAGTTTAACTATCAAAATTTTACATGTCAATTTAAAACAAGAAAAAAGAGGGCAAATTGCCGTCTTTTTTCTATATTAAACCGTTTTAAGTTGTTCACTCTCATCATTCTCATCTGGTTGTATAAAGAAAAGGACCAAAAATAATGAAATCAAGCTACAAATTGTCGATAAAATAAAGACAATTGAATCACCTTTATCCATTAAATAAGCAAAGATTGGTGGGCCAAGTGCCACGCCAATAAACCGCATACTACTATAAAATGAGGTGATGGTTCCGCATTGTTCTTTTTCGATACCTTCTGTAATGAGGGCATCAAGGGCAGGTAAGACAATTCCAATACCAGTTCCTCCTACACTTAAACAGATAAATAATGAGTAAAAGCTGTGATTCCACCATAGCAAAATATAAGAAATGGAAAGTAACGCCATTCCTACGATTAAAAAAACTCTCATTTTTCCTTTTTCATTTCCAATTGTTTTACCTGCAATAAAGGAGCTGATCGATAAAAATAGAAGCGGAATGCTGAGAAGAAGACCTTTCATCACACCTTTGATTTGATAAGCGGTTTCTAAATTATCCGACAAATAAAATAGCACGCCAAATAGAAGAAACATGATAAAACCACCAATTGCAAAAATGGAGTAAAGCCAGCGTCCATTGTGTTTAAAAATGGTTTTCGTTGATTTAATAAATTCTCCGAATGAAGGAGGTTCTTCATTTTTCTTTGCCGAATCAACCATGAACAATACCATTAAAAAGCTGATGACAGAAAAAAATGGGATAAACCAAAAGGGCATGTACCACACCCATAGAGCAAGTGAAGCGCCGATGATCGGACTTAGTACTTTTCCTGCGGTGTTTGATGTTTCGATTGCGCCAAGGCCGGCACTGACTTCTTCATCATTATGATATAAATCCCCGATAAATGGCATGACAATTGGAGCTGCTCCAGCTGAACCAACTCCTTGAAGCACCCTACCAAATAAAATCCACATATAAGGATCCTTCGTGATCGTTGAGGCGAAAGCAGCCACAGCTCCTCCTAAACCAGCAATTAAAAGACATGGAAGAAGCACTTTTTTTCTTCCGATTCGGTCTGATAAGTAACCTGCTATTGGAATACATAAAATAGCGACGACTGAATAGACCGTAATGATTAAAGATACTTGAAAGGAAGTAATGGATAGCCTTTTTTCAATTTCGGGTAGTACCGGTATTAACATTGAGTTACCAAGTGTCATGATTAAAGGCACTGACGATAATGCAATAATATTCTTTTTACTGACTGTTTTCCCGCCCAACATCATTCACCCAATTCTATATACTGTTATCTCTTATTGTGGCATGTTTGGGGTTTATTATGTATGAGCAGACAAAACAAAAAAGCAACCGCTCTAGCAAGCGCCTGCTTCATTAAAAACGTTTTCGAATGACATGAAAGCTGAATTTATCTGCCCGAAAATAGTTGAGGGAGTATAAGACAGGTTGGTCATCCTGATCGTAGTGCATTTGTTTCAGTAATAAGAGGGCTGTCTCTGGGTCACACTCTAATATCGGTGAGGCTTGATCATGATAACCAATCGGTTCAATATCAGCGACAGCATATTTAATCCCACTGTGAGGCTCACGTCCAAATAATTCAAAAAGGGATTCTTCCTCGTGTGTAAATGAGGATGGTAAATGTTTGACAGGAATTTTGTCTAGACAGTAGACAACAGGCTGTCCATCCGCAGTCCTTACTCGCTCCATTGAAAAGATGCCATCTGACTCCTCACACTGAAAGCGCATCAAATCGTTTTCTGTGGGCTCTCCTTCTTGCGAGGATAAAAAGATCGTTCCAGGCGTCATATTCACCTGTTCAATCATTTTTGTCACACTTGAGAGCTGTTCAATGCCCGTAGAAAAAAGTGGTCTAGGGTTTACGAATGTGCCCACACCATGTCTTCTGATTAAGTACTTCTCTTCTTCTAATACACGGAGTGCTTCCCTTAGTGTTGCTCTGCTCACCCCTAAAAGCTTCGACAGTTCAAATTCTGAAGGTAGCTTTTCCTTTTCAGCATACACACCCGTTTGAATATCCTCTTTAATGCGGTCAATCACTTTCAAATATAAATGGCGATTGTCTGTTTTGGTAGACATGTTTTCCCTCCGTCTAATCAATGCAAATGATAAGATGAGAAATCTTTGATTTGAGATAAGATGAAAATAACTATATCATGTTTTTGAAAATAAATAAATAGTCTGACATTTAGTTTACATAATGAATTTATTGTTAAGCAAAGCTCTCTTCGTCTTACGAAGAGAGCTCATCATATTGTTCTTTTGAAAGAAGAACTTCCCTTGGCTTACTTCCTTCATATGGGCCGACTACGCCTCTTTCTTCCATGGCATCAATTAGCCGTGCCGCCCTTGTATAACCTATACGAAATCTTCTTTGTAGCATAGAGACAGACGCTGTTTGCATGCCAATAATGAGTTCTACTGCCTCATCGTAAAGGTCATCCGTTACTTCAGCTAGCTGCTCCTGTGTTTCTTCAGTTGGGATCATTTCCTCTTGATATTGCGCTTTTTGCTGTGTAATCACATGGTCTACTATATGCTCGACTTCTTCATCAGATAGAAAAGCACCTTGGACACGGACTGGTTTGTTCGCACCAACAGGGAGGAAGAGCATGTCCCCTCTGCCAAGTAGTTTTTCTGCCCCGCCCATATCAAGAATGGTTCTTGAATCGGTTTGGGAGGAGACACTAAACGCAATTCTTGACGGGATATTCGCCTTTATGACCCCTGTAATGACGTCAACGGATGGTCTTTGTGTAGCAATGATTAAATGAATTCCCGCAGCACGAGCCATTTGTGAAAGCCTTGTAATGGAATCTTCCACATCTGAAGATGCCACCATCATTAAATCTGCAAGCTCATCGACAATGACAACGATATATGGAAGCTCTGGTTGCTTTGCTTCTTCTTCACTATTCATTCGTTTAATATGATCATTGTAGCCTTCAATATTACGTGTACCTGTATGTGAAAAGAGCTCATAGCGACGCTCCATTTCATTTACAACTTTCTTTAATGCTTGTGAGGCTTTTTTCGGATCAGTTACAACTGGTGCCAAAAGATGCGGTATGCCATTATAGACGTTAAGCTCAACCATTTTTGGATCAATCATCATCATTTTGACTTCATGCGGTTTTGCCCGCATCAAGATGCTTGTAATAATGCCATTGATACATACGCTTTTCCCGCTTCCTGTTGAACCTGCCACGAGTAAATGAGGCATCTTGTTCAATTCGGCAAGCACTGCTTCACCTGAAATATTTCGACCTAGTCCAATCAGTAACTTTGCATTCGGACGATCGTTTAGCTTTGATTCTAGCACCTCTTTTAATGAGACCATCGCAATTTCAGCGTTCGGTACTTCAATACCAATCGCTGATTTGCCTGGGATTGGTGCTTCAATTCTAATATCTTTTGCTGCAAGTGCAAGCGCAAGGTCATCACTTAAATTGACAATTTTACTGACCTTTACTCCTACATCTGGATATACTTCATATTTAGTGACGGCTGGTCCAAGGTGGACTTGTGTTACTTTAGCCTTTACACCAAAACTCTGAAAGGTCGTCTCAAGCTTTCTCGCATTTTCATAAATATTTTTCTTATCTGTTTGCTGTCCGGAATGCTGTGGTTCTGCCAAAATATCAAGAGAAGGTAGCTCATAATCTTTATTCTCAAGCTCAGTAAAAGTGATAGGCGGAACCTCTTTCGGCTCAGTTGCTACACTTTGCTGCGTATGCTCTATTTCTTCAAGTGGCTCCGCAGCTTGCGTTTGTTTCTTCTCCACATAGGCTGAACGGTTCATTAAATCATCTCGATCAGCAAAGCTGGAGATAATTGGCTGACTTTCTTCAGAGATGGATCGTTCTTCCTGTATGATCACTTGATCGTCTTCCTCTGGTTGACGCCCCGATGATCGTTTCTTTTTTTGAACTGGTTGTTGATTCGATTGTTTTTTAGCTTGCCTCATGTCCTTCATGTCCTGGACAAATGCTTGCCACTGTGAAACGAAAAACCGTGAGAGTGGAATCGTTACTTTTTTCACTATCTCTTGCAGAGAGCGATTCGTGATGAGAACAATCCCAATGAGCATAAGAACAATCGCCATGATTTGAGAGCCTGCTTGTGCAAACAAAAAGTAGGAGGCAGCAAATAATACCGCTCCAATCATTCCCCCACCTAAATCTGGTGATCCAGTCTCTCCTTTCATGTCCATTAAAAAGAGTTCAAACGTATTTCGGATAACACTTTGAGAGCCTATCGCACCGGAGGCTGATAAATGCTGAAATAGCTTCACATGTGATAGAAGCAGGATGCTTGCAATCATACAGTAAAGCCCTGCCTTCCTTCTCGTCAACACATCTGGAATTTGCTTTTTCCAGAAGATCGTCACTCCGAAAATTAATAATCCGATGAGGCAGAGAATAAACCATTCTCCTGCAAAAAATCGAAATAAATGAACAAAGGTTTGTCCAACGACACCTAACTGCAAAATGGCGATAATCGCTATGGCAATACAGACTAACCCATTTAATTCGTATTTTAATTTAAGTTGTTTATTTTGTTTTTTTCGTGTTTTTCGTTTTCTCTTTTTTGCCATATTCATCACCTTACTACGAAAGAAAATAAAACCTACTCAAGATCAGAAAGAAAGCAGCCTGATTTTGGCTGCAACTTGTTGTAAGTTTTCCCTTTATTATAGCATAGAATTCTCATTCTGAGATGGTTTGATTCAGGCTCAATTGTAACTTCACTCTTTGACCTGGTGCTAGGTTTTGATTCAAAAAATCCATCGGATTTGTACTCAGCACTTGAACAATCTCAGCCTCGTCCTCTTTCATCTCAATCATGACTGGTACTCCGTCAATTTGAACTTGTTTTAAAGAACGTTCCGTTTCTTTCTGATCTGGATAAATGGCTTCATGTGGCATCGGAGTATACAAAATCATTGGATCAGCCCCTCTTTCTCAATACCTCGCTGGGAGATCAGTTCATTCAATTTTCTGATCGCTTGCCCAACACCGCCTACTTCATTTATCATGCCATATTCCGCTGCTTCATGACCAACAACATTCGTTCCGATATCTCGGGTTAGATTTCCTTTTGAAAACATGAGTTCCTTGAATTTTTCTTCTGTAATATCGGAATGGCTTGTGACAAAGTTGACGACTCTCTCTTGCATTTTATCTAAGTATTCAAATGTTTGCGGCACACCAATGACAAGACCTGTTAAGCGGACAGGATGGATGGTCATTGTCGCTGTTTCGGCAATGTAGGAATAATCACAGGAGACAGCTATAGGTACGCCAATTGAATGCCCGCCTCCAAGCACAATTGAAACGGTTGGTTTTGATAAAGATGCTAACATTTCAGCAATGGCAAGTCCTGCTTCAACATCTCCTCCTACTGTATTTAAAATAATTAAAAGACCTTCGATTTTTGGATTTTGTTCAACTGCAACGATTTGTGGGATGACATGTTCATATTTAGTGGTTTTATTTTGTGGCGGAAGCTGAACATGGCCTTCGATTTGTCCAATGATCGTCAGACAGTGTATGTTCGTATCTTGAGGCAACTGCGGGACAGCTGTTTCGCCAAGTTGCTGAATTTTGCTCAGAATGCTATCTTTTTCTGCTGGCTTACTGTCATTTTGCTGTTCGTTCTGTTCATCCATCTGTTTCAATCCTTTCCTTGATCTCTTATCATATTATGAACAAGATAGAGCCATTCAATCCATGAAGGTTATCAAGACAAAAAAAGACCGTAGAGCAGGGCTCTTCGGTCTTTTTGTATTATACTTCCATGATGATTGGGATGATCATCGGTTTACGTTTTGTTTTTTCATAAAGGAACTGGTTTAAGACATCTCTCATTGATTGCTTTAATGTAGACCATTCAACAATCGCATTTTCCGTCTGCTCTTTCGCAACATTGTGGACTAGCTCTGTTGCTTGGACAATCAGTTCTTCTGATTCCCTTACATAGACGAAACCTCTTGTGATAATTTCAGGTCCAGAAATGAGTTGTTTCTTCTGCTTGTCGAGTGTAATTACAACAATTAAGATACCATCTTGTGATAAAAGGCGACGGTCACGTAACACAATATTGCCAATGTCTCCTACGCCAAGTCCGTCAATGAGAATGTTACCTTGATGCACTTTGTCACCAATTTTTACATTTTGTCCTCTAAATTCAACGACATCTCCTTTATCAATCAGGAAAATATCGCTTCGTTTCATGCCGATTTCTTCTGCAATTCGTGAATGTGCTTTTTGCATGCGATATTCGCCGTTTACTGGAATTAAATATTTCGGTTTCAGCAAATTAAGCATCAATTTCAGCTCTTCTTGACAGCCGTGTCCTGACACATGAACACGCTTTTGAGCAAAGATGACCTGTGCACCGCTTCTTGTGAGAAAGTCAACGGTCTTTGAATAAATTAATTCTTGACCAGGTGTCGGTGTTGACGCAATGACAACTGTATCACCTTTTTCAATATGGAGTTGTTTATGATTTTGCTTCGCCATTTTTGTCAGTGCGGCAAGTGGTTCTCCATGACTACCAGCTGTTAAAACCACAACCTCATCTTTTGCCATCTTTTTCACTTCTTGAACAGGGACGAAGATCTCTTCATCTGCTGTCACATAACCAAGCTTAATCGCAAGCTGAAGGGTTGTCATCATATTTTTACCTGCAACGGCAAGCTTACGACCGTTTTGAGCGCTTGCATTAATAACCTGTTGCACCCGGTGAATATTTGACGCAGATACGGCGACAATGACACGATTTTCTGCATTGTACATCGCATTGGAAATTTCGTCTTGAACGAGCGCCTCAGACGGTGTATAGCCTGGTTTTTCAGCATTGGCACTATCTGAAAGCAATGCTAAAACGCCATTGTTGCCAATTTTCGCAATCTCTCCGATGTCACAAGCTTGGTTAAGCGCTGGGGTTTGATCAAATTTAAAATCACCTGTGCATACAATAGATCCAAGAGATGTTTTGAAGCTGATTCCAACTGAATCAGGGATACTGTGATTCGTTCTGAAAAATGATACTTTTGTTGTTTCAAATGTAATCACAGATTTCGCGTGTACCTCTCGCAAATCAGCTTTTTGATGGAAACCGTATTGTTTCAGTTTCTCTCTTAGCAAAGCAAGCGTGAGCTTTGTTCCGTAAACCGGAACAGATAATTTGCTTAAGCAATGGAAAACGCCTCCGATTGCTTCATCATGTCCGTGGGTAAGAAATATTGCTTTTACCCGATCAGCCCGTTCAGTTAAATAAGAAATATCGGGAATGACGACATCGATACCAAGCATTTCATTTTCTGGATGCATGAGGCCAGCATCAACAACATATATGTCAGTATCAATCTCAATGACATATAAATTTTTGCCGATCTCCCCTACGCCTCCAAGTGCAATAATTCTTACGTTCTCTGTATTTTTCTTTTTCAAATTTCTAATCCTCCTAGTCTCTAGCCCGTCCATCATCGCTTATTGCTATTATAACTGAATCTAAAAATAGAAAACAAGATGAAGTCACATTTTAAGAAAGTGTTTATGTACAAAAAACGGTCAAACTCAAGGGCATCTGAGAATGACCGCTATGTCTGTGTTTTGTGTTACAAGCTGTTTAATACACTGCTTAAATTAAGTCTTTCTTCTTCAGACAATGACAAGAGAGGGAGGCGAACAGAACCAACATCTAGCCCTTTTAACTGAAGTGCCGTTTTGACTGGCGTCGGATTCGGTGCTGAGAAAAGCTGTTTCATCACCGGGAGTAGCTTTTGGTGAATGAGCGCTGCATTTGCCGTTTGACCAGATGCATAACATTTCAGCATTTGCTGCATATCAAGACCGACAATATGTGATGCAACAGATACAACACCTTTAGCTCCAACTGCAACAGCAGGTAGTGTCAGGCTATCGTCACCTGAGTACACGTCGAAGTCTTCCGTTGTTTCAGAGATGATTTTTGTGATTGCATCTAAATCACCACTTGCTTCTTTAACGGCGACAATATTTGGAATTTGCGCAAGTTTAATGGTTGTTTCGGGTGCAAGTGATGCAGCCGTTCTTCCAGGTACATTGTACAGCATAACAGGAAGAGATGTAGACTCGGCAATCGCTTTAAAGTGTGCATACATGCCTTCCTGTGATGGCTTGTTGTAATAAGGTACGACAAGCATCACTGCATCAACGCCTGCTTCTTCTGCTTTTTTCGTCAGTTTAATTGACGCATTTGTATTGTTACTGCCTGTTCCTGCAATGATTTTACAACGACCATTTGCGAGTTTAACCGATTGCTGAAAAAGCGCTACTTTTTCTTCTGTGGATAAGGTTGGTGATTCCCCTGTTGTTCCTGCTACAACAAGGGAGTCGCTCCCGTTTTTTAGTAAGTAATCAATTAAAATTGATAATTTTTGGAAATCAATGTTACCTTTTTTATCAAAAGGTGTAATCATAGCTGTTGCGATATTTCCGAAATTCATTTTTTTCACCTCATCATGATTCAATCACATTTATCTTGAAAGTTCAAACACTTCATGCAGTGCATTAACAGCGGTTGCCATATTTGCTTCATGTACCAATACCCAAATGGTCGTATGGCTGTCAGCAGACTGTAAGATTGGAATATTTTTATCTGACAGTGCAGATACAATTTTGGATGTGACGCCTGGAACGCCCATAATACCAGCTCCTACTGCAGACACTTTTGCACAGCTTTTTGTCACCTGCGGGGTATAACCAAGTTTTTGCAGAATCACTGTTGCTTTTTCAGTCATTGCACCCGTAACTGTATAAACAATTTCACTTGGCGTAATGTTAAAGAAATCGACACTGATCCCTGCATTTGCCATGGCTTTAAAGACCTCAGTTTGCACGCTGTATTGCCCTTCTTTTGCAGGGACTTTAAGTTGCGTGACATCATTGACATGCGCTATACCTGTAATGAGACGATCATACACATCATGGCTCATTTTTTCTGAATAATGAGAGGTAACAAGTGTTCCCTCATTATTAGAATATGTTGAGCGGACCCTCATTGGTACTTTTGCTTGCATGGCGATTTCGACAGCACGTGGGTGGATGACCTTTGCCCCTTGATATGCCAGGTTGCAAATTTCTGTGTATGTGACAACACGTAGCGGCTTGGCATTTTTGACAATGCGAGGATCAGCGGTCATGACACCTTCTACATCAGTGAAAATGTCAATGAAATCAGCTTGTAAAGCAGCACCTAACGCAGCGGCTGATGTATCACTTCCACCTCTTCCAATTGTGGTTACATCGCCATTTTTAGCTGCTCCTTGGAAACCTGCTACAACAACAACATCATGTTCTGAAAGTGCCGCAACGAGTCGATCCGTTCTCATATCTGTGATCTTTGCATTTGTATGATCCTGATTTGTCACAAAACCTGCCTGCGCACCTGTCATGGCTACTGACTTAAGACCATTTTCAACAAGCATACTTGAGAATACGACAGAAGAGATGTTTTCTCCGCATGATACGATTAAATCCTTTTCCCGATTAGATATTTGATTTTTATCTCCATATAAAAGGTCAAGTAGTGTATCAGTGGCATATGGGTCACCTTTTCTGCCCATTGCTGATACGACGACGACAGATTTATAGCCCTTTTCCTTTGCTGATTGAATGTGCAAGAGCGCTCTTTTTCTACCGTTATCATCTTTGATGGAAGTACCACCAAACTTTTGGACAATTATCTTCACTGTTTTCACTCCAAGTTCATTCTGACGTAACAGAAGAGAGCAGGCGAAAGATGCCTAACTCTCTTCTGTTCGTCCTCATCATCCATCGATTTTTATACTAAGTTGAGTGCCTTTAAGCTTTCTGCAATTTGAACAGAGTTCCATGCAGCACCTTTTAGCAGGTTATCAGATACAACCCATAAATGGAACCCGTTTGGACGATCCAAATCCTTCCGAATCCGGCCCACAAATATATCATTTTTGCCTACAGCAGCTGCTGGCATTGGATAAATTTGCTTGGTAGGATCGTCTTGAAGTGTGATGCCTGGGGCATCTTTTAAAATCGATTTCACTTGTTCAACGGTTGCATCATTTGAATCCAGTTCAATATAGATCGATTCAGAATGGCCTGTTTCAATTGGAAGTCTGACGCACGTAGCCGCAACTTCTAATTCAGGCATATGCATAATTTTTTTCGTTTCATTGATCATTTTCATTTCTTCAAATGTATAGCCATTGTCTTGGAATTTATCAATTTGCGGAATCGCATTAAAAGCAATTTGATAATGTTTTTCGTCGCCTTTTACAGGCATTACTTCAGGTTTCACATCTTCTTTATTTAAAATGGCTGCTGTTTGGCTATAAAGCTCTTCGATTGCTTCGTGTCCCGCACCTGATACAGCTTGGTATGTGGAAACAATCACCTTCTTCAGACCATATGCCTGACGAAGTGGCTCTAACGTTGCGACCATTTGAATTGTTGAACAGTTTGGATTTGCGATAATGCCGTTATGATCATGCAAATCTTTTTCGTTTACCTCTGGTACGATAAGAGGAGTATTTTCATCCATACGAAAAGCGCTTGTATTATCAACGACAATAGCGCCTCGTTTGACAGCTTCAGGAGCAAGTGCTTTAGAAACACTACCTCCAGCACTAAACAATGCAATATTTACCCCTTCAAAGCTTTCTGGTGTTGCCTCTTGAACTGTATACTCTTGCCCTCTGAATGTAATTGTTGTTCCAGCAGAACGTTTTGAGGATAGTAGAGTAAGTGTATCCATTTCAAAATTTCTGTCAGCAAGTGTTCTTAACATTTGTTGACCGACAGCTCCAGTCGCTCCAACTACAGCTACATGTAATCCTCTTCCCATCAGTAAAACTCCTTCCGACTCACCCGTTTTCCTTTTTCTTCATTTCGGATGACCATCCTATGACTTTTTACATTTTATTTTACCATAGAAAAGCAAGGCTTGAGGGATATTTTTTTGAATCTTTCTAGATTTTCTAATGGTACTATTCTTTATTTGAGCCAATTAAAATTGGCTGAATCTGCTGATGTTCAAGAGCTGCTTCTACCGTTTTTGATAAAAGATTCATGTTTGCTACCATTGATGTTGGTTTTTTGAAGGGATCATCCTGCCCAAATGGAATGAAGAAGATATTTTTCGTCGACATGAGCCTCATTAAGTTTGTGCCGTTTAAACCAAGTGCATCATTGGTTGAAATACCGAGAACAACCGGTCTGTGATTTCGAATGGTCGCTTTTGCAGCCATGAGTACGGGGCTATCTGTCATTGCATTTGCAAACTTCGCCATCGAATTTCCTGTCAGCGGTGCAATGATCATACAATCAAGAGGCAATTTTGGGCCAAGCGGCTCTGCTTTTACAATAGTGTCAATCGCTTGATGACCAGTAAGCTTCTCAATTCGATCAATCCATTCTGCTCCGTCTCCAAATCTTGTATTAGTAGATTGAACAGTATATGAGACGATTGGGCGTACTTCCGCTCCTTTCTCAACGAGTTCTTCAATTTGCGGATATACTGCATCGTACGTACAATGGGAGCCTGTTAGCCCAAAACCAATTCTTTTCCCTTTGAATGATGTCATATTTACGTCCTCCTTTTTTCCTCAGCGAGCTCACTTAACAGGCCTGAGAGTACTTTTGCAATGATTTGCCCAGCTGTTTTTGGTGCGACAATCCCAGGAAGCCCAGGAGCTAAAAGTGCCTTCACGCCATGCTTTTGTGCAAAATCAAAATCAGTTCCACCTGGACGCGACGCAATATCTAAGATGAGCGTTTTGGGTGTCATATGGACAATGACAGATGAATTTAGCACCATACTTGGAATTGTATTAATGACAATGTCGATCTCTCTTACTTCATCCTTTAATTGTTCTACGGAAAACGGCTGTAGTCCCATTTCAAAAATACGTGCCAAATGAGCCGTATCCTCGGCACCCACTTTGACTTTAGCACCTAGTGCGCTAAATGTTCGCGCAATGGTTAACCCTGTTCTCCCAAGCCCAAGTACCATCACGCGTGATCCGTGAATGGTGTAATCGGTTTGCTGAATAGCCATCATGATGATCCCTTCAACCGTTGGAATGGAGTTATAGATGGCAATGTCATCTCGTTCAAATAGCTTCACGAGTTTTCTGTTTACCTTTTTGCTCAAATTGTCTAAGTACGGATTTGATATACCTGAATAGAGGATGCAATTTGTAGGGGTTCTTTCTAAATATTTAGGGTCTAGCACGACTTTCTCATTCGAGAAGACAGTGGCAACGACGCCTTCATCTGTTGTTGCCGATACTGGGAGAATAATGCTATCAACTTCTTCAAATGCCACTTCAGACATTTTGAGTTTTTCAGCCCCAATAAACCCATGATCAAGCTGGTCAAATCCGACGAGAAATACTTTGGCATGCTGCTCTGACAGTTTTCGGATGATCTCAAGCTGTCTGGCATCTCCTCCGATAACCGCAATCGTTAAACCGCTCAACATACTGTTCGTTCACCTTCTTTATTTAACAAAGTCTGTTGTATCATCTTCATCTCCCTTTCAGCATATGAGGAGAGGATTCAGGCTGTGAACATTTCAAAGAGAAAAGAAAAAGAGCACGCCATTTATGATGGGTGCTCTTCATCTCCATATGGCTGAAGTTCTTCAGGCACATCGAGAATAATCATATCTGAACCTATTTTTTGAATGTGATGCCACGGAACGCGGATATCATTTCCTTGCTTTCTGAAGCCAAACCATTTAACGGAAGGAATGATGAGTGCTGTAATTTGACCATCTTTTTCATTGATCTCCAGGTCGGTTTGGCCAAGCACGCCTAGCCGTTCCGCTCTTTTAATATCGACAATTTCTTTTCCTGACAACTCACTTAGCCTCAAAAGCGCATCACTTCCTCTCATTACTGTATATGTCTTGTGAGATCAAAAAAGACCAGCTTGTTTTAATAGCCGGCCAGCACTGCGTTTTCTTCTGATTTAATATAATGATCATGCCATAATTCTAAATTGTAGAGCATCCATACCTTTTGATCCATCCCATTTTTAGAATCGTGGTTGCTGTAATGCTTTAAAAATTGCTCTAGTGGTTTCTTTTGAAAGATTTGAATGGCAAAACTGCTGTCATCAAGAAGTTGCTCCTCTATTTGTTTTAGCCTTTTGTTCATCCAGTGATATACCGGAACGGGAAAACCCATCTTTCTTCTATATAATATGCGTTTGTCTACTGTTTCTTCCATTGCCTTTTTTAAAATGAACTTCGGGATGTCCTGTTTCTCACTTGTTTTCAAACTTGATTGAAAAAAAGCGGACAGTCTACTAGGAAAACCTTTGTAAGGAAGCTTGTATTTAAAAGGCATCTCATTCACAAATTGGATGATCCGATGATCAAGAAAAGGAACACGTGCTTCAAGGCCATGAGACATTGTCATGATATCCAATCTGTCTAGGAGGTTTGGCAAATGGATTTGCTGAAATTGATATAGCAGCTTATTGTCATATGTTTTGCCGTCCATCTTTTGGAAGCATGCTGTAATAAACCGGTGAATGTCACTATCATGTGAATCTAATGACGTCCATTTCTCTTGTAAAAGCAGTTTTTTATCTTCTTCTGTAAACCACGCATACCTTTTTTTATAATGATCGATTTCATTGTCTAAATGGATAAATCGTTGCAATTCATCATGACGATATGCTTGATCAAACAGAAGCCTAGATAAAATTGGTGAGAATAAGTTGCTTTTTTGGAGTAAAAGAATCTTTCTCCAATCTGAAGGACTCCTGAAAATACGTCCATAGCCAGCAAATAATTCATCCGCTCCTTCTCCACATAAAACAACAGATACGTATTTTTTTGCTTCCTGTGACATGCGGTAAAACGCCACTTCATGTGGAATTGAAATGGGGTGATCACGCCTTTTCACAACGTCAGGCAATAACCGAAAGTACTCCTCTTCACTCATTTGATGGGAGTGAAGTCTCACACCATATTGTTTAGCCGCTAACTCTGCATACGGCTTTTCAGAAAAACCTTCTTCTTCAAAGCTAGTGGAAAAGCAATGAATCTCTTCCTTTGTGTGTTTTGCCATCAGTGCAACAATCGAAGTAGAGTCAACACCCCCGCTTAAAAAAGCACCAACAGGCACATCTGAGACTAGCTGCTTTTGTACACTGTCATCGAGCAATTCAAACAATGTCTTTTCGTAATAATCAGTTCCCCTATCCGGTTCATCAGAAGGCAAGGGGTAATTCCAATAAGATGCCTGGATAACCCCTTTTCTATCCATTTTCAAAAAGGAACCGGGAGGAAGCTTTTGAATCCCTTTAAAGAAGGTCTGCTCTCCGATTGAATAACGAAAGGATAAATAACTCATCACAGCTTCTGGCTGAACGATGCGATCTACGTGAGAATGTTGATGAAGCGCCTTAATTTCCGAACCAAAAATGAGACCGCCATCTTTCATAGATATATATAGCGGCTTTATACCTGAGCGATCTCTGAATAAATAAAATACCTGCTTTTCCTTGTCCCATATAGCCGCAGCAAACATGCCATTTAATTGGTCGATAAACGAAATACCGTATTCTTCATAACCATGCACAATCACTTCTGTATCAGTTTTTGTTCGAAATATATGACCTTTTTTCCACAAATCATCTCTCAGTTCTTGAAAATTATAAATTTCACCATTCAGGATGACAAGAACAGTCCCATCTTCATTTTCTATCGGTTGGCGGCCAGCGCTAATATCAATAATGGAGAGACGGGTATGAACAAGTCCTACTGTCTCATCTTGATAAATACCGCTGTCATCAGGGCCACGCACAGCAAGTGATTCTTTCATTTTCAACAATATGTGATGATCTACTGGTTCGCGAAAAAAATGACAATAACCTGCAATGCCGCACATAGACTGTCCTCCTTTTTCATCCTTCGTTTGCCATTTCAAGTGTCATTGCAAAGATATGCATAGACGGATTGTCTTCAAATTGAATCTCATCAAATAATGTTCCTTTTGGAAGCGATAAGGTATCATGCCATAGTCTTGATCCAAGATGGCGATTGATGCCCGTTACGGTATGAATGTAATTGAAGGAAAGTGCAAGTCGATCAGAAAATGCAGGCTCCTGTTCAATCACATCTGTTAAAGAAAGCCGAGATTGATGAACAGGATGTCCATTCAGTAAAAACGTGACGTCTTCATATAAATTTCCATTGCAGGCACAGCCGACGATATGAAGGGCTTCCGCTTTTATTTGTCCAAGTTGAATGGATTGCCCCTCTAATTCAATGTTGTCCCCTTTATTTATATAAATGAATTCAAAGGGAATGCCGTGAATGACGGGCTCTTGTTCTTTTAATAGTAGCTCAGCGGGAAAGGAGGCGTTGCCCAGTGTCAGCTTCCCTTTTTGATAATCTTTTTCATACGTCATTCCCCTGTTGTTCACATAGGGTTCAAGATTAATGGTTTGATAGATTCCCAATTTTCATCACCCTCTTATCATGTCGTGATTGACGAACTCAGTGGCTGCTTTTAATTGTGTGAGTAGCTTTTTTTCAACATCCAACGTTTTTTGAAAACGATTTGAAATGCGCTCCATCATGCTCATTGGATTTTTACTCAATCCAACTCTGGCAGTGAAATTGGCAAGCACTGTCCAGCTTTGATATGAATCTTCAAAGGCTTGAATAAGCGGGCTTAACATGTCACTGTCATAGGATGATAAAAACATGACCATATGCCGTCTTGAATTGGCTATATCCTTTAGGCCTTCAAAATAGAGATTGTCCAGCAGATTTTCAGTTGCGCCTTCACTTCCCTTTATACTTGAGACATAATGCTGTTCAATAACAGGAATGGCACTTAAACCTGTTATCACTCCATCCAATTCAAAATCAGGTGGGGCTCCCTCAAATAAGGCAACATGTTCTTTTAATATGGTAAAGAGATCGGGATGCTGACTTTCATTCACACGTTTGATCCATTTGTAGCGGTTTTCAGTTCGAGGGGTATGATCATAAATGGACAGAGCGGCTTTTTTAAAATGATCCTTATTTAGTTTCCCATAATAAGAGTATGCATGGTCGCTGATGATGATATGATCTTTGTTTACGTCGAGTACTTCAAGCGTATGATAACCATGTTCTCTTTCGTAAAATGGACAGTACGGTAATTCATAAATGTCAAGTGATACAGATACAGTTCCTCTGCTTGGATGCTGTTCAAATACTCGCTCAATATATGCAGCCGATTCCTCTTTTCTATAAAAAATTTCCTCTAGATGAATACCGTTATGTCTCGCCACATCTTCACGAAAATGCTTAAAGGAGCCAATTAAAACAAACCCTTTATTAGCAGGACGAAAAACAATGCCCGCTTGGTGCCAAACTCTTTCAATCGGTATCCCTTGTCTAAGTAGCATGGCAGCAATGGTTAGTTGTGAACAATTCAAATAATTGTTTCGAAAAATCGGTGTATCTAATGTCAACAAAATCCCTCCTTTTTATGTTTGTCATTATCCCCAGCGATTCTTTAAAGGAATAATGCCAAGTTCTTTTTTTGCAATGACTTCCTTCAATACATCTTCAGATGGCGGATGGAATTTCGCTGCTTTGACATCTCGTCCAAGACGTTCTAAAAGCGATCCATTTTGAAGGGCCGTAAAACCTTCCACCTGTGATGCCAGTTGAACGATCTCTTCTGCTGCTTTTGTCACGACGTGTTTTGTAATAAGTGTCCTTGTATATAAATCACTAGAAAATGCGCCCTGCGTCTTTTCCTCATCTGCTTGCTGTGCACAACTCATTAATTGCGAATGTGCCATATCTAGCTTTATTTTCATGTCCGCAATTCGAAATTGTTGACCTGGTAAAAAGGCCGTATTTTTTTTGGAAATTCGATCTTTTTTTTGATGAGACACTTGGACGGCATGCCGGTATGCGGTTTTAGCAATTCCATAATAAACGGCTGTTACAGCTAGACGAAACCAGTATATTAAATCCTCTGTATCTTCAATGGCATAACCTTCACGTCCTATCAGATGATGATCAGGTACAAATGCTTGATCAAAATGGATATGATGACTCATCGATGCTTTCATACCAGAATAATTCCACGACTCTTCAATGGTCACGCCCTCTGTTGGTAAGGTCACCAGTAGTGCTGTCATTCCATATTGAGATGCACACGTAACAGGTGCATATTGACAATAGATCGGTAAGTATTTTATACGAGGGGCACCCGTTACAGTGAACTTTGTACCACTGACAAGATATCCTCCAGATGTTTTTTCTGCTGTGATGGTTGGAATGCCTTCCATTTGTTTACGATGATAGATAAAAAGAACATTCGGGTCACTGACAGAAGCAATCATCTCACCTGAATCACAAATATCCTGAAATACAACTGACTGCTGCTCATTGGTCAGTACTTCCGAAAAGGCACCGAGTGAATAATAATGCATCGCCATGACCAATCCTGTCGAGGGACATCCTGATGATATACGTGCCAAGAGCTTCACCGTTTCTTGAAAACCATATCCAAGACCACCGCTTTGCTTAGGCATATTGGCAACATGAAGACCACATTTAATCAATTCATCAAGATTTTGATCAGGAAAACAGAACTCCTCATCTAAGCGCTGTGCCCTTTCAAAAAAATCATTAACCAAGCGATCGATCGTTCCTTTGCTTTGTTCAATCAATTTCATATACAGCACTCCTTTATTCGATCAAAAGCAAGTTTTGTCTTAATGCCAAGTCTTCAGGCTTACCTCTCTCACGTATGACATAATCCTTCTCTTCAAACAAAAGTAATTCTAAAGGTGCTGGATGTCCTAAAAATAAAATAGGACTGTAAGAAAATCCATATGCTCCTGATTTCTCAATGCAGAGAAGATCACCCGGCTCACCTTTAGGGAGTTCGACATGTCGACCGATTAAATCCTCAGGTGTACACAACGGACCAACGATAGACTGCTTGATCTGCGCTTCGATGCAACCCGATCTTTTAATCAGGTGCATTGGATAGTTGTTACGGAGCAGTCTTCCTCTAAACGTGACAGCCTGATGATGGTGCATTCCTCCATCTGCAATTAAAAACTGTTCACCTTTCGATTCTTTTTGATATTGGATGGAAGTTAAATAAACGCCGCATTCGGCGACAAGGAAACGTCCCATTTCAATCACAAATCTAGGGAATTCGAGGTCGTTTTCATATGATTTTATTAAACTGGCGATTTTCTGAAACAACTCTTTCGCATTTAAAGGTTTTTCATGATGAAAATAAGGAACACCAAATCCGCCACCAAGATCAACCATTTCGCAAGTGAACCCATACTCGTGTTTCACTCGCAGTGCTGTTTTGATTGTGTATTCAAATGAAGAAAGAAGCGATGCTTCATCAAGAACTTGCGTCCCCATATACATATGAATACCTCTGAAAACAAGGCTGCTCTTATACTGTTGAAATAGTTCGAATATAGAAGCCAGCTTCGATTCATCCACTCCAAAAGGACTTGGCCCACCGCCCATTTTAATTTTTGCTCCTGAAATGACGGAATCTGGATTAATTCGAATACCTACAGCAACTTGTTCCCCTTGTCTCTCGGCAGATTCTGCAATATACACTAACTCTTCCTGCGATTCTGCAATAATACAGTAAATATGATGACGAATCGCGGCATCAATCTCTTCCTTCCGTTTACCTGGGCCAGAGAAAATAATATAATGTGGAGAAAATCCTGCCTGAATCGCCATAAGAAGCTCTCCTAATGAAGCAACTTCTATTCCAGCACCAAAAGACCTTAGCAACGAAGCGATAGAGAAATTACCATTGGATTTAAATGAAAAAAATACCTCTGCTGACTGATGAAGCCATTCCTTAATATGATCGTAATGATGCTTTAATTCATCTCCGTCATATACGTACATCGGCGTTCCATATTGATCTGCTTTTTCTAAGAGTGTGACATCGCTTTTTGGCAATTCCTTTCCTCCTTTTAAGAAAATATGAATTGTTCAAAGGTGGTAATCATGCTCGATTGTTTGCTCTGATTAACGCTATAAAACAAAATAAACACCCGGTAATGCCAATTTCCAGCCGCTTCTGTCTTCCCAAATGTATAAATGAGAAATCCTCCATCCTCATCGGGACAAAGGGTTTGATTGAGTTCATTTAAGATGTCCTCAAATGCTCGTTCAGCAGTACAATCAAAACGCTTAAAACGACTTTCTAGAAAGCTATATTTTGTCAAGAAACGACTGATCGTTGAAAGTAAATAGGTAACTTGCGTAAACCTTGCATTCATTTCTATGATGGGAATGAGTTCGTCCTTTTCATCAATAATAGAATCGACCCCAACGATCCCTCTGTATCCTTCTTTCAAAAGGAGATCCATCAGTCGTTTCATACATGTCTCGTATTCAAGCAGTCTGTCTTCTTCATAAACTGGGGTAAAGTCTGTCCCCATATAAACGCCGTCCTCATCAATTAACTGTTCTGTTACAGACAAAAGGTATGACCCTTCCTCCTGAATGAGCAATTGCGCATTTAATGACCTTTTGGTACGGTGCCATCCTTCTAATAGTAGTTCTGCTGATTCAGCCCTTCTTTTAATGAATGTCAGTATCTGATTAAATTCCTGGTCACTTTTGAAAATACGTAGCCCTTTTCCTGAGGAACCATAAGGTATTTTCAGCACGAATTTCTCGAAATTTTCCATTTTAAGTTGATCATAGGTGCTTTTGAGCTCAGTTAAATGGTTGCATACCGCTCCGCGCGTGACCGTGAAATTGTTTTGTTCTGCCCATTTCCTTGTAAATATTTTATGATTTAAATGTTTAACAAGCACTGGATTGGAGCCATATATCGACTTTTGGCGCGCGAAAGGCTCGTCATAAATGGTCTCATCCAAGAGGTACGGCACAAGCAGTCCTGATTGGTTTGCTGCGTCTTCCTTCCTTATGATGTGAGGCAATGTAACGCCCTTCTCTTTTAAGTAACACAAAAAAGATGGATCAGGCTGATGGCTGAAAATGACATGATCTTTTGATGAAGCTGCAAGGAGAAGTTGTTGCTCTTGCTGCACAACTAACTCATTTTGTACAGTGTCAGTAAACACTGGAAAGGCTTTTGTTTGTTCCCAGTTCTGCTCCTGATTGATATTCCCATACCAATACACGTCTTTTCTACCTGCAAAATCAAAGAGCTCCGTTGGATTTTTCATGCTTCTACTCCTTATTGACAGGTGATTGTTGGATGTCAAGTGAACGATTGATATGGAAAAAACGTTTGACAATTGGCTGATCCCACGTATGAACGACCTCACTTGTATCAAACACCTCAGACAAATAAGTAAGAGAGACTGGTCGAAGTTCATCCATCACATCCGCTGAAATCGTATTTGGAAAAACTTCGTTGACATAATGAAACGCAAAGTAAACCATCTTCTCAAAACCGTAATCTTTCGTTCTTTTCACAAAAAGGGTTACATCCAACATATTCTCTTTTAAGAAGAGCCCATAAATATCAAGCAATTTATAAAGAAGTAAATCTTTCATCGCCTTCACTTCACTTAAATAAATGGCTTCTTTATAAAAATGAATACACAAGAAAAGCAACATATCCTCTTCTTTTAACGTCCAAACTGGATAATGGTTTGCAATGGTCGTTTGGATTCTTCTTTCTAGCATGTCTCGAACGATTTCATGTGTCCGATTCCCTGACATTAAATCAACGGAGAACTGAACATCTATTCTATGACAATCCATAAAGCGGCATTCTAGAGATGGTTTCATATAAGTGTAGGTTTGATGTGAGTTCATGATGAGGTAAAGTATCTCACTTCGTTTTGCAGGTGTCACAGTCTGCGTCTCGTAGTTCCAAGAGCCTTGAATGTAACCTAAATTTTTCAAAACAGCTTCTGTGTTATGAAGCTGCTCTTGTGAAATAAACAAATCATTATCTCCAAAAAGCCGAAGCCCCACATCGCCATACGCCCATTCGCCGACAACACTACCTTTCACAATGCCATATACGATACCATGCTGATCAAGTGCCTTAAACAGGACATCATTAAACTTGATATTATCCATCGCTGTTTCAAGCTGACCTTTATACATAATTTCAAGCGATTTTAAAAAATAAGTAGCTTTAAACTCTTTCCTTAAATGAATCGCATGTTCCTTGATATTCTTCCATGCAATACCTGCAGTTCGATGAACGTGAAGCATGCCGAGAATTAAATTCCAGTCCTGCTGTTCAAATAGCAATTGCTTCATGTCTTTGATCTCGTTCTCACGTAAAAATGGCTTCGATAAAACGAGGACTGTTTGTTCCTCTCTGGTTAGTTCATTTGGCAACATGGCTTTCCTCCTCTATTTCCATCATGCCACTTGGCCAGTTCGTATGCTCACGCCCATATTTTTGCAAGAACACCTGCACCCATCTGTCAATTCCAAATGCTGTACAGCCTGAATAAAGCGGCATGCCCTTTTCATCCTTAATTTGAAATCTCTCACACAGCATATCTCCACAATGATTAAAAGATGCGATGGAGACTTCTTTCTTTTCTGTTAGCGCCACGAGCTCATATTTGCTATTAGCCATTAATTGATAGTTTGCCTTTTCAATATCTTCATAGAAAAAAAACGGATCATTCGCCGTAATGACCTTCCCGTCAAGCCCTAACTGATTAAAGCTATGCCACACCTTTTCAATGAGTGCCTGTCTTGTCTCAGTGATATAATCACTACTACCGATAAAAACGATTTCACGCATACTAAATTCCAGCTTCCGAAGAGGATCAACCTTCCAAGAAATTTCATGTCTGAAACATTGACCGGCAGCAGTCATGATTTGGCTACCCGAATACGTCTTTCCTTCTAACTCTTCATAGCAGTGATAGCAAATGCAAGGTTGAAGAAAACGCCCAGCTTGCTGAAAGTGTTCGGGTAAGAAGCCATTGTTATCCTCACGAATCTGGTCAATAATTTGATAATCATGGGGAATTTCAAAAACAGAATAAATATTTTGTGGAAAATTAGTATGGTACTTGCATTTCTCCATCAAATCTTTGCTGACTGTAGAAGGATAACGTCGCTGTTTTGCACCAAAATCAGTCGCTATCTTCAAAAATAATTGATCAAAAAAAGCAGCGAGTTTCATTTCGACTGCATCATAATATGTTTTCTCACCATCCGGTTCATTCAGCATGGATCGACTAGGATGAAAGGATGTAGAAACATTGGACTTCATCTCTTTTTCACGAAACCTACGCAGTTGATTGACGTTAGGTACGAGCTCTGAATAGGCAGCGAGGATGGCCTCCGTGTCTCCTTGATCGTCAACCGTTACTTCTACTAGTTGATTCGTTTCACTTAATTTAACATGTAAAATATGTGCAGATAGAAAAGAAATCCTCTCCATTAATTCTGACATCAGTGAATCATCTAGTTGCTCTGGTAAAGGAAGCTGAATCGTTTTCATCTAATAAATACCTCCTCTTTCATTGATCAAATGTTCACTTTGTGATGGCAACAGCACTTTTTGAATAAATTCAGGAATGGATTCTTCTAAGTGAATATCACAGAGTTCAATCGCTGATGGATGACTATCTTGGACTGCTATACCACACTTCGCTTGCTTTAACAGCAGTCGATCATTGTAGCCATTCCCAAACGCAATGACTCTTTCCAAATTCTGTTCACCAAAATATTCTATTAAATGCTGTTTCAACAACGCTGCTTTGCAGATCCCTTTTGGAGAAATGACTTTCGCATTTAAAAAATGAGCATCTGCCACATGGCAGTTAAAATGACTTACCTCTTTTGCCACATCCATTTTATCCGCAGACAAGACAAACAATTTTGTGACGTGTTCAAAGGAATGCTGACGAATATCTCCAACTTCAATTCTTCCTCGCGGGAGCATATAAAGCATCGAGTATTTTAATCTGGCACTTTTACTTGATGCGATGTGTTTCCCACTAGCTTCAATGACAAATTCAGCTTTGCCATCTAGTAAAGAAACAAGGTGCTGACATAAAGAAGGTTCCAGTATGTTTCTGACAGTAAACGTTCTCTCCTGATGATGACACGTTACATTTCCGTCATTTATCAAAACAGCATGATGGAATAAATTCAGGAATGACGGGTCAAAATCAAGAGAAAAAAAAGAATCGTAGGTCCTACCAGTGATGATAAGTGGTGTGATGCCCTTATGGCGCAGTTTTTTCACCGCGCCTTGGACATCTCCGATTAGCTGACCTTTTTCATTAATTAAAGTCCCATCTAGATCAAATGCAGCAAACTTTATATCATGAAGGTTCAGTTTTGTTTCCTCCTTTTTCAGTTACACCTTTTTCAATTCGGCATTTGCAACAAATTGATTGAACATTCGCAGCGACTCTGAGTCTACCTGGCCTATCGGTGCACTCTTAAACAAAAATGGGCAGACATCATGAATGACCCCACCAAGATTCAAATCTTTGGCTGCTTTTGCCGCTCGCATGGCATTTGCAATGACACCGGCTGAATTTGGACTATCTTCTACTTGTAAGCGAATTTCAAGTGAAATATCTGAATCAAGGACTGAATTCCCTTCTAAACGTAAGAAGCATACCTTGTTGTCACCTAAATAGCTGACATATCCATTAGGACCCGCAGCGACTTCACTTGCATCGATCCCAGAAGCAAACAGCGCTTTGCGTTTAGATTTTTGTTTACTAATTGATCTATTCGGATTGGCGAGATTCAGAAAGTCTGTATTCCCACCAACATTTAATTGATACGTATTGGTTATTTCAATTCCACGTGATTGAAGAAGTTCAATTAATGCGGTATGAAGCGTTGTTGCTCCCAAATGACTTCTTAGGTCGTCACCTAAAAGGGGTGTTCCTGTTTTTTCAAACATGCTGACAAATTCGGGATCATTTGCAACGGGTTCAGGTGTAGAATTAATAAAGGCTGTATTTGATTTTGCACAAGCTTCAGCATATACACGAACTGCCTCAAATGAACCTGTTGGTAAAAAGCAAACAAGTACATCAGCAGCAACTTCTGTGAGTCTTTGTACTACATGGTCTGTATTGATATGAAGTGAGTCTGAATGTGGCTGAATACATGCTGACAAATCACCTTCAAGTCCGTCACATAGTGGTCCTGCCTCAACAGTTACTTGTAAGAATGGGAGTTCTATATGTTTTACAGCAGCTGTTGGCTCAGTAAATACAGCCTCTGATAAGTCTTTTCCTACTTTATTTGAATCGACTTCAAACGCCGCCACAAATTCTACATCTGACAATTTGTATCCGCCAATCTCTTCATGCATAATGCCAGAAAGAACTCTCGTATTTTCTTTGGCCTTTTCGACGAACTGAACGATACTTGAAGCACAAGAACCTACTCCTGCAATTGCTACACGAACTTTTGTCATTTTTTCTTCACCCTTTTTTTTAGATTTTATAGAGCTATTTTCCGCTTTTGACGAGATTGTAAGATATACCATTCTTGATAACCGATTTCTTTTAACATGTTCTTCACTTGCAACCAATCATCCGCCACGCGGTTCGGATGATGCGCATCAGATCCATACGTCACTTGAACGCCATAAAATTTGGCACGTTCTAACATATCAATTGCTGGATACCAGCCCCCGCAATCCTTTGTTTTTCCTGACGTATTGATTTCTATGACAGAACCACTCTCCGCAATGGCTTTGAGCGCTTCATCGACTAATTCTGTCTTCACATGTTCAACCTTAGGATAAAATCCTTTCAGCGCATCAATGTGTCCAAGAATATCGAACATATGACTCTCAGCAGATTTTTTGATCAACCGGTAGTATTCTTCCTTTTCTGCTATCAGCTGCTCCTGAGTGATGTTTTCCCAACGTGTTCTATTAAATAAGTCAATCCCATTCGTGACATGAACAGAGCCAATAATATAATCAAATGGATAATGGCGATAAATATTTTGATACAATGCTTCGAATTCAGGGAAATAGTCAGATTCAACCCCTAAAAGAACCTCAATTTTCCCTTGATACGCCTCCTTTAACCGCAGCACTTCCTCCACATAAGATTGAAATTCACTTTTTGCCATTGCAACCCATGGCTTAAAATGATCCAATTTTTCTCCAAAAAATGGAGAATGATCTGAAATGCCGATTACTTGAAGACCCAATTTTATCGCTTCGTTGATATAATCGCTTATACTCCCTTCTGCATGTCCGCAGCGGTTATGGTGTGTATGCAAATCAAACTTCATACCGTTTTAGCTCCTCTACATTGCTGTATAACCGCCATCAATCATAAGGTTTTCTCCCGTTATAAAGCTTGCTTCATCAGAGAGAAGAAAGATGATGGCTGACGCAATCTCTTCCGGATCAGCTGTTCGTTTAAGCATGTGCATCCCCCCGATTTCCGGATGCTGATTCGCTTCATCTCTTGTTAGTCCAAGTTCTTCCAAATGGTAGCGTTCGTTATTTTTGTTCCAAACAGTGCCAGGATTGACTGCATTCACCCGAATGCCCGAATCCGCTAAATCCATTGCCATGCATCGTGTCATATTTGCAACCGCCGCTTTTGTTGCGTTATAGGTTAAATATTTAGGCTGAGCAATGTGACCTGAAATTGATGCAATGTTGACAATCGATCCTTTACCTGCTTTCTCCATGTATGGTGCAGTATGCTTCACACAAAGAGCTTGTCCCATAATATTCATGTCCATAATACGTCGCCATTCTTCAACAGTTGCCTCAAGCCCTCTCATAATAAAGACAGCCGCACAGTTGACAAGCATATCAATTTGTCCAAAATGTGTAGCCGTTTTTTCAGTCATTGACACGATGGCTGCCTCGTCAGATATATCTGTTTCAACAAATATGACATCATGTCCATTCTCTACTAGATGCTGTTCTGCTTCTTTTCCGAATTCAACATGATTATCAGCAATGACAACTCGTGCACCTTCTTTTGCTGCACGTTCAGTGACTGCATAGCCAATTCCTTGTGCACCGCCAGTTACGATCACAGACTTCCCTTTCATTCCGCGCAAATTAGCTCACCTCCTTTACCACTCTAGTTTTTTTCCATCTCTAAAAAATTCACCACTCGGTCCGTCATCAGGAAGCCTCGCAGCCCAGACGATCCCTTTTGCTCCATCCTTTGGGGTTTTCATGCCTTCCCTTGTCCCCATTTCAGTTTGAACCCAGCCAGGGCAAACCGCATTAGCCAGAATAGAAAATGGCTTTCCTTCAAGAGCTGTTACTCGCGTAAGGACATTTAAAGCCGCCTTTGACATTCTGTAATATGGACCGCTTTTTCCATCTCGCCTTACATCTTCAGCATCTATCATTGTGCCAAGTCGCCCCATCCCGCTTGATACATTCACAATTCGCCCAAAACGAGCATTTTTCATATGGGGGAAAAATGCCTTTGTCATTCTGACAGCACCATACACATTTACATCCATCGTTTCGTATAGCTGTTCCATCGAAAGTGAAAAAAGGGAAGGAAATATGCCATCTGATATGTTGTCATGAAAAACGCCTGCATTATTTATCAGCACATCAATTCGTCCAAAGGTGTTGATGACATATTTGGATAAGTCGTCAACAGATTGATCGCTTGTCACATCAAGCTGCAGGGGAATGACCTCTCCGCTCATATCAGACGCTGCTACTTGTGCACTTTCATATTGTCTTGACGTTAAAATGACCCGCATTTGATCCTGAGCCAGCTGTTTGCATACTTCTTTTCCAATGCCTCTATTACCGCCTGTCACAACAGCTACCCTCATGTCGTCATCCCCTTTTTGTGATACCAGCCATCTTTAAGCTGATGAGCGGCTGATTGAAGTGCATGAAAGGACCACTCGATATACCAGCTTAGGAGGTGTGGGACATGTGTGTGCATTAACGTTAAATATCGACCTGTTGGTAAATAGAGAAGCTTTATAAAAGCTGATATAGAGTGCCACTCGTTTTCTGTGACGCTGAAGCCTTGACTATAATCACTTAGAAAACGGACCGTTCTTGGTAAGTCTAAACAAAATGTTCCTCGCTTGACCCTCGTTAGCAAATAAGCTGAAATGGCCACATCATATATACGTGGTCTATAACCAGCTGTATCGAAATCAAGTACCATACACAATCGGTTATTGCGCATTAGTAAATTTCCAGCATGAAAGTCGCCATGTGTGACAGCATGTGGCAGTGAGTCATATAAGCTAGGTGTTAAACATAATAGAACGTCTTCCAGTTGCTTTTCATATTCTCTCAGTAGAGAAACAGCTTTTTGAGAAGAAACGCACATTTTCAATGCACTAGCTGTATGTTCAAGCGTTTTTTCAGGCTGAGAGATCCAGTTTTTCAATTCACAATTCGGATTTTTAGGTCCTTTCGGCAAATCCTTCAACGAATGAAGCTCTTTTAAGACCCTAATTGCTTCTTGTTCATCCGCTTGATTGCCCATCTCATAAAACCTTCCTTCTGAAAACGGCCGAAGCTGCCAAAAAGCACCTTTTTGCAAAACAGTTCTTTTATGATGCTTTGATAGGACCATTGGTTGAATAGGAAAGCGGTGGCGAATCAAAGCATCCGTTAAATCTTCTAAATAGTGAAGCCATTCATGATCATGATTCCTTACACATTTTTTTAGGACAAACCGATTATTTGCATATTCAACAAGCCACCCGAGATTCGGACTTCTTCCATTCAAAGGAGACAGTTTTAGCGGTAATTCGGTAAACCAATGACTTAGCACTTCTTGAATTTCAGGCACGTTTTGACGCTCCATTGCATTTGCCATGTCATCACATCTTTTCTTCAAGGTGTGCGGATTGACTTTTCATTTCCTCTACGATTTGCTTGAGGCAATCAGGCTTTCTCACTCGAAGGCATTGCACACTTGATTTTTGATCTAGTGTGTGAAAAAGTTCTTCATTATGACGGATCACCTTTGGATAAATATGAAAAGCATACGCAAAAAATTGGAGTGCGTTGGTTACTTTTTCCCGATTTCCATTCCATAACTTCTGCCTTGTAACAAGCCGTTTAAAAGTCCGCTTGACTAGCCGTGGGAACGTATTTCTCCTTTGGAAATCAAGCCAAATAATCGTATCGGCATACTCGGCTAATATGTTGTGCACAGATGTATATTGACCATCTACTACCCATTTGTCTTTTTTCGCTAGGTGGTCTACAGCATCTAAAAATTGTTGCTTCTCTGTCTTTTCCCAGTCTGCCTGCCAAAAAAGTGCATCTAATTCATAATGCGGTATATCTAAATCATGCTCTATTTGATCTGCTAGTGTGGTTTTACCAGAGCCAGGAGGACCAACAATCCAAATTCGGTTGCCAAAGGTTCTTTTGTTCATGATGTTTTCCTCCGTTACAATATGCTCATACGTTTAGGGATGGCATGTTGTACTTTCAACAAAAATTGGATGGCTTGATCCCAATTGAGACTCTCTGTCAGTTCAAAAACAGGTGTCTCATTCAACGTATCTGTTCCGATCAAAGCATCATCACATAACGAATCTAATTCTTCTTTTGAGAAGCCGTTCATCTGCAATAGATGCCCAAATTGTGTTTGGTGTGGTGTGAGAGAATCTCCAGACTCACTAAAGTATCGAATGAGTCCTGCCATTGCCTCTACAGGCCCAGGTGATAAATGAATGCCATTAAATCGTGTACAAATATTTGATAGACCTAGCCTTTTTTGATCGTTCAAAAGCATATGCTTGAAAGAACCCGCTCTTGCTTCCTTTGGATCTGTTGCACCAATGAATGTTTCTCTCATGTCATGTACCGATACTTTTGAGAAACACTCAAATACAACAATTGATTGAAATGGTGCGGTGAACCATTCAACTTGACAAGGATGAAATGGATTGAGCACCAGTATTTTTTCACCATCAATATCAACATGAATGGCATACGTACCTGCACCAAGTTTGTCTACTTTTACATTTCTCGTTAATAGCTCTAATCCATAAGGAGTCAGCTCTTGATGTTTTGCTAAAAATTGATGGCCACCATATATGAGATGTTCTTGTTTCTCATATTCAGGGTATCGTTTAGCAATCACTGTTTTTGCTGCTTCAGATACTTTTGCTAAGCCATGTCTTGAAATTGCGTTTAACATCCCATATTGTTTTTCTAACAAATGCTCTTTTTTCAAATATAAGGATGATAAAACACGTACTGCTCCCACTTCAATGCCGGTTTTTGATAGGCGTGTAAACAATTCATCTAAAATCAGATCTAAACGTACACCGTTTGTTATATTTGTCAATTCAGGCTTTAACATCATGAGTACGTGGTTTTGTTCTTTGAATTGATTCTCTTTAAAAACATATGGCTCTATGGTAAAGGCGAGTGGGTCTCTTGTGGCGGCACAAGCTTTAACTGCGTCAATAATTTTCTCTTTCATCATGTGTTACCACATTGTAATCCCTTTAAAGATAAGATCCTTTGTGATATCTCCCATCGCATGAACTGCACTTGTCACAATTTCCTCTACTCTTTTCTTCTCACTTGCATCTTCGTTCCAATTCTGGATACGAACAGCAATCTCATCAGGATTGTGAAGTGGAGCCTCTTTCGAAGTGAAGATGTGCACTTCTGCCGGCTTTTGAATTTCTTCATAAATTTGATCTGCAAGTCTTTGAGCAAGAACGCCATATAATTTCCCAGTATGATCAAGAGGGTTTTTGCCAGCAGGTGCTTCAATACTCATTGAACGCATTGGAGTAATAAGACCATTCAACCTATTGCCTCTTCCGACAACACCCACATCTCCAGTATCAGCTACCGATCCAAGTGCCGTTAAATATGGACGACCATTACGATCTGTAGCATTTAACATCAGATCTGGCGTCAACCCTAATGTTTCGTGGATATAATGAGCTATTTGCTCCTGACATTCTTTTTTACGTTCAAAATATTGGTCGAGGCTATGAATATCCTTGGCTAAAAATGGCATATTGACGATCAACTTAAAGTCTTCTTGTCGTCTACTTCCAAAGATTTTCACGTCCCAGCCTGTATCAGGATTTTCCTTTTTGAAGATGGGCCCATTCACATATCGCTCTGTATATAACACTAGTTTCTCAAGACGGCTGAGCGGTGCGTGAGCATGAAGTAAGTTACAGTCATTCGAGACAAGCTTTTGATCACCAATTTCAATCAATTCTTCTTCTTTCATTGGGCGGTATCTAGAATTTTTTCGTCCAGCTCCTTGATGATCAACAATTCTGCAATCTATCACAAGATGATTCTCCGGATCAAAACCAGTTGTCACCTCTGACAAAACATCCTTTGCTGCATCAAATAGAATCTGTTCAAGTGGAATCGGGTGATCGGCATAAGCATATGCACCTTTACCAGCAAACACAACTTGATACGGTTTCACCATTGTCCCCTTACCGTACTGAACATCGGCATCGCCGCCAAGAAGCATCACCTTGTCAAACCAGTGGTGCGCCACTCTACCGAAATGCTTCATGCAGTATTGCGCGTAATATTGAGAGGCTCTCTCTGCGATCGCATCACACATCGTATCGGGATGCCCCACACCTTTTCTTTCCACAAGTTCATAAGGAATTTGTTCAATATCCTGACTATCGTCCTTTAAAATATCAAGAATTGTTTTTGGAATTGTTATCATCACATCTCGCCCGCTTTCTTTTGATTTAAATGAGTAAAACATACATATTTTTCAATAATTAAAAAATGACACTTTTTAAAAACAAGACATTTGGTAAAATATATATATTCTAATGGAAAGAGGTGCTCATGTTGGAAGATGAAATGATGATTGAGCGTTTACAAGAAAAAGAAGCAGAGTTGAAGGAATTGCTCAAACAGCATCAAATTCCAGGATGTTCCATTTGTGTTTCTCACAATGCTCAGACAATCTGGTCTTTACATCATGGCTTTGCTCATACGCAAGACGATATACCAGTCACAAAAGACACCATTTATCGTGTAGGTTCTGTAACAAAACCTTTTACTGCCATGTTAATGATGCAATTACGAGACAAAGGGCTGTTTAGGCTCGACGAATCGCTTTCTACATATGAACCATTGCTAGATTTAGTGAAAAGAAACTTTTCAGATTCTGTTCCTATTACCTTTCGAATGGTAGCATCACACATCTCGGGTTTACCTAAAACAATCGAACAGGCAGAGGATATGCGGCAGATGACAATGGAAGAATGCATTGAAATGTTGACGATCCTCACACCTCCGTGGTCTATCATCAATTATTCTAGTCTTGGCTACTCGATTTTAAGCAAGGTGCTAGAGAGGGTAGCTGGATCATCATATCGACAGCTTGTCGCATCCAATATTCTTGAACCTCTACAGTTGAAACAAACAGGTTTTATCGAAACCGCCAATGTAGCGCAAGGTTACACACTTTCTCCATCCGGACTAAAGCAAATCTCCTACCCAAGTACTCAGCATCCCTCATGGGAAGACGGTACAAGTGGTCTTTTTTCAACAGCTGAAGATTTGATTCGATTTATCCATGCCCAATTTGAAGGAAGTAAACTGCTCAATCGCTATTCATTAAAAGAGATGCAAAGTCCAGTGATGCTTGAGCAGGATTTCAGTAGAGGGACTGGCCTTGCTTGGTTTTTAAGACCTCTCAATGGCTTCACCATTGCTGAACATGGCGGAGAAGTTAAGGGCTTCACCTCCTATATTGGGTTTGTACCGAACGTAAAACTGGGTGTATGTGTTCTCTTAAATTCTGACGAGCGACTAGCACGGCGCATCGGCCAAATGCTTCTTGACATCATGCTTCCAGCAAACAAAAATGAGAGCAGTAAACGAAAAGAGAGGCTAAATCGTTTACTTAGGCAGACAACAACTTAGAAGGCAGTACTTGCTTTCATTTTTAAAAGCTCAGGGATGGCTTCCTTCAGCTTACGTGGGTCACCTTTTAAGTAGAAACACGGCATTTGAGACAAATGAGTGATCAGCTCAGATGCCTTTTCTTCAAGATAGGTATCTGAGACATCACGAAGGCCTAGCCATCCCTTTAAATAATCCGGATCTTCAGGCTCTCGGATATTTGACAATAAAATGTCCTTCGCTTTTTGATCATCTTCTTCTACTGGAATAAGCCTTATGTCACCTGAACCTATTTGGAGTTCAGGGAAAATAACAACATTGACATTCGTAGAGCTGCGGATGGTTGTTCCAGTGATTTCAGCTGCTTCCTTTGGTGTAATTTCAAATTTACAGTCACTTGCCCACTTCTGTTTTGCTTCTTCTTCAGTGGAGATGGCTTCACTCCAAATTCTTTCATCTTGTTTTCGGCTAAATGTTCTATTGCGCAATTCTCCTAGGTCCACAGTCGCTTGAACAGTACCTAACCCAAGTGCTAGACACATCGGCCAGCCGTACACAGTAAGCGTATTGTTTTTTAAAAGAGAGATGGAACGGTCATTTGTAATAAAATCCGCTTGTCCAAAAAGCAGAAATTGCCACATTGTTGTTGATTTGCCTGCTCCTTTATCTCCTATAATCAATGCCCCTTTTTTTCCTTCTTCAAAGGAAACTGCTGCCGCATGTGTAAAGCAGCCACCTCTGTTTTCTAATGTTCTAAGCGCAACCTCTCTTACAATTCGAAGTGGGCATCGAATGGCCGACTCCGTTTTGCTCTCTCCAATCACTGCAAAACGTCCGTCATCAACCACCACACTGTGAGGCGTATCTCCTTCATAAGAAGCAAATAACACGGTAGATTTCCTTTGAAGGCGCTTGTAAGTAAATTTTCTTTTCGCTGTGATGGTCTCACCTTTAAAACACTGTGATCGGATCTTTTGTTCAAGCGATTGATCCACAGCGAAACGTATTTCAATGAATGAATCATGAATATTTTCCAAATTCAAAACTTCAGGCGAAATATAATGGTCAATATCTTGAATGACTTCAGGTTCCATTGATAGCACCTTGAAATGGATACCGGCAAAAACAAAAGATTTTTGATACGGAAAGTCACTTTCTGGCTTTGTTAAAAACACTTCTAACTCCATAACGATCCCTCCTATTTAGCGGTTGTTACCTCTCTCTGGAAAAAGCTGTACTTCCGGGATTTCTTCGATTTCATCTCGGTTATCAAGGCTGAAAAACCGCTCAACAAAGGATTTCTTCCAAACCTTAGATGAACCGTAGTCGTTCATACCATATCCTTCTAAAAACGATTGATCGTTGATATGAAGGAGCTTAATTTTATCAACATAGTGTTCATGATAGAGCTCATCTAAAAAAGTAAACGTGTAATAGAGCGCCTCATTTGCTCCCACCTCTATTGCCCTTTTTTGCAAAGCATCCCAGTCAAGCTGACCCTTTTTTTCCAGATACAGCATGTATTCTCTTACATCACAAAACTTGATCATGTTTAAATCGGCATGTAGATACACATACTGTACATTTGTTGCCTCCTTATATAAATGAAAGGCAAGATGGATCAGAAAATCGAGCGGTTGAAGTAGATAAGGAGTTGTATCAAATAATTCATTTTCTTCAGCAGCTTCAAGCAGTGCACCAGTTGCTTTATAATCTTTCTTTAGTTCAACATCATACGAAAAGTCTACACGGTGTACTTTTAAAAATTCTTCTCCGCTTCGTTTGATGTGCGAATAGAGGTTGCCAGCATTCATTCTCCACATCATTTCCTCTTCACGGTTGACGGGTATCTCTTCATCCTTCACCCAGTCATATTTACCAATGGTATAGCCTTCATCTTTTAGCAATTGCGAAGCTTTTTTTCGATCTTCTGGACGAATTAAAAAGTCAATGTCTGACATCATCCTCAGTCCATAGTCTTTGTAAATAAGTGGTGTCAAAAGAGCACCCTTTAGCGGGATCACTTTCATCTTAGAACGCTTAAACAAGTTCAGTAATCTCTGGAATTCTTTAAATCTTTCTACATTCTTTTGACGGTTGCCTATATAGTTGTAATGGAGCAAAAATTTGTAGGATGTACTGATATGTTTCCCTTCATCTAGCCGGATCAAATGCGGTGTGATGAGCTGAAGCACTTTATGTCTGACCGCAAGTGCAATCAGTTTTGGCATTTCAATTCCATCTTTCAGGATGTTCTTTACAGCTTCTTCTTCTTGTTCAGTTAATTGAATACGTGAAGCTAACAGTAACAAAAACTGCTCCTTTGTTAACGTCGTATGATCCAAAGTGAAGGTCATGTGCATTCCTCCTTTTCATAAAGCTGCTTAAACCTGCTTAAAAAACGAGTTCTCTTGCCCTTTCGATTTGTCGGTATTTCTAAACCATCTGTTAATTTTAAAAACCAACTCTTTGCTTCCTCAGATTTCTCACTTTCAAATTCAATCTCAAGCTCATAATCTGTTACACCAAGATAACTACTTTTATCTAGATCAGCTTTAACCCCCTCTTCTAAAAAGAAGGTCTGCCGCTCAGTGACCAATAAACCGAGCAGATCGGCATCACATGATACTGTGGCAGGCAGAGTGTTCAGCCAGTCCTTTAAAACAAGTTTTTGCGGAAAGTAATCAATAGGTATAGAAGTTTCATCTCTCATTCTTTTGTATCCCTTTGTATGACTAGGGCTTTTGACATCAAGTGTTAGCTGGTCATGAACTTGACGAATGCGAACGGTGTAGCCATTCTGTTCAAATGCGAAATCTGGCGTATCATAGTAGTAATTGAAATTCAGTACATACAATGGCTCATATGATTTCTGTAGCAATTGGTGAATATCATCATACGCTTCCTTTAAAAGTAAATATTTATATTCTAGCTCGATCATGCCTCACCTCCAGATTGCTTTAGACCACTATGTCAGATCGTTCAAATAGTTCACTAATAAGAGCTGTCCCTTTCTCCAAAGAGGAAAAAGATTGTTTTAATGAGTAGCAAGGAATCCGCTGCGACAGTTTTTCAAAGAATGGCACCATGGATTCTTTTTCTGGGAGTGAAAAAAATGGCAATAAAAATTCATTATGTCTTCCGGGGTTAATCACTGCATGCTGTTTTAAACGTTCTGCTGCTTCTGCTTGAGTAATTCTTTCGAGAGTCGCCCCGGTTTTCTCGTAAGGTAGAAACGTTGGAAAAACAATCGCATGAACCCTCCCATCTGTTTTAATAGGTCGTAAAAACCATTTTTCAAGCTCCTCAGGGTATACAAAATGATATTGTTTGTTCTCTTGATTGTAAGGGTGCAAAGAACTGGAAAGGCGATACTTGGACCCTAAAGATTCAATGGCATCAAATGAATCTTTTCGAATGCTCATCGACCGAGGCCATCCCGTTCCAAAATAAGCTTCATTCTTGTGTTCAATCCCAATATCATCATTTGTGATGTAACGGGCATCAGTTAACGCCAATAAAGATAGAATGGTAGAAGTCTTTCCTGCTCTTGATCCGCCAATAAACACAATCCCTTTTTCATTCAACTCCATCATTCCGCCGTGCATATAGATAATTCCACTTTGATAGCACATAAGCCGAAGCAGTACCCTGATCAAACGAAGGGCATGCTGTGCGACCCAGCGGACATCATCAGGTTGATCGATCATGATAATTTTTTTCTCCCCGTTATACAAATAGCGACAGCGTGGCTCCATTTCAGTGTCATAGAACACTTCTTTTAAATGGATCTCCTTGTTCAGCTGAAGCTGATATGATCCTGTTAGAATGGTCCAAGCGGATGATTCGTGTTTTCTGTCGGTTTGCCTGTATTGAATATAGGGCCGAACTTTACTCATCACAATCTCTTGAACCTCTGTTTCTGCACCTAAAATGACGTTGACATCGTTTTTTTGATAGCTTACATATGGCAATGACATCACAACCCCTTATAAAAGATTTGTAAAACCAATTGCATTTTTTTCCTAAATCACCCAAAATATAATAGATATTGATCTTGATAAGAAAGGAGCAGCGACATGAATGAAATGAAAACGTCAGAAGTAGAAAGTAAGATTATCAAACTCATCATGGACAAGCTATCGCTGGCTGAAAAGCCACACAGTGATGATAGCCTAAAAGCATTAGGTTTAAATTCTGTTCAAATTGTCTCCTTTGTTATTTCACTCGAAGACTTATTCCATGTTGCGTTTGAAGATGAAGAATTACATCCCGATCATTTCCGCACCTTAGAGCAAATTGTCACTTTAGTGAAAAGCAAACTTGCTAAGACGCTGTAACGACCTGAGCCTGGAATAAAGCGCGATATCTCGGGGAGTTTTTCATCAACTCCTCGTGAGTACCGCTATTTTCCACTTTTCCATTTTCAATCACATAGATCAAATCTGCATTTTGAATGGTCGACAGTCTATGGGCAATTACAAGCATTGTTTGCCCTTTTTGGTTGTCGTCAATTCCCTGCTGGACAAGAAATTCGGTTCGACGATCAAGTGCAGAAGTAGCCTCATCCAAAATCAACATATCGGCATTTTTCAACATGGCTCTAGCGATTGCTAATCGCTGCCTTTGGCCTCCAGATAAGGAGATTCCTCTTTCACCGATAACGGTTTCATATCCATTTTCAAGCCCTTGGATAAAGCTTAAAATCTGGGCTATCTCACACACATGATCAAGATGTTCATTTGTGATATTTGCAAGACCCATGACCAAATTTACCCGAATCGTATCAGGGAAAAAATAAGGTTCCTGCGGCACAACAGCCATTCGTTTTAAATAAGTTGTGTGATTGATTTTTGCTAAGTCAATGTCGTTCACTAAAATATGACCGCTTGCTGGCCGATAGAGTCCAGTAGCAAGCTTTGAAATAGTAGATTTTCCACTTCCGCTTGCGCCAACGATGGCTACTTTTTTTCCTTGTGGAATACGAAGACTGAGAGAGGCAAGAGCACTTTGAGTTTCTTTTTCATAAGAGAAAGATACATGGCAAAACGCTATGTCTTGAACAGCTTCAGTTAACTCAATCTCTCCCACATTTTCTCTTTCTGTTTTTAACACATCGGCTATACGATGGACAGAAGCACGATTGTTATAAAATTCAAACACAAACTGAAACAATTCTTGATAACTTTTCATCAACTGCGAAGCGTATTGATATACCACTACAAATAAGCCAATCGACATACTGCCAGCTGCGACTTGATAAGTGCCAAAAATGAGAACAGCAAGTATGCCTACCCACTTTAAAGGCTCTGTTAAAAAAAGAAGCTTATTTTGAAATTTCCCTTCTTTGATCACAGAAGCCATCATCTTATTGAACAGTCTTTCATACAGGCTTATTTCCCAGTTGCGTCTGTCGAATGCAACAACTTCCCTTGTCGATGAAATGCCTTCTTCAATGTGAACAAATAAAGCTGACTTTTTTTCTTGCACGTCCTTAGCAATATTCGTTGCCGAATTCCCCATTCTCTTTCCAATCCAAAAATAGCAGGCACTTGTTCCAAGAAGGAGGAAAAATAAGATTGGACTGACAAAGACAAGAATCACTGACAAAATAGTAGCTGTGAAAATCGTTTGTACACTTTTTGGCACATGCAATGCAGCTGTAGCTGCCACTGTTTTCACATCTTGGTTCAGCTTGTGCAAATAATAGCTTGCTGGATGCTTTTTGAATGATTGCATCGGGGTATGTTGCAGACAGTCCATCATGCTTTGTTGTAGCGAGTGATGAATCGCCACATAATTTTTATGCATGACATATGGACTTAGTGTAAACATCAGCACATACGTCAAAAAGATAAACGCAAATTGTAGCAGGATTGTTTGAAAACGTTCACTTCCTCCACTAAGAAGGACATCGTCAATGAGCCATTTTTGTAAACCAATCATCGCTAAATTTGCGACCGCCTCGATTAGAACGAAGATAAAAGATAAGAAAAACAGCCACTTTTGTTTCGCTATAAAGGAGATGAGCCAGTTTTTATTCATGAAACGCCAGCCTCCTTCATCGCTTGATCTGATGCCAATCGATAAAAATGCCCTCTTATACTCATCAGTTCTTCAAAGCTACCAGTTTCCACGATGCGACCACCTTCCATAAACAAAATTCTGTCAAAATGTTTGATGGTTGATAGTCGGTGAGCAATAGCAATAACCGTCCTGTTTTTAAAAATATTCTGAAGTGCTTGCTGCACTTTTTGTTCACTTGCGCTGTCAAGAGACGCTGTCGCTTCATCAAGGAGGACAATTTTTGGTTTTCTTGCGATAAGTCTAGCAATGGCGATTTTTTGCTTCTGCCCTCCAGAGAGCTTCATTCCCCTTTCACCAAGTACAGTGTCATAACCGTTTTCCATTTCAGTGATAAAGGAGTCACAATCTGCTTGTTTTGCTGCTTCGATGATTTGCTCATCTGATAGATTAGGCTGACCAAAACGAATGTTTTCCTTCACACTCATGTTAAATAAAAAGGTTTCCTGAAAAACAAATCCCATCGCACCTCGTAGCGTGCTAAAGCTTAAATGACGCAGGTCAACTCCGTCGAGTGATATCACACCAGATGACGGATCATAAAATCTGCCAATGAGCTTGAGCATTGAGGTTTTGCCTCCTCCACTCTCTCCTACGAGGGCAATTTTTTCTCCAGACTTTATATGTAAATGGATGTCTTTCAAAAGAGATGGCTGGCTAGGATAGTTAAAATTCACATGGTGAAAGATAATATCTCCTTTCACATGATCAAGTAAGGTCGGCTCCTCAGGTTCGATGATATCGGGTGTTTTTTTCATAAAGTGATAAAGTGGTTCAATTTGATAAGTTAGGATGCGCTGTTCTGTTAAAATGGTGACAAGAGAAGTCAACATGTGCATTGCGGAGAAATAGTAAAGTGTGTAAGCAACAAATCCACCTGTTGAGAGCTGACCATTTTGAACAAGATATACACCTACACCGAATGTCGCCAGTGCACCAATATAGTATGTTAAACGACGGTTGCTTCCTCGAAGATATGCGAAAAACACATTTTTTTCATGGCTTTTCTGTACTTTTTGATGAAGGTCACGTATTCGTTGCGTATCCCAGTTTAGAAAACCGAGCATTCTGAGTTCTTCCATTGAGGCAAGACTTTCATACAGCTTCGTCTGTAAACTACGAAAACCTTCGGCACTTTCTCTGCCATAAACGGTTGCTTTTTTTTCAAGTAACGGACCAAAGACATAGTAAAGTAAAAAGCTTGGAATCATTAATAAAGTGAGTTGGATGGATATTTGCAACATAAAATAAAGGGAAATAGCAATAAATAGTGCTTGATTAATAAATTGAGGGAAATAACGTCTGTAAATTTCTTGTACAGCTCTTATTTGTGTATTCACGAAGGAGAGTGTTTCACTAACAGAATGTTGTTCGTAATAGGAGAAACCGAGTTGGCGTATTTGCTGAAAGGCAGCAAATTGTGAATCTCTTGAGGCTTTTTCTATTAATTTTCTTTGCCACAAATTGCGTACAGCTGTCATCACGATACCTGTTCCAATCAGGCCTGTCAGACCTAACAGTAGTACATTGACCTTTGAAAAATCTCTGTTTGGCAAAATGGTTTCAATAAAATATTGAATGAATTTAGGGATAACCAGTTCACTGAGGGTGATGACTATACCACTTATGATGATCAGTATCACCTTTCCTGTATAAGGCTTTAAAAATGAGAGTGTCCATAAATACACCTGAAGCAATTGTTTCGACGATTTCTGCGGTTTTTTCAATTCATCACCAGCCTTTTGCTCATTTTCAACAAAAAACGGAATTTTTTTACATAATATATTATCTATATTTGGATTATATAGGATGTTTTTTGACATGACAATGTGCATTTTGTCTCATTATAGAAAAAAAAGCAGTGACTTCCATCACTGCCTAATTGTCCTATAATTCTCACTATTATCTTAATATCGTGCATACCAAATTGGCTCAAGTTGCTTAAATTGTTCATGATCTTTTACTACTTTTTTTAGTCTATCCATCATTTCATTCATTTGTTGTGGATCAAATTTAATGACCCACATAATTGAAGAAAATACACTCATAGCAACATAAACAGAATATAGCAGCCAAAAATCTTTCGGAATGTTATCTGCAAAATATCCATTGATTTGACCAACTGAAAAGGCAACGCTTTTTTCTCTGCTAAACAAGGCGACTTTATAAAAATCATGGATGGGATCTCCCCAATCATAATTGTTAAAGTCAATAGCTCCAGCATATTGCTTTTGATGCACAATAATATTTCCGACATGAAAGTCGTCATGTTGGAATTGATTTGGTCGATCTTTGACGATATTTATGTGCTGTGCAATAAAATCAGCAATCTGTGCATCTCCTTCAAACTTCATTCCGCTTAATTTGTAGGCATCTAAATAGCGATGATGCTTTTTGATCACACGTTTCTCCCACGGTTCAATGTCAGGTGGTGCCGGATACTCGTGCATTCTCTTTAAATCCTTTCCTGCACTCACACCAAGTTGATACTGCTCTTTTTCTGTCAGGTGTGTCAGAATTTCTTTCGCATCCTTCCCTTCTACAAAAGATAAAATATTGTAGGAAAGCTGGGGCTTATCCAATAGACCCAGTTCAATTGGTTGAGGACATTTGACATGGCGTTTTCTCAGCTCAGTAAGTACTTCAAATTCTGTTTTCTTTTTTTCATTATTCGCAGTATCGGTTAGCCTCAGTACGTACTTTTCACCTGACGGCATTGTGACCAAATATTTTTCATCATGTGAATATCCCTTGTGAATTTGTGTAAGCGATTCCGCTCTTTTTAATAATGGTATGTGGTCTGATAGTTCAGCTATATGAATCAATCTCTTCATCCCTTCCCTGCTCTTTTTTATCCACTCTACCAAATTTTTCTTAGAAAGAGAATGACCGTCAGTCACAAATTATTCAGAAACAGCTTTACAATGTTTTTTCATTCTACTATAGTTAATTTATGTAAATCATATCAATGATCAAAGAAAAGGAGCGTTGCTGGTGAGTGAAATGACAAATGTCCAATCGTTGTCCAGTCAAGTAAAAGAATTGGTCCTCCGTTCTTTAGGCCATGAGCCCAAGTCGACAATTGGTGTCGATGAAGAGCTCGCCAATCATGGCTTGGATTCTATTAAAGCAGTCTCCCTGATTTTAGAGCTAGAAGAAGTCTTTGATATTCAATTTGCAGATGAAGAGCTTTTGACAGAACATTTTTCTACGATCAACAAAATTGTCAGCCAGCTTCAAGAGAAAATAGCTACAAATTAATTTTCTGTATTTTGATCATTTTCCACACAAAAAAACGGCAAGCTTCTCATGAAGTCCTGCCGTTTTTGCTTCTTTTTATGCTGATGGCATATCACCTGTTGGGCTAATAAGGGAAAGTGCATAATCTTCTGTGAAGATGCGTTTAGACAATGTATTCACACCGTCTAACGTCACTTTATTAATTTCATCAATGATTTCATCTAGAGTGCGGTGTTTTCCAAGAAGTAGTTCATTTTTACCATTTCGGCTCATTTTACTGTTTGTGCTTTCAAGACTGAGCATCAGATTCCCTTTCATCTGCTCTTTGCTGTTCTCCAGCTCTTTTTTCGTAATGCCATCACGTTTTAAGATGTCTAACGTCTTTAAAATCGTTTCTGAAAGGAGGTTCAACTGATTTGCGCCTGTTCCTCCATAAATTGTGAGCATACCATTATCCGCATAGGAACTATGATAACTGAATACGGAATAAGCAAGTCCTTTATCTTCTCTGACATCCTGGAATAGTCGGCTGCTCATGCTACCGCCAAGTACATTATTCAGTACAATCAGATCGTAAATGCTCTTGTCACCAACTGGAAGACCATTGAAACCTAAACATAAATGTGCCTGTTCTGTTTCTTTTTTTCGTGCCATTTTGCCGTAATGGAATTCAGGTGCCTGCATGGAACGTTTTTGCTCGTTTCCTTCGTAAGAGCCAAATAGCTTTTCAACTTCAGATATAAATGTATCTTCCACATTCCCCGCAACGGAAATGACGACACGATCAGGCGTATAGTATTCGTCCATGTACTTTCTCATCGAGTCACCATTAAACGTCGAAAGTGTCTCTTCCGTTCCTAAAATCGGATACCCTAATGAGTGTTCGCCATAAACCGCTTTGCTTAAAAGGTCATGAACAATATCATCAGGCGTGTCCTCATACATTTTAATTTCTTCATAGACGACATTCTTTTCTTTTTTCAGCTCTTCTTCATCGAAAGCAGAATGAAAGAACATATCGGCAAGTACATCAAGCGCATAGCCAGCGTGAGAGTCAAGTACCTTAGCATAATAACAAGTATACTCTTTTGATGTAAATGCATTTACTTGACCACCAATTCGGTCAAAGGATTCTGCAATATCACGTGCTGAACGAGTTTTTGTTCCTTTGAAGAACATATGCTCTAAAAAGTGTGATATTCCATTAATTTCTTTTGTTTCGTGTCTCGATCCTGTTCCGATCCAGACACCAATTGCTACAGATCTAACAGTGGGGTTGTTTTCAAGTACGATCCTTACTCCGTTTTGGCAAGTATACGTTTTGACCAAATTTTGCTCCTCCTATTCACAAACAGATCCATTTAAGGTTGTCTTTTTTCACTTAGGAGTTCAGAAACGGTTCCTAACTCAAAACCTCTTTTTTTGATTCCTAAAATGAGTGCATCAAGACTTTTAGCGGTTGAATCTGTTGGATGCATTAATATCATCGCCCCATTGTGGATTTTCCCTAGTACCCTGTTTTGTAATACTTGTGGTGATGGTTTTTGCCAATCAATGGTGTCCACCGTCCACATAATGGTTTCCATTCCTTGTTGTGCTGCCAGTTTCACTGTCTCTTGTTTAAAACTGCCACTCGGGGGCGCAAACCACTTCGGTTTTTTCCCTAGGGATTCTTCAATTTGGCGATTTGTTTTCATTAGCTGCTCTTGTGCTCGTTCTCTTGTCAGTGTGCGCATATCCGGGTGATTGTATGAGTGATTCCCAATTTCATGACCATCTGCTACGATTTTTTTTGCAAGCTCCGAGCGATTTTTAACCCATTTCCCCTCTAAAAAGAAAGTCGCTTTGACTTGGTGTTTTTTAAGTGTATCTAACATCACGATTAAATACTCATCACCCCAAGCAACATTGATTAAAAAGGCATTCATCTTTTTATCTGAATGTCCTTTATAAATCGGCTCGGCACCAAGGTCCTTTAGGTGTACGTTCGGTTTTGATTCTTGAAATACGAGCAGTTTTTCATCGAAAGTTGCACTTTTTTTCATTTGTTCATATGATTTTTCAATATCAACCGTACGACCATTTAACCCGGGTATCTTTTTCCACACTTTATCAATCTTAGCATTTTGTGCCTTGACTTCATAGTCAGAAGACTTGGATTCAATTTCTTTATATAAGGCATCTTTTGAAGCCGATGCAGGCACAGTTTGCTCCTTCATCGACTCTATGTATGTCAAAGTTGCCGGCTGTTTCATGGTTTGAAATGACACGAGCAATAAAAATACAAAGACAATGATCGGCAAAGTTCTTTTCAATGTTTGTCCCTCCTCTATAACACAAAATATGTTGGAGAGAAACAAGCTAGAACTAATGATGCCTCTAAGAAAAGAAAGAAGCCCGGCATGAAAACCTGGCTTCTCTCCTTGTCATTCTTAGCTCTTCATGACTCTTGCTGTTCTTTTTCCTTTTCTTCGCGTAAAACGGCTTTACGTGAAAGGTTCACACGACCTTGTTTATCAATTTCAGTGACTTTAACGAGCAGTTCATCACCGATCTTGACAACATCTTCGACTTTTCCAACACGTTCAAGCGCAAGCTCAGAAATATGAACAAGGCCATCTTTACCGCTGAAAATTTCAAGGAATGCACCGAATTTTTCAATGCGTTTGACTTTACCTAAATACATTTGTCCAACTTCGACTTCTCTTACAAGATCTTCAATAATTTTCTTCGCTTTGTGGTTCATGCTTTCATCAGTTGAAGAAATAAAGATGGTTCCATCTTGTTCGATGTCGATTTTAACACCTGTATCTTCGATAATTTTATTAATTTGTTTTCCGCTTGGTCCAATGACATCGCGAATTTTATCAGGGTTGATATGCATTGTTAAGATTTTTGGTGCGTAGCGAGACAATTCTCCTCTTGACGATGGAAGTGTTGCCAGCATGCTATCTAAAATTTCCATTCTGCCTTTTTTCGCTTGTTGAAGGGCTTCTTCTAAGATGTCTTTTGATAGTCCATCAATTTTAATGTCCATTTGAAGTGCAGTTACACCTTTAGATGTACCCGCTACTTTAAAGTCCATGTCTCCAAGAGCATCTTCCATACCTTGAATATCTGTCAGAACAGTGTAATGCTCACCAGATTTCACAAGCCCCATTGCAATTCCTGCAACTGGTGCTTTAATTGGTACACCTGCATCCATCATCGCAAGAGTACTTGCACAAATACTTGCTTGAGATGTAGAACCATTTGATTCTAACACTTCTGAAACTAAACGTACTGTATAAGGGAAATCTTTTTCAGATGGAATAACTGGCTCTAGTGCACGTTCTCCTAATGCACCATGTCCAATCTCACGTCGGCCTGGTCCACGCATTGGGCCAGTTTCACCAACACTAAACTGTGGGAAGTTGTAATGATGCATGAAGCGCTTCGACTCTTCAACACCAAGACCATCTAATATTTGTACATCACCTAGTGCACCTAACGTACAAATACTAAGTGCCTGAGTTTGTCCTCTTGTAAACAAACCGGATCCATGTGTTCTTGGCAAAAGTCCTACTTCTGAAGAAAGTGGGCGGATTTGATCAACACCACGACCATCTGGACGTACTTTTTCTTCTGTAATTAAACGACGAACTTCGTTTTTTACAAATTTGTTCAAAATATTTTTGGCTTGCTTCATTGTATCGTCATCACGTTCTTCTTGCTCAAACTTTTCAATCACTGCTTTTTTCACTGTGTTAATCGCATTTTCACGTGCATGCTTTTCATGAACTTGGATTGCCTTCAGTAAATCAGCTTCAGCAAGCTCTTTTACTTCTTTTTCAAGTGTTTGATCGACTTCATATAGTGGAATATCGACCTTTTCTTTGCCGACTGCTGCAATAATTTCTTCTTGGAAGGCAATTAAGCGTTTGATTTCTTCATGACCAAACATGATCGCTTCAAGCATGGTTTCCTCAGGTACTTCATCAGCGCCTGCTTCAACCATGTTAATTGCATCTTTTGTCCCAGCTACAACAAGGTTGATGTCGCTTTGTTCAAGCTGTTCAACTGTTGGGTTGACCACAAGTTTTCCATCGACACGCCCAACCGTTACACCGGCAATTGGACCTTCAAATGGAATATCAGATACACAAAGTGCTAATGAGGAACCAAACATTGCAGCCATTTCTGATGAACAATCTTGATCCACACTCATCACGATACTGATGACTTGAACTTCATTTCTGAAGCCGTCAGCAAATAGCGGGCGAATAGGTCTATCGATCAAACGGCTAGCAAGAATCGCTTTTTCGCTTGGTCGTCCTTCTCTTTTGATAAATCCACCTGGAATTTTACCTACTGCATATAATCTTTCTTCGTAATTGACAGTAAGCGGGAAGAAATCAAGTGGTTTTGGTTCTTTAGAAGCTGTTGCAGAGCTTAGTACTGCCGTATCCTCGTAGCGTACTAAGACTGCTCCGTTTGCTTGCTTTGCAAGCTGGCCAGTTTCAACTGTCAGTTTACGTCCGGCCCAGTCTATGGAAAAGACATGTTTCTCTTGTCCCATTCTGTGAAAAACTCCTCTCTTATCATGAGATTTTTTAGGTTATACTTATTATTATGAACAAAATGATTTTCACATATCAATATGAAAGCTGTATGTAGAAGGGTATTTGTCATTCTTTCAACATTTTAACCAAAAAATATTGGTGATTATACGATAAAAAAGCGGGAATCCTCCCGCTTTTTACGATTATCGACGTAAGCCTAGTTTGTTAATTAACTCACGGTAACGAGTTACGTCTTTATTACGTAGATACGTAAGAAGATTACGACGTCTACCTACCATTTTCAAAAGACCGCGACGTGAGTGGTGATCTTTCTTATGAGTACGTAAATGCTCGTTCAAGTTGTTAATTGATTCTGTTAGGACAGCGATCTGAACTTCTGGAGATCCAGTGTCAGATTCGTGTGTTTTGAACTCGCTGATTAATTGAGTTTTACGCTCTTGAGTAATAGCCATCCTGATTCACCTCCAAATATTGTTAGCCCCAACTACCTCGCAACCGTCGGTGAAGTCGGCTTGCCAAGTAAGTGGTTTTAAAGCTACAGGAATTATCATACTAAAAATACGCCCAATATGCAAATAATAGAGGGTATTTTCTATGATTTTTTTGATTGATTTGCTTGTTGTTCTTTTGCTTCTTTGAAAAATTGAATAGCTTCCTTTTTGTCACGGGCAATTTGAGCTGTTAATTCTTCAATTCCGCCAAATTTTTGCTCACTGCGAATCCGTTTATACCATTGCAATTTAATCGGTTCACCATATATTTCTTCATTGAAATCAAATAGGTTCACTTCGATTGCTGGTTGGTCTGGACGTTTTTCATAAAAGGTTGGCTTGTAGCCAATATTGCAGACACCGTCATATTGCTTGCCTTTTAATTCCGCTCTCACAGCATATACGCCTGTTGGAGGGATAATGTATTCGGCAGATAATCCAATGTTGGCGGTTGGAAAGCCAATGGTTCGTCCACGCTTGTCGCCGTGAATCACAATTCCTCTTAGCTGATACGGTTTTCCAAGAAGTTCACTTACATATTCTACGTCCCCGTTTTTTAAAGCTGAGCGAATGAGTGTTGAGCTAACTTTACGGTCTTGATTTGATAACTTAGGAACATTTGTCGAAGCAATACGTCCCATTCCATATTCGTCAAACGTCTCCATCGTCCCTGCTCCAAAACGACCAAACGTAAAATCAAAGCCTGCGACTGCATGCCGGACATTTAATTCGACTAAATATTGATCTACAAATGCTTGTGGTGATAAAGCCGCGAAGCTTTCACTAAATTGAACGACATATAAAAACGTTGCACCGAGTTTTTCAATAAAATCAATTTTATCTTCAAGAGGTGTAATTAAATCTTTCGGCTCACGTGCTTTTTGCAACACGTGTGACGGATGTGGGTGAAAGGTCATGACCGAAAGAGCGATCCCCTCTTTGTTTGCGATCGTTTTGGCTGTTTCTATCACCTTTTGATGACCTAGATGCACACCGTCAAAATAGCCTAAAGCCATTACGGATGGGACTTGATCTTGTTTATTCAATGTATGTGGATGTGAAATATGTATGGTTTTCACGAGATGGTCACCTTTTCTTTAAGATTGCTTGTCCTGAGATAAGATCTTTGCGGGCTTCACAAGGCCAGGTTTGGTTGGATGCTTCATATAGATGGCGATGCAATGACCGGTAGAGGTGAAAACAGCCACGCGATCCTCCTCCGTCAGATGAGCCAATTCATCAGATACTGGAAGGACTGCACCGTTCTTCACTTTACTAGCTAATGTATCATTTATCTCCCATTTCGGCAAATGATTGAGCGCCCGTTCTATAGACACAAGATGATCTCCTGCTTTTCCTTCCTCACTCAAAGCCTGGATCTCATCAAGTGTCATACATTCTTCCAATGTAAAGTCACCAGAGGCTGTTCGAATCAGATGAGACATATGAGCAGGATATCCTAGCATTTTACCTATATCGACAGCTAGTGTTCTTACATAGGTGCCTTTTGAGCAAAGGACAGTAAAGCGAAACGTTATTTTGTTGTCTTCAAAAGTGACAGCTGACGTTCGTTTGATTTTGTGAATCGTAATCTCACGACTTGGGCGTTCGATTTCTATCCCTGCTCTTGCATATTCGTATAGCTTTTTCCCACCAATTTTGATAGCTGAATACATTGGCGGAACTTGCTCTATCGTACCTTCTAATCTTTTTAAGACAGCGTCGATTTCAGCCTCAGTGATGGGCTGTTCTACTTTCTTTTCTTCAACCATTTCACCGGTTTGGTCCTCTGTTGTCGTGGAAAAACCAATCGTGATTTCTGCATCGTATGTCTTTGACTTGTCTGTTAAGTATTCGACGATTTTTGTTGCCCTACCTATACAAATTGGCAGTACACCTGATACCTCTGGATCTAAGGTTCCTGTATGTCCCACTTTTTTTGTTCTGAGTAGCTTTCTTACTTTGATGACACAATCGTGTGAAGTCATTCCTCTTTGTTTATGTACTAAAAGAACGCCATTTAACAACTGCATTCTCCCCTTTCATAAACGATGAAAAAGGACAGACGAACATTCGCCTATCCTCATTTCAACGTCTTATTCGTGATCTTTTGTGTTTAGTTCTGCAATCAGACTTTCAATTCGATTACCGTAATCAACCGATTCATCGAATTCAAAGTAAAGCTCAGGCGTTTTACGAAGTCTAATTCGGTTGCCAATTTCAGATCGGATATACCCTTTTGCTTTTTCAAGCCCTTTTAAGGTTTCCTCTCTTTTTTTCTCATCTCCAAGGACGGAAATAAAGACTTTGGCAATTTGTAAATCACCGGTGACCTCAACATCTGTCACCGTTAAGAAGCCAATTCTTGGATCTTTCAGTTTTCTGCTGATGATCTCGCCTAGTTCTTTTTTCATTTGCTCACCAACACGTGTCGCTCTCATACTCATGATCTTATCACCTCTTGTTAAAACCACTCTGTTTTCGTGACCGTTCGTTCAATTTCGGGAAAAGAATCAATAAAGCTTAGTACACGCTGAAGTTCTTTCTCCACCTGAACCCGAGTAGAAGAAACCGCGGCGATTCCAAACAAGGTACGCTGCCATGTATCCTGGTATTCCATTTCAGAAATGGTTACATTGAATTTTTGGCGCGTCCTTGTCAAAATACGCTTTAGAACCGCACGCTTTTCCTTCAGTGACGCTGCATCGTAAATGATGCACTCACATTCGGTATAACCGATCATTTTCTTTCGATTTCTTGCATAACGAATGATTCCATGACATCGCCTTCGCGAATATCATTGTATTTCTTAATCGTAATACCACATTCGTATCCTTGTGAAACTTCTTTCACATCGTCTTTGAAGCGTTTTAAGACATCGACTTCACCTTCAAAGATGACAATACCATCACGGATTAAGCGGATACCGCTGTCTCTCGTAATTGTGCCTTCGGTGACATAGCCACCTGCAATTGTACCAATTTTTGATACTTTGAATATTTGACGAACTTCAACTTGACCAATGACTTTTTCTTCATATTCAGGATCAAGCATCCCTTTCATCGCAGCTTCAATTTCGTCGATGACTTTATAAATGATTCGGTGAAGACGGATATCAACATTTTCTGTTTCTGCAGTGCTCTTCGCATTTCCATCAGGTCGGACGTTAAATCCGATCACAATCGCATTAGATGCACTTGCTAAGATGATATCAGATTCTGTAATTGCACCTACACCCGTATGGATGATCTTCACTTTCACGCCTTCAACTTCAATCTTTTGAAGGGCTGCTGTTAACGCTTCGGCAGTACCTTGTACATCAGCTTTCACAATGAGGTTGATGTCTTTTACTTCACCTTGTTTAATTTGTTCAAACAAGTCATCAAGGCTTAGTTTTGCTTTATCTGTACGCTGTTCATCAAGTTGTTTGGATGCACGAGCTTCCCCAACTTGACGAGCTGTTTTTTCATCTTTAAATACAAGGAATTGATCGCCTGCATGTGGTACCTCGTTTAAGCCAGTAATTTCAACCGGTGTAGATGGACCAGCTGTTTTAACGCGGCGGCCGACGTCATTAACCATTGCACGAACACGTCCAAACGTATTCCCAACAACAATTGGATCTCCAACACGAAGCGTTCCAGTTTGAACAAGAAGGGTTGCAACTGAACCTCTCCCCTTATCAAGCTCTGCTTCGATGACAGTTCCTTTTGCAGCACGATTCGGGTTCGCTTTTAGCTCTTCTACTTCACTGACAAGTAGGATCATTTCAATCAGTTCATCGATCCCTTCACCTGTTAATGCAGATAGCGGAACAAAAATCGTCTCTCCACCCCATGCCTCTGGTACAAGACCATGCTCAGTGAGCTCCTGCATGACACGATCAGGGTTTGCAGTTGGTTTATCCACCTTATTGACTGCAACAATAATTGGTACTTCAGCCGCTTTCGCGTGATTGATCGCTTCTACTGTTTGCGGCATCACACCATCGTCAGCTGCAACGACAAGAATGGTCGTATCTGTTACTTCCGCACCACGTGCACGCATTGTTGTAAATGCCGCGTGTCCTGGTGTATCAAGGAATGTAATTTTCTTACCATTTTCTGCTTCAATTTGGTACGCACCGATATGCTGCGTGATACCACCTGCTTCACCTTCAACAACTTTTGTTTTACGAATGCTGTCAAGAAGGGTTGTTTTCCCGTGGTCAACGTGTCCCATAATCGTTACAACTGGTGGGCGGACTTGCATATCTTCTTCTTTGTCTTCTATTTCATACTTTTCAAGCTCTGTTGCTTCTAAGACGATCACTTCTTCTACTTGAACCCCGTATTCAGAAACAATTAGCTCAACTGTATCTTTGTCAAGCTCTTGGTTAATGGTTGCCATGACGCCAAGCGCCATCAGCTTTTTAATAATTTCTGCTGATTCTTTTCCAAGCTCTTCAGCTAGATGACCTACTGACATTGAATTTGTAAATTCAATTTTTTCAGGCAGTTCTTTCTTTGGCTTTACAGGTCTCGCTTGTTGGTGCTGCGCTTTGTTGCCTCCACGCTTATTTTTATTGTTGTTATTTTTTTTGTTTTTATTAAATTGATTATTCTGCACGTCATTCTTCTTTCTATCATTGATTTTGTTTGTTGATTGTTTTTTTTGTTCTGCGGGTTTCTCGTTAGTTGTCTCTTTCGCATTGCCGCTTTTCTTGAATATGGCATCGAGCTTTTTCACAGTCTCGTCTTCAAGCGTTGCCATATGGTTTTTCACTTCCACGTTCATACCTTTAAGCGCTGCTATAATATCTTTACTTGAAACATCTATGGCTTTTGCGTATTCGTAAACTCTCACTTTAGCCATTCGTTCACCCCCAAATAAATTAATCGAGCAAGCTTATGAGCTTCTTTGCGAAGCCTTGGTCAGTAACAGCGACGACTACGCGGGCTTCTTTCCCGATGGAACGTCCAAGAACGGAACGATCTTCAACAGTTCTAATCGGAACATTGTAAAATTTGCATTTGTCAGATACCTTTTTTTCTGTATTGAAAGAGGCATCTTTTGCAAGAAGAACAAGCTTTGCGCGCGCATGTCTAATCTCCTTGATCACAAGATCTTCCCCTGACACGACCTTACGAGCTCGATTTGCTAGACCAAGCAAAGGATACCATTCAGATTCTGTCATGTGGTTTATTCACCTTTTCAGCTAGTTCTAGTAATTCTTCAAATATTTGTTCGTCGATCTGTGTTTGAAACTGCTGCTCCAAACTGCGTTTGTTCTTCGCCGCAAGAATGGTTTCTTTATCGAGAGAAACGTAAGCACCACGGCCGTTTTTCTTGCCCGTTGCATCAACTGATACTTCGCCTTCCTTAGAACGGACGATGCGAATCATCTCTTTTTTTGGCTTCATTTCTCCCGTGACAACGCATTTTCTAAGCGGGATTTTTTTTCGGCTTTTCACCTTTTATATCACCTCTTATTCGCCAGATTCCTCAGTTTCTTCTGGTTCTGCCTCTAAGAAAAGAGATTCAGAGTCTTCATCTGCTCTTGGGAAAATACCGAGTTCTCTTGCATCTGTTTCGCTTTTAATATCAATTTTCCAGCTCGTTAACTTAGCTGCTAGACGAGCATTCTGGCCTCGTTTCCCAATAGCAAGTGAAAGCTGATAGTCAGGGACAATGACAGTTGTTGCTTTTTCTTCTTCGCTCACGATGACATCAATCACCTTAGATGGGCTTAGAGCATTTGCAACAAATTCTACAGGATCATTAGACCATTGAACGATATCAATTTTTTCGCCTTTTAGTTCATTGACAATTGCTTGTACACGCTGACCTTTTGGTCCGACACAAGAACCGACCGGATCGACATCAGGATCATCAGTGCGAACTGAGATTTTAGAGCGATCTCCTGCTTCCCTGGCCACCGATTTTAATTCTACAGTACCATCATAAATTTCTGGCACTTCAATTTCAAACAAACGCTTTAGGAGACCTGGATGTGTTCTAGATACATAAATTTGAGGTCCTTTTGTCGTCTTTTCTACTTTTGTAATAAAAACTTTAATGCGGTCATGTGGTTTGTATTCCTCATTTGGCATTTGTTCGTTGACAGGAAGAAGCGCTTCGATTTTGCCCAGTGACACGTAAATAAATTTACTGTCAATACGCTGCACGATGCCCGTCATAATATCTTCTTCGCGATCAATGAACTCTGTATAGATGACACCGCGTTCTGCTTCTCTCACGCGCTGCGTAACGACTTGCTTTGCAGTTTGCGCTGCGATGCGTCCAAAGTCTTTTGGTGTGACTTCAATTTCTACAACATCCCCAACTATATAGTTAGGATTGATATTCACCGCATCATCGATTGAGATTTCAAGACGTGAATCATAGACTTCATCTACGACATCTTTTCTTGCAAAAACACGGATTGTGCCTGTATCACGATTCAAATCAACACGTACGTTTTGTGCTTGATTGAAGTTTCGTTTGTATGCAGAAATGAGTGCAGCCTCAATAGCTTCAATAATAATTTCTTTACTAATACCCTTTTCTTTCTCCAGAACAGTCAGGGCATCTAACAACTCACTACTCATTTTTATGGTTTCCCCCTTATATCAATTAAAAGGTTAATTGAACGAAACTGCTAATCTGGCGTTAGCGATTTTTTCGTATGGAATATTGATCTCTTTCTTTCTTGTCTTGATCTTCACTGTCACTGTTGCGATCTCACCATCAAAGCTTGTAAGCTCACCTTCAAATGCTTTTTCACCATCAATCGGCTCGTACGTTTTAATGAAAACATTTTTTCCAAGTGCTTTTTCAAAATCAGCTTTTTTCTTTAATGGGCGCTCCGCTCCAGGAGAGGATACTTCAAGAAAGTAGTTTTGGCTAATCGGATCTACCTCATCGAGCTTTTCACTCAAGGCTTCGCTCACTTTGGCACATTCTTCAATATCGACGCCTGTTTCAGAGTCAATAAACACGCGAAGGAACCAGTTTTGACCCTCTTTGACAAAATCAATGTCAACGAGTTCAAGCTGTAGGTCTTCTACAATTGGCTGCACCATTTCGCTTACGATATCCACTACTTTTTTGCTCATTCTCTTCCTCCTTGTGCTTTCGATAAACGCTCTTATCAATCATTCTGCATAAAAACCCTGCTTTATGTGAGCAGGGGGAGCAGAAACGGATGAATAATGTCGAGACAAAAATTGCCTGTTCAATACAAAAGAGCGGGTTTCCCCACTCTTGTCTCGGTAATCGTTAGCATTTCCATAAAAACTATACCATATCCATTTTTTTTATGCAAATGAAGTTACTTTAAAAAGAACGCTCATTATCGGCTTTTTTCATTCATTTTCTTTGCATGTTCACTGATGAGAGAAGCGGTTGAACTTGGCTGTATAATTCGGAAGCCGTCATAATCCGGATAAAGCGTGTCATCATCTTGAATACTTGTTAAAATCCAGAATTGACTGCCGGCGCCTTCAAGTCGTTCAACAGTCGTCAGCCAGCTATGATAGACCTCATCACGAGCTGACTGTTTTTGATAGCCAAACTCTTCTAACACAACAGGTTTTCCTATCGCATTCCCGCGTGAGATATGGTCTTCAATCCATTTCACTCCCCACTCAGCAGATTTGTTCCAATGATCTGGGTACAAGTGGTATGTGCCGTAATCAATATTCGGAAGTGCCGTCAAACGGTCCCAATCAACGCCTTCTCCGCCTCTGTAAAGCCAGTCTTCATGTCCTTCAATCCTAAAGAATCCTTCATCACCTACTGCCACGAGATGATTTGGATCTATTGATTTGATAAATGAGCTCATTTCATTTGCCCAGTTTACTAATGTGTTTCCTGATGTGTCAGACTGCATGCGAGGTTCATTGGCAAGCTCCCATGTCATGATTGCCGGATCGTTTTTGTATTGAACACCTGTATACGTATTGGTTCTCTCAAGTACATAGCGAACATACTGTTTATAGGCTTGTTTTATATTTTCATTTATATAAAAAGCATCATGTGAACCTGCTTGAAACCACCTGACGTATTGATTCATTCCGCCAAAATCATCCCAGTTGTTGACAAGAGGAATGACAAGCTTAATTCCTTCCTGTCCCGCTTTATGAATCGCATAATCCAGTTTGCGAAAGCCAGATTCTTCATAAACCCCTGGACTAGATTGCAAGACTGAATTCTCCTGAGGTGCGCCGTCATGAAACCCCCAAATACGTATGACCTTTAGATTCATTGCTTTCATATCATCAAAAACAGCATCTACCATTTTTTTTGATTTATAGTGGAAATAATAATTGTTTGTGCCGGCAAAGTAAAAGGGTTGATTGTTTAAAACAAATTGTGTACCTAATGTTTTCACAAATGAGGAGGCTGCACTTACGTTTGACGGGAGAAATCCAGTAAGTACAGTCAGTACAAGCATCAAACATGTCACTTTTTTAAACCATCTAGTCATCCAAATCCCCTCACAATCCATCAACGTGCATGTACGATCATATCTAACTCAAGCGGTGTCGGTTCACTTGAATGAAGATGAATCGTCTGGTGCTTCAATATCTTGCTTTCTTGTAAGATCCGTATCTCATATGTGCCATGAAATGCTTGGCATGTGACTTTGCCACGATTGTCTGTTTTTTCAATTCTCTGTGTCGTCCACTCATTGAGAAGTTTCTCATAACGCTTCCCTGCCTCATTCAGCGACCAATCATAATTCACTATGGCCGCATTTTCACCTCGCCAATGAGCCCCTGCCCAGAAACCCCACATTAATACACCTTTTACTGCAGGATGACTGAATGCGACGCGATATAGAGCCTCTAAGTTATCCGCTCGTCTATTGGCATCTGGGTGAACAGAATCATACTCTGTGACCCAAATTGGTAAACCAAGCTCAGCAAGCACATCCAGCCTCTCTTTTACAACGACTGGATCCACCCGATCACCAAAATGTCCTTGCACACCAATTGCTTGAACGGGCGCACCTAACTGACGAAGCTCATTGATATGGGCTTTATAAGCATGATGCTCACCATAAGAGATCACATTATAATCATTCACAAATAATAACGCCTGTGGATCAATTTTTTTCGTTTCTTCAAACATCCATTTCCAGATGTTTTTTCCAAAACGGTCTTTAAAGAATGACCCATGCATCATTTCGTTGTTCACATCCCAATGACGAAACCTTCCTTTGAAATGATTCCCTGCATGTTCAAGCCGCCTTTTCATTGCTTCATACACTTCATGATTCGGCAATGACCTGAGCCAACTCGGATTAGCATCTTCTACCTCCCAAAACAAAGCATGCCCCCTGACAGGCAGGTTGTGTCTTTCAGTAAAGTTAAGCATTGCATCTGCTTTTTCGTAAGTGATTTTTCCTCTTTCTGGCTCATTTGCATACCATTTCGCCTCATTTTCAAAGACAGCCCAATTAAAATGCCTGACAAAGAAATCCGCATAGGATTGATTAAACAATACTTGATCATTCATTGCCGAACCGAATGCAAATTCATGACGTATTTGCTTTATTTCGATGGCTACACCTGGTATTGGCTTCTTTTCACCATCAGTTACGTTTACAACAAGCTCTCGCTGTCTATGTTGTAAAATCCGGTCATCTGCCTCTTTCCTCCAGCTTTGATCGCCTTGCCCTAGTGAGCTTGTATCTTCAAATTTCAATTGATGATCAATAAAACTTCTCTCTTTGACCATTATGGAGTCACCTTCACTTTCACTTCAAATTGAGTACCTTTCGGGAAAAATTCAAATGTAAATGTGGCATCACTTTTTAACACCTTTAACACTTTTTCCTTTAAAATGACATGCGTCCGATTCGATGTAAAATCGTCTTCTGCATTCATATAAGGGGTCCATGACCACTCATCCTCTAGAACTGGACGGCTTGTCGCATCTGTCACTCCTTTGACAGTGGCAAGGCGTGTTCCATTGAACTGGACTGGGATGTTCAAATCACCAGATATCGCTGATTTAGAAATTGTCACTTCCTTATGATCAGGCTTTGGCTCATCATATAAAATAACTTTCAGTTGCTGATTGGCTCCTTCAGAAAAGATAAAATGAAGTGTGTCTTTCACACCAAAAGAAGAGTTCGTGACAATTCGTTCAATCAATGAACGCTTCAATGTCACTGTATCGCCATCAACTGTATAGTCGACTCCTCTATTTAACTGAGCTGAGCCAAGGACAAGATGTGATAGCGTATTCCCATTTCGTTTCATTTTCATCGTCTGATCTTGATGCTCACGCCCCGTTTTTATCCATAGTTCACCAGGGTCGATGAGGGCATTCTTTTTACCAAGACTTCCTTGAACAATGATGTCTTTGACGACTTCATCACGCCACCTTCTTGCCTCTCGGTCAAACTGGTCATTTCCATTGTCCCACCACATCGTTGCCATTTGATATTCTCCAGCCACTTGAATCAACGTATGATGGTAGAACCTTTTGCTATATTGATCAGTGTCCGCGAGCGTTCCATATTCACCGATGATGACTGGATAGCCCTTTGACACAAAGCGATCATAAACAGGTTTGATCTCATTTCTCATTTCACGCACATCTTGCTCACTTCCCCATGTTGTGCTTCCCCACCAGTTCGATACAAAATTCCAAGGCGAGTAGAAGTGAAAGGTAAGAATGAGATTCGGATCATCTGGCAATTGAACGTTGCTGACAAGCTCCTGTGCATTGTCTTGAAGCCCACCAATAATCGTTAGCCGCTCTTTATTCTGGCCACCTGTACTTCGAATCGTTTGCAGCATTTGTTGATTTAAGAGATTCAGCTGATAAGCACTCATCCCATCAGGCTCATTCACAATTTCAAAGATTAAACGATGACTTCTATTACCAAATCTCTCTGCAATTTGGCGCCATACTTTTTCTAGTTTTTGAAATGTTTCTGCCTGTTTTGCACCTGCTTGATTGATCCAAAGCCATGAATCGTGATGGACGTTTAATACCACATAAAAATCACGCTGTAATGCCCAGTCTGTTACCTGCTCGACTCGCTTCATCCATTTTTCATCTATTGTATAATTTGGGGCACTGCCAATATGAGCGTCCCATGTCACTGGAATACGCACACTTTTGAAGCCTGCTGCCTTTATGTCATCAAACGTGCGTTCAGATACCGGCGGGTTGTTCCACGATCCTTCTGTAGGAACCGCATCAAGGGTATTTCCTAAATTCCAACCTGGCGCCATTTGATCCACAACCTGCTGAGGTGTTCGTGTGTTATTTACATTTTGCTGAGATTCCTTGCTTGCTTTAGCAGACGATGATGTTAGAAATGGACTTGCCGTTCCGAGTAAAAGTAGCACAACCAACAGACGAAGTGATTGATGAGATAGCTTCTTGAAAACAAACATATGCTTCTCTCCTTTTAAGACTGCCGGCAAGAAACGCCGGCAGCTTGATTCTTCATCACTAGCTGATCAAACGATGATACTCTGCATAGGCTGTTGCCATATCTACCTGCGACCAAAAACGATGGTAGGTGAAAACTGGCGCTCCATTTTCCCATTTCCCAGTTGATTCATTGAAAGAAGATTGATACTTGCTCTGGAGTGCTGACCATGCTGGATCTTGCTTAATTTTTGGACGAATGTCTGCAAAGCTCGCATAGACTCCATTGCCTCCACGCTGTGGATCAGACGGACTGGTGTTTGTTCCTGGAATTTGATTCCCTTGACCGAATGTTCCGTTCCAGCCATTTGGGAAATACACTTCTTTCTTAAAGAAACGATGATAATCTTCCCTTTCTTCCGGTGTAACAATTCCAATACCATCGTTATAATTCCATGCAACCTCAAGGAGTTGTGCGGCCACATCTTTTGCTTTAGTGCCAAGAGCAGTATAACTTCCTGTCTCTTCTTTTGTACCAGCAGCAAAGAATGTTAGGGCTTTAATCAAACTTCCTAGCACACCTGTATCTTGATTAGGATCTTTTGTCACAGTCGTTAAGTTTGGATTGCCTGTTGCAGATTGGAAACCATTCCATGTGTCAGGCTGCCCGCTCCATTCTAAATTGCCAGGAATCCAGAACTCTCCCTGCGCACTCGTTGTAGCAACGGTTACATTCGTCCCTCCTAGAATTCTTTGCCCCTGAGCATTTAAGAAGTAGCCTTGATTATCTGTGACAGGACGTTCGTTGACAAAGGTGTAATCTAATGTGTAATCGACCCATTTAGAAATGGCGGATTTAGCCATTTGGAAGTTCTCTGACGTTTTGTCTCCATCTTTTGCGAAAATGTAATATAGCTCTGCTACACGCTCCATCGGCCATGCCTGCATCCCAAACCAATTATTAGAAGGTGGATCATGGTAAACAGGTGCATCGTCATATGCCATTTCATAAAATGTGCTTCTTCCTGCAGGATACGCACTGTAGTCTCCATTCCAACTATTTGTTGCGCCTCCAGCAATTGCTCCCTCCTTCGATTGTAGCCATACGTAAAACTCGAGCTGTCTTTTTAATGATTTCTCCCAATCGCTTGCTCCGGTAGCAGAGGTTGGCTTTAGCCCCCCTTTATCCGTTGATAAAGCATAAGCAGCCACTGGGTTTTGATAGCCTTGATGGTTGTGGCTTGCGCCGATGCGCCACGCCCAATTCGCGTAATCTCCAAGCCCGCCGCCCCATGCGGTGTACCATGCCATTAAGTAATGACATGCAGTTTTTCCATTTCCAGGAGATGGTTGACCTTGTTTTCCACTCCCGATCGTTTGAAAGTATTTATCGTACATTCCATAGCGCAGGAAATCGCCCATTTTTTTCGCTTTATTCAGATAAACTGAATGATTGTAACCTAATTCCTTTGCCCAGTACATCACTTGAACGGCACGTGCATCAGCATCCGACGCATTTGTATAGCGCCACTGGGCAGCAGGTTCTTGATTTTCCTTTGTAAATAGGCTCATAAAGCCTTCATTTGCTTTACCGAACGATTTATCATCTTGCGATGGGTGAGGGATTGCCTCCCATACTGATTCCTGAGGTCCGCGTTGGAACGTATTCACATATGTGGCCGTATGAGATGGATGAAGGAAGTTCCCATACTCATACCAATTGTCTACGTCAAGTAGCCAATGCATTAAATACGTTTCATTTGTACCGTACGTTGATTTAAGCTCAGCATCGAGTGGATCTTGACCAGCGGGACGAACGCCGCTGAGAGCACTAGGATATTGATCGGGATATGGAAATTCAGAAGCATACGTCGCAGGACTATTGGAATTGTAAGAGCCCATATGAGGCTGTTCGTCAGTACCATCCTCATTGACTGGAATGATGTGCTTTTCCATGTTATCCCATGCTGCTTCTAATTTGCTCCAATCCCCTGTGTAATGTCCATATAACGCTTCAAGCCACAACCAATAACTATACGCTTCAGATGTGGTCATATGCCCATAATCAGGCGCTTCACACATTAACGTTTCAATTGAGTGATAAGGGATCCCCTCTGGTGAAAAATAACCATTCGCTTCGTTTTTCAATTGATGATATAACGTTAAAAATCGTTCTTTGTTTGCCATTTTTATCGTCCTCTCACGTTTATTCATACTGTCTTAACTTGGTAGTGTGCCAAACACTTTTACACCGCTGTCAAAGACAGGGATTTTCGTTGTTTTTTGCATGTTGGATGTTAATCCTTGAAAGGAGTGATCATTTGTAGCATCCCATGCATTTGTTCCATTTGGCGCTGATAGGCGAAACTGTATTTCCTTTTTGTGTTCAGATTCTCCTCCTGGAAACAGCGTCACTCCTGTAAAATCGATTTCTGTAAAATAAATGTGGGATGATGCGTCATAGACCTTTAATGGGGATAGGGAAGCGCCTTCATTATAAGATGCTGTGATTTGTATATGCTTCTCTGTATATCCCTTCGCAAAAACTTCACTTAGGTTAACGTAATACCTGAAAGAAAGTGATTGACTACTTCTTGCCGGCCAGCCAGAGCGATTATATAAAATGGCTTTAATTTGTGTGGCAGCTGTATCGTTACTCATCACCGCTGCCTCTACATAAAATTCATCCTCCGGCGTTTCTTGAGGTGGAAAATTGGGTAATTTTGATTGGTCCTTCCCAAATAGCTGAACCATTTTGGCTACATTTCCAGTGAAGGCAGCGTTATAGTCAGTCGCTACCTCATTTGATACATAGTCAGAGATGTCGTCTACATATTGATCTTGCGCATCAGGCCCTCCAACAAGTGCTCCGTACAGCGTGTGTCGGTGAGTTGAAGGGTGCGTGAGTTGATTTGACCATGAGCCGTGTGCTGTTCGGTGATGAGGATGAACAGGTGGATTTTTCCCAAAGCCAACTACATAGCTCCTATTTTGTGGATTGTCTCCGAGCATGTAATGAGTTTGCTTGATTGCAAACGTCCGATATCGATCTTTTTTGGCTTGATCAGAGATCCAATCAGCATATACAAATGCAAGAAATGCAGCATTTGCGGCATAGCGAAGCGAGCCCCATTGATCAAGCCACGCAAGCCCGCCTGGAGTATACTTAATTCTTTCTGTTTGCCCATTTCGAACAAGGCCTGTTGACCAATAATCTAAGTTTCGCTCGGTAGAATCAATAAACCTTTGCTCTTTCGTTATTCTTGCAAGTAAGATTTGCGAAGCAAAAAATGTGTTATCCCATGACATTGTATACGTGTAATCCCAATTTTTTGGCCATTCGTCTACTGCCTTAAGGGCTTGATCCAAATACGTTTGCTCATTTGTCGCTAGATACAGCCAAATTCCACCCCAAATGAGTTCATCAACGTATCCGCTCCATGATTTGTAAAAGGATTGTGCATTTGTCACACAATTTGAGTACACACCACGATATTGATCGGCAAATGCATACAGCTGTTTCGCATGTGTTAGAAGCTCATCTGAGTATGCCGAATCTGTCTGTTTAAAAATGATAGAGCTCGCAGCTAGTGCTGCTGCAGTTTGTGCTGCCACTTCTGTTCCCGGACAACTTTCATCAATTTTAAATGCAGGTCGGCTCATAGGCATTACTTCTGCCGGCCCCCACCAGCTATGATCAACATGCCCATCTCCTACTTGTGCCCAAAATTCATTCGGGGCAGTATGAGCTTTGAGAAAATAATCTGTTGCCCATTTGATTTGATCTAAGATGTCATCAAGTAGCTCTGCCTCTTCATAGGCCTCTCGATACTCATACACTGTCCACGCAAGCACAGTTGCTGAGTATGCCATTGGAAGCCCAAACTTCACGTGATCACCGGCATCATACCAGCCTCCGGTTAGGTCATGACCGACATCCTTTCCATCTTCTAATCCAGAATCTCCTCGCCAATTTAAGCGATTGTTTTCAGGAAGCCTGCCCGATCGTTGTGCTTCATAAAACAAAATTGATTTTTGTAGTGCCTCTACATAGTTGTAAGACGACATATGTCTTTACTTCACCTCTCCTTTTTCTGTTGAACGCTTATCAAAAAAGAGCATCACCTCCTTACTTCTGCTGACCCTACTTGATTGTTGACTTGTAACGATTTTCAAAGAAAAACGATATCTTTCAAAAATAGGCATAGTAAACAGCAATCAGCTTTGCGCTCATCGTCAGGTAATCTCTCGAACTAAAACATCTGCACCATACCCAAAAGAGCATATGACGTAGAAGAACGTTTCAGACGATGAAATGCTCTTTTTTGCTCTAATTGGGTAGAAAGGATGACACCCCATCTCTTCTCTTAAAAAGTCACGATAAATCAAGATATATGAAAACGCACACAAAATATTCCAAGGAAATGGAAAATCGAATTAGTTTACATAATAAAATTATTGTTAATAAATAAAATAAGCGCCCCACATTCGGGCGCTTTTTCATAAATAAACCTAGAATAAAGAAAGCTGATTTTGATCTGGAAGTGCTTCTAAACAGCCATGTCGATCCAAGTACTCAAGAATGGTTTTTGACACTTTTCCACGCTTTTGCAAGTCTTCTTTTGAAAGAAATTCCCCTGCTTCCCTTGCGTTTACAATATTTAGTGCAGCGTTTGTTCCAAGACCAGGTATTGAGTTAAATGGCGGAATAAGGCTATGACCGTCGATAAGAAATTCTGTCGCACTTGAACGATATAAATCGACCTTATTGAAATGATATCCTCGTTCACACATTTCAAGTGCAAGTTCTAAAACGGTTAATAGGTTTTTCTCTTTTGGCGATGCATCGAGGCCTTTTGAATAAATCTCGTCCATGACCGCACGTATGGCATTAGAACCTTTTGTCATTGTCTCAATATCAAAGTCATCCGCACGTACTGTAAAATAGGCTGCATAGTAGAGAAGTGCATGATGAACCTTAAAGTATGCAATTCTTACTGCCATCAATACATATGCAGCAGCGTGAGCTTTAGGGAACATGTACTTAATTTTTTTACAAGAATCAATGTACCAGTTTGGCACTTGATTATTCTTCATTTCTTCTTCCCATTCAGGTGGAAGTCCTTTCCCTTTACGAACAGATTCCATAATTTTAAAGGCAAGAGAAGGTTCTAATCCTTGATAGATTAAATACACCATAATATCATCACGACAACCAATTACTTCACTCAATTCACACGTTTTGTTGTGAATAAGCTCTTGTGCATTGCCTAGCCAAACGTCTGTACCATGCGATAGTCCAGAAATTTGAACGAGCTCTGAGAAGGTCGTTGGCTTTGTATCCTCTAGCATTTGTCGAACGAATCTCGTACCAAACTCTGGGATCCCAAGGGTCCCTGTTTTACAGCCAATTTGCTCTGCGGTCACACCAAGTGATTCAGTCCCTTGGAAAATCTTCATGACCTCTGGATCATCTGTTGGAATGGTTTTAGGATCGATGCCGCTCAAATCCTGAAGCATCCGAATGACAGTTGGATCATCGTGTCCGAGTATATCGAGCTTCAGTAAGTTGTCATGAATGGAATGGAAATCAAAGTGGGTTGTTTTCCATTCCGAACCTGTTGCATCAGCTGGAAATTGAATAGGCGAAAAATCATAAATGTCCATATATTCTGGAACAACGATAATTCCCCCTGGATGCTGACCGGTTGTTCGTTTGACACCTGTACAGCCTTGAACAAGTCGGTCAATTTCTGCCCCTCTCATGTGAAGGTCATGGTCACTTGCATAGCCTTTGACATAGCCATATGCCGTCTTTTCAGCAACTGTACCGATTGTTCCGGCACGATACACATAATCTTCACCAAATAAATCTTTCGTATAATTATGGGCAAGCGGCTGATATTCTCCTGAGAAATTCAAATCAATATCGGGAACTTTATCTCCTTTAAAACCTAGGAACGTTTCAAAAGGAATATCGTGTCCATCTTTTTTATACGGTGTGCCACATTCAGGACAGTTCTTATCAGGAAGGTCAAAGCCTGAACCAACCGATCCATCATTAAAGAATTCTGAGTGCTTACAGCTTGGGCATACATAATGTGGTGCAAGTGGGTTTACTTCAGTAATCTCTGTCAATGTTGCGACAAGAGATGAACCTACAGATCCCCTTGAACCGACAAGATAGCCATCATCTAGAGACCTTTTGACAAGTTTATGAGAAATTAGATAAATGACCGCAAATCCATGTCCGATAATACTCTTTAATTCTTTCTCAATCCGTTCTTCTACGATTTTAGGAAGATCATCCCCGTAGATTTTACGCGCCATTTGATAGCTCATCTCACGAATTTCTTCGTCTGCTCCTTCAATCTTCGGTGTATAAAGGTCATCTTTAATCGGCTTTATGTCTTCTGTCATATCACACACTTTTTTCGTGTTCGTGACGACGATTTCTTTTGCCTTTTCTTCTCCTAAAAATGAGAAAGCTTCAAGCATCTCATCCGTTGTTCGGAAATGAACCTTCGGCAACTCATGCCTATTTAAAGGATTGGCGCCTCCCTGAGAAGAAATTAAGATTTTTCGGTAAATCTTATCTTCAGGATGTAAATAATGCACATTCCCTGTTGCAACAACTGGCTTGTTCAATTTTTCGCCAAGCTTTACAACATTGGTGATAATTTCTTTTAATGCTCGCTCGTCTCGGACAAGTTCAAGTTGAAGCAAATGTTGATACACCTCAGGTGGCTGCACTTCTAAATAATCATAGAATGCCGCAGCATCTTCAACCTCATCGGGAGACTTTTGCATCATCCCTTCAAAGACTTCACCTTTATCACAGGCAGAGCCAATCAGCAGGCCTTCACGATGTTTTTCAAGCTGTGAGCGTGGAATACGCGGAACACGATAGAAATAATCAATATGTGATAACGATACAAGCTTGAATAGGTTTTTGAGTCCTATTTCATTTTGCGCAATGAGCGTTGCATGATATGGACGTGAACGCTGATATGCATTGGACTGACCCATATTTTCATTTAATTGATCGTGATATGAAATCTCTTTTTCCCCAGCATCTTTTAACATACGCAAGAGTAAGTACCCTGTTGCTTCTGCATCATAAATCGCTCTATGGTGCTGTGTGAGTTCGATATCAAACTTTTTACATAACGTGTTCAAGCGATGGTTTTTGAATTGCGGGTACAGGAATCTGCCTAACTCCAGTGTGTCAATTACAGGATTTGAAGCTTTGTCCGTTTTTAAAAGCCTTCTATATGCCGCATTTAAAAAACCCATGTCAAAGCTTGCATTGTGCGCCACTAAAATATCTTGACCAATCCACTCTTTAAAATCTTTGGCTACATCGGCAACATCTGGCGCATCTCTAACCATGTCGTCTGTAATACCTGTTAATTCAATCGTTGTTGCTGATAGTGGATGATGGGGGTTAGCAAACGCTTCAAAACGATCAACAATTTCCCCATCCTTTATTTTCACTGCTGCAAGCTCAATGATCGTATCATATACAGCAGAAAGCCCTGTCGTTTCCACGTCAAATACAACAAAGGTTGCCTCTTCTAACAAACGATGCTCTGGATTGTAGGCAATTGGTACACCGTCATTCACTAGATTGACTTCAACGCCATAAATCATTTTAATCCCATGTTTTTTACTTGCTGCATAGGCATCTGGAAAAGATTGAGCGACTGCATGATCGGTCAGTGCAATGGCTTCGTGCCCCCACTTTTTTGCCTGTTCTACAAGTTGACCAATTCCTGTGACAGCATCCATTTGACTCATAGGTGAGTGCAGGTGAAGCTCAATTCGCTTTTCGCCCTCTGGTGCTGTATCCTCTCTAAGCTGCGGCTTCATTTCATTCACATCGTTGGCAATCATGACAAGATCTCTAACAAATGTATCGTTTTGAATGCTTCCTCTAGCTTTCACCCACATTCCTTTTTTAAGCGTCTTCATGAGCTGAGCATCTTCTTTTTCCCTTGCGAACATTTTAATTAAGATGCTGTTTGTATAATCAGTAATCTTAAAGATACAAAGCGTTCTGCCGCTTTTTAGTTCTCTCGTCTCTGCATCAAAGACATAGCCTTGAACTGTAATTCTGCGCTCTTCATCCATAATACTGTCAAGCGTTCGTATTTCCTCTGTTTCTTTAATTTGATAACCGATCATGAGAGGTCCACTTGGCGCTTCACCCTGTTCTTCACTTTCTTTCTTCTCCATCTCCGTTAATGCCTGCATCGCTCTTTCCTGATCTTCAGCTAGCTTTTGCTCTCTAAATTTCTGAATCTCTTGATCAGATACAAATGTTTCGGTATCAAATTGAAGCTCCGGAAACCCAACTTGTTTAAAAGCTGCTTGTAGCATCTGACTATATTTTTTCTTAATCGCCAGCGCCTCTGTCTCACTTTTTGTTTTAATGATTAGCTTATGCCCAGTGAGTGTTGGTTTTTGCTGTTGGAGTAAGGAAATGATTGGCGGAGAAATGCCTTGAAGCTCTTCAACACAATGTGTCCAATAGGATTGTACAAGCTCTTCAGATATTTGCTGCTCATCTACTTTAATTGTACAAACAACTTGTGCAATATGTGAGAATGCCCCCTTTAGTCTGCTAACAAACATGGCATAAACGGTATAGGGCAGTAACGCTTGAAACTTAAAGAGAAAATGCCATGTTTTCGTCGTTTTATGAACCGTCAATTTAACGATTTCGCCTTCTTCAAAGTATCGGCTGAGGTCATCATCTGTCATATTAATTTGTTTGAGAAGTATATGAAACTGCCGTCGATTCATCGGTAATTGTTCCTCCAAGACAGGTCCCTCCCTTTTTGTAAATCACAAAGGTACCTCTTTCTCATTAGGAGGTACCTTCATTTTTTTGTTCATGTATAAGGCGTAATTGTTTTATGCCTTTTGAATAAATGAAACGAGCTCATCTACTTTTACTTCATGTGACTCGCCTGATTTTCTAAATTTGACTTCCACGATACCTTCTTCTGAACGTTTTCCGCAGCTAATACGGATAGGAAGACCAATCAGGTCGCTATCTGCAAATTTAACACCTGCGCGCTCTATGCGATCATCATAAAGCACATCATACCCTTCTTGTCTAAGACGCTCATATAGCGTTTCAGCAAGTTCCTTTTGTGCTTCATTTTTCATGTTTAACGCCAAAAGATGGAGATCATAAGGAGCCACAGATGCCGGCCAAATAATTCCTTTATCATCATGATGCTGTTCGACAATTGCAGAAAGTGTTCTAGAAATCCCGATACCATAACAACCCATCATCATCGGCTGTGTTCGGCCGTTCTCATCCAAATAGGTTGCTTCCATTGCTTCAGAATAGCGAGTACCAAGCTTAAAGACTTGTCCAACCTCTATTCCTTTTGCGAACTGGATGGTTCCCTCGCCATCTGGTGACACATCACCTTCTTGAATAAAACGAAGATCAGCAAATTCTTTCACATCAGCATCACGTGAGAGATTTACATTCTTAAAGTGATGATCTGCTTCATTTGCACCTGCTACTGCATTTGTTAATCCTTTGACAGCGGCATCTGCATAAATGTCTACTTTTCCATCAATTCCGACTGGTCCAACAAAGCCAGGCTCTATACCAAGTACTTCAAGTACCTCTTCACGAGAAGCGAGTTCAACCAACTGAGCGCCTAATAGGTTCTTCAGTTTGACATCATTGATTTCATGATCGCCTTTTGTTAGCACAAGGACAAATTGATCATCTGCTTTAAACAAAACGGATTTAATGCAGGATGAAGCCTCAACTTGTAAAAACTGAGATACTTCTTCAATTGTTTTCACATTTGGCGTCTGCACTTTTTCTAGCTCGTTGAAATCAGTAGGATTCGGTTCTTCTCCTGTGTACACCACTTCCGCCATTTCGATGTTAGCCGCATAAGAAGATGTATCAGAGTATGCAATTGTATCTTCCCCTACTTCTGACAACGCCATAAATTCATGTGTATCTTTACCACCCATTGCACCTGAATCTGCAATAACAGGTCTAAAATTCAGATCGACTTGTGAAAAGACATTCGAATAGGCTGTAAACATTTTTTGATATGTTTCATCAAGGCTTTCAGGTGAAGCATGAAATGAGTAAGCATCTTTCATGATGAATTCACGGCCTCTCAGTAAACCAAAACGCGGTCTTTGTTCGTCACGGAATTTAGACTGAATTTGAAAAAGTGTCAAAGGCAGGCGCTTGTAGGATTTCACTTCATCACGTACAAGTGACGTAATCACTTCTTCATGTGTTGGACCAAGAGCGAATTCTCGTCCATGACGATCTTTCATACGCATAAGTTCTGAACCGTATGTATACCATCTTCCTGACTCTTGCCACATTTCAGCCTGTTGAAGAACAGGCATAAGTAATTCAGCTGCTCCTGCCTTCTCCATTTCCTTACGAACGATAGCTTGGATATGTTGAATGACTTTATGAGCAAGCGGCAAATAATGATAGATTCCACTCGTGTTTTGTCTGATGAAACCGGCTCTTAGTAATAACTGATGACTTTTTGCTTCTGCATCTGCAGGTACTTCACGTAGAGTCGGAATTAAAGTCAGGGATTGTCTCATTTCATTACACCTCATTTATCAATTATGAATTATCATAAAAACTCTTGTTTCCCATGAAAGAGAAACAAGAGAGGATGGTCTTATAAAAATAGTCTTTGGATATCGTTCCACGTCACCACAAGCATTAATAGCATCAGGAAAGCAACACCGATAAAGACAACAAGGGCTTCCTTTTCACGATTAATTGGTTTTCCGCGGATTGCCTCAACAAATAAGAAGAGCAAACGACCTCCATCAAGTGCTGGAATTGGCAATAAGTTGACGATACCTAGGTTAATACTTAGGAAAGCAGCAAACTGCATCAGTGTCAGTACACCTTGCTTTGCGACTTCTCCTGTCATATCGTAAATACCGACTGGACCGGCTAGCATATCAATTGAAAATTGGCCCGTCACAATCTTTTGTAAGTTTGTTAAGATAAGTCCAGCTGTCGAGACCACTGTCGTCGCTGAAGAAGAGATGACTTTTATAAATCCATTCTCCGTTGGCGGATAAGAGCCGAATCGACCAATGGTCTGTCCATCTGCTTTCACAGATTCAGGCGTCACTTCTAGCGTGCTTTCTTTCCCACTCCGTTCAATGACAACATCCATTGCTTTCTCTGGATTTTTTTGAACCGTTTGAACAACATCTGTCCAGGAATTCATTTTTTCACCATTGATGGAAATGATGTGATCTCCCTGCACAAGCCCCGCTTGCGCTGCACGTCCATCTTGCGTGAGCTTACCTAATACAGGATCATCAACTGTGACACCTTGAATAAATCCAAGCGCCACTAAAATGACGTAGGCCAAAATAAAATTCATAATTGGTCCTGCTGCAATCGCCTTGATGCGTTGCCACACAGTTTTAGAACCAAATTGGCGGTTATATGGGGCAACTTGAATTTCTTCACCGTCGGCAATATAAAAGGATGTTTGGCTCACTTGATAACCAGTTAATACATCTTCATTTCCCGCTTCATACCCTGTAATTCTCATTGCATGATCCAGGTCAATATTTTCAACTTCGATGACAAGTGCATCAGGGTACTTATCTTTATCATTTAAAATGATTTTTTCCACTTGATTTTGATCATTGAATAAAAGACCAACAGTATGACCAGGTTTAATTTCAATGACTTCAGGATCTTCCCCAGCCATTTTTACGAAACCGCCCACTGGCAGAAGGCGAATTGTATAGACTGTCTCTTTTCGCTTAAAAGAAAAAATCTTTGGTCCAAAGCCAATTGCAAACTCGCGGCACAAAATGCCTGCGCGCTGTGCCATAATTAAATGGCCAAGCTCGTGGAAAAAAACGAGCGTTCCAAAAATAATAATAAACGCAATAACTGTATTCACGAACATACCACCTTATGTGAGGATTGATTGTACAAAGTCTCGTGTATCTTTGTCCACTTCATGGATATCTTGCAAACTAGGCTTTGAAATCACATGGTGTCTTGTCAGTGCCTTTTCAATCAATTCTTCAATTTGCAGGAACGTTACTTTACCTTCAAGGAACGCCGCAACTGCAACTTCATTTGCAGCATTCAGAGTAGTAGGCATCGTCCCCCCTATTTTACCTGATTCATAAGCAAAATGTAAGCAACGATACCTTTCAAAATCCGCTTTTTGGAAATTAAGTTGTCCAATCTCCCAAAGATTCAAAGATTTTGCTTCTTTTAATGGCGCCCTGTCAGGGTATGTCAATGCGTATTGGATCGGGACTCTCATGTCTGGTGTCCCTAGTTGTGCCATCACGCTTTTATCATGAAATTCAACCATTGAATGAATGATGCTTTCTTTATGAAGCAACACATCGATACGATCATACGGAATATCAAATAGCCAATGTGCTTCAATGACCTCAAGTCCTTTATTCATCATTGTTGCCGAATCAATCGTAATCTTAGCGCCCATTGACCAGTTTGGATGATTGAGTGCTTCTTCCACCGTGACACCAGCTAGCTCAGTTCTCTTTTTATCACGAAAGCTTCCACCAGAGGCAGTCACAATTAAACGTTCGATATTTTTCGATTGTTCACCTTGAAGACACTGAAAAATGGCCGAATGTTCACTATCAACTGGAAGTAATGGTACATCATACTGTTTGGCATACTCTTTTACAATATGACCAGCTGTCACAAGTGTTTCCTTATTTGCCAGTGCGATCACCTTTTTTTGTTCAATGGCTTTTAAAGTGGGGACAAGTCCTACACTTCCGACAACTGCATTTACAACGACATCGACTGAGTCATATGTTGCCGCAACAATATTTGCTTCATCACCTATACCGATCTCAATATCAAAGGAAAATGAATATTCTTTGAGTTTTTGGTATGTATCCTCATCTAAACACCCAACATACTGAGGTTTAAATGATTCTATAATAGGAATTGCTTTTTCAACATTTCGTCCAAAGGTCATAGCTGTAAGCTTAAATTGCTCTTGGTGTTGTTTGATGACATCTAATGTTTGTTCTCCTATTGATCCCGTTGCGCCTAATAGCGAAATATGTTTCAAATTGCCACTCCTTTTCCGGCCTGTTTGTTTTCTATTGTTTAGCTAGCGAAGGTTGCCAGCAGTAAATATAAAAACGGCAGAACGAATAAAAAGCTGTCAAACCTGTCCAAAATTCCACCATGTCCAGGTAGGATATGTCCAGAGTCCTTCACCTGATAATGGCGCTTTAAAGCGGATTCCACAAGATCTCCAAGTTGTCCAAATATACTTAGCAGCAGTGTAATAAACATAACAAGCAGATATGATGGCAAAAATCCGGTTACCGCCTGAAAAACAAGTGACAACACGACCGCAATGACAATACCGCCAATAAAGCCTTCTACTGTTTTATTAGGGCTAATTTCTGGCCATAACTTGCGTTTCCCCATTGACTTTCCTATGAAATAGGCACCAGAATCGGTGGACCAAATAAGCACCGCAGCGAAAAATATCGCACTCATGCCATACAAGCCTCTAATTTGAATAAAATAATAAAAGCTTACGCCGATGTATAATGTTGCTAATATGACAAATGCAACTTCATCAAATGTGAAAGAGTTTTTGGTTAGCACCGTATATGTTAATAGAATTAACACTGCAAATAAAGCTATTTGCATTTTAGATGCGTCCACATGAGTGAAAAAGCTATTTTCCCCACCCATTAAAAGCCAAAGTAATACTAAACTAACTATGCCAGGAAAACTGAAAATTGAAATCTTTTTCATCCTCAGTAGCTCAAAGAGAGCGACACTTCCCATTAAATAGATCAAAAGTGTAAATGGCATTTGTCCGTAGATGACTGCGAGTAAAAATACAGCAGCTGCCAACACACCTGTCAAAATTCTTTGTTTCATCTGCACCACCCTCTAAATTCCACCGAACCTCCGGCCGCGACGCTGGTACTCTCCGATAGCGCCTATTAGGTGCTTCTCAGAAAAGTCAGGCCAAAGCACATCCGTAAACACAAACTCGCTGTACGCAATTTGCCAAAGCATAAAGTTGCTCAATCTGATTTCTCCACTCGTACGTATGAGCAAATCCGGATCTTGAAGAGATTCTGTCATTAAGTAAGCTGAAAACATCTCTTCTGTGATGTCCTCTGCCTTTATCTTGCCATCTTTGACTTTTTCAGAAATTTGCTTGCAAGCTGCCACAATTTCTGTCCGTCCTCCGTAATTGAGTGCGAAGTTCAGCACAAGTCCGTCATTGTTCTCAGTACTCTTTACTGCATGCTCCACCGCTCTTTTTGTATGTAGCGGAAGACCTTCTGAATCACCTGTTAAACGTACGCGGACATTTTCCTCGATGAGTTCAGGCAAGTAGATGTTTAAAAATTCTTCTGGTAACTTCATTAAGAAGTCTACCTCAAGCTTTGGTCTCTTCCAATTTTCAGTTGAGAAAGCATACAAAGTCAGCACTTTGACATTGAGCTGATTTGCAAGCTTTGTCATGCGCTTGACGACTTTCATACCTTCATGATGTCCCGCTACCCGAGGAAGAGCACGTTTTTTTGCCCATCTTCCATTCCCATCCATAATAATGGCGATATGTCCAGGAATTTCTCCATTTTGTATATCTTCTTTTGTCAGGCTGTCTAAGTTGGAAGCTGCTGTTTGCTGATTCTTCCAATTTTTGAGTATATTGAGCATGAGATTCCTCCATCACCCAAAAAGGTTGCGTTCCCGCTAATAATATAGTCACCAACAGTATTAACAAAAAAACCCCCTGTAAACATGAAGAGGGTCTTTTCACTATTATCTATTGTACATAGTTTTTTCTTAAACTTCCATGATTTCTTTTTCTTTGTTCTTCGTCACGTCGTCAATTTTAGACACATATTCATCTGTCAATTTTTGCACGTCATCAGAAGATGATCTTAGTTCATCTTCAGTAATGTCGCCATTTTTCTCAAGCTTTTTCAAATCATCGTTAGCATCTCGACGAACGTTACGAACTGCAACCTTCGCTTCTTCAGAGTACTTTTTGATCACTTTTACAAGCTCTTTACGTCTTTCCTCTGTTAAAGCAGGAATGGCAATACGGATGATATTCCCATCACTTGTAGGTGTAATACCAAGGTCTGATTTTTGAATCGCCTTCTCAATGTCACCAATCGCTGTTTTATCGTATGGTGTGATGATGAGCATACGCGCTTCTGGCACTGTAATAGATGCGATTTGATTAAGTGGTGTTTGAGCACCATAATATTCAACTGTCACCTTGTCTAGTAAAGAAGCATTAGCTCTTCCAGCACGAACTGTTGCTAACTCACGCCCGTAAGCAGCAACCGCTTTTTCCATTTTATCTTTTGTTTGGTTTAAGACTTCTTTTGACACGTTATTTCCCCCTCACAATCGTTCCGATAGATTCGCCATTAACAGCACGTTTGATGTTTCCTTCTTCCATAATCGAGAATACGATTAGCGGAATATCATTATCCATACATAATGAAGATGCAGTAGAATCCATTACAGCAAGCCCTTCTTTTAATACATCAAGGTATGAAAGCTTATCATATTTTACTGCATTATCATCTATACGAGGATCGGCACTGTAGACACCATCCACATTATTTTTCGCCATGAGGATGACATCTGCTTCGATTTCTGCTGCACGTAATGCAGCAGTTGTGTCTGTTGAGAAGTATGGATTCCCAGTACCTGCTGCAAAAATGACCACACGCTTTTTCTCAAGATGACGAATGGCTTTTCTTCTTATGTAAGGTTCTGCAACTTGTCTCATTTCAATAGAGGTCTGCACTCTAGATTGTATGCCAAGTGTTTCAAGACTGTCTTGTAGAGCGAGTGAGTTCATGACTGTCGCAAGCATCCCCATATAATCAGCGGTTGCTCGGTCCATTCCTAAATCACTGCCCGTTTTGCCGCGCCATAAATTTCCTCCACCAACAACAACGGCCACTTCGACGTCAAGTTCTGCAATTTCTTTCACTTGTTTTGCGATTGAATGAATGACAGTAGGGTTAATTCCATTACCTGCATCACCAGCTAGTGCTTCGCCGCTTAGCTTCAGTACAATGCGTTTATATTTCGGTTTGCTCATGATAACCTCCAAGTGTAAACTATGCCGCCTCTTATTATGCAAAAGAAACTGTCGTTTGTAAATCAATATCCTCTAAAAAATAGGGAACACAGTACTTGTGCTCCCTAAAAAAGCCCCGGAGAGCTTTTCAAACATTATTTTTTCACTTGGTTCATTACTTCTTCAGCGAAGTTTTCTTGGCGTTTTTCAATGCCTTCTCCCACTTCATAGCGAACAGAATTTTGAACTGTTGCGTTTTTCGCGCTAAGTACTTTTTTCACTTTTTCATCTGGGTTTTTAACAAACGCTTGATCAAGTAAGCAAATTTCTTCGAAGAATTTGTTTAAGCGACCTTCTACCATTTTTGCTACAATGTTTTCAGGCTTGCCTTCTTGAAGTGCTTGTTGTGTCAATACTTCACGCTCACGATTTGCTTCTTCTTCAGAAACTTGGTCGCGAGAGATGTATTTAGGGTTGACAGCTGCAACATGCATTGCGATGTCTCTTGCAAGCTCTTCATCAGTTGTTCCATTAAGAACAGTTAATACACCGATGCGTCCGCCCATATGTAGGTAGGCACCGAATGCAGCGTTATCTTCTTTTGTTAGAATAGAGAAACGGCGAAGCGTGATTTTTTCTCCGATTTTTGCAATCGCAGAAGTAATGTACTCTTCAACTGTTGAACCATTCTCCATTTTAGAAGCAAGTGCTTCTTCAACTGTAGCAGGCTTTGCAGCAAGCAAGTGATCAGCTAGATCATTAAGAAGCGTTTTGAATCCTTCATTTTTTGCAACGAAGTCTGTTTCAGAGTTCACTTCAAGAATGACACCTGTGTTGCCATCAGTTTTAATGATTGTTAAACCTTCGGCAGCAATACGGTCTGCTTTTTTCGCAGCTTTTGCAATGCCTTTTTCTCTTAGAAGGTCGATTGCTTTTTCGATGTCACCATCAGTTTCAGTTAACGCCTTTTTACAATCCATCATACCTGCACCAGTTTTTTGGCGCAATTCTTTTACTAATTGAGCAGTAATTGCCATTTTCATTTCCTCCTTCTATATCAAACACGGATTACTAGGTGAAAAAAAGGTGATAAAAGGCATTTCCCTCTTATCACCTTTTGAATAGGTTAAGCAGTTGTTGTTTCAGTCTCTGTCGTTTCTTCTACAACAGCTTCTTCTTCGCCTTGTTTAGACTCAAGAATTGCATCTGCCATTTTTGCTGTAAGAAGTTTTACAGCACGGATTGCATCATCGTTTGCAGGGATCACTACATCAATTTCATCTGGATCACAGTTTGTATCAACGATACCGATGATTGGGATGTTTAATTTACGAGCTTCTGCAACCGCAATACGCTCTTTACGAGGGTCAATAATGAAAAGTGCATCTGGAAGACCTTTCATGTCTTTAATTCCGCCCAAGAATTTCTCAAGACGCTCTAATTCTTTTTTCAATTGAACGACTTCTTTCTTAGGAAGAACCTCGAATGTGCCGTTTTCTTGCATTTTTTCGATATCTTTCAAACGCTTGATACGTTTTTGGATTGTTTCAAAGTTTGTTAAAGTTCCACCCAACCAACGTTGGTTGACATAATACATTCCAGAACGGATTGCTTCTTCTTTCACTGAATCTTGTGCTTGTTTCTTAGTACCAACGAAAAGAATGTTTCCTCCGTCAGCTGCAAGGTTTTTTGTGAAGTTGTAAGCTTCTTCTACTTTCTTCACCGTTTTTTGAAGGTCGATGATGTAGATACCGTTACGTTCTGTAAAGATGTAACGCTTCATTTTTGGGTTCCAACGGCGTGTTTGGTGACCGAAGTGAACACCAGCTTCTAGCAATTGTTTCATAGAAATAACTGACATTGTATTTCCTCCTAATATAATGGTTTTTTTCCTCCGCTCAAGTCATATTCATGTAGAACTACGCCAAGGCAGCACCTTCACACGAATCATTGAGCGTGTGTATTTAACACCAAGAAATAATATAACACATGATGAACTGACAATCAAGAATCCTTTACAGCTTTCCGCTAAATTTTAATAAAAGCTCGATTTCTGTCTTACCAGTCTTTAATTCTCTTGCTATTTCCTCTATCGACAGACCGCTTTCATACAGTGATCTCACTTGATTGTGAAATGCATCGTCTTCTACTTTTTCTGAAGGTTGCTCATTTGCTTCAACATCTGCTTTTTGGACTGTATGATTCACTGTTTCTTCCTGCACTTCAACTTCACTTAAGAGAGCTGAAAGATGGTCAGGAACTGGATCTTCACTTTCGTCCGACTGTTGGGATTCAGTTTGTGGTTGTGGATGTTTTGCTTTCTGAGGAAGAGGAACTTGGTCTTCTTCAACTAAAGAATCAGGGGAAGAGGCCACAGATTTTGACAGTTTGTCATTCTCTTCTTTCACTTCTATCAAAAATGCGGCCAGTGTATTTTCCGTTTCTTCTAAAAGCTCTCGTTGTTTTTGCTCAGTAGCCTTGAGCGTGTTCATTCTAGTATATAAAATGATGACAAAATAAATTAACACTGCATGCAGCGTAAAGCTAATCAGCCATAACATATTCTTCACTCACTCACTTTTTAGGATTGAATGGCTTTATCAAGCAAGTGCTTTAACTTGAACAGCGCTTTAGAATGAATTTGAGAAATGCGGGATGTAGATAAACTCAAGACTTGTCCGATCTCAGTTAATGTTAATTCTTCTTTGTAAAACAAACTGATGACCAGCTTTTCTTTTTCAGACAGCTCTGTTATTTTTTCAGCGAGCTGCTCAATTAATTCATCCTTCAACATTTTTTCCTCTGGTGTCACCGTTTTCTCATCACGTATCATGACTTGGACATTTTCGCCATCCTCTTGATCATGTAGTTTCTCATCGATGGAAAGTAGATTGGCAAAAAAGCCTTCATTTATTGTCGTGACTACATCTTTTTCACTCATTCCCAGTTCTTCAGCCACTTCTGTCGGTGTCACATTGCGTAAATAGCGTTGTTCAAGTTTTTCAACCGCAGCTTCTACTTTTTTTGTTTTCTCTCTTGATGTGCGAGGCAGCCAGTCCTCTTTACGAAGACCGTCGATGATGGCCCCGCGAATCCTAAAGGATGCATACGTATCAAACTTCAGGTCTCTGCCAGGATCAAACTTTTCAAGGGCATCATACAAACCGAGCATCCCAAGACTAATTAAGTCTTCTTTATGCACTGACTTCGGAAGACCGATGGAAATTCTTCCGACATGATATGTGACGAGCGGCATGTAACGGCGCATTAAATCATCTCCAGCAACTGGGTCCTTCCACTCTTTCCATCTAGCCCATAGCGCCTGATCTTCGTAATTTAAGGATTGCATCTTTCTCCCCCTATACTTCCTTAGTTATATCTTGATAATGCCTTGTTTTACAGTGCGGATCTCTAATTCAGTTGTTAGCGGATCAAACTCGATCGTTCGTCCGCTACTCCCGCCCGTATCCTCACTGATAATCGGGATATTATAAAGAGACAGATGTTCTTTTACTGCTGATACATTTCTTGGTCCAATTCTCATAAGGTCGTTGCTTGATTTAAACTTAAACATCTCTGCGCCTCCAGCCATTTTTGCCTTTAGCGCATGTTTTCTTGCTCCTTCTTTTAGCAGCAGGTCAATCGTATACTTCACGCCTGTATCTGCATACTTCGCATAATTCTCAACCGCACCTTTTGCAAGCGATGAATCTGGTAGCATAACATGGACAAGACCAGCAATTTTTTTCTCTTTATCAAATAACACAAGTCCAACACACGAGCCAAGTCCAGATGTGCGAATTTTATCTGGTGTTTTCACCAGTTGAACATCAGCGATACCAACTTTAACAACAGTAGGTGACTGCACGTTCATCACAGGTTACCTAATGCTTTGAATAGCTTTTCAAACGATTCAAAGTCTGGCAAAAGAAACATGTTACCTTTTAGCTCTTGTTTGTTTTGATCATCAAAGATGGATGTATCGACCACGATTGCTTGATCTCCTAATGGACTGAGCTGCATTAAGCCTTCACTAATGACTGCACCAAACATATCGAGTGTGACATCAGGAACACTTGGGTATAACTTCAACTTTGTTAAATCAGCGAGCGCTGATAAATAGGAACCGGCTAAAATATTTCCTAGTTCATGTAAAGCAGAAGTGCCTAACAGATGTTCATGAATTGTATCAATATCAAACGTTGGATCTTGTACTAGCTCTCTGACAAGTTGCTCTGCTTGCTCAAAAGGCATAATGAAGAAAATTGAGCCCGTCAAATCACCTTCCATGCGTAGGAAAATACTCGCAACAGGTAAGTCTGCACCACCGAAAAACTCCATTATATCTTCAAACGAAAGCACTTTAACAAATGGTACTGTCATGTCAATTTTCCGATTTAGCAGATTGGCAAGAGCAGAAGCCGCATGGCCTGCCCCGATGTTTCCAACCTCTCTTAACACATCAAGCTGTTCATCTTTTATTTCGCTGAAAATGCTCATGTGACATCCCCCTTAATGAACAGTTGCATCTGAAGTTTGGCTGTTTTTGTCAAGAACTGCACCAGCATGAATGATATTAAAAAGACGCTGGTCATGTTTAATGATGCCTGTAACCCATGATAGACCGTCTTTTTCAGTTGAGTCTGGAGCAGCTTCTACTTCTTCTTGATGAACTGTAATTACATCATTTGCTTCATCCACGATCCAACCTACTTCAATATCACCGACAGACACAATGATCATTCTTGTTTCTTCTGTGATGTCCTGATCGTTTGATCCGAGACGTACTCTCAAATCAATGACTGGTGTCACGACTCCTCGCAAATTAATCACACCGCAAATATATGGTACAACCCCTGGAACCCTAGTTGGTTGTTGCCATTTTTCAATGGACTTCACTTCTGATACTGAAATGGCGTATTCTTTTTTGTTTACGACAAACACAATCATCTTTTCGCCAGTTTTGATATCTGTACTCATTTCAGACCGCTCCTCTATTGTTTTTTACTTAATCAGTGCGTTACAGTCAACGATGAGTGCAACCTGACCGTCACCTAAGATTGTTGCTCCTGATATAGCAAATACGTTTGTTAAATAGTCACCTAGTGATTTAAGCACGACCTCCTGCTGACCAATAAATGAATCAACAACAAAAGCAGTCAGCTTGTCTCCTTTTCGGACGACAATGATGTGTAATTCATCTTCTAGTTCATTTGCATTTGGTACTTGGAATTGCTTTTTCAAGTACACAACAGGTACGATGAATCCTCGGAAATCAATGACTTCACGATCATGGGTTTGTAAAATATCACGTTTCTTGATAACAGCCGTTTCAATAATAGAAGAAATCGGAATGGCATATGTTTCTTCTTCAAGCTTCACAAGCAACACAGAAATGATCGACAGTGTCAGTGGAAGCTGGATAGAAAAGAGTGATCCTTGCCCTTCTGTTGAGCTAATGCTCACAGAGCCGCCAAGAGACTCTAGTTTGTTTTTCACAACGTCTAGTCCTACACCACGACCTGAAATATCAGAAATTGTATCTGCCGTTGAGAAGCCTGCTGCAAGTATGAGTGAATCAATTTGATGATCTTCAAGCGTTTCAGCTTCTTTTTCGGTAATAACACCGCGCTCAAGTGCTTTTTCAAGAACTTTTTTACGGTTGATCCCCCCACCATCATCTTCTACTTCAATGAAGACATGGTTTCCACTGTGGTATGCCTTTAAAAGGACGGTTCCCTTCTCTGGCTTGCCTTTTTTCACACGTTCTTCTGGCGATTCAATGCCATGATCTAAGCTGTTTCTTAATAGATGAAGAAGCGGATCGCCAATTTCATCAATGACTGTTCGATCGAGTTCTGTTTCAGCACCTTCAATAATTAGCTCGATTTTTTTATTGAGTTCTTTTGTGAGCTGGCGAATCATCCGTGGGAATCGGTTAAACACTGTTTCAACTGGTACCATTCGCATGTTCAAAATAATTGATTGTAGATCACCAGAGATACGCGTCATTCTTTCTACTGTATCTGTTAATTCGTTGTTCTCTAGCTCTTTAGCAATCTGTTCTAAACGCCCTCTATCAATCACTAATTCTTCAAACAAGTTCATTAATGAGTCGAGTCTATCAATGTTTACACGAATTGTTTTTGTAGCATTGGCTGCCGCTCCATTACCACCAGATTTCGGTGCATCACTATTTGTTTCTGCCTTTTTCACAGGGACTGGTGCGTCTGCTTTTTTCTCTTCAGACTTTGGCGATTTATTTGTAGCTGCCGCTGCTCCTTTAAAGCTTGGCACTTCAGAAACCTTTACTTTTTCAACTTCAGAGATGGTCGTGACAATTTTTTCAACTTCTTCTATTGATTGTTTTGATAAATAAGAGATGCTGAATTCAGATTCAAAATCTTCTGATTCTAAAAGCTCTGAGTTCGGAACGGTTTTGACGACCTCTCCCACGTCATTTAAACGCTCAAAAATCATGTAAACACGAACAGCTTTTAGTAAGCATTCTTTACTTAATGTCACAATCAGTTCATAGCATTTGAAGCCTTGTTCTCTTGCCTCATCAAGGACTGTTCTTTCAAATTCATTATAGTCTATATCACTTTTTATTTTTTCTGCCCCTGCTGCTTCTATCGCTGGAGCCACCTCTTGTTGACTACCCGTAACATCTAGTTTTTTACTAATCTCAGAAACATCACGCTTACCGTCTCCACCTTCAGCGATCGATTGTACCATGGCTTCAAGATGATCAAGCGCTTCGAACATGATATCCATTGATTCAGGAGTTACAACCATTTGCTCATTTCGAATGGCATCAAACATATTTTCTAGGTGATGCGTTAAATGTGCCATGTCATCAAAGCCCATTGTTGCGCTCATTCCTTTTAGTGTATGAGCTGCTCTAAAAATATCATGAACTAGCTGCAAATCAGTCGGGTTCTTTTCTAATTCAAGAAGCTTTTCATTACAACTTTGTAAATTTTCTCTGCTTTCATCTAAAAAGATATCTAAGTATTGGTTTACATCCAACGTGTTCACGCCCTCTCTTTATTCATGGAGCTAATTATTGCATGTGCAATGTCATCTACGTGCCTTGTTTCATGGGCAAGGCCTGCTTTTATGACCGATTTAGGCATTCCAAAAACGACACATGATTCTTCATTTTCTGCGATAACTTTTGTATGTCCGCTCGCAAGCATTTGTTTGACACCTTCAGTGCCATCGTTTCCCATACCAGTCATAATGACAGCAATTTTTTGATAACCTTTTATTTCACTAATTGATTCAAATAAATAGTTAACAGAAGGTTTGTGTCGACTAGACGTATCTTCTGTTGACAGCTTAATCGTTAAAGCTGAACCATGATCATGAAGTGACATATTCTTTCCACCAGGCGCAATATATGCCACCCCGTTTTTGGCGGTTTCTCCATCTACCGCTTCTTTAATGGTAATTTGAGATAAATGGTCCAGTCTTGTGGCAAGAGATGCAGTAAAACCAGCTGGCATATGCTGAACAATCAAAATGGGCGCCGCTATGTTTTTTGGAAGCTTTGTGACAACTCTTTGCAATGCCCTCGGCCCTCCTGTAGAAGTTCCGATTGAAATAATCTTTCGGAGTGGCACCTTAAACATCTCTTGTGGTCGAGACTGTATACTCGGACTCGCCACCTTCATCACTGGCTGTGGTGCGATTTTTTTCTCAAGACGTGTTCTTGACATGCCAGCGGCAAGGACACGCTCTACAATTTGTCCTCTCACTTTGTGTAAATCAAGTGAAATACTTCCCGATGGTTTTGTGACAAAATCAAAAGCACCGAGTTCTAAGCAATGGATGGTTAAATCCTTCCCTTGCTTTGTCTGGCTTGACACCATGATGACGGCAAGGTCGTGTTCAGCCAGAATTTGTTTTAGTGCCTCGGTTCCATTTAAAACGGGCATTTCGACATCAAGCGTGACAACATCTGGATTCAGTTCTTTAATCCGGTTTAATGCATCTTCGCCATTTCTGGCCGTTCCGACTACTTCAATCTCCTGCTCGGCATTTAGGAAGTCACTAATTAACTTTCTCATAAATGCCGAATCATCTACTACAAGCACTCTAATCATTACTCTACTTTTCTCCTTTTAAAAAAAGAGGACAACTTATCTATAAACGTATGCTGCTCTTTTCGTGCCTCTCTTATCTGCTGCTGATAAAGTGTATCTGCCAGAAGTTTTACCGTTTTACTTAACCTTGAGTGAGGCTGACTCAGATAAAATGGCATTTGCTCACTTACAGCTTTTGGAACCGCCACATCATCCGGCACAGCACCAGCAAACACAATTTTTTTGTGTAAAAACGACGATACAACACTAGCCAATTTCCGATAGGTAACTGCTCCCTCTGAAGGAACAGTACATCGATTGACAATAATTTTTACAGACTGATCAAACTGATTTAATGCAAGGTGTTTGATTGCACTATACGCATCCATGATAGATGTGGGTTCTGGTGTCGTAACAACCACGACCTCTCCTGCCGATAATACAAAAGGCAGTTGATCTTTCGAAAGACCTGCACCCATATCGAAAAAAATGCAATCAAACTCACGAACGACTTTAGCCATCTCATCTAAAAAGAATGACCATTTGTTCGCATCAAGCGAAAACATCTGCTCAAGCCCACTTCCACCTGAGATGTAATAAAGGTTGTCAGCTCCTCTAGTAATCGCACTTGCAAATGGTTTGTTCCTCATCAGAACATCAAGAATCGAATGCTCTGATGATTTTCCAAGTAAAATATCAATGTTTCCCATTCCGATATCGAGATCAATGATCAATACTTTTTTACCTGTTTGCGCAATAGCTAATGCCATATTCAGTGTCAAATTTGATTTCCCGACACCGCCTTTTCCGCTCATAATGGCAATTGTTTTTGCTTGTCCACTCGAAGCTAAAGGAGTTGGTGTCATCTGAGTGCTCTGCTTCACTAACCTTCTTAAACCTTCCGCTTGGTCTGGCTTCATCATCTCAATACCATCCTGGTTAAATCTAAAGCTGTACTTTCCATGATATCTTCAGGTACATTTTGACCATTTGTCATAAAACCTAGGCCAATTTGTGATTCTGCGATGATTTGAAAAACAGTGCCAATTGTGTCTGTTTCATCAATTTTTGTAAAGATGAATTGATCAATCGGTACTCTCTCAAATCTCTTCACCATCGCTTTCATATCTTGATATTTTGATGTTGCACTCATCACAAGGAAGCTCTGAATGCTTTTATCAAATGGGATGATGTCTGTCAGCTCTTTGATGTACGCTTCTTCTTTAAAATTGCGGCCTGCCGTATCAATAAAAATATGATCATAATCCTCAAACGTCTTTTGCGCCTGAAGAAAATCCTCTCTTGAGTAGCAGACTTCAAGTGGTGCCTGTAGTAGCTCTGCATATGTTTTCAGCTGCTCGATTGCCGCAATTCGATACGTATCAGTTGTGATAAATGCAATTTTCTTTTTATGCTCAATTGCTGTTTTGGCAGCGAGTTTTGCAATTGTTGTTGTTTTTCCAGCTCCCGTTGAACCAAATAAAATGACGTGCTTTGAACGGATTGTCTGCTCATTCGAAGTGTCTATTGGCAACATGTTTGAAAGAAGCTGTTCTAACTCTCGTTTAATTTGCTCTTCCTTTACAGCACCAGCCGTTAAAAGTCCTTTTAAACACAGATCTCTAATGGCATCATCGAGTCCTTGATCTTTCAGCTTTTGATCGGCTTCTTTTAGCGAATCAGGTAATATGCCTACATGCCGTTCATTTCGGTTGTACTCAATCGGCGTCGTCTGTACTTTCAGCTTCTCTTGAACGATTGGTACTTGCCTATCTTCAAGTCCTTTGTTGCTTTCTTTTTTAGGAAGAATTGGCGTAAGAGCCGAGCGTTTATTTGAGACATTAGCTCTTTCCTCAAAATCCTGGTCAAGCACAGCAATTACCTCAACCATTTGCTGTTTCTTTAAGCCAAATAATCTACGTTTCACAACCGTTTTCGAATTTAAAATAACGGCATCTTTTCCAAGTTGCTGTCTTATTTGAACGGTTGCCTCCTGCATGGAATTCGCTGTGATTTTTTTCATTTTCATTAGATATCCACCACTCCGATGCTCTGTACTTCAACATTGGCTTCTAGCTCGTTATAAGATAATACCGGCAGTTCTGGGAAATATCTTTCTAACAATTGCTTGACGTACATTCTAATAGGAGGTGAACATAAAAGAATCGGCGTCTCTTGACGAAGAGAAAGCTGTTCGATTTCTTTTGCCACCGATTGAATGACACTCTCAGATGATTCAGGATCAAGTGATAAGTAATTGCCGTGCTCTGTTTGCTGCACACTGTCAGCAATAACTTTTTCAACACGTCCTGAACAAGTGACCACTTTTAACGACTCGTTTTCTCTCGCGTACTGTGCAGTAATTTGACGGGCAAGTGCTTGTCTGACGTATTCTGTTAATAAATCTGTATCGGTCGTCAGTTTTCCATAGTCTGCCAACGTCTCGAAAATAGTCACAAGGTTTCGAATAGAAACTTTCTCTTTTAAAAGCTTCGCAAGCACTTTTTGAATATCGCCGACTGCTAGTGGATTTGGCGTCACCTCATCCACCAAGACTGGATACGTTTCTTTTAAGTGATCGATTAGCTGCTTCGTTTCTTGTCTTCCTAATAGTTCATGTGTATTTTGCCTAATCTTCTCTGTAATGTGAGTAGAGACAACAGAAGCTGGATCAACAACTGTATACCCAAGCATCTCAGCTTGATCTTTTTCCGACTCTGAAATCCATTTTGCCGGTAAACCAAAGGATGGCTCTATTGTCTCAATGCCCTCAATTGGGTCATCTTCAGGTGTTGGGGACATTGCCAAATAATGATCGAGCAAAAGCTCACCTTTTGCTACTTCATTCCCCTTTATTTTCAGTCTGTATTCGTTCGGATTAAGTGCTATATTGTCCCTAATTCGTACAACTGGAATGACCAGTCCAAGTTCAAGAGCGAGCTGTCGCCTGATCATGACAATTCTGTCTAATAGATCTCCGCCTTGATTGGCATCAGCTAGTGGAATGAGTCCATAGCCAAATTCAAATTCAATGGCATCCATTTGGAGAAGATGGATAACACTTTCAGGGCTCTTCAACTCTTCCACTTCTGCTTGTTCCTCAAGTACCTCTTCAATCTCTTCCTGATCTTGTTTGTTTTTCGACATCATGTAAGCGCCAAGTGTGAGTAGCCCTGCGATTGGCCCTGTCAAAAGTATACCGATTGGTGTAAACAACCCAAGAAGAAAAATCGTTCCTGCTGTTACATAAAGCATGATTGGAAATGCAAAGAGCTGTTCGGTAATGTCAGAACCAAGGTTTCCATTCGATGCCGCTCTCGTTACGACAATCCCTGTCGCAGTTGAAATAAGAAGTGCCGGAATTTGCGAAACAATTCCGTCCCCTACGGTTAGAAGTGTGAAGTGTGATGCTGATTCTTGAATAGACATGCCTTGCTGAAGCATCCCAATGATGATTCCGAAAATAATATTGATGATAACAATAATAATTCCCGCAATGGCATCCCCTTTTACGAATTTACTCGCTCCATCCATCGCTCCGTAAAAGTCTGCCTCTCTCGACACTTTTTCACGTCGAGTTCTCGCTTCACTTTCCGTTAGCATTCCCGCATTCAAATCAGCATCAATACTCATTTGCTTACCAGGCATTGCGTCGAGTGTAAACCTTGCCGCAACCTCTGAAACACGTTCAGCCCCTTTGGTAATGACGATAAACTGAATGACGATCAGAATGAAGAACACAACAAGTCCAACGAGCACATTTCCTCCAACAACAAATGAACCGAACGTTTCAACAACCTTTCCTGCATCTCCAGTTGATAAAATAGAACGTGTTGTAGAGATATTAAGTGCTAAGCGAAACAACGTCAGTAATAGAAGTAAAGATGGAAAGATTGAAAATTGAAGCGGTTCTTGCATGTTCATTGTGGTGAGAAGCACGATAAGCGCAAGAGAAATATTAATAATGATTAAAATACTTAAAAGAACGGGCGGAAACGGAATGACCAGCATCGCCACGATTAAAATAACACTGAATAAAACAGATAAATCTCTTGCTGACATGCCTGTTCTCTCCTTTTAAAACCAAAAATTCACAAAACCTTTTGTTTCGTTTTGTATACATAAGCCAAAATTTCAGCAATTGCTTTGAAATATTCTTCTGGAACAGCTTGATCAATTTGGACTTGATCATATAACGCGCGAGCAAGTGGTCTATTTTCAACTGTCATGACATCATGCTCTTTCGCAATTTTTCTAATTTTCAATGCGAGAATATCTATTCCTTTTGCCACAACAAAAGGTGCATCCATTTTTTCCTCATCATATTTAAGCGCGATTGCATAATGCGTTGGGTTTGTAATGATGACATCTGCTTTCGGTACTTCCTGCATCATTCGTCTCATCGCCATTTCCCGCTGCCTTTGTTTAATTTTTGATTTGATGAGCGGGTCACCCTCTGATTTTTTATACTCATCCTTAATGTCTTGTTTTGACATCCGTAAGTTTTTTTCATAATCAAATTTCTGATACATATAATCTAATCCTGCCAGTAGAAGTAATGCGCTGGCTGCATACAGCCCCATAATCAAGGTCATTTTTGCGACAAAATGGAGCGTTGCTTCAGCAGTTAAGAGTGGCAATCGTAAGATTTCATCAAAGTGCATCCAGAGCGCTAAAAATGTCGCAAATCCAATTAAACCAATTTTCAAAATAGATTTTAACAGTTCAACGAGTGCTCGAATGCTATAGATTCGCTTAAACCCCTTAATTGGGTCGAGTTTTTCTAATTTTGGTTTAATGACTTCTGGTGAAAAAAGAAAGCCAACTTGTAAATAGTTACTCATCACACCTGCTAGCAGACCAACTCCAAGAATTGGAAGGAGCAGAAATGCTGTTTCCTGAAGTAATTCGAGAAATAATTGATGTATGTTAGACGTGCTCACATTCATCAACATCGTTGTTGAATAAAAACGTTCAATGAGCGCAATAATTCGCTCTTTCATAAAAGGCCCAATAAAAAAGAATGATAAAAAGATTAATAAGAATGAGATGGCTGTATTCACGTCGGTGCTTTTTGCAACTTGTCCCTTTTTACGTGAATCCCGTCTTTTTTTAGGCGTTGCTTTTTCCGTTTTTTCACCGGCAAAGAACTGCAAATCTAGTCTGAGTCTCATACTCACTGAGAACCACCGACCAATGCTAAGAAATTCCTCATCGTAATAATGATTGTCTCAAAGGTGTTCTGTACAACACCAAAAATGACCCCCATACAAATAATGATCATAATAAAACTCACACCCATTTTAATCGGTAATCCAACAACAAAGACGTTCATCTGTGGCACTGTTCGAGCAATGATTCCGAGCGCAAGATCAACTAAGAACAAACTTGCAACAACGGGTGCTGAGATTTGAAAGGCGACGATAAACATTTGGTTAAAGCTTCTTGCGATAAAGTACGCAAATGATTCTTCGCCAAACTTTAGTTGGTATTGATCGAGCGCAATGTATTGAAAACTGTAATGAATGCCGTCAAGCAGAAGATGATGTGCATTTGTCGCAAGCATTAACAGTAGTGTCACCGTATAAAAGAACTGCCCCATAAGAGGTGTTTGAGCACCTGTTTGAGGATCAATAACATTGGCAATGGCAAACCCCATCTGAAAATCAATAAATGACCCTGCAATTTGAACTGCTGAAACCATCATGTAGGCGATTAAACCAAGTAACAGCCCAACCATTGCTTCCTTTATTGCCAGCATCATATACAATCCATCTATCTCTAGCATCGGCGGGTCTTTAATCGTGCTTAAACTAATCAATGCTAGAAAAAGTGAAAAGCCAATCCGATGCATAGCAGGTATTGTTCGGTGCGCCAGAAGTGGGACTGTGACGAAAAAGGCTGTGATCCGAATGAAAACAAGCAGAAAAGCAGGGAATAATTCAATGATGGACATACCTAATTAACCTGCAAAACGATCTAAATTCGAGAACAACTCTGTCGTAAAAGATAAGATCGTAGACAGCATCCATGGACCAAATACAACAAGTCCAATCAGGACAGCAACAATCTTCGGGATAAACGCGAGTGTTTGTTCTTGAATTTGGGTAGTAGCCTGAAACACACTGACAATCAATCCGACAATTAATGCAAGCGCAAGTAGCGGACCACTGATTAGCAAAACAACATATACCGACCTTTCAGCCAGGGTAATAACAAATTCTGAACTCATTTTTAAGCACCTACTCTAAAAGCTTTGCAGCAAAGATTTAACGATCAAATACCATCCGTCAACTAATACAAATAACAAAATTTTAAAAGGGAGCGATATCATAACCGGCGGAAGCATCATCATCCCCATCGACATAAGTACACTGGCAACAACCATATCGATGATTAAAAATGGAATAAATATCATAAATCCAATTTGAAATGCCGTTTTCAACTCTGAAATGGCAAATGCCGGAACCATTGCGGTTAAAGGAATATCTTGAATGGATTCTGGCGTATCCATTTTTGCGTAATTGAGAAACAACGCCAAATCTTTTTGTCTCGTATGTTTACTCATAAACTCTTTAATTGGCACTTCTGCTTTCTCATACGCCTGATTTAATGTGATATCATCATTCATCAATGGCGTTATTGCTTCTTTATTAATCTCTGAAAAAGTAGGTGCCATGATAAAGAAAGTGAGAAACAACGCAAGACCAACAAGCACTTGGTTTGGCGGCATCGAGTTGGTTGCAAGTGATGTTCTGACGAAAGACAGGACAATCACAATTCGTGTAAAACAAGTCATTAAAATTAAAATGCTTGGCGCAACCGAAAAAACGGTCAAAAGTAAAAGAAGACGGACAGAAGTGCTAATATTCCCCGCACCACTGGAATTAAATAAATCAATAAACTCATTCATTTTGTTTCGGGCCTTTCTTTCTGACTTCTGATTGGGTCTTTTTCAATTCGGCTAGCTGTGCTTTTAAGTTTTCTGAAAAAGAAGAAGTAGTCGCTTTACTATTCGCCTTCACCTGTGAAGTGAATTTTTGAACGATTTTCGGCAAGTCTGATTTGCTTTCCATTGCCTCTTCGTATTGCGATACAATTGCTTCACATTCCTGTTCATCATCAATTTCCTTCAAAAGTTGAATCGAATCAGCGACACCGACAACTAGCACCCTTTTGCCCACTTTAATAAGCTGAACCGAACGGTTTTGACCGACAGAGGTTCCTCCGATGTTTTCAACATACCGAAATGGTTTAAGCAGTCGATTTTGCTTACCAACAAACTTCACTAAACCGTAAATCAACAGTATGACAAAAAGCAATGCACCGATCATCTTGACAAAATCCATAATGGAGACAGAAGAAGAGGGAACTTCTTCTGCCGGATCCGTTTGATTGTCTGTGCTTTTCTTTTCTGTATCTTTTGTGCTTTTTTTCTCATCTTTCAGCCATTCATTCACTGTACCGCTTTCTGCATCTTTATTTTCAGCAAAAAGTGAAGTTGGCTGCGCTGTAAAGAAAAGCATAAAACTGATCATTGCTATACATATCAAACGTTTTTTCAACAAGTCTTACACCCTTTTTTAGCCTAACGTTTTGTTAATTGCTTCAAGTACACGATCTGCTTGGAACGGCTTTACGATAAAGTCTTTTGCCCCCGCCTGAATGGCATCAATAACCATTGACTGTTGTCCCATTGCAGAGCACATAATGATTTTTGCAGAAGCATCAATTTGTTTAATTTCTTTTAGTGCTGTAATCCCGTCCATTTCAGGCATTGTGATATCCATTGTGACAAGATCTGGTGATGTTTCTTTAAATTTTTCAACAGCTTGTGCGCCGTTTTCAGCTTCTCCTACTACGTCAAATCCGTTTTTCACAAGAATATCCTTGATCATCATTCTCATGAATGCTGCATCGTCTACGATTAAAACCTTAATAGCCATTTAAGTATTCTCTCCCTATATGTTTGTTTATTTTAAATTTTGAAGTCTTTCTGATTGACTTAAAATATCTGTTACGCGAACGCCGAAGTTTTCATCGATGACAACGACTTCTCCTTTGGCAACTTTTCTTTTATTCACCAAGATGTCAACTGGCTCTCCAGCGAGCTTGTCAAGCTCAATAATGCTGCCTGCAGAAAGTTCCAATACTTCCTTGACACTTCGGTTTGTTCTACCAAGTTCGACCGTAATCGAAAGCGGAATATCCATCAGCATATCAAGATTACCAAGTTGGTTCGTTGAATGCTGTGGTTCACTAAACGCTTCAAATTCTACTGGTGTGACATTCACTGGTGCAGCAGGTTTAGGCTTTGCTTGTCTTTTTGGAGGTGCTGCTTGTGTTGGTGCTGACTGAGCAGGAGCAGGCTGTTCAGCTTGAACTTGTTGCTGAGGTTCCTGAACCGGTTCCTCTTCTTCACTTGATCCTGTCAGCTCCGTGATTAAATCTTTCGCAAATGTGACTGGGTATAACTGCATGATGTTTGAATCAATAAGCTCTCCAATCGTGAGCCTGAAGGAAACTTTGACAAGTAATTCTTCAGCTGGAATACGATCTGTTCCTTCACCTTCGTTGACATCTAATAATTCAACTCGAGGCGGAGAGATATCAATTTTTTTATTAAATACTGTAGACATGGAAGTGGCTGCTGAACCCATCATTTGGTTCATCGCTTCTTGAACAGCACTTAGATGAATTTCACTGAGTGACGGATCTGCATTCGTTCCATCTCCACCCATCATCAGATCAGCTATCACAGCTGCATCTGTTTGTTGAATAACTAGGAGGTTACTTGCACTAAATCCTTCTGTGTAATTCACCTCTATTGCAACATATGGATGTGGAAACTCTTCATTTAATTTACTTTTTTGAATGACTGTCACAGTCGGCGTTGTAATTTCCACTTTTTGATTGAGTAGAGTTGATAGCGCCGTTGCTGAGCTACCAAATGAGATATTCCCAATTTCGCCAATTGCGTCTTGTTCCATTTCGGAAAGGACTGTATCTGGCTCTATTTCATCACTGTTACCTCCTTTAAGGAGGGCATCGATCTCGTCTTGTGATAATTTACTGCTGTTATTCTCCATCTTCTTCACCTCTTATGTCGTGATCTAGAATTTGAATCGCCTGTTTCCGATTCACGCGGCCGGCCTGTCCCAAGAATTTCGGTTTATCTCCGACCATAACAGTAAGAGGCGCATTTACTGGTTTGTCCAAGGTGATACAATCTCCAATTTCCAAATCCAAAAGCTCTTCAATCGTCATTTCAGATTTTCCGAGTTCTGCTACTACCGGAATCTTTGCCTTCATAATCCGCTTTTCAATCGCTTTCGTTTCCTCAAGTTTCGGTTCATTTCGATCTGACTGCATCCAATAATGGACGGACAGTTTTGGGATGATAGGTTCTAATACGACATGAGGGATACATAGATTAATAACTCCACTCACATCACCTATTAAGGTGTTAAGCGAAATGACGACGACTGTTTCATTCGGCGAGACCATTTGGACAAACTGGGGATTCACCTCGAAATCTGCCATTTCTGGCTCGATGTCGGTTATGGACTGCCACGCTTCTCTGTAATTTTCCAAAGCTCCCTCAAACATGTTTGAGATAATCTTTGTTTCGATTTCTGTCAGTGAATCTGTCTTATTATGACTAATGCCGATACCACCCATCAGTCGGTCCATCATGGCGTAACCAATCGTAGGGTTCACTTCAAGCATAATTCTTCCTTCAAGTGGGCTTACATAAAATAAGTTTAATAGTGTCATATTTGGAATAGAACGAATAAACTCCTCATATGGCACTTGATCCACTGAGCTAACAGAAATTTGAATATATGATCTGAGTTGTGCCGAAAAGTGAGTGGTCAATAGTCTAGCGAAGTTATCATGTACTCTCGTTAAACTACGAATCTGGTCTTTTGAAAATCGAAGTGCACGTTTAAAGTCATACACTTTGACCTTTTTCGTTGTCTCTTCCTTTTTCAGCTCATCCGCATTCATTTCACCTGTCGAGATTGCGGATAGCAGCGCATCTATTTCATTCTGGGATAGCACTTCTCCTGACATTTCTTCACCTCCGTCTTGTCAATTAATCGCCTCTATTGCAGATTAAAGGAGGTTATATATACTTCTTTCACCTTGCCATCTAGCAAATAGCCGTTCACCTTATTTTTCACTTTTGTTTTAAAACTTTCTCTGCCTTTTTTTCCATCAAGCTCTTCGGCATTCGTTTCGGATAAAATATCAATTACTGCATCTTTCACTTGAAAATCTCTCTTTTCAAGTTCTTCCTTCGCTTTCACTGAGTCTGTTTCAATTTTAAGAACGAGACGAACAGCGTTGCCTTCAGATTTCAAATTTGTTGTTATCTCAGGGATTTCAACGGAAGCTTCTACAACTTCATCTGCGGTAGGCTCTTTTTCTGCATTTGCCTCATCCGATCCATTTAAGAGGAAAAATATAGTTGCTCCGATTCCGCCGATCGCAATAACCATGATTAGCATTACTACTACTAGCTTATTCTTCATTCAAACTCCTCTATTCCTTGATTCAATGAAATGATTTGAATTCTTCTGTAAAATGATATAATTCTTTCTTCAATCTGTTCTTGATCTTCTTTTACGATGAATTTTTTCCCGTTTGCCAATGTAATCGTTGTGTCTGGAAAGCTTTCGATTTGCTCGATATGGAGAGCGTTGATCATAAATTCCTTGCCATTTAATTTCGTCACTGCAATCATGTTAAGCAGAGAAGCTACAATACACTCCCCCTACCTCCTATCGTTTCAGGTTGACAAGCTCTTGTAGAATTTCATCAGATGTCGTAATGGTTTTTGCATTTGATTGGAACCCACGCTGAGCGATGATCATTTCTGTAAATTCATCCGTTAAATCAACATTGGACATTTCTAATCTTCCTGTTTGAATTACACCTGTTCCTTCTTCACCAGGAATGATTGCGTTACTCGGTGCCCCTGAACTTAATGTTTGACGATATAAGTTATCGCCAACTTTATCAAGACCACCAGCGTTACGGAATGATACGAGTGAAACTTGTCCAACTGTACGTGGTACGTTATTTTCCACAACAGAAATCGTTCCGTCCGCACCAACACTAACACTTGAAACATCTTTAGGGATTGTGATTCTTTGTCCATCCATGCCTAAAAGGTAGTTGCCGTCTGGAGTGACAAGGTTGCCTTGTCCATCAGGCTTAAAGTTCCCTGTTCTTGTGTAAAGGATCTCGCCTTGATTTTCAATTCTGAAGAATCCATCACCGTTAATGTAGAAATCATAAGGGTCATCTGTATTTTGAGAAGCACCTGATGTCATAATCTTATCAATGGATGAAAGTGAAGATCCGAGTCCAACTTGCTTTGAATTGACAGAACCCGAATTATTCGTTGGTCCCCCAGAGCTTGCAATCGTTTGGCTGACAATATCCTTAAATGTGATTCGGCTTTTTTTATAACCGTGTGTGTTCACGTTGGCAACGTTATTTGCAACAATATCTAGTTTTGTTTGGAAGTTTTTCATTCCACTAATTCCTGAGTAAAGTGAGCGTAACATGTATTTTCCTCCTCGTTTTTTCTTACGATTTTTCTCCAACAGTTGTAACGTCCCATGGACTAACTTTGGTTCCGTCTTCAAGAACTAGATAATATTCGTTATCTATATTTTTGACAGATTTCACAATGCCTGAAATGTCTTCGTCTTCTTTCTTCCCTACAACTTCTTTTCCAATCCAACCTACATACGTCGTAAATGGATCTTGGTGTGCAACATATGCCGACATGATCGTATTTAGCTTTTCAATCGATTCACTTGTGTTCATTTGCTGCTCTAAAGAAGAGAATGTCGCAAGCTGAGTTACAAATTCTCGGTCATCGACTGGGTTGGTTGGATCTTGGTTCTGTAGCTGCGTGAGCAAAATCTTCAAAAACTGATCTCTTCCCAGTGTATCTGCTCTCTTCTTTGTACTTGAAGATGTGTCAGTCGTCGTTGTTGCTGTTGCTGTTGCTGTTCTGAGGTTATTATCAACAGTAGCCATTACATCTCCTCCTGCCCTTCATCAGTTAAAACGAGTTCATCCAATAAATCTTGAAATTCTGCTTCTTGTTCTTCAGACTGTTTTGCATCTTGATGTTTTTGTTGTTGCTGCTTGTTGTCATCTGTAAACTGTCCTAAAAATGGTTGTTCATTTGATTGAAGCGGAATATTAAATCGATCAATTTGAACAGACATATTGGGAAGTGCCTGCTTTAATTGTGGTAAATGGTGCTCAAGCAACTCTTTTGCAGCCTGGGTTGAAGCCGTAATTCTACTTGCATATACACCGTTTTGCTTGGTCAATTGAATCGTAATAAATCCAAGATTTTCTGGATTTAAACGCACTGTAAAGCTTCCACTTGATTTACCAAACGGTGTGAACTTCATTTGCTTCCAGGTACTGAGAATTTGCTGGTCGACCGTAGCTGGCCTTTCCTCCGTCTGTCCCGTTAACTGAACTGGTGATGTCGATTGGACTTGGAAGAATTGTTTATGTCCCGGCAAGAAAAGTTGTGTGTTAGGTTTGCTTTCAGAAGAGGACTGACTAGACGCCTGGGTACCGCCTAACTCTTTACGTAAAAGCCATTCTAATGATGATGTCCCTTTTGATTGAGAAGGAAGAGAGGGTTCAAAACGAGGAGAGATGCTTTCTTTTAATTCTCCCATTGAGATTTTCCACTCTTTCTCTGATCCCTTTGTTAGCGACATCATATGATCTATTAGTTGATTGAACTGCTTCAGTTCTCTTTGAGACATGCCTGTTAGCTTTGATGATGAGTCCTGTGAAAAAAACTGTTCTTTTAATTGTTGAATCAGTTTTTCATCTGCACCATTTTCCGCAAGGAAACCAAGGAAGTCAGAACCTTTTTGTTGAACCTCCTGTATAAGCGAGTCGTTGTTTCCTAACTGATTTTGGTTCAGTACGTTATATAAGAAAAAGTGAACTTGGATTAGTTGTTCTTGATCAACCAATACCGTTTTCTCTTCATCCTTCTCCCCATAAACGAGGGTTTCCATCTTCTTAAAAAGCGCTTCTAGTGACTGAAGCTCTGACTCATCAAGTGAATGGCTTTGCAAGGCTTCTAGCGCTGCAATCAAATCATCATTTAAACCTTCTTGTGGTGATGTGAGCCATTTTTCAATGAGGTCCATTGCTTCATCGGCATTTAAGGTTGTGCCTTTGCCTGTTAATGCTTGATTTGATTGATTGAGCGTGGCAACTCCACCTCCAAGCAATTGCTTAAACAAGCCGCGCGCTGCATTTGCATCGCCTCCTTTAAGCCCAGATAAGCTTTGAGAAGATTGTTGCAATGCACCAATATCAAGTAGCTTCACTTATTATTCACCCCCATTTGCACTTTCTTCTTTTTTCGCTAGTTCCTCTGTGAACTTCGCCGCTTTCTGAGGTGTCAATTTCGCTAATATCTCTGTCAATTTATTTTTGTTAAGTTCTTCAAGGATTTTTAATGCCTCTTTATCGCTTAACTCAGCTAAAATTTTAGCTGATTTTCCCGCATCCATGCTTTCATAAATGCTGATAACCTTGCCTTTAGTTTGCTTATCTGATGATGAGTCATTTGATGTGCTTGAATGACTATTGGAAGCGGTACTGCTTCCAGCATCTGTTGATGATGTATCTTCAGTTGTTTTTTCAAGTGAATTGATCTTTTGAGTCAATCTCTTAATCTCTTCATCACTTGTTTTTAAATCCTTTTGTGCAATTTCAAGTTCGTTTTTTTGTTCTTTCATTGTCTGCTTCAGTTCTTTAATTGTTGTATCCTTCGGATCATTATTAGAAGATGATGTCTTCGAATCATCACCGCTATCGACCAAATGACTGATAACCGGTATGTTTTGTAAAGGCTTTTTAAAATCATAGCCCGCAATGTAAAGAATGATACCCGCAACAATGATTAGCACTGTAAGTGGAATGATGACAATAAACAAAATCCATTGAAATTTACCGCCTGAGTCCTTCTTTTTTTCCTTCTTAGGCATTCTTCTCGACTCCTAGTGTCCTTGAAACATGAATTGGCTGATAGAGATATCATCCATTTCTTTCATTTCAATTGCCTTATGTTCAAGGGAAAACTTTTCAAATTGCTTTTCTTTCATTTTTTCAAACTTTTTAAACTCGATATTCTTTTCAGTTAAATCAGACTGCTTTTCATTCATTTGATGCCGTTTCATGATCACAAGCTGCTGATAGTGATGGATTGTGTTATCTAGATTCGTGACAAACTGCTGAAAATGGCGCATTTCTTGAACGCTCATTCCACTTTTCAGCTTCTCTTCTTTGCTTTTTTCCATTAGCTCTTTTTTGTTCATATTCTCATAGAGTTTTTCAGCAACTTGCTCAAATGCCGAAACGGATTGCTGATATTCTGCAAGTGATTTGTCCTTTTCACTTTCTTTCAGTTCTAAGAGCTTTTGAAATTTGTAGTGATAGTTCACGGGTTAAGTCAATCCTCTCTATTTATCAAACCGAGTAACACGCTAACACTGTCTTCAAGCGAGGCCGCTTCTTCCACATCCTGTTTCAAAAAGGAGATAAGGCTTGGATAATAATTCATTGCTTCATCAATCTCTTTTGAAGAGCCCTTTTTATACGCACCAATGTTAATCAAATCTTCGGCATTTTGATAAGTTGACAGCAGCTGTCTAAAGCGGTTCGCAGCTGCTTTGTGATCATGATTAGCAACATTATTCATGACGCGGCTGATGCTTTTTAAGATATTGACTGCAGGAAACTGTCCTTTATTGGCAAGTGCCCTGTCGAGTACAATATGACCATCTAATATTCCTCTGACTGAATCTGCAATCGGTTCATTCATATCATCACCATCAACAAGCACTGTATAAAAAGCAGTGATTGAACCGAGCTGATTTCTACCAGTCCTCTCAAGCAATTTTGGCAGTATAGCGAACACTGAAGGCGTATATCCTTTCGTCGTTGGCGGTTCGCCAGTTGCAAGTCCAATTTCCCTTTGTGCCATGGCAACCCTTGTGACAGAATCCATCATGAACATGACATTCTTGCCTCTATCTCGAAAATACTCTGCAATTGCAGTCGCGGTATACGCTGCTTTGAGTCGGGTTAATGCGGGTTGATCTGAAGTTGCGACCACAACGATCGATCTTTTCAAACCTTCCTCACCCAAATCCTTTTCGATAAATTCTCGAACCTCACGTCCACGTTCTCCAACGAGCGCGATGACATTTAGGTCAGCTTCGGTTTGCTTGGCGATCATACCCATCAGTGTACTTTTACCAACACCACTCCCTGCAAAAATACCAATTCTCTGGCCAGTACCTACTGTCAGAAGACTATCGATGACTCTGACACCAACTCCCATTTTTTCTTTAATTGGGGGTCTGTTCATTGGATTAGGCGGTGCTTGCTCAGTAGAAACTGGTGCTAATCCTTTCGGAAGCATCCTGCCATCAAGTGGATCTCCAAAAGCATCGACGACCTCGCCTATCAGGCCCGTTCCAACTTTTACTTTCAAGGATTCCCCTGTCGCTTCGACGAGACTACCTGGGGAAATGTTAGATGCCTCAACATATGGCATTAATAAGATATTTTCATCTTTAAAGCCGACCACTTCGGCTTTAATTGGATGATGCATACTCCCCTTTTTATGTATGAGGCAGACATCCCCAATTGAGCTATCAGGTCCTTTTGATTCAATCATCAGCCCTACAACTCGACTAACCTTTCCAAATCGCTTATAAGAATCGGCCGTCTCAAGTACTTCTTTCAATACACTTATGTTCATTTGTGTTCACCTGAATTTATCACATTCAGTAGTTTTTCCTTCAACTGATTCATTTGAGTATCAACACTGGCCTCCACTTTCCCAAAGCTCGTTTCCACATAACAAGTACCTTTTGGCGCTTTTTCATCAGTGTAGATGGACAAGTGTGTATCTCTTTGAAGAATTCTTATTAATTCCTCTTTGTGATTCATGACATGCTCATAATGGTCTGGATCAACATATACGGAGATGTCATCATATTCTTTCACCTCTGCAATGACTTGTTTCACAAGTGAAAAGAAATCTTCTTTACAATCTTCTTTTGCATACCATACACGTTTTGCCAATTCAAATGCGAGTTCGACAATCTCTTCATCTGAACTCTCTATTTTATCTTCGTAATCACTTTTCGCGAGACGAATGATTTCATTACCTTTATCAAGGAATGATCGATATTGTGCTAACGCATCTGCTTCACCTTTTTGAAAACCTTGCGTGAAGCCATCTTGTTTCGCTTCTTCAATCAATTGTTCTCTCTCAGCTTCAAAGTCAGAGCGTTTTTGCTCTATTTCAGCTAAGGTCTTTTCTAGCTGACTGTTTGCCTCTGCCAAAATGCGATTTGCCTCATCCTCTGCGTCACTTAAAATGACCTGAGATGCTTTCACTTTCTGTTCAAGGTCTTCTACTTCTTTCTCCTGCTCGTGTTTAAACACAACTTGATGCAAAGAGATTTTTCGCCGTTCCTCACTTGGAACGACAGATGATTCATTTTTAATGATCTTAGACAATGATATCGTCTCCCCCGCCTCTAGCTATGACGATTTCTCCAGCTTCTTCAAGTCGTCTGACGATGCTAACAATTCTTGTCTGTGCTTCTTCTACATCTCTAAGCCTTACAGGGCCCATAAACTCCATTTCTTCTTTGAATGTTTCGACCATCCGTTGAGACATATTTCGGAAAACAATTTCTTTGACTTCTTCGCTTGCCACTTTGAGAGCAAGCAAGAGATCATCATTTTCAACATCACGGATCACACGCTGAATGGCTCTGCTATCAAGCGTAACAATGTCTTCAAAGACAAACATACGTTTCTTGATCTCATCAGCAAGTTCAGGATCTTGAATTTCAAGTGTATCTAAAATGGTTTTCTCTGTGGCACGATCAACACCATTTAGCACTTCAACGACTGCCTCAACACCACCCGTTTGGGTGAAGTCTTGCGTAAAGGTTGAAGAAAGTTTTTGCTCAAGGATACGTTCCACTTCGTTAATAATTTCTGGAGATGTACGATCCATTAAAGCAATTCTTCGGGCAACCTCTGTTTGCACTTCCTCTCCTAGTTCAGACAAAATTTGTCCAGCCTGAACTGGGTCTAAATAAGAAAGAATAAGAGCAATGGTTTGTGGATGCTCGTGCTGTATAAAGTTGAGAATTTGTTCTGGATCAGCCTTCCTTGCAAAATCAAATGGTTTCACTTGAAGCGAAGATGTTAAGCGATTCAAGATACTATCTGCTTTATCTTCACCGAGCGCTTTTTCAAGCACCTGTCTTGCATACATAAGACCACCTTGAGAGATGTAATCCTGTGCAATGGCAATGCTATGAAATTCTTCAATGATTTCATCTTTCTTGGATGTATCCACACTTCTAACATTGGATATTTCTAATGTTAGCTTTTCAATTTCGTCTTCAGACAGATGTTTGTATACAGATGCTGACACATCTAGCCCTAAGGAGATCATTAGGATCGCTGCTTTTTGTCTGCCTGTTAGTCGATTTGGATCTTTTCTCGGCATTTGTTTTCCTCCTAATCCTCGGTCAGCCAGCTGCGGAGCAATTTAGCAAAGTCATCTGGTTTTTCTTTTGCCATTTTTTCAAGCTGTTGTTTTCTAACCATTTCTTCTGTTTCTGGTTCAGTATCTAAATCAGGAACATTGATTGGCTCTCGTTCTTCAAATTCAAACTCTTCTTCTTCGTCTTGTCTGCGTTTACGCACAAGCATCACAATAAGAGCAATGATTGCAATTAATAGCACGCCACCTACAATATATACCCAAAGCGGAATGTTACTTGAGGGTGTATCTGTCGTTGTTTGCTGTTTGCCATCAAGCTTTGAAACTGAAAGAACAATTTTGTTATCCAAGTCAGCTTGCGCTAACGCTTGGCCATTTGTGTATTCTTTATCAATGGATGTACTAATAATTGTTGAGAGAATCTTTCTAATATCATCCTGTCTTTCAGCTGTTAATGAGTTTGGATCATTTGCTGTTGGCGGTTCAACAAGTGCTTGAATGCCAACATCTCTGATTTTGTAAGGGCTCTCTATGATTTCTTTATGGATGCGGTTCACTTCATAGTTGATGCGATCTTCGCTCTTTTCATAATCACCGCTTCCATTTGCACCATCAGTCTCCTGATAGTTCGTGACATCATCATCACCAGTACCAGCTGTTCCACCTGCTGCTGCTCCATTACCTGAATATGTTTCAGCAATTTTTTCAGCACTAACTGCGATCCCTTGCATATTTTCTTCATCAACTGGTTCAACAATATCTTCTTTTCTTTTTTCTTCTGTGAAATCAATGTCTGTCGTAACCGATACTGCCACTTTTTCCTGACCTATCATCGTTCCTAGTAGCTGTTGGATTTTTCTTTGAAGATTCTTTTCGATCTCTTCTTTTTTCTGTTGCTGTGCATCCATTCCACCTGCATAAGAATCAGTACTGTTGTTTAGGTCATAGTAGTTTGAATCTTGGTCCATGATGACAATGTTTTCTGTTTTTAAATTCGGCACACTTTTTGAAATAAGATGATAAAGACCTTTTACTTGTTGCTGTGTAAGTGTGTAGCCAGGCTGAACTTGCAACACAATTGATGCCGATGCATTACTTTGCTCTTCCCCAACAAAAACGGAATCTTTCGGAAGGTTAATCATAACCTTTGAATCTTTAATCCCGTCAATCGTATTGACCAGATTAGATAATTCTGTTTGAGTTGCGTCTACTTTCAGAACATCAAATTCATTGTCAGTTAAACCAAAACCAGAATTATTCGCGAAAAAGGAGTAATCAATACTTCCTGTTTTAGGAAGCCCTTCTGCTGCGAGTGTCACTTTTAGAGAGTCTGCTTGGCTTTCTGGAACAAGAATTGTCGTTCCGTTGTTTGCAAGTTCCGATTTTACGCTTTTGCCATCTAGTTCCTGCTTGATTTGTCCAGCCTCTTCTGCTGACAGATCTCTAAATAACGGAACCATTTTTTCGGAAGAAGCAAAGATGCTAACAATCGTAATCACGATTGCTAGGGCAGCAACGCCGCCAATCATGAGTATCTTTTGTAATTTTGATCGATTTCGCCAAAACTCAACTGTTTTTGTTCTTAATTGCATTAAAGTACGATTCATCTTAACCCCCGGTCATTCCATTCAGTCTTTTTTTGTTCGCCAGCACCTCCTACATTTGCATTCTCATAATCTCTTGATATGATTCAACTGCTTTGTTTCTAAACTCAGTAGCAGCCGTGAGCGTCACACTCGCTTTTTGTGCAGCAATCATGACTTCATCAAGATTCACGTCTTTTCCTTGTGCAAGAGCATTTGTATACTGGTCTGATTTCAGCTGTGATTGATTTAGTGCCTCAATGGAATTTTTCAACACATCAGAGAAGTTCGTTTGACTTGTAGGTGCGGCTGCCTGAAGAGGCGATGCATTCGTCAATTCACTTGCTTGCTGAGCGCTTTGAAGCTGTAAAGGAGATATTGCATTAACCAATTGTTTTCACCTTACTTTCCTATTTCTAAAGCTTTCATCAGCATGCTTTTATTCGCATTTAGTGCGGTTACGTTCGCTTCATATGACCTTGTGCTGCTGATGAGATCAACCATTTCTTTTAATGGGTCAACATTTGGCGTTTGAACATAACCATCTTCATTGGCATCGGGATTTGTAGGGTCATATTGAAGGTTGAATGGAGTTTCGTCTTCAGTAATTTTTGTCACTTTGACACCACTACCTAATTTGCTGCTTGAATTCATTGAAGAATTCAATATAGATGAAAAGGATTCACCTGCAGGCTGAAGCGTGACAAGTTTACGTCTGTACGGCTCCCAGTTGCCATCTACCTGTCTTGCCCTTGTTGTATCCATATTTGCAAGGTTGGAGGATACAACATCCATTCTAAGCCTCTGAGCTGTTAATGCTGAGGCCGAAGCGTTAACGCCTGAAAAAATCGACATCACTTACCTCCTGTCAAAACTGTTTTTAGAGAATTGAGTTTTCCACTCATTCTTTCAACCAATGCATTGTACTGAATTTGGTTTTTAGCGAGTTCACTCATCTCTTGATCAATATCGACATTATTTCCGTTTTCTTGATAAGAAGTACGGTTGCTTGAGACGACTGAATAATTAGACCCTGTTTTTGAAAAATCAATATGTCCTTGATATGTTTTTTCAGCATCTAATTTAATTGATTCGTCATTTAGCATATCGTTAAATGTGACTTTTTTCGACTTGTAGTTCGGTGTGTCTATATTAGAGACATTGTTGCTTATGACTTTTTGCTTAACATTCGCTCTGCCCAAGGCATTTTCAAGGTTGCTTATCGTTCCAGAAAATATATCCAAAACCATATCCCTCCAATCTTATGTATTTCATTCCAATTAATCTTGTCGAGATTTGTAAATCCATATGCTTATTGTAAGAAATAATAGGATTAAAGTCTATGATGTATCTGTAAAAAAAACTCGTAATATATATCTATTTTATGGATAGGTACAAAGACCTAGATTCAAAGAACTACAGATTTGTAAGGGGTTTCTTGGAAAAATAGTTGTCGTTTTTCCGACAAATTTCCATTTTCCCTACCAAAAAAGCCCCTTTCGGAGAATTTCTCTCCTGAAAGAGGCATTTCGTCAATGTGATTTTAAATTTTCAAGTTCGATTAAAAATTTGTTATTTAACACTTTAATGTATGTTCCCTTCATGCCAAGGGAACGAGACTCAATTACTCCTGCACTTTCAAGTTTGCGAAGTGCGTTTACAATCACTGAACGAGTGATACCTACACGGTCAGCAATTTTACTTGCAACAAGCAAACCTTCATTACCATCTAATTCTTCAAAAATGTGCTCAATCGCCTCAAGTTCACTATAAGAAAGAGAGCTAATTGCCATTTGTACGACCGCTTTACTTCTTGCTTCTTCTTCAATTTCTTCCGATTTCTCACGAAGGATTTCCATTCCAACAACCGTTGCTCCGTATTCAGCAAGAATAAGATCATCATCCGTGAATGTATCTTGAAGACGGGAAAGAATAAGTGTCCCTAAACGATCTCCCCCACCGATAATCGGCACGATTGTCGTAAGACCTGATTGAAACAGATCACGATTTTCAATAGGGAATGCTGTGTATTCACTGTTAATATCCAGATTTGAAGATGTGACTGGTACATTGAACAAGCTCTTTGTATATTCTTCTGGAAATTGACGATCTTCAAGCATTTTTTTCATTCGAGCATTTTCAATTTGTTGATTGATCGAATAGCCAAGGAGTTTTCCTCTTCTGCTTAAAACGAAAGTGTTTGAATCAATCACGTCTCTAAGCGTTTCAGCCATTTCTTTAAAATTAACCGGTTTTCCCGCTGCTTCTTGCAGCATCGAGTTAATAATTCTTGTTTTTTGTAGTAATGCCATATTCATGATCCTCCTAGATTACTTTATTCATTTGTTAAAGTATGAATTGACTTAAATCTTTATTGTTTGCAATCTTTCCTAGCTTCTCTTCCACATACTGAGGTGTAATCGTGACTGTCTCCAGTGTGACATCCGGTGCCTCAAACGACAGCTCTTCAAGCAATTTTTCAAGTATGGTATGAAGCCTTCTTGCGCCAATGTTATCAGTGTCTTGATTAACATGATAAGCGATTTCGGCAATCTTATAAATAGCATCGTCAGAAAATTCAAGAGATATACCTTCTGTTTCAAGCAATGCTTTATATTGCTTCAAAAGTGCATTATCAGGTTCCGTTAAAATCTTCACAAAGTCTTCTATACTTAATTTATCTAATTCCACACGAATTGGAAATCGTCCTTGAAGCTCTGGAATTAAATCAGACGGTTTTGCCATATGGAAGGCACCTGCGGCAACAAACAGAACATGATCTGTTTTCACTGCGCCGTATTTTGTCATCACTGTTGAGCCTTCAACAATTGGTAAAATATCACGCTGTACACCTTCGCGTGATACATCAGCAGAAGCTGTACCACTGCTTTTAGCAATTTTATCAATTTCATCAATGAAAATAATGCCTTGTTGCTCAGCTTTTTGAACTGCCTCATGACTAACTTCGTCCATATCAATCAACTTTGAAGCTTCTTCTGCAGTTAAGGCTTTTCTTGCCTCTTTCACTGTAAGCTTTCGTTTCTTTTTCTTTTTCGGCATCAAATTACTGAGTGCATCTTGCATATTCATGCCCATTTGTTCCATGCCAGAGCCTTGAAGCATATCAAACATGGATGGTTGCTGCTCTTCTACTTCAATTGTGACATAGTGATCTTCAAGTTCTCCCATTGCAAGCTGATGTGCAATTCGCTTTCTTGACGTTTCAAGATCTGCTTCTTCATTTGTTTCATGTTTATCACGATCTTCATCATCAGATCCACCAAAAAGCATTTCAAATGGATTTTTCACTGCATGATTCTTTTTCTTTCCTGGAACAAGCAGGTGGACAATTCGTTTGTTTGCTTGCTTTTCAGCTTCTTGCTTCACATCATTCATTTTTTCTTCTTTGACAAGTCTCACAGCAGTCTCGACAAGGTCTCTAACCATTGATTCTACATCACGACCAACATATCCGACTTCTGTAAATTTTGTCGCTTCCACTTTAATAAACGGAGCGCCAGAAATACGTGCAATTCTGCGGGCTATTTCTGTTTTCCCAACACCTGTTGGTCCAATCATTAAGATATTTTTTGGAACGACTTCATCTTTCAGCTTATCATGTAAAAGACTTCTTCTGTAACGGTTTCTTAAAGCCACCGCCACTGCTTTTTTCGCATCGAGCTGACCAATAATATACTGATCAAGCTTTTCAACTATTTCTCTTGGGGTTAACGGCTTTTTCTCCATACGTCTCATGTCCTTTCTATTCAAGCTCTTCTAAAGTGATTTGATCGTTTGTGTAGACACAGATTTCCCCAGCTGTTTCAAGTGCTGCTCTTGCAATATCTATAGCAGAAAGATGGTCACCAGCGTGCTTTTTAAGTGCTCTTCCAGCGCTGAGTGCGTAATTCCCACCTGATCCGATTGCTAGGATGCCATCATCTGGTTCAATGACTTCTCCAGTACCTGATACGAGTAGGATACTTTCTTTGTTCATGACGATCAGCATAGCTTCAAGCTGTCTAAGCATCTTGTCGCTGCGCCATTCTTTCGCAAGTTCAACTGCCGCTCTCTTTAAATTCCCGCCATATTCCTCAAGCTTTGTTTCAAACTTTTCAAAGAGTGTAAAAGCATCTGCAACTGATCCTGCAAACCCCGCTAGAACCTTTCCACCGAAAAGACGGCGCACCTTTTTAGCTGTGTGTTTCATCACGACAGCCTGACCAAATGTGACTTGACCATCACCAGCCATTGCACTCTTCCCTTTATGCTGAACTGCAAATATGGTTGTTGCATGAAAAGATGACATGGAAAAACCTCCTTTTATGATCGTTTAAACGCTCTCGGATGATGAGACATGTATGTTTTTCTTAAAGAATCCTTTGATACATGTGTGTACACCTGTGTAGACGATAAATTCGAATGGCCGAGGAGCTCTTGGACACTTCTTAGATCCGCTCCTTCATTTAGCAGATGTGTTGCAAATGTATGTCTTAACATGTGCGGATGGATATGTAATGTGCCAGATGCTTTTTTCATGAGTTCTGTCAGAATATACCGAACACCTCTATCAGTAAGCGGTGCACCACGCTGATTCAAAAACACATCCTGATGTCCTTTTCGCCCCTTGCTTAGTAATTGCTTTCGGCCATCTTCCAAATACCTGATGAGTGCTTCATGGGCATAAGACCCAAATGGTACATACCGCTGTTTTTTGCCTTTTCCATGAACAAGTACCGTATCCATAGTTAGATCGAGATCAGGTTCTTTTAGTGAACATAACTCACTTACCCTCATTCCTGTTGCATAAAGAAGTTCTAAAAGCGCCTGGTTTCTTTGTCCGAGCGGAGAACTCAGGTCAGAAACAGTGAAAAGCTCTTTTAGTTCCTCTTCATACAAAAATGAAGGAATTCGCTTATCCTGTTTTGGCAGACTTACGAGTAAAAAAGGATTTTCTTTCACAAGCTGTTCTCTCAATAAAAATTTATAAAAGCTGCGAAGTGCAGATATCTTCTTACTAATGGTTCTTCTTGTAAGGCCTTTTTCATACGCTTCTGTTAAATAAATTCTCGTATCTTGATAGGATACCTCTTCAAATCCGTTTATTCCTTGAATGTTCATAAATCGGACAAACTCTTCAATCGCATCTGAATAGCCTGAGACCGTCAAAGCTGAATAGTTTTTCTCAATTTGTAAATATTCAATGAATAAGTGGACAAGACGCTGTATATTCGTCATTTTTACACCTCTTTAAGGCTTTTAAATGGTATCACATATCATGCTTTTCATGCAATCTTTTACTACAGAGATTTCGAAATAGTTTGAATAGTCTCGATTGCACGTTTAGCGTATTCCGCATAACGATCTTGTTTATTTTTAATTTTAACGCCAAGTTCTTTTAAAAGTCCAAAATTTGCATTCATTGGTTGGAAACTTTTTTTGTTTGTTGTTGTGATGTAATGTGCCATGCTACCAATAGCCGTTTCCCCTGGTAATGTTACAAGGTCTTCTCCTTTAACGAATCGAGCAGCATTGATTCCAGCAACCAATCCTGAAGCAGCAGATTCAACATAGCCTTCAACCCCTGTCATTTGGCCAGCAAAGAATAAGTCATCTCTTTTTCTAAACTGATAGGTTGGTTTAAGTAGACTTGGTGAGTTAATAAATGTGTTTCGATGCATCACACCATATCTGACAATCTCTGCTTGTTCAAGACCTGGGATTAAACGAAACACTTCTTTTTGGTCGCCCCATTTCAAATGTGTTTGGAAACCAACAATATTATATAGTGTCCCTGCAGCATCATCTTGTCTTAACTGAACGACTGCGTATGGGCGTTTGCCTGTTTTCGGATCTTCAAGTCCTACTGGCTTCATTGGTCCAAAAAGCATTGTTTTTTTGCCTCTTGTCGCCATTACTTCAATTGGCATACAGCCTTCAAAGAAGATTTCTTTCTCAAATTCTTTCAGTGGTACTGTTTCTGCAGAAATCAGTGCATCATAGAATCGGTCAAATTCTTCTTCTGTCATTGGACAGTTTAAGTAGGCGGCCTCACCTTTATCATAACGAGACTTCAAATATACTTTGTTCATATCGATGCTATCTTTTTCCAAAATCGGCGCTGCTGCATCATAAAAATATAAGTAATCTTCTCCTGTTAATGATTTTAGCTCATGTGAGAGTGCTTCCGATGTTAGTGGACCAGTTGCGATAATGGTTGGCCCTTCTGGAATACTTTGCACCTCTTCATGAAAGACTGTCACATTCGGATGGTTCTTCACACGATTAGTGACACTTGCTGCGAATTCATGACGATCAACTGCAAGTGCGCCTCCTGCTGGTACGGAACATTCATCTGCTGCAGCGATAATGGCAGAATCTAGATACCTCATTTCTTCCTTTAATACACCGACTGCATTAGTCAGAGCATTTGCGCGAAGTGAATTGCTACATACAAGTTCTGCGAATTGATCTGTATGGTGTGCAGGCGTTTGTTTAACAGGCCTCATTTCATAAAGATGAACCTTGATGCCTCGTTTGGCAATTTGCCATGCCGCTTCACTTCCTGCTAAACCTGCTCCGATCACATTAACAAATTGATTCATTTTGCAACTCTCCTATTTCGTAAGTTCTATTTGATGACATAAAAAAGCAGGTGAACAAGGATGCTCACCGCTATTTTTGTTGTTCCTCTTTATAATCACAATTCACACATTGAACTTGAATGCCTTTTTTCAACTTTTTCTCTACAAGCATTTTTTCACACTTCGGACATTTTCTTTCAATTGGTTTGTCCCAAGAAACAAATTCACACTGCGGGAAACGATCGCATCCGAAGAAAATACGGCGTTTCTTTGATTTTCTTTCGACGATATTTCCTTCGTGACAGGACGGGCATTTGACACCAATGTCTTTTACGATCGGCTTTGTGTTTCGACAGTCTGGGAAATTGGAGCAGGCCATAAACTTTCCATATCTACCCATTTTATACACCATCGGATTTCCACATTCTTCGCAGTCAACACCAGCGTATTCAGGTTCAATTTCAACCTCTTGCATTTCCACTTCTGCTTTTTCAACACGTTTTGCAAAGTCTTTGTAAAAGCTATCAATGATTCGAACCCATTCAATTGTCCCTTCCTCTACGCTATCGAGTTCTTTTTCCATTTTTGCGGTAAACTCAACATTGATGATTTCCGGGAAAAACTCAATGATTAAATTGAATACAATCTCACCAAGCTCTGTTGGTAAAAATCGTTTATTATCAAGAGTCACGTAGCCACGCTTTTGAATCGTATCCAAAGTAGGTGCGTACGTAGAAGGTCGACCAATCCCTAGCTCTTCAAGTGTTTTGACAAGCCTTGCCTCTGTATAACGTGGTGGCGGCTGTGTGAAATGTTGTTCAGGTTCAATATCTTTTGAAAGAACTGTGTCTCCCTCTACAAGATCAGGAAGCATCTTATCCTTTTCTTCAAGCTGATCGTCCTTTCCTTCAACATACACCTTCATAAAGCCAGGAAACTTTACTTTGCTTCCATTTGCACGGAAAGTCAGCCCGTTGTTTTCAAGATCAACACTCATGGTGTCAAGAACAGCAGGTGCCATTTGACTTGCAACGAACCGCTCCCAAATCAGCTTATAAAGACGAAGTTGATCTCTGCTTAGGACATGCTTTAAATCAGCAGGTTTCCTTAATGTAGAGGTTGGACGGATCGCTTCGTGAGCATCTTGCGCGTTTTCGTTCTTTTTAGCAGGGCGTTTCGCTGATGCAAGAAAGTCATTTCCGTACGTTTGATCAATAAATGCAGACACTTCTTCAATCGCAGTATTTGAAACACGAGTTGAATCTGTTCTCATATATGTAATCAATCCGACAGTTCCTTCTTTGCCAAGATCAATTCCTTCATACAGCTGCTGAGCAATCATCATTGTTTTTTTAGCACGGAAATTTAATTTTCTTGCTGCCTCTTGCTGTATTGTAGAAGTAGTAAACGGGAGAGCAGGGTTACGTTTCCGCTCTTTTTTCGTCACTTTGTCTACAGCAAACTTATTTCCTTTTAGCTTTGAAAGAATTTCTTTTACATCATCTTCTGTTTTAAGAGGATGCTTCTTACCCTTTATCCCAAAAAAGCTCGCTTCAAAGGCTTCTTTTCCTTTCAGGAATGTCCCATCAATCGTCCAATATTCTTCTGGTTTAAAATGATTGATTTCATTTTCACGGTCAATGATAAGTCTTAATGCAACAGATTGAACACGTCCTGCACTTAAGCCTTTTTTGACTTTTTTCCAAAGGATTGGACTTATCTTGTAGCCGACTAAACGATCTAAAATTCGTCTTGCTTGTTGGGCATCAACTAAATCCATGTTAATGACACGTGGATGCTTAAATGAATCTTTTATGGCATCCTTCGTAATTTCATTAAATACAACTCGGCAATCGGATGTAAGGTCAAGGTCAAGACTATGCGCTAGATGCCACGCAATCGCTTCTCCCTCTCTGTCGGGGTCAGCTGCGAGATACACTTTTTTTGCTTTTTTCGCTGCTGTTTTCAGCTCTTTTAAAACTGGACCTTTCCCGCGAATCGTGATGTACTTTGGTTCGAAATCTTGTTCTGTGTCAACGCCTAATTGACTTTTCGGTAAATCTCTTACATGTCCCATTGAAGCTTTTACTTTATATTTTTTTCCAAGATAACGTTCAATCGTTTTCGCCTTTGCTGGCGACTCAACGATGACTAAATAATCAGCCATACCTAAAATCCCCCTTAAGAGGTGTTCTCTCTTTATACATTACACAATTAATATTTATGTTAATTGATTTGTTAATCAGACATTTGTTGAAATTCTTTATGATGAACATCATTATAAACATGAAAATCAAAGTGTAAACTTAAATCCTCACTATTATTAAATATTCCTGTGTCGTTTGTCAAACGATATTTCTATAAGAGTTCCATATATTGAACGTTTGCCACAGTGAATTCCTCTAAAATATCACTTGTGGAATGGACAAGTTTTGCACCTTGTTGAATTAATCTGGCTGGTCCTGCTGAATTCGGATCGAATATGGGGCCAGCGACAGCAAATACTTCTTTACCTTGTTCCAATGCCTGATACGCTGTAATCAGTGAACCACTTTTTTCTTTGCATTGGATGACCACTGTCCCTTTTGTAATACCACTAATCAATCGATTTCTCATAGGGAAGTGCCATTTCTCAGGCCTGACATATGGCGGATGCTCTGACAACAACAAATGGTGCACCCCCATGTATTCTGCCATTTGAACATTCTCTTTCGGATACAAATGGTCAAAACCTCCCGCCACAACCCCAATTGTTTTTCCCTTTTTCTTGATACATTTTGTATGAGCAAGTCCATCAATTCCTTTTGCTAGTCCACTGACAATGATCCAATTGTCTTTCACGAGATCGCCAACAATCTGTTTAACACACTCTTTTCCGTAGATAGAAGGAATACGCGTTCCAACAACCCCAAGACTTTTTTCTTCATTTAAATAAGACAGTTTTCCTTTTAGGAATAATACTGGGGGAGGGTCATAAATGTTCTTTAAATTTTCAGGGTACAGAGGTGATGTGATCGGAATCATGTGAATGTTCTTTTTCAAATAAGATTGAACGATGTTTTGAAAAATGGGGAATTCGCTTTCCTCAGCTTGTTTTAATCGGGTGAAATCAATCGTTTGAAGTGTTCGATCCTGTTTAAAATGATGTTTTTCTTCATTTATATATAGGTCAGGATCAGCTTTCCACCATTTGGTAAGCAAAGAGGGTGAAATGAGGCCTTTTAAGCGGTGAAAGATGACTCTATCCGATGCATTCATTGTACATACCATTCCTCCAAAATGAGATAGAAAGAAGAAGACTTGCATCAAAACAAGTCTCCTTTAGAAAATTAATGCGTTTTGCATACTTCAAAAAGATTTTTCTCTTTTAACACTTTAATCAGTGTCTCTCCCATGACAGATGGCGTTTCTGCAACTTCAATGCCACAGGCACGCATTGTTTTCACTTTCTCTTCAGCAGTTCCTTTACCACCAGAAATAATAGCGCCAGCATGGCCCATACGTTTTCCTGGAGGAGCTGTTTTACCACCAATAAAGCCTACAACCGGCTTTGTCATATTTGCTTTGACCCATTCAGCAGCTTCTTCTTCAGCTGTTCCGCCGATCTCACCTATCATGATGACCGCATGCGTCTCTGGATCTTCGTTAAATGCTTTTAATACATCAATAAAGTTCGTCCCATTAACTGGGTCCCCACCAATACCTACTGCAGTTGATTGACCAACACCAGCCTCTGAAAGCTGATGAACCGCTTCATATGTAAGTGTTCCAGAACGAGATACAACACCAACATGACCTTTCTTATGAATGTATCCAGGCATAATCCCTATTTTACATTCTTCAGGTGTAATTACACCTGGACAGTTTGGCCCAACAAGTCTTGTCTTTTTACCTTCCATATAACGTTTCACCTTGACCATGTCAAGTACAGGAATATGTTCAGTAATACATATGACCAGTTCAACTTCTGCATCAACTGCTTCTAGGATAGCATCTGCCGCAAACGGTGCCGGTACATAGATAACAGAAGCATCTGCTCCAGTTGTCTGTACAGCTTCAGATACAGTATTAAACACAGGAACTCCTTCTACTTCAGTTCCACCTTTTCCAGGTGTTACACCGCCAACGATATTTGTTCCATATTCAATCATTTGTTTTGTGTGGAACAATGCGGTTGAACCCGTGATCCCCTGAACAATTACTCTCGTATTTTTATTAATAAATACACTCATTTAGGTTCCCTGCCTTTCTGCTCTACTTCACTAAAGATACAATCTTTTCTGCGCCGTCAGCCATTGACTCAGCAGAAGTGATATTTAAGCCTGATTCACTAAGGATTTTCTTCCCTAATTCAACATTTGTTCCTTCCAGACGTACAACGAGCGGTAACGTTAAACCAACTTGTTTTGTTGCTTCAACTACACCTTCTGCGATAACATCGCATTTCATGATGCCGCCAAAAATGTTAACGAAAATCCCTTTTACATTTTGATCAGATAAGATGATTTTAAATGCTTCCGTTACTTTTTCAGCTGTTGCACCGCCACCTACATCAAGGAAGTTGGCAGGGTCTCCGCCGTAATGCTTGATGATATCCATTGTAGACATTGCAAGTCCTGCTCCATTTACCATACAACCAATATTACCATCTAGTGAAATGTAGCTAAGATCATATTTCGATGCCTCTATTTCCTTCGGATCCTCTTCATCAAGATCACGGTATTCTAATATATCTTTTTGTCTATATAATGCATTGCTGTCAAAATTCATTTTTGCATCAAGCGCCATGACTTTACCATCACCTGTTACAACAAGTGGGTTGATCTCTGCAATAGAGCAATCTTTTTCTACAAACGCTTTGTACAGACCTGCCATAAATTTAACTGCCTGTCCGACTAGTTTTGTTGGAATATTGATTTTAAAAGCAACTTCTCTTGCTTGATAAGCTTGAAGGCCAATCGCTGGATCAATGATGACTTTGACGATTTTTTCTGGCGTTTTTTCTGCCACTTCTTCAATTTCAGTTCCGCCTTCTTCGGACGCCATCAATACAATTCTTGACGTTGCTCTGTCTAATACAAGTCCAACATAGTATTCCTTTTTAATATCGCAGCCTTCTTCAATAAGTAAGCGTTTTATTTCGCGTCCCTCAGGCCCTGTTTGATGAGTGATAAGTGTTTTGCCGAGCAATTCCTCTGCAAACTCTTTCACTTCATCTTTTGTTTTTGCAATTTTTACCCCGCCTGCTTTACCACGGCCACCTGCATGAATTTGTGCTTTTACGACATAAACAGAGCTTTCTAGCTCTTCTGATGCTTTTACTGCTTCATCAGGTGTAAATGCTACTTTACCATTTGGAACTGAAACCCCATATTTTCTTAGGATTTCTTTCCCTTGGTACTCATGGATATTCATTTCCCATCCTCCCAACATATGTAGAAACAAGAATTAATAAAATAGACTGCGCTTTCATTTTAAAGAATAAAAAAGAGAATGTCTAGGGTTCTATGTAAAATCGTGAAATCCTTCTAAACATTCAAACTTTTATTTTATTAAAAATATAAATTTTTCTGTCAAATTCTTGTTTTTCCTTATTTTTTCATCTTTTTATCCAATTTGTAGATAAACGAAAAAATTTCTGCTACAGTATCATATAAAGCTTCTGGGATTTCCTCATCTAAGGTTAAGTGCCTCATCAGCTCAACTAAATTCGGATCTTCTTGAATGGGAACACCTGATTTTTTAGCTTCTTCGATAATATTATCTGCAACAAGTCCAGTTCCAGTTGCGATCACTTTTGGTGACTTTTGTTTTTCTTCGTCATAATGCAAAGCGACCGCTCTTCTCAGCGGTTTTGAATCCTTCATACTCGCATGTCCAGCCCTCTCTCGCTGATTTTATGAAAGTGTTCATCCAAAAATTGCGATGGATCTACTTGCTCTTTTCTCTTTTTCGCTGTAATACCCGTTAAACTGTAGCCCAGTTCATTTAAATTTTCCCTGACAGTCGGAATCATAGGATTAATGGTTCCTTGCAGTTCAAAATCAGTCTCTACTGTAATCGCCATAACCTTTTTTTGAATGGTACAATCTATGAGCGTTTCATCTAAATTTTCCATATTTAAGTAGAACATTAATCGGCACTGAGAGAGATCAATTGTACCATCTTTGTTCTTATGCCCCTTCAGCATGAAGGTTAAATCTTGCACACTATGCTTTGAAAAAAGTGGATAAGACACAACCATTTGGTTAACCGTTTGATTTTCTTGTTGGATGAATAATTGGCCATTTAACCGATGAAACACTTGGTCAACATCCCTCTTCACTTGCTCTGGAAGATCCGCATTTTTCGCATCATTCAACACCAATTTCAGCTGATGAAGATCTTGATTTTTGATGTCTTGGTTTCCTTTTTCAAGGAGTTTAATCATTCCTAATTCATCTCTCACACCCATCGCTTTTTTTATGGTCATAATCAAATCTAGCACGTCGGTTTTATTTGAGAGATTAGGTTCAATTTGTTTGATTGTTTGAGCGAGTGTTCTTGCTTCTTCTTTTGTTAGGAATGGGAATTCCTTTTGAAGCGCTGATGCTTGCGATTCTATATTTGAACCAGCCTGTTGTAAAGCTTGAATCAATGTTGTAACCTGCTTTACCAGTGTCGTTTGAGTCGTATCTGCTTTTTGTGAAAAGGTCGTCAGCATGTGCTCAATTTTGCTCCCAGGGATGCTGTCTAGCTTTTGCACTGTATTCCCTTGTATGGGTTGACTAAGCGTCGTATCTTGATTCACTTGCTGGGTACTTCGATCAGACAAGAGTAGCGCATTTTCCGCCTGCTGAGACGGTTTTATCCCACTATTCATCACGGCATCGGCAGATTGCTTTATTCCCTCTCTAGAAGCAAGGAGTAGTGATAGTAATTTATCTGCATGTACAGTTGGTTCTGCTTGTACAACAGCTTTTATCGCTTGGGTAAGCTGCTGGGTTGCCTCTGTTTGCTTCGGAAGCTGCTCTAGGCTAGTTAGCAGTGTTGCCATATCTTGATGCAGGGCAGAAGGTGATTTAACCGCTAAAATGGACTGTAGTACACCTTGTTGAATGGGCAAATCTTTTTTCAGGGCAAAAAGGAGTGCCTGTAGTCCTTTTTTAACATCAGTTGATGGAAGCTGTTCGATCCATTTGACAGCTGTTTTCAAATCAACTTCACTAATGGAAGCTTTTTCTTTTAAAAATGCTGTCGCTGTTAAAATCGTTTCAAGCCCGTTTTTTAGCGATAAACCCTCTATCAATTTTACCGCTGCATCTTTTAACGTTTTGGGATCTTGATCAAATTGCTGAACTGGACGAAGTTTATTGAGACCGCCTGCTTCCCCTTGTTCAAATGCAAACCAGTAAAAAGAATCGGCTTTTAATTGAGCTGCGAGCTGCGCTTTCATTTTTGTCGCACCTATCTGAACAAGTGCTGTATCTTCTCCAAGCATCTTCAGCACCTTCCCAATAACGAGTCGATGGATATTTTCTTTTCCCTCTCCATTTAAAGGTGCGGATTCTAAAGTGTTTAAGCGGCTCTTCAGTGCTGTATGTATGTCTTCAAGTCTTGTCATGATCAGGTAGCCTCCTTTTTTCTCAAGTTGATGAGATCTCGGATCGGATTGGGGCGAACGATGTCCGGTGAATAGGTGTGAGACCATGTTTTTTTATTGCTGCCAAATGCTCCTTTGTACCATATCCTTTATGTTTCTCGAATTGATACTCGGGATATTTACGTGCATAGTCTTCCATCATTCTGTCTCTTGTGACTTTTGCAATACATGAAGCAGCGGCAATAGATACACTTTTCGCATCTCCTTTTATTATCTTCTCCTGCTGACACTCTATCGGAAGTGTCATAGCATCCACGAGAAGATAATCAGGTGTATGTGTTAAATGTTGCACTGCTCTCACCATCGCCAGTCTTGATGCTTCATAGATATTTATTTCATCAATTGTGTCTGCATCAACAATGCCGATCCCGATATCTAGTGCTTCGTCTTGAATCAAATGATAAAATTCTATCCGTTTTTTCTCAGATAATTGCTTTGAATCATTCAGGCCGAGTAATGTCCTATTTTCTTTTAATATGACCGAAGCGGCAACAACAGGGCCGGCTAGTGGACCTCTGCCAGCTTCATCAATCCCCGCAATAATGGTGAAGCCATTTGTCTTCGCTTTTTTCTCATAAGCAAGCATCTCGTCCCATTTCACTTTTAGCTCTTGCTCCTTGGCTCTTTTTTTCTGCCACTTTTCAAAAAGTTGTTGGACGCTTTTTCTTGTATCTTCTTTGACAAGGTCAGAAATGAACATTTCATCATGTTCGTTTTGTTCGATTAGCTCTTTGACTTGCTTTACGTTATACATGTATGAATCGGCCCCCCATTTATATCGGCTGTTTTTCACAAAAAATAAAGACCCGCATGAGCTGCGTGTCTTTTAGCTTATAGGCTTCTCAAATGATAAGGGACCGAACTTCTCAGTTCGAATATCTCTAATAATGAGTTCTGTCGTTTTATCGTAGTTGATAAGCCCCCCGCTCATGAGACAGCCCCTTCTTGTTCCGATGGCATCAAATAGCTCTGCTATATCGTCTGGAATGTCTGTGAGCTCATATCGCTTTTTCAATCGTTCTGGATAATGCTGCTCTAAAAACCGCAGAGCAAATACAGCCACATCTTGCAAATTGATAATAGAATCTTTGATGGCACCCGTTACGGCAAGCTTTAAACCGACTTGCTCATCCTCAAATTTCGGCCATAAAATTCCCGGTGTATCCAGCAATTCAAGCTCCTTACCTACTTTGACCCACTGCTGCGAAGTCGTCACTCCAGGTCTGTCCCCAGTCTTAGCAATATTTCTTTTCGCAAGGCGGTTGATCAGCGTCGATTTGCCGACATTGGGAATGCCGATAATAAGGGCACGAATCGCACGAGGTTTTACCCCTTTCGCCTTCATTCGATCAAATTTTTCCTTTAAAATATCTTTTGAGGCCGCAATAATTTGATTTAAACCTTGTCCATCTACAGAGTTAATTGCCAGTGCACGCACGCCCTGACGTTCAAAATGTGCCTGCCACTCTTTTGTCACATGTAGATCTGCTTTATCTGCTTTATTTAATAACATGATTTTTGGTTTATTTTGCAGGATTTCCTCAATCATCGGGTTTCTTGATGACATGGGAATTCTCGCATCTGTTAGTTCAAATACAATATCAATCAGCTTTAATTTTTCTGTGACCTGACGTCTTGCTTTTGCCATATGGCCTGGAAACCACTGAATCGTCATATTCGCACCTTCTTTCTCGATGATTTCTATACACTATACAAAAAAAGAGCCTGTTACGGGTAACAAGCTCTTTCCTTTGATATCATTATCGTCTGATTTCTTTGATACGAGCCGCTTTACCGCGAAGTTCACGTAAGTAGTAAAGTTTCGCACGACGGACTTTACCGTAACGTACAACTTCGATCTTAGCGATTTTTGGTGTGTGTACAGGGAATGTACGCTCAACGCCTACACCGTAAGAAATCTTACGAACTGTGAAAGTTTCGCTGATTCCACCACCACGACGCTTAATTACAACACCTTCAAAGAGCTGGATACGCTCACGAGTACCCTCAACAACTTTTACGTGTACACGTAAAGTGTCACCAGGACGGAACGCAGGAAGATCAGTGCGTAATTGTTCTTTTGTGATTTCTTCAATCAATTTTTGCATCGTTTTCAACTCCTTCCAACAGATGCTCTTGTCCTTCTTTCCATTTGCAGCGGAACATCGTTTTCAAACTTGAAACGGCATGCCGTCCAAGTCACAAGTAGTATCATATCACACCTAAGAACAGTGTGCAATACAATCTAGTCATTATGAAGCTGCCATAGCCATCTTTTTTCTTCATCGTTTAATGTTTGGCACGATTCAATTAAATCTGGCCTTCTGACATAGGTTCTTCTCAATGATTCTTTACGTCGCCACTCTTCAATTTTTGCATGATTGCCGGAAAGTAGCACCTCTGGTACTTTCATTCCCTTATAGTCAGCTGGTCTTGTATAATGTGGATGCTCTAGCAGTCCTGTACTAAATGAATCTTCGATGTGGGATTCTTCTTTTCCAAGCACATGAGGCAATAGCCTGACCACACTGTCAGCAATCATCATCGCTGGCAGTTCTCCGCCTGTGAGGACAAAATCCCCGATTGAGATTTCATCTGTGACAAGATGTTCCCTGATGCGCTCATCATACCCTTCGTAGTGACCACAAATAAACATGAGGTGCTCCTCTTTTGAAAGCTCTTCTGCTTTTTTTTGTGTGTATCTTTCACCTTGTGGACAAACGAGGATAATGCGGGGCTCTCTGTCAGCCTCTGCTTTTAAATCAGCCACAGCATCAAATACCGGTTGTGCTTTTAACACCATACCTGCACCGCCGCCATATGGATAATCATCGACTGTTTTGTGCTTATGATCCGAATAATCTCTAAAGTTTACGACATTGAATTCGACAGCTTGTTTTTCTTGCGCTTTTTTTAAGATCGATGAATGAAGGACGCCATCAAACATTTCTGGAAACAGTGTAAGAAAATCTATTTTCATTCGTCAATAAGTCCTTCCATGACTTCAACGTGAATGGCTTTATTTTCGATATCAATGGTTTTAACAACCGAGGGGATATAAGGAATAAGTACATCTTTTTTGCCTTTTCTAGCAACAACCCACACATCATTTGCCCCTGGAGTCAGAATTTCCTTAATACGCCCGATGAGTGTTTCGTTTTCATCATATACATCACACCCAATGATCTCATGAAAATAAAATTCGCCCTCATCTAATGAACCGAGATTTTCTTTTTCGACCTTTAGGATAGCTTCTTTCAATTGTTCCGCCTCATTTAAAGATTCGATTTCTTCAAAAGTTAAAAGGTCAAACTGTTTGTGCTGTCTATGCGATGAAACAGTCACTTTGGTTGGCATGTCCTGTCCTTTTTTAAAAAGGTATAGTGTGTTCCCTATTTTATAACGTTCTTCTGGAAAATCCGTTTTTGAAATGATCCTCACTTCACCACGAACTCCATGAGTATTAACGATTTTCCCAACATTTAACCAATCTTGTTGCATCTTTTGTATCACCCCTGACGTATTTCAACAACAGTGCCGTCTTTGACCACGATGACGTGTTCATGCGTCTTGTCGCCCCACCGGTCACCTATCTGAATATCTATTAATGCATCAACTTCTGTTTCTTTGATTTCACTTCCAAGCGGCAATGTGTTGAGCTGCTGAATTTGAAAATCAATATTGCTTATTTTCTCTTGTCGTTTCTCAATCGCTTTTTGAAATTGGGAAATGACATCTTGCTGCTGCGGTTCTTTTTCATGTTTTTTCAATTGGAAATATAATTGATTGCATTCACGTTCTAGTCTTTCTTTTTTTTGCATAAAAGTCGTTAACAGTTTGTCCTTGCTGCTTTCAGTTAATACTTGCATAACGGTGACATGTTGAATGATCTGCATCTTTCCTTTGTCCCCCTATCTGAAGGCATTTTCTTTTAGAATATAACAAAAAATAGATTTAAACGTGTAAAAAAAGGGGAGGTCCTATGCCCTCTCCCTTTTTTAGTCAGCAATCTCAAGTTGAACTTTCTTAGAAGATTCTGCACCTGCTGCAAAAATGACTGTCCGTATCGCTTTTGCTGTTCGTCCCTGCTTTCCGATGACTTTACCAGTATCTTCTGCATTGACAGACAGTGTATAAATCACTTGCTCATCTTTTTTGGCAGAAGATACGTTAATATCTTCTGGATAATCAACGAGCGGCTCGACGATGGATACAATCAATTCTTCCAAGGACAGTTCATTCATTATTTGCTGTTTTTCGCATTATGAAATTTTTCAAGAATTCCTTGGCTAGAGAAAAGGTTGCGAACTGTATCAGATGGTTTCGCACCATTTTGAAGCCATTTAAGCACTAATTCTTCGTTGATTTTCACCTCAGCTGGTGATACAACTGGGTTGTAAGTTCCAACTGTTTCGATGAAACGACCATCACGTGGTGAACGAGAATCTGCTACAACAATACGATAGAAAGGAGATTTTTTTGCTCCCATACGTTTTAAACGAATTTTTACTGCCATTTTACTAGCACCTCCGAAAATATTTCAACAAGATAGTATATTAACAATGATAAAAGGGTTTGTAAAGTGTTTTTTCTTAACAACGGTTTTATCATGTATAACCAATTACATAAATGGTAATTTAAAGCCTTTTTTCTTTCCTTTGGTCATGTTCGTCATTTGCTTCATCATCTTTTTCATTTCGTCAAATTGCTTTAAGAGGCGATTGACTTCTTGTACAGATGTTCCGCTACCTTTTGCAATCCTTTTTCTGCGGCTTGCATTGATGACCTCTGGTTGCTCTTTTTCTTTTGTGGTCATTGATTTAATGATCGCTTCAATGTGATTGAGCTGTTTTTCATCGACTTGGACGTTTTTGAGCCCTTTTATTTTACCGGCACCCGGCATCATTTGAATCAATTCATCAAGTGGACCCATATTACGAACTTGACCGAGCTGCTCAAGGAAATCATCAAGCGTGAAACTCATGGTCCGCATTTTTTTCTCAAGCTCTTTTGCTTTATCTTGGTCAACGTTTGCTTGCGCTTTTTCAATCAGCGTCAGCACATCGCCCATGCCAAGAATTCTTGATGCCATTCGTTCTGGATGGAACGATTCAAGCGCATCGAGCTTTTCTCCTAGTGCGGCAAACTTGATTGGCGTGTTTGTTACAGCTCGAATAGAAAGTGCTGCCCCACCTCGTGTGTCACCATCAAGCTTTGTGAGAACAACGCCTGTTAAACCAAGCTGTTCGTTAAAGCTTTTAGCTACATTGACAGCATCTTGACCTGTCATTGAGTCAACGACAAGGAATATTTCCTCTGGATTTGCCACTTCTTTCACTTTCTGTAGCTCATCCATCAATTCATGATCAATATGGAGCCGTCCAGCTGTATCCAAGATCACATAATCATGATGTTCTTCTTTCGCTTTTTCAATTGCCTGTTTGGCAATTTCTACTGGACTCACTTGATCACCGAGAGAAAAAACAGGCATATCAAGCTGTTTCCCAAGCGTTTGAAGCTGTTGGATCGCTGCCGGTCTGTAAATATCCGCCGCGACCATCAGTGGTTTGCGGTTATGCTTTTTGCGAAGTAAATTGGCGAGCTTACCAGTTGTTGTCGTTTTACCTGCCCCTTGAAGACCAACCATCATGATGACTGTCGGAGATTTTTTCGCTACTGCGATCTTACTCTCTTCTCCACCCATCAATTCTGTCAATTCTTCTTTTACAACCTTTATGACCTGTTGTCCTGGGGTAAGGCTCTTCATCACTTCTTGCCCAACTGCTCGTTCGCTGACCTTTTTCACAAAGTCTTTAACGACTTTGAAATTTACATCAGCCTCAAGAAGTGCAAGCCGAACTTCACGCATCATTTCTTTTACATCTTGCTCTGATACTTTTCCTTTGCCGCGGATTTTTGAAATCGTCTGCTGCAGTCGGTCGGCTAATCCTTCAAATGCCATACTATGCCGCCTCCTAATCTAATTTCTCAAGCGATTCAATTAAAGCTTCTGCTTCTTCCTTTTGTCGGGTTTCAGCTAAAAGCTCTCTCATTTGTTTGAGAATGTCTTTACGCTCTTTAAATTTCTTAAACAAGAGCAGCTTTTCTTCATATTGTTCAAGCATCGCTTCAGTCCGTTTAATATTATCATAAACAGCCTGTCTAGATACTTCATATTCATCCGCAATTTCACCGAGGGAAAAATCATCTAGGTAGTAAAGCGACATGTAGCTTTTTTGTTTTGCGGTCAACAACGATTGATAAAAGTCAAACAAGTAGTTCATTCTCGTTGTTTTTTCAAGCGACATGAGCTCTCTCTCCTTTGTTAAGCTTATTCCCTTTACACAAACTAAGTTTACATGCTTATTTTGATCGTGTCAAGTTTTTATCTTGTCACTTCATGCCGTGATTTGCAAAGAAAAAATGCCAGCAATTGTGCCGACATTTTTTCTTTTAGTCTTCTTCTTTATCAATTAAATCCGAAAATAATCCATATACGTATGATTCGGCATCAAATTTCTGCAAGTCATCTACTTTTTCACCGAGACCAACGAGCTTTACTGGAATGTTCAATTCATTGCGAATCGCAAGAACAATACCGCCTTTTGCTGTTCCATCAAGCTTCGTAAGGGCAATACCAGTCACATTTGTTGCTTTAGAAAATTCTTTGGCTTGTGCCATCGCATTTTGTCCTGTTGTCGCATCAAGGGCTAAGAGCACTTCGTGTGGCGCTTCAGGTATTTCACGTTCGATTACACGCTTTACCTTTTCTAGCTCTTTCATTAAGTTGACTTTATTTTGAAGTCTTCCTGCCGTATCACAAATGAGAACATCTGCATATTTGGCCTTGGCAGATTGGACTGCATCAAAAATTACAGCTGCAGGGTCAGAGCCTGCTGTTTGCTTCACAACAGGAACACCTGAACGCTCTCCCCATACTTCAAGCTGTTCAATTGCACCTGCACGGAAAGTATCGCCAGCAGCTAAGACGACTGATTTCCCTTCATTTTTCAGTTTACTCGCAAGCTTTCCGATCGTTGTTGTTTTCCCAACGCCGTTTACACCCACAAATAAAATCACATTTAGGCGACCTTCTTGTATATTTAACTCCGATATTTGTTCCTCGCCACTATGATAAATTTCAACGAGTTTTTCAGAAATGACCGATTGAACTTCTTTTGGGTCTTGGATGTTTCTTAGCTTCACTTCTTTTTTTAGTTCGTCAATCAGCTCCATAACGGTTGTAAAACCAACATCCGCTCCGATCAATACTTCTTCTAGCTCCTCAAAAAAGTCCTCATCGACTTTTCGATAGCGAGAAATAAGGTCGTTCACTCTTCCTTGAAATGAGTTTCTTGTTTTTTCAAGACCGTCTTTAAACTTCTCGGAAACTGAGTCTGTTTGCTGAGTAAATTTGTCTTTCAGTTTTTTAAAAAAGCTCATAGAATCAAAAAACCTCCTCTAATTACTAAACAAGCTCTTTCGTATCTTCTAATTTAACTGATACGAGTTTAGATACACCTGATTCCTGCATGGTGACACCATATAGTACATCCGCCTCTTCCATCGTTCCTTTACGGTGTGTAATGACAATAAATTGTGTTTCCTCGCTATACTTCTTTAAATACTGTGCGAAACGGAACACGTTAGCTTCATCAAGTGCCGCTTCAACTTCATCAAGCACACAAAATGGGACTGGTCGCACTTTTAATATCGAGAACAGTAGTGCAATCGCTGTTAATGCCCTCTCCCCGCCTGAAAGTAAGCTGAGGTTTTGAAGTTTCTTCCCTGGAGGCTGTGCAACGATTTCGACACCTGAGTTCAGAAGATCGTTTGGTTCTGTGAGACGAAGGTCAGCTCTTCCACCACCAAACAATGCTTGGAAGACTGTTTCAAAGTGCATTCGAATTTGAGAGAACGTTTCAGAAAATCGTTTTGTCATTTCCTGATCCATCTCATCAATCACTTGAAATAAGGTGTTTTTCGCCTCAGTCAGATCATCGCGTTGTTCTGTTAAGAAGAGAAATCGTTCGTTGACCCTTTCGAATTCGTCGATGCTTCCAAGATTGACCGTTCCTAGTTCTTCAATGGCTAACTTGATGAGTTTTACTCGTTTTCTCGCTTCATCTGGTTCAAAACTCAACTGATGCATTTCTTTCGCTCCCTCGAACGAGAGAGCATACTCTTCTCTGAGGTAGGCAATAAGATTATCAAGCTCTACTTCCATACGTCCAAGCTTAATTTCCTCATCTTTTAAACTTGTTGTTAATTGCTTATACAAACGTTTTTGTTCTTTTAATTCTCTTTCAGCAAATTCTAAGCCTTCCGAAAGCTCCATACGTTGCTTCCGTCTAGCTGAGATCAGCTCAGTCGTTTTATTTTTGTCATGCAACTTTTCTTTCGCCGCTTCTTCAAGCTGCTCTGCACCACTTGAGCTAGAGTTCATTTCACTATTTAAAAGTGACAAATCCTCTTTTATTTCAACAAGTGCCTGTTCTGCCTCTTGTAGTTCGTCTGTTAAAGCAGACAGTTTTTCCTGTTCGTTCGCAAGGGATTGCTCTTTTTTCGCAAGGTTGACTTTGAGCTCTGTTAATTCAGAAGTAATCGCTTCTTTCGTAGTGCTTTGTGTCTGTTTACGTTTAGTGAGTGTTTCTATTTCTTGATCAAGGTTTGTGAGCTTGTCAGCAATTGACACTTCTAAAATAAGCAGTTCCTTGTCCTTCTGTGCTGACTCATTGGCGCGTATACCTAGTTCTTCTTTTTCTTGATCATATAATTCAAGGTGTGAATTGATATTTTTTTCTGCCACTTGCAGTTCATAGAGCTTCCCTCTAAGTTCTTGCTGCTTTTCTCTTAGAGCTTCTCCATTTTGGCGAAGATCATTCAAGTGGACTTCTGCTTCTGAAATGGATTGTTTGATGTCTTTCGTTTCTTTTTCCAGAATAGACGTTTTCTCTTCCATTTGTGTGAGCTGCTTTGTAATCGTTTCGATCTCTCTATTCCTTGAAATAAGCGAATTGTTCTTTTTTTTGACGCCGCCTCCTGTCATCGAGCCTCCAGGATTCACGATATCTCCATCAAGTGTCACAATCCGGTAACGATGACCAAGTAGCTTCGCTAATTCATTGGCTCCTTTTAATTCCTTGACAATCAAGACAGTACCGAGTAAATTTCGAATCACATTTTGATAGGTGATGTCATATGAAACTAGCTCACTTGCAACACCGATAAATGATTCATGTCGAACGGCCGTTTCAACATCTCGATGTTGAACTGTTCGCTCTTTAATGACTGCCCTTGGTAAAAATGTCGCTCGTCCAAAGGAGTGCTGTTTCAAATAGCCAATGGCCATACGTGCTGAAGCCTCGTTTTCAGTCACAATGTGCTGGGCAGCTCCACCTAAGGCTATTTCAATCGCTGTCTCATATTGCTGATGTGTGGTAATGAGCTCTGCAATCGCACCATGAATCCCTTCAAGCTTGTTCTTTGCCTTTAATACTTCTTTGACACCTTGGAAAAAGCCCGCAAAATCTTCCTGCATGGATTCAAGCATCTCTTTTTTCGATTTTGCCTGTTGAACATATTGGTACGCTTGGTATAAAGCAGATTCTTTCTTGTCGTATTGGCGTTTCATGTGCTCAAGTTTTTGTTCTCTGTCTCTGAAACGTTTGACTTGATCCAAAATCTCTTCTTCTACCTTTGAGATATCTTGTTCACACGCTTCTTTGTTCTCTTGAACTGCCTCACGTTCTTCGATATGTTTCTGATTATTTAGAGTCAAGCGATCCAATTGTACGGTTGCCTGCTTCTCTTGATCTTGAAGTAGCTTTCGTTCATTGCGAATCGAAGCTTGTTCATTTAATAAATCGAAATAATCGCTTTTCAGTTGTTCAATTTGACCTTCAACATCCTCGCTATGAAGAGTGAGCTGATGCTGAGCAGCTTTGACTTCATCCTTTAACCTTTGCACTTCTTCTCGCAAGCGGTCACGCGTGATTTGCTGCAGGGCAATCTTTTTATTCAATGTTTGTTGTTTATTAGATAAACGGACCACCGTTTCTTCTAGTTGCCCTTGGTTGGCTGCAGCATTTTTTTTGCGTTCTTTTAGGACTTCTTTTTTCCCTTCAAGCTTTTCTAATTCTTCACTTGTGAAAAGCAAAACTTGCTGAAGATCATCAATCGATTCATCGAGTGCCTGAATTTTATCTCTTGCCTCTTCGATCTTTGCTTCCTTCGTCTGAATGTCTGTTGCTTGTCTCAGTTCATCATTCTTTAACTGATCAACAGTTCTACCAAGGCTCGTCCACTTTTCATTCAGTTCTTCTATATCATGCACTGTTAGTGCGATTTCAACGTTTTCAAGCTCTTCTTTTTTGGCTAAATAATCTTTTGCGATAGACGCTTGGATTTTAAGCGGCTCTACTTGATCCTCGAGTTCATGAAGAATATCTTCTACTCTATTTAAATTATCCTGTGTTTCAAACAGTTTGTTCTCTGCTTTTTTCTTTCTTGTTTTATATTTCAACACGCCTGCGGCTTCTTCAAAAATGCTTCTTCTCTCTTCTGCCTTACTTGATAAAATCTCTTCTACTTTCCCTTGACTAATAATCGAAAATGCTTCTTTGCCGAGTCCTGAATCCATGAAAAGGTCAATGATATCCTTTAAACGAACGGATTGATTATTAATCAGAAATTCGCTTTCACCAGAACGATAAACCCTTCTTGTGACACTGACTTCGTGGAAGTCAATCGGCAAAAAGTGATCCTCGTTATCGAGCGTTAAAGTCACCTCAGCAAGATTCACTCGTTTTCTAGAGTCACTTCCTGCAAAAATGATATCTTCCATTTTCCCTCCGCGAAGGCTTTTGGCAGATTGCTCACCTAATACCCAGCGAATTGCATCTGTAATATTACTCTTACCGCTTCCATTCGGTCCAACAACAGCTGTAACCCCTTTAACAAAATCGACGGTCACTCGTTGTGCAAATGATTTAAATCCTATCACGTCTAAACGTTTGAGGAACATGAGAGTGATCCTCCTTATGTATTTAAAGTACTATCATCTTACCATATGATATGACAAAAGATGACCGAAAACAGAGTGAAATCCCCCTAAACTGACAAGGGGGATTTTATTGACTCATATGGTGTTTCTGCAACTTAGCAAGTGCTTCCTGTGCAGCATGCTGTTCTGCTTCTTTTTTAGACCGTCCATTTCCAATCCCGAGCACTTCGCCTCGTAGTGAGACATCTGCTTCAAATTCACGATTATGAGCAGGTCCTTTTTCATGAAGAATCCGATACTCAAGAACACCCTTACCATCTCGTTGAACGAATTCTTGGAGCTGGCTTTTAAAGTCCATCACATGAGAGAAAGCCCCGTCATTGATTTTCGGATAAACGAATTTTTCTAAGAAATATTCGACTGGCTCGAGTCCCTGATCTAGATAAAGCGCACCAATAAATGCTTCAAATACATCAGCTAAAAGTGCGGGACGTTTCCTTCCGCCTGTCATTTCTTCCCCTTTCCCTAATAGGACAAGGTCACCAAAGGAAAGTTCGTGAGCAAGTGAAACAAGTGATGGCTCACACACGATGGCAGCTCTTAATTTTGTCAAATCTCCCTCACTCATAGCTGGATATTTGGCAAATAAAAATTGAGAAATGGTCAATTCAAGTACAGCATCTCCCAAAAATTCAAGACGTTCATTGTCTTCATATGGCTTTTTGCGATGTTCATTTACATATGAAGAATGTGTAAATGCTTGATAAAGGAGTTTTTCGTTTTTAAAGTGTACTGAAATACGCTGTTGAAAATCTTTGAACTGCTCTAGTTTTTTGTTGTGTTTATGTTTGTCTTTATAGTGCGAATGTCTTGGCATAACAACCTCCAGTTAGGCTTATTCGCCTTTAAACTTACTCTTTCATCATCATGGAAGAATCTCTCTTTCTACATGCGGGGAAACCCATGCTCCCAGCATCTGAAAAAGGCTGACCATTCATCCGGTAGACTTCGATGAAACTAACATAAATTTTCAAAGTCCCGTCTCGAGTAGACGGGACTTTTTTACACTTATTGCTGTTTATTTATGTAGTTCACAGCGTCACCGACTGTTGCAATTTTTTCAGCATCTTCGTCAGAAATTTCCATATCGAACTCATCTTCAAGTTCCATAACTAGCTCAACTACATCTAGGGAATCAGCGCCTAAATCTTCTTTAAATGAAGCTTCCATTTTCACGTCAGCCTCATCAACGCCAAGGCGGTCTATAATAATTTTTGTTACACGCTCTAATACGTCTGCCATTGCCTTTCACCTCCCCTCAAGTATTATAGTTGATTCGTTTTTAAAAAACTAGAGAAAACAGCATGAAATTTTGATATTTCTTAGGACATGACCATTCCACCATCAACTTGAATGGTTTGACCTGTAATATAACCCGCTTTTTCTGAAGCTAAAAACATGACAACACTGCTAATATCTTCAGGTGCGCCAAAGCGTGCGAGTGGAATTTGTTTTAGCATTTCTGTTTGAACATTCTCTGCTAGCTTGTCTGTCATATCTGTAGAAATAAAACCAGGGGCTACAGCATTTACGGTAATATTTCGGCTAGCAAGTTCTTTTGCTGTTGTTTTTGTGAGCCCGATGACTCCTGCTTTTGCAGCGACATAGTTGGCTTGTCCAGGGTTACCACATATGCCAACAACAGAAGCAACATTGATGATTCTTCCGTTTTTTTGTTTCATCATTTGGCGAGTCACTGCTTTTGTGCAGTTAAAGACACCCTTTAAGTTTATGTTAATGACATCATCCCATTCATTTTCTTTCATTCTCATCAACAGATTGTCTCTTGTGATCCCTGCATTATTCACTAAGATGTCAATAGAACCGAATGTATGAACTGTTTCCTTCATTAAAGCTTGTACTTCTTCTGCATTGGACACATCCGCTTTAAGTGCAAAAGCCTTTTGTCCAAGTGCTTTAATTTCATCAACTACTTCGTTTGCTTTGGCTTCATTTCCAGAATAATTCACCACAACATTTGCACCGTTTTTCGCTAGATCCATTGCAATAGCTCTTCCGATGCCACGAGATGCTCCAGTAACGATCGCTGTTTTATTTGAAAGCATTACTGTTCCCCCTTTATTGTTTGAATCGCTGCTTCGATGGTTTCTTTATCTGAAACGGCAATGGTTGTTAAACGTCGATTGACTTTTTTCACAAGTCCAGAAAGAACTTTGCCAGGCCCGATTTCAATGAATGTCGTCACACCTAAATCAATGAGACGTTCAACACTTTCTTCAAATCGAACAGGTGAATACAGTTGTTCGATTAATTTCGTTTGAATTTCTTTATGGTCTGTTAACACATCAGCTGTCACATTTGAGATAATTGGTGTTTTCGCATCTTCAATATTGATTTTTGCCAATACATCCTCAAATTTTACTGCTGCTGGTTTCATCAGTGCCGAATGAAAAGGTCCACTCACTTCGAGTGGAATGGCACGCTTCGCACCTTTTTCTTTTGCCTTTTCAGAAGCAAGCTCAACGCCCTTTGCTGTACCAGAAATAACAATTTGTCCAGGACAGTTCAGATTTGCCAGTCCAACAAGGTGACCACTTTCTGTCACTTCGTTTGTAACGTCAAGAAGAGCTTCTTGATCCAAGCCTAAAATCGCTGCCATTGCTCCTTCACCAGCGGGAACGGCTTCATTCATTAATTCTCCACGTTTTCTGACAGAATAGACTGCATCTTTAAAAGAAAGCGCACCGGCGGCAACTAAAGCGGTATACTCTCCGAGGCTATGTCCTGCTGCATAGTCTGCTTGAATGCCGCTTTCCTCAAATTTTTTCAAGATTGCAATACTTGTTGTTAAAAGAGCTGGCTGCGCATTATAAGTAAGTGTTAATTCATTTGCATCGCCTTCAAAAATCATAGTTGAAAGATCCAGACCAAGTGTTTGATTTGCTTCTTCAAACACCGCTTTAGAAGTGATCTCCTGATCAAATAAATCCTTTCCCATTCCAATCTTTTGAGAGCCTTGACCAGGGAATAAAAATGCGATTTTACCCATGCTGTTTACCTCCATTACGACTCATTTGTTTTTTCTTTTTGTACCTCTTGATGAATAATGGCCGAAACGTCTTTTTCAACGATGTTGCGAGCTTGACGAATCGCATGGAATATAGCATTTTCGTCAGAAGAACCATGTGCTTTAATCACAGGTGCTTTTAAACCAAACAAAGCTGCTCCACCATATTCAGAGTAATCCATTTTCGCTTTCATCTGCATGAGTTTTGGTTTCATCATGCCGGCTGCAATTTTTGCTGTAAAACTTGACGTTAGTGTCTCTTTTAGCATTTTAAACACAGAAAGTGCTGTGCCTTCAATTGTTTTTAACGCAATGTTACCTGTAAAACCGTCAGTTACAACAACATCGGCGACTCCTTCAAGTAAGTCTCTAGATTCGACGTTCCCAATAAAATTGACATTTGATTCTTTTAATAAGTCAAATGCTTTTTTCGTAAGGTCATTCCCTTTTTTATCTTCTGTTCCAACGTTTAAAAGTCCAACACGAGGATTGCTTTTTGGAAAAACACGCTCTGCATAGATAGAGCCCATCATGGCATATTGCACAAGGTGCTCTGGTTTTGCATCTACGTTTGCACCTACATCAAGTAATAGGAACCCGCTACCATCAAGTGTTGGCAGTGTCGGGGCAAGTGCTGGACGATCAATTCCATCGATTCGACCCACAATAAAAAGACCCGCTGTCATAAGCGCCCCCGTGTTGCCTGCGGAAATGCAGGCATCTGCTCTACCTTCAGAGACTTCCTGCGCCATTTTGACCATTGAAGAGTCTTTTTTACGTCTAACAGCACGTACAGGTTCATCTGTCGGTTCAATGACCTCTTTTGCATCTAAGATCGTGATGCGTTCATGGTCTGTTATGTATTGCTTGATTTTTTCTTCATCGCCGACAAGTGTTATTTCAACATCTTGAAACGTTGCTAAGCTCTTTTGCACACCGTCAATGATTGCTTTAGGGGCATGATCTCCCCCCATTGCGTCAACTGCAATTTTCATTTTATGTGCCACCTTTTATTTTTGTTTTGAGCGATACATGACAAAGTCACCTGAGAAAACGACTTCCTCACCCACATAGCTGTTTACTTCAACAACTGTTCTGCCCTTTTCTTTATCATGTGAGATCACTTTCGCTTTGGAGACGACCCGTTCTCCTTGCTTGACCTGTCTTGTAAAACGAATATTCGCTTTTGCTGTTAGGGCAAGTTCATCATCAATCACAGCAACTGCAAGTGAGTTTGCTTGTGCAAAGAGATGATGACCTCGTGCAATTTGATTACGGCTGAATACATGTTCTTTTCTTACTTCAAAAATGGAGATGGCTTGATCGTCAAGTTCTACGTCGATCATCTCTCCAATGACTTCATCCAGCGGAAGGGATTTGACTTCATCCTCTAATGTTTTTTCGGCAACATGTTTGATTCTTTCACGCAATTCAGGGATCGACAGCTCCAAACGGTCAAGACGAACAGTCTGTATGCTGACACTGAATTTGTTTGCCAATTCCTCATCAGTAATGAACGGAGTCGAGCTGATTGTTTGCTGAAGGAGTCGTTGACGTTCTTTTTTGTTTAGTTTCATATGCAGACACCATCCGTACATTTATGACTAGGTACTAATAGTAGTATATAATTACATAGATTATAAATCAATCCTTGTTTCAAAAAGACAAGAAAAATTCTCCAATTTTTTCTAAATCAGCTCAACTTTTCTCCGTCCAGTACACCGCTTGATAATAACGTTTGACGCAAATGATCGTATTCAGGGTCTGTCCAAAACGCTTCTGAGGCGACGAGTTCCGCAGCATCTCTTCGTGCTGTTTCAAGTGCTCTGTAATCATGGACCATGTCGGCAACCTTAAACTCCGGCATCCCGCTTTGCTTTTTGCCAAAGAAGTCACCAGCCCCCCTTAATTCTAAATCCTTTTCAGACAGTTCAAAGCCATCTGTTGTTTCTGACATGATTCTCATACGTTCTTTTCCCGTTTCCGATTTTGGATCAGCCATTAAAATACAAAAGGATTGGTGCTCCCCCCTGCCGACACGTCCTCTGAGCTGGTGAAGCTGAGACAAACCGAAACGATCGGCATCATAAATCACCATAATGGTGGCATTTGGTACGTTTACACCTACTTCAACAACTGTCGTTGACACGAGAATTTGGACCTCATTCGCTGTGAAGGCTCTCATGACCTGATCTTTCTCATCTGATGCAAGTTTCCCATGCATTAAACCAATCTTCCATTTCCCCTCATATGCATGTGTGAGCATACTATGGACATCAATGGCGTTTTGCACATCAAGTTTGTCTGATTCTTCTATGAGCGGACAAATGATATATGCCTGCCTTCCCTTCCTTAATTCCTTATCCACAAAGGAAAGAATCCGGTCGAGCATGTCGTGTTTGACCCAATATGTTTCGATCTGCTTTCTTCCAGCAGGTAGCTCGTCAATGACAGAAACATCCATCTCGCCAAATACGGTAATGGCAAGTGTTCTTGGAATCGGTGTAGCTGTCATGAAAAGGACATCAGGATCTTGTCCTTTACTGCGTAGTTTTTTTCGTTGCTCTACACCAAAGCGATGTTGCTCATCTGTAATCACGAGCCCAAGGCGTTGAAATTCGACTTCATCTTGTATCAGTGCATGTGTGCCAACTAAAATATCAATTTCCCCCTGTTTCAGCCGCTCAAGCAGCTCTCTTCTCCGTTTTCCTTTGACAGAGCTTGTTAAAAGCGCAATATTTAATCCCCATTTCTCAAACAACACATAAAGTGAATCAGCGTGCTGCTCTGCTAAGATTTCTGTTGGAACCATTAGTGCTCCTTGGAATCCAGATAAGTGAGCAGCATAAAGAGAAATGGCTGCAACAGCCGTTTTCCCAGAGCCTACATCACCTTGCAATAATCGATTCATTGGATAAGGAGATGCCATGTCTGCCATCATTTCATCAAGCACTCTCTCCTGCGCTTTTGTTAAAGGGAACGGCAGACTTTGCACAAATTTAAATACAGCATCTTTAGAAAATGAGTGTTGGACACCTTTGGTTTGTTCGCGCTCCATTTTTCGAACGGCTTGCATTTTCAGCTGAAACATTAAGAATTCTTCGTATACAAAACGGCGCCTTGCTTGTTTGAGAGCGTCTCGCGTTTCTGGGAGGTGAATGGCCTTAACTGCTTCTTGATAGGAAGCGAGCTTATAAGCAAATAGAAGCCTCTCCGGCAGCGGGTCATGTGCATCATCCAAATAGAGAGAGATTGCTTGTTTGACATAGCGCCTCATCATCTTGACTGTGACGTTCTCCTTGACTGAATAAACAGGTTCAATGCTACCGTCTTGTTCATGTGTACCTTTTTTAAATTCCTGAACCATAATGGATTGGCGGTTTTTATCCCATTTACCAGTGACGGAAACAACATCACCTAGCGTTAGACTGCGTTTCAAGTAAGCGCGATTAAAACAAATCGCTGTAATAAGAAAACGACCGACAAGCAGCCTGAAAGTCAGCCTGCTTCGTTTCTTTCCATAATAGGTGAGGACTGGCTCACTGTGTACTTTCCCCTCCACCGTTACACGTTCATCGTGTTTCACTTCCTCTAAGTTCCGAAGTTCATAATCATCATAACGATAAGGAAAGTAGCCGAGAAGATCAGCTATTGTATAAATTCCAAGCTCGTTCATCGTTTTTTCTGTTTCTGTACCAATTCCTTTTAAGACAGAGATTTTATCTTGCAGGTTCTGTGTCACGAGATGATGTCACACCTCCGAAAATTTTCTTCTCTAATTCTCTACCCGTAGGTGTTGCAGCAAGACCTCCTTGGGCGGTCTCTCTAAGTGCAGTTGGCATTGTTTGCCCGATTTTATACATTGCATCAATCACTTCATCACATGGAATGCGGCTTGTAATACCAGCAAGCGCCATGTCAGCTGCAATCATCGCATTTGAAGCACCCATCGCATTTCGTTTCACACATGGCACTTCAACAAGCCCTGCTACTGGGTCGCAAACAAGGCCTAGCATGTTTTTCAAGGTAATCGCCATGGCTTCAGCACACTGTTGCGGTGTACCTCCTGCCATTTCAACAATTGCCGCTGCCGCCATACCTGATGCAGAGCCTACCTCTGCCTGACAGCCGCCAGCTGCTCCAGAAATACTTGCATTATTCGCTACAACAAAACCAAACGCTCCTGATGTGAACAAGAATCGAACCATTTGCTCTGTAGTCGGCTTCAGTGTTGCTTTAACTGCAAATAATGTCCCCGGTACAACCCCTGCCGATCCTGCTGTTGGTGTCGCACAAATCGTCCCCATTGCCGCGTTGACCTCATTTGTTGCTACGGCTTTACTGACTGCATCTAAAATTGTATGACCTGAAAGGCTACGACCTGATGCAATGTATGCTTGAAGCTTTACTGCATCTCCACCAGTTAAGCCTGATAGTGACTTCACACCTTTCAGTCCTTTTTCGACTGCCTGTTCCATTACTTCAAGATTCCGCGTCATTTGAGTGAAAATTTCTTCTCTTGACCTACCTGTTATTTCCATTTCCTGGGTTATCATGATTTCTGAAATGGAGGTATTTCGTTCTTCTGTCAGCTGTATGAGTTCCTTTACGTTCTTAAACATGTGCAAACCTCCTGTCGTTACTCCGCAATTTGTGTCACTTGAATGATATTTGGTAATGTTTCAAGCTCTGATAAGACAGCTGGGTCAATGTTTTGATCAACCTCAATCGTCATTAACGCTTCTTGTCCTACTTCTTTACGTGCCACTTCCATGTGACCAATATTAATCGCAAATTTCGCTAGGACATTTGCAACCGCCGCAATCGTGCCATATCGATCATTGTGTACAACAAGAATGGCTGGGTGATTTCCCGATAGCTTCAACTCGAAGCCATTTAATTCTGTAATTTCTATCTTTCCACCGCCGATTGAAATACCTGTTAGTTCAAGTTTGCCATTCGCATCAGAAATTTCAACTCTAGCTGTATTCGGATGAGCTGGTACTGCATCCTCTTCCTTGAATACAATGTCAATTCCTTTACGATTTGCAATATCAATCGCTGTTTTGATTCTTTCATCAAACGTGTCAAAATCAAGGACGCCCCCGATGATCGCAACATCTGTCCCATGACCTTTATAGGTGTCTTTAAAAGAACCATAAAACGAAACGACAATTCGCTTCGGTTCCCTTCTAAATAAACTGCGGGCAACTCTTCCAATTCGTGCTGCACCCGCTGTGTGCGAGCTTGATGGACCAATCATTACAGGCCCAATAATATCAAACACACTTCTATATTTCATTAGGAATTCTCCTCTCATTCTTCAACAAACTGTATCGTCTCTTCCTTCAGACTAATCGATCCTTCTTGTCACCGCAACTGATTTAAACCGTTACCGTGCATGTAAAAAAAAGAATAGAAGGGCTCTTATGCCCTTCTATCTTTACTCAACAGCAATAATATATGAATAAAGTGGCTGTTTTCCGTTATGGACTTCAACCTCTATATCTTCAAAAGATTCTTCAATAAAGGCTTCAAGTGCTTCCGTTTCTTCTAATGAGGCATCTTCACCTTGGATAAGGGTGACAATTTCATCATCCTCTGTGACCATCTGAGACAGCAGATCTTTCGCTGCTTGTAATTGATCTTTTGCAGTCAGTGTGATTTTGCCGTTTAAAAGCCCCATGTAATCGCCTTTTTCAATATCAATCCCATCAATTTGTGTATCCCTTACAGCAAAGGTGATTTGACCGCTTTTAACATGTTCAATCGCTTCTAGCATAGCTGCTTCATTTTCTTCATGCGAAGCTGTTTCATTGAGAGAAAGAAGGGCTGACATTCCTTGAGGAACAGTTTTCGTCGGAATCACGATGACCTCACAACTGGAGACGCTTGCCGCCTGTTTAGCTGCCATGACAATATTAGAATTATTAGGTAAAATAAAGACGGTTTCGGCATTTACGCTATCAATTGCTTTGACAATATCTTCAGTACTTGGATTCATCGTTTGTCCACCTTCAATGACAACAGAAGCCCCGATACTTTTAAATAAGTCAGAAATCCCTTCTCCCATTGCAACACTTACGACGCTATAGCGCTGCTTTTCAGTAGCTGGTGTTTCCTTTTGAACTGGCGCGGTATTCTTTTCTTCATTGACGATGGAGCTGTGCTGCTCTCTCATGTTCTCTATCTTCATGTTGATTAAGTCGCCATAGCGCTGCGCATATGATAACACTTCTCCTGGCTGCTCAGCATGAATGTGAACTTTCGCTAAAGTGTCGTCTGCCACAACAAGAAGAGAATCACCAAAACGGCTCAAATCCTCTCTGAATGCATCTTCTTCGAAAGCCTGTTTATCTCCTTCGAATTTGACCATAAATTCAGTACAATAGCCATATTCTATGTCTTCTGTATTCATGTGACTTTGTGCGCTTTTATGATGCTCTGCACTGACGAGCTCTTTTAAAGTAGGTAATGACGCTGTCTTTGGCAAAGCTTCCCCTTTGAGAGAAGCAAGGAAACCTTCATAGACATAAAGAAGCCCCTTACCGCCACTATCGACAACCCCTACTTCTTTTAACACTGGAAGGAGATCTGGGGTGCGTTCAAGTGACGCCTTAGCTTCTTCAATCGTAAGCTCAAGCACACGCTCGATGTCTTCTTCTGCTACCGATACAGCAACCGCTTTCTTTGCTGCATCTTTAGCAACTGTCAAGATCGTACCTTCGATAGGCTTCATTACCGCTTTATATGCTGTATCTACTCCAGCCTGCAAAGCAAGTGCAAATTCCTTAGCATCAATCGTTTCTTTTGGTTCGATATATTTGCTGAATCCTCTGAAGAGTTGTGAAAGGATTACGCCCGAATTTCCCCGTGCGCCCATCAGCAGTCCCTTTGACAAGGCGATCCCAACTTTACCGATATGGTCAATATTTATTTCTTCAACAGCCTTTGCACCTGACGTCATCGACAAGTTCATATTTGTTCCTGTGTCTCCATCTGGCACTGGAAAAACGTTTAACGCATCGACAATTTGTGCGTTTTGAGAAAGATGGTGTGCACCTGCAAGAATCATTTTTGCAAATGTCCTGCCATCAAGATTTCTAATAGACAATATTTTTCCTCCTTACTACGGGTTCGTAACTTTTACTCCTTGTACATAAATGTTAACTGACTCAACAGAAAGTCCGACCGTATGATGAATCGTATATTTGACTTTTGTTTGAACGTTATGTGCGACTTCTGAAATTTTCGTACCGTAGCTTACAATGATGTACATATCAATATGAATTCGGTCTTCTTCTTGGCGCACAAGAACACCCCGGCTGAAATTCTCTTTACGGAGAATATCCGTCAAGCCGTCCTTAATTTGATTTTTGGACGCCATGCCGACAATACCATAGCAATCGATCGCAGCGCCTCCTGCCACCATTGCAATGACTTCATTTGATATATCAATTTGCCCGTACTTCGTTCTGAGTTCAATGGACACATTGGTTCCCCCTTTTTGAGAAATTGCCCTGAGTTATCACTATTTTACTATAAGACCCTTCTTTTTAAAAGAAATCATTCAATCCGACCCAATCCTACTTATACTATAGCCAGATCATTTTTTCAAGATGTCAAGGTATTTTTCTTGAAAGCAAGTGAAACAATCCTTGCAAACCCCTAGAAGCTGTGTTAAATTATTAAAGTATCTTGAGGTATCTCTAAGAACGTATATGAATAATGATGATGTTTTCGCAGTTAGGAGGGAAACAAATGGCACGTAAATGCGTAATTACAGGCAGAAAAACGAAAGCTGGGAACAATCGTTCTCACGCAATGAACTCTTCAAAACGTACTTGGGGCGCGAACGTTCAAAAAGTTCGTATTCTAGTGGACGGTAAGCCTAAAAGAGTATATGTATCAGCTCGAGCTTTGAAATCTGGTAAAGTTGAGCGTGTATAAGCAAAGTTAAACGCCTGCTACACTTTTGTTGTAGCAGGCGTTTTTATGTGGAAAATAAGACAGATTTCTGATCAATCTTTCTTAAATGAACCAAGCATCGCGCGGACAATGCCGCCGAGAAACCTAGGCAATTTGATGGTATAAAATTTCATTTTGTCCCCCTCCTAAAAGTACCGCTTGCAGCACCATTGAACTTAATTGCCATCCACTTTCGATAGGTTGGTCAATCTTTACTTCTTATCATTATTAATATGCCGTCATGAAAAGAAAAAGTACCACTTGAGTGGATGAGTTCGTTACTAATACATAGTGTGGAACCCGGCTCAATATGACAATTTTTAAGAGGATATTTGAAACCTTTTAAAGTTAGGTTTTCAACACTTGTTCCAAACGGAAGGAAAGAGACATACTTTTTGTCTGGATCATTCTTTATCTCATATGAGCCTGGTGAAAACATTTGAATGATATTTTGCTTGTCTATGAGGAAAACAGGCTGCTGATGTTTAATGCCTTTATACAGTAGCTGAAGGTTACCAAGGAAATGATCCGCTCTTCCGCCAGTGATGCCATATATTTGAATGAACGTAGGTTTTTGCTTAATCGCCCAGTCTAAAGCAAGTTCAAGATCTGTTTGGTCTTTCTCAGCCTGAAACAGGTGTAATGCTGGAAGTTGTTTTTGTAGATCGCGTAGCTCTTGTTCTGTCACACTATCAAAATCACCAAATGCTTCGGTTGGCACGATATGATTCTCTAATAAATAAAGCGTCCCACGATCTACACCAACCCAGCATACTTCACTTTTGGTATGTTCGGTTTGAAGAGGCGGTATATATTCAAAAGGACCGCCAGCCACGATATTTATTTGCATAAAATACGCTCCTTTTCACCTAAAAAAAGAACCAAAGATCAATAAGACTTTGGTTCTATGCTTCTCTAATTGCCGTAATCGCTTCCGCACGGTTTTCTTTTCCGTATATGGCTGATCCAGCCACAAGCATATTGGCCCCTGCTTCCTTACAGTTTTTTGCCGTTGCTTCGCTGACACCGCCATCAATTTCAATTAACAAATTCGTTAATCCTTTTTGCTCACTCATCTCTTTCAACTCTTTCACCTTTGTGAGCACAGAGGGAATGAAGGCTTGCCCACCAAAACCTGGATTCACCGTCATGAAAAGAACAAGATCAACGTCATCTAAAACATGCTGAATATGTGAAACAGGTGTGTGTGGATTTAACACAACACCTGCTTTTACCCCTTGCTCTTTTATGAATTGAATGGTGCGATGAAGGTGAGGACAGGCTTCAACATGAACAGAAATAATATCTGCACCCGCTTTAGCAAACGCAGGAATATAACGATCTGGTTCTTCAATCATCAAATGAACGTCAAGCGGAAGCTTTGTATGAGGCCTTACCGCTTCAACAATAAGTGGACCAAACGTTATATTCGGTACAAAATGACCGTCCATCACATCAATATGAATATAATTTGCTCCGCCTTGCTCCACATCTCGAATGTCTTTTCCTAAGTTTGCAAAATCAGCTGATAAAATGGAAGGTGCAATATAAACCATTGTTTAGTACCTCGGCTTTCTGTCTTTAATTTCTGCTAAAAATTCTAAATAATGCTGATAGCGATATTTCTTCAACAGACCATCCTCTACAGCTTGCTTGACTGCACAGCCAGGCTCTTTCACATGCAGACAGCCTCTAAATTTACAATTTTCACTTGCTTCTTGGATTTCTAAAAAATATAGACCTAAATCCTCAGCTTCAATACCTGTAAATTCAAGCGAACTAAATCCCGGTGTATCAGCTACGAGTCCATTTGCTGTATGAATGAGCTCAACATGCCTTGTCGTATGTTTCCCCCTGCCAAGATGGGAAGAGATGTGATTTGTTTTCAGTTCTAATTCAGGACTGATGGCGTTTAGCAACGAAGATTTCCCTACACCAGACTGCCCTGCAAATACAGTAATTTTTTGATAGAAATGTGGCGTGAGCTTTTCTAATCCATCCCCTTCAATGGTAGAGGTTAAATGGACATCATAACCGATGCTTCGATAATCTTCTGCATATGCTTGGATGGTCTTTCGTTCGTCTTCTGTCTTTAATAAGTCGATTTTGCTAATGCAAATAATGGGCTTAATGTCGTTTGCTTCTACAAGAACAAGGAAGCGGTCTAAAAGTGACGTGCTAAAGGTTGGCTCTGTTGCAGAAAATACGAGAACGGCTTGGTCTACGTTACTAATCGGTGGCCTAACCAACTCATTGGTGCGCTCTTTGATTTCGAGTAAGTACCCTTCTTTATCATTGTCTGCTTGGTAAACGACATAATCGCCTACAAGCGGAGTCACTTTATTTTTCCGAAAAATCCCTCTTGCTCTACATTGAATGATTCTGCCTTTTTTTTCAGATTCATCCAACACATAATAAAATCCGCTCAACGCTTTAATAATTTTGCCCTCAGGCATAAAGTCCCTCCTTTATTCATCATCAGGATATTCTATCGTTTTAGAGCTCACTACTTTGTCATCAACCGTCACTTGATAGTAGCCCTTTTGTCCAGGTTCAATTTTAAATTTAATTGTTCGCTGGGCTGGTGCTGTGATTTTAAAGCTTTCATATAAATCTGAAATGCTGTGCTCTGCATCATCAATCGATATTTGAACATTCATTTCTTGACCTTCAGTTTCTGGCTCATATGGAATTGTGATTTTTTCAGTCACGGTTTTCACCGGTTTTTCCTTCGGTCCTAAAGAGAATGTCACCTTTACCGTATCACCTGGTTTTACCTCAGTCCCTGCTTCCGGCTCTTGCTTCACGACCTCACCTTTTGGTACATCATCCGAATAAGCTTCTTTTTCATCAAGCTTTAAGCCATTGTCTTCTAGATAATTAGACGCAGCCTGTTTGCTGTATGTGGTTAAGTCGCGCAATGTAATAGCTGCTGGCCCGATGCTGACAGTTAATGTGACTTCTTCATCTGCTGCTACAAGCTCAGTTCCCGCAGATGGCTTCTGGTTCATGACAATACCTGATTCCGTCTCATTATCATTGACTTCCTCAATGATCACATGTTTAAACCCTTTTTTCTCTAACAATTCTTTCGCATCATCAATCTTTTGGCCTGTTACATCCGATAATTCTGTTTTTTCTTTTCCAGAGCTTTGATATAACTGAATTTCGGTTCCTTCTTTTACCTTTGTCCCTATTTTCGGATCCGTTTTTACAATAAGACCCTCTTCAATTTTATCATCTGCAACCTCTATTGGTTCAGGATCAACCGTAAAACCGGCTTTTAAAAGCGCTGTTTCTGCTTTTTCAACAGTCATTCCAGATACATCAACCACTTCTACGTCCTTAGGAAAAAGAAGTCCAGGGAACACTGTTACCGCGAGGATCACTGCTGTTGTTAAAATGAATAGTATCGACGCAAGCACCCACGGCCATTTTTTTCGCTTCTTCTTTGATTTTTCAGCTTGTTTCCCTTTTTTCTTTGGCTTTTCCACTGGATGTACTGCCGTTTTTTCATCATCTGTATCTAGCGGGTGATCTTTAATGATCGGTATCGCTTTTGTTGCTTCTTGATCCTCTTCGATTTTAAACCGCTTTTCGTTCAGTCTTGCAGGATCAAACACTGTTTTTAAGTCTTGCTGCATTTCAGATGCGTCTTCATATCTATAAAATGGATCTTTTGCCATTGCTTTTAGAATGATGTTTTCAACACTTTGGGGAACAGTTGGATTCCACCTTTTCACCGATGGCGGTTCGGATTGTAAATGTTTCAGTGCTACACTGACCGCTGATTCCCCTTCAAATGGCATCCGTCCTGAAATGAGTTCGTATAACACAATGCCCAATGAGTAAATATCTGATTTTTTCGTTGCAAGTCCGCCGCGCGCTTGCTCTGGAGACAGATAATGAACCGAGCCAAGAACAGAGTTTGTATGCGTAATGGTTGCTGAGCTAAGCGCCATTGCAATACCGAAATCAGTGACTTTAATGTTGCCCATATGGTCAATTAATATATTGTGAGGTTTGATGTCTCTATGGACGAGCTGCTTCCGGTGTGCTTCATCCATCGCTGATGTGATTTGTTCCATGATACGAACAGCTTCTTTTGGATGAAGTGGACCATTGGCATGTATGTATTCTTTAAGAGTCATCCCTTCGACATATTCCATCACAATGTAGTAAATATCATCTTCTTCGCCTACATCATAAATGCTGACAATGTTTGGATGATCTAGACTTGCAGCTGATTGCGCTTCCCGTCTAAACCGCCTAATAAAATCGTCATCACTTGCAAAGTCAAAGCGCAGAATTTTAATTGCGACTTCACGATCTAAGATCATATCCTCAGCCAAATAAACATTTGCCATACCGCCTCCGCCGATTACGCGAAGAATCTGATAACGGCCGCTGATCCTTTTTCCGATCAACACTTGCTGTCACCCTCTTCTTTTTGGGAGGAGATTTCTAACAGTACTGCTGTAATGTTATCTTCACCGCCGTTGTCATTCGCTGTTTGAATTAACTCGGTTACCTTCTCGCTAGGTGCAGTCATTTGCTTCAGGATATCAATGATCTTTTCCTGTTCGACCTTATTTGACAAACCGTCAGAGCAAAGCAAGAGCTGATCTTCAGGGTCAACTTCAAATGTATGTGCGTCAATTTGCACCAAATGATCTGTTCCAAGTGCCTTTGTAAGAACGTTTTTCCTTGGATGATATTCAGCATCTGCTTTGGAAATTTCACCTGTTTTGACAAGTTCATTTACAAGAGAATGATCCTCCGTTAATTGGGTTAACGCTCCTTCTCTCATTAAATAACAGCGACTATCGCCGATATGAGCAATTGTGACCGTTTGCAGATTGACAAGCGCGCATACAATGGTTGTTCCCATTCCTTGGCATTCTTCATTAGTTCTGGCGTGTTCATATACCTGTTGATTAATGTCGCCAATTTTAGAAATAAGCCAGGTTTCTTTATCCGCTGGCTTGTTTGGAATCATTGTTTCTTCTTCCCAATATTCTTTTAAAGAAGAGACTGCCATCTTGCTGGCAACATCACCAGCAAGATGACCACCCATCCCATCTGCAACTACAGCTAGGAGTGTATCTTCTTTTGCTTCAAAAATTCCTGCATTATCTTCGTTATGCTGACGGACTTTTCCTGTATCTGTTTGAAAGGCTGCCCTTATCAACATTCGTCACCTCGTCTCTTCCTGACGCTCCTTCGCTCTAAGCTGACCGCAAGCAGCATCAATATCGTGGCCTTGCTCTCTTCTAATTGTTACGTTGACTCCACGTTCTTTTAATGTTTTTTCAAAGAGGAAGATTTGTTCTCTAGGTGTTCTGACATAATCTCTTTCTGGTACATAGTTTACTGGAATGAGATTGACGTGGCATTTGATTCCCTTTAGTAATTCTGCTAATTCTTCAGCATGCTCAACCTGGTCATTTACGCCGCCAAACAGACCATATTCAAAGCTCACACGTCTGCCTGTTTTGTTGATATAGTATTCAATAGCTTCCATTAGCATTGGTAATTTGTATGCCTTATTGATCGGCATCAGGCGACTTCTAATATCCGTATTCGGTGCATGTAGAGAAACAGCAAAGTTGATTTGCAATTGTTCATCTGCAAATTGATAAATTTTTGGGATGATGCCGCTTGTCGATACAGTGATGTGACGTGCACCAATATTGAGGCCACCGTCATGATTAATAATTTTAAGGAACGCAAGCATTTCATCAAAGTTATCAAATGGTTCACCAATTCCCATGATGACAACCGAGCTTACTCGTTCATCTGTTTCATCAAGTGCTTGCTGCACTTTGACAACCTGCGCAACGATTTCCCCAGCTTCAAGATTTCGTTTTAAACCACCTAAAGTTGATGCACAGAATGTACACCCAATGCGACAACCAACTTGTGTTGTGACACAAACAGAATTTCCGTACTCATGACGCATTAGGACCGTTTCAATTGTATAACCATCGTACAATTCGAATAAAAATTTAATGGTGCCATCTTGAGATGTTTGCTTAATAACCGTCTTTAATGTCGTGATGACAAAATAGTCATTTAGCTTTTCACGCAGCTCTTTTGAAAGATTTGTCATCTTATCAAAAGATGCTACACGCTTTTCATAAAGCCATTCAAATATTTGTGTGGCTCTAAACGGCTTCTCTCCTTGCTCTTTTAACCATTCTTTTAACTCGTCAAGTTCAAATGAGTAGATGGATGGCATTTCCGTTCTCAGTTCTTTTCTGATTTTTTGTTTTTGTTCAGTCATTTTTTATCCCTTCTTTCTCATGCTGCAAATAAAGAAACCATCTGTTCCGAAATAATGCGGAAGAATTTGCACACTTCCTTGTTGAACAAACGGTGAAACCTTCTCAGGCAGCCGTTCATTGAGAGATAGATCGGGTTCGAATTCCTGGTGTTCTTGTAAAAAAGCATGAATCACTTGTTGGTTTTCTAGTGGTTCCATTGTACATGTACTATATACAAGGGTTCCACCCTCTTTTAATAATGGGGCCACTTCGTCTAATATTGCACGCTGAATTTCAGCAAGCCGTTGGCTATCTTCTGGCGTTTTTGTGTATTTCATATCCGGTTTTCTTCTAATAACGCCAAATCCTGTGCACGGGGCGTCTACGAGAATACGGTCAAATGTTGCTTCACTAAACGTTTGCTGTAGTTTCCTTGCGTCAAGTGCCTTCGCATCAATTTGAGTAAGCCCAAGACGTTTTGCCGCCTGCTCAATGAGCTTCACCTTATGCTGATGGAGATCAAGAGACACAATGCGTCCTTCATCATTCATGAGCTCTGCAATGTGAGTAGATTTTCCGCCTGGTGCTGCACAAGCATCAAGCACTGTCTCTCCAGGCTCTGGTGCAAGTGCTCTTGCAACAAGCATTGAGCTTTCATCTTGGATGGTGACAAATCCTTTTTGGAAAAATGGTGTTGAAACGATTGAGCCTTTGACAAGTTTTAACGCATCATCTGATACGTCACCAGGCTCTACTTCAATTTCAGCTTGCATCAGCTCTTTTTGCATAGTGTCTAGATCAGACTTCATACGATTCACTCGAAGTGTTTGCTTCGGTGGTATTAAGTGAATGCGGCAAATTTGCTCTGCCGCTTGAGCACCATAAGCAGATGCCCATTCCTTTACAAGCCATAAAGGGTGACTCGTTTCGATAGATAGCCTTTCAATTGGATCTTGAATGGCTTCAAAGGAAGGGACACCCTCTCTTTGGATTGAGCGAAGCACACCATTTACAAAAGAAGAAATGCCTTTATGTCCACGCCTTTTTGTGATCTCTACTGCTTCATGCAATATGGCACGATCTGGTATCTTTTCAAGATAAACCATTTGGTAAAGAGACATTCGCAAAAGCTGCATAACCCATGGTGCCACTTTTTGCGGTTTTTTTACAAATGGCTTAAGCATGTAATCAAGCGCAAGTCTGTTTTGGAGCGTTCCATAGACAAGCTCTGTTAAGAGTCCTTTGTCTGGATCATTTAGCTCTTTTTCTTTCATGACAGACTGGAGCAGTAAATTACTGTATGCCTGATTTTGATCGAGTTTGATTAAAGCATCTAGCGCCACTTCTCTTACATTATTTTTCTTCATTCGATAACCCTAATTTCTGTCCAATTTCGATATTTGCACCTCTAAGAAAGTCTTCTCCACTCATTCTTTTCTTTCCAGCAGGCTGAACACCTGTTAATAAAAGACCTTGGTTATTACCTGTTGCAATGATAGGCCCTTCTTTGCTGAATGCCACCACTTTACCAGGTTCATCTTGCTCTTCGAGTGTTACTTTTTTGGCTTCCCAGACTTTCAAATTCGCTCCGTTACATTCAGTATAGGCAACAGGCCAAGGATTTAAGCCACGCACCTGATTATAAAGCTCTTCGCCTGTCTTCGTCCAATCAAGTCGCTCTTGCTCACGCTTAATATTAGGTGCGTATGTTGCCACTTGTTCATTTTGCGGAATAGGTGAAATAGATTGATTCAACACATTTGGTACGGTGTCTCTGAGAAGCTGTGCACCTGCTATACTCAATTTATCATGCAATGTCCCTACATTGTCTAATTCATCAATTTCTACTTCAACTTTGCTAATCATGTCACCTGCGTCCAGCTTTTCTACCATATACATAATGGTCACGCCCGTCTTCTTTTTCCCTTGTAGGATAGCGTAGTGAATAGGTGCTCCACCTCTTAGTTCCGGAAGCAAAGAAGCATGGACATTAATACAGCCAAACTCCGGTTCATCAAGCAATCTTTTTGGCAAAATCTGACCGAATGCTGCTGTGACGATGAGATCCGGTTTTAAAGCGAGCACCTTGTCAATTTCTTCATCAAGCCGTACTTTCTCTGGCTGCAGGACAGGAATACCATGTTTTAATGCTTCCACCTTCACAGGGGGTGGTGTCAAAACTCTTTTTCTCCCTTTTGGACGGTCGGGCTGTGTGACAACTCCCACCACCTCATATCCTTCTGTGATTAACGTTTGAAGCACTGGTACTGAAAAATCAGGGGTTCCCATAAATACAATACGTGCCATTTCTTTCACCCTTCCATTTCCGCGAGTTCGTTTTCTGTATAATATTGAATGATCTTTGAAGTAAATAATATGCCGTCTAAATGGTCGATCTCATGCAATATCGCTCTTGCTAAAAAGCCTTCTGCTTCTATTGTATAAGGCTTGCCTTTTTTATCAAAGGCTTTTACCTTTACATAATTTGGTCTAGTGACTGTGCCGTACACGTTCGGAAAGCTAAGACATCCTTCGATATCTGTCTGCTCACCTTCCACCTGAAGCACTTCTGGATTCACAAGGTCGATTCTTCCTGATCCATCGTCAGTATCGACGACTGCCACTCTTTTTAAAATGCCGATTTGCGGAGCTGCTAGTCCAACACCATCTAGCTCAAGCATTGTATCATACATATCGTCGAGTAGTTTTTTTAACTTTTTATTAAATTGTTCCACAGCATCAGCCTTCGTCTCAAGCACATCTGCTGGATGAATTACTACTGGTTTTACTGCCACTAAAAGCCCTCCGTTTTACATCATCATATAAGGGTTCATATCGATTGAAATGGTTAGCTTTTTCTGTTCCATTTCTTTCTGGTAATGATCTTGAATTTTTCTTAATAAATCTGTCAGTTCGTTTTCCCTTTTGTATTTTATCACGCATTGATAGCGATATCTATCTTTGATCTTAGCAATTGGCGAAGCTGATGGGCCAAGTATTCTCGTGTTGGGGGCACAGTGCGTTTTTAAAAATTGTGCGATTTTTTCAGTTACATGTGCCGCTTTGATGACTTCCTCATGCGAAACAGTAATCATAGCAATGAAATAAAATGGCGGGTAGGACTGCTGCCTGCGATGATACATTTCCTGTTCAAAAAAGGCTTCGTAGTCATGCTGCTTGGTTAGTTCAATGCTATAGTGTGATGGTGTGTAAGATTGAATAATGACAGAGCCCGTTTTCTCATGTCGCCCCGCTCGTCCACTTACCTGTGTGAGCAACTGGAATGTTTTTTCACTTGAACGAAAATCTGGGATATGAAGAGATGTATCTGCACTTAACACACCAACAAGAGTCACATCTGGAAAATCAAGCCCTTTCGCAATCATTTGTGTCCCAAGCAAGATGTCTGCTTCTTTTCTCCCAAAAGCATTTAACAGCTTTTCATGAGCCCCTTTTCTTGAGGTTGTATCCACATCCATTCTGATCACTCTTGCTTCGGGAAGAACCTTTGCTAACTCTTCTTCGACTCTCTGCGTACCCGTCCCAAAATATCGAATATGCTCACTATGACATTCCGGACACTCATTTGGAACTAGCGCTTCGTGACCACAATAATGACATTTTAGCCGTTTTTGGAAACGATGATATGTCAGCGAGATTTCACAATGTGGACATTGGGTCACATACCCGCAATCTCGGCACATCACAAAGGATGAGTAGCCTCGTTTATTTAAAAAAAGAACGGCCTGTTCCTTTCTTTCAAGTACTGCCTTTAATCGTTCCATAAGTTCTTCGGAAAACATAGAGCGATTTCCATTACGCAGTTCTTTTCTCATATCAATCAGCGAAACGTGCGGCAACTGTTGTTGATTCACCCGGTGCTTTAGAGAAAGGAGGGTATACACGCCTTTTTTTGCTCTTGCAAATGCTTCAAGGGAGGGTGTTGCGCTCCCTAATACAACTGGACATTGATGACGTCGAGCTCGTTCGATTGCCACATCCTTTGCATGGTAACGTGGCATTTCTTCCTGCTTATATGAGGATTCATGTTCCTCATCGATAATAATCATGCCTAAGTTCTCAAATGGCGCGAATACTGCGGACCTCGCACCGACAACAAGACGCACTTCTTTTCGATGAATTTTTCGCCACTCATCATATTTTTCACCTGTTGAGAGACCACTATGAAGAACAGCCACACTTGAACCGAATCGCCCTTTAAATCGTTGAACCATTTGAGGTGTGAGAGAAATTTCCGGGACAAGGACAATGGCTTCTTTTCCTCGATTCAACACATTTTCAATCGTTTGCAAATAAATTTCTGTTTTTCCGCTACCAGTCACACCATGAAGCAAAAAGGTTTCATGCCGATGTTCATTGACAGCTTGGTGGATTTTCTGAGAAGCAGCCGCTTGTTCATCTGTCAAACGAAGTGATGACGTTTGTGCGAATTCACGGTTTTTGTATGGGTCACGGTAAACCTCTTCATACGATTCAGCTAACAGCCCCTCTTTAATAAAGGATTTCAAAGTTTGCGTACTTGCACCTGTTTGATCTTGTAGATCCTTCGCTAGAAAAGATACTCCTACTTTCTGATCAAGTAAATAAGCAAGTAACGTTTTTTGTTTGACTGCATTTTTTTTCAGTTCATTGTGCTTTTCTTCCAGTTTTTCCTTAGTTGCTACCACTCGAATCATGCGAACCTTTTTTTTAGTAGATTTTTGTGAGACATGATAGCGCACCTCTAAATGTCCTTGCTGAACATGTTTTTGAATGAGCTTTAAAGAGGGTGCATCAGGTATTTGTGAATACAGAAGGCTTTGTTGCTGACCGAAAAGCTCTTTCAATGACTGCGGAAGCGCTTCTTGCGAAATGACTTGAATCTCTTTTTCATACTTTGCCTTCATTGCAGCAGGCAACATGACTTGAAGTGCTGTAATATGATAGGACAATGTTTTTTCCGTCAGCCAGTGGGAAAGCTCCAGTAGCTCATCTGTTAATACTGGTGATAAATCAAAGATATCAACAATGTCCTTGATGCTCCCGCTTTTTACATCTGATTCGACTTTGACTGCTGTCACAAACCCTTGTATTTTCCTCGGACCAAAAGGAACGATGACCCTCATTCCTGCTTTTATCATTCCTTTTAGGTGATCAGGAATTCGGTAGTCAAAGGGTCGATCAATCGCTTTTGTTGTGACATCGACAATCACTTCAGCGTAATTCATTGTGCGTCACTGCTTTTAGGTAACAATTTTTCCGCCTCAAGTAAAATCTGATAAGCGAGGTCCTTTTTGCTCATTTTCGGTATGTCTCTTGTTGTACCGTCCGCTTTAAACAGCGTGACAACATTTGTATCAGAGGCAAAGCCTGCTCCAGCCAATGTGATATTATTGGCAACAATCATGTCTAAATGTTTAGATTCAATCTTCTTTTTCGCATAAAAGGCAATATCTTGTGTTTCCGCTGCAAAGCCAACGAGCACTTGATGTTCCTTGCGCTGACCTAATTCTTTTAAAATGTCTTTTGTCCTTGTAAATTCGAGTAAAAGTTCTCCATCCTGTTTTTTCATTTTTTGATCATACGTATGAACAGGCGTATAATCAGCAACTGCTGCTGATTTGACAACTAAATCGGCTTGACCGTATGCCTCAAGTGTCGCATGGTACATGTCATTTGCTGATTCAACCTGAATGACCTTGATACCTTGCGGGACTTCTAGCGATACAGGACCAGATATAAGGGTGACATCTGCGCCCATTTCTTTTGCTGCATTTGCAATCGCATAACCCATTTTCCCTGAAGATCGATTGGTAAAGAAACGAACAGGATCAATGACTTCTCTTGTGGGACCAGCTGTCACGAGCACTCTTTTTCCTGCAAGTGGTAAATCTTTTGGTTCTTTAAAAAATGCTGTGATGTGCTCAACAATTTTTTCCGGTTCCTCAAGTCTCCCTTTGCCAATGTAGCCACAAGCCAAATAACCCTCACTTGGCTCAATAAATCGATAGCCATCCTCATATAAGGTTGCAATATTACGTTTGACTGCTGGATGATCATACATATGCACATTCATTGCAGGTGCTATCCAAACAGGGGCAGTTGTTGCAAGCAACGTTGTTGTCAGCATGTCATCTGCAAGCCCTCCTGCCATTTTGCCAATCGTGTGAGCTGTCGCTGGAGCAACGATCATGAGATCTGCCCAATCTGCCACATCAATGTGAGCGATAACTTTTGGGTTATTTTCTTTAAAAGTATCAATGTATACTTCGTTGCGGGAAAGCGCTTGGAATGTCAGCGGAGAAACAAACTCACGTGCGGATTCTGTCATGATAACTTTCACATTTGCGCCCGCTTGTACAAGTTTACTAGTGAGTGCTGCTGCTTTATAGACTGCAATTCCTCCACTAACACCAAGCAAAATATTCTTTGACTGTAACATTTGGTTTGTCCCCCTTATACTGCTTCATTTGCATCTCCATCTACAATTCAAAAAAGTCAAAACCAATCATAGTTTTGACTTTTTGAAGCATACAGTATCTGCTATGGTAGAAACGATTCGATTATTCTTGGTCTTCTCTTTCAAATGTCAAAATACCAGCATCGATTTCTTCAAGTGCTTTACCTACATACTTATAAGATTTCGTGTTTTCGATCTGTTGGTCTTCGTTGATTTGCATTTCACGCGCCCGGCGTGCAGATACAGTTACAAGTGTATACTTTGAATCTAATTTGTTCATCAGTGAGTCAATTGACGGATCTAACATGGTTTATTCTACCCCCAGCATTTTTTTATATCTTGGTGCGACTCGATCTCTGCGCAAATGCTCCGCAAGAACAATCGCTTTAATTCTTTCACATGCAAGCTCGACATCATCGTTTTCAACAACATAGTCGTATGCATCCATCATTTCAATTTCTTCTTTTGCCGCAGCCATTCGGTTTTGAATAAGCTCTTCAGATTCAGTCCCACGAGTCACAATGCGGTTTTGAAGTTCCGAAAGACTAGGCGGTGCAAGGAAAATAAAGAGACCTTCCGGGAATGCTTCTCTTACTTGAAGAGCGCCTTGCACTTCGATTTCAAGGAAAACATCTTTTCCTTCACGAAGTGTCTGTTCCACATAGTCAACAGGCGTGCCGTAATAATTACCAACATATTCCGCCCATTCTAAAAGTTTCTTATGCTTCATCATATCTTCAAATTCTTCCCTGGTTTTAAAGAAATAATCTACACCATTTCTTTCACCTTCACGTGGTTTTCGAGTTGTAACAGAAATGGAGTATTCAAATTTCGTATCTTCCTGGGAGAAAATAGCTTGTCTTACCGTTCCTTTTCCAACTCCCGAAGGTCCAGAGAGAACGATTAATAGTCCTCTTTCTTTCATAATGGCGTATTACCCCTGCCCTTCATCAATAATTTCTTCTTTTACAGAAAGTCTTTGTGCGACAGTCTCAGGCTGAACGGCAGATAAGATGACATGGTCACTGTCCATAATGACAACAGCACGGGTTCTTCTTCCGTATGTAGCATCTATGAGCATGCCTCGATCTCTTGCGTCTTGAATCATTCGCTTAATCGGTGCAGATTCCGGACTGACGATCGAAATCATCCGATTCGCAGAAATGATGTTTCCAAATCCGATATTGATCAACTTTATGGTCATCTTCTTTCGTCCCCCTGTATGGATAAACGTCTCTAGTCTCGCCTAAAGAGACGCGCTGTAAACAGCATACACAATGACTATTCTATATTTTGCACTTGTTCTTTTATTTTTTCAATAGAACTTTTCATTTCAACAACAAGCTTCGTCATGTGATGATGATTTGCTTTCGAACCGATTGTGTTCACTTCACGATTTAATTCCTGCACGAGAAAGTCAAGCTTTCGTCCGGCAGCGCCTCCATTAGACAATATCTGCTGAAATTGCAAAAAGTGACTTTTTAGCCGAGTAACCTCTTCTGTGATGTCACATCTGTCTGCAAAAATGGCAACCTCTGTTACAAGGCGACTCTCATCAATTGCTTCTTGTGTCCATTCCTTCATTCTTTGGCTAAGCCGCTCTCTATACTGGCTCACGACATCAGGAGCAAACATTTCAATTTCCTCCGCAAAAGCTTTAAGCTCTGACAGTCTGAGTTCGCAGTCTTTTTGTAACGCCTCGCCCTCTCTATCTCTCATCAAACAGAGCTCTAAAACAGCTTCCTCACAAGCCTCTTTTAATAAGGCTTCAAGCTGCACATTGCGGCTGACTGACTCTTCAACTTGAATCGCATGCTCAAGCTGAAGTAGTTCATTTGCATGCTCGATACCCGAAATATGATAGCGTTCTTCAAAATCTTTTGCGACCTTCACATATTCATCTAGCAAAGTCCAATCGATTTGAAGTGACCGACATGCAAGCTTTCCGCCTTCAACCGAAACAAATAGCTCAATTCTTCCACGCTGAACATGGTTCAGGATGATTTTTTTTAACGTATCTTCGAAATATAGAAGCGGCCTCGGTAAGCGGGCATGAACTTCTTTAAAACGGTGATTGACCGATTTTAACTCAACTGACACTGTCAGTTCTCCATCCGTTTTACTCGCTTGCCCGAATCCCGTCATACTGCGTATCATGTAAAAACACCCAATTCTTTCATATTAATAAAATGAAAAAGGTAATAGCAGACACTATTACCTCAAAATTATACCATAACGAACTATTTTTTTCTTGTCAAAAGTGATCCTGCCAGTAAAAAAGTTGGCAATGCGGACATTCCGATGATAAGGAGCCAATCAACCGGTGTGATCGCAACTGTTTTGAAGATTGGTTGAAGTGGCGGATAGTAAATCACGACAAACATAAGTAAGAGAGAAGACAATACAGCACCAATTAAATAAACATTTCCAAATGGGTTGCGTTCAAAAATTGATTTCTCGCTACGACAATCAAATACATGAATGAGCTGTGCAAGAACGAGTGTACTAAATGCAACTGTTTGGGCATATTGAAGATTGTTTGGATCGCGGTGGTAGACAAACATAAACGCTAAAAGAGTCGCAATCCCAATAAGGAACCCTCTTGATATAACTTTCCAGCCGAGTCCTCTAGCAAAGATGCCTTCCTTCATATTTCGGGGCTTTCGTTTCATGACATCCTCTTCAGGCTGATCCATTCCAAGCGCCATGGCTGGAAGCCCGTCTGTGACAAGATTTACCCATAAAATCTGTATCGGAACTAATGGCAGCGGAAGAGCAAGAATCATCGCAAATAACATCACTAAAATTTCACCTACATTTGATGCAAGCAAATAACGGACAAACTTTCGAATATTTTCATAGATGTTTCGCCCCTCTTTAATCGCCGATTTGATCGTCGCAAAGTTATCATCTAATAAAATAAGTGAGGAGGCTTCTTTGGCAACATCTGTCCCAGTAATACCCATCGCAATGCCGATATCTGCCTGCTTAATCGCTGGTGCGTCGTTCACACCATCACCTGTCATGGCGACAATATGTCCATTTTCTTGATAGGCTTTCACGATTTTTAATTTGTGTTCAGGAGACACTCTGGCAAATACATACACATCATCCGCTACTTCCGCTAGCTCTTGCTGCGTTAGGTGATCTAAGGCTTTCCCATCTAGAACCTTCCCTTGCTTTGGGAGCAATCTTAAATCTTTAGCAATCGCCTTTGCTGTTTCAACATGATCACCTGTAATCATCACTGTTTTAATGCCGGCATCTCGGCATTCTTTAATAGCACGTCTCACTTCGGGGCGCGGTGGATCAATCATCCCTTCAAGGCCAATAAATGTCAGTTCCTTTTCTGCTTGATGACAGGAAGTCACCTTCTCGTTATGTTCAACCTTCTTATAGGCAATAGCGATTGTTCTGAGTGCTTGTCTCGCAAGGCTTTTAATCGCTTCTTCCGCTTCATTTCTATGCGTTTTTGTAAAAATAGCAGTGCGCCCTTCACTCACGATATGACTAGAGCAATTCATGAGGACATCTGGCGCTCCTTTTGTTATGACATAGCGCGCCTTCTGATTTGTCTCTACGACAACTGACATCATTTTTCTTTCTGAATCAAATGGAAACTCCTCTATTATTCGAAATCCCGCTTCAATAAATTGCTCAGAAAAACCTGCTTTACGGGCAGCAGTGAGTAGTGCACCTTCAGTCGGATCACCATCAAGCCTGAGCTCACCATCTTTTTCAACGATAGAAGACGCATTACAAAGCGCGCCATATAACAGTACTTTTTGTAGTGTCGGCTGCTTATCTACAAGAACGTGTTGTCCATTCAGTGTAAAATCGCCAGTTGGATCATAACCCGTCCCAGAAATATGCCACGTCTTTCCTTCAGCCCAAATATGAGTGACGGTCATTTTATTTTGTGTCATCGTTCCAGTCTTATCTGAACAGATGATTGAAGCACAGCCAAGTGTTTCGACTGCCGGAAGCTTTCTGACGATTGATTTCTGTTTGATCATGCGCTGAACACCAAGCGAGAGCGCAACTGTCACAATTGCCGGAAGTCCTTCTGGAATAGCCGCTACCGCAAGTGATACACCTGCCAGAAACATATTATATAAGTCCTGACCTTGAATAACCCCCATGACGACAACCAAAATAGTTAGAAGTAATGCGGCGACAATGAGAATTTTCCCAAGCTGTTCAAGCCGTCTTTGTAGAGGGGTTTCCATATTACCTGCAGATTCTAGCATACCCGCAATCTTTCCCATAGCAGTGCTCATTCCTGTACCAATGACAACACCTACACCGCTCCCTCTTGTCACAAGCGTTCCCATAAATACCATGTTCGTCAAATCTCCGAGTGAGACATGGTCAGATGAAAGTGGGTTTGCGTGTTTCACAGCTGGAATGGATTCACCAGTCAGCGCAGATTCTTCAATTTCTAAACTCTTTGTTTCTAGCAATCTAATATCTGCACCAATTCGATCTCCACTCGAAAATTTAACAATATCTCCTGGAACTAAATGCTTAGAGGGTATTTTCATCCACTCTTGATTTCTTCTCACATAAACGTGCGGGGTTGATAGCTCTTTAAGTGCTTGTAGAGATTTTTCTGCCCGTCGCTCTTGATAGAAACCTAACAATCCGTTAACCAGCACGATGGCAACGATAGCAGTTGCATCAATATATTCACCTAAAAAAGCAGAGATGATCGTAGCAGCGAGCAGGATAAGCACCATAAAGTCTTTAAACTGTGCTAAAAAGACAACAATTGCTGAAGCTTTTTTTCCTTCCTGGAGTTCGTTTTGTCCATGCTTTTCCAGTCGCTTTTGTACATCTTTTTCTGACAGTCCGTCACCTATCGATGTATTCATTGTTTTTAATAAATCGGTCTGGTTCAGTTCATGCCAATTCATTTAACCTCGTCCACTCCTCTTTTGTTCTCTCTCTTATGCAGTGTTCTATAAGCCAGTTTATTCAGACTCGTCCCAAATCATGCTATAATAATAAGACTGTCTAAAGAACAAAGGTACGTTGGTTCTTCAGCAAACTTGTGTTTAAGAAAAGGGTGTATACAACATGTCATTTGACGGCATTTTTACATATGGTATGACAAATGAATTAACAGAGAAGGTCACAGGTGGGAGAATTTCTAAAATTCATCAACCTTATAAGCATGAGCTGATCTTACACATTCGAGCACATGGAGCCAATCACAAGCTTCTCCTATCTGCTCATCCAAGCTACGCAAGAGTCCAGCTAACAGGATACCACTACGAAAATCCTAGTGAACCACCAATGTTTTGTATGCTTTTGCGCAAGCACCTTGAGGGAGGATTTATTCATCGGATTGAACAAATCGGTTTAGATCGTGTCATCGTCCTTCATGTAAGGAGCAGAAATGAAATTGGGGATGAACAAATTCGCAAGCTTTATATTGAAATTATGGGACGACACAGTAATCTCATTCTTGTTGACGGAGAATCAGAGCAGATTATTGATGGTTTAAAGCATCTTTCTCCATCAATGAATAGTTATCGAACGGTCCTACCTGGACACGAATATATCCTTCCGCCTGCACAACATAAGTTGCAGCCGCTAACAGTGACAAAAGAAGATATTTTAAAGCATTTACGATTCCAAGAAGGCAAGCTCGAAAATCAAATTGTCAATACCTTCTCAGGGGTCTCTCCGCTCTTTGCCAAAGAGGCAGTGCATCGAGCAGGGCTGGCTAATCAAGAAACACTCCCAAATGTACTCCTTGAGATGTTTGATCTGGTTCGTCGCCACGCATTTACACCTCAGCTAACGAAAAAAGAGGCAAAAGAAACTTTTTATTTGCTCACTTTAAAGCACTTAGACGAGGAAGCGAGAACGTTCGATACACTCAGCGAATTGCTCGATCGGTTTTATTTCGGAAAGGCTGAGAGGGACAGAGTAAAACAGCAGGCGGCTGATCTGGAGCGGTTTGTGATGAATGAGAAGAAAAAGAACGAAAATAAGCTGAAGAAACTAAAAAGAACACTAGAGGAATCGCAAAACGGCCACACATTTCAGCTATATGGTGAACTTTTGACCGCCAATTTATATGCCATTCAAAAGGGCGACAAAGAAGCGACAGTCATTAATTATTATGACGAAAACAATGGTGAAGTCACCATTCCACTAAAAACAAATAAAACGCCATCCGAGAATGCACAGGCGTATTTCACAAAATATCAAAAAGCAAAAAATGCGGTACAGGCCGTTCAGGAGCAGATGAGACGGACAAACGAAGAAATTGTTTATTTTGATGAATTGATTCAGCAGCTTTCCTCAGCATCACCGAAGGATTTAGAAGAAATAAGGGAAGAGCTTGTTGAAGGAAAGTATTTGCGGGCAAAACAAAAACGACATCCGAAAAAGAAGAAACAGACCCCTATTCAACTTGAAACTTATGAATCATCAAATGGGTTGATCATTTTGGTAGGTAAAAACAACAAACAAAATGAGTATTTAACGACAAAAGCAGCTGCTCGTGATGATATTTGGCTTCATACAAAGGATATTCCTGGTTCACATGTCGTCATTCGAGATAAAGAACCTGATGAACAAACGCTGTTAGAAGCAGCACAGATCGCTGCGTATTTTTCAAAGGCAAGAGAATCAAGCGCAGTTCCAGTGGATTATACGAAAATACGTCATGTGAAAAAACCTAATGGGGCAAAGCCTGGCTTTGTGACTTACGACCAGCAACAAACCTTGTTTGTCACACCTGATGAGGACGTTGTTTTAAAGCTTAGAAAATAAAAAACTGCACCCCAATTGCTAGACTGTGTCTAACATCTGGGGTGCTTTTTATTGATCATGAGCGTTCTTTTCGCTGTTTGTACAGCCTTTCAAGCTCATCCGTATTTTCATGTTGGAGTAGTGACTCGATCTCTGTTGAAAGGCGTTTCGTATGCGTAGGACTTGCACCGCTAGTAGAAACTGAAATGACGATTCTGCCTTTTCTTATGATTTTAGGCATGATGACTGATCCTAATTCAGCCTGGCTCACGCAATTCACAAGCTGATGGGGCTGAGCGATTTTTGTCACCCATTCATTCACTGTTGGATCATTTGTCGCTGCCACGATCAAAAAGGCGGAAGTTAAATCTTCACGTTCAACCGATTTTCTTTTCCACACAAGCTGATGCATCGTGATTAGCTGCTCCATTTGATCTGATAGCTCAGGGCTTACCACTGTAATTCGCTTCGTTTCGGGTAGTATGGTGGTTAGTCTTCTAAATGCAATCTTTCCGCCGCCAATAATGAGTACGCTTTTTTCTTTTAAATCAAGATGAACTGGCAGCATACGTCTCTCCTGAAAAATGAAATACTCCTTTTTCGTTATCAATGGTTTCCTTCACTCGTTCAATATAGGCAGCCCTAACATGTGGATGGAAACCAATGTATCTGCACACTTTTACGTTTTTTATACGCTCTTTCAATTTAGATGCCTCTGCCTCAATCTCTTTCATTAAGATCCCCGTAAACAGAAGGTATGGTACTAAATATACAGGAGAATCATCCGCTTCATTTAAACCTGCTAAAATGTCCTGATAATGAGGCTCACACGCAGTGATAAAACAAGGAATGACCTGTGCGGATGGCTTCATCACCTGAACTTCTTCTGCAATAGCACATATATCTCTCTTCACATCAGGGTCTGAGCTCCCTCTCCCTATGAGAACGATGCGCGCACATTCATCTTGATAGCCCGCTTCTTCTATTCTAGTCACAACGGCTTTTGTCACCTCTTGATTGACGCCAATTGGTCTTCCATATGTCACCACTACATGTGGATATCGACTTTTCACTTGATGAATTTCTTCTGGGATATCCGATTTTGCATGCATGGCGGTTAAAAGAAGAAGTGGAACAATCGCAATATGTGTTGCTCCTTGCCTTACGCATGCTGCAAACCCTTCTTCAATCGATGGTTCTGTTAGCTCTAGAAAACAAATCTCTTGAATCTCTGCATCTATATGAGGCATACAGCTTCTCATAAAAGAAATAGCCTTGTCCTGCGCCTGCTTCACCCTGCTTCCATGTCCTACATAAAGCACTGCTTGTTTCATCGTTCTCCCCCTTGCCACCATTTAAGTTTTGGTTCATTATATAAGCTTTCATCTGAAAAGTCACATATCGAAGATGACCAATCTTTTCTTTACTCAAAGGAAAAGACACGATCGAAATACGTGTCTTTTCACCGAGTTTATGTCCCTTCTGCTGAGCGTGTTGGTTCAAACCAACTTAATTTATGATGGAAATTGACGACATCTCCAACGACAATGAGACTTGGATGCTCAATCCCTTCCTTTTCAACCGTTTCAGAAAGGGTGCCAACTGTACAGCAAGTTGTCACTTGGTGGCTCGTTGTTCCCCAATGAATAAATGCGGCTGGTGTCGCTTGATCTCTGCCATTTTCCAAAAGTAGCCTTTGCACTTTTTTTACATTTTTCACGCCCATATATATAACCAGCGTATCAATGCCTGTCGCTAGTGCCTTCCACTTCTCTTCAAAATGCTCATCCTTTTGATAATGTCCTGTGACAAAAGCGACATTTGAGCTGACTTCTCGATGGGTAACTGGAATCCCTGCATATGCAGCAGCAGCAATGCCAGACGTCACCCCAGGCACTACCTCATATGGAATATGATGGTCTGTGAGACACTCGATTTCTTCGCCTCCTCTGCCAAAAACAAAGGGGTCTCCCCCCTTTAGACGAACGACAACCTTGCCTTCTTGTGCATGTGTCACAAGTGATGTGTTGATGGCTTCCTGCCTCATCGTATGATGATTCGGTAACTTCCCACAATAGATCAATTGTGCGTCATGCTTGGCATGGGCGAGAATGTCCTGATTAACAAGACGATCATATAAAATGACATCTGCCTGTTGAATCGCCTTTAGGGCTTTGAGTGTAATTAATTCAGGATCACCCGGTCCGGCACCAACAATATATACTTTCCCCATCTGTATTCTCCCCCTGCTATCAGGCGATTATCTTGTTTGTTCCTTTACATAATCGACAAGAAGCTGTTTCGATATTTCTCGTTTTTGCTCTCCCGTATTGAGAACAAGCTCAGGTTTTTCAGGCTCTTCATAAGGAGAGTCGATACCAGTGAAAAATGGAATTTCCCCGCTTCTTGCCTTTTTATATAACCCTTTCGGATCACGTTCTTCACACACATTTAAGTCACATTTCACAAAAACTTCATGAAATTCGCCTTCTTCAACAAGCTGTCTGACCGTTTCTCGATCCTCTTGAAATGGTGAAATAAATGCGGTAATCACAATGTTTCCTTGCTCTACAAAAAGTTTGGCTACTTCACCGATCCGGCGGATATTTTCTTTACGATCATCGTCTGAAAATCCTAGGTCTTTATTTAAACCGTGACGAACATTGTCCCCGTCGAGAACAGTGACTTGATACCCTTGTTCAAATAAATCACGTGCCGCAGCATTCGCAATGGTGGATTTCCCTGAGCCACTAAGACCGGTTAGCCATACAATACCGCTTTTATGATTGTTTTTTTCTTGATATTCTTTTTTTGTAATCGAAGCATCATGCCATACTATATGTTGGTTGCTCATGTCATTTCCTCCTCAAGATACGGTCGTTTTCAGGCCCTGAATTAATGTTTCAATAACTTCCTTGCGGCTGAATGTACTCGGTGGCAATTCACCATTTCTAAGCATTGTTCTGACCTTTGTACCAGAGAGGATGACATGCTGACTCTTATCATGTGGGCAGGTTTTTGGTGTTGCCATTGCCTCACATGTATTGCAATAGAAGCTATGCTCAAATTTAAGTGGTGTAATGCCAATTTCTTCACTTGTGAATTGTTCAAACAACTCTTGTGCTTCATAAGTTCCGTAGTAATCGCCAACACCTGCATGATCTCTACCCACAATAAAATGAGTACATCCGTAATTTTTTCGCACAAGTGCATGGAAAATAGCTTCCTTTGGTCCAGCATATCTCATCGCTGCCGGGAATACGCCTAAAAAGACACGATCTTTAGGATAATAGCCATCTAAAAGAACTTGATAGCTTTTCATTCTGACGTCAGCTGGAATATCATCTGATTTCGTCTCACCAACGAGCGGGTTCAAGAATAAACCGTCCACTGTTTCTAGTGCTGTCTTTTGAATATATTCATGTGCGCGATGAACTGGATTTCTCGTTTGGAAGCCAACAATCGTCTTCCAACCATTCTCTTTAAAACGTCTTCTTGTTTCTTCTGGTTCAAATGTAAACTGCGGAAACGGTTTTTCACTACGTTTGATGAGTGTAATTTTCCCGCCAATATACGTATCGCCACGTTCGAATAGCTTTTTTACCCCTGGATGATTTTGATCATTTGTTTTATAGACATTCACTGCTTCTTTTTCTTTATCTGGGGTGTATTGATCCTCGACTTCTATCACACCGTAAACTGTCCCATGATAAGAAAGACGAACGATATCTCCTTGATGGATGTCTGATGCCTTTTCCTTTGAAATTGGCAGTGTGATTGGAAGTGACCAAACGATTCCATTTGCTAGACGCATCTTGTCAACAACCGCTTCATAATCTACTTGTGTTAAAAATCCTTCAATTGGACTGTAACCACCAATGGCAATAAGCTCAAGATCTGCAAATGAAATGGCATCTAGCTCAATTTCTTTGGAAACAGTACTTATATCATAATGTTCATTGATACGATTAATTAAAATTCCACCATGTGGTGCTAAACTCATTTGTTTATCTTCCTCTCAGTGTTCATAGTTATTAGATCTTAATAGTCAGATTTAAGGTTATATTCCGCCGCCCTGCTCGTGAATGGAGCTACTTTCTTTTTTGACAACCTTCATTAGGCTAATAGCGCCTATAGAGGCAAACAAGACACTTATCATGATAAAAATAGAATAATAGTCTCCCTTTAAGAACAGACTGACTAATAAGTAGGATAAGCTTAATGAAAGAAACGGAGATACGATCCATACTTTCAGCATTTTCTTCACAACTTGCTTATGAAAGATGTTAGGTCCGCTTTTTGCCATCCCAAGTCCGATAATGGATGAGGATGTAATTTGTGTTAATGGGACGGGTAAACCGAATATGGAACTAACCATCACGAGACTTGCTCCTGTACTAGATAACAAGATGCCTTCTCCTGTTTGATAGCGTGTGATTTTCTTCCCGTTTGTCTCAAGAACTCTTCTGCCAAGCAGTAGTGCACCAAGTGCCACAAATAAACCACCGTAAAGCGTTCCTTGCCCCACTGATAAGACACCCGAAGCAACAAGAGGTCCAACCGCATTTGCAACATTATTCATACCAGCTGAAAAAGCTTCCAAAAAGCCACTAATAATTAATATGATCGAAAGAATGCCTGCACTTCTTTTTGACAACTTTCTTTTTGGAAGAAGCGCCGAAAGCTTAATCATGATATAAGTGAAAGCAAATGCAAAAAACGGAATGATGATCCAAAAAGAGACAATCACTAAAATTGATTTGACAAACAACACCTTGTACGCAATGGCAACACCAACCACTGCCCCAACAGTCACTTCGCTTGTTGATAGCGGAATCGCAATTAAATTCGCTATAAATAATGATAACGCAGCAGATGCAATGATAATACAAACGATCTCAAGCGTAATCACAGACTGTGGCATAATGCCTGAGCTAATGGTTTTGACGACCTCGCCTCCACCAATGATAGAGCCTGTTAAAATACCAAATGCGCAAAAAACGAGTGCATAAATAGGTTTTTTAATCGCACCTGATCCATAGGCAATTCCCATAGAAGCTGCCGCTCCGCTTGCGCCAATATTTAGGGCGAAAAATAGACTGAATAAAATCGCGGCGATTTCCATTAATACTCTCCCTTATTCATGCAATCCACACTCCGTCTTAGCCGTACCAGTCCATCTGCCAGAACGCAAGTCTTCCGCTGTGAAGGCCGGTTGTGTACATGGTGCACAGCCGATACTTGGATAACCTTGATCATGTAACGGATTATACGCAAGTTCTTGTTTAGACGTATATCTCCAAATATCTTTCCATGTCCAATGAATGAGAGGACATACCTTTACAGATTGAAACTTTTCATCCTTATTCAAAAAATTTGTCCCCGCTCTTTTCGGTGATTGCTCTCTTCTTAAACCTGACAGCCAAGCTGGATAACCTGACAGCGCTTGATGAAGCGGAATGACCTTTCTCATATGACAGCAGCTTTGTGGATTTGTCTCCCAAAGCTCGTTGCCATGTTTTTCATTTTGCTCTTCCACAGTAAGTTCAGGTGTTTGAAGAACAATATCTAAACCTGGATATCTTTCCTTGACCGCATCAATCGTATCGTATGTCTCCTTAAAGTGAAGTCCTGTATCTAAGAAAACGATCCTCGCGTCTTTTTTCACCTTATGAATCAAATCAATTAATACAATACCTTCAATGCCAAAGCTACATGCATAAATCAGCTGATCACCATAATGTCCATATGCCCACTTTAATACCGATAGTGCCCCTTTATACGTATCGTCCGCTTGAAATGTAATGGACGGCTCTTCCCAGTTATCATAAGTTAACATTTTTTCTCCCCTTCCGGAGCATTGTAAATTTCGCACGTATCATGCTGCTACTTCAGCCGAATTTTTTCATTTTTTTCTACTTGAATGAACAATCAATGTGTTTGATCCAAAGTCCATGCTTTTCATTAGCTCTTCATAATTGTTCTGCTTCACTTCAATCCCCTCTTCCTCCTCACCATTAAAATAAAAAAACTTCCTTTCATTCCGAAAGAAAGATGAGGAAGCTCACAAATTCCTTATCTTTCAAAATAGACTCATTTTGTAGGAAGTAGCACCTTGCTCAAATAGCAGGTTGCCGGGCTTCATCGGGCCAGTCCCTCCACCTCTCTGGATAAGATTTTTAATTTGTATTAAATATTAACACAATTCAAACAAAAGTCAACCCGACTTTATTGATAGGATTAGTTTTTTATCAATTTGAGTCTTTTTTACTATTTTTTAACATGGGGTGACCTACAAAAAAGCTGTGCTATCATCGCACAGCTCATTGAACAGTTTCCTCCATCCATGTTGTGGACGCAGGATCTTGTTTCCAACGCTTTAATTTATTCATATCCGCCTCTTGAATAGCACCAAGCTCAAGCGCCACGTCAGAGAGCGTATCGTAATCTGTTAGTGTGACATACGGTATGCCTTTCTTTTCAAATGCGGCTGTCGCTTTCGGAAGCCCATATGTGAAAATTGCAGCTACTCCTAATACATCACAACCTTCTGCCTTGAGCGCATCTACAACCTCAAGCACACTGCCTCCAGTTGAGATTAAATCCTCTACTACAACTACTTTTTGTCCAGGTGATACGACCCCTTCAATTTGATTTCCTTTCCCATGTGCTTTTGGTTTACTTCTGACATAACACATAGGTAAACCAAGTCGGTCTGCCGCAAGTGCAGCATGTGGAATACCTGCTGTTGCAGTCCCAGCTACGATATCAGCCTGCTTAAAATGTGTGTCAATCACATCTTTTAATCCTTGAGCAATATCGTTTCTTACTTCTGGATATGAAAGTGTAAGTCGATTGTCACAGTAAATTGGTGATTTGATGCCACTTGCCCATGTAAATGGTTCATCTGGCTTTAATGAGACGGCTTTAATCTGTAATAAATGTTTAGCGATTTTTGTTTTCATGCATCTACCTCTCCCACTCTGTTAAAATTTGTTCATAAGCTAATGTCGGATGATGCGCTTTCGTAATGGATCTTCCGACAACAATATGAGAAACGCCCTGCTTCTTGGCGTAAGCGGGTGTTGCTACACGCTTTTGATCATCTGTTTGATCATCTGCGAGTCGAATCCCTGGTGTCACTGTCAGAAAGGCTGGTGAAATGTGCTCATGAATCCACTTTGATTCATGAACAGAGCAGACCACACCATCCAATCCACTTTCATTTGCCATTTGTGCATAGTGAAGAACCGCTTCCTTTAATGGCCGGTCAATCAACAATTCTTTATTCATCATGTCCTCTGAGGTACTAGTCAACTGCGTTACTGCAATGATATTGGGACGTTTCCTACCTGCTTTCGTTCCGCTCACTAACCCTTCAACTGCCGCTTGCATCATTCTTTTTCCACCAGCTGCGTGCACGTTGACCAAGTCTACATCTAGGGTTGCGAGTCGGTTCATTGCTTTTTGAACCGTCGTTGGAATATCATGCAATTTAAGATCTAGAAAGATGCTACAGTTTTTTTGCTTTAGTTTGTCAATGATAGGAGGCCCTTCCTGATAAAACAGCTCCATGCCTACTTTGACAAACAAAGGTGCTCCTTGAAATTGATCCAAAAAAGCAAACGCCTCTTGACCCGTCTGAAAATCAAGCGCGATGATTGGCAACCGCTTCATGCTTCCAGCTCCTTCCGATACACTCCTCGACAGATGAGAATCCATAATTTGATAATACAGCAGGCAGTTCTTCGATGATGTCTGGACATACGTAAGGATTCACAAAATTAGCTGTCCCAACAGCAACTGCACTTGCACCCGCAAGTAAAAATTCCAGCACATCCTCTGCATTCTGAACGCCGCCCATCCCAATGATCGGGATATTTACCGCTTGACTTACTTCATAGACCATTCTGATGGCGACAGGTTTTATAGCAGGGCCTGATAAACCACCTGTTTTATTCGCTAAAATAGGTTGGCCATTTTTTAAGTGAAGACGCATTCCGATCAATGTGTTTATCATCGTAAGACCATCTGCACCAGCCGTTTCTATGGCTTTAGCAATCTCTACAATGTTCGACACATTTGGTGATAGTTTCACATAAACTGGAACAGTCGAAACTTCTTTAACTGCCTTTGTAAGCGTGGCAGCCATTTGCGGTTCAGTCCCAAAAGCGATACCGCCTGTCTTCACATTCGGACATGAAATGTTGAGTTCAAGTGCATGAACATTTTTAGCTTGGCTAATATGCTTTGCGACCTCTACATAATCCTCTATTTGTGAACCTGCTACATTTGCAATAATCGGTGTATTAAATTGTTCAAGCCAAGGCAGCTCATTCTCAAGAACACCCTTTAGCCCTGGATTTTGCAGTCCAATGGCATTTAACATACCTGCGCCTGTTTCTGCTACCCTTGGTGTCTGATTCCCGAATCTCGCTTCAAGTGTTGTGGCTTTGATCATAATGCCTCCAAGAACAGATAGATCATAAAATGAAGCAAACTCTTTGCCAAATCCAAAACAGCCAGAAGCAGGGATAATCGGGTTTTTTAACGATAAGCCCGGTAGTTCAATGTTCAACATTATAATGCCACCTCCTCAGCTTTAAACACAGGTCCATCGAGGCAAACTTTCACATACGATTTTTCGTGCTGATCCGTATGGCACACGCAGGCAAAGCACGCTCCGATACCGCAGCCCATTCGCTCTTCCATAGAAATATAGACAGGTTTATTGGGATACGCTTCTTTTAATGCTTTCAGCATTGGTGTAGGTCCACAAGAAAGAAGGGCATCAAAGTTGATTTGCTCCTGCTCAATTACATTTGTCACAAATCCCTTTGTTCCGGCAGTCCCATCGACTGTCGCAATAAATGTTTCACCAAGCGTTTGAAATTTCTTCTCATAAAACATGTCCTTTTCCGATTGGAAACCAAGAACATGTTTTACCTTGATGCCTTTTTTCGTCAGTCGTTTTGATAGCTCATATAATGGTGGAACACCGATTCCTCCGCCGACTAGAAGGGCTGTTTGCCCTGGCTTTACAACCGATGTGTCATATCCATTGCCAAGTGGTCCTAACACATCGACCTCATCACCCACTTGCTTTAGAGAAAGGAGCTTTGTGCCCTCTCCCTCAGCGCGGAAAATAATCGTTACTTCTCGTCTTTCCATTTGAATATTTGCAATACTGATCGGTCTTCTAAGTAAAGGTGTCATCGATTCGCTGACCTTTAAATGTAGGAACTGTCCAGCCGTTTGAAAAGATTCAACAAGGTCGCCTTTTAATGTCATTTCGTAAATATGGTCGGCGATCTCTCGATTGGAGACGACCGTCAAGTATGCTTTTTTCATATCGTTACTGTCACCTCAGCATTTGTTTTCACTACTGGCATTTCATCTGCTCTAAACGTCATGCTTTCTAGCACTCGTAATATCGCTTCTGCTGTGTCAAGTGATGTTAAGCAAGCAACACCATTTTCTACTGATTCTCTTCTAATACGGAAGCCATCTCTTGCAGGCTGTTTTCCTTTTGTCAGTGTATTAATAACAAATTGTGCTTCCCCGTTTCGAATGACTTCAAGCAAGTTCTTGCCTTCCTCACCAATCTTGCCTACAACACTTGATGGGATGGATGCTTGTTGTAAGTAGTTCGCCGTCCCTTCCGTTGCGAGGATGTGATAGCCAATGGCATGAAATCTTCTTGCAATCTCAAGGCCTTCTTCCTTATCTTTATCTGCTACAGTCAAAAGGACAGTACCGTCTTTTGGAATTTGAATGCCTGATGCAATTAAGCCTTTATATAGTGCTTTTTCAACCGTGATGTCTTTGCCCATGACTTCCCCTGTTGATTTCATTTCAGGCCCGAGCGTAATATCTACTCTTCTTAGCTTGGCAAAGGAGAATACCGGCACCTTTACATAAACACCTGCTTGTTCCTGATGAAGCCCTTCTTCGTAGCCATATTTTTTCAGCTTGTCACCTAGAATGACTTTCGTTGCGAGGTTTGCCATTGGAATGCCTGTGATTTTACTTAGAAATGGTACGGTTCGGCTTGAGCGTGGATTGACCTCAAGGACATATATTTCTCCTTTTGATAGCACAAATTGGATGTTTAACAATCCAACAATGTTTAGACCCTTTGCTAGCTTGATGGTGTATTCAGCAATTTTAGCTTTAATTTCTTCTGAAAGTGTTTGTGGTGGATACACGGCAATTGAGTCTCCAGAGTGGACACCAGCCCGTTCAATGTGTTCCATAATTCCTGGGATGACAACCGTTTCTCCATCTGATACAGCATCTACTTCAATTTCTTTACCAGTTAAATATTTATCGATTAACACTGGATGCTGAGGGTTAATCTTAACCGCATTCTCCATGTAATGTAGTAACTCGTTTTCTTGATACACGATTTCCATTGCACGTCCACCTAGCACATACGATGGACGAACAAGAACTGGATAGCCGATAACATTTGCAATGGCGACTGCCTGTGTGACAGATGTCGCTGTTTTCCCTTTTGGTTGCGGGATACCTAGCACTTCAAGGGTCTGTTCGAACTTGTCGCGGTTCTCTGCTCGATCAAGATCTTCAAGTGAAGTGCCAAGGATTTTTACACCTCTGTTTGAAAGCTCGTCCGCTAGATTGATGGCTGTCTGTCCGCCAAATTGGACAACAACGCCTTCTGGCTTCTCAAGATCAATGATGTGCATAACATCTTCTACTGTGAGCGGCTCAAAGTAGAGCTTATCTGAGATACTAAAATCTGTTGATACGGTTTCAGGGTTGTTATTGATAATAATTGCTTCATAGCCTGCTTGTTTAATTGCCCAGACCGAGTGCACCGTTGCATAGTCAAATTCAACCCCTTGTCCGATTCGGATAGGACCAGAGCCTAAAACAACCACACTCTTCTTGTCTGTTCTCTCCGATTCGTTCTCTTCTTCATAGGTGCTGTAGAAGTAAGGTGTTTCTGATTCAAACTCTGCTGCACACGTATCGACCATTTTATAAACTGGAACGATTCCCGCTTCTGCTCTCATTTGGTATAAGTCTGCCTCTTCCATATCCCATTCTCGACTGATATAAATATCAGAAAAGCCTTTTTCTTTCGCTTCTTTTAATACGTCAAGGCTGCCTTTGTTTTCTTTAAGCTTGCTTTCAAATGCGATAATTCCTGCAAGCTTATGAAGGAAAAAGAAATCTATTTTAGAGAATTCATGAATTTGTTCAACGGTGTAGCCTCGGCGAAGAGCCTCAGCGATGTAAAACAAGCGTTCGTCGCCTGCTTTTTTAATTCGTTTTTCCACTATTTCATTTGTGATTTCTGCTTCACCTTTTAATTCAATATGATGGACGTCTGCTTCAAGTGAGCGAACTGCTTTTAGCAATGATTCCTCTAGCGTTCTGCCAATGGCCATTACTTCACCTGTTGCTTTCATCTGTGTACCTAGTCGTCTGTTTGCTGACTCAAACTTATCAAAAGGCCAGCGCGGAATTTTAGATACAATGTAGTCAAGTGCCGGTTCAAAGGCAGCATAGGTTTTACCTGTCACAGGGTTCATCATTTCGTCCAGTGTAAGACCGACAGCAATTTTTGCTGCGAGTTTCGCAATTGGATAGCCTGTCGCTTTCGAAGCAAGTGCAGATGACCGACTTACGCGCGGGTTGACCTCAATAATATAGTAGTTAAAGCTGTCTGGATCGAGGGCAAGCTGAACGTTACATCCACCTTCAATTTCAAGTGCACGGATCAATTTTAATGAGACGTTTCGAAGTAGCTGATATTCACGGTCACTAAGTGTTTGACTCGGTGCTACGACGATACTGTCACCTGTATGAATTCCGACTGGATCGAAGTTTTCCATGTTACAAACGACAATCGCATGATCTCCGCTATCTCGCATTACTTCATATTCAATTTCCTTGTAGCCTGCAATGCTTTTTTCTAGTAAACATTGTGTGACAGGACTTAACTTTAGTCCATTCTCTACAATTTCTTTTAGTTCTTGTTCATTCGTACAAATACCGCCACCTGTTCCGCCTAGTGTATAAGCTGGTCTGACGATTACTGGAAAACCGATTTGGTTGATAAATGCCAATGCCTCATCAAGGTTATGAATGATTTCACTTTCAGGAACTGGTTCATTTAGCTCATTCATTAAATTCCGGAAAAGATCACGGTCTTCGGCTTTTTGGATAGCTGACAGCTTTGTGCCAAGCACCTCGACGCCGCACTCTGCTAGAACGCCTAGTTCGGATAGTTCAACAGCGAGATTGAGTCCTGTTTGTCCCCCAAGTGTTGGCAAGATGGCATCAGGACGTTCTTTACGAATGATTCGAGTTAAAAATTCTGGTGTTAAAGGTTCAATGTATACTTTGTCTGCCATTTCTGTATCGGTCATGATTGTAGCAGGATTCGAGTTCACCAAAACGACTTCATAGCCCTCTTCTTTTAGTGCTAGACATGCCTGTGTTCCTGCATAGTCAAATTCAGCTGCTTGTCCAATGATGATTGGACCTGATCCAATTACTAATATCTTCTTGATGTCTATGCGTTTTGGCATACTGTTTCCCCTTCTTTCTCAGTCTTTTGAATCATATCCATGAATTGATCAAATAAGTAGTTCGCATCTTCTGGCCCCGGTGATGCTTCCGGGTGATACTGTACGGTAAAGGCTGGTGCTGTTTTATGTTTAAGCCCTTCAATTGTGTTGTCGTTCAGTGCAATATGTGTCACTTCAAGAACTTTATCATTGATTTCAGATACGGTATACCCGTGGTTTTGAGAAGTAAGTGTCACTCTTCCTGTCGCTATTTCTTTGACCGGATGGTTTGATCCACGGTGTCCAAACTTCATTTTTTCCGTGCTTGCACCACATGCGAGTGCGAACAACTGATGTCCTAGGCAAATCCCAAAGAGTGGAACTTTGCCGATCATTTGCTGGATCATTTCGACTGCTTCAGGGACATCTGTTGGATCTCCTGGTCCATTTGAAAGCATCATACCATCTGGTTTAAGCTGCAATATTTCCTCTGCTGTAATATGATATGGAACCACAATGACATCACAATTACGTTTGTTTAGCTCGCGTAAAATACCGTGTTTCATCCCAAAGTCAACAAGCACAATTCTTTTCCCTCTGCCTGGACTTGGATATGCGTTTTTCACAGAGACTTGGCTCACTTGATCTGTCTGCAATTGCATATGCTGAAGGCGGTTGACCACTTCATCCACATGTTCATCTGGAGAAACAAAAGCACCTTTTAAAGTTCCAGCACTTCTAATCATTCTTGTTAATTTTCGTGTATCAATTCCGGCAAGACCGGGGATCTTTTTCATTTTTAAGTATTCGTCCAGCGAATAGGAAGAGCGCCAGTTCGAAGGCTTCTCGCAAAGCTCTTTGACAATCAGTCCTTTGACAAACGGTGTAATCGATTCAAAATCATCACGGTTGATTCCATAGTTTCCGATTAATGGATATGTGAGTGTGACAATTTGTCCGCAATATGATGGATCAGACAAAATCTCCTGATAGCCCGTCATGCCTGTATTAAATACAACTTCACCGCTCGATGACTCTAAGCTACCAAACCCTGTTCCTTCAAATACTGTTCCGTTTTCTAGCACTAAGCGTCTCTTCATTTTACAAGTCTCCCCTCTTCATAAACGACCTTCCCTGATGCAATGGTCATCACTGGCCAACCTGACACTGTCATTCCGTCAAATGGTGTATTTTTACCTTTTGATAAAAAGCTATCTTTATCAATTGTCGTCTCTTTGTTTATATCAATGAGTGTGATATCCGCTACATATCCTTCTACTAGTTTTCCATATGGAAGGGAGAAAGCTTCTGATGGTTTAATTGTCATATAGTCAATTAGCTCTTTTAACGTCCATTCACCTGTTTTGACAAAGCGGGTATAAAGGAGCGGGAATGCTGTTTCAAGACCGACAATTCCAAATGGTGCAAGCGACATACTTTCATTTTTTTCTTCTTCTGTATGTGGTGCGTGATCTGTTGCAATAAAGTCTATCGTTCCATCGAGTAACCCTTCAATCAGTGCTTCTCTATCTTCTTTTCCTCTTAGAGGCGGGTTCATTTTATAATTTGTATCCAGACCAGGAATGTCCGTATCGCAAAGAAGTAAGTGGTGTGGTGACACTTCAGCTGTAACACGTATTCCTGCTTTTTTAGCATCACGTACGACCCTGACTGATTCCTTCGTGCTAATATGGCAGACATGATAATGACAGCCTGCTGCTTCTGCTAAAAGAACATCTCTAGCAATATGCACCGATTCACAAATGGATGGAATCCCATTTAAACCATTTGCTTGAGAGTATTCACCTTCATGGACACTTCCTCCATAAATGAGGGAGTTGTCTTCACAGTGAGCTACGATCGCTTTGTCTATGCTCGCTGCCTTTTTCATTGCTTCATACATCATACCTGCTGTTTGTATGCCCACTCCATCATCTGTGAAGGCGAAGGCACCCGCTTCCTTTAATGCCTCAAAATCTGTCAAGTCATCACCGATTTGTCTCGTTGTAATCGAGGCATATGGTAATACACGGATGGAGGAAGTATCATTGATTCTTTTTGTGAGCCATTCCATTTGCTCCTTTGTATCAGGTACTGGTCGGGTATTTGGCATCGCTGCTACTGTTGTGTAGCCCCCTCTTGCTGCTGCTTTTGAGCCAGTTTCTATGGTTTCCTTTTTTTCTCCGCCAGGCTCTCTAAAATGGACATGTAGATCCACAAAACCTGGTGTTAATAAAAGCCCACTTGCATCAATGACCTTTTCTTGATTTGATCCCTCTAGGTGACCAATCTCTGTAATGACTTCTCCTTCGATTCTTACATCCTTTTGTACCTTTTCTCCATTGCTTGTTAAGATGAAGCCGTTTTTAATGAGATATGACATAGACAGAATCTCTCCCTTTTTGATTTAGTCTGCTGTTTTGAAAGGCTCTTTTTAATACAGCCATGCGGACAAATACACCATTTTCCATTTGCTTAAAAATTCTTGACTGCTTTGCTTCTACTAAAGAATCATCTATTTCAACACCTCGGTTAACAGGTGCTGGATGCATAATAATTGCATGCTTTTTCATTTTTGCTGCTCTATCTTTTGTCAAACCATACGTCGTTAAATAGTCAACATGTCCGATTTTTTCAGCATGTCGTTCATGCTGGATTCGCAAGAGCATGACGACATCTGATTGTTGAATCGCTTCATCTACTTCGACATATGTGCCATGAGGATTGTGTTCATCTTGAAGGTAAGAAGGACCTGAAAAAAGTACTGTTGCACCAAGCCGTGAAAGCACTTCAGCATTAGACCTTGCAACTCTGCTATGTCTCACATCACCATGAATGGAGATGGTTAAGCCTTCGAATCGCTCAAACTCTTCATAAATTGTGAGCAAATCAAGCAATGATTGTGTCGGATGCTGCCCACATCCATCTCCTGCATTGATGATTGGAATGCCAACCTTACCAATCAGATCCTGATAATATTCATCTGCACGATCTCGGATCACACATGCTTCTACACCAATGGCTTCTAAGGTTTTCACTGTGTCGTAAAGCGTTTCGCCTTTTTGAACTGAAGTGCTTGTGCCGTCTAAATTTAAGACGTTCATGCCTAGTTTTTTTTCAGCGACTTCAAAGCTAAAACGTGTTCTTGTACTTGGTTCAAAAAAGAGATTGGCTACAAATGCGCCGTTTAATCGATTTTCCTGTTTGCCATTTTTCAAGGCTTTTGCTTCTTCAATCAGGTCTAAAATCTCTTCCTTAGACAAACTGCTCATTGTCGATAGATGATTCATTTTTCTTCCCCCTCTAGTTTTCATACACTTTCAGGTTCAAAAAAACCCCAAGCCTGATCAGCTTAGGGTTCTCCAAAATAAGCAGCGGCATTTCATGCACTTCTGCTCATTCCAGAACCCTTGTCAGCCTCACTGGACTTCTTTTAAAAGGTTATGTGTATTCGATTCGTTTGACTTGTTTCCATCTGCTGCTATGTTTTTTGGCAGGATGAGATTGAGCAAGACACCAGTTATTGCTGCGAGTGCCATGCCAGATACTGTGAGATTGATTTGTTTAATTTTGATAAAGGCCCCTCCGATTCCGATGACAAGGATGACTGAGGCGATGATCAGATTACGTCTTTCTTCAAAATTCACTTTATTGTCAATCAGGATTCTCAGTCCACTTGAAGCAATGATGCCAAACAGGAGGAATGAGACACCTCCCATTACTGCTGCAGGGACGGTACTGATTAATGCTGAGATTTTCCCAACAAAGCCGAAGCAAATGGCGAACACTGCTGCTCCACCGATGACGAAGATGCTAAACACTCTTGTAATGGCCAAAACTCCGATATTTTCACCATATGTTGTAGTTGGTGGCCCTCCGATGAGAGAAGCAATGATCGTTGCGGCACTATCTCCTAAAATGGAGCGATGTAAACCTGGCTTTTTGATGAAATCTTGTCCTACGACCTTGCTTAACACCACTTGATGACCGATATGCTCTGACATTGTTACAAAAGCGACCGGAACCATTGCGGTGACGATGCCTAATGTTATCGTTGGCGTATAATCGGCAAACGGTACAACAAAGTTTGGTACTTCAAACCACTTGGCATCAACCACTGGCTGAAAATCGACGATTCCCTGTGTTAATGCGAAGAGATATCCACTAATGATTCCGATTAAAACAGGAATGAGGCTGAAAAACCCTCGCAAGAAAATCATACTAACGATTGTCACAAGCAGTGTAAACCCTGCTACACTTAGATGTTTGAGGCTGTATACTAGCTCCGTTGCATTTGAGTCAGCATACATGGCCATGTTTACTGCCGTTCCTGCTAAGCCTAGTCCAATGACGATAATGACTGGTCCGACAACGACTGGTGGCAAAAGCCGCATGAGCCAACCTGTACCAAGCCATTTGATAAATAAAGCAATCAGCGCATAAGCAACTCCAGCCATAAAGGCTCCAACCATTGCCGCGCCAGGTCCGCCTGTAGCTTTGACATTCAAAATCGGGGCGATAAAAGCAAAGGACGATCCTAGATAAGCAGGAATTTGTCCTCTCGTAATGATTAAGTAGACGATTGTTCCTATTCCACTTGAAATTAATGCAACCGCTGGACTCATGTCGATAATCTTTGGGACAAGAATTGTTGCACCAAACATTGCGAACAAATGCTGTAAGCTGAATGAAAGCCATGTGAATGGTTTTGGTATGTCTCGAATGCCTAGATTGGCTTTTTGCTGACTCATGTTTTTCCTCCTAGTTGTTCTTTTCTATCAAAAAAGCCTCTTTGCGAGTATGCGCAAAGAGGCCCAGAAAAGCAACACACTTATAGTAGGTGTGCGTTCTCGTATGTCCTCTTTGCAAACTCTCTGGAATGCATTTAAAAAGGTTTATTTTTCATATATGGCGACAAGGTCTTGTTGATCGACCTCAAGTAGCTGAACCATCACAGTTTCTGCCTTTGAGGTGGGGATATTTTTCCCGATGTAATCCGCTCTGATTGGCAGTTCTCTATGCCCTCTGTCAACAAGGACTGCAAGTTGAATGGAGGAAGGTCTTCCCACATCGACAAGCGCATCCATCGCAGCTCTAACCGTTCTACCTGTAAATAGTACATCATCGACCACAATCAGTGTTTTGTCATTAATATCGGCCGGAATATCCGCACCCTTGACAAGCGGGTCTTGATTTTCTGTCTTTTTCGTCAGGTCGTCACGATATAGTGTAATATCGAGTTCTCCGACTGTCACAGGATTCCCCTCAATTTGTTCAATGCGCTCTGCAAGGCGCTTGGCAAGATGTATACCTCTTGTCTTGATTCCAGCAAGGATGACATCCTTCATTCCCTTATTGCGCTCAATCATTTCATGCGCAATTCGAGTGAGAGCTCGTCTAATCGCTTGTTCATCAAGAATGACTGCTTTTTGTTCCATCTTATACACCTCTTTTTGACAAGTAAAAAGCCCCTTCTGCAAAGGGCAGAGAGGGGCGCTCATTTGTGTGCAAACACACAAATTGATCCGTCATCCTTCTCAGCCTCTCTGGACTGTGTTAAAGAATCTCAATTTCTTCATTTATTATTTCAAAAAAAGAACTGGCTGTCAATCGTTATTTCTTAATGTATCGATAAAATCCTGCATATCTTTAGGCATCGGTGCAGAAAATTCGACATATTCTCCTGTACGAGGATGATCAAATCCAAGAACACCTGCGTGTAGCAATTGTCCATTGAAATCAACCGTCTTTCTTGGACCGTATTTCGGGTCGCCTGCAAGCGGGTAGCCAATATACTTCATGTGGACACGAATTTGGTGGGTTCTTCCTGTTTCAAGACGACACTCTACGAGTGTTAAGTCTTGAAAACGTTCAAGCACATCAAAGTGAGTCACAGCATTTTTAGCATTTTCATTTGTGACTGTCATGCTTTGGCGATCTTTTTTATCTCGACCAATTGGCGCATCAATCGTACCTGTATCATGTTGAATGATGCCATGAACAAGTGCCGTGTATTTTCTAGTAACGGTTTTTTCAACTAATTGATTGACAAGTGATTCATGTGCCATATCATTTTTAGCTACCATTAAAAGCCCTGACGTATCCTTATCAATGCGGTGGACAATACCTGGTCTCATCACACCATTAATACCGGATAAGTCCTTACAATGAGCCATAAGTCCATTTACAAGCGTACCTGTCACATGACCTGGTGCTGGATGCACAACCATTCCACGCGGTTTATTGACAACAAGTACATCCCCGTCTTCATAGTAAATATCCAAATCCATCGGTTCTGCTTCAACATCAAGCACTTCTGGCTCTGGTACATCTACTTGAATATCATCTGTGGGTTGAACTTTGTAATTGGCTTTTACTTTTTTGCCGTTGACCTCGATGACGCCCTCTTTGACCCATTGCTGGACTTGAGTTCTTGACCAATCAGGTTTAGCTGTACTTAAGAATTTATCAATCCGTTCACTTTTTTGATCTTCTGGAACGGCAATGTTTAAACGATTCATGTAGTTGTCTCCTTATTTTTCTTTCCATCTAAAAGCATTTGAATGAAGAGCAGAATGACTCCTACACAAAGGGAAGAATCTGCAATATTAAAGATTGGGTAATGGTAATTGCCAAATACGAAGTGCGCAAAATCAACTACTTCTTGACGAAACACGCGGTCGATGAAATTCCCAATCGCCCCTCCGAGCATCAGGGCAAGAGCTACACCTAAAAGCTTGTCCTGTTGTCCATGACGCTGTAAGTAATACACGATACCTACGATAACAACGAGTGTGATCACATAGAAAAACCACATTTGTCCTTGAAGAATTCCCCATGCAGCACCAGAATTACGATGCGATGTAATATAAAAGAATCCATCAATCACTGGGATTGATTCTCCAATCATCATATTTTTGGCAATCAGCCATTTTGTCAATTGATCTAAACAAATAATAACGAATGCGATTATGTAATAGAACACACACGTTCCTCCATCTTCATACTTTGATCTTTAAGCATTTTATCAAGAAATCAGTGTGGAGTAAAGAAACTTTAGCTGACAGACAAAAACCTTCCCTACATGTGGAAGGCTTCATGATGAGGATCATTCATTTCATGGGGATAAGACGGGAGCGCTTTTCGTTCATATTGTTGCTGATACAAGAAATCATCAATCTTTCTGGCTGTAGGTAAAATGCGCATTTGTTCAAGTGACATCATTTGTCCTGTCACTTCACATATGCCGTATAGACCTTGCTCCATTTTTGCTAGTGCAAGTGTTACGTCCTGCAATTCTTCTTTCATATGATACAGCAGTGTTGTCTTCTTATCTTGATTCACCATCATCACATTCTCTGTAGGCGAACGAAATGATGCGTATTCAAACAGCCTTGTTTGAAGCTCGTCTTTCATTTGAAGGAGTTCCATGTAAATCGTGTCTAGGTCGCCATTCATGCCTTTCATTCAACTCCTGCCATGTCGTGATAATCATATTGTTACCTTGTACGTTTACTTTAAAGCACATAAGATTTTTCCTTTCGTTCTAAACGCTGTCAGTTTAAATAAGAAAAAGCGTCTGGCATAAGCCAAACGCTTTGATCGTATTTATTTCTGGAAAAATTGTAAACAAACGCTGATGTCATACAATGTTCAGCTTCATTTTAAAGATTTTCGTTTTGGTAATATTTCTCCACAATTTCTGCGTTCTTCAGTGACAGTGTTGGATACTTCGGATTTGCACCAACATCTTTAGAGATCCTGCGAGAACGTTCGCAAAGCTCACCTTCAGCTTTCTTAACGACAATCTGGCCAGAAGGATACTCAGATGCATCTTCTGTCGCGCTATTCGCATCAAGAACATTCAATTCAGAGATGATAAAGAGCAGTTTGACATCTTCTTTTATTGAAGAAAGAAGTGCTTTTACTTCCTCTGTCGCATAAAGGGTTACATTTGCTTCAAGTGAACGACCAATTACCTTTTCGTTACGTGCATTTTCGAGTGCCTTCAGCACATCGTCACGCACTTCCATAAAGCGGTCAAATTTCTCTTCTGCCATTTCAGCATTTGGAACTTCTAATCCATTAGGCATATCTGTCAGTTGTACACTTGGCTCATCTACAAATGTAAGATGGCTCCAAATTTCATCTGCTGTATGTGGAAGGATTGGTGCTGTCAGCTTCACAAGTGCCATTAACGTTTCATAGAAGACCGTTTGCATCTTGCGGCGATCTGGATGGTCCGCATGCTCGATATACACCACATCTTTTGCAAAATCAAGATAGAATGAGCTGAGTTCGATTGTGCAGAAATTGTGAATCGCATGATAAACGACAGCGAATTCATAATCGCCATATGCTTTTTTCACTTTATCAATTAGTTTGTTCAATTTCACTAAAATATATTGATCCACTTCACGTAACTCATGAACCGGTACTGCATTCGTTTTCGGATCAAAATCAAATAGATTTCCATGAAGGAAGCGGAACGTATTACGGATTTTACGATAGACTTCAGCCACCTGCTTCAAGATGTCATCTGAAACTGGGTGATCTGCTTGATAATTAACAGAAGAAACCCAAAGTCTAAGAATTTCAGCGCCTAGTTGTTTAGCTACTTTGGCTGGTTCAATGGTATTTCCTAATGATTTACTCATTTTACGTCCTTCTTTATCCAAAGTCATTCCATGGCTAAGCACTCCTTTGTAAGGTGCTTTTCCTGTGATAGCTACAGAAGTCGATAAAGATGAGTTGAACCATCCACGGTATTGGTCAGAACCTTCAAGATAAAGGTCTGCAGGGCGAACAAGGTCGTCACGTTCCTCTAGTACTGCTTGATGTGATGAACCAGAATCAAACCATACATCCATGATATCTTGTTCTTGTGTGAATTCACCATTTGGACTACCTGGATGTGTAAAGCCTTCGGGAAGCAGTTCTTTTGCTTCTTTTTCAAACCAAATGTTTGAGCCATGCTCTCTAAATAATTGAGATACGTGCTGAATGGTTTCGTCTGTGATGATAGGTTCACCGTTTTCAGCATAAAACACTGGAATTGGCACTCCCCATACACGTTGTCTTGAGATACACCAATCACCTCTGTCACGTACCATATTAAATAGTCGTGTTTCGCCCCATGCTGGAACCCATTTTGTTTCCTTGATGTTTTCAAGTAATGCTTCTCTAAAATCTTTAATTGAAGCAAACCACTGAGCTGTTGCACGATAGATGGTTGGCTTTTTCGTTCTCCAGTCATGTGGATAAGAGTGTGTAATAAATTCAAGCTTTTTCAAAGCACCTTTTTCCTCGAGTTTTTCTGTAATTGCTTTGTTCGCTTCATCATAGAATAAACCTTCAAATCCAGGTGCTTCTTCAGTCATGACCCCTTTTTCGTCTACAGGGCATAGCACATCAAGTCCATATTTTTGACTGATGATAAAGTCATCTTCCCCGTGTCCTGGTGCAGTATGAACGCAACCTGTACCTGCATCAGTTGTGACATGATCACCAAGCATGACAAGGGAATCTCTCCCATAGATTGGATGTTCAGCCACAATGTGTTCAAGGTCTTGTCCTTTCACTGTTTGGACCACCTCATACGATTCAATACCAAGTGTTTTTGCCACTTGTTCAGCAAGCTCAGATGCTACGACATAACGCTCTTCTCCAGTTGCAAGAACACTGTACTCAAGATTTGGATGAACAGCAATCCCAAGGTTTGCTGGAATGGTCCAAGGTGTCGTTGTCCAGATGAGGATTTGCTCCCCATTTTCAAGAACACCTTTTCCATCTTTTATTTTAAATGAAACGTAAATAGATGGAGAACGTTTATCCTTATATTCAATCTCTGCTTCTGCTAAAGCAGATTCACTTGATGGAGACCAGTTGACTGGCTTTAAGCCTTTATAGATGTAACCTCTCTTCGCCATTTCTCCAAAAACAAGAATTTGTTGCGCTTCATATTCAGGCTTGAGTGTGACATACGGATTGTCCCAATCTGCTCGAACACCCAATCGTTTAAATTGGTTTCGTTGCCCCTCAATTTGCTTCCAAGCATACTCTTCGCAAAGCTTGCGGAATTCAGCCGTTGACATTTCTTTACGATTGACTTTTTTGTTTTTTGTCAGAGCTGTTTCGATTGGCAGTCCGTGTGTATCCCAACCAGGTACGTATGGCGAATGATAGCCGTTCATTGATTTAAAGCGGACAATAAAATCCTTCAAAATTTTATTCAGCGCATGCCCCATATGGATATCACCATTTGCATATGGAGGTCCATCATGCAAAATAAATGTCTTTCTTCCTTTTGTTCTCTCTTGAACCATGCGATAAATGTCTTGCTCAGCCCATGCTTTTTGAATTTCAGGCTCTTTGTTTGGCAAATTCCCTCTCATCGGAAATTCTGTTTTCGGCATTAATAAGGTGTCTTTGTAGTTCATACCCATTCCTCCACATGCAAATTCTTTTTAAAGAAAACCAATAAAAAAAGCCCTTTCATCCCACAAGGGACGAGAAGGCTTATCTCGCGGTACCACCCTTTTAGATAAACAATTGATGCGTTTATCCACTCAAAAATCGTAACGTGATCTCACGCCTTTTCTTACTTCATTTCAGAAAAGGAACTAAAGGGGTGATCTCATATTCAGTGTCTCGTAATGTCAGGCTTCCACCGTCCCTGATTCGCTTTATTACGTATGTGACAACTGCGAGTGTCCCTTTCAAACGTTTGTCTCATTGTTAATTTATGATGGTATTATATGAAACATCATCCGCTGATGTCAAGGCACAGTTCTTATTCTTTTTCATCAAAGACTGCGTCTACCTCATATTCAAGTAAATGATCCCAATCATCGTTTTTGAGCAGGTCAAGTTGTGCTTCGATCAGCATTTGGAAACGAGTTCTAAAGACTTTAGACTGTTTCTTTAACTCTTCGATTTCCATTGCAATCTTCCTTGATTTAGAAAGGGCTTCATTAATAATACGATCTGCATTTTTCTCCGCTTCTCGAATAATGAGCTTTGCTTCTTTATCAGAATGACGCTTCACATCTTCTGCTGCTTCTTGTGCAATAAGAATTGATTTATTTAATGTCTCTTCAATTGTTGCAAAATGACGAAGTCGTTCATCTAGCTCGTTTACTTTGTCTTCAAGTTCGTTTTTCTTACGTAAAACAATTTCGTAATCTTTTCGTACTTGACTTAAAAACTCGTTTACTTCATCCTCATCGTAACCACGAAAGCTTTTTGTAAAGTTTTTATTGTGAATGTCATTAGGTGTTAATGGCAACTTGGCCACCTCCATTTTTCATGTTATGTCAGAAGTTCAAATGTCACTTTAAACTTGTCTTTTTTTGTCTTTCCATCAATGGTTTTTAAGCTAAACCTACCAAAACCACGTACTGATAACTGATCACCTTCACCAATTGTAAAGGACGGATCTTCTGTTACTTTCCAGTTCACCTTCACTAGACCATTTTTTACTAGCAACTGTGCTTTTTGCCGTGATTGTCTGCTAACTGCTGCACAAACGGCATCTAACCGTAGTGAAGAAATCGTATCTTCTTTGATGTCTGTATTACGCAGTTCAGGTTTTACTTGCGTGGGATCTATCTCCTCTAAAGAAACAGCGGCTCTCCCGACATGTGTGAGCTGGGCTCTGACAAAGTCAGCCACCTCATTTGTACAGATGAATTGTACCGCTTCTTCTGAAAAAAGCAGATCACCAAATTTTTGACGTTTTAAACCAATACCCATCAGCGAGCCGAGAAGCTGAGGATGTTCTATTGAAATGAACTTCTTGGCATAGTTCACCTGAAAATAAGTAAGCTCAAAATCCTCAATCCCAGCCTCTATATATTCAGGAAAAATGGCTGCCCTCTTTCGTTCCGCACCATCATATCCACCAAAAAAATGAATCTTTAGCTCATCTGAGTGCTGGATGACAGCTTCTGTAATAAACTGTTCTCTTGGATCAAGGAAATCCGTTAGCTTCATTCTGTATTGATCAAGTGCGATTTTTTTCCAGCCAAGCACTTGATCGACAAACGGCTGCTCATCTTTTCGAAAATGTTGGTAAATATCGCTCATTGTCTTCCCCTTTTTATGTAAAAAGGCTTGGATTTAGCCAAGCCCGGCAGCCGTATTAAATGATACGTTCAAGCATTTGATAGAGACCAGTTATTCCATAATTTGCTGCAAAACGAATAACAAGCAATGCAACAATTGGCGAGATGTCAATCATGCCAATCGGTGGGATAATTTTACGAAATGGTTCTAAATATGGTTCACAAATCGATGCCAAAAAGCGACCAATGCCCATTTCTCTGGCAGATGGGACCCATGACATGAAAATATAAATGATTATCGCGTATGAATAAACCGTTAATACAGTCTTTAAAATACCTAAGATATAAGCTAGAATCACTATGATTTACCACCTCTGAGGTTCTTCTTCTGTAAGTAGTTCTGATATTGTACCTGATACATCTACATTATCAGGTGTACAAAGAAAAATATTCGAGCCAATGCGCTGGATGTCTCCACCGATTGCATAAACCGTACCACTTAAAAAGTCGATAATACGTTTTGCTTGATCGTGCTGAATTCGTTGCAAGTTCACAACGACTGCTCGTCTATTTTTAATATGATCTGCAATCTCTTGTGCCTCTGCATATACACGTGGCTCACTTAACACCACTTTAGAGGATTTCTGTACGCTTTGCAAGCTGACCACATTTTGTTTTCCTGCCTGTTGACGCTGATGAAGTGCCGTCTTATCCTTTGTATCTTTTTCCTCTTGGGCGGGCTCTGCTTCTTCGTCAATATATTCGTATTCATACTCTTCGTCATCAAGAGTGAAGAAACTTTTAAATTTGTTCTTTATGCTCATGTCACACACCTCCCATTTCATTTCCAACAAGTGAAGAACCAATGCGAACAAATGTCGCGCCCTCTTCAATTGCAATTTTAAAATCATTTGACATGCCCATAGATAAATGCTGACAAGGTGCATTTTCTTGGTTTAACTGTTTCACTTCTGTACGAAGTTCTTTTAACATTCTAAAGCATTTTCTCACAAGGTCTTGATCATCAGTATATGGAGCCATCGTCATTAGCCCTGCGATTTCAATTTGTTGAAAATCAGCAAGCTGTTTGATAAAAGGAATGACTTCTTCACTCATCATTCCATGCTTTGATTCTTCAAGTGATGTGTTCACTTGTACAAAACAGCGAACCGGACGATCTGCTCTTTTTTCAATTTCCTCTGCTAACGATATTCTGTCTAGCGAGTGCAGATAGTCAATTGTATGAATAACAGACTTCACCTTTCTTGTTTGCAGACTACCGATGAAATGCCAAGTAATATGTCCACCGGTTATGGCTGCCTTTTTTTCAAGTAGGCCTTGATCACGATTTTCACCAAAATGCAAAACGCCAGCATCTTTTGCTTCTAACGCCCGTTCAATAGAGACATATTTCGTGACGGCAACAACGTGCACATCCTCTGGATTTCGTCCTGCTCTTTCACATGCTTCGTTTATTTGTTCATTTATTTGACTGAGATTCTCTCGTACACTCAATTGTAACTATGCCTCCTTAAAACCGACAAAAGACATCATGCGTCCTGTTTTTCCTTGATCACGTCGATGGGAGAAAAAGAACTCATCCTCACAACTTGTGCACATGGTACTTACCCGAATGTTTTCTTCTTTTATCCCTGCGTGAAGTAATATTAGTTTGTTTAGTTTTTTTAAATCAATTTTGTATTGACCTAATGAAATCGTTGAGTAAACACCCTCTGTTGAAAAAGGAAGTGTTTTCACCTGATCCATCACGTAGTCATCTACTATGTAGCAACAGCTACCAATAGCCGGTCCAATGATTGCTTGAATACGGTCTTTGGCAATGCCTTCTTGACTGCTCCACATATCGACCATTTTTTCACCAATTCGTTTGACTGTTCCTTTCCATCCTGCATGCGCAACCCCGATCAATCCATCCTCTGGGGCAAGAAAATAGAGCGGGACACAGTCAGCAAAGCAAAGGGCAAGCATGAGGTTTTTTTCAGAAGTGTATAATCCATCTGTTGCAGGTAAGGCTTCATTGTAATGAAGACTCCCCTTCCCTTGATGCTCCTTTGTTACTTTTATGATGTGATCTTCATGTGTTTGATCAGCAAATACCCATTGTTTAAGCGGCAATGCCGTTTCTTTGGCCATCAATTGACGATTCATTTGTACACTGGCAGCATCATCTCCAACATGGAGACCAGTGTTCATTGATCGATAAGAAGAGGTACTGACGCCACCATTTTTAGTCGTAAATCCAGCCAATATTTCTACGTCAGACTTGTTCGCCCAGTCATCAATGAACATAGCAGAAGGTGTTTTGAGTCGAAAGGGGTCATTTTTGTGTGTCAATGCTTGCTTCCCACCCTTCGCTTATCTCTTGATAATATCGCTCCTATTTTACCACAAGTAAAGTGCATACAGTTAGCGGGATTCATTAATATTACACTCAAATGTGCTGTTTCTTCATGATTTTTTTCAAATTGATATGAAAACGTAATCTTTTTGCAAGAAAAAGTATTGTTTCATAAGGTGGAGGTGTTAAGTAATGAAATGGTTGTTGTTTTATAGAGGCATTCATGAATGAATATTAGGATGACAAACGAACAAGAATCACATCTTCGCCAATTTTAACTATATTTCGCCACGGAACAATCATTTCCTCTTCTTTTCCGAAAAACCCCATCACTCTCCCTGTACCGCCAATAATAATGGCTTGAATTTTACCACTTGTCACATTGATATCAATATCACCGATTGTCCCAAGTTTCTTCCCACTTGAGACATCGACAACATCTTTTATTTGAAATTCAGATATACTCATCATGACAGATCAACCGCCTTTCTTTTACTACTATATGTATGATGGAAAAGCAGGCGAGCATTCCAATAGTTTCTGCCGATTACGCTTTACTGATATAAGGTCTGCCATTTTTCCACATGACATCGACTTTGAGCTCAAAAAATGAGGAGAGCATCTCACTTGTCATCATGTCATGTGTTGTTCCTTTTGCAAACACCTTTCCTTCTTTGAGAAGGAGGGTATGTTGAAACAATGGTAAAATTTCTTCCGCATGATGAGTTGTATAAAGAAGCGTTGGTGCATTTGGCTGACTGGCAATCAATTCAATTGACTCAAGGACTTGTTCTCTTGAGAGGAAATCAAGACCTGTCACAGGCTCATCTAAAATAAGCAATTCAGGATCATTCATTAAGGCTCTTGCAATCAATACCTTTTGCTTTTCCCCTTGTGAAAGAGTTTCATACCTGCGATTTGCATATTGAAACGATCCAAAAGCCTTCAGGAGATCGATGGCTTTTTCCCTGATTTCATCGGTCGGGCTTTCATAAAGACCAATGGAAGCAAACGCTCCGCTTAACACAATTTCAAACGCGTTATCATCCGGATACAATTTCCGTTCTAAGGCGGCTGATACAAGGCCGATTTTTTGTCTAAGCTTTTCACCAAGCGCTACCTTTCCAAATTCATGACCTAGTACAGTCATGTCACCAGTTGTTGGGAAATAGTATGAGCACATCATATTTAAAAGGGCGGTTTTGCCGGCACCATTTTGTCCATAGAGTACCCAGTTCTCCTTATTCTTCACCTCCCAGTTGATATCTTGTAAAATCTTTTTTCCATCTCGTTTTAGTGTGACGTGCTTTAATTCAATAGACATGAACATTTCCTCCTGTTGTCACTCGTGAAAAATCGAAATATACAATTAACTTATGTCATTCAGCATACCTTAAAATGGTTCGCGGGTAAACAACACAAAAAAGCTGCTCCAATGCAAGGAACAGCTCCTTTTTATACTATGAAATCTCGATTCGAACGCCCTCTTTAATATCTGGAAATGTATGAGGTGAAGCGAAAACAGCTCCTGGTAAAACGTCTTCAAACGGCTCCTGGAAATAAATTGAGATATGACCGAGTTCTTTAAAATTCTCGTTTGCCTTATTGCCAAGTGCAGTAATTGTATATGTGTGATCGCCAACTTGAATTGTTCCACCAAGTTTTAATGGCTCTTCTTCTAGGTGCTCAAATTCATGAATGACAGACATTTCTCTTAGTTCTTGTGGAGCAGCTGGTCCGAATAAAATAATTAACTTATCTTCTTTAAACTGCGGGACTAGAATTCCCACTTCTTTCACAACTGATTGTGTCACCATAGATCATAACTCCTCCTTCAAAACGTTTAATACATACCAAAGCTTGCAACATATGCAATGACGACTGATAGGACACCTGTAATGAGGCGGCTATATAAGACGGCGGGCACGCCGTACTGGACAGTTTCTGGTTTTGCTTCTCCTAGTGACAAACCAACTGGGATAAAGTCACAGCCTACTTGACCGTTGATGGCAAAGAGGGCAGGGAGTGCAAATTGAGGTGGAATATTCCCTAATGCAATTTGACTACCAATCAGAACACCGATGACTTGCGCAATGACTGCGCCAGGTCCTAAAACCGGGGATAGGAATGGCAATGTACATACGATAACGAGTAAGAGCAAGCCCCATATTGAACCAGCTAAAGGTGATAAGAAGTTCGCAATCAAGTCGCCTATTTTTGTATAATTGATTATTCCGATTAACATACTAACGAATGCCATAAAAGGGATGATATTTTTTAAGAGCATATCGACCGAATCACGACCGGCTTGATAGAACGTTCCTGTTACTTTTCCAATTCCTCTTGAGAATCTCATAAGGAAATTGCCTTTTTCCTGACGCGTGAAATTTTCCTGCTTCAGTTTCGAATACGTTTCTTTAAAGTTCTCTTGATCAATTGTTTCTGATTCATTAGATGAATCAGTTGAACTTTCAGAGGCACCACTACTGGATGCTTCTATAATTGTGATGTCTTTTTCTGTTACACCTGATACAAAGATGTCCTCTGTAATATGTTTAGCAAGCGGTCCAGATGGTGAAGAGGAAAGGACATCTACAGTTGGAATCCGTTTCATCGGATATAAACCGATACGCGCCGTTCCACCGCAGTCAATGACAACGCACATCATTTCATCTTCTGGAATCGAGTTTTTAAAGCCATCACATGCTTCTGTTCCTGTCATTTCAGCAATTCTTTGTGCTACTGGATGAATTCCTCCACCTGTGATTGAAACGACCTTTCTCTTTTTACCGGTTGGTTCAAGCTCAAGTCCTTTTCCCCATCCACCAGAACCTTTCGAAACAAATACTTTGCGATTTGCCATGAGTAATCCCTCCCTTATTGTGAATTCGCTTTCATTTTTCCTGCTAAATATTTTGTAATCCATTCAGTAATCACACCGCGAAGTAAGATGACAACAATACCAACTAAGAAGTAACGAACAGCGAGTTCGGACATTGAGTAGCCTGCTTCTTTGATCCCGTTTGCAATGCCTAGATAAACAAACAGTTCACCTGCGTTCGCATATGGAAAAAGTGATGTAACCGGATGAACAAAGGAAACTGCTGAATCATAGAATGCTGGTTTTTGTTTTTCTGGTAAAAAACGACCGAACGTATAAGCCATTGGATTTGTTAGAATAAGAACAGATAAAATCGGCATTAATGTATAACGCAAAATGGTGTACTTGGCCGCAAATTGAATGGCTCTATTCACACGCTCTTCCCCAATAAATTTCATGACGGCATACGTAAATGTTAGTAGGACAACAAGTGTTGGAACGATACCTGTGAAAAGACCCATGAATTGCTTTCCACCAGCTTCAAACATTCCAATAAAATGCTCTCCAAACCATTGAATCCATTCCATGTTTCATCTCCCCTTTCTTTAGTTCACATTTGTTATATTTTTTTTAGAGATGGAAAGAAGCGCCTGCTCAGCTGCCATTGAGATCGCTTGTTTCACGGCAGGCCCTTTTTTCCTTTTTTTCAAGGACTGTTTCATCATATGATGCTCGTCTAAAACAGCCCCTACATGCTTACCTTCGTATTCTTTTAATTCTTTAAATGTCGATAAGATCGAAATCCCACCAAGCACATGACACCTTTGAATGATATAAGATTCATCGACAATGATTAGTGCAATGGCACCAGGGCCAAGCTTTCGTCGTTCCATACCAGAGAACAAGTGGAATCCTTTTTTATCTTTATAATCATCCACAATGTTGTCCATGCTTTTTCTGTAATATTTAATTTGGATAAAAGATAACCCATACTGCACAATGAGAATGACGCATAATATGATGGCTAATTTCTCCATAGCATCACGTCCTTATGATTGAAATAGATGATCTTGTAATGAACGAAGCTTCCAAACCGTTGTTGCTTGATCCAACTGAACATCATCTAAAGTTAGGAATTGACCTAGTTTGATATCTTTTTTCGCCACGACTTTTCCACTAATAAGACCGATTGGAATATGTCCGTTTGTTTTCATTTCTTGATGTGTTTCAAGCACGCCTCTCACTGAGTATCCACCAATACCGTCGAGCGATTCTCCTGCTTTAATATCTTTTTTCGCAACAGCTACTGTTTCAGACACTGGTACGCCAATTGGATGAATAGAAGAGTCATGCGTCAGTACAGCTTTTGCAATCGTAACTGGTGTTTCTAGACTCGCAAGGTGGAATGGACGATAAAGTGTGTAATGTGGTCCTTTTCCAACTTTTAAGTAACGAAGCTCTTCATCAACTGGCTCAAGTTCACTTTTGACGATAACAAATACGCCAGGAGCAAGACCATTTACATATTCAACAACTCCAAAGTTGTCTAAGACACCGCCATTTTCTTTTTTATTTAATTTATCCGCAACGTTATCTAAATTCGCTTCTACGCCATGCATGCCAACTTTATCAGGCAAAAGTCCTGTAGCGTTGCTCAGTAAGTTCATTTCTGCCATGGTTTTTGTACCATCTTGGAAAGCTGCAAGCATATGTGCACTCATTTTTTTACTATCTGCTTCAGCTTTACATGTATCTGGGTTTGCTTCCGGGAAGAATGGATTATTTTTACCTTTCCCCGCAACAAGAACTTCAAGCCCCATTGTTTTTGCAAATTCGAATAACTCAAGTGTTGCCGCTGGCTCATCGCCCGCTGACCCAGAATAAACGAGTCCTGCATTTGTAAATAATTTGTGCATCACAAGGCCGATTGTGATATCTACTTCCACATTTAGAAGGACCAAATGTTTTTTTGAATTAAGCGCTTCCAAAGAAATGTTAGCGCCTACTTCTGGAATACCTGTTGCATCAACCACAACTTCAACATGATCTGATTGAATGACTTCTCGGTAATCGTTTGTGACGACCATTGCATGAGGTTTTGCATGCTGTTTGTAAAAGTTTGCCGCTTTTTCTGCTGCATCAAGATGAATATCACATACGCCTGCTACAATCATTCCTGGAATGTTAGAAATTTGAGATATGAGACCAAATCCCATTTGTCCCGCACCGATGATGCCCACTTTAATTGGTTCCCCGCTGCGTTCTCGAGCTAATAACTGTTGATAAATTGACATAGAAATCATCCTTTCAGGTGGTTTCTTCCAAAAAAAATATAGATGGATAGGAAAATATCTGAAAATTTTAACAAATGTTATAAATATTGACAAAAATCTAATTAATGTAACATTTGTGAATACGTTTATCATTTGTTATGAGTTTAGTTTAATTCAAGTGTCAACTTTGTGTCAAGCGCATTTCTATAATTTTTTTAATATTTTTGAGTCTAAAGACACAAAAAAACTGCCTATAGCTTATAGGCAGTTAATTTAATAATGCTTCTCCTGTACGTTCATCTGTAATCAAAACGTGGATGAGCCCTCCTTCAAGAGCAGCCCGTATCGCTTCAACTTTTTCCTCTCCACCTGCAACACCGATGACAAGCGGTATTTCTTTTAACTTTTTTGGACTGATACCCATGACTCGATCGTTCCATGGGTGTGGATACACTTTACCTTCTTTATCAATAAAATTATAACAAATGTCTCCAACAACACTTTTAGCTTGAAGAATATCTTCCTCACCGCTAGTCATATATGATTTCACCATCGTTGAGTGCTGTGGTACACCGCCAATCCCGACAACTGCGATGTTGGATCGTTCTCCTAGCTCAATCACTTTCTTGATAGAAGGCTGTCTAATTAAAACATCCTTGGCTTCTTTTGTATCAAGCATCACTGGCACATGCAAGAACTCACATTTTGATTTGAGTGCTTCTGTGCATCTGGCAATGATATAGTTAGCATGTATATCGACATCTTCATTGCCTACACCACCGACAAGTGGAACAAATGTGACAGATGGAAAAGGCTGTACTGATGTAAGCGTTTTCGCAATCTCATGCAAGGTCGTCCCCGAGGAAAAACCAATGATCTGTCCATCTTTCATTACTTTTATTAAAAAATTGGCAGCAGCTGTGCCAATTCGACTCTTCGTCGCTTCCCGACTTAGTGATTCAACACATACAACTTCACGCAATCCATATTTTCGCTCGATTTTTCTTTCTAATGATCCATATTGCTGACTGACTTCATCATGAATAATGATTTCCACGATTCCTGCCTCACGCGCTTTTGCTAAATATTTTGAAATGAGTGAACGACTAACCCCTACCGCTTCTGCAATCTTTGATTGGGTAGCGCCTTCTTCATAATACATATGCGCAACCTTAATGAGCAGCCTTCTTTCATCATGGAATGTCATAATAACCCTTCTTTCTTTACTTGAGTTCCTCCAGCACAAATGATATTCAAATTAACATTTGTTAAAAATAGATTAAATGAAAAAAATGACAGAGTCAATATAAAGACGCATATTCTCCTTTTCACCTGCCGCAACATATGAAAAAGCCGCTAAAACAAGTAGCGGCTTTAAAAAATGTTTTTATTCATTTGTTTGATGGCAGCTTTCTCTAGCCTTGATACTTGCGCTTGGGAGATACCTATTTCCTCAGCGACTTCCATCTGCGTTTTGCCTTGGAAAAAACGCTTGCGTAAAATCATCTTTTCTCGATCATTTAATCTGCGCATTCCTTCTTTTAGTGCAAGTTCTTCTACCCACTGGCTGTCTTTGTTCCGCTCATCACTGATTTGATCCATGACATATATCGGGTCGCCCCCATCATTATATATCGGCTCAAAGAGTGAGACTGGATCCTGAATCGCATCAAGGGCAAAGACAATTTCTTCGTGAGGAACCTCTAATACTTTTGCGATGTCTTCGGCAGTAGGTTCCTTGCTTGTCTCACTAATGAGTTTCTCTCGTACTTGAAGAGCCTTATAGGCAATATCTCTTAGTGAACGAGACACTCTAATTGGATTGTTATCACGCAAGTATCTGCGAATTTCTCCTATGATCATAGGGACCGCATAAGTTGAAAACCTGACATTGTGGCTTAGATCAAAATTATCAATTGATTTCATTAATCCGATACAGCCCACTTGAAAGAGATCATCAACATACTCGCCTCTGTTGTTAAACCGTTGAATCACACTTAAAACCAATCGCAAATTGCCGTTGACCAGCTTTTCTCTTGCTGTATCGTCACCCTCATCCTGCAGTTGTCTGAACAATATTCTCATTTCGTCGTTTTTCAATACTGGCAGTTTTGAGGTGTCGACTCCGCAGATTTCCACTTTATTTCTGGACACTTTTTTCCCTCCCTAAAGGAGCTGTTGTACAAAATTAAGTATCTCCCTGGGATGGAAAAATATGCACGGACCTACAAGAGAAAAATACGAAAAAAAGATGAGCCCTTGATACTGCAAGGATCAGACGCACAAATTTTTTTAAACCATTTTATTAAATTCTTTTTGTAATCGTTTAATAATCCTCTTTTCTAACCTAGAAATATATGATTGAGAAATGCCCAACATATCCGCAACATCTTTTTGTGTTTTTTCTTCCCCACCAACAAGGCCAAACCGCAGTTCCATGATTTGTTTTTCTCGTTCATTTAGTTGCTCTAGTGCTTTTTTAAGTAATTTTTTATCTACATTCGCTTCAATATCACGTGTAATAATATCATCGTCTGTCCCTAAAACATCAGAGAGTAACAATTCATTGCCATCCCAGTCAATATTTAGCGGTTCATCGAAGGATACCTCTGAACGAATCTTATTGTTTCTTCGTAAATACATTAAGATTTCATTCTCAATACAGCGAGAGGCATATGTAGCAAGCTTGATCTTTTTTTCTGGATTGAATGTATTCACAGCCTTAATCAGACCAATTGTCCCAATGCTAATCAAATCCTCAATATTAATCCCTGTATTCTCAAATTTCCTTGCAATGTAAACGACTAGCCGAAGGTTTCGTTCAATGAGGATGGCTCTAGCAGTCGGATCTCCCTTCGGCAATTTGCCAAGCAGTTCTTGCTCTTCATCTTTTGATAAAGGAGGAGGTAATGCCTCACTACCACCTATATAATAAATCTCATCACTTTTCAGTCCCAACTTCATAAGTAGTTTATACCAGAAGTATGTGAGTTTAAATTTTAATTTTTTCATCTTCTTCTCCCTTCTAAATTTCATTTTTACTTCGTATGATAAAAGACACAGCCGAAATTTATGACACACTTTGAATGATCTTTCCATCTAACATGTCTGGATGGACAATCGCCTGAAATTCATCATCTGCCGAGAGACCACTCAAGCTAATTCCAACGAAGCATTTCGCCGGCTGAATGACATGTGATTTTGTATAAAGTGAAACAACATCAGGTTTTAAACAAAGAAGAAAGCCGTGTTCATGTCCTACTGCTCGATATGGAACCAGTCTTAGTCGATTAAGGAGCGGAAAAGTGGTATCAAGTTGTTGCATCACTTCTACAGGATGCAGTTGCTTCATCAAATGATGAAAAGGTTCTCCGCAAATTGGCATAAGACATTCTGCTTGCACGATCATCACAGGCGTTTTTGTGATCGGATCGTAAAGCTGATTCCCGGAATCGACAAGGCCATGAAGACGAATGGTATGGTGATCGATTTGTACTTCAACGAGCACTCGTTCGTCAAACCGCCTTTTCTTTGCGCCTACCTCCCCCAATCTTTTTTTAGAGAACAGCCATATCGTTGGAAATCCAGCTATAATAAATAGCCAGCTAATCGGATCTCCAAAGCCCGAGCTTTGCGATATGAAGAGCCCATTTTGAATGATGACATTTGTTTGTAAAAAGGAATGAACCCCGATCATGCCCCCTCCCATTAAAAACGTCACAAAATAAAAAGCAAATAGGGTTTGAAAGAAGGAACGAAATCGCTGAAAGCCAAATGTCGCAAGCACGATGAAGACCGAGAATACTAGCTTCCCAAGTGGATGTGATACAAACATCGAAAAGGGTGTAAACAGCAGAAGGACAATACTAGATCCAATCAGCGCTCCCGCGATATATCGCCATTTCTTAACATTTCGTTTAAGAATAAATGCGGTTAGCATCAGTAGCAATAAATCAAAAGAAAAGTTTAAAAGCCATATCGCATCTAAATAAATGACCACCTTTTGCCCCTTTCACTTTTTAAATGATGAAAAACATTACTTGCACTCGTTTGTACCAGTATAAAACAGCATCTGTGGGAAAGTCTGTCAATTCCTGTTGGGGATGTTAGAGAACTTTTGGTGGATTATTATTGTTTTTGTCGAGGAAAGGAGGAGAGGATACTGTCACTATTTCAAACTGACAAGCCAAGAACACGCTGAGACAAGCTTTCAGCAAAAAAGCATTGTTCATTTACAGAACAATGCTTTGAAATCGTTATTTTTTTTCATTGATATACAGCTTACCTGTAGCCCTTTGTCTTGTTTCATTCCCATAATCATCACGAACGACGACCTCAATGACTGCCCCTTTTGCTTTTGCAGAAGAGGTGGCTGTCCAGTACCCTTCATATGCTCCTTCTGTCACTTCACGAATTGGTAGTTCTGTTGCATTTTGAAGCCCTGCTCTGGCATTTGTTAATGGCATATGGATGACAAATGTCGCATCGAGCTTTTTACTACTTTCAAATGAGATTTTAACTGATTCCCCCGAAGCTATTTCAATATCCTCACTTGGAGTAAGCCCTGATATGATAGGCTTATCGTAATTGACATCAATGCTGATCTTTTTGATTTTCTGATTGCCTGCAAGGTCTTTAGCGATAACTTCCAGCGTGTTTTTTCCATTACCAAGAAGGATTCTAGCAGAATACGTTCCATCTTTCACGGTTGCTTTCTTTCCATTTACAGTAACTTGATCAAGATGATCATCAGATACCTTCCCTTCTACAGTCACTGCTTCTTTATTTAATTTTTCACCAGATCGAGGTGTATCAATATTGAGGCTTGGTGCCGTTTGATCAACAAACACTTTCACCGGCTTTGATTTTTTGGTTGACCCTTTCTCAGCCACTGTAGCAGCAGTAAAGCTGTATTCACCTTCTTCAACCAATACTTTTTTCTGGAATTTTCCGTCTTGATCCGATTTTACTTTCGCAATTTCTTCTTTATCTTGATAAATCGCTACATTTGTTTCAGGTGAAGCCTTGCCTTCGATTTCGATGCTATTCTCGTTTGTGATCTTCCCGTCATTTGGTGAGGTGATTTCCGGGATGTCTGCCTCATAGTTTACAAGAGCCCTAATCATATAGTTTCCTTCCTCTTTCGGTGAAGGTGAAAAGGAACCGCTCGTCAGCTGCCAGCTTCTCTCTGCATTTGGTCCATCCTCATCTGTCGCAAGACCTGGCGACTCTGCACTTACCTTCGTCTGAATGTATACTAAGTAAAAATCACCATCGACTGTGATTGCTTGATCTTCTAAATCGACTTTTGTCCATTCACCATGACGAAGTGCAGTTGCCTTCAATGGCCCTGCTAGCTTTTCTCCTGGCGCACCATTTCTTCCTGTAGCATCATAGATTTCTACAGCGAATTCATCTCCACCTGGAGTCGGCCAATCTTCCGTCCAAAAACGGAATAATCCACCTGTCAGTTGTGCTGTTTCCTTTCCTTTTTCCAGTGAAAATTTCACCGCCCAGCCGTTGCCTGGCTCGTAAAAGGCACGCGCATTTTCTGGTGTACCATCATCATAGCCGATTTCACCAGGATAACCGATGAAGGGCTCCAGCTGAAGATGTGTTTCTACTGGCTTTGCTGTCACATCAGCCGTATAAGAATAGCCTTTAAAGCCTTTCGCGAATACCTTCACCGTATACACGCCACTCAGAGCCTCAATAGAGAACTCACCATCTGCGTTTGTCTTAACAGGCTCAATTTGTGCATCCTCGACTAGATAAACGGTCGCATCTTTCACTTTTTCTCCTGTAGCCTCATTTGTAATGCTGCCAGAAATTGTTCGTTTTTCTAACGGACTTAATGTAAAATGGGTTTCTGTTTTCTCACGTGATGCAACATGTACTTGCTGCGATTGAGATTCATAGCCATACGCTTCTGCTTTGACTGTATATTCCCCTGCCTCATGAGGAAGACTGAAAGCACCTGTCGCTTCATCTGTATACGTTGATTTCCCGCTTTCTAGTACACTTATTTGTGCTTTCATTGGGAGAACAGCAATAGATGGGGGATCAATTTCCGTTTTTTCTGCACGACTTGTATGTTTTTCCTTTTCTTTCGCAGGCTTTGCCAGTTTTGGATTGACAGGCTTTTGATCTTTTTGCGAACCTTTTTCACCATTGATAATCCCTAGTTGTTTCTTCGACTTCTGAGGTAGCGCTTGATCTGTTAACTTCACATCATCTAAATAAAAACCATCCTTTGTGACACTTCCATCGGTTTTCACATTAAATAGAATGCGAACTTTTTGACCTTGATAGTCAGATAAGTTAACTTCATCAGCGGTCCAGCGATTTGTTTTTCCAGTGTAGCGCACAGCTTGAACAGCCTCTTCCCCTTCTGGCTGAATGTACACATAAGCATAATCATAGTTTGTTTCGAGATCATGCCAATATTGATATTGCAAAAATAACTGACCAGATGCTGGAACAGAAATAAGTGGCAATGACAGATTCGCATTTGTTTGATTGTCATAGGTACCATTTAGATTTGTTGCATAGACGTTCTCACCTGAAAAAGCGTTTTTAGGTCCTGTTGTTGGAACTCCCCACTGCCACGGATCCTTCGTACCAGAACTGTACCAGCCGCTTGGCCACGATTCAAAATCCTGTGTATATCCTGTTGTAATTGATGTTTTAATTGGAATGATATATGGATCGGTCACCACATCGTTTTCTCCAAAGTCTTTAATGTGCCATTTGTATGTCAGTGATTCTCCCTCTAATTCCGGCACGTTCGCCACGTATACACCCTTCAAATGGTTGCCCTCAGTACGTTCGGCTTTTATAGCCTCCCAGTCACCATCATCAACTTGATATAAAAGGGAGACAGCCGTCACTGCGACTTTATCTTCTGCTGTGATTGTCAATGGAGTTGGACTTAAAGTAAATACTTCCTTTGGTCCATTATGTGAAAAAACAGGTGGATCTTTATCCTCTCCCTCTATCGTCACTTGCCCTTCAATGATGCCTCTGCCTTTTGTCAGCGAAACAACAGCAGCTCTAGCATCCACCAACCCTGCACCATATCCGTTGTTAGGTGAATCAGGGAATTGACTATCCGTTAAAGGCTGTGCGGTTTCTGTTAATATTTGCTCAATGTCTTCAACCGATAGATCAGACTGCACTTGACGAAGGAGTGCTGCCACAGCTGATACATGAGGCCCTGCCATTGAAGTACCATTCCATCCCCCTTCATATCCTTTTCCAGGGACAGAGGAACGAATGTTTACGCCTGGTGCCGCAAGATCTGGTTTTATTCCCCCATACGGTGAAGGTCCTTGCAGAGAAAACGAGCCCAATTTGTTTGAATTGTCTGTTGCACCTGTTGCAAAGGCTTCTTGATAGTTAGCAGGGTTAGCAATTGATCCTTCTCCACCTGGATTAAATAAATCGACATTTCCGGCAGAGAATTCAGGGAAAATATCAGCCGCTCTCCAAGCATTCATAACATCCTTATACCAATTATCAATACCTCGTCCTCCGCCCCAAGAATTATTGACGACATCTGGTGCCTGTTCAGGATGAGGATTCCCCGCTGCATCTTTTGGAGCAAGAATCCATTCCCCGGCATCTAGTAAATCAGCTTCCGTACCCCCATCATTTGAGAAAGCTTTTACAGCAATCCATTTTGCTCCAGGTGCAACACCAATTTGATGATCGCCGTTTGGTTCTGACCCAACCATTGTACCTGTCACATGAGTACCATGTTCAAGGTCATCATATGGCGTTTGCGATCCTCCCGTTGCATCGTACCAGTTAAATTCGTGATCAGGCTCATTCGGTTTACTCTGATCATAACCTCGGTATTTTTCCTTTAAAGCAGGATGATCCCATTCCACACCTGTATCAATGCTGGCAACCACTGTACCTGTACCGTCATATCCTAATGCCCATGCCTCTGGTGCATGGATTTGTGAAATATTCCATTCCACACCACCTTTTGCATTTACTTTCTTTTGTTTAGAAGAAAGCTTCATATCGATCGGGCGATGAATTTGACGGATTTCATTTGGAAGTACCTTTTCAACTTCGGGAAAAGAAGCGATTCGCTCCATCGTTTGTTTTGTCCCTGTGACTGCAAGACCATTCACAATATAATAAGAGTGAAAGTCTTTGACTTGTCCATTCTGTTTTTGTGTTTGCAAATAAGTCAAAAGAGATTCTTGTGATTCTATTGCAGTTGCTCTTAATTCTGACACAACAGCTGAGCGCTTTGCATACTGCGTTTGAACAGATGTTAGTTTTTGTTTTTTTGCTTTTATAACAGCCCCCTTAGCTGCTTTTTGAACATCAGCTTGTTCTTTCATTTTAATCAGAAAAGTAACTTGCTTTTTTTTCTGAAAGTGAGAAATAACTTTAGATGAGATTTTATCTTTTGATGTTTTTGAGGAAACAGCTACCTCCTGATATGAGGTGGTATTCGTTTTTGCTTGAACCGTCCCAAAGCTTGTCATAGTCAAGGCGCTAATCACCAATGCACTCACAAAACGATAAGCTGCTTTTTTACGAAATTTAACTGTCAATCAAACCCCTCCTCCATTTTAAAACACGTATTATCATTGATCCCTCCTTTTCATCAGATCTTTATGAAGATCAATGGTGTTCTATTTAATGTAGTCAAAGAAAATTGATTAATTTGTCACTTTTTGTATGACCCTTTCATTTTTTCTAAAATTGATTCTTTTAACTCAACCGAAGAATAAGTATATAAACCTATTCACTTGTAATAAATACCATTAACCATTACTTTTTTATTAGTTAGAATTATGTAATCCATCTATATAAAAAGGCCCCCTTCCAATAGGAAGGGGGCCTTTTTATATATGACTATCGTTTATTTCGATTTCTTAAGAAAGTTGGGATATCAAGTGCATCGTCACCTGTTTGCGTGTTTTGTCTTGGCTGAGATGTTTGTTGCTGATGATCATCTCTTTTGACTTCACGTTTTTGCGGAATTGATTGACTATGCTTTAATCCTTGATTTAATGAATTTCTTTGTGGTTTAGACACTTCAACTTCTTGCTCGATGAAACCTGTAGCAATCACTGTTACAACAATCTCATCTTTCAAATTATCATTAATCACAGAACCAAAGATCATGTTCACATCTTCATCAGAAGCAGAGGCAACGATATCAGCCGCTTCTTGCACCTCATAAAGGCTAAGGTTAGTTCCACCAGTAATATTCATAATGACACCTTGCGCTCCATCTATAGCCGTCTCAAGAAGTGGTGAAGAAATCGCTTTTTTCGCAGCTTCTGCCGCACGATTTTCTCCTGTTGCCACACCGATTCCCATAAGAGCAGATCCTTTATTCGACATGATCGTTTTCACATCGGCAAAGTCAAGGTTGATAAGCCCTGGAGTCGCAATCAAGTCAGAAATCCCTTGTACACCTTGTCTTAAGACATTATCTGCTGCACGGAATGCTTCTAACATTGGTGTGTTTTTGTCAACAATTTCAAGCAAGCGATCGTTCGGAATCACAATTAATGTGTCAACAGATTCTTTCATTGAAGCAATTCCTTCAACAGCTTGAAGTTGACGTTTTCTTCCTTCAAACGTAAAAGGACGCGTCACAACACCAACTGTAAGTGCGCCAGAATCTTTTGCGATTTTAGCAATTACAGGTGCCGCACCAGTACCAGTTCCACCGCCCATACCAGCTGTAACAAAAACCATGTCAGCGCCTTTTAATACTTCTTCGATTTGTTCTTTACTCTCTTCAGCTGCTTTTTTGCCGACTTCTGGATTTGCACCAGCCCCAAGTCCTCTCGTCAGCTTTGCACCGATTTGCATTTTTGTCTCTGCTTTTGAAAGATTTAACGCTTGAGCATCTGTATTTACAGCAATAAAATCGACACCTTGTACGTCATTTTCGATCATTCGGTTGACAGCGTTGTTTCCGCCCCCACCTACTCCGATTACTTTAATTGATGCTAGGCCGTCTATATTTGTTTCAAACTCCAACATGCTGAATCCTCCTAATCCGTCGAATCTAAATTCTATTCCCAGAACATATTAAATATTTTTTTCATTTTGCCCGGTTTTTTATTTGTCTCTTGTTGTGCTTTTTGCTTTACTTTTGGTCTTGGTTGCGCTTCTTTCACGTGCGATCCTGTAGAAACCGGCTCCATGGATGCGCCTACCTCTTGAAACGCCGCATCTGGCATCTGGAAACCAACCTGTCTGCCTTGAATTTTTGCATTGCGATAAGCAAAGTGAATAAGTCCAACCCCTGTCATATACTGAGGTTCCCTTACACCAATATAATTCGGACTCGCAATGCGCACATTGTTTTGCAGAACCGTTTGTGCCAGAGAAAGGATTCCAGGGATTGCTGCCTGTCCACCTGTTAAAACAAAACCGCCAGGCAGATCATTCACACCCATATTTATTACCTCTTCTGCAACAAACAACAAAATTTCTTCCAGTCGTGCCTCAATAATATTGGCTGCTTCAAGCTGTGTAAACGTCTGCTTTTGATCTGTTCCGATGACGGAAACTTCAAATGTTTCATCAGCTGATGCTTCATCATAAAACGCATGGCCAAATTCTTTTTTAATTCGCTCAGCTTCTTCAGTGGAAGTTCTTAACCCTATAGACAAATCCTTCGTGATGTTCTCTCCACCCAAAGGGATACTGTGAGTAGAATAGAGATGCCCGTTTTCAAAAACGGAAACTGTTGTAGATCCCCCGCCGATATCGACAAGTGCTACACCTAGATTCTTTTCATCTTTAGACAATGCTGCTGAGCCTGATGCAAGTGGTTGCAGACAAATGTCCATAATCTCTACACCAGCACGCTCTACACATCGAAGCCAGTTATGTAGAATCGTTTTTGATCCTGTAATGAGCGACCCATCTACCTCAAGTCGCACACCAAGCATTTTTTTGGGGTCTGTAATTTCATCTCTTCCGTCCACAATAAATTGCCTTGGGATGACATCTACAATGAGGTGTTCTTGAGGAATAGATACAACCTGTGCGGCATCTAGCACGCGCCTTACATCTTCAGCATGTATTTCTTTATTCTCACTTGATACTGCGACAACGCCGCTCGTATTTTGAATATGAATGTGATTTCCATTGATTCCGACAATCGCCTTTTTCAGTGGAAAGCCAACCATCCGTTCAGCCTGTTCAAATGCTTGTCTTATAGAATGAACCGTCTCATCTATATCAACAATCGATCCTTTTTTTAACCCCTCTGATGGGACATTTCCAACACCTATAATGTTAAGCGAATCATCCGCCATTTCTCCGACGATGACTTTAATATTGGATGTACCGATGTCAAGGCTGACGTAAATTTCATTGTTGTTCATTCCATGGCACCTCCTCACATATCAATACTTTCTATTCTATTATTTGCTGAACAACAATACAATGTATGTGTTTTTACAAGTGTGTAACAAAACGTAAAAAAATCAACATTTTTTATTAGGATTACTGAAAATATTCGTTACTTCGTATGTATATCCTTTTTTATGACTCACTTTTTTTCTTTTTTTCTCTAGAAGCTGTCCATTTTGTTAGTAGAATTCTTCGAATTACTGCTATATTTTGAAACAGTCTTACGCCGAACGCAAACATTCCTACTAAATACAAGTCTACACCAAGATGAACGCCCAGAAAAGCTAAACTTATTGCGAGTATAATATTAAAAAAGAAGCCTGACACAAACACCAGTTCATTATATGCCCCTTGCAGGTGTGCCCGAATTCCACCAATCAATGTATCAAGCGCTGCAAGTACAGCGAGGGAAAGATAATTTGAATACTCACTCGGTATCGTAAAATTCGTTAAAAAACCGAGCGCAACTCCTATTATTAAGCCTAGCACAGGAAGCCACATTAAGAATTTCCCTCCTTTACATCGTCAAGGGGCTTTAATCCATTTACTTGAATTGCACCATCATATGCTTTTAAATGTATTTTTTCTTTTGGTCTACTGATTGTAAGAGCAAAATTCTCCTGAGCAAATAAATCTTTAATGTCCGATACGTTCAAACGGCTATATAGCTTTTCAGCCTGACTGCTAATTATTTTAATATCAACTGTCTCACCATCTAGACTATATCCATCCATTTTTGTTGTGCCATTAATATCACGGATCACACTTGTATGAATCATTCGGTGATCATTAATCGTAATATGATCAGCTCCATACATATTCACTTCGTTAATTAACTTTTTAAACAAATCTGGAGGAATGTCTTTTACCTCTTCCCCTGTTAAATCCTTAGAAAAAAGCTGAGTGATCTTTAGTTCGATGCCGCTACCATTTACTTCTGTCAGTCCGGCTTTCTGTTTAAGCTCATTGAGCGTCTTTGTTAATTGTGTCTCTTTTGATTGATCTTCTTGATTTTGATACTTTTTGAGCATATCATCATATTTTTCAATTTCTTTTAGTAAATCCAATTCTTTCGTTTTAGACGCTGATAAATCCTCTCTTAATTCCCAAACATCACGAGTATCTCGTACTTCGGGGTTTTGTAATGAGTTAAATTGGATAGAGACCATCACGCCAAAAATAACCATTAAAACCGTCAGACTAAGCAAAGGCTTTTTTTTTCTCAACACCACTCACCTTTTCGCAGCATTATTCTTTATTTCTTAAAATAGCATTCATTTTCATGTTCTTTTTTTCAATATTAATGGAAATATGATCGCTCGTAAGTTGATCAACCACACCCCCAGCGATGTTTAAAGCTGGAATTAACACAGCTGGATCTCCAATTGCAGATATGATAAATGGCGCAGGATGCTGAACACCATCAACTGTGACAACCGGCCCATTACAATGTATGTATGAGTTATGTGTAATTCTTTGTCCATTAATTGCAACTGCTGAAGCACCGGAAATAAATAGTTCGTTTACCACATGAAAAATATGACTTTCATGAACAATGTAATTATTGACATTTTGTCCACTCGGGATATAAGACGCATCCTCTAGTGATACGTTGACTCCTTTTCCCTTCACACCAATTTCTCCTGTAAACATACGGTATTTCTCAACATCTTCCAAAACATTAAAATATTGTTCTTTTTCATTTTTCAAGTTGGATTCTGTCGCTTGTACATTTGACTGAAGACTATACAGTTTTTGTTCAAGCTCTTGATTTGTCTTCTCCTGTTTTGTTAGCTGGCTTTTTAATGAGTATTCTTTTTTCCATTGCTCTGTACGATCTACGTCTGCTCGATGTTGTTTTGTAAATTGATAAGAAAAAGAAATCAGAAACCCGAGGACAAGCATTACGATAGCGAAAATAACTGTTTTTCCTCTCAATTTCCATCTTCCTCTTTCATAGATTTAAACGTCTCAAAATAAGTAGCCACTTCCATATGAATAACTCCCTTTTCAGAGTTCTTGAGTTCTTTGACAATAGAAGGATAGCTTTTCATTTTATCTGCAAATGTTTTAATCGATGCGATCACAGTATAGCCATCATTCATATAAAATTTCACTAACCAGCGATTTGTACTGGTTGGCACATAATATACCTCAGAAATCAGTTCCTGAATTGATGCCGGTAGCTTATTAAGCGATTGAACTGCTTGTTTTAATTTATCTTGGTCATCCCAATTAACAAACAACGGTCCAGCATGACTAGGAGTGACTTCTTCAGATAAGGCCGTTCCGTTTTCAAGCAATTCATAGTACAGATTTCCTTTTTGAAGATAAGCAACGTTTGCGTATTCTTTTACTTCAATACTCACCTTATTTGGAAACTGTTTTTTAATCGTGACATTCTTAATTAGCTTGTTTTGTTTAATATGTTTTGCCGTCGAGTCTTTATTTAAATTCCAAAACTCTGTTTCTCCTTCTTTAATTTGAGACAGCTTGATTAGTTGTTTTGTCGACACATGCTCATTCCCAGTGACTGTTAAAGAGGAGATTTTGCTAATAGGTGTTTGCAAATAAACAATAATTAAGACCATGATGAAAAAAAGGAGAATAAAAGAGATCAATCGTCGATTAGCTTTCTGCTTTCTTTGTTCTTTGATTTTAGGAATACGTTCTTCTATATTGACGATCTTTTCATTTTCATGATCAGGTCGCATATATATTCTTCACCTCGTTCAAAGGTGCTTGTCCGCACTTTTGGTTAATACCTTCATTAAATATGGTGAGAAAACAAACGGCATTTATAAGATGCCGTTTGCTCACCATTATAGCATTATTCAGGAGTTAATGAACGGTTATTCAGCCCTCTTCCCCGATAATTTCTACCTCTGTATGCATTTCAACATCGTAATCCTCTTTAATTTTCTTTTGAATGAACTGAATTAACTCAATCACATCATGAGCTGTTGCTCCGCCAGCATTGACAATAAAATTACCATGCATGTCAGATATTTTAGCTCCACCAATCTGATACCCTTTTAAATTCGCCTTTTCAACAAGCTGTCCTGCATATTCTGGTAATGGATTTCTAAAAATACTGCCAGCACATGGGTGATTGTATGGTTGAGTTTCTTTACGATAGTTTTTATTTTGTTGCATTTTTTTAGTGATTTTCTCACGGTCATCCTGTTCAAGCTTAAACACGGCTTCAAGAACAACACCAGGTCTTTCCTTTTGAAGAATTGACGTGCGGTAACTAAAATTCATTTCATCTTTTGTTAACCAATCGATTGTTCCATCTTCAAATAATATACGTGCTTTCACAAGAATCCGGCTCATGTCTGATCCATGTGCACCCGCGTTCATGTAGACAGCTCCACCAATAGACCCAGGGATTCCAGCGGCAAATTCGAGACCTGAAAGTCCTTTTTTACTAATGGATGTTGCAAGCCGAACAACAGAATACCCGCCTCCGACTGTCAATTCTTCTCCATCAATTGTTAAATGGTCAAGACCTGCGCCAAGCTTTAAGACAACCCCTCTAATTCCTTTATCTAAAACAAGAAGGTTTGAACCCCTCCCAATCACTGTCCAATTGAGATGATGATTCTTTACAATATCCATAACAGCTTTCACTGCAGCGATATCTCTTGGAATAACCAGTATATCTGCAGGTCCACCAATTTTCATTGTCGTATGATTTGCAAGCGGTTCATTAGCAAGCACTTTCCCCACGTGTGCATCATTTAATTCTTTTATAATGTTCTCCATTTTGACCCTCCGCCTTACCTAATAATCCTTTAAATCAGTTTGTCAGTTCAGTTAATACATTGTATAAACGAGAGGCTGCATCTGGTACTCCAAGTTCCTTTGTCAAGCGACTCATTTCTTTTAATTTTTCGTCGTCGCCAGCAATTTTATCTATTGCGTGAAGCAGACTTTCTCCTGATAACTCTGATTCTCGCAAAACAATTGCTGCATCGTGTTTTTCAAGAGATCTTGCGTTAATCTCTTGGTGGTTGGCTGTTACGTAAGGACTTGGGATAAAAATTGTTGGAATTCCAAGTGCCGTTACTTCTGCAATTGTTGTTGCACCAGCTCTTGCCACAATCACATCAATTGATTTTAAGTATTCTGGCATTTGATGAAGGAAAGGTTTTGTCAGCATATTAGGTGCTACACCCTTCTCGTTTAATTCGTTCATTACTTTTTCATAATGTACCTCTCCTGTAATATACAGAAGCTGATAGTCTTTCGTTTTCAGTTGGTCTTGAAGCTCGACAACTGCTCTATTAATCGGTGCAGCTCCCCTGCTTCCACCAAAAACAAGCACAGTTTTTTTATTTTCATCAAGACCAAATTCGTTTAATGATTTCCCCTCTTTTATAGAGACGACTTCAGAAGCTCGTGGGTTTCCTGTAAAAACAACCTTTTCAGCAGGAAAATGAGTTCTTGCTTCTTCAAAACAAATCGCCACTTTGTCTACATACTTAGAGAGAAACTTATTTGTGATACCTGGCAAGCTATTTTGTTCATGAATAATAGTAGGAATTTTTAGCTTTGAAGCTGCATAAACCACCGGACCACATACATAACCGCCTGTTCCAATTACAGCATTTGGCTGAAATTCTTTTAAATAAGCCTTGCTTTTTTGAACACCTTTTAAAAATCGCATGATGGTTTTGACATTATCAAAGGATATTTTTCTCTTAAAGCCTGTGATTTCAATTGATTTAAAAGGAATGTTTTCTCTCTCAACAATTTTCTTTTCCAATCCATTGTCAGTTCCAATATATAAAAACTCTACATCAGGATGCAGTCTTTTTACTTCTTTAATAAATGCTAGGGCTGGATAAATGTGTCCGCCTGTTCCGCCTCCACTGATAACTATACGCATTATACCATTTCCCCTCAATATTTTTTCTTCTATCAACACAGTATAAACCCTGTTTTAAGCAACAGGGTTTCATCAAAACCTGTAAAGGAGAGTAAAAAATGAACAATTTCTATATAGAAACATCAATTTTCACTCTCCAAATATCTTTTTTGCATTTTTGCACAAAACTCAGGCTATATGATTTAATGGCAATAACTTACCTAATATCTTGAATATCTACTAACATTCAGCAACACACCAATTCCCATAAGCATCAAAGTGAGTGAAGAGCCTCCATAGCTAAGAAATGGAAGTGTAATTCCTGTCACAGGTATTAAGCCTGTCACAACTGCAATGTTAATCATCACCTGAATCGCTACCATAGAAATAATACCAACTGCTAAAAAGCTCCCATAAAGATCAGGTGCTCCAAGCGCAATCCGAATCCCTCTCCATAAAAGAACACTAAAGAGTAAAAGGATGAGTGATCCTCCGATAAAACCTAGTTCTTCAGATAGGATCGCAAAAATAAAGTCTGTTTGCGGCTCTGGAAGGTAAAAGAATTTTTGCCTACTTTGACCAAGGCCCATTCCAAATAGACCACCTGGTCCTACCGCATAAAGAGATTGAATAATCTGAAAGCCACTACCTAGCGGATCTTCCCATGGATTCAAATAAGAGGTAATCCTCTTTATTCGGTATGGCGCAGATAAAACCAGTGCAGCAAATCCACTGAGACCTACAAGTCCGAGAAATATAAAGTGAGCAATTCTCGCACCTGATACAAAAATCATCACGATACATGTTCCAACCATTACAGTACCTGTTCCAAGGTCAGGCTGTAGCATAATGATGGCAAAAGCTGAAAATACAATTCCTAATGCAGGTGCGAAACCTTTTCGAAAGGAGGTGATAGTTTTTTGTTTTTCAGATAAAAATTTTGCGAGAAACGCAATCATCGCAAGCTTCATAAATTCAGAAGGCTGAATGCTAAATGCGCCGACACCTATCCAGCTTCTTGATCCATTTCTCTCCATCCCTATGCCAGGAATGAGTACCAATAATAGAAGCAGGAAACAAATCGCAATCAATATCTTAGACCAGGTTCGCCAAGTCCAGTAGTCGACACGCATAATAAAAAACATTGCGATAACTCCGATTCCAGCAAATAAAAGCTGTCTTTTGGCAAAATAAAATGAATCATCAAATTTATACGATGCCCACACAGCACTTGCACTGTACACCATAATTAGACCAATCGTTAATAATAAAAGCGTAATGACAACAAGCAAAAAATCCGGAGAAGTTTTCTTATTAGTCAAGAGACCGACACCCCAAGCATCTTTTCATTTGGGCTGTCAGTCTAATAGAGAGACAAGCCCTTATTTAAGCATATGCACGGCGTTTACAAACATGTCTCCACGTTCTTCAAATGTTCTATGTTGATCCCAGCTTGCACAAGCAGGGGATAGTAAAATAACATCATTTTCGTCTGAAATGTTAAACGCCGCAGGTACTGCTTGTTCAACATTATCGACATGTTTTACATGATGTATTCCCAGTTCTTCACCAAGTTTCACAAACTTCGGTGCTGTTTGACCAAATGTAATGATTCCTTTTACGTTCTTCATGTAAGGCTTTAATTCATCAAATTCATTTCCGCGATCTAAACCGCCGGCTAAAAGGATGATTGGTTGATCAAATGCCGATAAAGCTTTACTTGTCGCAAGGATATTAGTTGCTTTACTGTCATTATAGAATTTTCTATTATGGATCGTGTCTACAAATTGTAATCGATGCTTCACACCACTAAATGTTGACAAAACTTGACTGATGGCTTCATTTGAACAGCCTGCATTTTTGACAACAGATATAGCTGCCAAAATATTCTCTAAGTTATGCTCTCCTGGAAGAACAACATCCTTAAGAGACATGATCTGTTCATTTAAGTAATAGATTGCATCGTCTTTAATACATGCCCCATGATCAATTGGTGTTTTCACAGAAAAGTAAACTTTTTTTGCTTTCGTTTTTTCTGATAGTCTTACGACAGTTTCGTCATCCATATTTACAATTGCAATGTCGTTTTCATTTTGATGTGCATATATTTTTTGTTTCGCTTTTTCGTATTCTACTCTAGTGTGATGATAATCTAAATGAGCATCAAAAATATTAAGAATTAAACTGATTTTCGGTCTGAAATGAACGGTGCCCATCAGTTGAAAAGAAGAAAGCTCTGTTACGATCCATTCATCCCCTGTAGCATTTGCTGCCACTTCACTTGCAACCGTTCCAATATTCCCAGCAACCAAAGTTTTTTGGTTGTCGGCTTTAAGCATTTCATAAATTAAAGTTGTTGTTGTCGTTTTACCATTAGAGCCTGTAATCCCTATAAAAGGAGCAGATGTTAAATGATACGCTAATTCTATTTCTGTCCAAACTGGAATTTGTCTTTTCATTGCTTCTTGTACCATGATATTTTCGTAAGGAATTCCAGGATTCTTAATTAAAATCGTAATTTGCTTCTCATCAAATATTGTGAGAGGATGACTGCCGCAAATCACATCTATTCCTTTTTCAGATAGACGTTTGGCAGGTTCATTTTCTTCAAAAGGCTTTTGATCGTTTACTGTTACCTTCACATCGTGTTGGTGAAGTATTGAAGCTGCTGCGTAGCCACTTTTAGCAAGCCCTAGCACTAGTACATTTTCATTTTGTAAGATATGCATCTTGTTCACTTATAACCACACCTCGATGTATATTCCTAAAACGGCAAGCAGTAAACCAGCTGTCCAGAAGGTTACAACAACTCTCCACTCAGACCATCCAACTAATTCATAATGATGGTGAAGCGGGCTCATTTTAAAAATTCTTTTTCCTGTTGTTTTAAAAGAAATGACTTGTAAAATAACAGATAATGTTTCGACTACAAATACTCCGCCAATTATAACAAGTAAAATTTCAAGCTTTGTTAATATCGCAATGGCAACGATCGCACCACCTAATGCTAGTGAGCCTGTATCACCCATAAATACCTTTGCTGGATGTGCGTTAAATACAAGGAAACCGAGCACAGCACCTGCTACCGCAACTGAGAAAATCGCCACATCGTACTGAGATTGATTCCAAGCAAGTATTGCAAAAGCCCCAAATGCAATGGCTGCCGTTCCAGATAATAAGCCGTCAAGACCATCCGTTAGGTTGACTGCATTTGATCCGCCTACAAGCATGAAGACGACAAGAATAAAGTAAGCCCATCCTAAATCAAATGTTAAATCAGTTCCTGGAATTCTAATCGTCGTTGCAAAGTTGTAATAATGGAATACGCCATAAAAAATGACTGCAATGATAATTTGACCGATCAATTTTTGTTTTGACGTAAGACCTAGATTACGTTTCATCGCTACTTTTATATAATCATCTAAGAAGCCTAATAGACCGTATCCTAACGTAACAAACAGAAGTAAAAACATCTCAGGACTAATCTCAGAAAATTTGTTGATCATAACAATCGTTGTAATCGTAATAGAGAAAATAATCATGATACCACCCATTGTTGGTGTACCTGATTTTTTTTGGTGAGACTGTGGTCCCTCTTCTCTAATACTTTGACCAAACTTCAGTCTTCTTAAAAACGGTATAAAAATCGGGGATAAAAGAACACTGATTAAAAATCCCATTAAAATTGTAAACAATATCACCTGTTCAAGCATTGTTCTTTACTCCTTCCGAATACCCATAGCCGTTTCCAATAAGAAAATAGCATTCATTATTATCATATTCACTGATATCTTTCATATGTTGTTTTTGCATAAAATGCTTCATTTCATTACACTCTTTCCGTCTTTTTAAGATTTATTTAAGTCATTAATTGCGCTGGCAGCTACTTCTGCATCATCAAAGTCAAACACATCATCACCAATCAACTGATACGTTTCATGACCTTTCCCAGCTATTAAAACTGTATCCCCCTTTTTCGCATTAGCAATTGCAAAAAAGATTGCCTGTTTTCGATTCACAAAACTGTGATAGTAAGCATCAGGCACGCCATTTTCCATGTCTTTTAAAATAGCAAGCGGGTCTTCACTTCTTGGATTATCCGAAGTGAAAACTGGTTCATCTGCGTATTTCACTGCTATTTGTGCCATCTGTGGTCGCTTCGTTTTATCGCGATCTCCTCCACATCCTATGACACAAAATATTTTCCCTTCTGTCAATTCCTTACACGTTGTTAATACGTTTTCTAAACTATCAGGCGTATGTGCATAATCAACAATAACCGGAAAATCTTGATTGTGGTTTACTAACTCAAATCTACCTTTTACACCTTCGAGTTCTTCTAAAGCACTCACAACAGTATCAAATGGCAAACCAACTGCTATTCCTACTGAGGCTGCCGCTAGGATGTTATACACATTAAACTTCCCGATAAGTGCGACAGTCATATTTTGTTTACCTATAGGTGTGACGAGGTCAAACTGTGTACCTTTTGGTCTAATTTCAATGTTTTTTGCCATCACATCTGCTTCATGTTCAATGCCATATGTCATGATTTCGGCTGCTGTCACTTTTTCAAAATCGCTAGATACCTCATCATCTGCATTCAAAATCGCGCGCTTTGGTTTTTGATGATGAAAGGCACTTCCAAGTTGAGAGAATAAAAGGCTTTTCGCATGTTTATATTCTTCCATTGAATTGTGATAGTCAAGATGGTCTTGAGACAGGTTGGTGAAAACTGCAATGTCATAGTCACACCCATGAACTCTACCAAGATGCAAAGCATGTGACGATACTTCCATAATTGCTGTATCAACTTCTTGATCAAGCATCTGTCTAAATGTTTTCTGAAGTGTCACACTCTCAGGAGTTGTATTCTTCACTTCTAGTGTTTCATCATTAATTTTCATGTACATGGTACCAATTAAGCCTGTTTTCTTTCCAGCTTTTTTCATGATTTGTTCCACCATGTGTGTTGTTGAGGTTTTTCCATTTGTGCCTGTTATACCAATAAGATTCAGCTCGTGTGTTGGCTGACCATAAAAGGCATCAGCGATTCTTGCAAGTGCTCTTTGAGAGCGTTTCACAATGATGACGGGTACACCTTTTACGTCAAGGTTGTGTTCAGCAACAATGGCAGCTGCCCCACTTTTAATCGCTTTTTCAGCATAATCATGTCCATCAACTGTATAGCCTTTTATACAGACAAAAAGACTCCCTTGCTTGACTTCTCTGGAGTCCATCTCGATCGAAGTGATTTCAGGGTTTTCATTTATCAGCTGTTTGTTCTCACTTTTAAAGTATGTTAGGAGTTCTTGTAGTTTCATTAGATATCAAACCTCTCAAATTCGTTCAAGTGTATGCCTTGTGAAAAAAACACACAGTCTATATTTTATCGTAAAAAAAAGGATACATCCAGCGTATTCATTAAGTTTCTCTTGGAAAAGCACACTTTATTATCTTTTTCTATTGAATATCTTCTTTTTCAACAAAAATAGGCAGCCGAATGAGCGTGGCTGCCCTCTGTTCATTCTTGTTTATTCGTCGTTTAAGTATATTCTGATCGTTGAGCCTTCTTTCACTTTCGTTCCAGCGGCAGGCGATTGTTTGATCACTTTGTTCCCTTTGCCTGATGCATCGATTCTCAAATTAATCAATAATGATTCAAGCTCAGAAATGGATTCGCCTACAATATTCGGTACTTCAATTGTTTTTGTGTCCAACCATTGGTATTTCTTTTCAATCTGCCCCTTTCTTTTTTGGACACCTATTTCTGGCAAACTATCTCTCATAATATGACCTACGATTGGAGCAGCTACCGTTCCACCAAATTGAATCGTGCCTTTTGGATTGTCTACCGCTACATAGACAACGATACTTGGATCATCTGCTGGAGCAAAGCCAATAAATGAAACGATATGGTTGTTTTCCATATACTTACCATCTTTTACTTTTTGTGCTGTTCCTGTTTTCCCTCCGACACGGTAGCCTTCAACAAATGCATTTCTACCTGTCCCTTGAGCTACGACACTTTCTAGCGCATATCTCATTTCTTTAGATGTCTCAGCAGAAATTACTTTCTTTTTTGCGATTGGCGATTGCTTTTTAACTACTTCTTTTGTGACAGGGTCAATCCATTCTTTTGCAATATACGGTGTATAAAGTGTTCCACCATTAACCGCTGCTGCTAGAGCTGCTACTTGTTGAATCGGGGTAACGGATACCCCTTGACCAAATGCAGTTGTCGCTTGCTCTACTGGGCCAACTCGATCAAGCGGAAATAAGATCCCTCTCCCTTCTCCCTGTAAATCGATGCCTGTTTTTTGACCGAATCCAAAATCCTTAATATAAGAAAATAATTTATTTTTCCCGAGTCGGTCGCCTAACTCAACAAAACCTGGGTTACATGAATTTTGAACAACTTCCAAAAAGGATTGTGAGCCATGTCCTCCTTTTTTCCAACAGCGAAGACGTGCACCATCTACAGTGACTGAACCTCTATCAAAAAAATGATCTCGTTTAAGGTTGACTTTATTCTCTTCCAGAGCAGCTGCTAAGGTAATAATTTTAAAGGTTGAACCTGGCTCGTACGTACTCCATACAGGTAAATTTCGATTAAAAACTTTCGGGTCAACAGATTGATAGTCTGCGGGATCGAAATCAGGGCGACTCGACATCCCTAATACCTCCCCATTTTTCGGGTTAAGGGCGATGGCAATCATTCCATCTGGATGATATTTTGCTGCAGCATTATCTAGCTCTCGTTCAATAATGGTTTGGACTTTCGCATCAATCGTCAGCTTCATATCAAGCCCATCTTTTGGAGGTGTATAGTCATCTGCTTCATCAGGCATTTTTTGACCCTTGGCATCGGAATAAAATTTCACAGATCCTTTTTCTCCTTTTAGATCACGATCATAGTATGCCTCGAGTCCAAGAAGTCCTTGATTATCAATTCCCGCAAACCCCAGTACATGTGAAAGGTAGCTGCCAAATGGATAATGTCTGATACTATCTTCGGCAACATAAACTCCTTCAAGATCAAGCTCTCTCACTTCTTTTGCTTTTTCATGAGAAATTTTTCTACCTTCCGGTGAGATACGTTCGATCGAAGTTTTTTTTGTTACATGCTTGTACGCTTTTTCTTCAGACATATTCAGAACAGCCGCAAGTTTTTTACTTGTTTCGGCAGGATCTTTAATTTGACGTGGCACAACCAAAATTGATGGTGCACTTTTGTTTGTTGCAAGCTCCACCCCATTTCGATCTAAAATGTCGCCTCTTTCCGGTTCAAAAGGGAGATTTCGACTCCATGAATCTTTCGCAAGGCTTGTCAATTTTTCCCCCATAATAAATTGAACATAACCTAACCTCGTATCTATAATGAAAAAAATGATTACCCCAAAAAGTAACACAAAAAGCAATCGTTTTCTGACTGTCACACTTGATACTCGCACGCACCCGTTCACTCCTTACATTTGGCTTGTTTCCATCATATGCATGTTTTACATTTCATAGAACGTAGCCTTATGCAAGAAAAATGAAAAAAGATCAGCAGAGCAAATCTGCTGATCTTTTTTATTGTGGATTCTTAAAGGTCACAGTGATGACTTGATCGCCTTTTATATTTGCACCTTTTTTAACGCTTTGTTTGACAGCATATCCTTGTCCATTCGTTTCAATGTGGACGCCAGCGATTGAAGCATATTGCAGGACTTCTCTTCTGGACCAGCCGTTCATATCTGGCATCTTGATCGTTTTACCGACTGTCTTTAGAAAGACCTTTTGACTTTCAGAAAATGCTGAACCTGCTTGTGGCCACTGATTTTTAATGGATAAACCATCACCGATGACAATAGGTGTGAGGTTTTTGTTCTTTGCTTCCTTTTCCGCTTGTTCTTTCTCTAAATCAAGGAAGGAAGGCATTGCTTCTTCTTTGATTTTTTGCTCATCTGATTTTTTATCATCCGTTTTTGTTGGTGCAATGTTTAAATACAGCAAACTATTTTTCATGACAGGATTAAAGATTTGTGAAACAGGTGCTGAACCCGTTTCTGTTTCTGACAATTGAGGCTGCTGAACTGCCACATAAATGAGTAGCTTCGGATCATCTTTTGGTGCCATGCCCATAAATGAGAAGACATAGTCATTTCTTCCTTGAAGATAACCACCTGCACCTCCGATTTGCCCAGTTCCTGTTTTCCCTGCAACATCAAAGCCTTTTATTTGATACGGTTGTCCTGTTCCAATTTCAGAGGATACAACTTCCCCCAAAATGTCTCTTACTTTTTTTGCAGTCTCAGCTTTAATCGGCTTACCTGCCACTGTTGGTTCGTGCTGAAGTACTGTTTTGTTTGTATTTGGATCTGTAATATGATCGATAACATATGGCTTCATCATCGTTCCGCCATTAGCAATGGCTGTTGCTGCTTCAATTTGCTGAATTGGCGTAATTGCTGATGCTTGTCCATATGCCGTGGATGCTTTGTCATATTCGTAGCGATAGTTAATTTTACTTGACGCCTCATTTGGAATATCTATTCCGGTTTTGTCGTAGAAATGAAACTTCTGCAAGTATTGTTCATATCGAGCAAAACCAAGTTTTTCCTTTGCCAATTTGGCAAACGCAACGTTAGAGGAGCGTAATACACCTTCGTGGAAATCTATTTTCCCCCAGCCATTTCCACCGTTATGGTCCTTGACTGTTCCGCCACCAACCTTATATGTGCCTGATTGATAATGATCCGAGCCGTTGTATACGCCCTCTTCAATTGCAGCTGCAAGCGTAAAGATTTTCATCGTTGACCCTGGCTCAAACGCATAAGAAATGACATCGTTATTATAGTTTGAGATATTTAATTCATTTAGGTTAAAGCTTGGTCTTTGTCCCATTGCCAGCACTTTTCCCGTCTTTGGGTCAACAACCGTTGCAATGATTTTTTTCGGTTTATACTTTTTAGCAACCTGTGACATGCTCTCTTCTAAGAAGGCTTGTATTTTTTGGTCGATGGTGAGCGTAACATCTTCTCCATCTTTTGGCGCTACAATTTCTTCCTGACTATTCGGCAATGCCCATCCACTTCTATCACTATTATAGGTGACGTACCCATCTTTTTCTTTCAAGAATTTGTTTAGTGCTTTTTCAAGACCCATGGCCCCTGACATTTCTTTTGTTGCCTCATCGAGTCTTGCATAGCCAATTAAATTTGATGCAAATACACCATTTGGATAGTAGCGTTTCGTGTCCTTTTCAAAAGCAATCCCTGGCAATTTTTGTTTTTCAATGTCTTCTTTTTTAGAAAAACTAATATCTTTTCCTGCTGTGCCAAACTCAACCTGAAACGCCCCTTTTGTATTCAGGCGTTTTAAAATTTCGCTTTCACTCATATCGATATATTTCGCTAAGGCTTTCGCTGTTTTCTCTTTGTCTACTACATGCATCGGCTTCTTTGGGTTTGCCGTCATCTTTTTATTTACAACCGCAATCAGTTTATAAACAGATGTATCCTCTGCGATGACAGCACCATTTCTGTCTAATATCGAGCCTCTTTTGGCTTCAAGTGTTTTTTTCGATTGATATTGCTCATTTGCTTTTGCCGCTAATACTTGACCATCGACTGTCCCCGTAATTTGAATGTAAATAAATCTAACAAGGATGACAAAGAAAAACAGGGCGAAGCAAATACTCGCAATTGCCGCGCCTCTGTTCATCATTTTATTCTTTTTGGGCATTCCCATATCAATCGACCTTCTTAACGTTTTTCGATATATTTAAGTCTGCCTGTTTTGCTGTTTTTATAATTCTTTCTGGCTCACTTAGCTTATCTTTCTCTTTTTGAAGCTCAGTCATTTTTTTTGATTCTGATGACACCTGCTGCTCTAGTTTTTGTACTTCAATATTGACACTGTAGACAGCAAATGCTTTTGAGATGATGAGAATTGAGCTACTCATAAGAGCCATTACAAACATGACAAGTAGTACTTTCTCGCCGAGTGTAATAGAAGCTCTTCTTCTGATAACAACCGATTGTCCTTGCTGCTCTGTTTGATTTTGCTTTGCCTCTCTTTGATAAGCCAAATTACTCATTAAGAAACCTCCTTTTCATAATCTTCTATGGTGTCATTTACTTTTTTTCTGCAATTCGGAGCTTCGCTGAACGTGCACGATTGTTATGTTCTAGCTCTTGATCTGACGCAACGATTGGTTTTCTCGTAATGAGCTTCAGTTTCGGTTCAAGTCCTTCTGGAATCACAGGTAGCCCGTGCGGAAGATCTGGAAGGGAGGACATCTCTTTAAAAGTGCTTTTACATATCCGGTCTTCAAGTGAGTGGAATGTAATGACTGAAATTCTCCCGTTCGGCTTCAGTAACTCAATTGCTTGCTGCAATGCTTCTTCAAATACTTTCAATTCGTCATTTACTGCAATTCGGATCGCTTGAAATACTCGTTTTGCAGGGTGTCCGCCTGTCCGTCTTGCCGGTGCAGGAATCCCCTCTTTAATAATATCTACGAGCTGACCCGTTGTTTCGATTGGTGCTTTACTTCTTGCCTCTTCAATTTTTCGCGCAATTTGCTTGCTGAATTTTTCTTCCCCATATTTGAAGAAAATCCGAACCAGATCTTCAAACCGCCAATCATTCACAACTTGTTTAGCTGTCAAATTGGCTGATTGATCCATCCGCATATCAAGAGGTGCATCATGGTGATAACTAAAGCCTCTTTCTGGTGTGTCTAGCTGCGGGGATGATACCCCAAGATCAAAGAGCACACCATCGACACTTGTAATACCTTGTTCATTCAGACGTTCTTTTAAATATCGGAAGTTGCTTTTTATAAAAAGAACGCTCGCTTTTGAGTCTGCGAGTTTCTTTTGAGCATGATTCAGGGCAGCGTCGTCTTGATCAAATCCAATTAATGTACCTTCTTCTGATAATTGAGATAGTAAATATGAGCTATGACCTGCTCCACCAAGGGTGCAGTCTACATATGTACCGTCTTTTTTGACGTTTAGACCGTCAACTGTTTCTTTTAATAATACTGTTTCATGTTGAAACATGATGTTATGGTCCCACCTTTTCAAATAGAAATGAATGTGTAGAAAGCTTGCTGCACAAGGGATTATTATATATCAAATCCGATCATGTTTTCAGCAATTTCAGCAAAAGAATCTTCTTGCTCTTCTGTATATTGTTCCCAGATCGACTTACTCCACAACTCAATTCGATTTGAAACGCCGATGACCACACATTCTTTTTCAAGTTTTGCATATTGGAGAAGATTTGATGCGATGTTAATACGCCCCTGCTTGTCCAGTTCACATTCTACTGCGCCTGAAAAGAAAAAGCGGGTAAACGCACGTGCATCCTTTTTTGTTAGTGGGAGTGCTTTAAGCTTCTCTTCGATCAGCTTCCACTCGCTCATGGGATAGCCAAATAAACAGTGGTCCAGCCCTCTTGTTAGAACAAATTGCTCTCCGAGGTCGTCTCTGAATTTAGCAGGGACAATCATGCGCCCTTTTGTATCAATCGTATGTTGGTATTCACCCATGAACATGATATCAGAGCCCCACTTTCTTTCCCTAACTCCCCACTATCCACCACTTCTCTCCACAGAACTTATTCTACACTGTTTTCAAACAAAAAAAAACCCTGAACTAGTCAGGGTAGGCGAAAACTTTATTTCAAATTTTGACAATTTGCTGCTGATTTTGAAATGAATATGGCATATCTTTGAATGTTTTGAAGAATTCTGGACCATATTTATTTAAAAAATACATGATATTCCAAATTCTTTCTTGCGGTGCCTGAAGTGGTTTAAGGCTATTTTCGATCCGCTCGTAGTCCCGCAAAATATAGCCTTCCTTTTCTTCTACTCGTTTTTCCACTTTTTGATAAACAAAGTTGAGCTGTTCTTCAATAAAGCGGGCATTTTTATGAAGTAATTGTTCAAAATTAGGCTCTATAAGTAGCGTTTCATGTCTTACGGTTTGATGAACTTGCTCCAGCTGCTCTTTTGCTGTTTGAATTGATTGAATAAAGCTGTCTGGAATACTTCGATCAAAGTGAGCAGCCTTCTTTTCTCCAACGCCCTTTGTCAGTACTTCTTTTAACGTAACATGTCGTTCTGGAAGTTTCTTTTCAATATGTCGTTCAAGGATAGTAATGTGCAGCCGCGGAAGGACAGGGGCCATCTTCAATTGAAGTAGCTCAAAAAGCCCTTTTAATTCTCCCCAGTAGTTGACCTCCCCATGTCCTGCCATAAATGCAAGAGTAGGTAATAAATATTCCTGCATGAGTGGACGAGTCACCACATTGTTGCTCAATCGTTCTGGATGTTTTTCTGCTTCGTTTAAAAGTTCTTCCTTCGTCCATGTCAGCCCTATTTCACTAATCTTGAAGCCTTCAGCCGTTTTCTCGATCAGAAAGCGTTCATCTTCATATTCATAAAATAAATTCGCCTGATTTGAACCAGCCTCGATAATTGGCTTGTACCCAGCATTTCTCATCTCATCCTGCTTTTCTTGCAGGCTACTTGTAACCGCATCGCTCTTTTCAATGATTGCTTTGAACAAGGGGCGTTCAAGTGGTTTAACCTGAAGATCACCCGAATTGAAAAGCACAAGACCATCCTCTTCAAAAAGGTCATACACAATCCACTCAAAGAAATCTGTAAATGTATCTGATTTGCGTAAACATCGGAGAAGCTTCGTATACAATTCATTTGTGTACTGGGATTCTTCATAGGTAGAAAAAACGTCTTTTAGCCACAATTCCGTTTTCTCTTTGTTCAACTCGGTTCTAGCTGCCGCACTCTTTTTTACAGTAGATGAACGAAGCTTTTGTTTTACAGGTTCTTTTTCTCCAGAGGTATAAACAAAATTAATTTCGTCTAAATCATGATCTTCGCCCGCCACCCAAAAAAGCGGAATAACTGGAATGCCAAGTTCAGCCTCTTTTTCCTTTGCGAACTGAATAATAGAAATGATTTTATGTATTGTGTAAAGAGGGCCTGTTAAAAGACCTGCCTGCTGGCCACCAATGACCATGACACTCCGCTCATCACGGATTTTCTCGATGCTTCTCTCCATTGCTTCTGATTCGAATTTGGCATGGTATGTTCTTAAATAGTCCGCCAAAGCTTCACGCGGGAAGCTTCTTGTCATAAGATCATCATATCTTCTTTTCCATATGTCCTCAGAATGTATATCATAATCAAAAAAAGCAGACATCTCTTTTTTCTCTTCTATATAATCACGTATGAATAAATTCTGACTTTGGATGGAAAGTTCAGTTAATTGCATATATAGAACTTCCTTTCTTCAATAAATAGTTAGTTACCCGAAAAAAGTATAGCATGTAAATTAGCTCACTCAAAAGATTTTGTTTGCTTATTTTCCAATACTTCCAAATTTCTATTTAAAAAGGATAGATGTGGGGTGTCAATTCCTAGCTCTTTAGCTTGTATTAAAAGGTAGCCTAGTATGGCGAATCGTTCTGTTTGACGATTTGCTTGAATGTCCTGAAGCATCGATGATTTGTTGTCAGCCGTTTTGGTACATATTGAAACGATATGATCCCACATCACCTCTTTTTGAGCGACTTCTAATACGATTGCAGCCTCTTCAAAAACGGTTCTCATCATATGGTAATAGGATTGGTTTGAGATCAGCTCCCCATTTTTTATATGCAGAATCGCTGTTAGTGGATTAATACAAACATTCACAATCAGTTTCTCTTCAAGAAGCTGACGCCAATTTGGTGAATAAGTCATTTGGAAATCTTCTGACATATCATGAAGCCATAATGGCAAATCAGTTTTTGCTCGCTCTCTTAACGACCCCCATTTGATTGTACCAAATCCAGTATGTTCGACAGCATCATCCTTTGTCCGCAGTCCTCCGTGTTCTACAACGCCAACGAAAAGCTGATGGGGTGACTTCCAATGCAACAAATCTAACACATGTGCCATACCATTTTGTAAAAACAACACTTGCTGCCGGGCTAACTGTGTCAGCTCAGACATGACTTCTTTTAACTGATAATATTTCACAGTCACAATGAGCAAATCATATCTACCTTTAATCGCCGCCATTGCCTGAACTCGGTACCGAGATACCTTTCCATTCGCTGTCAGCTCAATTCCATTTGCTTTAATTTTTTCTGCTTGCTCTTTTCTTTTCGTCAAAACTGTCACTTCATGTTGCTTTGATAAATAGCAAGCACACAATAAACCAACCGACCCACCACCAACAATTCCAATTTTCACAGATCCGCACTTCCTTTTCAGCATTTACTGTATCATATCAAATATTTTATCAGTTTAGTGTAATGATGCATAAAGGTGAGAAAATGCGATATATTTGAATTTTTTTAATTAAATAACTATAATAATAAGTGTAAAAACTTTTTAGGTGGATGGAATGTAAACGCATTCATTGGCGCTCACAAGAAGAAATGACGTGTGTAAGGGGGATTTATAATGACACAGGTAAAACGCCTTCTCATTAACTACAAAACATTAGAGGAGTTTAAACAATTTAAAGAATATGGCATTCAAGAGCTTTCTATGCTTGAAGAACTTGAAAGTAATATGATTGAAAATGACAGCAACTCTCCATTTTACGGAATCTATTTTGGCGATAAGCTCGTTGCACGAATGAGCCTGTACCAGGTAAATGGTTCTAAGACAACATATTTTGATCATGACCATGACTATTTAGAGCTATGGAAACTCGAGGTCCTTCCTGATCATCAGCAGAAAGGATATGGTCAGAAACTCGTTGAATTCGCAAAGTCATTTGGTCTTCCGATCCGTACAAATCCCCGTGTGAAATCAGCAGGATTTTGGGAGAAGATGGGCTTTGAAACAGTTAAATATGACATGGAACGCGACAGGGGAGAGAATCCACTCATTTGGGAGCCTGTTCATATGCAAGAAAACACAGGTGAATCCGCTTAATCATTTTATCTAAAACGCCCCTCTTATTGATTCTGAGGGGCGTTTCCTTATTTTGCGTATTCCTTCAAACTTATATTCTGCTTCACTCTCTCTACGATACCAATCAATGCCCGATAATCTTCTTCTGTGATTTTCAGTTGCCGCTTTAGACTTTCATTTTCCTCAGTTAAAGCTTTTAGTTTGCTATGTGTCTCTTTCAATTCTTCGCGTAAGTAGCTCGGTCCCGTTGGCTCATTTTCTAGCTGTTCTAAAAATTGAATGACATCCCGAAGTGTTAAATCTTTTTCTTTTGCTTGCTCTATCGTCACAGCGGTACTAGGTAAACCTGAAGAATGGATGCCAAGTTTTTTCCTTAATTCTTTTCGCTGTTTTTTGGCGAGTTCTATTCCCGCTTGATATTGTTTTCTCACATATGAATTCCAGCGAAATCCACATGCTGCCGCAGTTCTCGAAAGTGCTTTTCCTACTTCTTCAAAAGCTGATAATTGCGTTCCTCCATCTCGAATGTGCCTCAATACGACCTCTGCCAAAAGCAAATCTTCATCTTGTGTCCAAGCGTCCTGTCTTGTAATGGTCAATTATTCATCCCCTCCTGAATCTGAATACCACATCATATGCGCTTACTAGAGTAGATAGACTATTTACAGGACAGAAAGCTAAGAAAATAGACAAATAAAAAAACGCAAGGGAGATTTCCCTTACGTTTTTTTATGAATTAGTTGCTTTTTACGTCTTTGCCTTTGTAAGTTCCGCAAGATTTGCAGACACGATGAGAAATTTTCATTTCACCGCATTCAGGGCAAGCTACCATACCAGGTACTTGTAGTTTAAAATGCGTACGACGCAATCTTTTTTTCATTTTAGAAGTTCTTCTAAAAGGTACAGCCATTATTCCCACCTCCTTAAAGAGTTAAGATTCATTATTTTCTTCTAAGAGCTTCTTCAAGCCTTCCAGACGTGGATCAATTCGGTTTTGGTGTGCATCCTCCGAAATGACCGCCCAGTCATTACCTTCTTGTGGTGCAGCGCCTTTTACGTCAATAGCGTCGCAAAAGATTTGCATTGGCACTTCAAGGAGAATTTCTTCTTTGACAATAGGCGTTAAGTCAATGATATCGTCTTCTACAATCTGGACGTCTTCATCTTCTATATCGTCTGTCTTATGAAGTACAAACAGTTCTTTTGTTGAAATCGCAAATGGATAATTGACATCAACGAGCGTTCTTGAACAAGGCAGCGTCATTTCACCTGTGATGGTTAAGTCAAACGCGACTTGCTTTGATTCGATAACACATGTCCCTTTCACCTGTACAGGCGAAATGCGACGTATATCTGAATGGAGGCTAGTCAGTTCATTTAAATCAACCGTCTCATTAAATTCAAAGCTGCTTTTTGCCTTTTGATGTAACTGATAAACTGTCCATTTCAATCGTATCACCTCTAAGAGCAACAAACATGATTATAGCTTTCATCATGTTATTTGTCAATATTTTTTCTTTACAGCCATCTGCATTAACAAAGGGCTGTTTGACATCAGTTCACACAATGCCTACACTGAAAAAAATAGCATCATTTTTTTCTCTTATGCTAATGTAGCATAGACTATTTAACGATAGCAAGAAAGGCGGAACTTCTATTATGAAGGCAGTTGGTTTAGTTGTCGAGTACAATCCGTTTCATTATGGACATGCCTATCACGTGAGCGAAGCAAAAAAACAAACATCCTCCGATATAGCAGTCGCAGTTATGAGCGGATCTTTTTTACAGCGTGGTGAGCCTGCCATTGTCTCAAAATGGGACCGAACCAAGATGGCACTTGCAAATGGAGTAGACGTTGTTTGTGAGCTTCCATATATGTTTGCTGTACAAAAAGCAGAAACATTCGCACGTGGAGCTGTGTCCATTTTGGATCAATTAAAATGTGATGCACTTTTTTTCGGAAGTGAAGACGGAGATATCACCGCTTTTAAGAGAACTGCAGAGGCTTGGCATGCAAAGAAATCAGTCATTGATGAGTTGACAAAAGAAAACATGAAACATGGCCTCAGTTATCCTACCGCCGCTTCCCACGCTTTTAGTGAAGCGATTAAACCTGATCAGTTGCTTGATTTATCAAAACCAAATAACATCTTAGGCTTCCATTATGTGAAAGCCATACTTGATAAACAGGCTCGTATAAAACCTTTCACCTCAAAAAGAGTTGCTTCACAATATCATGACAACACACTACCAGACAAACAAATGATTGCAAGTGCTACAAGTATTCGAAAAGCAGTACGAGAGCAGAAATCTCTTGAAGCTGTCAGCCCTTATCTTCCATCAGCATCTATTCAGCAATTAATCGCCTATCAATCGTCGTATGGGCTTTTACATACACAAGAACACTATTTCAGCTATTTAAAACATTGTTTTCATACGATGGATACCAGCGATTTACAAGAGATCTACGAAATTGAAGAAGGGATCGAATATCGTATGCAAAAAGCCATTAGACATGCAACATCATTTGAAGAATATCTTTCATTACTCAAAACAAAAAGATATACATGGACAAGGCTTCAACGCATGAATACCCACCTTTTAATGAGAACGAAGAAGAGCGTGATGCATGAACTTCTCAAAAGTCAGCAAGCTCCATATATTCGCTTGCTTGGCATGACGCAAAAAGGGCAAAGCTACCTTTCAAGCATTAAAAAGCAGCTTGAGATTCCTCTCGTCAGTAAGCTTTCTTCCTTCTCACATCCTGCACTTGACCTGGATATCAGAGCAACATATGTGTACAGCCTCCCCCTCATGGAACCGATGCAGACTGCTTTCACCGAGAATGAATTTAAGACCGCGCCCATTCGATATGATGAAAAGGAATCACACTTTCTATAAATCCGCACGTATCTTAAAAGAGCTGCCCATTAAAAGTGGCAGCTCTTTTTCTACTTTTTATCTTTTAATTTGTTTAAATAATCAAGTGCATCCTGCATTGTATCAACAGGAACAATTTTCATTTTACTGTTGATGTCTTTTGCTGTTTTCACTGCATTTCGATAGTCGGAATTTTGATTACCTTTGTCATTAGGCGCAAAGAAGATGTCTTTTCCCGCTTTATCAGCTGCGACGACTTTTTGATCGATACCACCAATTGGTCCGACGGTTCCATCTGCATCAATGGTACCTGTTCCAGCAATAGCATAGCCATGCGTTTCATCCTCTTTTGTAAGCTGATTATAAATTTCTAGTGACATCATAAGCCCCGCTGAAGGTCCACCGATATTTTCAATATCAACCTTTACTTTTGGCGAGACTTTCACATCTCGATCCGTAAATAATGAGACACCAATACCGATTCTCTTCGGTTCATCTTTAAAGGGCTTGAGCTTTACTTTTACGCTTTTTTCTTTTCCATTTCGATCAAGCACAAATGTCACAGTTTTACCTACTTTTTGACTACCAATATATTCAACCATCTTATCAGCTGATTCGTAAGATTGACCGTCTACGCTTTTGATCCGATCTCCAACTTCAATTTCCCCATATGCTGGCATACCTTTCATGACATAACTGGCATACACACCATTAAACGTGTAATCGACCCTTTTGCCAGCTTTCGTATAAGCAGCAATCATGGCATTTTCCTGAGAGCTTTTCATTAGCTGGAGCTGTCTTTTCATATAATCCTCATCTGATTCACCGTCTGCCTTAATATTATCTTCAGAGACAATTTCATCGTATTTATTGAATTTTGCCAGTACATATGTATATGGATTAGCAGGACCGACCTTGATCGTCATAAGTGAGAAGCTCCCTTTCTCACTATATCCTCCATCTACTTTGATATGTGGTGCTATTTCAGTTGCCTCTCCTGGTTTTGTCACGTAGTAAGGCAGTTTAATAAAGGTTAAGGCAAATAAGACAAGAATGACCACAAAAAGGCTCATCCAGCGGATATTCATTTTTTTCATTCGATTAACACTCCCATTTATCAATTGCATCTTTCAGTTGAAACTTGATGTGATCAGCCGCTTGCTCACCCGCCTCAATCATCTCATGAATATGCGTAAACGCGCTCGAACTAAATGTTTCAAGTTGTGGGCGAATGATCATATCGGCAGCGATTGTTTGGTGGCGAACTAACTCATTTTGAAGTATGTCCAAACTTTGCATAATCACATCAGAAAGTCGAGTAGCCTTCTCCGTTTTTTTCACTCGGGACACATCAGATGCGATAATCAAATCTGCGCCCATCTCTTTCAAAACAGAAACAGGAATTCGATCGACTACCGCCCCATCAACAAATTGTCGGCCATCAATTTCATGCGGGACAAAAACACCAGGAATGCTAATGCTTGCCCTTACAGCTTGTGATATAGAGCCTTTATTGAAAATGACCTTCTCTCCTGTTTGCAAATCACAAGCCACAATAGCGAGTGGGATGTTTAGTTCCTCAATTTTTTTGCCATATGTAAATGTGTGGATAAGCTGCAAAATTCGGTTTCCTTTCAGAAGGCCGATTTTTGGCAGTGTATAGTCAGCATAATACTTTCTTCTGAAGACGAGTGCAAGTTTTTTCATTTTTTGTACGTCTTGTCCTGCCGCATAAAAGCTTCCTACGAGTGCACCAATACTGCTTCCAGCAATCATATTTACCTTGATCCCTTGTTTTTCAAGACTCGACAGCACGCCGATATGCGCCATCCCTCTTGCTCCACCAGAGCCAAGCGCTAGTCCAATGATGGGTCGTTTCATCAAGTTCCCCCTCCTCTTTCTATGCATATATACGAATCTGTAGGTCTAAACATGCCCCTACTCCTCGTATATTAATATTAGACAAGCAGAGAGCTAGGCTTTTCTGCTATTTTATCACGAGTTCCACTGAAACGGATCATTTGCAAGGGGCGAACACACATGAAAAAATGGAACACACTGTTTATCGCTGTCTTTTTTATCTTTTTGACTGCTACTGTGATTACACATCCGCAAGCCTCTTTACAAGCGTCTAAAAATGGACTTGCTATGTGGTGGGAGGTTGTTTTTCCTTCACTGCTTCCTTTTTTTATCTTATCTGAGTTATTAATTGGCTTTGGGATTGTCAGATTTGTAGGGGTTCTGTTAGAGCCATTTATGCGCCCCATTTTTAGAGTGCCTGGCGTCGGAGGGTTTGTTTTAGCAATGGGAATGGCGTCTGGTTTTCCGTCTGGAGCCAAGCTCACAACAAGGCTTAGACAAGAAGGACAGCTCACTCGAATTGAAGCAGAGCGTCTTGTCTCATTTACAAATTCATCAAACCCTTTGTTTATTTTCGGAGCTGTTGCTGTTGGTTTCTTCCACAATGCAGCACTAGGGATTGTACTTGCATGCGCTCACTATTTAGGAAATTTAACGGTTGGTATCACCATGCGGGGCTATCAAGCACATCACGATGAGCATTTAAGAAAAAAGAGAGGTTTTGTTTTCCCCTCCATTCGGGAAGCCTTTCGCGCCCTTCATAAAGCTAGGATGGTGGAAACACGACCACTCGGACAAATTTTAGGCGATGCTGTGATATCGTCCGTTCATACGCTGTTTATGATTGGTGGTTTCATCATGTTGTTTTCTGTTTTCAGTCGTATTCTATCTGTGGTCCACCTAACAGATATTCTCTCGTTTGGTGTTCGGATTTTGCTTGATGCACTGCACCTTCCAACCAATTTAGATCTCGCTGTCATCTCCGGTTTGTTTGAAATTACACTTGGAAGTCAGATAACAGGGACACAAGAAGCAGAACTCGTCGCAAAAACAATTGTTGTCAGCTTTATTTTAGGATTCAGTGGATTTTCAGTGCAAGCACAGGTTGCCGGAATTCTCGCTGCAACGGATATTCGTTTTAAACCGTTTTTTTTCGCGCGAGTTTTGCACGGTATTTATGCCGCATTATTCGCATTACTTCTATTCAAACCACTCTATATCACACTTTCAGATTCGACGCTTCCAGTCTCATCATTTCCAACCAGTGACACGATCGCTTCCTGGGGTGCTCTCCTTTGGAATCAGCTTGTTTCGATTGGACCTGCATTTACACTGTGTAGTTTGGTTTTATATATTATCCTTTCATATAAAAGACAAAAAAATGGATGAGGGCGCGGTGGCACTCATCCATTAAACTTTTGTTTTAGCGCGATTTCCACCTCTGTTGGAACAAGATCTTTAACAGCGCCATGATATTTCGCAACTTCTTTCACAATACTTGAACTTAAGAAAGAGTATTGATTGTTGGTCATCATAAAAAACGTTTCTATCTCATCGTTTAACACTTTGTTCATGGATGTACCCTGCATCTCATATTCAAAGTCAGTCACAGCTCTTAAACCGCGCAAAATGACATTCGCCTGTTTCGTTTTTGCATAATCTACAAGGAGGCCATCAAATGACTCCACCTTAATATTTGGCAAATCCTTTGTTACCTGACGAATCAGTTCACACCGTTCTTCAACGGTAAATAACGGTTTCTTTGAAGAATTGTTCAATACACAAACATATATCTCATCAAAGATTTTGGCTCCTCTTTTAATAATATCCAAATGGCCCAATGTGACTGGATCAAAGCTACCCGGACATACCGCTATGTTCCCCATCCACTAAATTCCCCGCTTTCTATAGATCGTGATGCCAGTCAACCCGTAAATTTCTTGTCTTGATATTTCTAGTAAACCAGATTCTTTTGGCAAAATCACGTCTTTATCATGCTCACACATGACAAAACCATCCTCTGATAGTAATTCCCGTTTTTCAATTAATTCAAGCAAGTGCTTTAATTTTTGATCCTTATACGGCGGATCAAGAAAAATCGCACGAAAGGACTCGTCTCTTTTTGATACGGCAGCAACGGCACGGTGGGCATCATTTCGAAACACTTCGCTTTGCTCTGTTAATTCTAGTGCGGCCAAATTGGCTTTCACCGTTTGCACTGCCTTCATATCTCGATCAACAAAAATACAATGATCAAACCCTCTAGAAAGCGCTTCAATCCCTAAACCTCCACTTCCTGCAAATAGGTCTAATGCCCATCCTCCATCAAAATAAGGCCCAATCATGTTAAAGATGGATTCTTTCACTTTATCTGTTGTCGGTCGCGTTGATTGACCTGGTACCGCCTTTAACGAGCGGCCTTTTTTCGTTCCAGAGATCACTCTCATATTCCCACCACTTTTTCTGCTTACTTAACATTTATGTATTGGTACAAAAAATCCAACATTATCTTACCATATACTCCTTTTGTGACACAATGAGACGTCTTTGTTCATTTTTTGTGTATAGTTTTTTTGATAAAGGACATACTTTTATTAACAGCATCTGATGTGGTGCTGTTGCCAACCGCGGAGAAGACTTACGTTTCCCCATAAGTTCTTCCTCCGGTTTCTCCTCTCCCTTTGCCTTCTCCTTAATGAATCATTAAGAATAGAAGGACCCCGCGGGTCATGCCGCGGGGATTTTTTTTAGGCTCTAAAAGCCCACCTTATAATCATACTCTTTTGCTTTATCAATTTTAGATTCGTATTCCAGTTTAATAAATGGCTTATATGAAGGCTCAACACGCTTCACAAACGGCAAAGAGCCCAGCTTCGCCATGTGGCGCTCTACATGATCCATATCACAATAGATGACAGCATATTTCATTTTTTTTGAAATATAGTGTACATTGCCAAACTTTCTAAGTGTTTTTGCCTGTTTAAGCGAATGCAGCCACACAACCATCCCTTGACGTTTTGTTTCCATTTTTCACCCGCCGCTCTTCATTCTTTCCTTTTTTATGTAAAAGACGAGACGTATCAGTCTCGTCAAGATACTTTACAGCCACAACTGCCGCCTGAACCACAGCCGCCACCGCATGAAGATAGACCATCAAAATAAGGGTTCCCTGTCGGAACTTTGATATATGTTGACACAGCTTGACCGATTTCAATACTAATTTCATCCAAAATGGATTGGATAGCTGTTTCTGCTTTTTTGAAATCAACCACTGTATCGTGAAGATCTAGCTCTCTTTTGATCTCTCGCATTTGCTTTGAGATCGTTTTATAGTCCGGATGATACTTACCGAACCGCTGCACTTCTTCGTATTGTTCCTTTACCTTTGTAAAAGATGCAATAATTCGTTGCGCTTCTTCGTCTTGCTGGAGACGCTTAAAGCAGCTGCGGTAATGTTCAGCCTCCTCCGACTGAAGAATCATGGCAGCCAATTGATTTGCTTCTTCTTGAAGCTCAACAGATTCAATTGTCGCATACATAAATGATGCACCTCCAATTCATAGTTTACCATGAAACACATCAATCGGAAAATGCTTAAGTGATAAATACATCCCATGTTTCTCGCTTCTGTTTAAACTTTGGATGCCTAGAATTCAGCTCTACGGTCATTTTATGTTTCCCCTTTGATAGATGCTTGACCACAAAAGCAGCAGTATATTCATTCCCAAGCCGTTTACCATCAACATATACAGTGAAATAACCCTTTTTTTCATCCGCCCTGCCAGCAGATGTATCAAAATGAAAGCCATCAAGTGTACTCTCAATATAAATGACTGAATCTTGCACTTTGTATTTCAACCAACCTTGCTGCTTCATGTTAATATGACTTAATTGAACTGTTGGTACAGCAGGTTCGTGTTGCTTGCTTTGATGATCGTCCTGCCACTTACATCCTGTTAGTAAAAAAAGCAATGCGCAAATTGAAAGCACCCACTTCATCATCTGATTCTCCTTTCGTTTACTTTCATAGGTTGCTCAGGAAACGAGTATCTTAGTCAACTCAAAAAAAGCCTACTCGGCTTAATTTTGATTGCGCATTGCCTGAAACATTTGAATCATCATTTCAGCCATTTGAACACTATTACTTAATTGATTGACTCGGTGCGGTATCGTTTTTTCATAAAAATTCATTTTATCTAGTTCAAACTGAGATAGATTCTCAGGATGACGGGCAAGTTGTCTGTACCATAGAGGACGCTGTCTAATAAACTTGAGCCGCTCTTCTTCAGCCATGACATACTCTAGTACTTCTCTGCGCACCAAAAGCATCCCCTTTCAATTAGTCTTTCCTGAAGGAGAATGGATGCTGATTGCCTCCAGAAGACCCTTGCTTTGAACCGTTTGACGAAAATTGCCCTAGTAAGCTTTGTAAAGAGGAAATGGATTGGCTCATTTTATTGATTTGTTCATTCATCTGATCTGCATCCATTTTCTTCACAGCAGAAACCATTTTTGACATAAAATCTATTTTTTCAGTTTGTGTAGCTTTTTCTTCTTTTTTTGTTGTGTCTTCACTTTTCAATTCACGGTAAGATGACCACATGTCATCCTCTTCTCCGAACATTACCCAGTTTTCATAAAGGTTCTGCCAGCTCTTTTCTTGTGCATGCACTTCTTGAATTAGCTTCGGATGGCGTCTGACAAAATCCTTGAATGCATCAATGGATGTTTGCTTATGTTTATTTGTCATATCCTCACCCCCATTTATACAAATGCCTACTATACTATATACAGACAACTGTGTTTTGGTGAGCCTAATTTCTTGAGACGTCAAAAAAACAGCGACCATATGGCGGCTGTTTATGATGGTGTTTTCTTAATGAAATTTTGTGTGTAATACTTCTGATTTACTCCTACACCAAGGTGAGTATAATCTTTGTTTAGCAAGGATTTACGGTGGCCTTCACTATTGAGCCAGCCTTCTACAGCAGCCGGACCATCCACGTAATTATAGGCAATGTTTTCTCCAGCAAGCTGAAAATCAACCTCTCCAGCTTCTAAGCGATCCTTTAACGTCCCATATTTCTTAGATTCATGAGAGAAATAGCGATGTTCACGCATATCTTCACTATGCAGAAACGCCACTTCTGATGTATCATCGTCCCACTCAAGTTTTGCGAGGTTAAATTTGTTTCGAATGACATTGGTCATATCAAATATTTGTTTCTCACTGGAAGACTCGATCTCTTTCCATTTTTCACCTGAAATTGGTTCTGGCTCGATCAATTGACCTCGATAGACAACTTCATACGGCTTTTGCTTTACAAATGTATCTGCATTAAATGCCCTAATGCTTGATAACGTACTTTCGAACTTATCCATGTACAATTGAACGTACACATCTTCTCCAGCTTTTACCGTCGGTCTTGTGTTCATATCATCTTCTGAAAACTCAAAGCGATATGAATTGTCGTCATCTTCTACATGAATGTAAGGTGCAATTTGCGTTTTTTTGAAAACCTCGCTTGTTGCTTGACCAATCTTAAATGGTTCTACATTCAGTCCGTCTCCAGTGGCAAATAATGTGACGACTCGACTATCCTTTACACCGATTTGGATATAGTGTTTTTGTGACTGATTGTAGATCCACCAATCATAATCATATGCAGAAGGATCGATGCGATCTGGTTCACCAAGCAGTTTCAGCACTTCATTTGTCGACTTCCCCATAAATGACAACAGCCCTTTTTTAGGAACATTGATTGGCTTGTCACTGGAAGTTTCCTCATTCGACACTTTCGGTTCATTCCCGTCGTTTTTTTCAGGTGATGATCCGTATTGAATAAACAGAACATACGTTCCGGAAATAATCAGGAGGATGAATAGTGTTTTGAGCACAGTTTTCAAATTGACACCTCCGCTAAATTGGCAAGATACATAAAATGCACCTACTACTGTCATTTAATCAAAACTTGTATGATTTTTCAACGACAATACAGCCTATTTAACACGAATTTAAAATATGCCCTTCTTAATGAAGAAATCCTTGCCCATTTTGTTGATCATTCTGGGAAATTTCAGTGAGTGCATCACCCGCTCGATCATTCGATAGATCTTCTACAGATAAATCACCGAGTGCCACGATTCCTGTTAAATTTCCATTCTTTACAACAGGTATACGACGCAGCTGATGCTCTGACATGAGTCTAACGATTTCTTCAAGGGATGCATCCTCATCTGCTGTGAGAACCTCTTTTGTCATGACAGCGCTAATTTCTTGTGAATTTGGCTTTTTCTCTGCAATTCCTCTTAATACCAAGTCTCTATCTGTGACAATTCCTATCAATTTATCTCCTTCAGTTACTGGAATGGCACCGATATCTGCCTCTTTCATTTTCACAGCGGCTTCATAGACATTGTCATCTTTTTGACATGTTAAAACTTTTTTCGTCATTAAATCTTTGATTTTTTTCGTTTTCATCGCTCTTCCTCCAAATCATTAATTTCTTTATTACTTTAACCAGCTTCACATAGAACATACGCTTCACAGTTGAAAGTTTAACGCTTTCATACTATGATTGTCAGTAAAGGGAAATTTTAAAAGGAGGGGTTTTGGGTGAAATTTGAAGGTATGGGGATAGAGCATGTTTCAGCAGACTTAAACAAAGTAGATTTCGTAATGGAGAGTGAAGGGTTTGTCAGAGCTGATCAGTGGGACTATGAACGTGTCACATATGATCGGAAATTCAGCATGGTGGAGGGAACGTTTTATTTACGTGTTTCCGGCTATGCGATCGAAGGAGATGTTGGTTCGGGTAAGGCTATCATTCAGCTTTTGACCCCGTTACTTGGGAAACATTATTATCCGCACGGAGTCGAGTACGGTGACGGAGAACAATTCCCTACATCACTTGTTCAATCAAGCCAAAAAACCTTACAACGCTTAAAGGAAAAACTTGAAGCTATCACAGCCGAAGCATAAAAAACAAGCACAGCCAATCAAATGGCTGTGCTTTTTCGTTACTCATACTTTGGGACAAGTGCATCTGGCACTGCATCTTTTGCTCTTTCTTTCCTTGCCCATTCAAAGAATACGACAGCAAGTATGGAACCATACACAATCTCTTGAATAATTTTCATCAAAATGGCACCAAGCTGCTGGTCTTCTAAAAGTGGCAATGTGTGGAACATTTCTGGTCCTGTAAGCGTGAGCCCTGTTAACATATCACTCGGTACGCAGAGATGTAGTGCTTGAATCCATGCACCAGCATCTGAGTATGTTGCATAGAGCGGCACCTCACTAAACATGATCAACGCACAAGCCGGTGTCATTAATATACCGTCAGCCATGATATAGCCAAGCTTTAAAATTCCTGTGATATGTGGTTGAGTAGACACTTTATGAACAAGTGGCCACCACATGAAAAAGGCAGCAATAAAAATGACAACTGTCATCACAGCATGATAAATCGGATCCGTTTTCACAAAATCAAATACGAGCGGGATGTGATAAAACGAAAAAAGACCGTTAAAACCAAGCAGTGCGATTAATGGCTTGGAAAACAAACGAAACACCGCTCGAATTCCAGGCGTTTGAATCATTCGCTCCCAAATCCCCGCAGGCAAACCTGTAATGAATAGGGGGGGAATGACCAAATAGAGGACAGCCATTTGCGCCATATGTGCACTGAACATAATGTGCCCCATCAAATCAATTGGACTTCCCTTGACCACATACAATAAAACGAGACCTGTCAAAAACAGCGTTTTTTCCTTAAACGTCGCCTGATGCTTCCCTTTTGTCACCAAAAGTAAGTAAACAAGGGCTGCTAGCGCGATGCATATAAAATAATATGGACTCCATAATGCGCGAAAACCGAAGATTTCTAAATTCTCCATTGCTGCGCCTCCTTCATGCAGAAAACGGTCTTACCACCAAATAATCGTCAAAAATGCCAACACTGTAATAAACGCAACAAACACACCTGAATAAAGAAACAGCGCTGGTGTTTCATGGCCTTTTTGATTCATATGCATAAAGTAATAAAGCTGAAAAGCCACTTGAATAACAGCAAGCAGTAAAATAAACGGAACGGCAAACCAATTTCCAATGTCATCAGATGCAATGGTCAAAAATGAAACAAAAGTTAAACCAATCATGAGGCCGAAAGAAATGAGCTGATGCTTCATTTCTTCGGCATTTTTCTTTCTCCGATAGACAAGGTCTACCTTCGATTGACCTGTATTTTTATTTTCCATATTTATCCCACCATTCCCATTAAATATACAACGGTAAAGATGAAGACCCACACGACATCAATGAAGTGCCAATAAAGGCTCGCTACATAATATTTAGGTGCATTGTACAAATTGAGTCCGCGTCTCATATTTCTAAAAATAAGAGCGGTGATCCAGCAAAGACCAAATGCAACGTGAGCTCCGTGTGTTCCTACCAATGTATAAAAAGATGAGCCAAGTGCCGAGCTTTTAATTGTAAATCCATACTCATGCACATAATGATAAAACTCATAAATCTCAAGTGCTAAAAATGATGCGCCTAATAAAACAGTAATCCCTAACCAAAGCTGCATTTTTTTAAAGGAGAAGTTTTTCATATGATACATGGCATACACACTTGTCAAACTGCTCGTCAAAAGAAGCATTGTCGCAACAAAGACAATTGTTAAATCAAATATTTCCGTTGTTTTCGGACCACCCGCATTTGAGTTTTTTAGTGCCAAATATGTCGCAAATAATGAAGCAAATAAAACGGTCTCTCCTCCGAGGAAAAGCCAAAAACCAACAAACTTATTTTTACCTTCTAACGTTGCTTTTTCTGGTGAAGCAGGAAAGGTTTCCGCAGTCATTTTTTGTGGTTCCATTATGCTTTCACCCCTTTATCGTCATCATCTGTAAGATCTTCTTTATGGATATGATATCCATGATCGTCGACAAGAGAACGGACAAGCATTGTCGCAAATGTGATACCAAGACCAATAAAGATGACTGGTAGACCCCAGCTATACTCTTGTCGATACATAAATCCAAATGCAGATACAAACAGACCGAAAGAAACAATGAAAGGCAAAATAGAATTGTTCGGCATATGAATATCATCTACAGGCTCTGATGCTGTCATGCCTTTTTTGCCATCCATCTTTTCAATCCAAAGTGCATCAAGTCCTCTGACAAGCGGCAGTTGTTTAAAATTATATTCAGGTGGTGGAGAAGAAACTGCCCACTCAAGTGTTCTTCCATCTCCCCAAGGATCACCAGTGACACGTTCTCCTTTTACAGCTGTCCAAATGATGTTGATGAGCATAATGACGACTGAAATGAACATAAGAAACGCGCCAATTGTACTCACAAGGTTTCCAAGCTCCAACCCTTGACCAGGAAGGAAAGTAAATACACGTCTCGGCATTCCCCATAGTCCTAGGAAATGCTGGATAAAGAACGTCAAATGGAATCCAACGAAGAAGAGCACAAAACCGATTTTTCCCATCTTCTCATTTAGTATTTTGCCAAACATTTTAGGCCACCAATAATGTACACCTGCTAAAATACCGAATACGACCCCACCGATGATGACATAGTGAAAGTGCGCCACAACAAAATACGTATCATGGAACTGATAATCTGCTGCAGCTGCGGCAAGCATAACCCCAGTTACCCCCCCAAGTAAAAAGGAAGGTATAAAGGCAACCGAATAAAGCATTGGTGTTGTGAACTTTACATTTCCGCCCCAAATGGTTAGTAGCCAGTTAAATACTTTAATGCCTGTTGGTACAGCGATCGCCATCGTCGCAACGGCAAAAATCGCGTTCGCTATTGGCCCTAAACCTGTTGTGAACATGTGATGCGCCCATACCATGAATCCGAGGAAACCAATTAATACAGTTGCAAAGACCATCGACGAGTAACCAAACAGTCGTTTTCTTGCAAATACTGGAATAATCTCTGAGAAGATACCGAACGCCGGAAGGATCAAGATATAGACTTCAGGGTGTCCGAAAATCCAGAAGAGATGCTCCCAAATGATCGTATTACCGCCAAGTTCCGGGTTAAAAAAGCTCGTTTCAAACAGTCGATCTAACATTAACATTGCAAGTCCTGCCGTTAAAGGAGGAAACGCAAACAAAATGAGTGCAGACGCCACAAATGTCGTCCATGTAAAAAGTGGCAACCTCATATAGGTCATGCCGGGTGTTCTCATATTAACAATTGTTACAAGAAAGTTGATCCCAGCAATCAATGTACCGATTCCGGCAATTTGTAAACCTAGGATATAAAAATCCATACCATGACCTTCAGAGTTCAACGCGAGTGATGCATAAGCTGTCCAACCCGCATCAGGTGATCCACCTAAAAACCAACCAAGATTTAAAAAGATTCCTCCGAAAAAGAATAACCAAAATCCGAGTGAATTTAAAAATGGAAACGCCACGTCTCTAGCACCAATTTGAATTGGTACAACTGCGTTCATTAACGCGAAAAGAAGCGGCATTGCTGCAAGGAAAATCATTGTTGTTCCATGCATCGTCATTACTTCATTGTAAAAGCCTGCACTGAGAAAATTACTTTCAGGAATGGCAAGCTGAATACGGATAAACATTGCCTCAAGTCCGCCAAGTAAAAAGAAAAATCCCCCTGCCACTAAATATAAAATGGCGATTTTTTTGTGGTCAACCGTCGTCAAGTAATCCCATAAGACAGCACCAAATCCCCGCTTTTTAGTTATTGTACTCACCATGAAATCCCCCTCTTATCTCCCATTTGTCCCTTTTCATTGTTCTGCCGTTTGAGCCAAGTACTGCACCCACCAAAGACAGGCTATTGATTTACTTACATGTAGGTAAGTGCCAGTGAACTGATTCCCTGACGTGGGCATTTCGGGATCCCTTAACCAAAACTTCACAATTCCTGCATTCATATCCCTTATCCTAGCAACTTACACATTTCAACTGTTCTTGCTGCCAGCGGCTTTTTTACTTATATACATGAGTAAAAGCTACAATGATCAACAGCTACTATTCTGTCTTAAGACCCTTTAAGTACTCGTATAGAGCATCTGCCTCAGAATCACTTAAGTTTGGATAAGTACCAGTCATTTTATTGCCTGGCTTAAAGCTTTCAGGATTTTTCAACCATGCTTTCACATTCTCTTCATTCATATCTTTGATCCCAGCAACCTTTGTTCGTTCACCAAACGTCGCCAAGTTCGGTGCGGTTCTTGCAGCTTCTGGTCTTTCATCACTTGGCTCAACTGCGTGACAACTTAAACAGTTCTTCTCTTTGAAAAGTTTTTCTCCCTCTAATGCTAAATCTGATGTAGAAGAAGGTTTTTGATAATCACTCATTTTTTTCGTCCAGCCTTTGAATTCATCTTGAGAAAGCGTTTTAACTTTAAAATCCATTAAAGCATGTGAAGGTCCACAAAGCTCAGCACACTTCCCATAGAAATAATCACCGGCATTTTTTGTTCGTTTGGAATCAAACACGAGATAAAATTTATTTTCATTATCTGTATTCGTATCAATTTTTCCACCTGCAGATGGAATCCAGAAGGAGTGTTTCACATCAGATGCTTTTAATTTAAAATACACTTTTTGATCTGTCGGCACGATCAATTCTTGACTCGTGACAATTCCATAATCAGGGTATTCAAATTCCCACCAGTATAAACTAGCTCTTACATTTACTACTAACGTCTTTTCTGGATCACGATTCTTCTTATCCATTGCGCTTGTATCCCCAAGTTCAAGCGTATATGCCACAACAGGTACCACAAGAATAATGAGAAGGACAATCGGAATTGCAGTCCATGTAATTTCTAGATTACGGTTCCCCTCTACTTGTTTTGGAATCGTATCTTCCCCAACTTTAGAACGCTTAAATTTAATAATGACGTAAAAGAAAATAATCGATACGACGATGACCACAAAAACCATAATTAATGTGCTCAACACTGTAAGGAAATATTGTTTATCTGCTACTTCCCCAACCGGTTTGAGCGTTGATAAAAATGGTTCTCCGCAGCCTGCCAAAGCGAGTGTTAGTAAGAGAAAAAGTGAAAAAACACGCCATTTTCTTATCATAGTTCATCCCAACCCCTTTGCTTGATCTCCTTTGCTTTTCGCTTTTAACAGCATTTATAAAATCACTCTTTTTACCATCAAAAACCCCCGCCTCTAATTAAAGCACTTACATTTCCTCATTTCATAAAAAAATGATGTTTTTACTCAAAATACCATCTATGTATAAACAGAAAGCCGCCTAAATAGAACAAAGTGTCCGGCGGCTTTCATAGTTGTTTTGAAATGTCGTGTTTTAAGTTATAGCCATTGTTTTGATGTCAAGATGAGTGTTTTTAATTTAGAATAATGTAATGATAATCATCGCAACGAAAAAGATCGTTAAATAATTTAATGAATAGACAAACATTAATGTTGACCACTTCATAATATCTTTCATTTTAAAGCCAAAGAGCCCAATGACAAGCCAACCGATATTAAGAAGTGTGCCCAGCGCCACAATTGGCCATCCTAACCCACCAAGGAAAAATGGAAGCGGAAGAAGACATGCTGTCCAAATAATAATTTGGCGTTTGGTGATTTCAAAGCCATACACAACTGGTAGCATTGGAATACCTGCTTTTCGATAGTCTTCCGTTTTCTTAATCGCAAGTGATAAGAAGTGCGGAATCTGCCAAATGAACATGATCATAAAGAGTACCCAAGCTGTTGTATCAATCGTACCTTGTACTGCTGTCCAACCAATTAATGGAGGAACTGCTCCAGATATACTGCCAATGATTGTGTTAATCGTATAGTGGCGTTTTGACCACATCGTATAAAGAACTGCATAAGTGAATACCCCGATAAAGCCAATAACTGCTGCTGTTACAGTTGTCATAAGCAACATCACAAGCCCCAGTACCACAAGCAGTATACCAAAGGCATACGCTTGACCTGGCTGGATTTTTCCAGTTACGGTCGGTCTATTCTTTGTTCTTTCCATTAATATATCAATATCACGGTCAAATGCATTATTAATTGCACAAGAACCGGCAATAATAAGTGAAGAACCGATCATTGTTAAAAGGACAATATCGAGATTCCCAAGGAAACTCATATCTGAAAAGTAAAAAGCAAGCCACATTCCTGTAAATGTTGTAATAAAATTGGAATTGACGATGCCCATTTTAATAAGAGCTAGAAAATCTCTCCAAGCTGTTGTTTCTTCTATTTGTCCATGAATAGCCGCTTCCGCCGCTGTTTTGGAATTTGCCACTTTGTATAACCTCCCTTGCCCAAACCTTCAGATTACATCTGAAAACATAAAATAGTTACAACTCTATCATACAAGATTACAGGCTGTAAAAAAACATCCTATTAAATAATAAATGACAAACTTGAAGATATTTGTGAACTTTTCGTGAATTTCTTAAAATGTACATGCTTTTTCAGAAGGCTTTGCAAATTGAAATAATCTCTCTTCTATTTCTATCAGACTGTAGTAGAAAGATCAAGCACTCTAATTCTGTAAACTTTGTGAACTAACATTTCATTTTTTTTGTGAACTTTGATCATAAAGAATTGCAACAGAACACTTATTTGCTTAAACTTGAGAGCATGTGAGGTTTTCTTGATTTATCGAAGTTTTTTAGAGAAGGTGAAACAATTTGATGAAATTTGCTTTAAGGCTATTAAGTGTTGTCACAACTTTTGTGATGCTTATCGTATTAATTGGTGGCGCTCTTGTCACAAAAACTGGTTCAAGCCTTGGCTGTGGACGACAGTGGCCACTCTGTCATGGTCGCTTTTTTCCTGAAATGAACACTGCTTCCATCATCGAATGGAGTCACCGAATGTCAACAGGGGTATCGACGATCCTTGTCGTAGCACTTGCAATTCTATGCTGGAAAAAAATCAGCCCTGTCTTTCGTGAAACAAAATTTTTAGTCGTGATGTCCATTATCTTCTTGCTACTTCAAGCATTGCTTGGGGCGTTAGCAGTTGTATTTGGTTCAAATGCACTTGTCATGGCACTACATTTCGGCATTTCACTTATTTCGTTTGCTTCAATCTTATTACTTGCACTTCTTGTCTTTGAAGCAACACGATCTGAAACAAAACTGATGAAGCCACTACAAATCGGAAAAACGATGCAATTTCATATTTTGGGACTTATCACGTATACGTATATTGTTGTCTATACGGGTGCTTATGTACGTCACACAAAATCAAGTCTTGCTTGCTCTGTCTTTCCGTTATGCTCAAAAGATGGGGGCGTACCTACGTACTTTAACCAGTGGGTCCAAATGTCGCACCGAGCTGCTGCTATTTTGCTGCTTGTATGGATTTTCATCGCAACATACCATGCAATTAAGTATTACAAAGATCAGAAACAACTATATTACGGGTGGGTCATATCAGCGATTTTGATCACACTTCAAGCTGTATCTGGTATTATGTCGGTTTACTCTCATCTTCAGCTTGGTTATGCACTTGCTCATTCATTCTTTATCTCTGGCCTATTCGGGATTCTTTGTTATTTCTGCTTACTCATCGCTCGTTATCGCTATGAAAGCAAAGAGCCCTTTAGGTAAAATCGAAGTCCCCCTTCCACTTAAAGTAAGGGGGATTTTTTTACATTCTCTTTTCCTGTTCATACATAGCAACCGCTTCTTTTCTTCTGACCTGATGATCTATCTATGGTTGGGAACGCGTATGTTTTTCCTAAAATACAGCCTGATTCGATTTGTTTATCTCTCGGCATTTTCCAAGGCTCATGTAACCTATGTTGCACGATAGAATTGATTCCTTTGCCTTAGCTAAAATCAATTTGCCCAAACCGCCGTTTACACTATTTAAGCAAATGCGTGCGTTGTTCATACCCTCTTTATGGTTTATTACGGATGACTCGATCAGATGCAAAAAACACTTTGTCAACTTTTATAACAGGTTGCTTCTCTTTCTTACGCCATGATTAATCATATGGAGTGAATACTTGATAATGGGTGCTATCCGCTTTTAAGACGTCTTTTGATCCATGTTAAATGAGCATCCATCCATAATGCAAAAAAGGCACATCTATGAAAGATGTGCCTACATGATTCAATCTGGTTTTAAGACGATCAACAAGTCACCTGTTTGAATTGATTCCCCGTTGTTCACATATATCTCTTCTACAACCGCCGTAAATGGCGCCTGAACTGTCGTTTCCATCTTCATCGCTTCGTTAATCATTAAGTGCTCGCCTTGACTTACCTTTTGACCTTTTTCGACAAGCAATTTAATCACCGTACCAGGCATTGAAGCGGCGATATGGTTCGCATTAGAACGATCCGCTTTCGTTTTCTCCTGCACAGACGATTTAATGCTTTCATCTTTAATGACAACTTCACGTGGCTGACCATTCAGTTCAAAGTACAGCACCCGAGTGGCATCTGGATTCGGTTCACCAACCGAAACAAGCTTAACAATTAACGTTTTTCCATGCTCAATTTCGACTTCGATTTCTTCTCCTAGTTGCATTCCATAGAAGAATGTTGGTGTATCTAGAACCGAAATATCACCATAGTTTTCAGCCGTTTGAACAAACTCAGAAAAGACTTTTGGATAAAGTGCATAAGCAATCGCATCTTTTTCCGATAAATTCAGTTCATGAGATTCTTTAAATTGTTGTTTAATTTCATCAAAATTCACTGATTCAAGCTTTTCACCTGGTCTGACCGTGAGTGGCTCTTCTCCTTTTAAAATCAGCTTTTGGAGTTTTTCAGGGAACCCGCCATGAGGCTGACCAAGATAGCCTTTAAACAATTCAACAACAGAGTCAGGGAAATCTAGCGTTACACCCTTTTCATAAACATCTTCTTCTGTTAAATCGTTTTGAACCATGTAAAGTGCCATATCCCCGACTACTTTAGACGATGGTGTTACTTTGACGATGTCACCGAACATATCATTGACACGTCTATACATTTCTTTCACTTCGTTCCAGCGCTCTCCAAGTCCAACACCTTTTGCTTGTTGCTGTAGGTTACTATATTGACCACCAGGCATTTCATGTTCATAAATTTCAGTATGTGGAGAATTCATTCCACTTTCAAATTCATGGTAATACTTTCTGACTGAATCCCAATATTGCGATAATGTTTCGACATGTTTGACATCCATCTGTGGCTGGCGGTTATTCCCTTCAAGCGCAAAATACAAAGAGCTTGCGCTTGGCTGTGATGTGAGACCTGCCATTGAGCTAACCGCTACATCCACGATATCAATTCCTGCGTCAATTGCTCTTGCATATGTGAAAATGCCGTTTCCACTCGTATCATGTGTATGAAGGTGGATCGGAATATTGATTTTGTCTTTTAATGCAGAAACTAATTCATATGCAGCTTGCGGTTTCAACAATCCAGCCATATCCTTAATCCCTAAAATATGTGCACCTGACGCTTCAAGCTCTTTCGCTAAAGAGACATAGTAGTCGAGGTTATACTTTGGACGAGTTGGGTCAAGTATGTCTCCCGTATAACAGATCGCGGCTTCTGCTACTTTTCCTGATTCACGCACAGCATCAATGGCAAGAGTCATGCCTTTCACCCAGTTTAGACTATCAAAGATACGGAATACATCAATACCTGAGTCTGCGGACTGTTTCACAAAGGACTTAATGACATTATCCGCATAGTTTGTATATCCTACTGCATTGGATGATCTAAGCAACATCTGGAACAGTGTATTTGGGATTTCTTTACGAAGCTGTTCCAGCCTTGCCCACGGGTCTTCTTTTAGGAAGCGGTATGCAACGTCAAACGTTGCACCTCCCCACATTTCAAGACTAAAGAGCTCCGGCCACAAACCAGCTGTTGGGTGCGCGATTTTTTTCAAATCGTTTGTTCTAAAACGGGTAGCTAGAAGTGATTGATGTGCATCTCTAAATGTGGTATCAGTTAGCAACACATTGTTTTGCTCTTTTACCCACTTTGCAAGCCCTTCAGGTCCTTGCTCATCTAATAGTTGCTTTGTTCCATAAGGAATGGCTTGATCAATAGCTAATTTCGGAATGTTTGGCTTATCAAAATCGGGCTTTTCTTTATTACCGATCCCAGGGAACCCATTAATGGTAACGTTACCAATATAAGTCAACATTTTCGTTCCACGGTCTTTTTGTTTAGGGAAATTAAACAGTTCAGGTGTAGAATCAATAAACGATGTATCGTATTCCCCTTTTAAAAACTTCTCATGCCTCGCCACGTTTTCAAGAAATGGAATATTTGTTTTAATCCCACGAATTCTAAATTCTTGCAAGTTACGTACCATTTTGGCTGCAGCTTGCTCAAAAGTCAGCGCCCATGTCGAAAGTTTCACAAGCAGAGAATCATAATAAGGTGTAATTACTGCGCCTTGGAAGCTGTTTCCTGTATCAAGACGAACTCCGAAACCTCCACCTGAACGGTAAGCCATAATTTTGCCAGTGTCAGGCATGAAATCATTTAATGGATCTTCAGTTGTCACCCTTGATTGAATGGCAAATCCATGTGTGAAAATATCCTCTTGCTTTGGAATCCCCACTTCTTTGCTGTGAAGATCGAGACCTTTTGCAACAAAAATTTGTGTTTGAACAATATCAACACCTGTGATCATTTCGGTAATGGTATGTTCAACCTGCACCCTCGGGTTGACTTCAATAAAGTAGAATTCATTGTTTGCAACTAGAAACTCTACTGTACCTGCGTTGATATAAGAGACGTTTTTCGCAAGCTTAACAGCAGCTTCGCAAATCTCCTCACGCAATTTTTCAGATATAGAGACACTCGGTGCAATTTCAATGACTTTCTGATGTCGTCTTTGCACTGAACAATCCCGCTCATATAAATGCACGATATTGCCATGCACATCTCCAATCACCTGCACTTCAATGTGTTTTGGATTTTCAATGAGCTTTTCAACATACACTTCATCATTTCCAAACGCAGCTTTTGCCTCTGATTTCGCACGGTCATATGCTTCATTCAGTTCTGCTTGTGTTCGGACAATTCGCATACCTCGTCCACCACCGCCTAAAGAGGCTTTAATAATGAAAGGATATCCATACTCTTCACCGAATTTTTCGACATCTTTGACAGAAGAAACAGGCCCGGGACTTCCAGGTATGACAGGAATACCGGCTTTTTGTGCCTCTGTTCTTGCCTTTACTTTATCCCCAAACATATCTAAGTGTGTTGATTTCGGACCAATGAATTGAATACCTTCTTCTTCGCATCGCCTTGCAAAATGAATGTTTTCGGATAAGAATCCGTAACCTGGATGTATCGCATCCACATCATTTCTTTTTGCAATCTCGATGATCCCTTCGATATCAAGGTAGGCATCAATCGGCTTTTTCCCTTCTCCAACTAGATATGCCTCATCGGCTTTATAGCGATGATAAGAGCCGGAGTCTTCTTTTGAATAAATAGCAACTGTACGTAAGTTTAACTCGGTACAGGCTCTGAAAACTCTAATGGCTATTTCCCCTCTGTTTGCAACTAAAACTTTTTGAATTGTTCGTTGTGACATTCTCACTCCCCCATATCCCTTAAAATTTTATATGTATTCTATAATAAAGGAAGAAGGGAAAACTGTACACTTTTGTTTTTCAAAGATTCAAAGTTTTCTGCATTTCATTTTTTTCCAGTGCTTCGGGGCTGAGTGTTTTTTTCTTTTTATATCGATCCTTATATTCAGTAAACATACTGATATTCAACAGAATTCCCATACATCCACAGAGTAAAATAATTGATGAACCCCCATAGCTTATAAATGGCAGTGTAACACCTGTAATTGGAATAAGTCCTGAAACGCCTCCTAAATTAATACATGTCTGGATCGCAATCATCGAAGAAATTCCTATTGCAAGCAAACTTCCAAACGGATCTTCACACTTTCTCGCAATGTAAAAGCCTTTGACGACAATAAATCCTAGTAATGCAAGAACAAAAAAGACACCAAAAAAGCCGAGCTCTTCTGAAATAATCGCCATAATGAAGTCTGTATGTGGCTCTGGTAGATAACCATACTTTTGCACGCTCTCTCCTAGCCCAAGACCGAAAAAGCCACCCGAACCAATCGCATAGTAAGAATTAATGAGCTGATGCCCTGTGTTACTCGCATCTTTAAACGGATCTTGGAAACTCTCAAATCGACCAAGTCGATTTTCGGTAAAAATCCAATCCCACGATATATAGATAAATGGAGTCAATACAAGCATTACCGCACCGAACAAGATCAACAGTTTGACTAAAGTTTTCCCGCTAAAACCCGAACAAAGAATCATAGTAAGTGCAATCATACCAATAATAAAAGCTGTTCCATAGTCTGGTTGTATAATGATGAATCCACATAAGATGGACACAACCACAATAGGTGGTGTCACTCCTTTAAGCAAATGATCAATATAATGCTGCTTCTTTGCATAAACAGCGGCTAAATACATAATGACCACGATTTTCACAAATTCTGCCGGCTGAATGCTAAAGCCCCCGATTTTAATCCAGCTTCTTGCATTTCCTGCGATATGCCCCAAAAAGTAAACATAAATTAAAGACACGATAGAAATGACGAGCATAAACATCTGAAATTTTTTATTTGCAAACAATTTATAAGGCATAATAGCAGTAAAAACTAAAATGACTGCACCTAACACCATAAATAAAAGCTGCTTCTTAAAAAAAACATCTGGTGTAGCATCGTACCTGATGACAGCAGTAATCATGCTCGAACTATATACCATCACCAAGCCGAAAGCACTAATTAATAAAATAGCAAATAACAATGAGTAGTCATACGATCTTAGCATTCTCTTTAACATGTAATCCTCTTCCTAACATCTGTTTCTATTATTCTTTGTATGTACCTAACTGAGCCTTTATTTTACTACATTTTCTCTGTTTCATCTCGTTTTACCTCTTTTATATCGTTCGGCTTTGATCCACACACAAAGTCCGTTTGTCATCAATTTGTTATAGAAACTTACACTTACAAAAAAACCCAAACTTTAAGTGGAAGTTTGAGTTTTCAATCATTATTTTTTTGTAAATGCATCGTGTAGTGCGGAGAGTTCTCTCTCAAGTCTATCGATTAGTTCTTTTCCTTCATTTACATCAACTAATCCAAGTCGGACAGCGAAGTCAATTTCCCTCGATAATCCAAACATTTGCGTATCTAAAACCTCTTCATAAAGAGGACATTGCGGCATCGTTAAGTTGTCCATTTGCACTCGGATCAATTTTAAAATTTTATCTGCATCCAATTTTAATAAAGACAGTGCTTTTTGTCTGTGATCGACTAAAATTTCTGACGCCAAAAGTATCCCTCCGTTCCCCAGGCGAGTACCTAATTCTTCTATTTATCATAAAGCGAATCGTCCAAAAATGCAAGCAGATTTATGCTGATCCCCTTTAAAAATAAAAAGAATTCAACAGTTGTTAAAAAATACTCATCTCATATTTTTCATTCATTAACTCAAGAAGCTTAATTCCGGCAATACTATTTCCTTTTGCATCTAAAGCAGGGCCAAAAATTCCAATCCCAAAATCATATGGCGCAACACCCATAATACCACCTGATACGCCACTCTTTGCTGGAATGCCAATGTTAATCGCAAATTCCCCGCTTGCATTGTACATGCCACAAGTCACCATAAAGGTTTTGCAAATCCGAGCCACTTCTTTTGTTAACAGTTGTTTACCTGTTTCAGGATGTCTGCCGTCAAGGGAAAATACACAAGCAATTTTGGCAAGATCTTGACTGTTCATCATGATCGCACATTGTTTTGTGTATAAATCCATTACTTCTTCTACATTTCCTTGAATGATATCATATTGCTTCATATAATAACACATCGCTCTGTTAATCATGGACGTTTCAAATTCTGAGGCTGCAGTTTCTTTGCTATATGTAATGCTTTGATCATTTGTCAGTTCTCTGATAAACCTTAATAAATAATCTAACCTAGATTGAGGTGTCGCTCCTTTTATTAAACTGGTAACAGCAAGGGCCCCAGCATTAATCATTGGGTTTAACGGTTTATTGGGACTTGCAGTCTCAAGCTTAATCATTGAATTGAATGGATCTCCAGTCGGCTCTTGACCAACATATTGAAATACTTTTTTTGTGCCTTCTTCCATTAATACAAGGGCAAGTGATAGCACCTTTGAAATACTTTGGAGTGTAAACTGCTTTCCAACATCTCCAGCGGAATGACATATATTTCCTACGTGATACACCGCAACAGATAAATCAGTTTTTTCCGCTTTTCCGAGAGCTGGGATATATGATGCCACCTTTCCATCGACTGCCACTTTTTTTGCTTCCTGCAAGAAGCCTTGAAGCTCTTCATTGTCACGACATGCCATGTTTTCTATCCTCCCAAATCACAACTTAAAAGTAGTGTGCACAAGGATGGGCTCATTTATGAAAGTGACAAAGTGCTTTAAACCTTCTATAATTTAATTGGAAAGGGGTTGTCTTCAAATGAGTATTATTCAAATTAAGGGGAACGTTCGTTACAACATTACCATTGATCCGAGCGTGTGGATTTTTGATGATCGAAAATTCCTCATGGATTCTTTTTTTCAAAAAGCAACAAATCAGGAAACTGATGAACTGGAGAATGAACTGGATCCTGAGCGTGTGATTAGAGAAGGGCAAACACTACCTCCTACGTTAAAAACAGAAAAAAAATTTGAAAAAGAAAAACTCATGACAGGCAGCTTTGGCATGAGACTTGGTGAAATGATTCAAAATGCTGAACCGTTCGAACATGCTACAGCTTGTGAGTTTGTCACTGGGGAAGAAACAATTACCGTCCCGCTTGAAATTGCAATGGAAAGTATAGCACATTTCAGTGAAAACGGTAAACCAGTCAAAGAAAAAGGACCCATCCACGTATACTTCCAGGATCAGTCCAATCTTCAAAAACCAATAACAGATGTAAAAGAATTGATCATTACATAATGAAACGACAAGGTCTGGGTTACAGAAGGTCTGCTGCCAACTGTGCAAGCCCGGACCTTTCTCCTTTGACAAGCTTGACATGTCCCGAAATTTGCTGTTCTTTAAATCGTTCTATGACGTACATAAGCCCATTATTTAAACTATCCAAATACGGATGGTCAATTTGTTCGGGATCACCCATCAGCACAATTTTACTCCCTTCCCCCACACGTGTGAGGAGCGTTTTCACTTCATGTTTTGTGAGATTTTGCGCCTCATCAATAATAATAAATTGATCTGGAATACTTCTCCCTCTAATATATGTGAGCGCCTCTACTTGAATGGAGCCAATTCCAGCTAAAATGGCATCTAATTCACCTGATTTTTTTGTGTTAAACAAAAATTCAAGGTTATCAAAAATGGGCTGCATCCATGGGCGCAGTTTTTCTTCTTTCTCACCTGGTAAATACCCCAAATCCTTGCCAACAGGCACAATGGAGCGAGCGACTATCAGCTTTTTGTACATCCCAAGATCCTCTGTTTGCATAAGCCCTGCTGCAAGTGCAAGCAACGTCTTACCTGTTCCCGCTTTACCTATTAAGGTCACAAGCGGTATATCCCGCCGCAAAAGCAACTCAAGCGCCATTGTTTGTTGAACATTTTTTGGACGAATTCCCCATACATGCTCTTGATCATAGACAAGGCGTTTAATTTGATTGCTCTTGTGATCCACCATCCCAATTGCAGAACCGCCCTCAGCACCCTTCATCAGGACAAATTGATGCGGATATAAAGGGTATGTGGAGACCTCTTCCACTGACAATTGATTTTGTTGATAGAATATGTTCATTTGATCTGTATCAATATAAATATCAAGATAACCATTATCAATGTCTTCATTTTGTACCACTCGATCACTTAGAAAATCCTCCGCTTGCAGCCCAATGGCATCGGCTTTTACACGGACAAGCACATCCTTGCTTACTAAAATAACAGGACGGCCATCTGGTTTTGTTTCTTCTTCTAAGCATAAGTTTTTTGCAACAGCCAAAATTCGATTATCATTCGTCTTCTCAACGAAAATCTCCTGAAGCTGATGAAAAGAACGATGATTCAGTTCAATGCGTAGAGTCCCTTTTGACTCTAACGTAATTTTCTCATGAAGTTTTCCCTTTGTGCGTAAGCCGTCAATCAGGCGTGAGACGCGACGGGCATTTTGTCCAACCTCGTCCATATATCTTTTTTTCGAATCGACTTCTTCTAACACGACAGCCGGAATAACCACCTCATTGTCTTCAAATGAAAAGATTGAATTCGGATCCTGTAATAACACGTTTGTGTCTAATACATAGATTTTACTCAGGTCCTTCGCCTCCTGATTGGGGTTTCATTCATCCTTGTCTTTTCTAAAACAATTGTTAAAATATATGTTTTCATGAATAAAGTTAGAAGGTTAATTCAACAATAAAATAAATATCGAAGTTTGTGAAGGAGGGACCATCAAATGCGTACGATATTGACGATAATGATCATTCAATCGCTTATCTTACTAGGTGCTTGTCAGCAACAAGAAAAACATGAAAATGCAAACGAAAACCGCACAAAGCTGATTCACGTGTCTGATTCTTCAAAGAAAAAAACAGAGAACTTTTCATCACAAGAGGTGGCTAAACACCTTGTCAGCGTCACAAAACATGTGGCAGATGTGAATGATGCAACAGCAGTTGTTGTTGGAAAATATGCAGTTGTTGGTATAGATGTAAAGGATGACTTAGACAGAAGCAAGGTTGAAACGATTAAATATTCTGTTGCAAAAGCACTTAAAAATGATCCAAATGGAGCAAACGCAGTTGTTGTAGCAGATCCTGACACAGTCAGCCGTTTAAAACAAATGGGAAAAGAAATACAAGAAGGTCGTCCTGTTAGCGGAATTATGGACGAGCTTGCCGCCATTGTCGGTCGAGTGATGCCAGAAATGCCAAATAATGAAATGAAACGAAATGAAAAAGACCCTACCAACGATGCCAATAATCAGCTAAAACAAAAGGATCAAAACAAACTAAAAGAGGATCAAAACGATCAGTCAAACCATCATATGAAGCAAAAAGATTAGTGTGAGCGGCTTATATCTGAACTGGTATAAGCCTTTTCTGTTGTCCATTTAATTTACAACGCAAAGCGTGCTATAATATGTACAAGTAAGTAAGTGGGGTGAAGACGGTGAGAGTGAAATGCTCGATATGCGACAAACTTGAAACCATTGATGACGATACATTAGTAGCCAAGCGGTTAAGAAATAGACCGATTCATACATACATGTGTTCTGATTGTCATGAGAGAATTAAAGTAAAGACTGAAAATCGGATCAAAACTGGCCATTTCTCCCTTTATCAAGATCCAACGATCAAAGAGAAGCCGAAAAGATTAAAAAAAGAACAACAAACATAAAAAAGACCTGATATTTTATCAGGTCTTTTTTACACGGTTCCCTCTTTTTTTGCACGATGCAAACGAATTTTATAAATAATTAAAATCGCCGCAGCCACAACAAGGCCTTCTGCTACTGGCAGGAATATGCCTAGAAATGTTAAGAACGTGCAACCAAATATAAGAAACAAATAAATAATTGCTGCTTTTAAAATCGGCAATCGTCTGGCGAATCCGAGCTTAAAAACAAGAATAGCTAAAGCAAGGATGGTTCCGTACAAGAACCACATCCCTGCTTGCGGATTTTCATCGACATGATATAACATGGCGAAAAATGACAGATTTTCACTTACTTCAGCTTCATTCAAAAAGATTCCCTCCCCTTTTGTTTTAAGGGTGCTATCTTTTTACTTCTGCATGAAATTAAGATAATCCTGCTATCTTTTTCTTCTTCGCTGATTTCTCACGCTCGTTTTTATCAAGGATTTTCTTTCTTAAACGAATAGATTCAGGTGTTACTTCACAATATTCATCTTCGTTTAAGTACTCAAGAGATTCCTCAAGTGACATAATACGCGGTTTTTTCATACTCACTGTTTGATCTTTTGTTGCTGAACGGACGTTTGTCTGCTGTTTCATACGGCTTACGTTAACGACTAGGTCATTTTCACGGTTATGTTCACCAACAATCATTCCTTGGTACACTTCTGTACCTGGCTCAACAAAGATCACACCACGCTCTTCTACACCTTGAATTCCGTATGCTGATGCTTTTCCAGTTTCCATTGATACAAGCACACCTTGACGACGTCCACCAACTTGACCAGACTGCATCGGCTGATAACTATCAAATGTATGGTTTAAAATACCAAATCCTCTAGTCAACGAAAGGAATTCAGTTGAATATCCAATTAAACCACGAGAAGGAACAGTGAAGATCAAACGCACTTGACCATTACCATTGTTGATCATGTCGATCATTTCACCTTTTCTCGCGCCCATGGATTCCATAACAGAACCCGTATGTTCTTCTGGCACATCAATTTGTACACGTTCAACAGGCTCACAGCGTACACCGTCAATTTCTCTTACGATAACCTCTGGTTTTGATACCTGTAATTCAAAGCCTTCACGTCTCATATTTTCAATTAAAATAGACAAGTGAAGCTCTCCACGACCAGAAACAACCCATGCATCAGGTGAAGCAGTAGGTTCAACACGAAGACTTACATCTGTTTGAAGTTGCTGTTGTAATCTCTCTTCAATTTTACGAGAAGTCACATATTTCCCTTCACGACCTGCAAATGGGCTGTTGTTAACGACAAACGTCATTTGAAGTGTTGGTTCATCAATACGAAGGACTGGTAGTGCTTCTTGATGTTCGACAGGACATACCGTTTCACCTACGTTAATATCCTCCATACCTGAAACTGCTACAAGATCCCCAGCTCTCGCTTCTTCAATTTCAACTCTTTTTAGACCTTGGAAACCGAAAATTTTTGTCACACGAAATTGCTTGACAGAACCGTCATTTTTCATTAAAGCAACTTGTTGACCTACTTTCATCGTCCCTCTAAATACACGTCCAATTCCAATACGACCAACATAATCGTTGTAGTCCAGTAGTGCTACTTGGAATTGAAGCGGTTCTTCATGGTTATCGATTGGACTTGGGATATGTCCAACAATTGCTTCAAATAAAGCTTCCATGTTTTCATCCTGTTTGCTTGCATTATTACTTGCTGTTCCATTGATAGCAGAAGCATAGACAACTGGGAATTCAAGCTGTTCTTCAGATGCATCTAATTCAATGAACAAATCGAGGACTTCATCTATGACTTCCTCTGGACGGGCAAAGTCACGGTCAATTTTGTTCACAACCACAATCGGTGTTAAGTTTTGTTCAAGTGCTTTCTTTAGTACGAAACGTGTTTGTGGCATACAGCCTTCATATGCATCAACGACTAGAAGAACACCATCAACCATTTTCATGATACGTTCAACTTCACCACCGAAATCGGCGTGTCCTGGTGTATCCAAAATATTAATACGAGTATCTTTATAATGAATCGCAGTGTTTTTTGCTAATATCGTAATACCGCGTTCACGCTCTATATCATTTGAGTCCATAGCTCTTTCTGCGATGTTTTCATTCGCGCGGAAAGTTCCAGCTTGATGTAACAATTGGTCCACAAGCGTTGTTTTACCATGGTCAACGTGGGCAATAATTGCGATGTTGCGAAGGTCTTTTCGAAGTTTCACATTTTCATCTCCTAAAATAATTAGATAACTTTCATATTATATCACACATCCCCTTTAAAAACCGACCGTTTTTCTGTAAACTTATATTAAGTCTAAAAAAAGGGATGGAGACAAATGAAACAATTAAAAATGCTTCTATTATTATGTGCTTTATTAGCAGTTGTCAGTATGGCTTTTATTGGGGTATCCATTGCTGAAAAAAACATGCTAGGAATCATAGGTAGTATGGTTTTTGTCATTATTTTTATGGGAACAGGATTTACATTAAAAAGAAAATTAAACGCGCAATCATAAATTTCTTAAAAACTTCTACATTTTACTGTAGAAGTTTTTCTTTTTTGTCAACTAAAACAAGTCCATTATCCTATGTTTTCAACTTTTTACTTATTTTACATAAGGTATACACTTGGCAAACATGAGAATTAAGATCTTTAACAAATTTCACCAAAGTGATTTATAGTTCTCCAATCATACACAAGATGTTACATTTACCCTATTCTTTTCATGTTGTATCCCGTGGTATATTGTTCTTGCAACAAAATTTAACAGAAAAGGGAGAGAAAAGAAACATGAAGAAGTTTTTGAGCAAGTCGCTCAGCTCTGTTGTATTTTTCGCTTTAGCAATCATTCTTACTTTCACAACAGTAGCTCCTGGGCAAGCACAAGCTGCAACATTCAAAGGGATTCCTTTTGAGCAGCAAGAAGCCATTAAGAATCTATTGGAGAAAAACGGTCGCGTTATCAACATCCTTATTAGCTCATTTGTTGAGGAGGACAACAGCTACACATTCGATGTAAACAAAGCGATTGAGCTTGGTCTTACTGAAGAAGAAGCTGCTACTGCAGAAAAATTCTTAGATCGTGCTGCTGTACTTACAATTGTTTTCAGTGAAAGTATCACTAAAAACGAAAAAGGAAAATTAGAATTTGACGCGAAAAAAGCTGTTGAGCTTGGTCTTACTGAAGATGAAGCTGCAAAATTTGAAAAACTTTTCAAATCAGTTTTCAAAATCGTTGATCTTGTTAGTGACGCACTAGTTCTTGACAAAAAAGGTAATGTTGTAATCGATTCTAAAGTCGCTAAAAGCCTTGGCTTTAGCTCAACTGAATTACTTGTGGTTAATCAACTTTTGAAAAAAATTCCACAAGAACAACTTAAAATGGCTTACGATGCAATTCAAATTGCTAAAGAAAAATTAAACTAAGCTCCCAACCCCCTCTCTGGTTTTCACCAGTGGGGGGGTTTTATGATTTGATCCAGTATAGAACGATCATCAAAAGAGATACACAATGTACCCCTGTTGCTTTGCGAAGTAACGAAGTAACTGCATGCAGGTAATATCGTTCTTCAACTATTATCCCCTATTCACCTCACGAACCAGCTCTTTAGCACTTTCAAATCATGATTTAGCTACCCTCATATTTTAAAAAATTGTTCGCCGCTTCTCTATAGCCCCCCTCTATATAGAGCCGCAGTCATTCTTCCATGAGAAAACAACTCATGATTTGAACTCGATTTCATATTCAGTTCTAACTCATTTCTTGATATACATGATGCATCGCTGAAAAATAGCTGCTTACCTATAAAATTTTATATTGTCTGATAAAAAAACACTTCATTAAAAAATGAAGTGTTTTTGCAGACTATGACTGCTTTTTGTTGCCTTTTACATAGTCATGAATGATTTTTTCACAGATTGTGCGGTTGCCTGCGACGATGCTATGTTTTTCAAGAAAACGAAGTGGCTCTCCGCGTATATTCGAGTATACAGCACCTACTTCATCAAGCAGCACACATCCTGCTGCATAATCCCATGGAGAGAGGCGCAAAGTGACATAGGCATCGCTTCTACCACTCGCAATATAGGCAAGCTCAAGTGCAGCTGAGCCAATGTTTCGTGTCCCACGTACGTCTCGGACGAGTCTTGCAAATGGCTTGGCATCAAACTTCGGGCTTTCAATGACCCAAGTTGGATTAATGCCTACGATTGCCTTTTCAATTAGCACGTTTTTTAACGGCAAAAGCTCTGTTTCATTCATATAAGCGCCTTTTCCTTTAAATGCATGGTATAGTTCATCATGAATCACATCATAGATGAGTCCGATTTTTCCGACACCATTTTCAAATATTCCAATTGAAATGGCAAAATTACGTTTTTGATGCACAAAATTCATTGTTCCATCAATTGGATCAATAATCCATACAATGCCATCGAGCGAGGTCACCTGTTCTCCTTGACCTTCTTCCCCTAAAATACGATGATCGCTGAATATTGATTGAATTCTTTCGATGAAAAACCGCTCTGTTTCCCTATCAATATTTGTAACGAGATCGTTTGGATTTGATTTTGTTTCGATTGATAGACCTTCTTGCATGGATTTTTTAATGCGGCTTCCCGCCTCTTTGACCCACTGCTTTGCAAGCCGGTCAATTTCCACCCAGTTTGTCATCTGCCTGCAAACCTCTTTTCTATGTATTTCCTATTTGTATTAGCATACTGATATTATGTACGTAAAAGCAAGAAAAAAGCAGCTGCATATAAAAACGAACCGATGTATTGGTTCGTTTTCACCTCACCTGTTTCAACCTTGAAGCTGCTCCCATTCTTTTCTTAGGCGCTCAAGCTTCCGTTTGCTTTGGTCAATTTGGGATTCGTTTTCTTGTTCGATGGCTTCATGGAGAGTTGAAAGTTCGTAATCAACCTCTAATCTCCAAACAGCGATGCGATTCGTTTTCTCTTGTCGGTACCCCTGCTTCACGATTTGCTTCATTGTTCAACGCCCCTTCCAGAGAATGATTCCTTCTTTGCCCTGTTCAATTAGCTAATCATCAGTCATATGAGATAAACAGTTCTTGCTTATATCGTATGAAGCTAACGGATAACCGTAACGTCATTCTGAAAATTGTGTTTTCACCTATTTTATCTGTACCACAAAACACATCATTTTAAACATAAAATGTGCGAAGGCACCAGTCTCTTCCTACTTGAAATGCATCTTTTTTTGAGCTTGACCGAAGCTATGATAAAATACAATCAGCGAATGATAACAGGAGGCAAAACATGAGTGAATTCCGATTTAGAGAAGAAGATTTTGATACGTTTACAGTAGACGGCTTAGAGGAACGGATGACAATATTAAAAGAAAGAGTGAGACCAAAACTTGAAGCACTTGGTGAACATTTTGCTCCTCTTCTTTCTTCCATTACGGGTGATGAAATGTATGTACATGTTGCAAAGCATGCTAGAAGATCAGTCAACCCGCCAGATGATTCTTGGGTAGCGTTTGCTAACAGTAAACGCGGATATAAAAAACTTCCTCATTTCCAAATTGGGCTATGGAAAACGCATGTGTTTGTTTGGTTTGCCCTCATATACGAGTCTCCCGTCAAAGGCGAGTATGGTCAATTATTTGAAAAACAGTTGGACACCATAAAAAAAGAAATTCCAAAGGATTTTGTTTGGTCAAAAGATCATATGAAACCAGATGTCTTGCGCCATAGCGAACTAGATGATGAGCAACTCAAAACATTGTTTGAACGCGTTCAAACAGTGAAAAAAGCTGAGCTGTTATGCGGAATTCAATTACCAAAAGAAGAAGTGGTTCAAATGAATAATGAAGTGTTTTTATCAAAAATTGAAGAAGCATTTCATACCCTTGCGTTTCTCTATCGGTTTACACATAAAGAATCCGTTTAAAAAACGAGCCTTCATCGGCTCGTTTTTTACATACGTATGAGCGCAGTCTCTTCTGCTTCTCTTGCTGTTTTTACTGTTCGGTAAGCAGAATATCCGCTTCCTTTCTCAAAAGCCGCACAGTGCGTTTTTTCCTCTGATTTGGCTGGTACAACCTTTTTAAAATGTTGATAAGCATTTAGTAATTCTTTGGCTGAAATGCCTTTTTCATAAGCTTTTTCAACCGCTTGAAAAAAAGCAATAACCGCTAGTTTCTCCTCAGTTGTCCATTCGACATCCATCGGATATTGATATTCCATTTCACATGTCCCTCACTTTAATTTTTCCACTTTGTTCTTGCGTTTTTATTATAACATTGATTGCTTAAAGAACCGATTGATTTTGTGCTTTACAATCTGAGCAGTTCATAATATAATTCTTTTGTTTTATGCAATGAAACCCGCTGTTTATTGGCATAATAACAGCAGGTATTTCGATGAAGGTGGGAAAGCAATTGTCACAACACGATACACCCTTATACACTGGACTAAAAAAGCATGCATCTAAAAATCCAGTACAATTTCATATTCCTGGTCATAAAAAAGGAGCAGGTATGGATCCTGAGTTTCGTTCATTTATTGGAGACAACGCTTTAAGTATTGATCTAATTAATATAGAACCTCTTGACGATTTACATTCACCTAAAGGGATCATTAAAGAAGCACAAGATTTAGCAGCAGAAGCGTTTGGTGCAGACCACACATTCTTCTCCATACAAGGAACAAGCGGTGCCATTATGACAATGGTCATGTCTGTGTGTGGCCCTGGGGACAAAATCATTATTCCTCGCAATGTCCACAAATCCATTATGTCTGCCATTGTATTTTCTGGTGCGATTCCGATCTTTATTCATCCTGAAATTGATAAAGAACTTGGTATTTCTCACGGGATTACGCCTGAATCAGCGAAAAAAGCGCTGACAGAACACCCTGATGCAAAAGGGCTTCTTGTCATTAATCCAACATATTTTGGCATCTCAGCCGATTTGAAGACGATTGTTGACATCGCTCATTCCTTTGATGTTCCAGTCCTTGTTGATGAAGCCCACGGTGCTCACATCCATTTTCACGAGAAACTTCCACTTTCTGCGATGCAGGCTGGTGCCGATATGGCAGCAACAAGTGTGCATAAACTTGGAAGCTCACTTACTCAGAGCTCCATTTTGAATATGAAGGAAGGATTGGTTTCAAAAGATCGTGTTCTTTCGATATTAAGTATGCTTACGACGACGTCGACTTCATATTTGCTACTTGCATCACTGGATGTGGCAAGAAAGCGACTAGCCATAGAGGGCAAAGCTTTAATAGATGAAGCAATTCGCTTAGCTGATTCCGCTAGGCATCGTCTGAATGAGATTGATGGCATCATTTGTGTTGGTGAAGACATTTTAGGTACAGCTTCTACATTCGATTATGATCCAACCAAACTCATCATTTCTGTTAAAGATCTTGGTCTGAATGGTCATGACGTAGAAAAATGGTTACGAGAAAGCTATAATATTGAAGTTGAATTATCGGATTTATACAATATTTTATGTATTGTGACACCTGGCGATACAGAAGAGACAATTGAAGCACTTGTTTCCGCTTTAAAAGAAGTTGCGTCAATATCATCTCATGATGCAAAAAGACGTACACCAACTGAAGTGCTTTTGCCTGACATTCCATCTCTAGCGATGACACCACGAGATGCATTTTATGCCACAACAGAAATGATTCCACTTAAAGAAGCAGTCGGACGAATCACCGCTGAATTTGTGATGGTCTATCCACCTGGAATCCCTATTTTTATTCCTGGAGAAATTATTTCGGAAGAGAACATTTCATATATCTTTAAAAACATGGAGATTGGTCTTCCTGTTCAAGGTCCTGAAGATTCGACATTAGAAATGATTCGAGTAATCAAAGAGCAAAGACCTATCTTATAATGAAAAAAGAAGCATGTAGCCTCTTAGCTACATGCTTCTTCTTATTTTATTCAGCAGCTTCATCAAAGCAATAACAATGACCGCAAGTTCCGTAAAGAGTCGTCACTTTCTCATTTTCGAATTGATCAATGGTTTCATTGCAATCTTGACAAACGATTGTACCCAATGTACATTCCCCTTTTCTCAAGTGATGGTTGAAAGCGTTTTAATATTTTCATATTTCTATAATATGATGTCACATTGGAGTTGTCAACGATATATTGTATGTCACATTTAATCATTTTAAATAAAATACGCTATTCCACTAACGATATAGGCGAATTTTTCAAATGTGTTTTTATTCATATCAATTCTGTAACAATTGGGTAACAATCCTAAATTGCGAAAAGAACCGTGATACACTAGAGTCATTAACAAGGAATCAATTCCTAAATTTGTTGGTACAACCCCAAAGGATAAAATTTGAGGTGAATAGATTGATTTTTTTCAGGGCGCTTCTCGCCACATTTCCCCTACTACTTATACTTAGCTCATGCTCACTTGCATATATTATACCGAACAAAACGGATCAAGTTGCAAACATTCAAAAGCCGAGAGTCTTATTTTTTACAGATGCTGAAAATCTCGATAAAGAAAGCCCTTATTACGATGCCGTACTTGAACTTAAAAATCAGTACCCAAATGAAATGGCAAAGATGATTGTGAAAGAGGATCGAAAAGGCTGGAAAAATGAAGTAGACGAGGTTCCTGCTATTTTACTTGTGAATGAAGAGAAAGTGATTGTGAAAGTAGAAGGAAATGTCCGAAATAAGGAAGACATCTTATCACCATTTTGTCATGCGCTCGATCAAGTCAAGACCAACTAATTGGTTGCATTGCACTTATATAGATCATTATGAAAAAACCCCTCATGATATGAGGGGTTTTCATTTTATGTGCGATTATTTTACGATATGGATTGGGCTACCAATAGCTACTTCAGCCGTTTCCATTGTAATTTCACCAAGTGTTGGGTGAGCATGGATCGTCATAGCGATATCTTCAGCTGTTACACCTGCTTCAATTGCAAGGCTAAGCTCTGAAATCATATCAGAAGCGCCTACACCTGCAATTTGTGCACCGATAACAAGGCCATCTTCTTTACGAGTGATCATTTTCATGAAGCCATCTGTAGCATCAAGAGAAAGTGCACGTCCATTTGCACCAAATGGGAATTTCGCTGCAACGATGTCGATTCCTTCTTCTTTCGCTTGCGCTTCACTATAACCAACTGTTGCAAGTTCTGGCTCAGAGAAGACAACAGCAGGAATACCTAGATAATCAATTTCAGCTGGCTCTCCAGCGATTGCTTCAGCTGCAATTTTACCTTCATAAGAAGCTTTGTGTGCAAGTGGAGGTCCATCAACGATATCACCAATTGCAAAGATGTTAGAAACGTTTGTGCGGCACTGTTTGTCCGTTTTCACAACGCCACGATCAGTCAATTCAACACCAACTTGCTCAAGACCAAGTTCATCTGTGTTTGGACGACGACCAACTGTTACAAGAACGTAATCCGCATCAACTGTTTTCTCTTCACCTTTCACTTCAAATGTTACTGTAACGCCATCTTCTTTTTCTACAACGCCTTTTGCAAGAGCGTTTGTATGAATTTCAACGTTCCCTTTTTTCTTCAAGTTACGTTTCACAAGAGAGCTCATTTGCTTTTCGAAACCTGGAAGGATTTCGTCTCCTCCTTCAAGGATGACAACTTCTGTTCCAAAGTTTGCGTAAGCTGTACCAAGCTCTGTACCGATGTATCCGCCACCGATGACAACTAACTTTTTAGGTACTTCTTTCAATGCAAGAGCACCAGTTGAGTTAATCACACGCTCAGTGTATTTAAATGCAGGCAATTCAATTGGACGAGAACCAGTTGCAAGGATTGCATTTTTGAAAGTGTAAGTCTGAGCTGAGTTTTCATCCATGACACGAACAGAGTTGCTGTCTACGAAATAAGCTTCACCTTTCACAATGTCAACTTTATTTCCTTTAAGAAGACCTTGCACTCCACCAGTTAATTTGTTGACTACAGAAGCTTTCCATTCTTGGACTTTTGTAAAATCAACTGTTACGTTCTCAGCTTTGATACCCATATCTTCAGAATGCTTCGCATTTTCATAACGGTGTCCAGCATTGATTAATGCTTTTGAAGGAATACAACCAACGTTAAGACAAACACCGCCAAGCGTTCCTTTTTCAACGATTGTTACTTTTTGTCCAAGTTGAGCAGCACGAATAGCAGCTACATAACCACCAGGACCTGCACCGATGACAAGAGTATCTGTTTCAATTGGGAAATCTCCTACTACCATGACATTACGCCTCCATTAAAATTAATTGTGGATCATTCAGTAAACGCTTGATGTGGTTAAGGGCATTTTGCGCAGTAGCTCCGTCAATCATACGGTGGTCAAAGCTTAGGGAAAGAGCTAAGACAGGAGCTGCAACGATTTCGCCATCACGTACAATCGCTTTTTCTGCGATACGGCCGATACCAAGGATCGCCACTTCTGGGTGATTGATAACTGGTGTAAACCATTGTCCGCCAGCAGAACCGATGTTAGTGATTGTGCAAGATGCGCCTTTCATTTCAGCTGGAGCCAATTTACCATCACGTGCTTTTGTTGCAAGCTCATTGATTTCGTTAGAAACTTCAAAAATCGCTTTGCGATCAGTATTTTTCACAACTGGAACAAGCAAACCTTTTTCAGTGTCAGCTGCAATTCCGATGTTGTAATAATGTTTTTGAACAACTTCATCTGTTTTATCATCGATAGATGTGTTCAATACTGGATATTTCTTAAGTGCAGAAGTAAGAGCTTTCACAACGTAAGGCAAGTAAGTTAATTTGATTCCTTGATCAGCTGCAACTTGTTTGAATTGTTTACGATGTGCAACAAGGTTTGTTACGTCAATTTCATCCATCAATGTAACGTGTGGAGCTGTATGTTTAGAGTTCACCATTGCTTTTGCGATCGCTTTACGGATTCCGCTCATCTTCTCGCGAGTTTCTGGGAATTCTCCTTCAAGAACTGGAGCTGCTGCCGCTTTTGGAGTCGCTTCTTCTTTTGCACTTTCTGCTGCTTGAGGAGCTGCTTCTTGTGCTGAAGAACCACCGTTTACGAAGCTGTCGATATCTTCTTTTAGTACACGGCTGTTTTTACCAGTACCTGCTACTTTGTAAATTTCAACGCCTTTTTCACGTGCATATTTACGTACAGAAGGCATAGCAATTACGCGTTTATTCGGGTCAGCATCTGCTTGATCTTGTACGCCAGCGCCAGATGCTGCATCATCTGCTTGTGCAACTTCTTTCTTCTCAGGCTCGTTACCAGATTCAGCAGTTCCTTGAACTTGTGCTTCTGTTTTTGCGTCGCCTGACTCTTCTTCGCTACCTTTAAATTGAAGGTTTTCATAACCAGGTGCATCAAACGTAATGATTGTTGTTCCAACAGTTGCAACTGTTCCCTCTTCAACTTTTAATTCTAATACTTTTCCTTTAACAGGTGAAGGAATTTCTACAACTGCTTTATCGTTTTGTACCTCTGCTAACACGTCATCTTCATTTACTTCGTCGTTTGGCTTAACAAACCACTTAACGATCTCACCTTCGTGAATACCTTCTCCGATGTCCGGAAGTTTAAATTCAAATGCCACTGTTTTCGCCTCCTAGATTTGGTTCGTTCTTTGTTGTGCATTTCACACGTTCGTTTTGAGAATTGATAAAGGGGAAGAGAAATAAATTCTTTTCCCCTTGTCATTTAATTAAAATTCAAGAACTTTTTTAGCTGTTTCAAGCACGTCTTTATGGTTTGGAAGCCATACGGTTTCAGCTTGAGAGAAAGCAAAGACAGTATCAGGTGCAGTTACACGCAACACAGGTGCTTCTAAGCTAAGAATCGCTCTATCATTGATTTCAGCTACAACGTTTGCAGCAATACCTGCTTGTTTTTGAGCCTCTTGAACAACGATTGCGCGTCCTGTTTTTTCAACAGAAGCAATGATCGTTTCAATATCAAGTGGGCTAACTGTACGAAGGTCGATAACTTCAGCAGATACGCCTTCTTTTTCAAGTTCTTCAGCAGCTTTTAATGATTCGTGAACCATTGCACCATAAGTGATGATGGAAAGATCAGTTCCCTCACGTTTCACGTCAGCTTTACCAATTTCGATTGTGTACTCTTCTTCAGGAACTTCCTGACGGAAAGAGCGATATAGTTTCATATGCTCAAGGAATACAACTGGATCGTTGTCACGAATTGCTGAGATAAGCAACCCTTTTGCATCATAAGGTGTTGAAGGGATAACAACCTTAATACCAGGCTGTTGTGCAACAAGTCCTTCTAAGCTATCAGCGTGAAGCTCGGGAGTATGGACCCCACCACCAAATGGCGAACGGATTGTTACTGGAGAATGCCAGCGTCCACCTGAACGGTAACGCATACGAGCCATTTGTCCAGAAACAGAATCTAATACTTCATAAACGAATCCGAAGAATTGAATTTCCATAACTGGGCGGAATTCTTGTAGTCCAAGGCCAATTGCAAGACCGCCAATACCAGATTCAGCAAGCGGAGTATCAAAAACGCGATCCTCACCAAACTCTTTTTGCAATCCTTCAGTCGCACGGAATACGCCGCCGTTTAAACCAACGTCTTCTCCGAAAACGAGAACGTTTTCGTCATTTTTCAGTTCTGTGCGTAACGCATCAGTGATTGCTTGAATCATTGTCATTTGCGCCATGGCTTACTTCGACTCCTTCTGTTTGTAGATTTCAAGCTGTTCAACTAGGTTGTATGGTTGAACATCATGCATGTTTGCAATCAAGTCAGTTACTTTTTGCTTAGGTTGTTCATCTGCTTCTTTAATTGCTTGTTTGATTTGTTCCTTTGCATCTTCGATGACTTTATTCTCTTCTTCTTCAGACCATAGGCCTTTGTTTTCCAAGAATTTACGGTAGCGGATCAATGGATCTTTTTGCTCCCAGTCGTTTTCGATTTCTTTTGTACGATACTTCGTTGGGTCGTCACCAGCCATCGTGTGTGGACCATAACGGAATGTAAGAGTTTCGATAAGCGTCGGACCTTCACCGTTCACTGCACGCTCACGAGCTTCTGCTGTCGCTGCATACACAGCAAGTGCGTCCATACCGTCAACTTGGATACCTACGATACCAGCTGCGGCAGCTTTTTGTGCAATTGTTTGAGCAGATGACTGCTTTTCAACTGGAGTTGAGATTGCATATCTATTATTCTGCACAACAAAAATCGCTGGTGCCTTGTATGCTCCTGCGAAGTTGATTCCTTCGTAGAAGTCACCTTGTGAAGCTCCACCGTCACCAGTGTAGGTGATTGCTACTGCTTTTTTACCGCGTTTTTTCAAACCAAGTGCTACACCAGCAGCTTGGATGATTTGTGCACCGATAATGATTTGTGGAGAAAGTGCATTCACATCTTCAGGCATTTGGTTACCAACAAAGTGTCCACGAGAGAACAAGAATGCTTTCGCAAGTGGAAGACCGTGCCAAATCAATTGTGGAACATCACGATATCCTGGAAGAACGAAGTCTTCTTTTTCAAGTGCAAAGTGAGTTGCAAGTTGAGAAGCTTCTTGTCCAGCTGTTGGTGCATAGAAGCCAAGACGTCCTTGTCGGTTCAATGAAATTGAACGCTGATCTAATACTCGAGTAAACACCATACGGCGCATTAATTCTTTTAATTGGTCATCTGAAAGATCTGGCATTGCCGCTTCATTTACGACTTCGCCTTTTCCGTTTAAAATTTGAAACGTTTCAAACTGCTTTTTGATGGCATCAAATTGCTTTTTGCTATCAACGATTGTTTTTTTCGTTTTTGCAGCCATTCTAAAGTCACCTCTTCCTTTCTTATAACAGTCAATTTGTCGTGAATCCATTTATACATACAGAATTAGGATAACCCAAAATGTTCATATGACTCCATATACATAATCGCTACTTGGATTTGTCGAATCATCATATGTATGGGTCATGTTGAAGCCTTTTAAACTGTATTAACGATAGTTCACAAAAAACTAATACAACTTCTGTTAACAAGGACTAGTTTACAACAAGAAAAATACTCCGTCAATTGATTTAATGGCTTATTTTAAATAAATGTATTCGCTTTACATTTCATTCAGCGGTTTCACTTTATTCCCTCAAAATAGACATAACTGTACTAGTATAGAATGAACTGCTGTACTACAATAACCATTGTATGTTTTTGTCGAAAAATAAAAAAAGAGCTATTTTCAGCTCTTTTCTATCTCATAACCTGCTACTCGATATAAGGATTGCTTTTTTTGATTTAATTGATCGGTATAATCATTGAATTTCTTACTTTCTTTTCTCACCTTGCTGTATGTATGATTCACTGTTTTTAATTTTGTTTTTAGCTCCTGATATCCAAGGTCTTTCTTTTTGAAGGATTTGTATAACTTCTGATCGAGTTCCAGTGCCTTCTCATATTCACGATAAAGCTTATCGTAAGACTGATATCTTTTCTCCATTGACATGACCGTTTCTTTCGCTTTTTCTTTCATATCAGCATCCGCTATCCGCTCCGCTGACTCTTTCACAATATGAAATTCTTTTTTTGACTGGTCCATGCTTTCTTTTTCTGTTCTTAAATGTTTTTTCCGTTGTTTTGATAAGGCTAACGCTTGATTGGATAGGTTTGTGACTGTTTTCGTTTTATCCTTAGTTGTGTTGATCATGTCTTTGTATAGCTGCTGTTCCTTCTTTTCATAATCCATGAGTGAAGCTTGCTCCGTTTGAAACGGCTTCTCTTTTTCAGTGACTTTCTCCATTGCATCCTGCATTTCATTCAGTGGATTCTGACTACCACATCCAGCAAGAAGAAAGCTGCATATACCGGCTGCAATAAGGGCTGTTTTGACGCTTCGTTTTGTAAATCTCATCAACAAAATCCTCCTTATGTATCTAACTACCACTATAATTTCTCTGGGCGTTTGTGACAAGAAAGGATCATCGTTTTTTTCGTTTTCAGAAGATATTTTCTATCTATAGGCTCATGACTATACAATTGGTGCAGTTATACATAGTTTATATTACACGCTTCGCCTTCTAAGAAAGGCTGAGTGTATTTTCAAAGGAGGTCAAAATGATGTCTAATTATAGTCACGGTAGCATGTATGGTGGATATGGTGGATATGGTGGATATGGCGGTGGATACGGCGGTGGCTGTTGTTATCCAAGTTATGGTGGTGGATACGGTGGAGGATACGGCGGTGGACGTACATTTGCTTTAATCGTTGTATTGTTCATCCTTCTAATCATCGTAGGCGCAGCATTTTTAGGCGGCGGCTGCGGCTGCTAACGGCTGTTTAGCCTCTGACCGGTCAAAGTGACCGGTCTTCTTTAATTCATTGCATATGTGGCGTTTCATTTTATATACTTTACATACATAAGGAAATAGGAGTGAAGTTTTGTGATTACCATGGACGATATTGTACGAGATGGTCACCCCGTCTTAAGAAAGACAGCAGAAACGGTTCAGCTTCCGCCAACTGAAGAAGAAAAACAACTTTTAGCAAGCATGATTGAGTTTGTGAAAAATAGTCAAGATGAAGAATTGGCTGAAAAACATGAGTTAAGACCTGGGGTTGGTTTAGCTGCTCCACAAATTAACATTAGCAAAAGAATGATAGCTGTTCATTGCGAGGATGAGGAAGGACAATTATATAGCTATGCTTTATTTAACCCTCGAATTGTCAGTCATTCTGTCAAAAGAAGCTATTTGTCAACTGGTGAGGGCTGTCTTTCTGTAGATGAGGCGATTCCAGGATTTGTTCCACGTTATGCGAAGATACGTATTAAAGCAACAACACTTGAAGGAGAAGACATTGATATTCGTTTAAAAGGTTTTCCTGCGATTGTATTTCAGCATGAGATCGATCACTTAAATGGCGTGATGTTTTACGATCATATTAACAAAGAGAACCCGTATGCTGAACCAGAAAATTCTGTTGCGATTGGACGTTAGAAAAAGACCCCTGTCAAAATAGACAGACTTAAATAGACGATGTAGCCAGTGCGACACGATATTGCAACCCAAGTACACTGGCTACATCGTTTTTGAAGTCTTTTATGATTCTACTCATATATGTCATTGAGTGAATAACAACATAAAATCCCCTCTAAGTAGAGGGGATAAAACCATTTTCAAGTGTCTTATTCAGTTATTGTGATAAACCTAACTTGTTCACTGCATATAAAATACCATCTTCATCGACCGACTTTGTGACAAAATCAGCAAGTTCTTTCAATTCATCTACTGCATTTCCCATCGCTACGCCTGTCCCAACGAATTCAATCATTTCTCGATCATTTAATCCATCTCCAAATGCAACTGTATCTTCTACTCCGAAAGGAAGACGCTCAATGACATGTTTGACGCCTTCTGCTTTCGAGCCCCCTTTTGGCAAAATGTCAGTAGCGAGTTCATGCCATCTTACAAGGTCGATTGCATCATGGAATGCTTCATATTGCGTTTCTTCTTCTTGTTTACAAAACAGAAGAAGCTGAAAAATTTCATTCTCTTTAAAGAAACTTACATCATGCTCGGGATGTTCCGTTTTTAACGTACCAATGCCTTCATGAATAAACGGATGATTTAGAACAGATGCTTTCATCGTTTTTTCTCCCATAAATACTAGCGGATGATCGCGTCTTTCTGCTACTTCATATATTCGCTCAATTAGCTCTTGATCAATTAGGTTTCGGTAAATCACTTTTCCTTCGTAAACAACAAATTGCCCATTATAAGCAACAAATGAGTCAAGCTCTAGCTCTTCTAAAATCGGTGCAATTAAAAAAGGTGAGCGTCCGGATGCAATAAATAAATGATGCCCTTTTTCTTTAAGGATTTTTACTGCTTGTTTCGTCGAATTAGGTATACGTTTATCGTGATCATATAAAGTACCATCAATATCAAAGAAGATGACTTTTTTATTCATATCTAAGTCTCCTGTCCCTTCGTTATGTATGCCATGTATTTATTTTTTCTTATACTCATCATACAGAAAGATACCATTTGAGAAAACCTTTTGACTGCGAAAACACTTATTCCCACATTTAACCATGTAACAATCAGGACATTCATCATATAATACAAGTATAAAGAGATCATGGATACTTCGGCTGTTTATAACCCCATTATTGAAGGGAGGAATTTAAGATGCTACGCCGTCTCCGCAAAAAATTTAGAAGACAATGGAAGGACATGCTTCGTAAAAAATCCATTGCATAACAAGGATCTTCCGCACATTTGCAGGAGGTCCTTTTTTCTCAAGTCTTTTCTTATGGGCGTTTTTTTAATATAATAGAATAAGCGAGTGTAACATACGGTATTTAAGGAGAGATTTGGATGATATATAAGGTATATTATCAGGCGAGCAACACTGAGGTACCTATTAGAGAAAACACAGATTCACTATACGTTGAAGCGGCTTCCGAAAGAGAAGTTCGTGATAAGTTAAAAAAACATAACTACAATATTGAATTCGTTCAGCCTGTAGACAGTGCTTTTTTAGACTACGAACGAGAAAGTGAAAATTTTAAAGTATTGGAGCTATGAGAGGAATGAAATTTGTAAAAAATGATCAGGCGGCTGTTTTTGCTCTCGGCGGTTTAGGCGAGATCGGTAAAAACACGTATGGCGTTCAATTTCAAGATGAAATCATTTTAATTGATGCGGGTATTAAATTCCCTGAAGATGAGCTTCTTGGTATTGACTACGTCATTCCTGACTATACGTATTTAGTTAAAAATGAAGACAAAATTAAAGGTCTTTTTATTACACACGGACACGAAGACCACATTGGGGGCATCCCCTATCTTCTCAAACAAGTGAATATTCCAGTTTACGGAGGCAAACTCGCAATCGGCCTCTTGCGCAACAAATTGGAAGAACATGGTTTACTTAGACAAACCAAACTTCACACGTATGAAGAAGATGACGTGATTAAATTTAGAAAGACAGCTGTCTCTTTCTTTAGAACGACGCACAGCATTCCAGATTCTTATGGCATCGTTGTAAAGACTCCACCTGGAAACATCGTACATACGGGTGATTTCAAGTTTGACTTTACGCCTGTTGGTGAACCTGCTAACTTAACGAAAATGGCTGAGATCGGAAAAGAAGGTGTTCTTTGCCTTCTATCAGATAGTACAAACAGTGAAATACCTGAATTTACGATGTCTGAAAGACGTGTAGGAGAAAGCATTGATGATATTTTTAGAAAAGTAGATGGTCGTATTATCTTTGCAACATTCGCTTCAAACATCCACAGACTACAACAAGTGATTGAATCTGCTGTATCAAACGGCAGAAAAGTAGCTGTATTTGGACGTAGTATGGAATCTGCTATTGATATTGGACAAGACCTTGGTTATATCAAATGTCCAAAAAACACATTTATTGAACATAATGAAATCAACCGACTTCCAGCAAATAAAGTCACGATACTTTGTACTGGAAGCCAAGGTGAACCGATGGCAGCATTATCAAGAATTGCCAACGGTACACACCGCCAGATTTCAATTATCCCTGGTGATACAGTTGTATTCTCATCATCACCAATCCCAGGCAACACGATCAGTGTGAGTCGTACGATTAACCAGCTTTATCGTGCTGGCGCAGAAGTGATCCATGGTTCACTCAACAACATTCACACATCAGGTCATGGTGGGCAAGAAGAACAAAAACTTATGCTTCGTTTAATCAAGCCTAAGTTCTTTATGCCAATCCATGGGGAATACAGAATGCAAAAAACGCATATTAAACTTGCGACAGATTGCGGGATCCCTGAAGAAAATTGCTTCATTATGGATAACGGTGAAGTGCTTGCACTGAAAGGTGAAGAAGCAAGTATCGCTGGTAAAATCCCATCAGGTAACGTATATATCGATGGTAGTGGCATTGGTGATATCGGAAATATCGTCTTAAGAGATCGACGTATTCTTTCAGAAGAAGGCCTTGTTATTGTAGTGGTCAGCATGGACATGAAAGAATTTAAAATTTCTGCCGGTCCTGATTTAATTTCAAGAGGGTTTGTTTATATGAGAGAATCTGGTGACCTCATTAACGATGCACAGGACCTTATTTCTAAACATCTTGAAAAAGTAATGGAGCGTAAAACAACACAGTGGTCTGAAATTAAAAATGAAATTACTGACACACTTGCGCCGTTCTTGTATGAAAAAACAAGACGACGCCCAATGATTTTACCGATTATCATGGAAGTGTAAGCAGTCGAGGAGGCATTCCCGTTTTGGGATGCCTCCTTTTTTCTTTCAGACACGAAACAACCGCATGCTATTCAGCATGCGGTTGTTTTAAATTTATGATTGGATGTCTAGGTGTTTAAAGGATGTGACATCAAACAATCCTTTAGTTGTCATTTTGACATCTGGAATGACGGGCAATGCTAAGAATGACAATGTTAAGAACGGATTAAAGTCTGATGTAAAGCCTGTGTCTCGTAATGCCTCGTGGAGCGTATGAAGGCTGTCATTTACCTCACTAGCAGACTGATCAGATAAAAGTCCAGAAATCGGCAAGGGGAGCGTATGCAATGAACGTCCACCGTTCACAACCGTTAAACCGCCTCCTACCTCTTTTAAAACTTCAATGGCTTTCATAATATCCTTATCATTTGTTCCTACAGCAATCAAGTTATGCGAATCATGTGCAACTGTTGTTGCGATTGCACCTTCTTTTAATCCAAACCCTGTCACAATGCCTACACCAATTTCATGTAGTCCTTTATGGCGTTCAACAAGGACAATTTTCAATAAATCTTTCTTGATGTTGCTCGTAAATTGAGCACAATTTTCATCTGGCTCTACTTGCTTCAGCTTTGTTTCAAGCTGATTTGGAATAATGCGAATGACGTTCAAATTCTTTTTAGGTTGAAGAGGAATTGACAAGTCTTCGGTTTTCACATCAACTGTATGAACAGAATTCATGAGCTGTGGGTCAGGTATCACTCTTTCTACCTTTTGATTGTACTCACCATTTTGTGCAACCAAGTGGCCATTCATAAATACATCAGTAATCTGTACTTTGTGCAGGTCAGAAATGAGCATAAAATCTGCATCATATCCTGGTGCAATGGCTCCTTTCGTTTTGAGCCCGTAGCATTCAGCAGCATTTAAACTGCCCATTTGATAGGCTAAAAATGGATCTAGACCTTCAGCGATCGACATTCTTATTTGTTCATCAATGCTTCCTTGTGAAATCAGATCGTCTAAATGCTTATCATCTGTACAGAAGAAAAAACGTCTTGCATTTTTAGCATTTACAGCAGGCAATACTCGTTTCACATTTTTGGCAACCGATCCTTCACGAAGCATGACATACATCCCTCGCCTCACACGATCAAGTGCTTCTGATGCTGTTGTCACTTCATGATCTGTCTGAACATGTGCCGTTCGGTATACATTGATCAATCGGTCTGTTAAACCTGCTAAGTGACCATCAATTAATTTGCCGTGGTTGTGTGCATCCAAAAGCTTTTGTAACATATCACTTTCAGCTTGTTCTACCGCCACATAATCCATGACTTCCGCAAGCCCTAGCACTTCTTCTTCTTGATAAAGGGGCGCTAAATCCTTCGCCTTTAAGACAGCACCAGATCGTTCAAAACTCACTGCTGGGACACAGGAAGGAAGCATAAAATAAATATTTAAAGGGGCTTTCCTCGCTTCTTCTAACATAAAGCGAATGCCAGCAACACCTGATACATTTGCGATTTCATGCGGATCTGTAATGACGCTTGTCACACCATGGGGAACCACAGCTTTGGAAAATTCAGCGGGGGTAACCATTGAGGATTCAATATGAACATGACCATCAATAAAACCTGGAACAAGCATTTGACCAGATGCGTCTATTACCTGCTCTCCCTCATACTCACCAATACCTACTATTTTACCGCTTTCGACAGCGACATCTGCTTCGATCCATTCTTGGTTAAATACATCCATAATTTTCGCATGTTTAATCACAAGGGCTGCTTTTTTCCGCTCTGCAGCAACCTCAATTTGATGACTGAAAAGCTCCTTATCCAACAACAACTGCCTCCTCCAAGTAAACATATATAATGTTTCTTATCGTATACGAATCTCCCTGTCCAGTCAATGAAATTTAGAGAAATTGACTATGGAAAAAAGCTCGATTTTTCATTTCAGAAAAATGATAATATAATGAAAAAAACACTTTTTTCTAAGGCTTTTGTTCTACAGGTTTCATCGACTCAAAAAGCGTTGACTCACCTAAGATAAAGGGAGTGCCATTCCTTCACAAACGGACACTAACACAAAAAAACACTTCAGTGACGAAGTGTTTTAATGATCATTTTGCATTTCTCTTTTTTCAAAACGTCCAATATCTGCGACAGCACCGATAACAATTAATATATCTTCTTTCTGAATCATTTCATCAGCAAGTGGAGAAACAATGACTTCTTTTCCCCGTTTAATTGCTACAATATTAATCCCATATCTTGCTCTGATATCAAGATCGAGTAACGAGTGACCTGCCAATCGGGTGTTCGCCACAATCTCTATTAAGCTGTACTCATCTGAAAGCTCTAAATAATCAAGTACATTATTTGAAATAATCTTGTGGGCAATACGTCTCCCCATGTCTCGTTCTGGATGAACGATTCGGTCAGCACCGATTTTATTTAAGACTTTTTCATGATAATCATTTTGTGCCTTCACTGTGACCATTTTGACTCCGAGCTCTTTTAGCATAATTGTTGTTAAGATACTGGCTTGAATGTTTTCTCCGATTGCAACAATGACATGGTCAAAATTTCGAATGCCAAGATTCTTTAAAACAGATTCATCTGTTGAATCGCCGATGACTGCATGAGAAGCAATCTTCGCATATTCGTTCACACGATCTTCGTTCATATCCATTGCCATCACTTCTAGACCTTCTTCACTCAACGCTTTACAAATACTTCCTCCAAAGCGTCCAAGTCCAATGACTGCATATTCCTTTTTCATCATACTGCTCCTTTTATTTCACTTACCATGCATTTTACTACGCTTTCGCTAACGAATCCATATGAGAACGAATTTTTTCCCGAAATGCCTCACTTAAATAAAGATCCGCCCCTTTTTCGATCTCAGTTCGATAATGGAGCGGCGGAGCAATTTCATCGCTTTTTTCAATGACAAGAAAGGTTAAACAATCTTTGTACAATTTCCCATTTACCTTTACATCCACAAAAGCAGGGCGGTACGTTTGTTCAAAAACGCCTTCTCTCTTATACAAATAGTGGGCGGCAGCAAACGGAACATTGTAGAGCACACCTTCTGTCTCGCCCCCATCCTCAACCATATCCGCTCTCGACCCATCAGGTCTAACTAAAGTAAACCTTGTTGTAAAACGATCTAGTATGCCGCCACCAACGATCTCCTTGAAAAAGTGATCGACTTTAGCAAGCTGAAATCTTGCATCATCCATACAAGAACCGTACGCATAATAGTGAATAAACTCTGGTTGCTGCTGAAACAGCAGATGCTCTTTCCAATTCCCACTTTTAATGAGGCTAAAATGTTCGACATCTTTAGCAAACATCGTATAGACGAAAGCTTTTATACTACCTTGGTCTGTCTTTACTGTCACCTCTTGTTTTTCATACCCTTCCTCTAGCTTGTCTATCTTATTCAACGTCTCAGATGAAACCTCATATATTTCACCATAAACGGTACCGTCTCCTTCTAATACACAGACTGGATAGCCTTCTCCAGTATCATATAATTGTCCGTCAATCCATGCTTCTTTTGCCTTCAGTAATTCCGTGGATAAATAGTCATGATGATATACTTCGTGCTTTAAAAGTGTACCGTAAACAAACAGTGTCTTGTTTATCAAAAAATCCATCCTCTCTTCTCTGTCATACTCTATTTTTATACGCTGGTAAGTAAATATTGAAGGTTGTCCCTTTTCCTAACTCACTAGAGACATTCATTCTTCCATTATGACCTTTCAAAATAGTGTCGCATATCGTTAGACCAAGACCTGTTCCTTCTTTTTTCGTTGAAAAGAATGGATCAAACATCTTTTGAATGTCATGGGTTGGCATTCCTTCTCCTTCATCTCTGATTGTCATTTTCCACTCATCAAATTCCTGTTCAGTAGATATGTAAATACTACCGCCTTTTGGCATGGCCTCAATTGCATTTTTAATCAAATTAATGAGTAACTGCTTCATTTGATTTGCATCTGCTAATATGGCACCTGGATCTTGTTTTTTAAATGACTGATGAAGATGAATATCAGATAATACTGCATTTGTGTTTAAAAGTGTAATGACTTGCTCAAGCAATGGGTGAATATTAACCTCTCGAAAGGTGACTTCTTGTGGCTTTGCAAGAACAAGTAATTCACTTAAAACAAAGTCAATTCGTTTAATTTCAGAAAAAATAATATCGAAATAATCAGTACGTTCTGGATACTGTGTTTTCATTAATTGCAAGAAACCATTCACAGATGTAAGGGGGTTTCTGACCTCATGTGCAATTCCAGCAGCAATTTGACCAGCAACAGCGAGCTTTTGTGCCTGAATTTGCACTTGTTGATTAGATCGTTCGAGCGCAAGTTTTGCTTCTTTTTGTTTCGTGATATCAGCTACCGTTCCAATACTACCGATAAACTGCTGATCTTCATTAAAATATAGCTTATAATGAACATCTCCCCACACCTTTTTTCCTTCTTTATGAAGGAGCTGCACTTCGATTCTTTCTTCGTCCTTATGCTCACGAAGAACGGAGAGGATATGATTGGTCACTCGCTCCTCCTGATCAAAATATTGATTGTACAAAGTGCCTATACACTCATCTATTTCATAGCCTGTAATCGATTCCCATGCTTGATTTAAAAAAATGAATTCACCTTTTTCATCCGTTTCAAACACCCCTTCTTGTAAATTATCTGTAATACGATTTAAACGATCGGTTAAATCATGTGCTTCTTTCTCTCTTTGATTCAAATCCGATACAAGTAGGTTTAATCGATCTACATATCCTGACACAACCCATATCCCAGCTAGAACTACAAGAGTAAACATCAAATCAAGGGGCCAATTGATTTGATACCCTCCCATATAATAAAAGTAATCCCAGCTAAGTATTAAAATGATTGCAAGAACGGATAATCCGATCCGCACTTGATATTTTTTGTTCAATGATTCCACCTGCCGACCTGAGATTCTTTGTCAATTGTACCATTTTCCATTTATTTTTTGCGGGAGTTGTGTCATTTTTAAAGAATTTTTTCTTTCCTCTCCAATTTCAATCGGGAGATATTTTTCAATTTCCAAAACAAAAAAGCCTGCTATCATCCCAAAGGAATAAACAGCAGGCTTCTTTGTTTTATTGTTGAAGTGCTTCTTGCAGTTCTTTTAATAGCGTTACTGCACCTTCTGCACTTAATGTAATTTGACCATTTCCATACTCATGGTTATCAGAGGTAATTTCACCAGTCAACAAGCAAGCTCCTTGTGGTTGATATTTCTTTAAGACGATTTTATCCCCATCTGTAAAAAATTCCATGCTGTCTTTAATTGCGATATCAAGTGCCCTTCTTAGCTCGATTGGCATGACAATTCGCCCTAGTTCGTCTACTTTTCTTACAACTCCGATAGATTTCAATTTCGTTCCCTCTTTCTTTCATTAGCTCAAGATCAATAGGCTTTCACCATCTTGATATATCGTAGACGTAGGAAACGCTAAAAAGGTTTCTCGTAGTAAAAAAAAAATTCGAAATGTGTGAAAGGAAAGGGAAATTTTATAGTGAATGGCAAAATGATACTTGAATTTTACAGATTCATTTCAAGGTTGTCACACACCCCCAAAAAAGATAAGGATCCTCTGAACTTTTAAATGTGAAATGATTTGAATGAGCAAAAATAGAGATTGGGTGAAAACATGTTTCAAAATGCCGAAATTGGAATTGATTTAGGAACAGCTAATATATTGGTTTATAGCAAAAACAAGGGGATTATTTTAAATGAACCGTCCGTTGTCGCAGTTGATACAGAGACAAAGGCTGTTCTTGCTGTAGGATCAGAAGCAAAAAATATGATCGGAAAAACACCAGGGAAAATTATGGCAATTCGTCCAATGAGAGACGGTGTGATCGCAGACTATGATATGACAACAGATCTATTGAAGCAAATTATGAAAAAAGCAGGTAAAAACATCGGTTTTACCTTTAGAAAACCAACCGTCGTTGTTTGTACACCTTCTGGTTCGACTGCTGTCGAACGACGTGCGATCAGCGATGCTGTCAAAAATTGTGGCGCTAAACATGTTCATTTAATTGAGGAACCAGTTGCAGCTGCAATTGGCGCTGACCTTCCTGTAGACGAACCAGTTGCAAATGTTGTAGTTGATATTGGCGGTGGGACGACTGAAGTCGCCATTATTTCATTTGGTGGTGTTGTGTCTTGTCATTCTATTCGTATTGGTGGAGATCAGCTTGATGATGACATCATCACCTTTATCAGAAAGAAATACAATCTACTAATTGGAGAACGTACAGCAGAGCAAGTTAAAATGGAAATTGGCTATGCGCTCATTGACCATGAAACAGAGTCTTTAGAGGTTCGTGGTCGCGATCTCGTCACTGGGCTTCCAAAAACGATATTGCTTGAGTCACTTGAAATTCAAGGGGCAATGAGAGAGTCTCTTCTTCATATATTAGAAGCAATTCGTGCGACACTTGAGGACAGCCCTCCTGAACTCAGTGGAGATATTGTAGACCGAGGTGTGATTCTGACAGGCGGTGGTGCCCTTTTAAACGGCATTCAAGAATGGCTCGCCCAAGAAATTGTCGTTCCTGTACATATCGCCGCAAATCCACTTGAATGTGTGGCAATCGGAACAGGTCGCTCACTTGAAGTGATCGACAAATTGCAAAAAACATTGAAATAAATCTTCTTGTTCTACTTCTTTTTTGAGCCTTTCCATCATATTGTGAGAAATGGATAAACAATAAGGAGGAAGAACATGTTTCTTGATTTAGGAAAACGGGTCGTTGTCACAGTGATTTTAACTGGAATCATTTTAGGAGGAATGAGTTTATCCTTTTCTCATATGCCTCCTTCCAATGCTCAGCCTGTGAAACAACTGAACCGCTAAAAGCCGCTGTCATGCGGCTTTTTCTATTTTCAGTATGCCTGCTCCAATTTTCCTTTTCATTCATAAATCTGATATGATAAGCATGACTAAAGGAGGGTTTTTTTATGAGTTCATTTGAAAAACAGCTAGATCAATACGCCAAACTCATTGTTGAAGTAGGAGTGAACGTTCAAAAAGGGCAAGAGGTGATGATTTCAGCTTTTACTGAAGCGATTGACCTTGTTCGTCTCGTTGCAAAACATGCATATGAACGAGGTGCAAAGAATGTCCATATTCGTTGGAGCGACAGTGTGCTAGCACGCTTAAAATATGAACATGCACCCAATGAAGTGTTTGAAGATTTCCCTGCATGGGAAGCCCAATCAATGGAAACCATCGCGAAACGTGGGGGAGCTTTTATTTCAATCTTGTCTCAAAGTCCTGATCTCCTTCAAGGGATTGATTCTAAAAAAATTGCTGCGCAGCAAAAAGCAGCTGGTACAGCGCTTAATACATATCGTAAATATGTCCAATCCGATAAAGTGGCCTGGACGATTGTTGGAGCAGCGTCTTTAGATTGGGCGAAGAAAATGTTCCCTGATCATTCTGCTAATGAAGCTGTCTCTTTACTGTGGGAGAATATTTTTAAGGTTGCACGTGCGGATCAAAAAGAGCCTGTGGATGCTTGGAAAAAGCATGATGAAGCATTAAATGAAAAAGTAGAAGTACTTAACGAAAGACACTACCATAAACTTCACTATCAAGCGAAAGGAACAGATTTAACCATTGAACTTCCCGAAAAACACCTTTGGGTTGGAGCAGGAAGTGTAAGTGAGCAAGGTGTTTCTTTCATGGCAAATATGCCGACAGAAGAAGTATTTACAGTACCTAAAAAAGACGGAGTGAACGGAACCGTTTCAAGTACAATGCCACTTAGCTATGCTGGAAATATCATTGATGGGTTTACTTTGACGTTTGAGAACGGTCGCATCATTGATGTTAAGGCAGAGCAAGGTGAAGATATTCTGAAATCACTCATTGAAACAGACGAAGGCGCTCATTATTTAGGTGAGGTTGCACTCGTTCCAGACGATTCGCTTATCTCCAACTCAAATATTTTATATTACAACACACTTTATGATGAAAATGCATCAAATCATCTTGCAATTGGTAGCGGCTATGCCTTTAATATCGATGGCGGTAAAAGTATGTCAAGAGAAGAGCTAGATGCAGCTGGCGTAAACAATAGCATTACGCATGTTGATTTCATGATTGGTTCTAAGGAAATGAATATCGACGGCATTACAAAAGACGGCAAGCGCGAGCCTATTTTTCGTCAAGGGAACTGGGCATTTTAAGCACAACAAAAAAGACATCCACAAGAGTGGATGTCTTTTCTATTAAGCATAAAGCTCATTTAGTTTTTGTTTAATTTCTTGATCTTCTAGGAAATCATCATACGTAGTTTGTTTGTCGACAATACCGTTTGGTGTGATCTCAATAATTCGATTCGCAATTGTTTCTACAAATTGATGGTCATGAGATGAGAAGAGCATTGCACCTTTAAAGCCCATCAAACCGTTATTGAGCGCTGTAATTGATTCAAGGTCTAAATGGTTCGTTGGTTCATCAAGAAGCAGGACATTGGCACCTGATAGCATCATTTTTGATAGCATACAACGTACCTTTTCTCCTCCAGAAAGAACGCTAGATTTTTTCTTCACTTCTTCTCCAGAAAAGAGCATGCGGCCTAAGAAGCCACGCAGGAAGCTTTCACTCTGATCATGTGGTGAATATTGACGAAGCCAATCAACAAGATCAAGATCATTTCCTTCAAAGTATTCACTGTTGTCTTTCGGGAAGAATGCTTGAGACGTCGTCACACCCCATTTAAAAGTCCCGCTATCTGGTTCCATTTCTCCAGCAAGAATTTTAAATAGTGTAGAAACAGCAAGCTCATTACGACTTAAGAAAGCAATTTTATCTTCACGATTCATAATAAAGCTGACATTGTCGAGCACTTTTACGCCATCAATCGTTTTAGACAAACCTTCTACTTGCAACACGTCATTCCCAATTTCACGCTCTGGTGCGAAGTGAACGTACGGGTATTTACGAGAAGATGGTCTTATATCATCCAGTGTAATTTTATCAAGCAATTTCTTTCTCGATGTTGCTTGCTTAGATTTAGAAGCGTTCGCACTGAATCGTGCGACGAATTCTTGAAGTTGTTTGATTTGTTCTTCTTTTTTCTTGTTGGCATCCTGATTCAGCTTCAAGGCAAGCTGACTGGATTCATACCAGAAATCATAGTTCCCGACATATATTTGAATTTTACTAAAGTCAAGATCAGCAATATGTGTACACACTTTATTTAAGAAATGACGGTCATGGGATACAACAATAACAGTATTCTCAAAGTTAATTAAGAATTCTTCTAGCCACTTAATCGCCTGCAAGTCTAAATGGTTCGTTGGCTCATCCAGTAAAAGAACATCTGGTTTGCCAAATAAGGCTTGCGCTAAAAGAACCTTCACCTTTTCAGAGCCACCAAGCTCAGCCATCTTCTTTTCATGAAGGCTTTCCGGAACTCCTAGCCCTTTTAAAAGAATCGCTGCTTCGCTTTCGGCTTCCCAACCGTTTAATTCAGCGAACTCTCCTTCAAGCTCTGCTGCACGAATTCCGTCTTCATCTGAAAAGTCCGCCTTCATATAGATAGCGTCCTTTTCTTGCATCACATCATAAAGACGCTTATGTCCCATAATGACTACTTTTAGCACTTCATACTCTTCATATTCGAAGTGGTTCTGTTTTAAGATCGTCAAACGCTCTCCTGGGCTCATATGAACATCACCTGTTTGTGGTTCAATTTCGCCAGAGAGAATCTTTAGAAATGTTGATTTCCCCGCTCCATTTGCGCCAATCAAACCGTAACAGTTACCTGGTGTAAATTTAATATTTACTTCTTCAAATAGTTTACGATCTGCAAAACGCAAACTAACATTATTAACTGCAATCATTTATTAATCCTCCATCACTAGTTCATCATATGCAGTATAACATGAATGAGGAGCGATAGAAACGCCTCTCTCTTAGAAACCATTAGTATCCGAGGTTTTTATCAAATATGTTATAATCACAAGTAATGATAACGAGAAGGAGTTCACTGACTTTGAGATTATTAACATTAATGGAATATTGTTTACTTGTTTTTTTCTTAGGCATTTACTTATCAGCGACAGGATTTACCGCGAAGGACATTGGACTTTATATTGGCCTTGTTCTTATTTATACATTCGTCCATCTCTTTTCAAAACGTTTTTTGCAAAAACGCGGTAAAGCAGATCACAAAGTCGGATTGTTTAAATCTGTCCTTGCCATTGTAGGAGCTGTATTTGCTTCAGTGCTGGCAATCGTGTTGATTGTGACAATTCTTGCCCCAAAATAAAAACGACTCTTCAAACAGAGTCGCATTTTGATAAACCGCTCATCACACTTGCCTGTTTCAACAGATGGCAAGTGTATTTTTATGTGTGAATGAGAGGGTTTGGTTTTATTTTGTTTGTCTAATATCACCGAATGGAAAGAAAACAAATTCTGAAGTGCCGACAATTCGATCCTTTTCAATCAGTCCTAGTCCATTCCTGCTGTCCATGGAATTCAATCGATTGTCACCCATGACAAAATAATTGTCCTTTGATACTTTGATTGGACCGAAATCACCTGTTAAGTGAACCTCATATTCTTTTGCATGCTGCTTATTTTCTTTCAAATATGGCTCTGCGCTTTTCTTTCCATTGATGTAAAGTGTGTCATCCTTCATTTCGATTGTATCGCCCGGAAGTCCAATTAACCTTTTCACGTAATGAATTTTTTGGCCATCTTTCCCATTAATAATGACGATGTCTCCACGTTTCACTCCGCCTAAATAATTAATCGTTTTATTCACAAACAACTTTTCGCCATCATGAAGTGTAGGTTGCATCGATTCGCCTTCAACCACGTATGGTTCGAATATATACGTGCGAATAAGCAATACAAGGGCAAGGGCAATTAAAATCGCTTTGACCCATTCAAGTAAAGAATTTTTCTTTATTTTTGCTTGTTCAGCACCAGATTCAATTTCTTTTTCATTATGTTTGTTTTCTTCTTTCAAAATGCTACTTCCTCCTAAGACTTTCTTCTGTCAGACTGAAAACGGTTATACAATAACTTTACTTTATCATATGTCATTTAAAAATTCACAAACCAACCATCTAATTAGATATAATTTCCTAATTTTTTCAATCTAAACAAAAAGAAGCATCGCTTTCTTGCGATGCTCCTTTTCATGTTACGCTTCTTGTTTAACAGGTTTTTTCAAAATACCTAACAGTAGTGCTGTGACGACTGCACCAATTAAGATGCTCATCATATATAGTAACGGATGGTTTGTCACCCAAAATACAAACAGTCCACCATGAGGTGCTGGGAGGGTGACTCTAAAGAATTCAGTTAATCCCCCAGCCACTGCTGCCCCGATAACTGCGGAAGGGATAACACGAAGCGGATCTGCTGCGGCAAACGGAATGGCACCTTCAGTTATAAATGCCGCCCCCATAAAGTAACATGTAATGCCTGCTTCACGATCACGCTTTGTAAATTTGTTTCTAAAAATGGTTGTCGCAAGTGCAATACCAAGTGGAGGAACCATCCCCCCTGCCATAATGGCTGCGTGAGGTGCAAAGTTACCTGCAGCAATCATCGCAAGACCAAATGTGTATGCCGCTTTATTGATTGGTCCGCCCATATCAATTGCCATCATTCCGGCTAGAATGATCCCCATTAAAACAAGGTTCCCAGTTCCAAGTGTTTCCAGCCAATTCGTTAAACCATCCATAATATATTTTACAGGTGTGTTAACCACGTAATGCATAATGATCCCTGTAAAGAAAATCCCAAACAATGGATACAATAGTACAGGCTTAATTCCATCTAATGCTTGAGGAATAAACGTAAATGCTTTTTTCAATAGAACGACGATATAACCCGCTAAGAAACCAGCAATTAAACCACCTAAGAATCCAGCACCTGCAGAGGATGCCATAAATCCACCAACTACACCCGGTGCAAAACCAGGACGATCTGCAATACTCATTGCAATAAACCCAGCTAATACCGCTACAATTAAAGCTAATGCATTATCTCCACCGATACTTTTTAGTACAGCTGCAAATTCGTTAAATGAAGGGTCTTTTGGATTAGCTGAATTAATTCCCCAGAAAAACGAAATGGCCACTAAGATCCCGCCACCAACAACAAATGGTAGCATGTTGCTGACACCGCTCATTAAATGCTTGTAAAAGCTACTTCTTCCACCGCTTGTAGATTCTTGTTTGTCACTTACTGCACCACCAGCACCCTTATAGATTGGTGCATCTTGATTAAGTGCTTTTTCTATGAGCTCTTGTGGACGACGAATACCAGCTGTTACAGGGACTTCGATGACATGCTTGCCCTTAAAGCGTTCCATTTCAACCTGCTTGTCAGCAGCAACAATGATCGCAGGTGCCTCTTCAATTTCCTTAGCTGTTAATGCATGCTTAATACCACCTGAACCATTTGTTTCTACTTTAATGTCAACGCCAAGCTCTTTAGCCTTTTCTTTGAGTGCATCTGCTGCCATAAATGTATGAGCAATTCCTGTTGGACATGCAGTGACAGCTAAAATCTTGCCTTTTGATCCTTCAAAAGATGCTTCTTCTGCTTGCTCTTCTTCCTCATCATCATCTTGATCATGTGCATTAATAATCTCGATAACTTCCTCTTCTGATTGCGCTTCAAGGAGTTGTTTTCTGATTTCTTCACGCATCAAGAGTGTGGACAGACGAGAAAGCGCTTCAAGGTGTGTATTGTTCGCTCCTTCTGTCGCAGCAATCATAAACACAAGATGACTTGGTTGACCGTCTAATGATTCATAGTCAACACCTGATTTAGATCGTCCAAATGCAATAGCAGGCTCTTTTACGCTAGTTGTTTTGGCATGAGGAATGGCAATCCCTTCACCAATTCCTGTTGAGCTTTGCTTCTCACGATTGAGGACTGCTTCTTTGTAGCCTTCTTTATCATTTAATTTTCCTGCCCCATCTAAAACGGTGACAAGCTCTTCGATGACTGCTTCTTTTTGCTGACTGCTCAAATCAAGCTTGATTGTATGCTTCGTCAGTAATTCTGTGATTTTCATGATGAATCCTCCTTTAAATGCGTGTGACTTTCACTTCTGGCAATAGCTTTTCAACAAACTCCTTTGTTCCAAGCTCTTCAGAGAACGCTGTAGCACTTCCTGATGTAACACCCAGTCTAAATGCTTCTTCCATGGATAGTCCTTTTGAAATTCCGGCTAAAAATCCTGCCACAACTGAATCACCTGCACCGACTGAGTTCACTAGCTTACCTTTAGGGACGTTTGATTGAAAAATACCATCTTTGCTAAATAAGAGCGCGCCGTCTCCTGCCATCGACACAATCACATGCTCTGCACCTTGTTCAAGCAGCTTTTCCCCATAAGGCACAGCTTCTGATACAGATGTAATGGATGTATGAAACATGTCACCAAGTTCATGATGATTCGGTTTCATTAAGTATGGTTTCATGTCTGTTGCTTTTTCTAAGGCTTCTCCTGAAATATCAAGAACAACATGCCCGCCATTTTTCTGACAAACTGATGCGATACGTTCATACGTGTTTTGCGGCATTGATGATGGGATACTTCCTGCTAGTACAACGATATCTCCTTCATTCAAGGCATCAAATTGAGCAAGAAACGCCTCAAACTGTGCTTCAGTAATGTTTGGACCCATTCCATTGATTTCAGTTTCTTCACCTGTTTTCAATTTCACGTTAATTCTAGTATCTTCTGCTACCTCATGAAAGGCAGTTTGTAATTGTTCATTTTGTAAGAAATCTTGAATATATTTCCCTGTAAATCCGCCAATAAATCCGAGCGCTTTCGATTCGACACCATGACGATTTAAAAGCCTTGAGACATTGATGCCTTTACCACCTGGGTATTTTTTGTCATAGGTCGAGCGGTTCAAAGCGCCGACAGCAAAGTCCTCAACATGTACGATATAATCAACAGATGGATTTAGGGTGACTGTGTAAATCATGTTTTCACTACCTTTATGACCGTTTTTTCATGGTAATTATCGAATGCATCTTCTGCTAAGTCGTTTGTGATAATGACCGCGTCTTGTACACTAGCAAAGGCTGAAAACGATATTTCTCCAAATTTTGAAGCATCTGATAAGATATACGTTTTTTTCGCCTGCTTCATTGCCTTTTTTTTGATGAGCGCTTCCTCTGGATCGGGCGTTGTAAAACCAGCCTCAGGATGAATTCCATTCGTTCCAACAAAACTTTTGTCAAATCGATAGTTGTCCATCGCTGTCAATGCTGCTGCTCCAACCATTGCTCCTGTTCTATGCTTCACTGATCCGCCTATCAGGTAAAAAGAAATCCCTTTTCTCAAGAGTGCTTCAATGTGCATCACGCCATTTGTGACGACGACGATATCTTGATCCGGATCAAGATACTCTATCATTTGCTGTGTGGTCGTACCCGCATCTAAATAAATACAGTCGCCTTGTTTTAAGAGTGATACTGCTTCTTTGGCAATGGCTGACTTTTCGTGAAGGTTTTTGGCTGATTTTTCATAAACGTCAGGTTCAAGGCGAATACTTGAAATTTTTGCTGCTCCTCCATGAACTCTTTTCAGAAAACCTTTTTCTTCAAGGGCAGACAAATCTCTTCTGATTGTAGATTCAGAGGCATCTGTCATACTCGTTAAGTCCTGTATTTTGACGACATCCTGTTCTTCCAAGTAATCGATAATTAATTGATGTCTTTCCGGCGTTAACATTGAAAACACCCCCTATTGAAAACGCATTCATTCTGTGCGCATCTTTATTGTAATCGGTTTTTTCATCATTATCAATATAAAACAATCAAATACATCCAATAACTATCAAAATCTTTCACAATGGTCATCTTACCTTTATATGTACCATTTGTAAACTGAAAAATATGTGACATTGAGATTTATGTGATGGTATTAGCATTTCTATCATTTCTTATTTCATTCTAATGTTCTAAAAAAGGATCAAAAAAAGTCCTCATGCCAAGTGGCACAAGAACTTTTTTGGTTTATTCATATCGAAGAGAGGCAATTGGATCGAGCCTTGCTGCTTTGTTTGCAGGGATTAAACCAAATACAATACCAATGATCATACTAAATAATACACCGCCACAAACAACCTGCCACGATACAAGTGAAGGCCATCCAGCAATCAGTGAGACAAGCGAGGCGCCTCCAAAGCCTAGTGCAATTCCGATCAAACCTCCTATTAATGTCAGTACAACGGATTCAATTAAAAATTGTATGAGAATTTGTGATCTTGTCGCACCGAGTGCCTTTCTAATACCGATCTCTCTTGTTCGTTCTGTCACTGAAACAAGCATGATGTTCATTACACCTATTCCGCCTACAAGAAGAGATATCCCAGCAATAGAACTGATAATCGTCGTCATCACCGAGGTGATTTGGCCAATTCCAGCGACTATTTCCTCCATGTTAATCACCTCGTAGGAATCTTCTGTATGATGATTTTCATTGATCAGCATAGCTGCTTTACTCCCCACTTCTTTCATTTGGTCTGTATGTGCTACTTGAATGGATAATTTATCGTATTCATTGATTCCAAAAGAAGATGTCAGCATAGAAAATGGTACATACATGTCGTTCATATCAAATGACAGAAGACCTGCTTGTTTTTCTAGGACCCCAATTATTTCAATTGGTTGCCCGTTAATCCAAACAATTTCACCAATGATTTTTTCTCCATTTAAGAGCTCTTTGGCAAGATCAGCTGAAATGATCGCCGCTCGTCTACCACTGATAAAATCAGTTTCTTTGAAGTCTCGTCCTTCAGCGATTTGAAGAGAATGAACATTCGTATATCCTTCATTGATTCCATTGACTGTTGTATCAATTGTTGTATCCTGTAATCTCACCTGCATCCCTTGAGTTGATGATGAAGCTACTCGTTTTACACCACTTAGTGTTTTGACCAATTGAATGTCTTCTTCTGTAAAACGTGCATCAAAATATGCATTGGGATTTGCACTTAGCTCTTCATCAGAGGGCATATATGTCACATCAATCGTATTGTTTGGTCCTGAGATGGATTCCTTTAGCATTTGTTCACCACCCTGCCCAATAGCGACAACTGCAATAACTGAACCTACACCAATGATGATGCCAAGCATGGTTAAAATCGATCTCAATTTATGAGCAAGCACAGAGTTGAGCGCCATTTTTATATTTTCAAATAGACTCATTCCCTGCGCCTCCTTGCTTCATTCTTTCTTGAACAATTTGACCGTCTCTGACAATGATTGTCCGGTTTGTGTAAACTGATATTTCCTCTTCATGTGTCACAAGCACCACTGTCGTTCCTTCTTCATTTAGCCGTGTAAATTGTTCCATGATCGAGGTGCTCGTTGTTGAATCCAGAGCTCCCGTTGGTTCATCTGCTAAAATGAGCTTAGGCTCGTTGACAATGGCTCGTGCAATTGCCACTCGCTGCTTTTGACCACCTGACAGTTCACTCGGCATATGACGCATCCGATCTGCCAACCCCACTTTTTCAAGCGCGTGCTCTGCTCGCTCTTTTCTTTCTTTTAGACCGATGCCAGAATAAATCATCGGAAGCTCCACATTGCGTCTGGCATTCAACCGCGGCAGTAATTGAAATTGCTGAAAAACAAAACCAATTGATTGGTTACGGATTGCCGCAAGCTCTTGATCTTTACAGACTGACAGGTCTTCTCCATGAAACAAATATTGTCCAGTCGTTGGGCGATCAAGACACCCAATGATATTCATTAAGGTCGATTTCCCAGAGCCTGAAGGCCCCATAATTGACACATACTCTCCATCTTCTATAGAGAGATTTATCTCTTTTAATACATCAAATGTTTCATTGCCGACTTGATAGCTCTTTTTGACCGTTGAAAGCTGAATCATTGAGCATTCACTTCCATTCCATCATGCATGTCTTCAGATGGATTCGCTATAATCTGATCAGTCGTTGTGAGGCCTTTTTTTACTTCAAGTTGATTTCCTGTTGTCTCACCTAGTTCCACCTGAATCTTTTTTAGCTTATTTTTTTGTATAACATAAACGTAATGATGGTCATCTTCTTTTTTCACAGCTAAATCCGGTAATGTAAGTGCCTTTCGTTTATCTGTTTCAATCTCCATAATCATTTTAAAACCCGGTTTACCTTCTGGTTTTTTTCCTTTTATCTCAATTTCAACCGGATACTGCACAGTCTGCTCCGCACTTGTATTCTCTGTAGAAGGATTGTCAGGAACAAGACCGACTTGTTTGACAACCCCTTCCCAGCTCTTGCCACGGATCACATCAGATGTAATTTTCACTTTTTGTTTCTTCTTTACCTTTAAAGTGTCATATTCAGATAAAACGCCACGTACCACCATTTTTTTCTCATTTCCGATATGAATGACCGGCTGCTGAATATCTGATTTATTCGCAGTAGTGGCCTCATGATGAATTGAAATAATTGTGCCTTTCAATTCACTATAAATGGTGAGATCATCAATTTGATCTTGTACTTTTTGTCGATTTAGTTCTGCCTGTTTTTTCTCCAATTCAGCCGCTTTCAGTTCCATTTCAAGCTGGTTTCGATTAGCTGATGTTAGCTCCGGTTCATCTGAGGAGCCATCCTTTTTTTCATTCAGTTGTTCGCGTAATTGCTCGATCTTTAATTGACTTGATTCGATAGCCAAGGCTTGCTGCTCCTTCTCTAGCTGAAGCTCCTTGTTCTCGTATGTAAGTAATGCAGAACCAGGTTCTACTTTGTCCCCTTCTTTTACTTCAATGTTCTTTATGGAACCTTTATTTTCTTCAAAGAACACATATTGTTCCTCAGAAAAGGTGAGCGTGCCAGGAGTCATCACAGTTGATCTGATTTCCTTTTCCGCTAGCTGCACTGTTTTCAGTTCAACAGTTGAGACAGTTCGCTGTTGATTCTTTGCGATATTAAATCCAATAAAAAGACCAATTGCAATAATCACAATCGCACCAATGATGATTTTTTTCATCAACTTTTAAGCCCCCCATTGCTTCACTGTAATAAGAATCGTAGCACCTATGTATGTAAAGACGATCAAAAGTAGATAGAAAATACCAACCGTAATCCAAGAAGCTTTTTTGGACATATGTCCCACTTGCATAAACAGAATGGCTGTTAAAATATAACTCCAAATGGTAAAGATATCTACATTTGATAAGACAGCATGCCATTCTTCGGGGAGGCGAATGACAGCATTTAGTGATGTTACGACCACATCTTTCTTTAGATCAAATAAGGTAATGGCCAGCTTTTGAATTATTGTGCCAACGATGTTAATTGGTAAAATAAGTAAAACTCCAGAAAAAAGCTGCTTAAACGTTGCATCGCCCTTTGCTAAAAAAACGATGAACTTATAAATCCCTGCGGCAATTGTTGTTGCAAGTAGCGTGCCTAAAAATGCAGTGATCAACGCTAGAGGCAGATCAATCTCCCTAAGAGCTGTCATGTCACCTGTTATCATTTGTTTTGGAAGTAGATAAGCATCAATCAAAGTTAAAACAAGCACAAATAGTAGTGGTAGCCATATCAACGGAAACTGACGCACCCGTCTGAGATGCTCTGTTGGGTTGGTGAAAATCCCCCAAATGGAAGGCTTCAAACTTGTCTTTTCATTCAATTTTTGTACTCCCCCTTATATCTATTTATTTGTAAACATTACGAATGACGAATCAATATGTTTCATGAATGTTAACCATTCTTCTATTTTATCAAAAGATTGCCAGTTTAGTTATTTCTAATTTTATTTTCCTGTTCGTTGTTTTAGAATGACCATCCTATAATCCCTTTTTTTAACACAAATTGTTGATTTAAGCTCTTCAATTACGTCAAAACAGTATAGAAAGTTGCTTTATCGAAGTGTAAAAAACTTTTTTTCAAATGAAATAGATTGTTATACGGAATAAATACCCTTTTCCATAAAAAAACGCACTTTCTTAAGATACAACAATTTTTTATTAAAAAAAGCCTGTTATTCATGCTACTCCTGCCATTTTAGGACTACCATATGTTTCTTTTACAGAACAACTAAGACTTTAGTATCAATACTTTCATATTAAAAAATTAAAAAAAAAGGGATTTTGCTTGATTGAAAGTTATTTTTTCATATAATGTAAAATAGAGGTAGGGTAAATGATAGTGGAAATGGAGTCAAGTGAATGTTAAGAGAACAATTAAAAAAGCAATTAATCTTACTTTATCAAAAGGAACAAGAAGCATGGCAATACTTTCGAAAGGAACGAGAAGTGGTCTATCATGAATTAAAACTGCTCGATATGAAGGAAAGTAAACCTTCAACTGACAAAGTATTCTATGCAGCAAGATGTGTTGACATTATTAAAGAAAAGAAAGGAAGTATCGTCAGTACGAAGGAATTGAAGGAACAACTTCAAGCACGAACAGACTTTAATGTAAGGCGTATTAGCGAATTATACGATCTGATTCAACAGCTCGACCCTCACATTTTAAAAGCACGAAGAGGTTGTTTCATTTATGAAGATCACACTCAACCACCTCTGCAAACTTTTCACACTTAAAAAATTGGTTACAGCCAATGTGCCATAACCAATCCCTCTAACCTATTTTATCCACCACTTACAGGAGGAATGAATGCAACAGTGTCCCCGCTAAACACTTCGACATTGTCCCTCGTATAAACTTCGTTGACTGCAATCATCACTTTTTTTGCAGTATCAACACCATACACCTCCTGTAATTCTATTTTAATATCATCTATCGTTGTTTTTTCTTTATTTATGACCATGTATTGTTTGCCGGCCTTTTCAGCAAGTCCGGCAAACAATAATACCTTAATCAAAATGCACCTCTCCTTTCCGATTTAAATGGTGAGCTTTTGGTTTTCCATCCGGATAAGATATCGTTTCAAGCTGATCACCAATCCACGCCTCCCCATCTTCCCAATATTCTTTTTTCCAAATTGGTACAATTTGTTTGATTCGTTCAATTGCATACTCATTGGCTTCATAGGCCGCCTTCCGGTGAGGAGATGATACAGCAATAGCAACTGCTGCATCTGTTATATCGAGTATACCAATTCGATGGACTATTGCTACGACTGTATTTGACCACTTTTCTTGAATTTCCTTGCCGATTTGCTTTAGCATCTTTTCGGCCATCGGCGGATACGCTTCATATTCTAATCGTAATGTTTTCTTACCGTTTGTCCATTCCCTCACTGTACCAACGAAGGTTGTGATGGCACCAGCTTCTCGTCTTTGGACATGATCAATCAGTTGATTCACATCGATTGGCTGATCTGTTATTTTAAACAACTCATTCATGCTTTAGCCTCCTTAAGTAAGTTTAAAGCAAATACCACACCTTGCTCTTCATATGCTGAAAAAACAGGAAACGGATATTCATTTTTTGTACTCAAGTAATCTGATAAATAAATGGCTGCTTGCACATTTGAAAGGGCAGCCAGTTCTTTTAGCTCTTGCTCATTCCTAGCACAAATTATCTTAGGGTATTGCGCTTGTTTATAGCCTTCAATCAAAATTCCATCTATCGGAAGATGCTTCAATAAAATTAAAATAGAATCCATCGACATATGATTGACCATCAAGTGAAACTCTCCCTCGCCCTCAACACCGGCAACAAGCGCACCAGCATCTAGATATCGATCTGAGTCTTTCTCTTTTGTCATACGGTCTGGTTTTCCGCCATGTCCATGATGTTTTAGACAGCCAAACTTCAGCTCATTTTGATCAGCCCGTTTACATATTTTTTCGATAAAAGTCGTTTTTCCGCTATTTTGATAACCCACAATTTGTAAAATATTCATATATTAATCCACGGATCTTCACTTCCGTTTTCTTCCTTAAACAATAATACGTTCACCTTATCACCTGTTTTAAATCCCCTTGTACCTCCTGGAAGTACGATGAAACTATCGGCTTCAGCAATTGAAGTGACAGCACTTGATTTATCCAGTCCTGTTGGGGTGACTTCAAGCTGACTTCTAGCAAAACGAGTCTCAGCTCTTACAAAGCGAGTAAATGGATTGGGTTTCGGAAAATCATCTGTTAGCACTGCTTCAGCAAAAAGTGCATATGGTTTTTCTTTTAAACACCATGAAGCAATGATTGGCTTCACGAAAAGCTCAAATCCCACAAAACAGGCAGCTGGATTTCCAGATAACCCAAACAATAGCTTTTGATCGCTCTGCACAGCCACAGTTGTTACACTACCTGGTCTCATTGCCACTTTATTAAATAATACCTTCGCACCAAGCTTTTGATAGATTGCCGGCAAATAATCGAAATCTCCGACAGATACTCCACCTGTCGTAATGAGAAAGTCTACTTTGCTAACAGCTGCTTTGACAGCTTCATAACTCGTTTCAAAGTCATCGGAAACACCGCCCAAATCAAGTGGCTCACCACCTGCTTCTTGAATTTGGGCAAATACCATGTTTAAATTGCTATTTCGAATTTTCCCATCAACTAACGCATCACTTACTTGAAGGAGTTCTGTTCCCGTTGAAATGATGCCGATGACTGGCTTTCTAACAACTGGTACAATTGCATATCCAAACGTCGCTAATAATGCGATGACACCTGAAGTCACCTTTGTTCCTTTTTTAACCATCAAGCTACCTTTTTTCGTTTCTTCCCCTTTTCGTGAGATGTTATCCCCTTTTCGGAGAGGCCTCTTTAAAGTCATATAAGCTTTACCAGCTCGTTCAAATGTTTTTGTCAATTCTAGCATGATGACGACATCTGCACCTTTTGGAATCATCGCACCTGTCATAATTCGCACAGCTTGATAAGGATCAATTTTTTTCATTGAAACAAGACCTGCACCAATATGATCAATCACCTCAAATTCAATCGGATGGTCACTTGATGCGTCTTGTGTATCCTCCGCACGTAAAGCATAACCATCATATGGAGAACGATCAAATCCAGGCACATCATGATCTGCCAGCACATCCTCTGCTAAATATCGATGTAAGCTCTCCTTTAAGGGCACCCATTCTACTTCCCCTTTTTTTTGATAGAGATTGACCTTTTGAATTGCCTCTTCAACGGGAAGTGGCTGTCTTTTTTCAACCATGACCTACCTCCTATATACCAAGTAATCTTGCTAAAAGAGAATGAGCTTTCATTTGATCATTCGTTCCATGGACCATTGCTCGTCCACCTTGAAAAAGAACAATACGAAACCCCTCATAATGAACATGAATTAAAAAATCATTGGCTTCAATTTCACAAACAGAAGATAGTTGCGTTTTGATTTCAGTAAATGGAATGTTTGCTAAATCCTTTGAGATCACTTGAACCGTATCTCTGCCGCAAAGAACCGCCGTCCTTTTTCTTTGTTCCTGTAAATAAGGATACACCCTTTCATTTCCGCAGGATGGACATTCCTGATTTTGAATCATGGAAAGATCCATTTTAAAGAAAGAGGACTGCCATAAATCAAATGTGACAAAAGAACGTTCTATCTGCTCCTTGTGCCCAGTTAAGTATTTTAATGCCTCTGCCTGTTGATAAGCAGCAACCATTTGTACAGCTGGTGCAATAATACCTGCTGTATCACAAGTCGCTCCACCAACTGGTATTTCTTCAAATAAGCAAGTAAGACATGCCGTCTCATTCGGTAAGATCACCATGTACATTCCCTGACTGCTCACGCAGGCTCCATAAATCCAAGGCGTGTTTGTCTCCTGAGATAAATCGTTCATGACCATTCTTGTATCAAAATTGTCAGTTGCATCAATGACAATATCCGCTTGTTGAAACAATGGTCTGAGCAAATCGACTCCTGCATCTTCAATCAATGCATGAATACTGACTCCGTGATTGATTTCTTGTAACCGCCTTTTGGCTGCTTCTGCTTTTGGCAGACGCTCATTTGCATCATTTTCGGTATAAAGTTGCTGGCGTTGCAGGTTTGAAAATTCCACATAATCTCGATCCACAATTGTAATCGTACCTACCCCAGCACGCACAAACCCTTCTGCTGAAGCTGTTCCAAGTGCACCAGCGCCTACGACCAGAACGTGGCTGTTGTTTAATTTTCTTTGTCCTTGATTACCTATTGGAGGAAAGAGTATTTGTCTTGAATAGCGCTCTTGCAATGTTTGTTCTCTCCCAATCTTTTTTATGTATCATATCATACAGTTAAGTGTGTAAATCACGCCTTTCATTGATATTTTTAAATTCATTCTCTGATGCATTTATGTCTTTCTCTGTCACATAGCGTACATGTAAGTGATTAAAGAAGTCCTTCATTGATAATTGGTTTTTTTTAAATGATTGTTCTATCGCTAAAAGCGAACGTCTGTGGTAGATGGAAAATAGCGGCTGGAGTCTGCCATGAATGTTAGGCACAATCGCGTCAAAGGTTTCATCACAGTAAGCCTTGAGCCGTTCTACAGTTAACCCTTGGATAAATGGCATATCACAAGCAACCACCATGTACCACTCCGCTTTTTTCGTTTGCATGGCTGTATATATGCCGGCAAGCGGACCCTTCCCACGTACATCTTCTATATCTAAGAAAACCTCTTTCTCTCCTTCTTCTTGAAAAAAGGATACCAAATCTGGATGACTAATGATCATCAAATCCTCATTTGGCAACTGTTCTTTCACTAACTGATATAATGGACGACCTTTGTATCGATAGCTTGCTTTTAACTCTCCAAAACGCCTAGACTGTCCACCAGCTAAGATTACATGTAATATCTTCATCGAATCATTCCTTCCGATCAAGGTTGTTCTATTCATCTTATTTTTGCATATTGTATTGTTAACATGAATAAGGAGGGTGACCTATGAATAAACGAAACGCTTCTCCACTATTCCATGATGTCTCTCAAGAAAATTTATACTTAAAAGCTGAAGCTGCTAAGTATCAAAAAATGTTTTCTGACTTACAGTCAAATTACACTTATCAAAAAAACATGAAGCTTTCTAAAGAATATAGTGACATGAAAAAGGATGTCTCTAAATTAAAACACCAATTGGATGAAATGACCATCCTCAAAAACGAAGTGACCTCAAAAGTAAAAGAGCTCTCATATAGCAAAACAGAATTGCTACATAAAATCGTTCTTCTACATGAGCTGCTACAAAAAGAAACGTATCGAAGAGTAAAAGAAACAGAAGAAAAACATAAGCTACACTTGAAGGTTGTGAAATACCAAGAGCTTTCAAACCAATTAAAAGAGCAAATGCAAGATAAAGAAGGACAGCTTACGAAAGAAGAAAAAAAAGGGAAAACGCTCGCAGCTGTCATTGATCGTCTCCAAAAAGACTTATCTGAGAAAAACGCTACACTTGATGTGATGCAGTCAGGAGTTAAGACCCTTCAACAACGCTTTTACGAAACACAAGAAAGGCTACTACACATCGAAAAATCGAAAGAAATCATTTTTCATGAAACGCTGGCAGCATATAAAAGACAGCTGAACGAAAGTGATGATTGGATTGCTTCACATTTTGCCGATATTGACAGGTCAAATCAGTTAGATGAACACGCCCTTGTCCAAGATCATGTCATTCAATCAACAGAACAGATCGCACCCATTCTTGAAACGTTAAAAGAACAAGTTCAAAACCTCCAGATCCACTTAGATGCAGTACAGCAGAATAGTGAAGCAATGACAGTCAAAATTGATGGGTTTAAGCAGCAACATAACGAAACAACCAATGAACGACGCATTTTATATACAATTGAGCAGAAAAAAGAAAATAAGCGACTAATGAAATAAGAAAAAACTGCTGGCCTAAAGCCAAGCAGTTTCTTTTTTATCCTTCATCTGTTTGAATTTCGCCTTCCAAAATGTATTGTCCGCGATATGGCTTTTTCACTTCAGGATACATTTTGATTAAGCTTTGCATGAATGTTGTCATATTTGGAATTTCAAGCCCGCTCTCTTTTTCAATTTCCTTTTGAAGTTCAGAGCTTTTAATCGCCGCATTATGGCGTTTTAATGTTTTAATTGCAGCTTCACGAAGTTTAGCCGCCTTAGAACCTGGACGTGCCGTTCCTCTTCTTCGTCTTCCAGTACCTTCAGGGATACCTACTGGTACTCCATTTTGAAGTTGACCTGTTCCTAATGAAGATGAACTAATGCTTGATTGTGATTGAGGTTGGTAGCTTCTAATTTCCTGTGCAGCAAGCTCTGCTAAAACAGGTAGTGAATCCGTTTTTCTTTCTGGACGGATCTCTTTTTTTGTATCTGTTGTCAGGCCAGTTCCCTGACGATCTAATTCCCTTAATTTAGCATAAATGGTATCACGTTCAATTTGATATTCACGAATGACCTTCACTTCTGCTTCATTTAGTTGCTCCAATCGTAAACGTAACGCTTCCCTCTCATTAAACAATTGTTTTCCCCCTCATCATATAAAAAATATTCTATAGTAAATATTAGATTAGAAAACTAATTTTATCAACTATTTTTTTATCATTTTACAGTTTGCTAACAGATAGGTATTTTCAACTAAAATTTTGCCTATTTGAACAAAAGGCGAACCATTTCACTGTCATTAAAGGCTTTTTCTGGCCTTTCAAAAATTGTAAAAAACTTGATTAAATTCTGAAACTACTTGATTTATAAAGAAAATTACCAAAAGGAAATTCCTTTTGTGAAAAAACGTTCCAGACAGTAAAAAGTTAAAAATTTTACATGAACATTTCAAATTTAAAATGTAAATAGGTCATAACTCCTTTTTAATAAAGGATTTTTTTTTATAACAGACCCTTTTTTCTATAATGTTGAAAAATTGATCTTACCAAAAAACATAAGAGATGAATATGACTCCTCATTTTGTTCAACAAAAAACCCCCAATTTTTTTGGGGGACGTGATCTATTCTGCTGCTTTCTCAGATTCAGACAGGACGCGATTGACACGTTTTTCAAGCATTTTCATTCCACTTCCGCCAGCTTGGAAGTGACGAAGAACGCCTGTTTTATCAAAAACATAATATGCTGGTACATATTCATTTTCAAACACTTCTGTTAATTTATGGTCACTATCTACAAAAATCGGTTGTGTAATTTCATGTTCTGCAGCAACCTCTTTTATTTTATCTAAATCAAGATCATCTTCTGAACGAGGCATATGCACTGCCACCACATTTAGTTGATCTTGATATTGATCACGAAATTGATTGACTTGAGGCATTGCCTCTTTACAAAGATGACAGCTAATTGACCAGAAATGAACCAATGTTGGTTTATCACCAATTAGTTCATCTTTTGAAACTTCTCCATTTAACCATTCTTTTGCACCAGTTAGTTCTGGCATTGGTTGACGCAATTTCATCACGATCCGCCTCCATACAAGTTTGATGTTTAGAGACAAAAAGGTCTAACGATTGTTAGACCTTTTTGTTTCCTCAGCTATAAATTAAAGTGTTTTTTGACCAGGCTTCCAGTTTGCTGGGCAAAGTCCACCAGTTTGTAATGCTTGAAGAACACGCAATGTCTCATCTACATCACGACCGATATTGTTGTGGAATACTGTTTGATATTGAAGTTCGCCTTCTGGGTTGATAATAAACAATCCACGAAGTGCAATCCCTTCTTCTTCAATTAGGACACCATAGTCTCTAGATACAGCATGGTTCGTATCTGCAGCTAATGGGTATCTTAATTCACCAAGACCATTCTCTTTGCGATCTGTGTTGATCCACGCAAGGTGAGTATGGATTGTATCTGTAGATACTCCAATCACTTCTGCATCAAGATCTTCAAATTCATCGTAACGATCACTGATCGCTGTAATTTCAGTAGGGCAAACAAATGTGAAATCCATTGGGTAGAAGAAAAGCACTGTCCATTTATCATTTTTAATGTTTTCCTCTAAACTTACTTTACCAAACTCTTTGTTTGAAAGTACTGCTTCCATTTCAAAACGTGGAGCTTGTTTTCCTACAAAACGCTCTGCCATATGTAAATCCCTCCATAATAAAAATAGTATAAGTATACAGTCTTTTTAGCTGTATCCAAAGTGAGAATTCAATGATGAAATTCTCATTTAGTTAATAACTTCACAAATACAATTATAATACTTTAGGTGTTTTTAGTCAATATTAATTAATAATAAATTTAATTAACACCTATAGTTCATGTAGAGCTTATCTATGAAAAGTTTAACATGACTGGCATACGGGAACAAATGATTAGCTTTCCATTTCATAGATGTACATAGATAGGATTTTGAAAAAGATGAAGGCAGTTCAGCAAATTGATTGGTTTTCACTATTCATGACTGCCAGTTTGATTCTATTCAAACTACTTGTCATTTTTATGATTTATTTTGTGGATAGAGCCATTGGTAACCGGATGATTAAGCGCGCATATGGAAAATTTTCTTCAAAACACGAAGTCTCTTTAGCTAGGGCTCAAACCCTTCAAAGCCTTACGCTTAACATCTTCGCCTATGCATTAATTTTTATACTGGTTGTGATGATACTCGACTTATCCCATTATAACCCAACTGCATTACTCGCAGGTGCTGGCGTGGTAGGACTTGCGATTGGATTTGGCGCACAAGGACTTGTTAGCGATATTGTCACAGGTTTTTTTATCTTGCTTGAAAAACAATTTGGTGTCGGTGAATATATTACGGTAGCAGGTTTTGATGGCATCGTTGAACAAATTGGACTTCGCACAACACAATTGCGAAGCTTTGACGGAACGCTTCATTTTATTCCAATCCGAAGTATATTGAATGTGAGCAATCATTCAAGAGGTACGATGCAATCACTTGTCGACATTGAACTATCTCCAGATGACAATGTCGATCATATGATCATGTTGTTGCAGGTGGGTTGTAATGACGTAAGAGCGAATACTCCACAAATTTTCTCGACCAGCAAAAAGGATTGGCATAAGAAAAACCGGGGTTACACCCGGTTTTTCTCATCTTAATGAACACGTTGCTCTACTTCTTGGCAAATTTCATCTGCTGTCATGCCAGATGCCTTAATCACTGATGCCTTTGTTACTGTATCTGAGATTCCAAGAACATTTGAATCCTGACCTGTCACTACATAGCAGTCACAATCTTCCATGTGCTGTTCATTTTGAATCCTCACAACTTCATAGCCTTTTTGCTTAAGTAGCTCTTCAACATCTGATAATGATGGCTCTACACCGATTCTTGTCATAATCAAGAACACCTCCTATTCATAAGGTGCTCAGGTGCAGACTTGATTATTCACTCGCCTGATCGCTTTTTAAAATAGGCAGTCATCACGTTAACGGCTGTTTCAATGGCACGTTCGTCAGGTGTTAACTTGGCATGATGTAATCCATTCTCAGAATCCACCCCAAGCCAGAACATAAACCCAGGATACTTCTTCAGCATGTAGCCAAAATCCTCGCCTGTCATCGCTTCTTTACACTCAATCACTTCCGCGAGTCCCTGGCCCGTCACAAAGGACATAAACTCTTCTGTCAGCACTTTAGAATTATCCACCTGATAGTACGACGATGGATAACGAACCGTAACTTGACATTCATAGCCAACTTCAATTCCTTTTGCAAGCGCTTCGATCCGTTTTCTTACTTTGTCCATTGATGCGGATGACAACGTACGAATGGTTCCATCTAGCCGAGCATGTTGTGCAATAATGTTTTGTGCAGTGCCTCCAGTGATGGTTCCTACTGTGATAACCGCACTATCTAAAGGATCTACATTTCTAGAAATGACAGATTGCAACTGTCCAACAAGACTACTCGCTGCAACCACCATATCATTTGCTAAATGAGGGTAGGCGGCATGTCCTCCCTTTCCTTCTAAATCAATGATTAATTCACTTGTATTCGCAAATAAAAGGCCTGATTTAGTCGCAATCGTTCCAACGGGGTGTTCCGGGGCAATGTGTAAGGCTGTGATAAACTCGGGTGTCCATTTCTTTAGGACATCACTTTGAAGCATAGGTTCAGCACCACCGGGGCCTTCTTCAGCTGGTTGGAATAAAAACAGTAGATCCTCTTTGATTGGATTGTGTACGAAATAATCAATGACACCGAGTGCAATCGTCATATGAAGATCATGTCCACATGCATGCATCTGCCCTTCATGGACTGATGAAAATGGGTATCCTGTTTTTTCTGGAATAGACAATCCATCCATATCAGCGCGATAAGCAAATATACGGGATGGGCTTGTTCCATTCACTTTTACAAAAAGGCCTGTTCGCCATTTTTCAATTTCAATTCGGTTACCTGAATAAGCTTCAAGGTGCTTTAAGAGATAAGCTTGTGTTTTAAATTCCTGAAAGCCAAGTTCAGGGATTTGATGCAAATCTCGACGAATTGATATGAGTTGCTCATGATTTAACAAATGGACTCACTCCCTTTCCTCTATACGAATAAGACGTGGATGCTTAAATCCACGCCTCTCTCACTTTAAGCTGCGTATATTTTTACAATTGACGCAGTTCTTGTTTAATTTCAGTTTTGCCTTTTGTTTTCTCATCAATGTCTTTGATTTTCTTCGCAGGTGTACCTGCTACAACCGTATATGGCTCTACATCGTTTACAACAATTGCGCCTGCTGCAACAACAGCACCTTTTCCGATTGTTACGCCTTCAAGGACAACAGCATTTGCTCCAATGACAACGTCATCTTCAACAACAACGGGTTTAGCAGATGGCGGCTCAATGACACCAGCAAGTACAGATCCTGCACCGATGTGACAGTTCTTACCGACAGTTGCACGTCCACCAAGTACAACGTTCATATCAATCATTGTACCTTCACCAATCACAGATCCGATGTTAATAGAAGCACCCATCATAATAACTGCATTATCACCAATTTCTACTTGATCACGAATGATCGCACCTGGTTCAATACGTGCTTTGATGTTTTTCAGATCCAGTGTTGGGATAGCAGAATTACGACGATCATTCTCAACGACTACATCTTCAATTTTATCCTTATTTGTTTCAAGTGCTTCTTGAATTTCGTTCCATTCACCGAACACAACACCTGTGTTTCCAGTAATGAATGTTTTTGCATTCTCACCGAATTGAATGCCTTCAAGAGCACCTTTGATGTAAACTTTAACCGGTGTAGATTTAGTACTATTTTGAATAAATGAAATAATTTCATTTGCGTCCATTTGTTTCATGTATGTATGTCCTCCTCTTATTTTCTACCTCATTACTGTACCAAAGGAAAGTTTTAATGACAAGTGAAAGAATTGTGTTCTCTTTGTCAGAAAAAAAGGCCAGTATGTTTTAACCGGCCTCTTGTTGATGGATATGAACAAATTGCTTCCCCAAGGAAATTAATTCCTCTTCTTCATCACCCTCTGGATTTAATTCAATCTTGATAGATGGTAAGACAACATTTCCTCCAAGTTCTTTTACCTTTTCTTCAATTAGATCTACCGCTCCGCAAAAATGCTCGTAGGAAGTATCACCAGATCCAAACACAGCGAAGGATTTCCCAGACAAATCAAGATCATCCATATCTTCATATAAATCAATAAAATCGTCTGGCAGATCGCCATCCCCCCACGTATATGCACCTAAAATGATTTGTGTGTAATCATTTAAAAGCTCGGCGTCAATATCCATCGCCTCATGACGATCAACACTTGCTCCAGCTTCAAGCAAACCTTTTTCAATTAAATCTGCCATCGCTTCAGTGTTTCCGGACATTGTGGCATATACTAATAAAACATTTCCCATTTCAATCGTTTCCTCCTTGTGATCATTAATGAATCAGTGCAGATTCCTCGTAAGGTCTAACAAATTTACTTTCATACAGTCCGGCACAGAAAAAATTCTCATTTTGATTCGCCACACGAAAACCGTGACCTTTGATGATATCAAACCACTTCAACTCTTTATGGTGAACATCAAGTTGATACACCTTCGAAAAGCCATACTCATCTTGTGAAGTGGTAACATATATAATGCCGTTGTCTTCAGAAACGTCCAAAAAGGATTCTTCTCCGACAACCGCTTGTGACTGTATATCATATACAACGTTTGTATGAAGATTTAATACTTGGACAGCCCCTTTTCTTCCCTTTTTAGAGCCAAGAGCACAGACAAGCCAAAGTTCATTGTAAAGCAACATAGAGGCCGTCATACGATGTTCTTCTCTATTTATTAATAGAATCGTTTCTGTTTGCAGGTCATACGACCAAATCCCGCCATGAAGCTCATGAATTTGTGTACCGATATAAAGCGTCTTCCCTGCCAAACAAAGAGAGCGAATGACTGGTGGATGATCAATATGCTCGAACGGTTTCATAATTTCCCAGGAAATGCCGAAATCATTTGATATGTAAATAGAGTGCTTTCCATGCGCACAGACAAAGCCGTCATCATTACCAGTAATAGACCAAATGACAGCATTTGTCGGGAATGAGGACATTGCCCATGTCGCCCCTTGATCTGATGAACGAATGACAGTTCCATTTTCACCAACACCAAACAAGTAAGGGCCGATATATGTAATGGCATGTATTTTATGTTTTAGTTTCAATAGCTGATGCCAGCCTTGTTCATAGCTATAATGAAAAATACCTTCACGTTTGACAGCGACAAAGTAGCCTACTTGATTCGAAGCGACAACTGCGGTAGCACCTTTATGAAACATGATTCTCAATCCTTTTCTCAGACAAAGTAGCCCAAGTTAAAAAGCTCGTTGCGAACTCTTTGCAGCAATCCACATCCTCATCCGTATCTGGTGCGAGTTCCAGTTTTAACATCTCTTCAAATACCGATGCCCCTGTTGTTTTTAACATCTCACGAAATGTATGAACCGCCTCACAAAACTTTGGATACCCGTAGTCACCTGATCCAAAGGTCGCTGCCTTTACACCATTTAATTGCAATGAGGAAACATCATCGTAAAAATCCTCTGCTTCATATGGAAGATCACCATCACCCCAAGTGTAAGAACCCACAAAAAGGTAATCGTATGAAGCTAGGGTTGTCACTTCAGTCTCATCCATTTCAAGCAGATCGACTTGAACGCCGTTTTCTTCGAGTGTATTTTTAATGATCATCGCAATATCTTCTGTATTTCCAGACATACTTGCAAATGTAATTAGTGCTTTCATCTATCGGTCACCTCGTCTAAATGATAATCATTTTCAATAATCATATGTACACTTTAAATGATAATGATTTTCATTGTCAAATAAAATGACGAAAATAAGAAAAAAAGCACCCTCTTTTTTTGAGGATGCCTACACCGAATCTGTTTCAAGCATTTCTTTCACAACACCAACAAACGCTTGTACCTGTTTTAATTGAAAGGAGGCTTCATAACCTAAAAGCCATGTGTCTCGCCCTATTTGCTCTCCGCTCGCATCAACGAGTGGCGTTTTATGAACGTTTTTTTCATGATCATATAAAGTGACAGACGGTAAAATGGCATAGCCTATCCCATGATAAGCCATTTGTTTACACGTCTCAATTTGATCAACGAGAATGGTTTGTTTTGGTGATACTTTGAACTTTTGATGCCACCAATGTTGAATCTCTTGATAATACGTGCTATCACTTTTAAATTGAATAAATGGGCGTTCTGTTTGAATGAGATCATCAACATCTTTAATGACTGTATCTACCAAGTATAAGTGATCTATCATCAAATATTCCTTTGTCCCTTTCCAATCTGGATTCCCGCGAATTATCCCAATATGCACATGATCTTCATAAAGGCTTTTGAGCATCTCACTGCTCCATCCCGTCACAAGAGACACTTTCGCATTTGGATACTTTTCTACATATCGCTTTAATACTTTCGGAAGCCAGTGCTGTCCTATGATAGAGGCGACTGCTAGTTTTAAAGTTCCATGAATCTCTCCTTCAAGCTCATCGATTCGTTCCCTTACACGATTCTGTTCTGTTGTGACCTCTTTTGCAAATTGAATGATTTGTTCACCCGCCGAAGTGACAGTTAATCCTTTTTGTGAACGAAAAAAAATTTTTGTTTCCCATTCTTTCTCAATCGTTTGCAGTCTTTGAGATAAAGCGGGCTGAGACACAAATAAACGCTCTGACGCCTTCCTCATATTCAATTCTTCAGCAAGTACAACAAGCATGTGTAGCTCTTGAAGTTGCAACAGGCGCTCTTCCTTTCTTTATAAGTTTTTCTTATTTTATATTGATCATTATATAAACCTTTTCTTATGAAGGCAAAAAAAATAAGCTGATATACAGCTCATTTTTTTTGGGAATGTATGACTTCATTTAAGCGCTTTAAAACAACACGACGAGTAAAGATTCCTTCAAACACTTGATCCTCATTTTCAACGCAAACAAAACCGTTGTTTGTAACAGCATGCACACCTTTAATGACAGGATCATTTGTTTTTAGTCTTGGGATATCTGTTACCATGACTTCTTCTACTTTTAATTGGTCAAGTTTTTCAAACTCAATTCGTTCAAGACCAAATATTCTATTCATAATCATGTTCGTTCCAATTAATCCATGGAGGTGATAAGAAGCATCAAGTACAGGTATCGCTGTATATCCGGTTTTTGTCAGTACCAACAAAGCATGCTCTAAATTGTTACCGATTTGGACATGAGCTACTTTATCTGCATCAATCATATGTTCCGCTACAGTTGATTCAAGCAATTGATCTGGTTGTATATCAATCATGTTTCATCGACCCCTTTTCTCTCGATCATCAATCATACATTCCCGTATACCATTTAGCATAAACTAAAACGAAATTTGTCGAAAGATTTTCCTGCATAAAAAAGATACTCGGATGAGTATCTAATAGAATGTTAAACCGATATTAATTCTCAAATCTTACTCTGTCATACAGTGTTATCAACTGTTTATACGTATTGTCGTCTACATTTTTTGTTCCACATTCTATATCATTGATCTCACTGCTTAATAATTCGACAGCATAATCCTGATTCAGTAATACATTTAATAATAGCTTTTTTTCTTCTTCATTAAAACGATTTTCGATGACGCTCATTCAACATCATGCCCCCTGTTTCATATATGCTTTTATATTGATTAGCAGGCTTTGAATGTCTGCTTCTTCTCTATAAGGCTAGAATAAGGAACTAGAATGAAATCGTCAACCGCACATTTCGACAACTGATGGGGAATTTTGACGGAATTTATTTTGTATATCGATTCGCATAAGAGAACGCTGTATAAGAATCTGGTTTGATTTTAGCTTCTATTCCCATCGCTGTGATCATGCCTGTCATTTCTTGAATCAGCTCTTTTGTGCTTCCCTTTTTACCAATGTCCAAATGAACTTCAAAACGAAGATCTGCTCCTTCCTCAGCAAAAGGGAGGAGCAGATCCATCAATTCTGTCAAATGTCCATCAAGGATGTCTGCACATACCTTTTGGCTAAATGCTGTTTCTAATGAAATTTTTTCTCGAAGACTGTGCACAGGTCTGTTCAGCACGTAATGTGTTAAACAACCCCAAGCCCCCTTTCCTATACGGTGAAGATGAAGTGCTGTAATAAACTTTGTTTCATTCTGATAGACCTGAGAATCGGTGCCAATTGATAGAACATAGACCGACCTAGGATCTTTTAGAATAAAGTCCTTCATTCTCATGATGACATCCGAAAACGCTAACTGATCTTCTGAAAGATTGTAGAAAAAAGAATGATTCACAAGAGAAACTCCTTTTTATTGGAATCTTCTATCAGAAAGGAATGAGATGTTCTATGATCTCCTCTTCACCTGATGATGCCGTCATCAAGCGACGCATGCATTTGAATTGGCGGCAATACGGACAGGTGTTACCCCGAAAAAACATTTCATTTCAACTTATAATTGTAGAAGCTCAAAGATTTCAATCGAAATCATGTCAATGTTGTCAAATGGAAAAGTGTTTGGCTTATCCCCTTGTTGAAAAACGGTTAACTCAAACGTTTGGTTTTTTTCAAAATACTTGACACTACAGATCTTCTCACCATTCACTTCAAAATAACGCTGTGACGGCTCATTTGCAGCCTCCGCTGTCTCTTGAAGACTTTGCAACCTTGTAATGATACCCATTAATTGTGACATTCTAAAAAAAGACTCCTTTCAAAAAAACAACTCAAGATGAACCCGTATTGATTATACACAAGTCCTACAAAGCATCATACCATAAAGTGTTCTCAGATGATATTTTTCCTCCTGAATTCAAAAAAAGAAAAAGAATCAGTTTTTTTATTTTGAGTCTTTTTTTCTCATCTCATTCATGTTGTTTATTAAAGCCCAGCAGATCTCATCAGCCTTTTTGCAATTTCATCGAAATCTTCCTTCGAAATGCCAGGTGCAAATTCTTCAGGTAGCTCCCTGTAGTCTGGTACAGGTGCACCTTTTGGTGTTCCCTCAATGACAGTGAGTGGCTTTCCATCAATCGGATGATTCCCTTTCCATATCAGATTGATGTCCTTATAATCGGTGTCGCTAAATGTGTACAACTTGGTATGCACATTCCGCTCTTCAAACTTTCTCGCAGTGTCAAAATATTTATTGTCTAAATTTGGAATAGGTAACATTTTACCTACATCTACCCCTGTCGCCACTTCGAGTGCTTTCGCATATGCCACAACATGCACGCCACCCCGAACAAGTAAATAACCGATCATTTCCCTAGCTGTGGGGTGATCTGTCATTTCGTATACACGCATTTTATGTGTTCGTGCGCCGCATTCAAGAAAAAAGTTATGAAGCAGATCAAGAATTAAATTTCCGCTTGAGAAGACATTTTCCCCTGTCCAAGGCTTTGCCATAGAATCAAAAGGATATCCAGTTTGAGCAGTTTGAATAAAATGTTGTGTATTCCGTTTATCAACTGCCGCCTTAAGAGGCGTTGTATCTGGATCACCATTAAATGTTGTTCCAGTAATCATTAAATTAATGGCAGTTGTCACAAGTTCTACATGTCCGAATTCTTCGGCTGTAATACTTGAGACAAGATCGTAAAACGGCTTGAGCTTCCGTTTGCCTCTGAAATTAAAGGATTGAAACATATAATTATTTAATGTAGACATTTCACCAAACTTCCCGCCAAGTAGCTCCTGTACAGCAGCAGCACCATTTGCGTCTGGATGATCTGGAGTAGGCAAATCAATCAGTAGCCGTTTATCACGTTTTATCATGTTGTTCCCTCCCACTTCAATTCCCATCATTTTAGGTGTATGGAAGGATAAGGATGTCCTATGCATGGAAGGATCGTGATAAAAACACAAAAAAAACTTGGCGGGGGTAGCGCCAAGTTTTTTGGATCTTGATCTGATAGAGGGGTTGGGGAACAGAGAGTAGCTTCTCTCTATAACTAAATGATAATGATTATCAGTGTCATTGTCAACAATTTTTTTATTTCTTTGTTCATATCAGTTTTCACACAATAAAAAGCGACCTCTAGGCCGCTTTTTAAATTAAACCATCTTGTTCATATAAATAAGCATATGGAAGGTCAACAAATAAATACATGTCCCCTTCTAACGGATAAGAAAACGTTCTAATCCGCTCGCCTGTTTCTATATCGCTATACACATCACTAAAAAAGCCCTTACCACTTATCCTCATTTGCAAAATATTCGCCAAAAAGTATGGCCGCCAGCTCCAATTTTTTTCTACATATTCAGGCTGAAATAACCATTCCTTTTCTTGTTTAAATACATTTCCTGTAATTTGAAACCCTTCTTCATTACACATATAAATGCGAAAACTGCAATCCGTTAACTCAAATGCTAATTTCTGAATCAGTTCATCATTGGACGCACAGGATTTTCTTAATGTTGTCACAGCTTGATGAATTCGTTTGTAAAAGGTCTCTGAGTGCTCATAAACTGTCTCGAGTTTCTTTTTCTCATGAGCAATAAATTGCTGGAATTCTGCTCGTAATTGACTTCTCATCTTGTTACGATCAATCAAGTCTTCTTCGGGTTGATGGAGATAATATCCTTGAAAATACCTCCCGCCGTTTCTCCAAGCATATTGAAGCTGAAAATTCGCCTCAATGTCTTCATATATGAGTGCTGCACCTACTTTTCTAGCAAGCAACGAAATACTATAAAGCACATATTCATATGATGGAGACGGTGATGAGGCTTTAAGCGCATGTAAATCAATCTTTAATAAATCAGGTGAAAGGAGTGCAATGCGGTCAAGGTTGCTACTCTCCTTCCCTATATTAGACACGGCAATCTTAATTCCATATGTACGATAGTACGTTAACGTATGGTAAAGCTGTTCGATGTCACCGCTAAATGTATGCTCTGTAATTTCAATAATAAATCGATTCAACTGAATACCTTTTGCCTCATATTCTTTTAAAAAGGCCAAAAAGCTCTCTCCATGATCGAGCATTAATACATTGGCATCATAATTAATGAAAATGAGCAAGTCCTCATCAGCTGATGTGAAATAGTCGAGTGCTTTCCCCACTACTTTTCGATCTACTTCCAACTTGTATTCATCTGGAATAGATGGGTCTGTAAAGAAAGAGCCTAGACTAAGGGTCTCTGATTCAAGCTTAAATCTCCCCAAGATCTCATAGCCTATCACTCTTTGTTCTTCAGCACTAAAAATCGCTTGGTAGTGTGGGAAAACATCATCAATATTCGTTAAAATATCCAATGGATCGACCATATTTATCACCTGCTTCTCTCTTTGTGTGATTATACCATATCAAAAGCAGGTCTTACACGATGATTCAAAATGGTGATTGATTCAGCCATTGCCCCCCATCCATTGTGATACAATCACCATTTATATAAGAGGCTTGATCAGATAAAAGAAAATGAGCTAATTGAGCAATCTCCTCCGGTGTTCCAAGTCTACCCATAGGTACACTATCAAGCGTTCGTTGAGCTGCTTCTTCAGATTCCCATAGTTTATCTGCACCTCCTGTCCTCTCAATTGGGCCTGGTGCGATAGCGTTGACACGAATGCGATATTGTTTTCCCCATTCAACCGCAAGTGTCCGGGTTAGTGAAAGGACACCCGCTTTCGCTGCTGCTGAATGAGCAACGCCAGCACCGGCTCCCCACGCATAAGTGGCAACCATGTTCACAATGCTACCTTCTTTCTTTTGACGTATCCAATAATTTCCGACGGCATGACTGCAAAAAAACGTTCCATTTAAAACGATATCAATGACTGCACGCCATCCGTTAGGCGAAAGTTTTTCAGTTGGACATATAAAGTTGCCTGCTGCGTTATTAATCAATGCATCAATACCTCCAAACGTACTCACAGCAAATTGCACCATATTGTTTGTGTCATCTGGGTTTCGAACATCCATTTGAAAATAGCTGATCGTTCCCCCTTTTTTCTGAATTTCATCTGCTGTCTGTTCTAACGTTTCCTGTGTTCTTCCTGTAATGACAACATTCCATCCATTTAAGGCTAGATAGGTCGCCATTTCCTTCCCCATTCCGTTAGATCCTCCCGTTATAATGACGGTTTGTTTTGTCATATGTTTTCCCCCTTCTGTTTTGAATGACTATTCATTCATTATTCTGTCATCATATCATGTTTTCCCTTCTTTATACCATATGAGAAGAGATTTTACGGCTTCCATGATATACTTATTTTTATTTTTAAGGAGTCTATCATGAAACATATATCTCGCAGACAATTTCTCAAAGGTGCCGCTGGGATTGGTGTACTCGGTTTTATTACATCTACGTTCGGATATGGCTATGCGCGTTACATAGAACCACATACATTTGAATCGGTTTATCTCACAATTAAAGATTCTCAGCTTCCAAAAGCGTTTCACAACTTCAAGATTGCTCAGTTTAGTGACATCCATTTAAGTGATTCATTCACCGAAAAAGATATACGGAAGGTCATAGAACAAATCAATGCTGAAAACCCCGATATAATTGTATTCACAGGTGATCTCGTCGATTTTCAATCATCTATCAATGAGCATGACAAAGCGAAAGCTTACTTAAAAGATTTACAAGCACGGCATGCGAAAATTGCGATTTGTGGAAATCACGACTACGGTTCGTTTGGAATTGATTTATATGAAGAAACCATGATGGCATGTGGGTTTACCTTATATAAAAATGCCGTTTTTCATCTCGAAATAGATAAAGAGCGTATTCAAATTGCAACACTAGACGATCTGATGATGAGCGTACCTAATTATGAACTGATCAAACGGGAAGTCTCACCTTCTTTATTTACAATGTTATTGGTGCACGAGCCTGATGCGGCGCTTGAATTAAAACAAGTGCCTATTAACTTACAGCTATCTGGTCATACACACGGCGGACAAGTCCAACTTCCCTTTTATGGTCCTATTTTAACCGCACCATTTGGCGTGACATACATTGAAGGACTATACAAAATGGAAAACAAACGAATCTATGTCAATCGTGGCCTTGGGACAACAAGACTTCCGCTACGTTTTTTGGCGAAACCAGAATTAACGTTTTTTACATTAAAATCAGCCAGATAAAATGATGCCAACTCACCTTCTCTTGCATATGTATAAAAGGGAATGACCTTGATAACAGATGTTAGGAGAAACTTTACAGGACCTAATTCCGTCCATATGTCATATGACGGCAATTATGGCTCCTTTTTATTCAAATAAGAGGAGTTGTCTTCAATTGCTAAGATATTCAGTTAAAACCGGAGAGACACTCGCTTCTATAGCGGCTGATTTTAGAACAACAAGCGCTGCCTTAAAAGCAGCAAACCCTGCACTTGAAAGTCGAGAACCCTATCCAAATGAAGTGATCATCATTCCTGGATTGCCTGATCCAAGCACGATCCCTTATCGAATTTCTGTGTCTATTTCACAAAAAAGACTTGTTCTCTTTTCTGGGGCACAACTGATTCGTTCTTACCCAATTGCGACTGGTCAAATACTGAATATGACACCAACAGGCTCTTATTATATTGTGAACAGAGAGCCAAACCCAGGAGGCCCTTTTGGTGTTTACTGGTTAAGTCTTTCGAAAATTCATTATGGCATACACGGCACGAATAACCCGTCTTCAATTGGTAAAGCTGTCTCTAGAGGATGTATACGCATGTATAACGATGATGTGATAGAACTTGCCTCTATTGTACCGAACGGAACTCCTGTGACTATTAGCCAGTAGGTAAAAAAAATTGTATGAAAGCTTAAAATTTTATATGATATAAAGTGGGATCTTCAGGTTAAGGAGCGTATTTATGGATATTTTCAAAAACCGAAATTTTGTTCGTCTCTTTTTTGCGGCACTTGCCTCACAAATGGGGACAACTGTGGGTAATATGGCTTTTGCCTTTTATTTACTTGACCATTTTAGCGATCAGCCTGCATATGCCACGCTAGCAGAATTGATGTACTCACTTCCGACAATTTTTGTCTTTTTTATGGTTGGCGTTGTCGCAGACCGTTTTGATCGTAAAAAAGTCGCAGAAAATTGTGATTGGATTCGAGCTGGGCTGACGATTGTATTATTTATCGTGATTTATTTCAATTCACTTCCGCTCATTTTCTTGATCTTATTTATACGTAGTGCCATTACGAAATTCTTCTATCCAGCTGAGGCATCTCTCGTACAGGCCATTTTAAATAAAGATCAATATGCGAAAGCCGCTGGCTTAAATCAAATGCTCTTTAGTCTATTCATGGTATTTGGTGTTGGCATTGGCGCCATCATGTATAAAACAATTGGACTTCATGGTGCAATTACCATCGATTTGATTAGTTTTATTGTATCTGGGATACTCATTCGTGCTTGTAAAATTCCACTCGAAGCACGTCAACCAAATGGACAAGCTGGCTGGAAAAGCATGTCGTTCAAAACATCGCTTCAAGATTTTAAAGAAGGCATTCTTTACATTTTAAAAAATAAATTACTGGCTTCTTTAATTTTTGGATTTTTTGTTTTCGGTCTTGTTAATGGGGGTTTCGCTGTTCTCCCAATGTTTTCTATGAAGTATGGCCTCTCGCCAGATCATTTTGAGTTACATACGTCCTTTTTCACCATTGCAATCGGTGCAGGACTTCTCGTTGGTAGCGGTGTTGGAACGATCCTTGCCAAAAAAGTGAAAATGCAATATTTAATGTCGATCCCTATTTTAATTGCAGGTGTTCTCATTTTTGTCCTTGGATCAACTCATACTTTATGGCTATTTTATATCACTTCATTTGTGATAGGCACTTGTATTGGCCCAATTAATATTGTCATTGGTGGCTCTCTGCCAAAGATTGTCCATCCGCGCCTGATGGGACGCGTTTCTGGTTGGGTAGACCCACTCACGATGTTCGCTCAATCATTAACATTAGGACTTATCGCTTTCTTATTTCCAAAGCTGATTACGAATTTATCTTATATTTATTACGGTATGGGATTCGTGATTTTACTCGTTTTCCTCTTCTATTTCATTACCCTGCCGAAATTCAGCCGAGAGGCAGCTGAGCTTGATATTCAGCGTGAATTAAAAGGCGAAGGCATTCAATAAACGATTAAAAGCATTTTCTTGTGATATAGAAAGTGCTTTTTAATCATGTTGCTTCTAGAGACAATGCACTTCACTTAAAAGAACCACGTCAATTATGTGTCAAAAAACAAACAAAAACCCAATATTATATTGACAAAAAAATTTAGATATGCTATACTTTTAAGTTAATAAACTTTTGTGTATAATGAGATTCTCCTGGCCAGGGGAATCTTTTTTTATTCAGAGGGGGACTAAGCATGAATCAAAATAAGTCCAGTTTAACTTCTTTAATCTCGGCTTTTGGCCGAGCTTATCACAGTCAGTATGATACACCAAAAATATTTGATGATTTCATTGCAAAAGAGCTCATTACAGAAAAAGAGTTTTTAGATATTAGCGAGAATATGATTAAAGGAATACAGTTTTTCAACAAAGACAGTGCCAAAAAATTCATGAATAACTCAGAAGAAATATTAAAATGGGTTACACAAGTCCAGCTTTCTCCAACGCCATTGGCGCGTGCAGCATATTGCGAAAATGTATTGCTTCGTGAAGTTGCATTTGGACGAAAACAGTACGTTATCCTTGGAGCCGGACTGGATACGTTTTGTTTTCGATATCCAGAGCTGAAAAACAGGTTGAAAATCTTTGAAGTCGATCACCCTGCCACACAGGAATTCAAAAAGAATCGGTTGAAAAATGCTCATTATGACATCCCAGATCATCTTCATCTTGTCCCAATGGACTTTGCCCGTGGATTTTCTTATCAAAGTCTAGAGATTGAAGGATTTGAAAACGAAAAAACTTTTTTCAGCCTTTTAGGTGTTTCTTATTATTTAACGAAAGAAGAAAATACAAGTTTGATCAGTCAATTATTTTCTAAAGTTCCATCAGGCAGTTCAATTGTTTTTGATTATGCGGACGAAAAGCTCTTTGAAGAAAAAGGAATATTCAACAGAGTTGAAAATATGGTAAAAATGGCCACAGCAAGTGGAGAGCCGATGAAATCATGTTTTACTTATGAAGAAATTGAAAAGATATTGGAATCATCAGGCCTGCTCATATATGAGCATTTATCTCCTGAAAAGATAAACGATCGTTTCTTTCATAATCGAACGGATGATCTGTCTGCTTTCGAAACGGTTCATTATATACATGCTGTGAAAAAATAATATTTTATTGAGCTACTCAAAATGTCATCAAAAGTGACCTTTTGAGTAGCTTTTTCTTTTCATTGTAATTCATTTTCAAATATTTCAATGCCGTTGTGATGTACAGATCAGTATTCGGCTCGTATACTTACCTTCTTTTTACAATCATATCACGATGTTTTATCCTTATAACTGTCTTTTTGTTCAATGAGCACAAATAGCGGCTTTGCTTGATCATGGACAAAAACCATATGCACCTATTTTCAAAAAAGGAGGGAATTGGTCGTTAGGGAGGTTTTGCTAAAAACTCTCTATTAGATGACCTTTCCTCCTTTCAATAAAGATTTTTTATTTTATTTTCGTAGTAATCGTATTTACTTAATCTAATTTCTTAAGCACAACAGAAGCGTTTACGTTTGTTTGCGTCCCTCCTGCTAGAGTTTGAAGAGTAACTGCTGCGGCAGAAGTATGATTGACAAGAGTAAGTGTATCCCCAGCCGCTAGAGCAATGATTGCCTGACCGTTATTCTGCTGTGTACCGGCTCCTGAACCATAAACTGTGTTCGTCACAGGGCCTCCATTTACAAATAAGGTGAATTGGTTTGGTTCTACACCAGAGACTGAAAAAGTAACCTCATAATTTCCTGGAGTGGTTACGATAATTTGAGCTGTTCCAGGGGCATGTGTAATACCAGCAGTAATGATTCCCGTTGAGTCAAAAATCACTGGAGCCTCTAAAGCTACTGTTTCAGCACTTAGATTGTACACATATGCAAATTCAGCTAACCCAGCTCCCGTGGCTCCCGTTGAGCCTGTTGGACCTGTGGCTCCTGTAGCTCCCGTATCACCTATGGCTCCCGTTGCACCTGTTGGACCGGTAGCTCCCGTATCACCTGTAGCTCCGGTAGCACCCGTGGCTCCGGTGGCTCCCGTATCACCTGTTGCTCCTGTTGCTCCGGTGGCTCCCGTTACA